>NZ_JCALCD010000004.1:0-677519 GCF_059812165.1 Mycobacterium sp. NGS69
TCGCACCGCCAGGCCGGTCAGCGGCGCCGACAGCAGCCCCGTCAGGCCCGACAGGTCCATCGGCGGCAGGCTGAACGACGGCAACGCCGCGGCCACGCCCAACGCCCCGCCGTGGTAGCCCAGCATCGCGGCGACGTCCTGCGCCCACATCTCCAGGTACTCGAACTCGGTCATCGCGATCGCCGGGGTGTTCTGGCCCAGAATGTTCGTCGCGATCAGGGCCCTGAATTGCGCACGGTTCGCCGTCACCGCCGCGGGAGGCACCGTCGCCGCCAACGCCGACTCGAACGCCGTGGCCGCCACGCGGGCCTGGCCCGCGGCGTTCGCGGCCTGCCCCGCCGCCGCACTCAGCCACCCCACGTACGGCGCCGCGGCCGCCGCCATGGCGGCCGACGACGGACCCGTCCACGGCCCACCGGTCAATCCGGTGACCACCGAGTTGAACGACGACGCCGCGGCCGACAGGTCGGACGCCAGCGCGTCCCAGGCCGACGCCGCCAGGAACAGCGGCCCCGAACCGGCGCCGACGGATATCCGCGCCGAATTGATCTCAGGCGGCAGCCAGGAAAAGTCGAGAACCATCACGACCCCCGTTCAGCCCAGGCGCGGCACGCGTCTTGGCGCTGCTCGAAAATCAACACACACCACTGCGGATCGTAAGCCTAAAATCGCCGAACTACCCCATCTTTTTTCTAAACTTGAATCGGTCGAGAACATAAACTTGACCGAGTCAACTACATAAACTTGATCCAATCCGAAAACGGCTTGTCGCCCGCAGCGCCGACGGGGGCGCAACTGGCGAAACAGCCGTCGGGCACGCCAGCCGCGTGAATTTCCCGGTGCCGGTCGGAATGGTCTCACGTGCCGCGCAAATTATATTTATTAAATGTTCAGATCGGATGCAATTCCAGTCATCCGAATATCCCGTCAAGAATTGCGGCAATCAGTGACGAACGCCGCTCCCAAGCGTCGGTGCCGGGCCCTAGCAACCCTTGAGGCGCACCGCCAGGTAGTCGGAGACGGCACCCATCGCCACCCGGTCCTGCGTCATCTTGTCGCGCTCGCGCACGGTGACGGCGTCGTCGGAGAGCGAGTCGAAATCCACCGTCACGCAGAACGGCGTGCCGACCTCGTCCTGGCGCCGGTAGCGGCGCCCGATGGCGCCGGCGTCGTCGAAATCGATGTTCCAGCTTTTGCGCAATTCGGCGGCCAGGTCGCGGGCCTTGGGGCTCAGGTCGGCGTGCCGCGACAGCGGCAGGACCGCGGCCTTGACCGGCGCCAGGCGCGGGTCGAGCCGAAGCACCGTGCGCTTGTCCATGCCGCCCTTGGCGTTGGGGGCTTCGTCCTCGGTGTAGGAGTCGATCAAAAACGCCATGAACGACCGCGTCAGGCCGGCTGCCGGTTCGATGACGTACGGCGTGTATCGGGTGTCGTTGACCTGGTCGTAGAACGACAGGTCGACGCCGGAATGCTTTGCGTGCGTTGACAAGTCGAAATCGGTTCGGTTGGCGACACCTTCCAGCTCACCCCACGGGTTGCCGGCGAAACCGAACTTGTACTCGATGTCGACGGTGCGGTCCGAGTAGTGCGACAACTTCTCCTTGGGGTGCTCGTAAAGTCGCAAATTCTCCGGGTCGATGCCGAGGTCCACATACCACTCCCGGCGCGTGTCGATCCAATACTGATGCCATTCCTTGGCGGTCGACGGCTCGACGAAGAATTCCATCTCCATCTGTTCGAACTCGCGGGTGCGGAAGATGAAGTTGCCGGGCGTGATCTCGTTGCGGAAGCTCTTGCCGATCTGCCCGATGCCGAACGGCGGCTTGCGGCGGGCCGTCGTGACCACGTTGGCGAAGTTGACGAAGATGCCCTGCGCGGTTTCGGGCCGCAGATAGTGCAGCCCCTCCTCGGTTTCGATGGGCCCGAGATAGGTCTTGAGCATCATGTTGAACTCGCGGGGCTCGGTCCATTGGCCCTTGGTGCCGCAGTCCGGGCAGACGATCTCGGTCATCGGCACCGAATCGGGATCAGCGATGCCCTTCTTCGCCGCGTAGGCCTCCTGCAGGTGGTCCTGGCGGTGCCGGTGGTGGCAGTTCAGGCACTCCACCAGCGGGTCGTGGAAGACCTCGACGTGGCCGGAGGCCACCCACACCTGGCGCGGCAGGATGATCGACGAATCAATCCCCACCACGTCGTCGCGGCCGGTGACGACCGCGCGCCACCACTGGCGCTTGATGTTCTCCTTGAGCTCCACGCCCAGCGGGCCGTAATCCCACGCCGATTTGGTCCCGCCGTAGATCTCGCCCGAGGGAAAGACGAAGCCCCGCCGTTTGGCCAGGTTGACTACGGTGTCGATGACGGACGCCACGGGGCAGTGCACTCCCTTTCGAAGATCCGGGCAGACAGGTGGCCGGCGAAGGCCGCCCGCAAAACATCAGCCATGGTATCGACCGTCGCACCGGTCTTTGACATGCGTCATCATGCATGTGACAGTGGAAAGCGGCCGACCATGACTCCGTCGCGGCCCCTCCAAACGACCCGGCACTTCTCGAGGTGATGACTCTCGGATGGCGATGTCCTCCTCTGTGCCCGTTTCCAAGTCCTCCTCGGCGCCGACCGCCGCGGCCGGCGACGCACAGTCCGACCTGGGCGGGGTGCCCCACCAGCACGGCGACGACGGGCCCGGTGAGCACGCGAGATTCCCCGAATACCCGGTGCCGCCGTCGCGGGAAATCCTCGACGCGGCGGGCGAGCTGCTGCGCGCGCTGGCCGCGCCTGTGCGGATCGCCATCGTGCTGCAGTTGCGCGAATCGCAGCGCTGCGTGCACGAACTGGTCGACGCCCTCGGCGTGCCGCAGCCGCTGGTCAGTCAGCATCTGAAGATCCTCAAGGCGGCCGGCGTGGTCGCCGGGGAGCGATCCGGCCGCGAGGTGCTCTACCGGCTGGCCGACCACCACCTGGCGCACATCGTCGTCGACGCGGTCGCTCACGCGAGTGAGGAGACGGTGTGACCGGCACGAGTGTGCGTGCCACCCGGCAGCGGGCGGCGATCTCCACGTTGCTCGAAACGCTCGACGAATTCCGTTCCGCCCAGGAGCTGCACGACGAGCTGCGCCGGCGCGGCGAGAACATCGGTTTGACCACCGTGTATCGCACGCTGCAGTCGATGGCCACGGCGGGCATGGTCGACACGCTGCGCACCGACACCGGCGAGTCGGTCTACCGCAGATGCTCGGAGCATCATCACCACCACCTCGTATGCCGCGGCTGCGGTTCCACCATCGAGGTCGGCGACCACGAGGTCGAGGAGTGGGCGGCGCAAGTGGCCGCCAAGCACGGCTTTTCCGACGTCAGCCACACCATCGAAATCTTCGGAACGTGCTCGGAGTGCGGTTCTTAGGCTGAACCGCCCCGGCGCGGACGCCGTTTCTTTTCTGACCGGAATAGTTCTGAAAAAAGTGTCCGATACGCGACCGTCGCGTGCTCCTACCCATGAGTGGCCCACGGGCCGAGGCAACCAGAACTCAAGGGAAGCGAGAACACGATGCGGAAGCAACCAGCCCCCCACCTGCGGGCGGTACGCGACGTCGAGGCCCCGTCACTGCAGTTTCGCACCATCCACGGCTACCGGCGTGCCTTCCGGATCGCCGGGTCCGGGCCGGCACTGCTGCTGATCCACGGCGTCGGCGACAAATCCGAATCGTGGGGGCCGGTGCACGCCAAGCTCGCGCAGCGGTTCACCGTCATCGCGCCGGACCTGCTGGGCCACGGCGAGTCCGACAAGCCGCGCGCCGACTACTCGCTGCCGGCCTTCGCCAACGGGATGCGTGACCTGCTAGCCGTGCTGGGCCTCGAGCGGGTCACCATCGTCGGGCATTCTTTCGGCGGCGGCGTGGCCATGCAGTTCGCCTACCAGTACCCGCATCTGGTCGAACGCCTCGTGCTGGTCAGCGCCGGCGGCGTCGAGTCGGACGTGAGCTTTGCGCTGCGATTGGCCGCGATGCCGATGGGCAGCGAGGCGTTGGCGATGGTGCGCGTGCCGGGCGCGCTGCCCGCGATGCGTGTCTTCGGCCGGGCCGTTCAGGCCCTGCTCGGCTCCACCAAGTTCGGTCGCGACGCCGTCGACACGGTGCGCCTGCTCGAGGGTTTTCGCGATCCCGCCGCGTTGTCGGCATTCGCGCGCACCTTGCGATCGGTGGTGGACGGGCGCGGCCAATACGTGACCATGCTGGATCGCAGCTACCTGGTGCAATCCATTCCCGTGCAGATCATTTGGGGCGAAGACGACCTGGTGATCCCGGTGAGCCACGCCCGGACGGCCCACGCGACGATGGCCGGATCGCGCCTGGAGATCTTCGAAAAGTCCGGGCACGTCCCGCATCACGATCACCCGGACCGCTTCGTCGAGGTCGTCGAACGATTCATGGACTCGACCCGGCCGGCCGAGCACGACCCGAGCCTCATGCACTCGCTGCTGCGGACCGGCGCCGGCGAGGACATCGCCCCCGGTTCGCCGGCCGAGTCGGCGGTGTCCTAGCCCGTGACCGAACGCCGTATCTCGGCGCCCGTGTCCAGCACCAGCAGGATCAGGGTGCGTAGGGCGTCGTCGGTCAGCCCGCCGCCGGGAAAGTTGTAGCGCAGCATCACGTCGCCGGTCTTGGATGCGCTCTTTCCCGAGTTGCGCTGCACCGCTTGCTCGTTGGGCTTCTCGACCAGGGTCACGCTGCCGAAGTTGCTGTCGCGCGCCTGCTTGGCGATCTGGTCGCCGATCTTCTTGGTCAGCGGCAGATCCCAGGCCAAGATCTGGGTCAGCGAGACCAGGTCCAGATCCTCGGCGATGTTCACCACCCGTAACGACGCCAACGTTCCGTTGTGACGCAACGTGAGTGCGCCGTCGGGCTCCTCGTCGACGGGAAGGACGTCGCGCAGTATCGACGCCAGACGCTCCTGCAGTGATGGCACTATGCGCTCCCGAATCTTCTGTTGCGCTCGGCGTATTCCTCGCACGCGGCCCACAGGTCGCGGCGGTCGTAGTCGGGCCACAGCTTGTCCTGAAAGATGTACTCGGCGTAGGCCGCCTGCCACAGCATGAAGTTGCTGGTGCGCTGCTCCCCCGAGCTCCGCAGGAAGAGATCCACATCGGGAATGTCGGGCCGCTGCAGGTGATGGGCCACCGTGGCCTCGGTGATGCGTTCCGGGTTGAGCCGGCCCGCGGCGGCCAGGCGCGCGATCTCCCTTGTGGCGTCGGCTATTTCGGCGCGCCCGCCGTAGTTGACGCAGTAGTTGACGGTGATGACGTCATTGTTCTTGGTCATCTCCTCCGCAATCGCCAGCTCGTTGATCACGCTGCGCCATAGCCGGGGCCGCGAACCGACCCAGCGGATGTTGACCCCGATCGTGTTGAGGTTGACGCGGCGCATGCGCACCACGTCGCGGTTGAACCCCATCAGGAAGCGAACCTCCTCGGGGGACCGCTTCCAATTCTCCGTGGAAAAGGCGTAGAGGCTGAGCCACTTGATGCCGATTTCGATTGCGCCGCAGACGATGTCGATCACGACGGCCTCGCCCGCCCGATGGCCGTCGGTGCGGCTCATCCCGCGTTGGGTGGCCCAGCGACCGTTGCCGTCCATCACGATCGCGACATGATTGGGCAGTCGGTCCGCGGGGATCCGCGGCGCGGCCGCCTTCGAAATGTGCTGCGGCGGCCGGCGCGGGCCACCGTCGGCGGACGGCGGCAGCTCCGGGAAGACGACCGGCCAGGTCGAGGTGTCGGGAAAGACCGGGTAATCGTCGGGTGCGGGGGGCAGTTGCGGGAAGTCGGTCGACTTCGGCTTGCGCTCAGCCACAGGCCTTATCCTGCCCGATCGGCGCTGCGCGCCGTTCGGCGATTGTGCGGTCGGCCTGATACGTCCGCTCCACCAGCGGCAACGTTTTGAGCTGACGTTCCAGATGCCACTGCAGGTGCGCGGCCACCAACCCGCTGACGTGGCTGCGGTGGGATTGCGGCGACGCTTCGGCGGCCTCCCAATCGCCGTCGTGCAGCGCGGCCATCAGGTCCAGCACACCCGGCGGCGGGGTGGTCGAGCCGGCCGGGCGGCAATGCGGGCAGACGCTGCCCCCGGCGGCGATGTGAAACGCGCGGTGCGGACCGGGTGTGGCGCAGCGGGCGCACTCGGTGAGCGCCGGCGCCCATCCGGCGATGCCCATGGCGCGCAGCAGATAGGCGTCCAGCAGCAGGTCGCGGGGCCGGCGTCCGTCGGCGACCGCGCGCAGCGCGCTCACCGTGAGCCGGTGCAGGGCCGGGGCCGGGGCCCGCTCCTCACCGGCGAGGCGTTCGGCGGTTTCCAGCATCGCGCACCCGCAGGTGTACCGGCCGTAGTCGCTGACGATGTCGGTTGCGAACGCGTCGATGGCGACGACCTGGGTGACGATGTCCAGGTTGCGCCCGGGGTGCAGTTGCGCGTCGATGTGAGCAAACGGCTCAAGGCGCGCGCCGAATTTGCTGCGGGTGCGGCGAACGCCCTTGGCCACCGCGCGAACCAGCCCGTGATCGCGGGTCAGCAGGGTGACGATCCGATCGGCCTCGCCGAGCTTGTGCTGGCGCAGCACAACAGCCCGGTCTCGATATAGCCGCATCACAATAGTTTTGCACCCCGCCGCGACAATGCGGGTATCCGCGCCGTCTAGTCTCGTACCCCGTGATTGGCGCTTCCGGGTCGGGCGCCGGGCCCCTCGCGGGATCCGGCTATCAGCGCCTGCCCACGCTGACTGACCTCCTCTATCAGTTGGCCAGCCGCGCTGTGACGTCCACCACGCTGGTGAGCCGGTCCCTGCACGCCATCCACAACAGCCAGCCGACGTTGAACGCCTTCCGGGTGGTGCTGACCGAGTCGGCGCTGGCCGACGCGGCGGAGGCCGATCGGCGACGCGCGGCCGGCGACACCGCCCCGCTGCTGGGCATCCCGATCGCGGTCAAAGACGACGTCGACATCGCGGGTGTGCCGACCGCGTTCGGCACCGAAGGGTACGTCGCGCCCGCCACCCAGGACGCCGAGGTGGTGCGCCGCCTCAAGGCCGCCGGCGCGGTGATCGTGGGCAAGACGAACACCTGCGAACTGGGCCAATGGCCGTTCACCAGCGGCCCCGGGTTCGGACACACCCGCAACCCCTGGTCGCGCCGGCACACGCCGGGCGGATCGTCGGGGGGCAGCGCGGCCGCGGTGGCCGCCGGCCTGGTCACCGCCGCGATCGGCTCCGACGGCGCCGGCAGCGTGCGCATCCCGGCGGCGTGGACGCACCTGGTGGGCATCAAGCCGCAGCGCGGCCGCATCTCCACCTGGCCGTTGTCGGAGGCGTTCAACGGGATCACGGTCAACGGCGTGTTGGCGCGCACGGTGGCCGACGCGGCGTTGGTGCTGGACGCCGCGTCGGGCAATGTCGAGGGCGACCGGCACAAGCCGCCCCCGATCACGGCGTCCGACTATGTCGGGAAGGCGCCCGGTCCGCTCAACATCGCGCTGTCAACGCGGTTCCCGTACACCGGTTTCCGGGCCAAGCTGCACCCCGAGATCCTGGCCGCGACCCGGGCCGTCGGCAAGCAACTGCAGCTACTGGGCCACACCGTGGTGCCCGGCAACCCCGACTACGGCCTGCGGCTGTCGTGGAATTTCCTGGCCCGGTCCACCGCGGGGCTGCGGCAGTGGGAGGAGCGACTGGGCGACGGCGTCATCTGGGATCCCCGCACCTTGGCCAACCTGCGGGTGGGCCACGTGATGGGCGAGGCGATCCTGCGCAGCGCGCGCCGCCACGAGGCCGCCGACCAGCGCCGGGTGGGCTCGATCTTCGACATCGTCGACGTGGTGCTCGCCCCGACCACGGCGCAGCCGCCGCCGCTGGCGCGCGCCTTCGACCGGTTGGGCGGCTTCGGCACCGACCGCACGATGATCGCGGCGTGCCCGTTGACCTGGCCGTGGAACCTGCTGGGCTGGCCGTCCATCAACGTGCCGGCCGGGTTTACCTCCGATGGTTTGCCAATCGGCGTGCAACTGATGGGCCCGGCAAACAGCGAGGGGCTGCTCATCTCGCTGGCCGCCGAGCTGGAGGCCGTCTGCGGCTGGTCGACCAAGCAGCCGACGGTGTGGTGGCATGCCGGCACCGACACGCCCCCGGCCGGCGCCCCGCCGCGCAGATAGGCTCTGCTGGGCGGCTACCCGTTACGGGGCAGAAAAACTTGAGCGTTAAAAGCCAAGCCGACCAAGCTGTTTGGGGTCGCTCTGCCAGTTCTTGGCCACCTTGACGCGCAGGTCGAGGTAAACCTTGGTGCCGAGCAGCTTCTCGATCTGGGCGCGCGCGGCGGTCCCCACTTCGCGCAGCCGCGCGCCGCCCTTGCCGATGACGATGCCCTTCTGGCTGTCCCGCTCGACGTAGAGGATGGCGTGCACGTCGATCAGGTCGTCGCGGTCTAGGCGCGTCTCGATTTCGTCGATCACCACCGCGAGCGAATGCGGCAGCTCGTCGCGAACCCCCTCCAGGGCGGCTTCGCGGATGAGCTCGGCCATCAGGAGCTCCTCGGGCTCATCGGTCAGCTCGCCGTCGGGGTAGTACGCGGGGCCGACGGGCAGCGCCGCGGCCAGCACGTCGATCAGCACATCGACCTGCGCGCCGGTCACCGCGGACACCGGCACGATTTCGGCGGAGCCGCCGATCAATTCGCTGACGGCGACGAGCTGCGCGGCCACCCGGTCTTTGGGCACCTTGTCGATTTTGGTGACGACCGCGACGAGCGTGGTCTTGGGCGCGACCGCGCGGATCTGTTCGACGATCCAGCGGTCGCCCGGGCCGATGGCCTCGTCGGCCGGAATGCACAGCCCGATCACGTCGACCTCGGCATAGGTGTCGCGGACCAGGTCGTTGAGCCGCTTGCCCAGCAGGGTGCGCGGCCGATGCAGGCCCGGGGTATCGACCAGGATGATCTGGAAGTCTTCGCGGTGCACGATCCCGCGGATGGTGTGCCGGGTGGTCTGGGGGCGCGTCGACGTGATCGCGACCTTGGCGCCGACGAGCGCGTTGGTCAGCGTCGACTTGCCGGTATTCGGCCGGCCGACGAAACATACGAAACCCGAACGAAATTCGGTCATATCGGCGCTCACAACAGGTTGCCGGCTCGGTCGGTCACGATGATCACGGCGGTGGCAGACAGTTCGCGAACCGCGACGATGCCCGGATCGTCGGCGGATCCCGCCACCAGGACGGCCGCCTCCAGCCCGGTCGCCCCGCTGGATGCGGCGGCGGCGACCGCGGCCTGCAGCCCGGTCAGCTTCGGCGTCGGCAAGTCCACCGGCGCGGCCGCATACGTGCGGCCGTCGGCATCGCGCACCGCGGCGCCGCTGTCTGCGTCGGCGCGGGCCATCGCGGCGCGCGCCAGCACCACCAGCTTGGCGTCCTCGGCGTCCAATTCCTCAGCCACGGTGATCGGCCTCCCCGTCCGTCGATTCGTCGGCTTCCGCCGGGCTCAGCAGGACGGTGTTGATCCGCACCCGCCCGCGGTGATCCGGGCCGCCCTCGGCGCGCAACCGCAGGCCATGCGAGACCACCTCGGCGCCCGGCAGCGGCACCCGCCCCAATTCCAGGGCGACCAGGCCGCCCACGGTGTCGACGTCGAGGTCGTCGTCAAATTCCACGTCGTAGAGTTCCCCGACGTCCTCGATCGGAAGGCGCGCGGAAACCCGGAACCGCTTGTCGCCCAGGTCTTCTATCGGGGCCGTCTCCGCCTGGTCGTATTCGTCGGCGATCTCGCCGACGATTTCTTCCAACACGTCCTCGATGCTGACCAGGCCGGCGATCGCGCCGTATTCGTCGACGAGCAGGGCCATGTGGTTGCGGTCGCGTTGCATCTCACGCAGCAGCGTGTCCAGCGGCTTGGAGTCCGGCACGAAGATCGCCGGGCGCATCACCTGCGACACCTTGGTGTCGCGGCCGCCGTCGGGCGACAGGAACGTCTGTTGGACAAGGTCTTTCAGGTACACCACGCCGACGACGTCGTCGACGTTCTCGCCGATTACCGGGATGCGGGAGTGCCCGCTGCGCACGGCCAGGGTGGTCGCCTGGCTGGCGGACTTGTCGCTTTCGATCCAGATCATCTCGGTGCGCGGCACCATCACCTCGCGGGCCGGGGTGTCCCCGAGTTCGAAGACCGACTCGATCATCCGGCGTTCGTCGGCCGCGACCACGCCGCGCTGCTGTGCCAGGTCGACGACCTCGCGCAGTTCGATCTCCGAGGCGAACGGCCCGTTTCGCAATCCGCGGCCCGGCGTGAGCGCGTTGCCCAGGACCACCAGCAACCGGCTGAGCGGCATCAGCAGCCACGAAATCGCTCGCAGCGGAAGGGCCGTCACCAGGGAGATGGAATACGCGTGTTGGCGGCCCAGGGTGCGCGGGCCGACTCCGATGACGACGAAGCTGGTCACCACCATGATGGCGGCCGCGCCGGCCAATCCCCACTTGATGCCCCAGTTGTCGTAGAGAAAGACCACCAGCAGGACGGTCGCGGTGATCTCGCAGATGATGCGGAGCAGCACCATCAGGTTGATGTAGCGGGGTCGCTCGCTCATCACCTTGAGCAGCGACACCGCGCCGGGTCGCTCTTCGCGAACCAGCTCTTGGACCCGGGCCAGCGACACCGTGCTGACCGCGGCGTCGATCGCCGCGAAAAGCCCGCCAAGACCGATCAACGCGATCGCGCCGAGCAGCTGCGAGACGCCGGTCAATTGTCGAAATACCTTGACTTGTCCAGTAATCGGCGGTCGCGTTCCTCTTGGCGGTCCTGCTGGTAGGCCTCGACCTGTTCGGCGACCCATTCCGCGAGCAACCGGTCCTGCAAGGCGAACATCTCTTTTTCCTCGTCCGGCTCGCCATGGTCGTAGCCGAGCAGATGCAGCACGCCGTGAATCGTCAACAGCGCCAACTCATGTCCCAGGGTGTGGCCCGCCGCGGCCGCCTGCTCGGCGGCGAATTCCGGGCACAACACGATGTCGCCCAGCATCGAGGGCCCGGGTTCGGGCGCGTCGGGGCGCCCACCAGGCTCGAGCTCGTCCATCGGGAAGCTCATCACATCGGTCGGGCCGGGCAGGTCCATCCAGCGCATGTGCAGGTCGGCCATCGCCGCGGTGTCCAGCAGCACCATGGACAGCTCGGCGCTCGGGTTGACGTCCATCCTGGCGATGACGAACTTCGCGACGCTGACCAATTCCGCTTCGGAGACGTCGATGCCCGACTCGTTGGAGACTTCGATGCTCATCGGCGGCTTCGGCCACCCGAGGCCCGACGGGCCGCCCGGTTCATCCCCGAGCCGGGCTCTTCGTAGCGGGCGTAGGCGTCGACGATCTCCGAAACCAGCCGGTGGCGCACCACATCCACGCTGGTCAGCTCGGCGATGTAGATGTCGTCGACGCTCTCGAGGATCTCGACCGCCGACCGCAGGCCCGACCGCGCGCCGCCGGGTAGGTCGATCTGGGTCATATCCCCGGTGACCACGACCTTCGACCCGAAACCGAGTCGGGTGAGGAACATCTTCATCTGTTCGGCGGTGGTGTTCTGCGCCTCGTCGAGCACGATGAAGGCATCATTCAACGTGTTGTGTGTGAGCAAGAAATCTTCAGTGACATAAAGGGAATCCGCTGCCGCGACCCGTATGCACACCGCCTCCTCAGTCCCCGCGGGCTCGATCCGGTCGATGTAACGCATCGGCCGACCACCGCCAGTTGCGCCGTACTTCGCGGCTTTGCGGGCCAGCCGGAACGGGACGACGCCCTCAGGCAAACGGATGTCGAGAATGTGTGCATCGGAGCGGTGATGCACGTCGCGGCCCCGTGCGAGTCCCGGCTTACGCCCTTCCGCTGGCCTGGTCCGCCAGTAGACGACGCCGCCCAATGACTGGACCAGGAACACCACGTCGTCACGGAGTCGATCGGACACAGTCGTGAACTGGACGCGGCAAGTGCGCCCCCGCTGGGTGACCGGACCGCCGTCGGAATCGAGCAGACCCTGAAGAACCGCGAGCCGCACATCGGGTGTATTGAACAGGTAGTCCGAGGGGACGAACTTGATATTTGACCGCATGCCGGCTAACCCAAGTCGACGCAAGGCACCGGTCACCGGGTTCTCTCGGGTGCTGACCTCACCGGGACCAGCGAAGCGATTCAGTATGTAGTCGACCTCTGTCCTGCGCCGTACCTTGATCCCAGGGATCAACTGACCCAACGAGGCAGCAAGCTCAGGATCAGCTGTCGAGAAACTCGGTGTCGTCGCACATGTCAGACACCCGTCGCCCAAGAGCAGACCCAAAGCGTACGGATCTAAAGGCACCGCCCGACTCTCGAACCTCACCGGTGCGCTCAGCAAGGGCAATTCGTAGCGGTGGTAATGCGCCGCGCGGAGATTGCCGATCATCTCCTTGGTTTGAAGGACGCGCCGAGGCTTGCCGCGACGCCGATCATCACGAGTCGACACCGACCACAAGTGGTCACCGGACGCGAGCGTCGAGCAACCGTCTTGCGTGTGGACCCGGTAGATCTCCTTAAAGCCCTGCGGATAGACGCCGAGAACTTCCGTTGGCGTTCCATCGGAACCGATCACAGAGTCGCCAACTTGCAATTCACCGATCGGCCGGAAACCGCTGGGCGTCAATACCTTGGTGAACACCGGTTGGGCCCGGCCACGCATGTACGCCAGCGGTGCGACCTCAATTACCCCGGCGGACATCAGCTTTGGGATCAGCTCGGCGTCCATCATGTCGTAGAGCGCGTCATACAGCGGGCGCAGATAGGGGTCGATCTTTTCGCTCAGCGTCCCGGGCAAAAAGCCAAGGCGCTCACCGGCTTCCACCGCCGGGCGGGTCAAGATGATCCGGCTGACCTGCTTGGTCTGCAGCGCGTGCACGGCCTTGGCCATGGCCAGATACGTCTTGCCGGTGCCGGCAGGGCCGACCCCGAACACGATCGTGTTGGCGTCGATGGCGTCGACGTAGCGCTTCTGGTTAAGCGTCTTGGGCCGGATCGTGTTGCCGCGGCGCGACAGGATGTCCAGGGTGAGCACCTCGGCGGGTGATTCGTTTCCGGTACCGACGAGCATCGCCACGCTGTGGCGCACCACCTCCGGGGTCATCGGCTGGCCGCTGGCCACGATCGCCACCAGCTCGGAGACCACCCGCTCGGCCAGCGCGACGTCGGCCGGCTCGCCGGAGACGGTGACGGCATTGCCCCGCACGTGGAGGTCGGCGCTGAGGATGCGTTCCAGGGCGCGCAGGTTTTCGTCTGCTGAACCGAGCAGGCCCACGACGAGATCGGGCGGAACGTTGATGCTGCTGCGAACCTGGGAGGTCGATGCTGCGTCAGCAGCGCTGGTCTCGCGGGGCGTCACGTGGTTTCCGATGCCTGCCTTCTGGGGTCCTGACGTGGTGAAATCCTGGCTTGCAGTCTACCGCCGGTCATGACTGTGTCCCAACGGTTCGTCCGCGGGCGATTGTGTATCCGCGTGTTGATCCCATCGCGGGGTGAGCACGCCCAGCGCCCCGAGCGCCACCGCGGCCGCGCTCGACGTCCGCAGCACCTGCGGGCCGAGCCGGACCGCCACCGCGCCCGCCTCGGTCAGCGCGGCGATCTCGTCGGGCGCGATGCCTCCTTCGGGACCGATCACCAGTAGCACCGAATCCGCCTGGGCCACATGGGAATTCGCAAGCAAGTCGGTCGCCGATTCGTGCAGCGCCAGCACCGCGGACCCGGCCGCCACCTCGTCGCGAACCCGCTGCGTCAGCGCCGCGGTGGACACCACGCCGTCGACGGGCGGGATGTGCGCCCGACGGGACTGCCGGGCCGCCGAACAGGCGACGGCGCGCCACCGGCGCAGCCCGTTGTCGACCCGGGCGCCCTCCCAGCTGGCCACGCAGCGGGCCGCCTGCCAGGCCAGGAACGCGTCGGCGCCGGCTTCGGTGGCCAGTTCGATCGCCAGCTCGGAGCGGTCGGACTTGGGCAGCGCCTGCACCACCGTCACCGCGGGATGCGGCGGCTCGACGTTCCAGCGCTCCAGGACCCGGGCCCGCAGCCTTTCGCGACCCGATTGCTCCACCACGCACCGGCCGAGGGTTCCGGCGCCGTCGCCGAGCACCAGCTCTTCGCCGGGACGAATTCGCCGCACGGTGGCGGCGTGGAAGCCCTCGTGACCCTCGACGGCGGCCAGCTCGCCGGCGTCGGGCAGTGCGTCAACGTAGAACAGCGTCGCCACCACGTGCGGGCTCCTGGGAACTAGCGTCCGGTGAAGGTCTCGCGCAGGCGGCTGAACAGGCCACCGCCGGCGTGCGTCGAGCGGACCTCGGCCACATCGCGGCTGCGGCGGTCCTTCAGCTCACGCAGCAGTTCGGTGTCGCGGTGGTCAAGCCGGCTCGGCACCACCACCTCGACGTGGACGTGCAGGTTGCCCCGGACGCCCGAGCGCAGGTGCGGCATCCCGTGGCCGCGCAACGTGATGATGGCGCCGGGCTGCGTGCCCGCCGGGATGTTGATCTCGCTCTTGCCGTCCAGGATGGCGTCGACGGTGACGGTGACGCCCAGCGCCGCGTCGACCATCGGCACCGAGACCGTGCAGTGCAGGTCGTCGCCCTCGCGGACGAAGATGTCGTGGGCCTGCTCGTGGACCTCGACGTACAGGTCACCGGCCGGTCCCCCGCCGGGCCCGACCTCACCCTGGGCGGCGAGCCGCACGCGCATGCCGTCGCCGACACCGGCCGGGATCTTGACGCTGATCTCGCGGCGGGCCCGCACCCGGCCGTCGCCCATGCACTGGTGGCAGGGGTCGGGGATGACCACCCCCACGCCGCGGCAGGTCGGACACGGCCGCGACGTCACCATCTGGCCCAGCAGCGAACGCTGCACGGTTTGCACCTCGCCCTGGCCGCCGCAGGTGTCGCAGGGGACGGGCGCGGAATCGCCGTTGGTGCCCTTGCCCTGGCAGCGGTCGCACAGGACCGCGGTGTCGACGGTGACCTGCTTGGTCACCCCGGTCGCGCACTCTTCGAGGTCCAGCCGCATCCGCAGCAGCGAGTCCGAGCCGGGCCGAACCCGCCCGATCGGCCCGCGCGACGCCGACCCCGCGCTGAAACCGCCGCCGAAGAAGGCCTCGAACACGTCGCCCAAGTTGCCGAAGCCGCCGAACCCGCCGCCGGCCGCGGCCGCGTTCTCCAGCGGGTCGCCGCCCAGATCCACGATCCGGCGTTTCTCCGGGTCGCTCAGCACCTCGTAGGCGACGCTGATCTCCTTGAACTTGGCCTGCGCGGCCTCATCGGGGTTGACATCGGGATGCAGCTCGCGCGCCAACTTGCGGTAGGCGCGTTTAATGTCCGCATCGCTGGCGTTTCTGCTCACGCCGAGCAGCCCGTAATAGTCGCGTGCCACGCCTGACTCTCCTGAAAGGTCCTAAGCCGCGCTACGCGGCCGTCCAAAAACTCTGGTGCGGGTGCGCGGTCATCGGGCACCCAGCACTTCGCCGATGTACAGAGCAACCGCAGCCACGCTGGCGATAGTTCCCGGATAGTCCATCCGGGTGGGGCCCAGCACACCCATGCCGCCGTACACGGTATCCGAGCGGCCGTACGCAGTGGACACCATCGAGGTCCCGACCATCTGCTCGACGGCCGTCTCGTGGCCTATGCGCACCGTCACCTTGCCGGCTTCCTGCTGTGCCGCCAGCAACCGCAGCACCACCACCTGCTCCTCGAGGGCCTCCAGGATGGACCGCAACGAACCGCCGAAATCCGCGGCGTTGCGGGTCAGGTTGGCGGTGCCGCCCATCAGCAGGCGTTCCTCGGTGTGCTCGACCAGAGACTCCAGCAACACGGTCGCCGAGCGGCCGACGGCGTCGCTCAGGTTGGTGGCCAGCCCGCTGCGCCCGTGCAGCTCCCCGGCCAGGTCGGCGACAGCGGTCGACGCGGCGGAAAGCCGCTTGCCGACCAGGGCCTGGCCCAGCATCTCGCGCAACTGGGACAGCTGATGGTCGTCGATGACGTCGCCGAGCTCGACGATGCGCTGGTCCACCCGTCCGGAGTCGGTGATGACCACCATCAGCAGCCGCGCCGGGGTCAGCCCGACCACCTCCAGATGGCGCACGGTCGACGTCGACAACGTCGGGTACTGGACTACCGCCACCTGGCGGGTCAGCTGCGCCAACAGGCGCACCGCGCGGCGCAGCACGTCGTCGAGGTCGACGCCGGACTCCAGGAAGCTTTGGATCGCGCTGCGCTCGGCCGACGACAGCGGCTTGACGTCGTCGAGCCGGTCCACGAACTCGCGGTAGCCCTTCTCGGTGGGCACCCGCCCGGAGCTGGTGTGCGGCTGGGTGATGTACCCCTCGGCCTCCAGCACCGCCATGTCGTTGCGGACCGTGGCGGACGACACCCCCAGGTTGTGGCGCTCCACCAACGACTTCGAACCGATCGGTTCCTTGGTGGCGACGAAGTCGGCGACGATGGCGCGCAGCACCTCAAAGCGACGCTCGTCGGCGCTTCCCATCGGCTCCCACCTCCTTGATCGCGTCCATTTTACGGGTCGCCAGAGGTGCCAACCGCCACTGCCAGACGTCTGGCGGCGAACTCCGGCAAGTTCCCGGCTAGCCTGTCCAGCATGTACCGGTCGGGCCGAAGCGACGCCTCGCGGACGTCGCAGAAGGCCCGCCGATGATTTTCAAGGGCGTGCGCGACGGCAAGCCGTATCCGGATCACGGGCTGTCCTACAAAGACTGGTCCCAAATACCGCCCCAGCAGATCCGGCTCGACGAGTTGGTCACGACGACGACCGTGCTGGCCCTGGACCGCCTGCTGTCGGAGGACTCCACCTTCTACGGCGACCTTTTCCCGCACGCGGTGCGCTGGAGGGGGATCATCTACCTCGAGGACGGCCTGCACCGTGCGGTGCGCGCCGCGCTGCGGAACCGCACCGTGCTGCACGCCCGGGTGTTCGACATGGACATGCCGCTGAGCCAGCAGACGTAGTCTTCGGCGGTCACGTTTGGGCGTCGCCGGGTGTCGACCTAGAAAGGGAGACATTCAAGGGAGGACGCCATGGCTCGGCTGCAAGGAGTCTCGGACCACGACGCCGGATTGGGCGCCAAGATCGCCTTCTTCTTCACCAAGCGCAAGCTTGCGCAGATGGCCGGCCTGGAAACGGCGGGAATGCTGGAACCGCTGCGCATGTACGCGCACATCCCGCGGTTGCTCAGCGCCTACGGCAAGCTGGAGCAGGCCGAGTCGAAGCTGGACATCCTCAGCCCCCGCCACCGCGCGCTGGCCGAACTGAAGGCGGCGACTACCGTGCGCTGCGAGTACTGCATCGACCTGGGTTCACAGATCGCGCGGCGGTGGGGAATCACCGACGAGGAGTTGCTCGCGATGGCCGATTACCGCAATGCGTCCTGCTTCTCCGAGCTCGACAAGCTGATCATGGAGTACGCCACCGCGATGAGCCGCACCCCGGTCGAGGTGACCGACGAGCTGTTCGACGCGCTGCGCGCCCACTTCGACACGCCGCAGCTGGTCGGCCTCACCCACGTCATCAATTTGGGCAACATGCGCGCCCGGTTCAACATCGCGCTCGGCATCGGCTCGTCCGGCTTCTCCGGCAACCGGGTGTGCGCCCTGCCCGAGGCCGGTCGCGCGTGACGGCGGCGAACGCTTCGTTGTCCGCACGCTTCGAGGCGGCGCGGCCGAGGCTGGGCGCCCTCGCCTACCGCATGTTGGGTTCGGTCGACGACGCCCAGGACGCCGTGCAGGAGGCGTGGCTGCGGCTCAGCGCCGGGCGGGGCGCAGACGATATCGCCAACCTCGACGCCTGGCTGACCACCGTGGTGGCCCGCATCTGCCTGAACGCGTTGCGCGGGCGCGGCCGCGAGGAGCCCCTCGGGCACCTGCCCGACCCGATCGTCGATGCCGAGGGCGAATTCGATCCAGAGCACCGGGCGATGCTGGCCGACGCGGTGGGGCTGGCGCTGTTCGTGGTGCTGGACACGCTGCCGCCGGCCGAGCGGCTGGCCTTCGTCCTGCACGACGTGTTCGCCGTCCCGTTCGACGAGATCGCGCCCATCGTCGAGCGGACGCCGGAGGCGACGCGAAAGCTGGCCAGCCGGGCCCGCCGGCGCATCGAGGAGGCCGATCCGGCCCCCGACGGCGGCGTCGCCGCGCAACGCGAGGCCGTGGACGCCTTCTTCGCCGCGGGCCGCGCCGGCGACTTTGACCGGCTGGTGTCGGTGCTGGACCCCGGCGTCGTGCTGCGCGGCGATTTCGGCAAGGCCACCAACGTATTCCGCGCCGAGGGTGCGCAATCCGTGGCCAAGCTGGCCCGCGGCTACGCGGCGCCGGAGCGCGAGGTGTGCCGCGCCATCGTCAACGGCGCGGCCGGCGCGGTCGTGTTCGTCGATGGGCGGCCCACCGCCATCATGGGTTTCGTGGTGCGCGACGGGCTGGTGGCGGCCATTGATGTGCTGGCCGACCCGGACCGGATCGCAAAACTAGACCTGCGCGGCGTGCGCGCCGGTCACTGACCGGCGGCCTGCAGCAACTCCATCGCCGACGCGCGCGACAGCACCCAGCCGCCCTGGTTGACGAACGTGACGTTCTGGGTCACGGGCGACGTGAGCTTGGGACCCGAGACCGCCACGTCGGCTGTCGCGGAACCGGCCGCGGCCGGTTGAATGTTGGTGACGCCGAACGCCAGCGGCAGGTCGCCGTTCTTGGCCGCCTTCTGCAGCTTCTTGTCGGCGACGTGCGCTTCCAGCCCGCTGATTCCGCCTTCGACCAGGTTGCTCTTGTTCGAGAACGAAACGCTCGGGTCCGCAAGGCTGTTCAGCACGCCGGTCAACTGATCGGCCGTGGGCACATTCACCGCCTGCGGCGGATCCTGCGGCAGCGGCGCGCCGACCGCGATCAGCCGCACCGAGGCCGCCTCACCCGGTGCCACGACGGACGTGATGCCGGCGGCCGCTCCCCCGATGACGGCCAGCGCTGCGGCGCCGCCGGCGAAGAATTTAACGTTTCTCATGGTCCCCCCTCAGGTGGGCACGCGTCGACGGACCGTGCCAGTGTGCGTCTTTCGACTGTTGTTTCGTGTCTGCACACCGAGACGTTACGGCCACGTCATGTGAGTAGCCTGTGCGCCCACTGTGTGGTGCACAGGCTGCCCGGCGTTGCTAGTTCGTCGCGGTGGCGGCCTGTATCAGGGCGATCGCGGCGTCGTGCTGCAGGATCCAGTTGCCGCCCTCGTTGACGAACGCGAGGTGCTTTTCCACCGGCCCGGCGAACTTCGGACCCCCGATGGCGACGTCGGCCTGGGCCATGTTCGGACCGGCAGGCGCGATGTTCGTCACGGCGAACGTCTCCGGGAAGTTTCCGTTGCGGTACGCCTTGCGCAGGTCGTGGTCGGCCACGTGGCCCTCGTCCGGAGCGATGCCGTTTTGCACCAGGTTGGTCTTGGTCGTGTAGGACACGCCGGGATCGGTCGCCTGGGTGCACAGGTTGGACAACTGGTCCGGGCTCGGCAGTCCCGGCGCCGGCGGCGGATCCTGCGGCGGCGCGGCTGCGGCGGGAGTCGCGCCGACGGCCGCCGCGCCCATGGCTATCGCGCCGATGGCCAAGGACTTCAAGGATTTCGTTCTCATGGTCAGGTCCTCCCCCTGGTGAGTAAGAGTTGTGATTCTGCCCCCGGCGCCTTCTGTTCTTGGTCTCGGGCGGGTCACGGTACGGGCACGTTACCAGTAGCTCAGTCGCCGGCCATGGCCTCGCGAAGGGTCTTGGGGCGCAGGTCGGCCCAGTTGTCGTCGACGTAATCCAGGCACGCCGAGCGGCTCGCTTCGCCGAACACCGCGCGCCAGCCGGCCGGGATTTCGGCGAACGCGGGCCACAGGCTGTGCTGCTCCTCGCCGTTGATCAGCACATAGAAGGCGCCGTCGTCGTCATCGAAGGGGTTGGTGCTCATCGCTTCTCCTTGTCGTTCGTTGTGTGCCGGCGCCCGCTGAAACCACGGTGGCGCCCAGCACCCGGTCGGACAGCAATCCGAGGCAGCTCAGGTTGGGAAAGCCGGGACCCTGGGTGAGCCCGGACAGGTTGGGCAGGAACAACTTTGGGGTGACATCGGTGACGGCCAGGTCGTAGCCGATCGCTTCCTGCAGGCTCTCGGCGGTCAGCGGCCCACCCAACCCGAGTTCGAGCAGGTCCAGCGCGTCCTGGGCGAACAGCGAAGTGAACCACAGCGGGTCGGCGCCGGAGCCGTCGATGACCAGATCGAATCCGTGTACCGTCTCGAGGTTCTCGCTGCCCCGGTTGGTGGACAGGGTCAACCGGATCTGCCCGTCGCGGCCCACGGCGTGCGCGACCCGGCCGCGCAGGTGGTGGATGCGGTCGTCGGCCAGCAGCGCCTCCTGCACGTTGGCCGAGAACACCCCACGGTCGGTGCGCGCCAGCGCGTCGCGGCGCTCGTCGAGCGTCAGGTCGGTCCAGTCGGTGGGATCGGAAAACAGCGAGTTCTCGAAGAACCCCTCGCCGCGGGTGAACAGCGTGGCCTGCGGGGAGATGACGGTGATGCTCGAAACCCGGTGCCGGAACAGCTCGTTGAGCATCGACGCGGCCGTCTCGCCGCCACCGATCACCGCTACGCGCTCGGCGCTGATGCGGTCGTCGGCCGCGGCGCGGTCCCAGAACTGGGCGATCGACAGCACGCGCGGATTCCCGGGCAGCAACGACTTCTCGGCCTGGCCGGGGCCGGTGATCATCAGGGCGTCGGCGTGCACGGTGGTTTCGTGGGTCTGCAGGGCCCAGCGATCGCCGCTGACGGCGAGCCGCTCGACCTCGCCGTGCACCACGTCGAGGCCCACCTGGGCGGCCACCCAGCCCAGGTACTGGCTCCACCGGCGATGGGTCGGCGCCGGTCTGCCCCGGTCGATCCATTCGGCGAACGACGCGGTGGCGATCAGATACGACTGCCAGCTGTAGCGGGTCATCCGCTCGTCGAGTTCGGCGTTGCGCCGCGGCGCCATCGACGAGCGGTACGGGAACCCGACGTCTTTTTCCGGGCTGGTGCCCAGCCGGTGCGCGCCGTCGGTCCATCCGCCGCTGGCCTGCCAATTGGCCGCCACCCCGATGCGTTCGACCGCGACGACGTCGGGAACATCGACTCCCATGTCGCGCAGCACCGATGCCTTGGCCGCGACGGCCACCGCCTTGGCTCCGGCGCCAAGGACCGCAAGTGTGCTCATTCCGCCATCTCCCGCAGTGTCTGGGTCCAAAGTTCTTGCAGTTCTGTGATTTCCGCCTCGTCCAGAATGCTCGGCAGCGCCCGCCACTGGGTGGCCAGCACGCGAGCGGCGCCGGTGCCGAGGATGCCCGCCACCACGGTCAGTTCGTGGCGCACCGCTTGTTCGGGTTCGGGCACCCGGCCGACCTCCGCCATCAGCTCGCGGTCGAGCTCGAGGTCCCCGACGCCGACGTGGAGGTTGCCCAAATAATTGAGCAGCAGTTGAGGTTCGGGGAGCTCGCGCAGTCGCGTATCGGGCCGCAGGTAACGCAGCAGGCCGTAATCGACAGCGCTGCCGGGGATTCGGGCCAAGTCGGTGGCCCCGTCGGAGTGGATGCGCAACGGGTAGATCGCGCTGAGCAGCCCGACGGTGTCGCCGGTATCGGTGTCGGCCCCGAATTCCGTGCGGCCGTGGGTCTCCAGCGCCAACAGGGGTGCCGGGGTGTCCTGGCCGCGTCGCCGCCGCCACGCGGTCACGGTGCGCGCGGCCGCGGTGATCAGCAGTTCGCCCATCGGCTGTCCCGCCGCGAGCAGCCGCCCGGTGAGCTCGGTCCCGCAGGCCGAGACGCTGATCGACAGGTCGCCGGCGCGGTCGGTCCGCGGCCGCAGCCTGCGGGAGCCCAGCGGCGGATCGGCGCCCCGCAACTCCGCGGCCCAAAAGGCTTCGGTGTCCAGCGTTTTGGCCCGCTCCGCCAGCATCCGTGACCACTGCCGGTAGGTGGTGTGCTCGCGCGCCGGCGTGGGCTGACGCCCCGCGGCCAGGGCGTGCAGGCCGGCGTCGAGTTCGCCCAGCACGATGCGCCACGAGGCCGGGTCCATCGCCAGCACGTGCGCCGTCAGCACCAGCACCCCCGGCTGATGCGGCCGGCGCAGCCACACCGCGGACAGCAGCCGACCGGCCTGCGGGTCGAGGCTCTGCACCGTCTCGAGGACATGCTTGGCGACGTCGTTGGTCGGCTCGCCGCTGGCCCACGCCTCGCGCAGGATGTCGACCTCCGGTTGCGCGACAAGCGTCATCGCGTCGCGGTCGAGCCGGCAGCGCAACACCTCGTGCCCGCCGACGACCGCGCGCAGCAGCGCCTCCAGGTCGCCGCGGGTGATCGTGTCGGGCAGCCTGATGACTTCGGTCTGTGCGAGCCGTCGGGCGTCGCCGTGCTCGTAGAGCCAATGGGCGCCTGCCAACACCGGGATTGGTTCGCCGGACTCGGCCGCGCCGTCGGAGATCGGGTGGCGGGCCGCGTCGGAGTCGATCGCCGCGGCGAGTTCGCGGATGGTGTCGCACTCCACCATCGACCGGGCCCGCAGCGCGAGGCCGCGGCGGCGGGCGGCCTGCACCACCGACAGGGCCGAGATGCTGTCCAGGCCCAGGTCCAGAAAACCCGCGGTGACGTCGACGTCGGTGCCGCCCAAGACGTCGGCGAACGCCTGGGTCAGCGCCGCCTCGGTCGGCGTGTCAGGCGCGACGGCCGGACGGTCGGCGATATCGGTTGCCGCCAGTGCCTTTTCGTCGATCTTGCCGTGCGAGGTCAGCGGCAGCTCGTCCAGGACGACGATGTGATGGGGAACGAGGTGGCGCGGCAGCCGGTCGAGCAGCATCTTCCGCAGTTCGGCCGCTGCAGGCCGGTCGGGCCCGCCCGCCACATACGCGGTGAGCCGGGGCCCACTGGCGTGGTGATGAGCCATCACGTGGGCGCCCCGCACCCCGTCGTGGCCGCAGAGCACCGCCGCGATCTCGCCGGGCTCGACGCGGAATCCGCGGATCTTCAGCTGGGCGTCGCTGCGACCGAGGAACTCCAGGCCGCCGTCGGGCATGCGGCGCACCACGTCTCCGGTGCGGTACATCCGGGTGCCGCCGCCGTTCGGTTCGGCGACGAAACGCGTTGCGGTTTCGGCCGCCCGCCCCAGGTAGCCGCGGGTCAGCTGATCGCCCGCCAGGTACAACTCGCCGGCGGCGCCGTCGGGAACCGGCCGCAGCCAGGAGTCCAGTATGTAGGCGCGAGTGGTCCGGGTGGGACGGCCGATGGACGGCCGGGCGTGCTCGGCGATGGCCGCGACTACGGCCTCGACCGTGGTCTCGGTGGGTCCGTAGCAGTTGAAGGCGACCATCGCCGTTCGGGCGCATTCGGTTTGGATAGCGCGCCACGCGGCGACACCGAGGGCCTCGCCGCCGAGCGCGAGAACCGCCAGCGGCACCCGCCGCAGCAGTCCCGCATCGTGCAGCTGGCCGAACATCGACGGCGTGGTGTCGATCATGTCCAGGCCGAAGCGGTCGATCACGTCGACCAGCGTCTCGGCGTCACGCTGATGCTCGTCGGCGACGATGTGCACCGAGTGGCCATCGAGCAAGGCCGCCAACGGCTGCCACGCCGCGTCGAAGGTGAACGACCAGGCGTGCGCGATGCGCAGCGGTCGCCCCAAACGCGCGGCCGCCGGCGCAAGAACGCGCTCGATGTGGTCGTCGGCGTACGCCGCGAGCGCTCGGTGCGTACCGATGACGCCCTTCGGTGCGCCGGTGGTGCCCGAGGTGAAGACCGCGTAGGCCGCGTGGTCCGGCGGCACGGTCGCGGCCTGGTAATCGGCGTCCCCGGCAACGGAATCCGCGACGAATTCCTCGTCGACGACGATCGGGGCCGACGTCTGGCGCAGGATCTCGGCGACCCGCTCGTCCGGCATGCCCGGGTCCAGCGGCACGATCATGCCGCCGGCCTTGAGGACGGCCAGCATCGAGGCGACATAGCCGGGACCCCGCGACAGCAGGATCGCCACCGGGGTCTCGCTGCCCACGCCCGCCCGCTGCAGCGCGGTGGCCAGCCGGTCGGCGAACGCATCGAGCTCGCGGTAGGTCAGCCGCCCGTCGGCCCAGCTGACCGCGGGCGAATCGGGTTGCGCCGCGGCGATTTCGGCGAACCGGTCGTGCACCGCGACCGCCGGCGCCTCCGGCAGGTCCGCGGCGGCCGAATCGCGTTCGCCGTCGAGCAGGACGTCGACCTCGCGCAGTGGCCGGTCCCACTTGTCCACCAATCGTTGCACCACCGTCAGCAGCCGCCCGCCGAGGTCTTCGGGTGCCATCGCGCCCAGCGCACCGTCGAGCACCTCGACCAGTACCGTGAGCCCGCCGGCGCTCGGGTGGGCGGCGATGGTTACGGGGAAGTGCGACACGCTCTCCAGCGCCACCGGGCGGAACGTCGCTCCGTTTGCGACGAATTCGGTCGCCCCCACGACCTCGCCGGGTGGGAAGTTTTCGTACACCAGCAGGGTGTCGAACATCTCGCCGACACCGGCGATCGCACGCAGTTCGGCGTGCCCCAGGTAGCTGTGGTCGCGCAGCGCGGCGGATTCGCGTTGCAGCGTAAGGCATTGCGTCCCGGCCGCTTGGCGGGGATCCAGCCGTACCCGCAACGGCACGGTGTTGATGAACATGCCGACCATCGTCTCGACGCCCGGAAGTTCGCCCGGCCTGCCGGACACCGTCACCCCGAACGTCACATCGTCGCGGTCGGTTAACACCGACAGTATTGTCGCCCAAGCCATTTGGACCAACGTGTTGAGAGTGACGCCGCGGGTCCGGGCGGCCTCGGTCAGCGCGGCGGCGGACTCGGGATCGAGGCGCAGCGTGGTGCGGCGCGGTATGCCCGCCGGTGGCGGGGTGGCGGTCAGCGCCGGGGAGAGCAGGGTGGGCCCGTCCGTGCCTTGGAGATGCTCGGCCCACAGGGCGCGGCTGGCCGCCTGGTCTCGGGTGGCCAGCCAGCCGATGTAGTCGCGGTACGGCCGCGGCGGTGGCGGCAACGCGGCGGCGTCTCCCCCCGCGCGATACAGGGCGAGCAGTTCGGACACCAGAAGTGGCAGCGACCACCCGTCGATGACGATGTGGTGCGCCACGATGACCAGATGCCAGCGTTGCTCCGGCAATTCGATGAGCAGGAACCGGATCAGCGGACCCCGGCCCACGTCGAAACGGCGTTGGCGCTCTTCGGCTTCCAGCGCCTCGACCCCGCCGGGCTCGGCGCGCACGCAGCGCCAGGGCACTTCGGCGCTGCTGGGCACCACCTGGACGGGCCGGCTCAGGTCGCCGTGGATGAAGCTTGCCCGCAGATTAGGGTGCCGGATCAGCAGTGCCGCGGCGCACTCGCGCAACAACGCGACGTCGAGCGGGCCCACCACGTCGGCGGCCATCGCGATGACATACGGGTCCGCGCCCGACCCCTCCTCGGCGGTTAGCGTCGCCATCGAGAACAGCCCCTGCTGCAGGGGGCTGAGCGCCATCACATCCTCGATGGCCGGCCGCGGGTCGGCTCGGGTCACGGCCGATCACCCCATGACGAGGTCAGTGCGGCCAGCTCCTCGGCGGAAAGTCCCGAGGCGCTCATCGGTGCGTGGGAGCCGCCGTTCTCGGGTTCGATTTCGGCTGCCGACTTGTCGTCCAGGGCGGCGGCGAGCTCATGAAGCACGGGATGTTCGAAGATCATCCGCGGGGTCAGCGGCATTCCGCCGTCGCGGGCCCGCGCGGCGGCCCGCACGGCGAGGATGCTGTCCCCACCAAGATTGAAAAATTCGTCGTGGCGCCCGATTTCGCCGGCTTCGAGCAGGTCGGCGAAGATCGCCGCGAGCGCGCGCTCGGTCGCGGTGCCGGGCGGTTCGGCCGGATCGGCGACAGCCGCCGCCGGCGCGGGTCCCTCGATGTCGGTGACCAATTCGAGTTGACCGTCGTCGGTCCACACGCCGCGCTCGCCGCTGCGGTACAGCCTCGAACCGGGTTGGGCGGCAAACGGATCGGCGACGAAGCGGGTCGCGGTCAGCGATGCCCGCGCCAGCCGGCCGATGACCGCCGGACCGCCACCGTAGTAGACGTCGCCCACCACCCCGACCGGGACGGGGCTCAGCCAGGCGTCCAGCAGGTATACCCGCGCCGCGCCGTCGCCCGCGTCGGACCGGGCCAGAATGCGCTGTCGTTCTTGCGCACCGGCGATCTCGACGTCGCGCAACCGTTGATCGGGACGTTCGGCGAACGCCTCGATGACCCGGACCAGCCACCCGGCGAACCGTTCCGCGGTGCCGCGCCGGTACAGCTCGGGGCGATAGATGATGTGGCCTCGGTAGCCGTCGTCGGACGCGAAGAAGTTGACCGACATGTCGGCGTGCGCCACGTCGAATTCCGGCTCCAGCGCGGTGAAGGTGGTGTCGCCGTCCGGTCCGCTGTCGATCACTTGATCTCGTGGTAACTGTTCGCGAACGTGCACCACCACGTCGAAAAGCGGGTTGCGCGACAGCGACCGGGCGGGCCTGACGGCGTCCACCACCTGATCGAACGGCAGGTCCTGGTGTGCGTACGCGGCCAGTGCCATGTCCCTGGTCCGCGTCAGCAGCTCGCGCAGTGTGGGGTTGCCGCGCAGGTCATTCCGCAGCACCACGATGTTGATGAAAAAGCCGATCAGGCGATCCAAATCGGATTCGTTGCGACCGGCGACCGGGGTGCCGAGTGGGACGTCCGGGCCGCCGCCGGCCTCGTGCAGCACCACCGCGACGGCGGCCTGCAAGAGCATGAACTCGGTGATGCCGAGCTCACGAGTCAGGGCGGTCAGCTTGGCGCGGGTCGCCGCCCCGAAACCGAATTCGACGGCAGCACCGGCGCCGGTGGGCGCGAGCGGCCGCGGGAAGTCCGGGCGCAGACCGTTTTCACCCGCCAGTCCCTCGAGTTGTCGGGTCCAGTAGTCGCGCTGCGGTCCGGCGATGCCGGCGCTGTCCTCCAGCAGCGCCACCTGCCACGCGGCGTAATCGGCGTATTGCAAGGGCAGCGCTTCCCACTCGGGCGCATGGCCGCCGCTGCGGGCCCGGTAGGCGGTGAGCAGGTCGGTGAACAACACTCCGGCAGACCAGTGATCGCCGGCGATGTGGTGCAGCACCACCGACAGGACGTTGCGCTCCGGCGTGCTCAGCACCGCCGCCCGGATCGGCGGGTCGGTCTCCAGGTCGAAGACGTGGCGCCGCTCGGTATCCAATTGGGCCCCAAGCCATTCCTCGTCGGGCCCGTCGGCGCGGCGCACCGGAACCTCGGCGGGCGGGTGGACGATCTGATGGGGGACGCCGTCGATCTCGCGGTAAGTGGTGCGCAAGATCTCGTGCCGCGCCACGACGTCGGTGACGGCCGCCGCCAGTGCGTCGGTGTCGCAGGGGCCCCGCAACGCCGCCGCGAACGGAATGTTGTTGACGGCGTTGGGCCCGTCGAATCGATAGGTGAACCAGCTTCGCAGCTGCGACGACGACAGCCGCACCGGCCCGCTGTGGTTCAGCGCCATCAGCCGTGGCCGCGCCGACGCCTGCTCCGCGGCGTCGATATGCGCGGCGAGCCGCGACACCGTTGCCAGTTCGAAAACCTCGCGCACGCCGATGTCGACGCCGAACGCGTTGCGGACCGCCGCCACCAGCTTCGTCGCGAGCAGCGAGTGTCCGCCCAGGTCGAAGAACGAATCGTCGGCGCCGACCCGGTCGCGGTCGAGCAGCTCGGCGAACAGTCCAGCGACGCGCCGCTCGGTCTCCGATCCCGGCTCGCGGAACTCCGCGCCGGAACTCACCTCCGGGGTTGGCAGCGCGGCCCGGTCGATCTTGCCGTGCGCGGTGATCGGAATCTCGTCGAGCACAACGTATGCCGCCGGCACCATGTACTCGGGCAGCGCCGCGGCGACGCGGGCCCGGATGCGGTCGAGGTCGACCTCGGACGCTCCCGCGGCGGGCGTCACGTAGCCAACCAGACTCTTGCCTAGCCCCGGCAGGTCGCTGACCACCACTACCGCCTGCCCGACCGTCGGATCGACCGAGATGGCCGCCGCGACGTCGCCCAGTTCGATCCGGAAGCCGCGGATCTTGACCTGTTCGTCGGCGCGACCGACGAACTCGACGTCGCCGTCGGCGTTGCGGCGCGCCAGGTCCCCGGTTCGGTACATGCGCGCGCCGGGATTGAACGGGTCGGCGACGAACCGCTCGGCGGTCAGCCGGGCACGGCGATGGTACCCATGCGCCAGATGCGTTCCACCGAGGTAGATCTCGCCGATCACGCCGACCGGCACGGGTCGCAGCGAACCGTCGAGCAGGTGCATCGTGGTGTTGATCTTGGGCCGGCCGATGGGCACGATGCGGGTGCCTTGCGGGCCCTCGACCTTGAACCGGCTGGCGTTGATCACGGTCTCGGTCGGGCCGTAGAAGTTGTGCAGCAACGCGTCGAACGTGGCGTGGAACTTATCCGCCACCTCGCCGGGCAGCGGCTCGCCGCCGATGGGCACCCGTTGCAGCGTCCGCCACTGGTTGACGCCGGGCAGCGACAGGAACAAGCCGAGCAGGGAGGGCACGAAATGCATTGCGGTGATTCCCTCGTCGCGCAACAGTGCGGTGAGATAGCCGATGTCGTTGAGCCCCCCGGGCCTTGGGATCACCATGCGCGACCCGCAGGCCAGCGTGCCGAAGATCTCGGCGATCGACACGTCGAAGCTCGGGGAGGCGACCTGCAGCAGCCGGTCGGTGTGGTCGACGCCGTACTCGCCCTTGAACCAGACGAAGTATTCGGCGACCGGGCGGTGCGGCACCGCAACGCCTTTGGGCAGTCCGGTGGTGCCCGACGTGTAGATCAGATACGCGGTGTTTTCCGGGCGCAACGGCCGCACCCGGTCCGCGTCGGTGGGGTCGTCGGCGCCGTACGCGGCCAGGTCGGCCACCGGCTCGCGCAGCACCAGCTTCGCGTCGCAGTCGTCGAGGATGAACCGCAGCCGGTCCGGCGGGTAGGTGGGGTCCACGGGCACGTACACCGCACCGGCCTTGGCGATGCCGACCGCGGTGACGACCAGGTCCGGCGACTTGTCGAGCAGCACGGCGACACGGTCCTCGCTGCCTATGCCCCGGCCGATCAGCCAGTGCGCCAACCGGTTTGCGGCCTCGTTGATGTCGCGGTAGGTGTACCGGCGGCCTTCGTAGACGACGGCGATGGCGTCCGGGGTCCGCGCGGCCTGCTCGGACACCAGGTCGGCGAGGGTTTTGGGGGTGGTCTCGAACACCTCGCCGTGCGACACCTCGCGCAGCCAGGCGGCGTCGGCCTCGTCCAGCAGCGCCAGCCCGGCCAACGGCCTGTCCGGTTCGGCCAGGGCGTCGTCCAGCAGCACGGCGAAGTGATGCAGCATCTGGCGAGCCAGCGCGGGTTCGAGGATCTCCAGCAGGTGTTCGGCCTCGACCAGCACACCGCCGCTCTCGAATTCGACCATGAAACCCAGTGGCAGCTGGGTGAGGTTGCTGCGCGGGCCGTAACGCTCGCACTCGGCGCCGGCCGGGCGGAATCCGCCGCCGTCGGGCTCGCGCAAGCCGAAGCTGACCCGGGTCATCCGTTCGGCGCCGTGTCGGCGATCGGGGTTCAGTTCGCGCACGGCGCGGTCGAGGCCGACGCGTTGGTGCGCGAATGCCCCGGTGGCGATGTCGCGCGTCGACTTCAGCAGCTCGCGGAAGGTCATCGCCGGCCGCGGTCGCAGGCGCATCGCCACCGTGTTGCCGAAATATCCGATGGTGTCGTCGGTTCCGGCCCCGCGATTCAGCACCGGGGCAGCCACGAGGAAGTCGTCGCTGTGGGTGTAGCGATGTATGAGGGCACCGAATGCGGCGAGCAGCACCATGTATGGGGTACAGCCGGTCTCGCGGGCCATCGCGGTCACCCGTTGCGCGATGTCGCCGGACAGCCGCAGTTCGCCGCGGGCGGCCCGCCAGTTGGTCGGCATGGCCGTCCCGGCCGGGCCGGGGAGCTCCAGGGGCTCCGGCGGGTCGGCCATGACGGCACGCCAGTAGTCGAGGTCGGCGTCGGTGGTGTCGGGCACTGACTGCGCCGCCGGCGGGGTGGTGTGGCGGTCGGGCGCCAACTCGGCGCCCTGGTACGCATTGGTGAGGTCGGCGAAGAACGGCCGCCACGAGCCGTCGTCCCAAGCGATGTGGTGGGCCACCAACAGCAGGACGTGTTCGCCGGGCGCGGTGCGCACGGCGGTGATCCGCAGCGGCGCGTCGGTGGAAAGGTCGAAGGGCGTGGAGAATTCGCGCTGGGCCAGCACCTCGAGCCGGAGGCGGCGCGCGTGGTCCGACAGATCGGTCAGGTCGTGCTGGGCCCAGCCCGGGCGCAGATCGTCGTGCACCGTCGGCCGGGGGCTGCCATCGTCACCGACGGCGTAGGTGGTCCGCAGGATCGGGTGCCGGCGGCTGACCGCGTCGACGGCGTCGCGCAGCCGGGCGAGATCGACGTCGCCGGTGATCCGATAGGAGACGCAGACGTTGAGCAGCGCGCCGCCGGGGTCGGCCAGCTGGACGAACCACATCCGGGCCTGGCCGTCGGAGAGTCGGTCGTCGGCGGGGGCCGGCTCGTCGGAACCGCCGGCGCCGGACGAGAGGCCGCGGGCGGCGAGACGGCGACGCAGCAGTTCCAGGCGGGCCGCATCGTGCCGGGCGCCGCGGTCGGCGATGTCAGTCACGCGAAACGTCCACCTTCTGTGTTTGTGCGGAGCGCTCGTCGGCGCCCTCGAGTTGTTCGACAAGTTCGGCGCCGGTGATCTCGCCCATCAGCGTCGCCAGGGACACCGTCCGGCCGATCGTCCGGTTGAGGCGCCTGCGCAGGTCCAGCGCCAGCATCGAATCGATGCCGAGATCGAAAAGGGATGCCGCGAGGTTCAATTCGCTCGACCGCTCGATCCCGAGCACGGCCGCCAATTGGTTGCGCACCGCATCGACGACCGGAACCGCGCCGGCGGCGGGGGGCGCGGCGACCTCCGTGGGGCGGTGGCGCGCTTCGGACCGCCCGCCGCCCAGGAAGATCCGCAGCCGGGCCGTGTCGGCCGAGAACACCAGCGGGTCGTCTTGCCAGTCGCGCAGGCTCGCCTGGATCGCGTCGCGCGGCGTCATCGGGCGCAGCCCGGAACGCTCGATGTTTTCCATCTCGGCCGCATCGACGATGCCCCGGCCCGATTCGCCGCCGTTCGACGGTTGCCACAGGCCCCATCTGACCGCCACGCAGTGCCGGCCCGCGGCGCGCAGCTCGGCGGCCATCACGTCCAGCAGCCGGTTGGCCGCCGAGTAGGCGGCGTGTCCGCGCCCGCCCCACAGCCCGGATAGCGACGAGCACAACAGCATTCGCGCTTTCGCGCGGACCGGCCACAGCTCGGCGAGGTGGGCCAGGCCGCCGACCTTGGCGGCGACGGCGTCGGCGAACGCGGCCCCCGTCAGCCCATCAGGGCCGCCGAATCCGGCGCTGCCCGCCGCGTGCACGATCAACGTCGCGCCGGCGGCGCCGTACTGCGCTGCGGTGAGCGTCAATTGGGCCGGATCGGTGATGTCGCACCGGGCGGACACCAGCTCGGTGCCGAATTCGGCCGCCAACGCCCTTAGCCGCTCGGGATCCGCCGAGCGGCGACTCAGCAGGACGATGCGCCGCGCCCCACGCTCGGCGAGATAGCGGGCGTAGTGCAGGCCGATGGCGCCGGCACCACCGGTGATGACGACGTCGTCGAGCACCCCGGAATCCAGCGGCCACTGCGCGGCGGCAGGTGCCACGCGGAACGAGCGCTCGAACACGGCGTCCCCGCGCAGCGCGACTTCGCCGGCGCCGGACAGCACCGCGTCGACGGCGGCGGAGCAGGCGGCGGGCGTCAGGTCCCACGACGGCAGGTCCAGGTGGGTGAAAGTCAGTTCGGGGTGGTCGAATCCGGCGCTGCGATGCATCGCGGCCAGCCCCGCGTGGGCGGCCGACGGCGGCGCATCGTGGGGGTAGACGCGCTCGGCGGCGACGGTGAGCAGGCAGACCGTGCGGCAGCGGGGGCCCAACGCGTTCGCGTAGTCGAGCAGGCCGGCCCCGGCCAGGCCGGTGAGGGCCTCGGCGGCCCGGTACGCGCCCGCGGAGTCGAAGACCGGCGCGATCACCGCGACGATGTCCGCGTCCCGCGGTGCGCTGAGGTAGGTGGCCGGGTGGGACTCGATCGCCGCGCGCAGCGGTTGGGCCAGCGGGCCTTCGGCCCCGACCTCGATCACCGCGAGCCGCGCCGGTGGTCCCGCGACCCGTGCGGGCGGCGCCGCCCGCTCCCAGTGCTCCAGCATGATGTCGGGCGCCGGGACCGGTCCGGACCCGGCCGGCAGCGGCGCCGGGTGTGCCCACATCGGGATCGCGCGCATCGGCGCGTTCGGGAACCCCTGCAGGCCAGCGTCGCCGACGGTCGGGCCGTCCAGGTAGTCCGCCCAGGTGTAGCCCGGGTCGGCCACCGCCGCGGTGACGATGTTCGCCGACAGCGCCTCGAGCACCGGCTCGTCGCGGTGAGCCGAGCCGACCAGCACCGCCGGGCCGTCCGGCAGGTCGGCCTCGAAGATCTGGCCAATCGTGAACAACAGCGCCGGGTGCGCCGACAACTCGATGAACGACCCGGCGCCGCACCGGATTGCCGACGCGAACGCGCGGTCCAGTCGCACCGTGTTGCGCAGGTTCGCATACCAGTAATCGCCGAAGGGCTCGTCGGGCGCCACCACGTCGCCGGTGGCGCCGCCGATGAATTGCACGGGGGCGTCAGCGAATTCGGCGACGGGCAACCGCGCCGCGAATTCGTCGCGGAGCGGCTCGAGCACACTGGTGTGCCCGGGGAAGCCCGCGGTGATCTCGCGGGCGAACCGACCGCTGGAGCGAACCGTGTCGGCGATCGCCCGCACCGCGTCTCGTTCGCCCGACACCGCCACGGTGGAACCGGAGTGCACGACCGACAGCTCGACCCAGCCGTCAGTCGCCGCGATCAGGGTGCCGGCCGCGTCGGCGCCAACGCCCAGCGTGGCCATCGCGTAGCGGTCCGGAAGGCGGTCCACCACGCCGGCCCGGGCCGCGACGACGGCGACGGCGTCGGCCAGGGTGATGGTGCCGGCGACGAAGGCCGCGGCGACCTCGCCGAGGCTCTGGCCGATGGTGAGGTCGGGAAGCACGCCGCACGACCGCCAGACCTCCGCCAGCGCCACCGCATGGACGAATTGCGCGCCCTGCACCTCGATTTCGGGGAAGGACCGCGCGTCGTCCACCGCCGTCAGGTAGCGCAGGGGCGACGCGTGCCCCGCGGCCTCGAACGCCGCGACGCAAACATCGGCCGCCGCCCGGTAGGCCGGGAGCTCCCGGTACGCGACGGCACCCAGGCCCGGCCAATGGACACCCTGACCGGGAACTACGAACGCCTGCCGCGGGGCCGATTCCAGCTCCGACCGGGCGACCAGCGGATGCTCGCGCCCCGCGGCCAGCGCACGGAGCCCGCCGATGAGCTCCGGCCGATCCGCGGCGCGCAGCACCGCACGGTGTCGGCGCACCCGTCGGGTCCCGCGCAGCTGGCGGCCCACCTGGGCGACGGTCGTTTCCGGACGGCGCTCCAGGTAGCCGGCGATCGCGCGGGCGTCCGCGGAAAGGAGTTCGTCGGCGTGCGCGCTGAGGAGCACCGGGACGCGCCCGTCGGGCAGTCGTTTGAGGGGCATCAGGCGCGCCCGTTATCCGGCATCGAGACGATCAGATGCGTGTTGGTGCCGCTCATCCCGAACGCGGACACCGCCGCGGTTCGCCACCCGTCGACGGCCCGCCACGGGGTCAGCTTGTCGGCCAATCGCAAACCCTGGCCCTCCCAGTCGATTTCGTGACTGGGCTCGTCGACGTGCAGGGTCGGAGGCACGGCGGCGTGTTCGGCGGACAGGATCACCTTGGCGAGGCCCAAAGCGCCCGCGGCTGCTTGGGCATGACCGATGTTGGACTTGACCGAGCCCAGGAGCGGTCCCCGCCCTGGCGGCGCGGTGCCGTAACTGGCCGCCAACGAACGCAGTTCCGTCAGGTCGCCGAGCCGGGTCCCGGTGGCGTGCCCTTCGACCATCCCGACGTCCACGGGCTCGACGCCGGCCTGCGCGATGGCGCGCCGAAACAGTCGCAGTTGCGCGTCGCCGCTGGGCGCCATCAGCCCGTTGCTGCGTCCGTCGGAGTTCAGGCAGCTGGCGCGCACCTCCGCGAGGATGCGGCGCCCGTCGGCCACCGCGCGGGACCGGCGCTGAAGCACGAACATGGCCGCGCCCTCCGCCCAGACGGTTCCGCTGGCGAGCGCGCTGTACGGACGACAATGCCCGTCGTCGGACAGCGCGTGTTTCGAGGAGAACTCGACGAAATAGCCCGGGGTGCCCATCACGCAGACGGCACCGGCGAGCGCGAGGTCGCAGTCGCCGGCCCGGATCGCGTGCACCGCGGTGTGAAACGCGGCGAGCGCCGACGAGCAGGCGGTGTCTATCGTGAGCGCCGGCCCGGCCAGGTCGAGCGTGTAGGCAATGCGCCCCGAGATCACGCCCAGCGACGTCCCGGTGATCAGATGCCCGCTGTGGTGGGAGAACTCGGAAAGGGCGGGGCCGTATTCCAGCGCGGAGGCGCCGACGTAACAGCCCACCTCGTGGCCGGCCAGGTCGTCGGGGTTGATGCCGCTGTTCTCCACGCTGCGCCACGCGACACGCAGCCCGACCCGCTGCTGGGGGTCCATGGCCGTCGCTTCCCGTCGTGAGATGCCGAAGAACTCCGGGTCGAATGTCGTTGCGCTGGAGAGGAAGCCGCCCAGGTCGTGGATCGGTTTGAAGCCGTCCCGCCGGGACCCGTCGAACAGCTCGCGAAGCTCCCAGCCCCGATCTGTGGGGAACGGGCCGAGCGCCTCCCGCTGTTCGGACAGCAGGGCCCAGAAATCGTCCGCGGTTTCGACCCCGCCGGGCGCCTCGAGCGCGAACCCGACTACGACGACTGGGTCGTTATCGGTCATCGGCGCTCACCATCCGGGCCACCGCGTCGAGGTGATCGTCGAGGTAGAAGTGGCCGCCCTCGAATTCCGTCACGGTGAATCGGCCAGCCGTGTGGGTTTCCCAGTGGGCCAGGGTTTCCCGGCTGATCCGGTGGTCGCGATCGCCACCGACCGCGTGGATGTCGGCGGCGATGCGCACGTCCGGCCCGCACGAGTAGGTGTTCAGGGCTTTGTAGTCGGCCTGCACCGCTTGCACCAGGAGCTCGACGAATTCCTCGTCGTCCAGCAGTTCCGGATCGGTGCCGCCGAGATCGATCATGTCCGCCAGCACGCCGCCGGCGGTGGTCGGCAGCGGCCCGTACGCTTCGACCGTCGACGGGGCCTGCCCGGCGGAGGCCCACAGGACGCGCACCGGGACCCCGTTGCGTTCGGCGATCCGGGCGAATTCGAACGCGACCACGGCACCCATGCAATGGCCGAACAGGGTCAACGGAGCCGCCGAGCTCCAGTCGCCGGCCTCGAACAACTCGAGCGCCAGCGCATCGATGCTCTCGGCGGCCGGGTGATTCCGCCGGTCGGCCCGCTGCGGGTACTGCACCACGAAGGCGTCGAGATCGTTGGCCGACAACGCTTTAGCCAGCGACCGGTAGGCCGCGGCGGCGCCGCCGGCGTGTGGGAAGACGACCACCGAGCCCCGCGCGGTGCCGGTGGTGAACCGCTTCACCCATGGCTGGAACTCCCGTCGCGCGGGCCGCGTGTCGAGCGCGGACAACACGTCGACGCTCGACATGTCCGCGATCTCCAGGTACACGTCGGCCACCTGCTCGAGTCGTTCGGCGTCGGCTTCCCGGCCGGTCAGCAGCTGGGCCAGCGTGGCGACGGTGCGGGCGGCGAAGACGTCGGCGACCATCAGGCTCGGCGAGTCGAGCCACTGGCGGATGCCGACGACGGCCTGCGTGGCAAGCACGGAATCGCCACCGAGGGAGAAGAAGTCGTCGTGCACGCCCACCGCGTCGTGTTCACGGTCCAGGAGGTCGGCGATGATGTGGCGCAGCGCCCGCTCGAGTTGCGTCCGCGGGCCCTGGTAGGGGGCGGACGCGTCGCCGGCGTCGACCGCCGCCGCCAGCTGGCGGCCGACCGCGCGCCGGTCGATCTTGCCGCCGTCGGTGAAGGGGATGCGGTCGGTCAGCGATATGTGTTGCGGAACCATGTGTGCGGGAACGAGATCGGCGAGCCGCTCGCGGATCCGCGCTGCGGTCAAGGCGGCCTCGTCGAGCCGGACGGCCGCGGCCAGCACGTCGGTGCCACCGGAGCCGGGCACCAGGGCGGCCACGGCCGCGCGCACGCCGGGCACCCGGCGCAGCGCCGCCTCGATCTCGCCGAGCTCGACGCGGTATCCGCTGACCTTGATCCGGTGATCGGCGCGGCCGACGAACTCGAGGGTGCCGTCCGGCCAGTAGCGCGCCAGATCGCCGGTGCGGTACCAGGTTCGGCCGTCGTGGACGACGAAGCGCTCGGCGGTGAGCTCGGGGCGTCCGCGATAGCCCCGGGCGATGCCGCGTCCGGACACCCATAGCTCACCGGCCACCCAGTCGGGGCAGTCGGCGCCGCCGTCGCCGACGACGCGGCAGGCGATGTTGGGGAACGGCGTGCCGTAGGGCACCGCGGTCCAGTCCTCGGGCATGGCGGCGTCCACCTCGAAAATGGTTGCGTGGACCGCGGTCTCGGTGGCGCCACCCAGCCCGGCGAAGCGCACGCGCGGCGCCTGGGCCTGCAGCCGGCGGGCCAGGCCGGGGCGCACCCAGTCGCCGCCGGTGGCCACCACCCGCAGCGACGACAGGCTGCCCGTCTCGACCTCGACCAGCATCTCCAGCCAGCCGGGCAGGAAGTTCAGCACCGTGACCCGGTGGGTGTCGATGAGCCGGGCCCACGCATCGGGATCGCGTCGCTGCGCCTCGTCGACCACGACGATCGCGCCGCCGGCCCGCAGCGTCGCGAAGATGTCGAGCACCGACAGATCGCATTCCAGCGCCGAGAGGGCCAGGCAGCGATCCGCCGCGCCGATATCGAAGTGGCGGGTCAGGAATTCGACCGTGTTCATGGCGGCGTCGTGGGTCAGCTCGACGCCCTTGGGCTCCCCGGTCGAGCCCGACGTGAACAACACGTAGGCGAGCTCGGCGGGATCGGTTCTGGCGGGAGTGAATTCGGCGGCCGACGGCGCCGCGCCCAGCACGTCCGCGATCACCAGCGCGGGCACCGGCACCGACGGCGGCCGCCCGCCGCACACCAGCGCCAGCCGCACGCCACCGGTTTGCAGGATGCGCTCCGCGCGGTCGCGTGGTTGGTCGACGCCGATCGGCAGGTACACAGCGCCGGCGGCCAGGATGCCCAGCAGCGCCGGCAGCTGTTCCGCGGTCTTCGGACCCATCACCGCGACGGTGTCGCCGGCGCCCACTCCGGCCGCCCGCAACGCCGCCGCCAGCGCCAGCGCCTGCTCGCGCAGCCGCGCATACGTGAGATCACCGGAGCTCGCGAACACCGCGGGCGCGTCGGGTTGTTCCTCGGCCCGCCGGAAAAATCCGTCGTGCAGGGCTTCCCCGCTCGGCGCGGAGCTGCGGCCGTTGACCGCCTCGCGTACCGCGCGTTGCGCGTCCGGCAGCGCGGCCGGCGCGGCCGCGTCCCAGGCGTCGTCGCTGGACGCGAGCCGCAGCAGTTCGTCGATGTGGTGGGCGAACATCGCGTCGATGACGCCCGGCGCGAACACGCCGTCGCGCACGTCCCAGTTCACCAGCACCCCGCCGTCGAACTCGGTGACCTGAGCGTCCAGCAGCACCTGCGGGCCCTGGGAAATGATCCATGTGGGTGCGCCGAATTGCGTTGTGACGTCGGCGCTGAACAGCTCGCCGAGGCCCAGCGCGCTGGTGAAGACCACCGGCGCCAGGACCTGGGTGCCGCGGTGGCGGCTGAGGTCGCGCAACACCGACAGCCCGGAATAGGAGGAATGGGCGGCGGCGGTCCGCATCGCCTCCTGCACCGCGCGGCCCCGCGCCGCCGGGGTGTCGGCGCCCGCCAGGTCGACGTCGAGCAGCAGCGACGACGTGAAGTCGCCGACCAACTTCTCGACATCGGGATGCAGGGCCTGGCGCCCGAACAGCGGCACGTTCAGCAGGAACCGCGGCGAGGACCAGCGGGCCAGCGCGTCGGCGAAGGCCGCGGCCAGTGCCATCGCCGGGGTAATGCCCCGGGCCCGGGCGCGGGCGAACAGCGCGTCGCGGGTTGCCGGGTCCAGCCAATGCCAGCGGCGGGTGCTGGTGCGCGAGTCCCGCCCGCCGGTCGACGGCGGCGCCGGCGGGTCCGGCAGCCGCGGGATCCGCTGGGCCCACCAATCCCGGTCGGCGTCGCGCCGCGGCTGGGGTTGCGCCTCGTCGCGCGCGACGGCCCGGCGGTATTCGCGGTAGGTGTAACCCAATTCGGGCAGGTCCCGCCCGAGGTAGAGCGCGGCCAGGTCGGCCATCAGGGTGCGGTAGCTCATCGCGTCAGCTGCCTGCATGTCCAGGTCGACGTGCAGGCGGGAGCGCCCGCCGGGCAGCAGCGTCAACGCGAGCTCGAATACCGCGCCGTCAAGCTGCTGGTGCGATTTGGCCTCGCGGAGGGCCACCAGCCGCGGCTCGACCGGGTCCCGTTGGTCGCGCAGGTCCTGGACCGTGACGGGGAAGTCCCCGCATTCGTCGGCCGCGGCGATGCGTTGCGTGCCGTCGGGCAGGAAGCGCACCCGCAGCATCGGATGACGAAGCGCCAGCCGGTTGGCCGCCGCCCGCAGGCGGTCGGGGTCGATCGGGCCGCCGTCGAACTCGACGTACAGGTGCCCGGCCACGCCGCCGAACTGCTGGTTGTCCTGGCGGCCGACCCACATCGCGTGCTGCATCGGGGCCAGCGGAAAGGGCTCGCCCTCTCCGGACGGCTCGGCGTCGACGGGCGGGGCCGGTTCATCGGCGACGGGCGGTCCGGCCGTTACCAGCTCGGACCAGGCCTCGATCGTCGGCGCCGCGGCCAGGGCGGCGAAATCGACGGCGATGCCCTGGCGGCGCCAGCGACCGGCGAGCGTCATCATCCGGATGGAGTCCAGGCCCTGCCCGATGAGGTTGCCAGCTGGGTGGATCGCGTCGGCGGGGACGCCGAGCAGCTCGGCGACCTCCGCGCGGATGTCCTCCGAGCACGCCGGGGCACGCACCACGAAATCCTCCCTGGAATTAGCAAAGGCTGCCCTAAGTTGTTTGGTTACCCTATCCTCATCCCTGCGCCGCCCGCTACCACCCCCCGAGCCGAGGAGACAGATGGTCCCGAACACAACGCGGCCTGCGGCGGGCGTGGAGGGATTCGTGCCGTTCCCGGCCGGCCGGGCCGCGGCCTATCGCGCGGCGGGCTACTGGACGGGACGAACCCTGGACACGATCCTCACCGACGCGGCGCGGCGCTGGCCGAACCGGACCGCCGTCATCGACGCCGGAGCGGACGCCGGGTTCAGCTACGCCGAACTCGACGAGCGGGCCAACCGCGCGGCGATCGGGCTGCGCCGGCTCGGCGTAGCGCCAGGCGACCGGGTCCTGCTGCAGCTGCCGAACGGCCGCGAGTTCGCCGCGGCGCTGTTCGGGCTCGTGCGGGCCGGGGCGATTCCGGTGATGTGCCTTCCCGGCCACCGGGCCGCCGAATTGGGCCACTTCGCCGCGGTCAGCGCGGCGACGGCTCTCGTGATACCCAGCGCCGCAAACGGTTTCGACTACCCGGCGATGGCGCGCGAGCTCGTCGAGCAGCACCCGGCGCTCGGGCATGTGATCGTCGACGGCGACCCCGGGGAGTTCACGGCGTGGGCGCGGCTATGCGAACAGGACGCCGTCGATCCGCCGGCCCCGGCGTCCGACCCGGGAATGCCTGCCCTGCTGCTGGTTTCGGGCGGCACCACCGGCACCCCCAAGCTGATCCCCCGCACCCACGACGACTACGTGTTCAACGCGACCGCCAGCGCCGAGGTCTGCCGGCTCACCGCGGACGACGTCTATCTCGCGGTGCTGCCCGCGGGCCACAACTTCCCGCTGGCCTGCCCCGGCCTGCTGGGCGCCATGTCCGTCGGCGCCACGACGGTGTTCGGCACCGATCCCAGCCCGGAGGCCGCCTTTGCCGCCATCGCGCGCCACCGCGTGACCGTGACGGCCCTGGTGCCGGCGCTCGCCAAGCTGTGGGCCCAGGCCTGTGAGTGGGAGCCGGTGACCCCGAAGTCGTTGCGGCTCCTGCAGATTGGTGGGGCGCGACTGGAGCCGGCCGAGGCGCGCCTGGTGCGCGCCACGCTGACCCCGGGCGTGCAGCAGGTGTTCGGCATGGCGGAGGGGTTGTTGAGCTACACCCGCCTGGACGATCCGCCGGAGATCGTCGAGAACACCCAGGGCCGGCCGCTGTGCGCGGCCGACGAACTGCGCATCGTCGACGGGGCCGGCCAACCGGTGGCACCGGGCGAAGAGGGCGAGCTGCTGGTGCGCGGGCCGTACACCCTCAACGGCTACTTCCGCGCCGAACGCGACAACGAGCGCTGCTTCGATCCCGACGGCTTCTACCGCAGCGGCGATCTCGTCCGCCGCAGGGACGACGGCTACCTGGTGGTCACCGGCCGGATCAAGGACGTCATCTGCCGCGCCGGGGAGACGATCGCGGCGGCCGACCTCGAAGAGCACATGCTGGGCCATCCCGCGATCCGTTCGGCCGCGGCGGTTCCGCTGCCCGACCCTTATCTGGGTGAAAAGATCTGCGCCGCAGTCGTTTTCGCCCACCAACCGTTGACCCTCGCCGAGCTCAACGCCCACCTCGACGCGCGCGGCGTGGCCGCCCACGCGCGTCCCGACATGCTGGTCGGGATGGCGGCGCTGCCCACCACCCCGATCGGCAAGATCGACAAGAAGGCGATCGCGCGGCAGCTCGGCGGACAGTAAGCGCCTCTCGCCGGCCGCGGTCAGCGGCCGCTGAGCGTCAGCGTCCCTTCGGTTTTGAGGACCTTGTTGGCGGTGATCCGCTCGGTCTTGCGGGCCTCGCGCTCGAGATAGCGCTGCTTGGATTCGTCGAATTTGTCGCTGGCCACCTCGAGTTCCTTGATCAGCACCCCGAGATCGTCGCGCATGCGCGCGGCCTCGCCGGTGAAATCCTCGCGCTCGAAGATCCGCCATTTCTTCAACACCGGCATGACCACCTCGTCGAGATGGATGCGCGGGTCGTAGACGCCACCGACCGCGATGATCACTGCCTTGCGCCGAAACTCCGGCACGGTGAACCCGGGCATCTTGAAGTTGCGCAGGATCCGGTGCACCGAGCGCATCGCCTGGTTGGGCGCGATGTCCAGACCGGCGGCGCTGACGTCCCGGTAGAAGATCATGTGCAGGTTCTCGTCGTGCGACACCTGGGCCATCAACTGTTCCGCGATCGTGTCGTTGGCGGCTTTGCCGGTGTTGCGGTGCGAGACGCGGGTGGCCAACTCCTGAAACGACACGTACATGACCGAGTCGAAGAGGCTCTCAGCGAACATGTCGCCCTGGTGGTTCTGGCCGGGACTGAAGCCTCGGGTCATTTGCTCCAGGCGAAGCTTCTCCAGCTCGACCGGGTCGACCGCGCGCGTGACGACCAGGTAGTCGCGCAGCGCCGTGCTGTGCCTGTTCTCCTCGGCGGTCCAGCGGTTCACCCATTGGCCCCAGGGGCCGTCCATGGTGAAGTTCATCGCGATCTCGCGGTGATACGACGGCAGATTGTCCTCAGTCAACAGGTTTTGCACCATCGCAACCTGCGCCACATCGGACAGCCGGCTCTGTCCCGGCTCCCAGTCCTGGCCGTCCAGCGCGTAGAAGTTCTTGCCGTCCGACCACGGAATGTAGTCGTGCGGGTTCCATTCCTTGAACAGCGACAGGTGGCGGTCGAGCAGCTTCTCGACCACGGGTTCGAGCTCGCGAAGTAACTGCAGGTTGGTCAAGGCATCGGACACGGAGCCCTCCCAGTTATGTGTTTCGATCAGTAACACTGAATTTACGTGTGTCAGCCAGTTACACCAAGATGACACGCCGGGAGGAGCCGAAATAGGGCCGAAAGTCCCATGGGAGGGAGAGCTGCCGCACAACTGCGGCGCGGCAAGGGCGATCCGCCTTACCGCCGCAGGTCGGGCGCTATTGCCGGGCGATCAGGTACGGCGCGAGCGTCGACAGCTTTTCGCAGGTCTCCTCGAACTCGCGCTCGGGCTCGGACTCTTCGATGATGCCCGCGCCGGCGCGCAACCACGTCCTGCCGTCGCATTCGTAGGCCGCGCGCAGCGTCAGCGCCGCGTCCAGGCCGCCGTCCGCCGAAACCATCATGACCGCACCGGAATAGAGGCCGCGCGGCCCTTCGTCCAGGCGCAGGATGGCCTCGACGCCGGCCGCCTTCGGGATGCCCGACGCCGTGACGGCCGGAAAAAGCGCCTCCAGCGCATCCATCCGGTCCCTCGACGCGTGCAGGCGGGCGCTGACCGTCGAGCCGAGGTGCTGCACGCTCCCTCGCTCCCGCACCGTCATGAAATCACTGACCACCGAGGTCCCCGGCTCGGCGATCTCGGTCACCTCCTGCAGCGAGCTGCGTACCGAGATGGCATGTTCGACAATCTCTTTGGAGTTCGACTCCAGCTCGTCCCGGGCCTGACGGTCATGCGCCGCGCCACGACCGAGCGCGCGCGTCCCGGCCAGCGGCTCGGTCACCACCGTCCCGTCGTGGTGCACGGCCGCAACGAGCTCGGGGCTGTAGCCCACGGCGCGCATGCCGCCGAGCCGCAACAAGAAGGACCTCACCGGCGTGTTGTGCCGACGGCCCAGCCGGTAGGTGGACGGGAAGTCAAGCGGGAAAGGCACTTCGACGCAGCGCGACAAGATCACCTTGTGGTACTCGCCCTCGGCGATCTCACGGACGGCGGCCGCGACTCGAGTGCGGTAGCCCGACGGATCGTCGCTCAGGTCGATGGAGCGGGCGTTCGGCAGGCTCCCGGCGCCGTCGCTCAACAGTTCGCGCACCGCGTCGACGTGGGCGACGTCGGCCCCGTCAAGATGAACCGCCTCCCGGTTCACCACGATGCGGGTACGGGGCCAAAAAACCCGGGCCAACGGAGTGTGCGGCGCCAGGCGCTGCTGCAGCCCGTAGCGGTAGACGCCGAACTCGAAGGCGACCCAGCCGAAAAGCTGGTCGGTTTCCAGCAGCAGCCGGTCGATGGCTTCACCCAGCACGGGTCCCGGCCGCGCGGACCATTGTTGCCGCTGCGTGGTGCCGTCGCGGATCACCCGCAGCTCGTCGCTGTCCAGCTCGATCATCGCGCGGACACCGCTGGCCAGGACCCATTGCCCGTCGCGCTCATAGAGGAGGTACTCCTCGCCCGAGTGCTCGGGCAGCGTGGCGGCCAGCCGAGCCGCCAGGTCGGCCGGGTGGGTGTCGGGAGGCAACGGAATCGGTGACGTGGTGCCGGCGGAACTCGTCTCGACGCTGACATCGGTCACGGTTAGTAAATGTAGCCTAACCTATCTAACGCGGCGCAACCCCTCCCCTACGGAGGCCGAAAGGCGCCGCTCGGCGCCGCCACGCCCATCCCCACAGTCAATCCCCAGAAAAGTCACAGAGGATTCACGCCGAGCGGCCCACACCTGCCCCTACCAGCACCGCTGTGACCACTGGCTTTTGGCAGAATCCGCGATTGCGTTTCGCTGACGTTAAACGCGGGATGCCCGGCGATTTCTGAGTGGCGGGCCCCGTAAGGGCGGGGCTAAATTTTTGCACGATCATCGGGATGTTCGTGGTGACCCCCTTGCGGACGGTGCTTTCCCTGATCACCTGATCACTGAAGAGAGGCACCAAATGCTGCAGGAGTTTTGGCAAAACTTCACCCACAACCTGTTCAAGCCGCTGCTGTTGTTCTTCTACTTCGGGTTCCTGATCCCGATCCTCAAGGTGCGGTTCGAGTTCCCGTACGTCATCTATCAGGGCCTGACGATGTATCTGCTGCTGGCCATCGGTTGGCACGGCGGTGAGGAGCTCGCCAAGATCAACGCCTCGAGCATCGGGGTCATCGTGGGATTCATGGTGCTGGGCTTCGTGCTGAACTTCCTGATCGGCGCGATCGCCTACGCGTTGATGGGCTGGCTGACCTCCCTGAGAAAGGTTGACCGTGCAACGGTCGCCGGTTACTACGGATCGGATTCGGCCGGAACGTTTGCCACCTGCGTGGCCGTCCTCGCCGCCGTCGGCATCGCGTTCAACCCCTACATGCCAGTCATGCTGGCCGTCATGGAGATTCCCGGCTGCCTGGTAGCGCTGTACTTCGTGGCGCTGCTGCGCCACCGGGGCATGGACGCGGCGGGAAACATGCCGGACGAGCCCGGGTACACCCCACCGGTCAAGGTCGGCATCGGGCCCGGAACGGCGGCAAAGCCGCCGCACGGCCAGAGCCTCGAGGCGGAGCATGAGCGCGCCGTCGAGCAGGAGCTGGAGCTCGCAATGGAAAAGCTGGAGCATCCGAACTGGGAGCCCGACCAGAGCCCAGCGATAGGCAAGGCCAAGAGGATGCCCCTGTTCTCCCGTGAACTCCTGCAGGAGGTGTTCCTGAACCCCGGGCTCGTCCTCCTCTTCGGTGGCATCGCGATCGGGCTTATCAGTGGGTTGCAGGGACAGAAGGTCGTCGCGGACGACGACAAATTCTTCGTAATGGCATTCCAAGGCGTGCTGTGTCTGTTCCTGCTCGAGATGGGCATGACGGCCTCCCGCAAGTTGAAAGACCTTCGAACGGCGGGCCCCGGTTTCATCGCATTCGCCCTCTTGGCACCAAATATCTTTGCGCCGCTGGGGATTATCGTCGCCCACACCTACGCATCGCTCACCCACGCCGATTTCAAGCCGGGAACCTACGTGTTGTTCGCCGTGCTCTGCGGCGCGGCGTCGTACATCGCCGTTCCGGCCGTGCAGCGGCTGGCCATCCCCGAGGCCAGTCCGACCCTGCCGCTAGCGGCATCGCTGGGTCTGACCTTTTCCTACAACGTGACCATCGGAATCCCGCTCTACATCGAGCTCAACCGCCTGATCGCGCACTGGTTCTAAATCTCGGAAGGGCCGACGGCTGAGCGCAGGACCGGGCCCGCATCACCGCGCCTGTGGTGCCCGGGCTGTGATGCAATCCTGCGCCGCCCGGGATCGTGCGAACCGACGAAAAACCTTAACTACGCTTGGCCGGCCGGATGGTAAGACACCCCGCGGTTGACGGGATGTTTCCACGATGTTTCCGAGACACCACACCGCGCGTCGACCGCTCGTAAAAGTGATGTCAATTGTTCGTAAAGACGCGTTAACTGAGGCCGCCAGAGATGCCGCGGGTAGGAAACTGCATGAGTTCCATATGAATTAGACCCACGCATGTTCGAACCGTTGTTGAGAGGGCGCTCACCGTGGTACAAGCGATAACCGTCGCGGCCGAAAAGCCCCGCAACGGCCTGGCCGGTCTCAAACACTGGCGCTACGACCTTCGGTCGGGTTTCACCGTAGCCATGATCTCGCTGCCGTTCTCTATGGGAATCGCGATGACTTCGGGAGCGCCGCCGATCTGCGGGATCATGTCGGCGATCATCGCCGGTTTCATCCTGCCGTTCGTGGGCGGCTCGTATGTGACCATCAGCGGCCCGGCCGCGGGACTGGCGCCGGCACTATTCGCCGGCATGATCTCGCTGGGACATGCCCGCCTGGGCCACGGGGGCTCCACATCTCAGTTGCTCGCCGTGGGATACCCGTTAGTCCTGGTCGCCATCGCCATCGCGGGCGTGTTTCAGATGGTCCTTGCCAAGTTGAAGGTGGCGCGCCTGAGTGCCATCTTCCCGGCCGCGGCCATCCACGGCATGCTGGCGGCGATCGGTCTGATGATCATCGTCAAGCAGATTCCCCTCTTCATGGGGGTGAAATTCGAGGCGCACGAATTCTGGGCGGTCCTGGGCGAAGTGCCCAGCCATGTCCACGCGATGAGTCCCAAGATCTGCGCCCTGGGGATCGGCTGCTTGGCGGCGATGTTCGCGCTCGCGGTCGCGCCCTGGCGGCTCCTGAAGATCATGCCGCCCCCGGTCTGGGTGTTCCTGGGCGGCACGCTGGTCAGCGCATTCATCCTGAAGTTGGACAAGCACTATCTGATCAACATTCCCGACTCGCTCGAACACGGGATCGTCTTCCCCCAGTTCGGGGAGGCATTCACCAATGCCGCAATATGGTTGCCTCTGGCCTACCTGGTGATCACCCTGCTCCTGATCGACGCGACCGAGTCCCTGGCGACGATCGCGGCCGTGGACAACATTGACCCCTTCCGTCGCCGGTCCGATCCGGACAAGACGTTGCTGGCCATGGGCATGTCCAACGGCGCATCGAGCATGCTCGGCGGCTTGACCATCATCCCCGGCATGGTCAAGAGCACGGCGAACGTCCTCGCCGGCGGCCGGACGCAGTGGGCCAACTTCTACAACGCCTGCTTCCTGCTGACGTTCGTGCTGTTCGGCCGCTACGTGATCGACATGGTCCCGATGGCCGTCCTGGGCGCCATCCTGGTGTTCATCGGCTACAAGCTGTGTAAGCCCGGACTCTGGGTCAAGATCGCGCGGATCGGGACGGAGCAGCTCGTCGTCTTCGCCACCACATTGCTGGTGACTGTGACGACGGACCTGCTCATCGGCATCGTCGTCGGCGTCGCCCTGGAGTTGGTCTTGAACCTCTGGTACGTCGGCCTCTGGCACACCCTGAGCAACGGGCCGGGAGACGCCAAGCCGAATTTCGCCGTGCGTTTCCTCAGCCTCTTCCGCAATCCGGTGTCCGAACGGGAAGTCGACGAAGGTACGTACCACCTCTACTTGGATGGTCCCCTGGTGTGCTTCAACCTGTTCCACGTGATTCGGGAGCTGGGGCAACTTCCGGACGGGACCCGGGCGGTGTATCTCCACTTGAGCTCGCGGGTGCCTCTGGTCGATCACACGACAAGTGAGTCCCTCCGTTATTACCTGGAGGAGTTCAGCGGCGAAGACCAGAGTCCGAGGCTGGTGATCGAGGGATGGGACCACATGCGGTCCCTGTCCAGCCATGAGACGAGCACGCGGATCGCCATAGCGACCGTCGACAAGGTGGCCGTCACGAATCTCGACATCACGAGTATCGACAAGGTGGCCATCATCGATCTCGAGAAGGTGGCCGCCATGGATCGAGCCGAACACGAGTTGAGGGTCGCTCAGGCCACGGATTGACGGCCGACTGAGTACTACCCCAGCAGGGTGCGCACCACCGCGTCGGCCAGCAGCCGGCCGCGCGGGGTGAGCACCAGCCTGTCGCCCTCGGATACCAGCAGCCCGTCCGCGACCGAGGTTTCGGCGCGTCCGCGTTCGGCGGCGCTCAACCGGTCCAGCGGAAGCCCTTGACGCAGCCGGGTTTTCAGCAGCACCTCCTCGGTGTGCAACGCGTCGGTGTCCAACTGCTCGAAACCGGAGACCGGCAGTTCGCCGGCGGCCAGCTTCTCGGCATAGGCGTTGGGGTGCTTGACATTCCACCAGCGCGTCGCGCCGACATAACCATGGGCGCCCGGCCCCGCACCCCACCACTGGCCGCCGTCCCAGTAACCGAGATTGTGCCGGCACTCACCGCCGGGTCGGCACCAGTTGGAGACCTCGTACCACGACAGCCCGGCCCCGGAGAGCCGGGCGTCGACCAATTCGTAGCGGTGCGCCAGCACGTCGTCGTCGGGAGCCGCCAGCTCCCCGCGCCGCACCCGCCGCGCCAGCGCGGTGCCCTCCTCGACGACCAGGGCGTACGCGGACACATGGTCGACGCCGGTGTCGATCGCGGTGTCGACGGAGCGCAGCAGGTCGTCGTCGGACTCCCCCGGCGTCCCGTAGATCAGGTCGAGGCTGACGTGCTCGAAACCCTCGGCCAGCGCCTCGCGGGCCGCGGCGGCCGACCGGTTCGGTGTGTGGATCCGATCGAGGACGCCGAGCACCCGCGGCGACACCGATTGCATGCCGAGCGACACCCGGGTGAACCCCGCCGCGCGGATCGCCGCGAAAAAGTCCGGCCAGGCCGACTCCGGGTTGGCCTCGGTGGTGACCTCGGCATCCGGCGCGAGAGCAAAGTTGTCCCGCACCATGTCCAGCAGCTTGGCGACGCGCACGCCACCCAGCAGCGAAGGCGTGCCGCCACCGACGAACACGGTGCTCACGGGCGGTCCGCCCAGCCGCGCGGCCGCCAGCCGCAGCTCCGTTCCCAGCGCCTCCAGCCAGGCGTCGGGGTTGACGCCGCCCAGCTCGGCCGGGGTGTAGGTGTTGAAGTCGCAATATCCGCAGCGGGTTATGCAGAACGGGACGTGCACGTACAACCCGAACGGCTGCCCGGGGTTGGGCCGCAGTGCGGGCAGCTCCACGGTGGCCTCGCGAAGGGTCATGCCGAATTTTCCCACGGCGCCAGCCCGCGGCGGCCAGGGAGATGGATCGAGGCAGGTCACCCGGGGTAACGGGGCGACCGATCACGGCGCGACCATTCCCAGGCGATTCGCGGCTGCGTATGCCCGGGCGTCCAGGGACGCTCCGTACTTTGGGTCAGCGTGAGGAAAAATATGACCTGATGACAAAGCCCAACGCAGGCCATGGCACAATGGCTGGCGTGACCGTCGCCAACCGCAGCCTGCGTATCGCCCTCGTGGCTCGGCGGCACATTGATCTCAAGCGCGTTTGCAGCTGTTGTTGTCGCTGTCTGCCTTGATGCCGTAGACCCGCCCCACCTGTAACTCAGCTGGCTGCCGGATCTGCGCAGCCGAAATAAAAGCGGTGTGCTGCGCGTCCAAGCCTGCGATGTTCGCGAAGGAGATCCGATGACCACAGCCCGTCCCGCCAGGGCCCAGAACAAGGCCCGGAGTGAGGGCCAGTGGGCGCTCGGAGATCGCGAGCCGCTCAATCCCAACGAAGAGATGAAACAGGCCGGCGCCCCGCTCGATGTGCGCGAACGCATCGAAAACGTCTACGCCAAAGCCGGATTCGACAGCATCGAGAAAACCGACCTGCGGGGTCGCTTCCGCTGGTGGGGCCTCTACACCCAGCGCGAGCAGGGCTACGACGGGTCGTTCACCGGCGACGAGAACGCTGAGTTGCTCGAAGCCAAGTACTTCATGATGCGGGTGCGCTGCGACGGGGGCGCGGTTTCGGCGGCCGCCCTGCGGACCATTGGGCAAATTTCGACCGAATTCGGCCGGGACACCGCCGACATCTCCGACCGGCAGAACGTGCAGCTGCACTGGATCGAGGTGGAAAACGTCCCCGAGATCTGGCGCCGGCTGGACGAGGTCGGGCTGCAGACCACCGAGGCGTGTGGCGACTGCCCGCGCGTGATCCTGGGCTCGCCGCTGGCCGGCGAGTCCCTCGACGAGGTGATCGACCCGACCTGGGCGATCGACGAGATCGTGCGCCGCTACATCGGCAAGCCGGACTTCGCCGACCTGCCCCGCAAGTACAAGACCGCCATCTCCGGCCTGCAGGATGTCGCTCACGAGATCAACGACATCGCGTTCATCGGCGTCAACCATCCCGAGCACGGCCCCGGCCTGGACCTGTGGGTGGGCGGCGGCCTGTCCACGAACCCGATGCTGGCCCAGCGGGTCGGCGCGTGGGTTCCGCTGGACCAGGTGCCCGAGGTGTGGGCCGCGGTGACCTCGATCTTCCGCGACTACGGCTACCGGCGGCTGCGGGCCAAGGCGCGGCTGAAGTTCCTGATCAAGGACTGGGGCATCGAAAAGTTCAGGGAGGTTCTCGAGACCGAATACCTCAAGCGCCCCCTGATCGACGGCCCGGCCCTCGAGCCGGTCCCGCACCCGATCGATCACGTCGGAGTGCAGCGGCTCAAGAACGGACTCAACGCCGTCGGGGTCGCCCCGATCGCCGGGCGGGTGTCGGGCACCATCCTTTCGGCGGTCGCCGACCTGGCCGAGCGGGCCGGTTCGGACCGCATCCGGTTCACCCCCTACCAGAAGCTGATCATCCTCGACGTCCCCGACGACCAGCTCGACGAGCTCATCGCCGGCGTCGAGGCGCTGGGCCTTCGGTCACGCCCGTCGCACTGGCGCCGAAACCTCATGGCCTGCACCGGGATCGAATTCTGTAAGCTCTCGTTCGCCGAAACCCGCGGCCGCGCACAGGATTTGGTTCCCGAGTTAGAGCGTCGGCTGGAGGACCTCAACGCCGCCCTGGACGTGCCGGTCACGGTCAACATCAACGGCTGCCCCAACTCCTGCGCGCGGATTCAAGTCGCCGACATCGGCTTCAAGGGTCAGATGGTCGACGACGGTGACGGCAACTCGGTCGAGGGCTTCCAGGTGCATCTGGGCGGCAGCCTCGGCCTGGACAGCGGTTTCGGCCGAAAACTGCGTCAGCACAAGGTCACCAGCGATGAGCTGGGCGACTACATCGAGCGAGTGGTACGCAACTTCATCAAGCACCGAAGCGACGGTGAGCGATTCGCGCAGTGGGTCGTTCGCGCCGAGGAAGGCGATTTGCGTTGAACGGAGAACTGACGATTCCGACGGAAGCCCAACTGCGGCAGTTGGCGGCGCGGGGCGCCGCCGAACTCGAGGGCGCCAGCGCCACCGAGCTGCTGCGCTGGACCGACGAGAACTTCGGTGGTGTCAACGGGCCGCGCGGCTGGGCGACGTGCAACTACGTCGTGGCGTCCAGCATGCAGGAGGCCGTGCTGATCGATCTGGCCGCCAAGGTGCGCCCGGGCGTGCCGGTGATGTTCCTGGACACCGGCTACCACTTCGTGGAGACAATCGGAACCCGGGACGCCATCGAGTCGGTCTACGACATCCGGGTGGTCAACGTCACGCCCGAGCACACCGTGGCCGAGCAGGACAGGCTGCTGGGCAAGGACCTGTTCGCGCGCGACCCGGGCGAGTGCTGCCGGCTGCGCAAAGTGGCGCCGCTCGGTAAGGCCCTGCGCGGTTACTCGGCGTGGGTGACCGGGCTGCGCCGCAGCGACTCACCGACCCGGGCCAACGCGCCGGTGATCAGCTTCGACGAGGGTTACAAGCTGGTGAAGATCAACCCGCTCGCGACGTGGACCGACGACGACATGCAGAACTACATCGACGAGCATGACGTGCTGGTCAATCCCCTTGTCTACGACGGCTATCCGTCGATCGGTTGCGCCCCCTGCACCGCCAAGCCGGCCGAGGGCGCCGACCCGCGCAGCGGGCGCTGGCAGGGGCACGCCAAGACGGAATGCGGGTTGCACGCGTCATGACCGGCCTGCGCCGGCGACGATGCAGTGGGGGCGGCCCCAGCCGCGAAGCGGCGAGGGGGACGAAGCGATGAGGAGAAGCGGCGCCATGACCTTGGTCCTCACCGCGCATGGCAGCGAGGATCCACGCTCGGCCGCCAACGCGCGGGCCGTCGCACACCGGGTGGCGCGCCTGCGGCCCGGCCTGGACGTGCGGCTGGCCTTTTGCGAGCTGAACGCCCCCAGCCTGGCCGACGTGCTCGGCGGCCTGCCGGGCGAGGCGGTGGTCACCCCGTTGCTGCTGGCCGACGCCTACCACGCCCGCATCGACATCCCGGCCCAGATCGCCGACTCACGTGTCGACGTCGCCCAGGCCGACGTGCTGGGCGAGGATCCACGGCTGATCTCGCTGCTGCGGCAGCGGGTTACGGACTTGGGCGTCTCCCGGCACGACGAGCGGGTCGGCGTGCTTGTGGCGGCGATCGGGTCGTCCGACCCGATCGCCAACGCGCGGACTCGGCAGGTGGCGCCCCGCCTGCTGGCGGGCACGAGCTGGGCGGGGGCGACGACGGCGTTCGTGACCCGTCCGCAACCGTCGCTGGCCGAGGCCGCCGGCCGGTTGCGGCGGCAGGGCGCCCGACGGGTGGTCATCGCCCCGTGGTTCCTGGCGCCGGGGGTGCTGCCGGACCGGGTGCGGAGGTTCGCCGACTATGCCGGCATCGAGTTGGCGGAACCGTTGGGCACGCACCGGCTGGTGGCCGAGACGGTGCTGGATCGCTTCGACCAGGCCCGCAAGGCTCGGGCGGACCGGATCGCCGCCTAAGACTTGACTCGACGAGGCACGCTGCCTCGCCAAGGTCACGAGAGCAGCGCTCGACGGCCGGCGCGCTCCGCGAAGGCGTCTAGCGCGCCGAGAACTTCGGGTGCGCGCCAGGCCCGATTACGGGCCTGGTCGGTGAACTCGACGATTATCTTGGCCTCAGCAAGCGGGTCCAAGTATCGGTAGACGTTGCTGATCGCGATGTTCAGTTGAGCGCTGACCAGTTGGGCGTTGATCACTGGGCGTTTGATGAGCAGGTCCGCCACCCGGTGCACGGCCGAGTTCCGGCGGGCGGTGATCTTCGATTCCCACCGCCCTCTGATCGTTTGCAGATCATCCACCAGGTGTCGACCATTGACGACAGCCAGGATCGATGCCTCCGACATTTTCTCGACTATCGGGGCAGGATCGCCTCCGCGATAAGCGGTTAACGCCTGGAAGTACGCATTGGTGTCCACCAGCAGGCCCGCCGACACCGGGACCGTGACCTGACGAACTAACCGCTTGTTGCGCAACAGCGACTGGACCAAGACTCTGCCGGTCCGCCCGTTGCCGTCGGGGAACGGGTGGATGGTTTCGAATTGTGCATGCGCAATTGCGATTTGCGGAAGGATCGCTATACCACTGCGCTTGGCAAATCGGATCAGATCATCAATGGCACCAGGGACACGGTCCTGGTGCGGCGCAATGAAATCGGCGCCGCGCGGGCCGAAGTTGCCTCCGCCGACCCACACCTGCTCGGTGCGCCAGTTGCCGGCGATGCTCGGTTCACTCTCGTGCATCAGCGCGTAATGCATGGCGAGAATGGCCTCGCCGCTGATCTGATCGGCTAGGTCGATGGCCGCTTGCATTGCCTTGGTGTTGGCGACGATCATCGAAGCGTTGCGGCGCTTGGAATTTCCCAGCGTTTCGGCTTCGGCGATCGCGCGCGCGGATGCTGTCAAGTTCTCGATTTTAGAGCTGGCTGCTGATTCGGTCCGGAGCAGCACGGAGGCGAATGGGGCAATCTCGCCCCCGAGTTCTGTGTCGAACCGCGCGATCTCCTGACCGGCCTCCTCGGCGTCGGCGAGAACCTCAGGCGGCAGGCAAACGTTGAGGTTGGCAATCTCGGCAGGGATGGCGGCCTGATACTCACCGGACTGGCGCTGGGCGGCGCGCAGGTCGGAACGCTGGTAGCCCGCCTCGGCGGGGGTACCCCAGATAAGTGTTTCGTATCCCACTGCCGTGCCCGAACTAACTGATGACATGGACCCCATGTTATCATCACTTAGATCGCTAAATGATAATAAGCCTTCCGTTATTATCAGTTGCGTCGCCCCGGCGCGCATCGTGGAGGGCCGAATTGGTCCAGTATGCTTCGTGGCTTGAACACCCGCTCGATTGGGGCTTTGCTGGCTGCGCTGGTGGTGGGGCTGGCCGGGTGTGGCGGCGGCAGGCACGCGGCTGCGCCCACCACGGCGGGTCCTTGCGAGATCGTGCCCAACGGCACGCCGGTTCCCCAAAAGCCTTCGGCGCCTTCGGTTTCGGCAGGCATCACGACGAACCCCGAGAACGCGACCGGCTACCGCCGCGACATGACCGTCGTGCGAACGGCGCACTACGCCGTGGCCACCGCCAACCCGCTGTCGACCCAGGCGGCATGCCGGGTGTTGCGCGACGGCGGCACGGCCGCCGACGCCATCGTTGCCGCCCAGGCGGTGCTGGGGTTGGTCGAACCGCAGTCGTCGGGGCTCGGCGGCGGCGGATTCGCGCTGTATTACGACGCCCGCGCCGGTTCCGTTCAGGCCTACGACGGCCGCGAGGTGGCACCCGCGGCGGCAAGCGAGAACTACCTGCGCTGGGTCAGCGATGCCGACCACGGCGCGCCCATGCCCGACGCGCGAGCCTCCGGACGATCGATCGGGGTCCCGGGCATTCCGCGGCTGCTCGAACTCGTGCACAACGACCACGGGCACCTGCCCTGGCGCGATCTCTTCGCCCCCGCGACGGCGTTGGCGGACAACGGATTCGAGATCAGCCCCCGCATGGCCGCCGCCATCGCCGACTCGGCGGCAGCACTGCGCGTCGACCCGCGGGCGCGCGGATACCTGCTCAACCCGGACGGCGTCCCCAAGGCTTCGGGGACGCGGCTGACCAACCCCGCGTACTCGAAGACCCTGTCCGCCATCGCCTCCGCGGGCGCCAACGCCTTCTACACCGGCGACGTCGCCCACGACATCGTCGCGGCGGCGCGCGACACCTCGGACGGCCGCACGCCGAGCCTGATCACCGAGGAGGACCTGGCGGGCTACGTCGCCAAGCGGCGCGACCCGCTCTGCGTGACGTATCGCGGCCGGCAGATCTGCGGCATGCCGGCGCCGTCGTCCGGCGGCGTCACGGTGGCCGCCACGCTGGGAATCCTGGAGCATTTCCCGATGGGCCAGTATCCGCCCACCAACGTGGACCTCAACGGCGGCCGCCCGAGCGTGATGGGCGTTCACCTGGTCTCCGAAGCCGAGCGGCTGGCCTACGCCGACCGCGACAAGTACGTCGCGGACCCCGATTTCGTCGGAATGCCCGGCGGTTCCCTCGCTGCGCTGATCGACCCGGGCTATCTGGCCGGACGCGCCGCGCTGATTTCACCGCAGCGCAGCATGGGAACCGCCAAACCGGGAGACTTCGGCACACCCACCGACGTCGCACCGCCCGGGACCGAGCACGGCACCAGCCACGTCAGCGTCATCGACTCCTACGGCAACGCGGCCGCTTTCACGACGACCGTAGAGGCGACGTTCGGTTCGTTCCACCTGGTCGACGGGTTCGTGCTGAACAATCAGCTCACCGATTTCGCCGCCGACCCCCGTGCGGCCGACGGATCGCCCGTCGCCAACCGCGTGCAGCCCGGCAAACGGCCGCGAAGCTCGATGGCGCCGACGCTGGTGTTCGATTCCTCGCCGGCGGGACGCGGCGCGCTGAACGCGGTGACGGGATCGCCCGGCGGTTCGACGATCATCCAGTTCGTCGTGAAAACGCTTGTGGCGATGCTGGATTGGGACCTGGACCCGCAGCAGGCCGTCTCGCTGGTCGATTTCGGTGCGCAGAACTCACCACCGACCAACGTCGGCGGCGAGGACCCCGAGATCAACACCTCCGACAACGGCGACCATGACCCGCTGGTGACTGGCCTGCGCGCGCTGGGGCACCAGGTCAACCTGGCCGACCAGTCCAGCGGGCTGTCGGCGATCACCCGCAGCTCATCGATCTGGACCGGCGGCGCCGACCCGCGCCGCGAGGGTGCGGTCATGGGCGACAACGGATGACGCGGGCTCCGCGTGACTCAGGCCGACGTCAGCGTGCTCTGGTCCTCGTCCGTGTCGCCCGCTCCGCCACGGGGAACCACGTCGCTCGGGAGGGGTGGCACTCGGGTGGCGCGCACGTAGACGGTGTCGCCGTCGCGTAGCGCGAGTGCCTCGGCGTCGCCGCGGGTGATCTGGGCGGTAAACGGGCCCCCGGTGGCCGCGCTGGTCAGTTCGACGCGGACTTCGAAGCCCAGCGCGACCACCCGATCGACGGTCGCGCGCACCACGCCGATGGACTCGGCCGTGGCATCGGCGGTAGCCACCGCCATGTCGGGCTTGCGGCCCACCCGTATGTCATGCGGGCGCACCAGCGCGCCGTTGAGTTCGGACACCGCACCGAGGAAGGACATCACGAACGAACTCGCCGGGGAGTCATAGACGTCGGTGGGCGAACCGACCTGCTCGATGCGCCCCTTGTTGAGCACCGCGATCCGATCGGCCACATCCAGCGCCTCCTGCTGATCGTGGGTCACCAACACCGTGGTCACGTGCACATCGTCATGCAGGCGGCGCAACCACGCCCGCAAATCCTCGCGCACCTTGGCATCCAGCGCCCCGAATGGCTCGTCGAGCAACAACACCTGCGGATCGACCGCCAGCGCGCGCGCCAGCGCCATGCGCTGGCGCTGACCACCGGACAGCTGATTGGGATAGCGGGTCTGAAAGCCACTCAGCCCCACCACCTCCAACAGGTTGTCCACCTTCTGTTTGATCTCCGCCTTGGGCCGCTTGCGGATCTTGAGCCCGTACGCGACATTGTCGCGAACCGTCAGGTGCTTAAACGCCGCGTAATGCTGAAACACGAACCCGATGCCGCGCCGCTGCGGCGAGACCCCGGTGACATCGCGACCGTTGATCGTGACACTGCCCCGATCCGGGTGATCCAGCCCCGCGATGGCCCGCAACAGGGTCGACTTACCCGACCCACTGGGACCCAACAACGCCGTCAACGACCCCTTGGGCACCACGAAATCCACATGATCCAACGCCACAAAATCGCCATAACGCTTGTAGGCGTCCCGCACGATGATTGCCGGCTCGCGGCGCTCGGTCGGGTTGTCTGTCATCTGCGAGTCTCCTTGTCCGGCTTACTTGGTCGCTCGTGCCCGGCGGACGTCGAGCACCAGCTGGAAGATCAGGACCAACACGGCCACACCCATCAACAACGTCGACAGCGCGTAGGCGCCGTATTCGGCCCCGCGGTTGTACCGGTCCGCGACCAGCAGCGTCAGCGTTTGCGACTTCCCCGGCAGGTTGGACGACACGATGATCACCGCGCCGAATTCGCCAAGCGTGCGTGCGACGGTCAGCACGATGCCGTAGGTCAGTCCCCACCGGATGGACGGCAGCGTGATCCGCCAAAACGTCTGCCACCAACTCGAACCCAGGGTAGCCGCCGCCTCCTCCTGGTCGGTTCCCAACTCGTGCAGCACCGGCTCCACCTCGCGAACCACGAACGGCAGCGTGACGAAGATGCTGGCCAGTACGATGCCCGGCAGTCCGAAAATGATCTTGAGGCCGAGGTTGTTTTCGACGAACCCGAAGGCGCCGCCCGCCCCCCACAGCAGGATCAACGCCACACCGACGATCACGGGCGAGACCGCGAACGGCAGGTCGATGACCGCCTGCAGCACGCCCTTACCGCGAAACCGGTTGCGCGCCAGCACCAGCGCGGTCGGAATCCCGAAAACCACGTTGAGCGGCACCACGATGGCCACCACCAGCAGCGTCAGATTCAGCGCAGACACCGCCGCCGGCGTGCTCACCCAGTCGAAGAACTGACCGATCCCGGGCCGAAACGTCCGCCACAGGATCAGCGACACGGGAACGACGAGCAACACCAAGATGTACGCGAGCCCGAGGAATCGGATGAGGTAGCGAGACCTCGTCGACGACGCCGTCATCAACCCACCTCCTCGCGTTTGGCCGCGCGCCCGCCCACGAGCCGCAGGACGAACAGCACGACGAAGGAAATAGCGAGCAGCACAATGGATATCGCAGCGGCACCGGTGCGGTCGTCGTTCTCGATCAGCGTGCGTATCCACTGGGAGGACACTTCGGTCTTGCCCGGCACCGCGCCGCCGATCAGCACCACCGAACCGAATTCGCCGATCGCTCGCGAGAACGCCAGGCCCGCACCGGATAACAGGGCCGGGGTCAGCGACGGCAGCACGACCGAGGTGAAGATCTTCGGGCCACTGGCTCCTAGCGACGCGGCCGCCTCCTCGGTCTCTCGATCGATCTCCAGCAGCACCGGCTGGACGGCGCGCACCACGAACGGCAGCGTGACGAAGGCCAGCGCCACCGCCACGCCCCACGCGGTGTGCTGCAGGTGCAGCCCCACCGGGCTGTTGTTCCCGTACAGGGCCAGCATCACCAGGCTGGCGACGATGGTCGGCAGCGCGAACGGCAGGTCGATGATGGCGTCGACGAGCCGCTTGCCGAGGAAGTCGTCGCGCACCAGCATCCACGCGATCAACAGCCCGAAGATCAGGTTGACCACCGTCACGCCGGTGGAGATGGTGAGCGTCACCCGGAACGATTCCAACGCGGCGTTCGACGTGACGGCGAGCCAGAACGCGTGCCAGCCGCCGCCGGCGGCCTGCCACGCGATGGCCGCCAGCGGCAGCAGCACGATCACCGACAGCCACAGCGTCGCCACGCCGACCCGCAACGATGTGGTGCCCGCTCCGCGGGGGGGCCAGGTGACCCGGTCGGCACCCGGCGTAACGGTGGCCGTCATCCGGTGGCCTTCGTGTAGATCTTGGTGATGCTGCCGGTGTTCTTGTCGAAAAGCTGCGGGTCCACCGTGCCCCAGCCGCCGAGTTGGGCGATCGTCCACAGCTTCGCCGGCGCGGGGAACTGGTCCCGGAAATCGGCGGCGACGGCGGGGTCGACCGGCCGGAAGCCCGCCTGGGCCCACACCTTCTGCGCCGCCGCGGTGTATTGGAAGTTCTTGAACGCGACGGCGGCGTCCAGGTGCGGGCTGGTGGTCACCACCGCCAACGGGTTCTCGATCTTGAACGTCTGCGGCGGGTTGACGTGCTCGACCGGCTTGCCCGCCCGCTCGGTCGCGATGGCCTCGTTCTCGTAGCTGATCAACACATCACCGCTGCCCTGGACGAAGACGTCGGTGGCTTCCCGGCCCGAGCCGGGGCGCAGTTTCACGTGTTGGCTCACCAACTTATGGATGAAGTCGATGCCGGCCTGACCGTTGGCGCCGCCCTCACTCTTGACGGCGTACGGGGCGAGCAAATTCCATTTGGCCGACCCCGAACTCAGCGGGCTCGGCGTGATGACCTCGATGCCGGGCCGCAGCAGGTCATCCCAGTCCTTGATGTTCTTCGGATTGCCCTTGCGCACCACCAGCGAGACCACCGACCCGAACGGGATTCCCTTGGTGGCGTCGGTGTTCCAGTCCTTGGAAACCTTGCCCGCCTTGACCAACCGGGTGACGTCGGGCTCGACCGAGAAGTTGACGAGATCGGCCGGCTTGCCCTCGGCCACGCCGCGGGACTGGTCGCCGGAGGCACCGTACGAGGTGATCACCTGGATGCCCTTGCCCTCATCGGAGGCGTTGAAGGCGGGAATCACCTTGCTCCAACCGGGTTCGGGGGCGGAATAGGCGACCAGGGTGAGACTCGCATGCGCGTTGCTGGGGCCGCTGCCGCCAACGACGTCACTGGGGCCGCCCTGGCACGCGGCGACGACACCGACGATCAACGCGAGTAAGGCGACAGGCCGCCAGCGCGCGGGGCTGCCGATGTCGGTGAGCATTGGTGGCCTTTCATTGCTGTTCAAGCGGGACGACTTTCGGGATCCCGTTGTAGCGGAAAGGCGATACGACTTCAGGAGAGTCGACGACTCCTACCAAACCGCGCACGGGTGGGAGTCAGCGACAACAGTGCACAACGACGGCGCATTCCACGACGCCGGTTGCCATGTGCATGTCGCGAAGCCTAACAGGAATTCGCCGGGCCGCCACCGCGCGCCGGCTTCAGCGTCAGTGCGTCGCTAGCCATGTGACGATCACCAGCACCACCAGCGTGACCAGAATCAACGTCACGTGCGATCGAGGCATGCGCGTTACCCGGGCGCCCCATCGGCGTGCCGAAGGCGGCGCATCAACTTGATGCCCCTTCCGAGCAGGCGGTCCAGCAGTCCGGCCGCGACGTAAGCCACCGCCAAAACGACGGGCATCACGATCATGGCTTGCAGCACAAACGCGAGGCCCGAGAGCCACAGCTCGTTGCCGTCCCACCAATTCAGGAACCCGCCCACCCGGCTCACACTATTCGCCGCGCCACCCGAAACCAATTGGCCGGGCACGCCACGCGCGGCGGGTGGACCCCGACACCCAATGGAAACATTGGACGCCGGGCAGGTTGACAGTCGATGATGTCGGCATGGTCCTGCACGCCCAACCCGCCGACCAGCCGGCCGACGGTGCTCCCGCGGAGGCACCCCTGGAAGCGTTCGAGGCGCCGCCCGAAACGGCGCTGGCTGCGCCGATCGATTTCAGCGCGCCCGCGCCGCTCGCGCCCAGCGCGTCGCTGCGGAACCCGTTTCCGCCGATCGCCGACTACGCGTTCCTCTCCGACTGGGAGACGACGTGCCTGATCTCCCCCGCCGGGTCGGTCGAATGGCTGTGCGTGCCCCGACCCGACTCCCCCAGCGTGTTCGGCGCGATCCTGGACCGTAGCGCCGGCCACTTCCGGCTGGGCCCCTACGGCGTCTCGGTGCCGTCGGCGCGCCGCTACCTTCCGGGCAGCCTGATCATGGAGACCACCTGGCAAACCCACACCGGGTGGCTGATCGTGCGTGACGCGCTGGTGATGGGCCCGTGGCACGACATCGAGCGCCGCTCGCGAACCCATCGCCGCACCCCGATGGACTGGGACGCCGAGCACATCCTGCTGCGCACGGTTCGCTGCGTCAGCGGCACGGTCGAGCTGATGATGAGCTGCGAGCCGGCCTTCGACTACCACCGCGTCGGCGTCACCTGGGAGTACTCGGCCAACGCCTACGGCGAGGCCATCGCGCGCGCCAGCAAACAGCCCGACGCGCACCCGACGCTGCGGCTGACCACCAACCTGCGCATCGGGCTGGAGGGCCGGGAAGCGCGGGCGCGCACCCGGATGAAAGAGGGCGACGACGTGTTCGTCGCCCTGAGCTGGACGAAGCACCCGGCGCCGCAGACCTACGAAGAGGCCGCCGACAGGATGTGGCAGACCACCGAGTGCTGGCGGCAGTGGATCAACATCGGCAACTTCCCCGACCACCCGTGGCGCGCCTACCTGCAGCGCAGCGCGCTCACGCTGAAGGGTCTGACGTATTCGCCGACCGGCGCGCTGCTGGCCGCCAGCACCACGTCGCTGCCCGAGACGCCGCACGGCGAACGCAACTGGGACTATCGGTATGCCTGGGTCCGCGACTCGACGTTCGCGCTGTGGGGCCTCTACACCCTGGGACTCGACCGCGAGGCCGACGACTTCTTCGCCTTCATCGCCGACGTTTCCGGCGCCAACAACAACGAGCGCCACCCGCTGCAGGTGATGTATGGCGTCGGCGGCGAGCGCAGCCTGGTCGAAGAGGAGCTGCACCATCTCTCCGGTTACGACCACGCCCGGCCGGTGCGGATCGGCAACGGCGCCTACGACCAGGTTCAGCACGACATCTGGGGCTCGATCCTGGACTCGTTCTACCTGCACGCCAAGTCGCGCGAGCAGATCCCGGAGACCCTCTGGCCGGTGCTGAAGAAGCAGGTGGAAGAGGCGATCAAGCACTGGCGCGAGCCCGACCGCGGAATCTGGGAGGTGCGCGGGGAGCCGCAGCATTTCACGTCGTCGAAGGTGATGTGCTGGGTGGCGCTCGACCGCGGGTCCAAGCTCGCCGAGCGACAGGGCGAGAAGAGCTACGCCCAGCAATGGCGGGCCATCGCCGAGGAGATCAAGACCGACATCCTCGAGCACGGCGTGGACTCCCGCGGCGTGTTCACCCAGCGCTACGGCAGCGACGCGCTGGACGCCTCGCTGCTGCTGGTGGTACTGACCCGGTTTCTGCCGCCGGACGACCCGCGCGTGCGCAACACCGTCCTGGCGATCGCCAACGAACTCACCGAGGAAGGCCTGGTGCTGCGCTACCGGGTCGAGCAGACCGACGACGGGCTGTCCGGCGAGGAGGGCACGTTCACGATCTGCTCCTTCTGGTTGGTGTCCGCGCTGGTCGAGATCGGCGAGGTGAATCGCGCCAAGCGGCTGTGCGAGCGGCTGCTGTCCTATGCCAGCCCGCTGCACCTCTACGCCGAGGAGATCGAGCCGCGCACCGGGCGGCACCTGGGCAACTTCCCGCAGGCGTTCACCCACCTGGCCCTGATCAATGCCGTGGTCCACGTCATCCGGGCCGAGGAGGAGGCCGACGGTTCGGGGACCTTCCAGCCGGCCAACGCGCCGGTATAGAACGCCTCAGCTCAGCGCGCCGACCTTGTCCAGGATGGCGTGCGCGATGTCGACGGCACGGGCCCGGGGATCGGCGCCCCGCTCCGACGGTTCCGTGTTACCGAAGAAGGCGACCTCGACCTCGACCAGGCAATTGCCGCGGACACCAAGCGCACGCCCCGACGGGAGCGACGCCGAATCCGTGCTGCGCGAGGCGAACCCCATCGAAATATCGGCCGCCACAACCGAATCCGCGGTTTGAACGTTGGCGACCGTGGCCTTGAGCCGGAAAACCGTGCCGGACAAGGGCATCGTCGTGCCATCGCATTGCTGCCACTGCCGGGCGAATTTGTCGAACAGCGCCTGGGCGTCCGCGGGGCTGGGCAGGCTGACCACGCCCTCCTGCACGTTGGTCACCTCAACGGACTTGGGCGCGTGCCGCCAGGTTTGCACCGCGACGTGGCGCACCTCGCTGGATTGATAGACGGCTCGCTGCAGCATGGACGCGACGCCCAGGCAGTCGCCGGGCGAGAGCCACCCGTCGTCCAGCAACGCGTCCGGGCCGCCGAACCGCGGCCGGAAGTGCGGGTCAATCTTGAAGGACTGGTTGAGGATTCGCGACAACGCCCGGTGCCCGAGTAGTACCTGCTTGATGGTTTGCCCGGTCAGCGATCGCGGCGCCATGCCCGGCGCCGGGCGGGCCGTGCCGTCGACAACCGCGGCGCAGCCGGCGGTCAACATCACGAGCAGCAGCGCCGCCACGCTGCACCAGCGCCGTGCCAGGCGCGTGGGACATCGTCGCTGTGATTTACCTCTCATATGCGCGTCATTCACCTTTCGGCTCCTTTTAGTTCACCGAAAGTTTACTTTTGGGAGGCCTGGGGCGCAGTAAGACACACCGAAGCCTCAGCGGGAAGGCAGCAATGTCTCAGGCCGCGATAAGGGGCGGCGTCAGCTCAGGGCGCTGACCTTGTCCATCATCGCGCGCGCGACGTCGACGCTGCTGGTGTCAAGGTTGCCCGATCCCGGGTCCGACGGACGCCGGTCGCCGAAGAAGACCACCTCCACCTCGACGAGGCAGTTCAACCGCACCCCGATGGCTCGCGCCTGTGGCGTGGGCCGCAGCGGTGGCATGTTGGGCAGCACCGACGTCGCGGTATTGGTCGCCGCGACAATGGTTTTGGAGGCATCCGGCACGCGAACGTCGCTGATGACGTTGGTCGTGCTGATCGGGCCGTTTTGCTCCGTCGTCGTGGCGCCGTTGCACTGCTGCCACTGCTGCGAGAATTGCGCGAACAGGGCCTGGGCCTGCGCCGCGGAGGGCAGGGCCACCACACCCTCGATGACGCTGATCACTTGCGCCGGATCGCCGTTGTTCCACCACGCCTGCGACGCAACGTCTTTGACGTCCGCGGATTGGTAGACGCTTTTCTGCAGCATCGCCGTCACGCCGAGACAATTGGCCGGCGATACCGTTTCGTCCTTCTGGCTCAGCGCGTCGGGACCGCCGAACTCGGCCGGCTTGCGGGTCGCGAAGGGTTGGTTGAGCATCCGCGACAGGGCGTCACCGTCGAGCAGCACGCGCCGGACGGTGTCGCCGGAAAGCGGTCGCGGCTTCAGATTCGGCGCCGGCTTCGCCGTGCCATCCACAACCCCGCCGCAGCCCGCGGCCAACGCGGCGACCAACATCAAGGCCGTCGCGGGCCCAACTATGCGCACGGCTACTTCTTACCCTTGTCCCCGGCGGCGTCGGTGGACAGTGCGGCAACGAACGCCTCCTGTGGCACCTCGACCCGGCCGATCGTCTTCATCCGCTTCTTGCCTTCCTTCTGCTTTTCCAGAAGTTTGCGTTTGCGGGTGATGTCACCGCCGTAGCACTTGGACAGCACGTCCTTGCGGATCGCCCGGATGTTCTCGCGGGCAATGATTTTCGATCCGATCGCCGCCTGCACCGGCACCTCGAACTGCTGGCGCGGGATCAGCTCCTTGAGCTTGGTGGTCATTTTGTTCCCGTACGCGTACGCCGAATCCTTGTGCACGATCGCGCTGAACGCGTCGACGGCCTCGCCCTGCAGCAGGATGTCGACCTTGACCAGTTCGGCCTCCTGCTCGCCCGCCTCCTCGTAGTCGAGGCTGGCATAGCCGCGGGTGCGCGACTTCAGGGAATCGAAGAAGTCGAAGATGATCTCGCCGAGCGGCATGGTGTAACGCAATTCCACCCGCTCGGGCGACAGATAATCCATGCCGCCCAGCTCGCCGCGCCGGGACTGGCACAGCTCCATGATGGTGCCGATGAACTCGCTCGGGGCGATGATGGTGGTCTTCACCACGGGTTCGTAGACGACGCGGATCTTGCCCTCCGGCCAGTCCGACGGGTTGGTCACCACGATCTCGGTGTCGTCCTCTTTAACGACCCGGTAGACGACGTTCGGCGACGTCGAGATCAGGTCCAGGTCGAATTCGCGCTCCAGGCGCTCGCGGGTGATCTCCATGTGCAGCAGGCCCAGGAAGCCGCAGCGGAAACCGAATCCGAGCGCCACCGACGTCTCCGGCTCGTAGGTCAGGGCGGCATCGTTGAGCTGCAGCCGGTCCAGGGCGTCGCGCAGATCCGGGTAGTCCGAGCCGTCGACGGGATACAGCCCGGAGTAGACCATCGGCTTGGGTTCGCGGTAGCCCGTCAGCGCCTCGGTGGCGCCGTGCCGCGCCGTCGTCACCGTGTCGCCGACCTTGGACTGCCGGACGTCCTTCACGCCCGTGATCAGGTAGCCGACCTCCCCCACCCCCAGGCCCTCGCTGGGCTTGGGCTCGGGCGAGACGATGCCGACCTCGAGCAGTTCGTGGGTGGCGCCGGTCGACATCATCGCGATGCGCTCCCGCGGGGTGATCTTGCCGTCCACCACGCGCACGTAGGTGACCACGCCGCGGTAGATGTCGTAGACGGAGTCGAAGATCATCGCGCGGGTGGGCGCGTCGGCGTCGCCCTGCGGTGGTGGGACCTCACGGACGACGTGATCGAGCAGGTCGGCGACGCCCTCCCCGGTCTTGCCGGACACCCGCAGCACATCCCCGGCCTCGCAGCCGATGATGTGGGCGATCTCGCCCGCGTAGCGGTCGGGGTCGGCGGCCGGCAGGTCGATCTTGTTGAGCACCGGGATGATGTGCAGGTCACGGTCCAGCGCCAGGTACAGGTTGGCCAGGGTCTGCGCCTCGATGCCCTGGGCGGCGTCCACCAGCAGGACCGCGCCCTCGCAGGCCTCCAGCGCGCGCGACACCTCGTAGGTGAAGTCGACGTGGCCCGGGGTGTCGATCAGGTGCAGGACGTAATCCTCGTCCCCGACCTTCCACGGCAGCCGCACGTTCTGCGCCTTGATGGTGATCCCGCGCTCCCGCTCGATGTCCATCCGGTCGAGGTACTGGGCGCGCATCGACCGCTCATCGACGACGCCGGTGAGCTGAAGCATCCGGTCCGCCAGCGTCGACTTGCCGTGGTCGATGTGAGCGATGATGCAGAAATTCCGAATCTGCGCCGGCGGGGTGAAGGTCTTGTCGGCGAAACTGCTGATGGGAATCTCCTGGTCTGGGCCTGCTCGCGGCCGCCTGGGCGGTATGTCCAGGGTATCTGTGCGGGGTCGTCGGGACCTACTTGGACACATTCGCACCCGGCCGCCCGCGGTTATGCTGCGAATATGGCGTCTCCCCGGAAATCCCAATGGAAGACGTTGCAGCGGTTCGCCCGAAATGTGGTGATCTACGCGCAGACCGCCCAGGTCGTCGCGCGCGAACTCGAGCGCGCCGTGAAGATCACCGCGAACGTCATCGCCGCCGCCGCACCACAGTCACCGGCCGAGATCGCGGCGGGGCGGCCGGTGACCAGCACCAGCTTTCCCACCGCCCAGCGGGCGCGAAAGCTGGTCTACGCCCCCAACCTCGACGGCCGGGCCGATCCCGGCGAGATCGTCTGGACGTGGGTGGCCTACGAGGACGATCCGACGCGCGGCAAGGATCGACCGGTGCTGGTCGTGGGCCGTGACCGCCGCGTCTTGCTGGGGCTGGTGGTGTCCAGCCAGGAGCGCCACGCCGGTGATCGCGACTGGGTCGGGATCGGGGCCGGTGCCTGGGATTACGAGGGCCGGGCAAGCTGGGTTCGCCTGGACCGGGTGCTCGACGTGCCCGAGGAGGGCATTCGCCGCGAGGGCGCGATCCTGGATCGCGAAATCTTCGACGTCATCGCCGCCCGGCTACGGGCGGACTACGCCTGGAGCTAGGCCCGGTCAGCCCTGCGTGATGTAGGACTGCAGCTGCTGCTGCTCGGCCTCGAGCTCCTCCATGCGGGTCTTCACCACGTCACCGATGCTGACGATGCCGATCAGCTTCTTGCCGTCCAGCACCGGCACGTGGCGCACCCGGTTCTTCGTCATCAGCACGCTCAACGAATCGACCGTGTCGGATTTCGTGCAGCTGGCGACGTTGGCGGTCATGATTTTCGAGACCGGCCGCGACAGCACGCTGGCGCCGTGGGTGTGCAGTTGGCGCACGACGTCGCGCTCCGAGACGATGCCGACGACGCCCTCGTCGCCGACCACCACCATGGCGCCGATGTTCTGGTCGGCGAGGCCGGCGAGCAGCTCCTTGACGGTCGCGTCGGGGTTGATCGTCACCACCGCCGCGCCCTTGTTCCGCAAGACGTCCGCAATCCGCATCAAGGCCTCCAGCCGGTTGTGATCCGCTTCACATCAGGCTACGGCTAACTCGCCCGGCGGGAAAGCCAACACGAAAAGCGGCAACCGCGGGCTCCCATACCCCCCGATTCCGGAGCCAAACTCGGATCGGTCAAATGCGCCTGCCGCCCTGTGCGGCTTGCGAGGATGGGGCCATGATCGAGATCACCCTGCTGGGCACCGGAAGCCCCATCCCCGACCCGAACCGCGCCGGACCGTCGACCCTGGTGCGGGCCGGCGGGCAGGTGTTCCTGGTGGATTGCGGGCGTGGGGTGCTGCAGCGCGCGGCGGCCGTCGGCGTGGGCGCCGCCGGGTTGTCGGCGCTGCTGCTCACCCACCTGCACAGCGACCACATCGGCGAGCTGGGCGACCTCCTGATCACCCGTTGGATCACCACCTTCGCGCCCGATCCCGCGCCGCTGCCGATCATCGGGCCGCCCGGCACCGCCGAGACCGTGGCGGCGACGCTGAAGGCATTCGGCCACGACATCGGTTACCGGATCGCCCATCACGCCGATCTGAACGCGCCGCCGGCGGTCGAGGTGCACGAATGCACCGAGGGCGCGGTGTGGGACCGCGACGGGGTGTCGATCCGGGTCGGGCCGACCGACCACCGGCCGGTGGCGCCGACCATCGGCTTCCGCATCGAATCCGGCGGCACGTCGGTGGTGCTGGCCGGAGACACGGTCCCCTGCGCTGGTCTGGACGAACTGGCAAGCGGTGCAGACGCATTGGTGCACACCGTGATCCGCAAGGACATCGTCGTCAACATCCCGCAACAGCGGATTCAAGACATCTGTGATTACCACTCCTCGGTGGAGGAGGCGGCGACGACCGCGGAGCGAGCGGGCGTGGGCACCCTGGTGATGACGCACTACGTGCCGGCGCCGGTGCCCGGGCAGGAGGAGCAGTGGCGCGCGCTGGCCGCCACCAAATTCGGCGGCCGCATCGAGCTCGGCGACGACCTGCACCGCGTCGAGGTCAGCCCGCGGGCGTAGCCGCCATTCGGCGAATGTCGTTGCGGCGCAACGGCAGTAACACGCCCGCCAGCACCAGCCAGGCCAGGCCCGAGGCCCGCGCGATCGGCAGGATCGCGCCGAGTTCGGGCCACACCAGCACCAGCGTCGCCGACTCGGCCAGGGCCGCGATCGCCAAGCCGGCCCAGGCCACCGGGCGCGGCGTCAACCCCAAGACGAGGCTGGCCACCGCCATGCCCGCCACCAGCAGCCCCAGCGCCACGATGTGGCCCGGGCCGCCGACCAGAAACACCAGGAAGTAGATGGCACGGACCAACGCGGCGTCGGCGCTGACGTCCGGCCTCGACAGCGTCCAGGCCAGCAAACCGGTGAGGCCCAGGGCTCCAGCCGCCAGGATGCCGCCCGCGAGCGCGATCGTGGCCCCCGGGGCGCCGAGTTGCCGCAACCCGGCGCTGGCCGTCGCCGCGTAGATTGCCAGCGGCACCGACGACGCGAACACCGCGGTGGCGATCACTTGAATGGCGAGCGGCTGGGCGCGGACGTACGCGGTGACGGCGGACGCGGGCCCGTACGGCAGCGGCATCACGCCGCCCAGCGCGATACCGATGGCGATCCCGCCAAAAAGCACGCCGAGACAAAGCGCGGAAAGCCATAGCAGGGGCCGTAGGTTTCGGCCTGCCGGTGAATCGTTCATGACCTGAACGCTAGGCCAGTCGGGTGATCTCCACGACCACGTCGAGGTCAGTCGCGCCCTCGCCCGAATAGATGCCCTTCAGCGGGGACACGTCGGTGTAGTCGCGGCCGACGCCCACGCTGACGTACTGCTCGTTGATCTCGCTCTCATTGGTCGGGTCGTAATTCCACCAGGAGCCGATCCAGGCCTGCAACCAGGCGTGGCTGCGGCCATCCACGGTGTCGCCGACGACGGCGTCTTTTTTCGGATGCAGATATCCGGACACATAGCGCGCGGGAATTCCCATGCCGCGCAACAGCATCAGCGAAAGGTGAACGAAGTCCTGACAGACACCCTTGCCCGCGTGCAGCGCCTCGAGGCCCGACGTGTGCACGCCGGTGGTGCCCGGCAGATAGTCCAGCTCCTCGTGCACGAACTTGGCCGCGGCGACAACCGCTTCGGCGGGCTCATGCCCTTTGGCAAGCCGCTTGTAGATGGGCCGCAGCCGTTTGGGATCCGGGGTGTGGTCGGTCGGAGTCAGAAATTCGTCGAAGCGATCGATCACCGCCTCGGATTCCAGGTCGTCCCAGCGGACATCGGTTTCCGGTGGCTCCGGCTGCTCGGTTTCCACGACCGAAGACGACGTGACCGTCAGATCGGTGTGCGGGGCATGTAGGTCGAATGCCGTGACGGCGGTGCCCCAGTAATCGGTGAAACGGTAGGACCGGGTCGCCGGGATGGTTTCCACCCGGTTGAGGATGACGTTTTGCCGGGTATCCGATTGTGGGGTCAGCCGGGCCTCGTTGTAGGACGCCGTGACCGCCGATTGGTAAGCAAATCCGGTTGTATGCACCACCCGTAGCCGCCACATCAGGTGTCTCCGTTGCGTGCAACCAGCTCGGCACTGTGGCCGGCATCCGACCAAGCCACCCACGGCGTGACGTGAAAGTACTGCTGCGCCAACGCCTCTCCGACGTCGTAGCACGTCTTCTGCAGGGCAGCCAGGCGCATCTCGAGCGTGTCGAGCAATACCCCGGGCGGCATGAACTCCAGTTCGCTGCGCGCCTGCCCGAGCAGTCGCTGCGCTTCGACGGTGGCCCCCACCCGACTCTGTGGGTTGTGGACCAGCTCTTCGATGCTGTGTTCGGCCAGCCGCAGCGAGTAGAACACCGATCGAGGGAACAGTCGGTCGAGCAACATGAACTCGACCACTCGACCGGCGTCCAGCGCGCCGCGGTAGGTACGCAGATAGGTGTCGTGCGCGCCGGCCGAACGCAACAGCGTCACCCAGGCCGGCGAGGACGCACTGTCGCCCACCCGCGACAGCAGCAGCCGCACCGTCATGTCGACGCGCTCGATCGCGCGGCCCAGCACCATGAAGCGGTATCCGTCGTCACGAGACAAGGTGGAGTCGGCCAGGCCGGCGAACATCGCCGCCCGGCCCTCGATGAACGACAGAAATTCATGCGGCCCGAGGCGTTTGGCAGCGCGTTGGCGTTCGGGTAAGGCGTTGTAGGTGGTGTTGAGGCACTCCCAGATCTCGATGGAGGTCACTTCCCGCGCCGACTTCGCGTTCTCACGCGCCGCCGTGATCGCCTCGACGATCGACGTGCCGCCACGGTCGTCGGTGTTGTAGGCCACCAGATCCGTCAGCGACCAGACGTCCAATTCGTCGTCGGGGGCCTCGACGCCGAGCACCCGCAACAACACCCGTGATGCCTGGTCGGGATCGACGCTCGAATCTTCCAGCAATTGATGGAGCGCCACGTCCAGAATCCGTGCGGTGTCGTCGGCCCGCTCGACGTAGCGACCGATCCAATAGAGCGCTTCGGCGTTGCGGGCCAACATCAGTGGACCACCCGTCGCTGCTGGTGTTGCTCTTGTTGCTGTTTCTGCTTCTTCTTCGGCGGTGCGGACTCGCGGGGGTGGTCGCCGTTCGGCTGCTGCTGAGTCGAATTGTCCACGCTCGCCTTTGATTTCGGCAGCGAACGCACCACCTCGGCGGCCCCCAGCTCGCGGTCGGCCGCCGACGCGCGCGACGACGCCAGCACCCACGTGTCTTTCGAGCCGCCCCCTTGGCTGGAGTTCACCACCCGCGAGCCCTCCTCCAGCGCCACCCGCGTTAGACCGCCCGGCAACACCCAGACCTCGTCACCGTCGTTGACCGCGAACGGACGCAGGTCGACGTAGCGCGGAGCCAGCGCGCTGTCGATCTGCGTCGGCACCGTCGACAGCTCCATCATCGGCTGCGCGATCCAGCTGCGCGGATCGTCGCGGATCTTCTTGCTAACGGCGGCCAACTCCTTTTCGGAGGCGTCAGGCCCGAACACGATTCCGTACCCGCCGGACCCCTCGACCGGCTTGATGACCAACTCGTTGACCCGGTCGAGCACCTCCTCGCGTTCGTCGGCGAGCCAGCAACGGAAGGTCTCCACGTTGGCCAGCAACGGTTTCTCACCCAGGTAGTACTCGATCATGGTGGGCACGTAGGTGTAGACGAGCTTGTCGTCCCCGACGCCATTGCCGATCGCGCTCGAGATGACGACGTTGCCGGCGCGCGCGGCATTGACCAGACCGGCGACCCCGAGCACCGAGTCAGCACGGAACTGCAGCGGGTCCAGGAAGATGTCGTCGATGCGCCGGTAGATGACGTCCACCTGGGTTTCGCCCTCGGTGGTGCGCATGTAGACCTGGTTGTCCCGACAAAAGAGGTCGCGCCCCTCGACGAGTTCGACGCCCATCTGCCGGGCCAGCAGCGAATGCTCGAAATAGGCCGAGTTGTAGACGCCAGGGGTCAGCACCACGACGGTCGGGTCGGCCTCGTTGGTGGCCGCGGAGTTGCGCAGCGCCCGCAGCAGATGTGCGGCGTAGTCGTCGACCGCGCGCACCCGGTGAGTCGCGAACAGGTTCGGGAAGACCCGGGCCATGGTGCGCCGGTTTTCCATCACGTAGGACACCCCTGACGGCGAGCGCAGGTTGTCCTCGAGCACCCGCCAGGTGCCCTTCTCGTCCTTGATCAGGTCGATGCCGGCTACGTGGATACGCACGCCGTTGGGCGGGACGATGCCGAATGCCTGTCGGTGAAAGTGTTCACAGGACGTGATCAGCCGGCGCGGGATGACGCCGTCATTCAGGATCTCCTGATCGCCGTAGATGTCGTCCAGGTACATCTCGAGGGCCTTGACGCGCTGGATGATGCCGCGCTCCAGCCGAGTCCATTCGGCCGCCGAGATCACCCGCGGCACCAGGTCGAGCGGGAACGGTCGCTCCTGGCCGGACAGGGAGAAGGTGATGCCCTGGTCGATGAAGGCACGGGCCAGCGCTTCGGAGCGGGCTTCCAGGTCTGAGGCGTCCGACGGCACCAGCTCGGCGTAGATGCCCTTGTACGGGCCGCGGACATTGCCCTGGGCGTCGAACATCTCGTCGAAGGCCAGCGCGTAGGCGTCCGACGTCAGGTTGTAGCCGCTGAAAATCCGTTCGAAGCGCACCTCAGAACGCTTGGCACCGCGGGATCCACGCCTGGTTTTCTCCAGTTGAAGACTCACTTTTCAGATGCTGCCTCACATCGCCATTCTGGCAGGCCACGGGTTCCCGTTTTGGGAGAAAACGTAACCGACTGATAACCTGGGCAGTCGCTATTGGGTGTGGGGCGCCCCCCGAAAAGCACCGCAAACACCGATTCGTAGAAGGAACTCACGCGTGGCCAACATCAAGTCGCAGCAGAAGCGCATCAAGACCAACGAGCGCGCCCGGCTTCGCAACAAGTCGGTGAAGTCCTCGCTGCGTACCGCCGTCCGCGCGTTCCGCGAGGCCGCCGACGGCGGCGACAAAGAGAAGGCCGCGGAGCTGCTGGTCTCGACCAACCGCAAGCTGGACAAGGCGGCCAGCAAGGGCGTGATCCACAAGAACCAGGCCGCCAACAAGAAGTCGGCGCTGGCGCGGGCCCTCAACAAGATCTGAGTACCGGGCCGCTGAGGCCTGTCAGTGGCCCCGGTCGGCCACCAATTCGGCGACCTGCCTGACCGCCGATTCCAGCGCGTAGTCCGCGTCGGCGACGGCCCCCTTCACGTTGGCGTTGAGTTCCGCCACCACTTTCATCGCGACCGCAACCGTCTCGCGCGTCCAGCGCCGGGCCTGCTTCTGGGCTTTCTGCACGCGCCACGGCGGCATGCCCAGCTGCGACGCCAGGCGGTAGGGGTCGCCGGACAACGGACCCACCCGGCCGATGGTGTGCACGGCCTCGGCCAGCGCGTCGGCCAGCACCACCAGCGGTTCGCCGCGCATCATCGCCCAGCGCAGCGCCTCGGTGGCCCCCGCGACGTCGCCGGCGACCGCCTTGTCGGCGATGTCGAAGCCCTTCACCTCCGCCTTTCCGCTGTGGTAGCGGCGCACCGCGGCGGCGTTGACGTCACCGGCGGTGTCGGCGACGAGTTGTGAACAGGCGGCGGCCAGTTCGCGCACGTCGGAGCCGACGGCGTCCAGCAGGGCCGTCACGGTCTCCTCGTCGACCTTGACCCGCAGCGCGCGGAACTCCTTGCGGATGAAGTCGACGCGCTCGCTGAGCTTGGCGATCCGGGCGCACGGATGCACCTCGGCGCCGAGCGACTGCAGCTCGGTGGCCAGCGCCTTGGCGCGCCCGCCGCCCGAATGCACCACTACCAGCACCGTGCCCGAAGGAACGTCGGCGGCGGCCCCGGCGATGACCGCGGCCGCTTCTTTGCCCGCTTCGGCGGCCGCCTCCAGCACGACGATGCGCTCGTCGGCGAACAGCGACGGGCTCAGCAGCTCGGCGAGTTCGTAGGTGCCGACGTCGCCGGCCCGCATCCGGCTCACCGGGACGTCATTGGTACCGGCGCGCTCGCGCGCCGACCGCAGCACGTCGGCCACCGCCCGCTCGACCAGCAGCTCCTCGTCCCCCAACACCAGGTGCAGGTGCGCAACATCGCTCACCCCACGATGGTGTCACGACCCAGCGACGACCCCCGACAGCGACCAGCCGAGCGCGCACACCGCGACCACTCCCCCGGCCCATCCGACCGCCCGGCGAAACCAGCGCCACCGCCAGAGCAGCCGGGCCGCCAAAAGCACCGACACCGTGCCCGCGGCGACCAGCGCCACACCGGGCGCACCGGCCGGCACGGGCAGCGTCGCCGCGGGCGCGCCGGCCGACCACCTCGCCACGTGCAGGACCCACCACAGTTCGGGGCCGGTGAAGCGGATCAACAGCTGCGCGCCGGCGGGCCACGCCACGCACAGCAGCGCCGCCGCGCTGCCGAGCACCGTGATCGGCGCGATCATGGGCGCGACCGCGAGGTTGGCCGCCACGGCGACCATGCTGACCCGGCCCGAGATGCCGGCGACGAGCGGGGCGGTCACCATGTGCGCGGCGCACGCGACGGCGAGCGCGTCGGCCAGCGGCTTGGGCCAGCCCCTGCCGACGAGGCGCCGCGACCAGGCCGGCGCGATGACGATCAGCGCGGCCGTCGCCAGCACGGATAGCCCGAAGCCCACGTCGACGGCGAGCTGCGGAGCGAGCGCCAGCAACATCAGCACCGCGGCCGACAGGGCCGGAATCGCCTGGCGCCGACGCGACGACAGCACGCCCGTCAGCGCGATGGCGGCCATCACGGCGGCCCGCAGCACGCTGGCCGTCGGCTGCACGACGATGACGAACGCCACCAGCGCCACCGCGGCGAGAGCGACTGCGGCGCGCGGGCCGATCAACCGCGCCGAGAACAGCACGGCACCGCACACGATCGTGACGTTGGCCCCCGACACCGCGGTCAGGTGTGTCATGCCCGCCGCGCGAAAGTCGCGGCTGGTCTGGCCGGTGACGGCCGAGGTGTCGCCGAGAACCAGGGCGGGCAGCATCGCGGCCTCGTCGGCGGTCAGGGTCTCGCGGGCGGCGACGGCGAGCCGGCCGCGCACGGCGTGGGCGGCGCGCTGCACGGCACCGGCGGTGCCCATTGTCGGACGGCCCGACGCGTTGAGCACCGCGACCGTCAGGTCACGGCGGCCCGGACGGCTGATGCGTGCGGTGAACCGCACGGGCCGGCCCACCGTGAGGTCGCCGAAGTCCGATGCCCGCGCGAAGACGACCACCCGACCGGACACCTTGTCGTCGCGCAGGCGCTGCAGGGTGGCGCGAAACATCAGCCGGCCCGGGCCCAGGGGCAGCGCGCTCTCGGTGGGGCTGACCGTCACCGGGGCGGTCGTACCGAACGCCGCGGCGATCGGGTGGTGAGCGACCGCGTCGGTGCGCAGCGCTATCGCCAGCCCGTACCCCGCGCCCACCACGCCGACCGCCACCAGGCCGGCGCCGAGCGTCCGCAGCGGCCGGGCGCGGGCCGGCCCGCGCGCCGCGTAGCACGCCAGCGCCGCCGCCACGCCGAGCAGCACGACGCAGCAGCACGCGGCCGCGCGTGCGATCGGCCACCAGATCCCGGCGGCGGTGACCACCCAGGTGGTGAGCGCGGCCGGGACCAGGCGCACATCGAGGCGCGCCGAGGCTGGGTCGGCGTGGGCCGCGTCGCGCACCGCCGTCAGACACGAACCAGCGGGCGCAGTTTTTCCAGCCGCGCCGGGCCGATGCCATCGACGTCGGCGAGCTGGTCGACGCTGGCGAATTTCCCGTTCGCTTGCCGCCAGGCCACGATCGCCGCGGCGGTGACCGGCCCGACCCCGGGCAGCGCGTCCAGCTGCTCCTGGGTCGCGGTGTTGAGGTCGAGCACCTCGCCGGCCCTCGGCTTCACCGTCCCCGACGCCGGCCCCGGCGCCCCGGCTGCCGGCGACGTGCCGGCGGACACCGCGCTGCCCAGCGCCGTCCGCTGCCCCGGGACGGGACCGAGCCCGACCACGATCTGCTCGCCGTCGCCGACCGGGCGGGCCATGTTCAGTCCGATGGTGTCGGCGCCGTTCACTGGTCCCCCGGCGGCCTGCAGCGCATCGGCGATGCGGGCGCCGGGCGCCAGGGTGACCAACCCGGGGGTGTGCACCAGCCCGACCACGCTGACCACCATCGGCCGGTCGGGGCCGGCGGGCTGCCCGGCGCCCGGGCTGGCCGACGACCTGGGGCTCGCGGTGGCGGCCTTCTCCACCGGTGGCAGCTTGGCCGACATCACCGGCGCCGGCCGGTCGCGCAGCAGGGTGAACACCGCCACCAGCACCGCGAGGGCGGCCACCACCGCCAGGGCGATGGCACCGGCGCGGCCGGGGTCGGCGCGCATCTTCGCCACCCAGCCCCGGTCGTCGGCCGAGTCGGGAAGCCAGCGCGGCAACAGTGAGTTCGGGTCTTCTGATTCGGCCGAGTCCGGGGCCTCTGGGTCCGACGATTCGTCGGCGGGCTCGGCTGCCGAATCGGTCTCCGGGTCGGCACCGAGGCGCCGCTGCAGTCGCTCGCCGGGCAGTTCTGTTCGCATGCGCCGACGGTAGGCGCGCCGACCGCCACGACGGCCCCGCGCGACAGCGTCCCGGTGCCGGGGTGTGGACCAATTCGAGGCTGTGCACAACCACCGAACAGGATGGGTAAAGATGGGAAGGGTCGCGACGTTCACCTCAACCAAAGGAGGCGGCCATGCAACTGGCGCTCACACCGGAGGAAGCCGCGTTCCGCGACGAGCTTCGCACCTTCTACACCACCCAGATCCCCGAAGAGCTGAGGGACCGGGTGCGCCAGGGCTCGGCCTCGGTGCGCCGCGAAGACATCGTCACCAGCCACAAGATCCTGCACGAGCACGGTCTGGCGGTGCCGAGTTGGCCCGTCGAATGGGGTGGCAAGGACTGGACGCCCACCCAGCACCAGATCTGGGCCGACGAAATGCAACTGGCGTGCGTGCCCGAGCCGCTGAACTTCAATACCAAGATGGTCGGCCCGGTGATCGCCGAATTCGGTTCCGAGGAGATCAAAGAACGCTTCCTGCCGCCGACGGCCAGCCTCGACATCTGGTGGTGCCAGGGCTTCTCCGAGCCCGAGGCCGGCTCTGACCTTGCGTCGCTGCGCACCACCGCGGTCCGGGACGGCGACCACTACATCGTCAACGGCCAGAAGACCTGGACCACCCTCGGCCAATACGCGGACTGGATCTTCTGCCTGGTGCGCACCGACCCGCAGGCGCCCAAGCGGCAGGCCGGCATCTCGTTTCTGCTCTTCGACATGAAGACACCGGGCATCACCCTGCGCCCGATCAAGACGATCGACGGCGGCCAGGAGGTCAACGAGCTGTTCTTCTCCGACGTCCGGGTGCCCGTCGATCAGCTTGTGGGACAAGAGAACCAGGGTTGGTCGTACGCGAAATTCCTGCTTGGCAACGAACGCACCGGCATCGCCGGTGTGGGGCGCACCAAAGTGCGCCTCGCCGAGGTGAAAAAACACGCCGCCGAAACCGGGATGCTCAACGATCCCCTGTTCGCGGCGCGGCTCGCCGAGGCCGAAAACGAGGTCCTGGCACTGGAACTCACGCAGTCGCGGGTGGTTTCGGACTCCGCGGACGGCCAGCCCAACCCGGCGTCGTCGGTGCTCAAGCTGCGCGGCAGCCAGTTGCAGCAGATCGCGACCGAGCTGCTGGTCGAGGTCGCCGGCCCGGACGCGCTGCCCGCCGATGGCGAAGACATCTCATCGCCGTCGTGGGCGCAACACAGCGCGCCGCACTACCTCAACTATCGCAAGACGTCGATCTATGGCGGCAGCAGCGAGGTGCAGCGCAACATCATCGCGTCCACCATTCTCGGATTGTGAGGCAGCAATGGACTTTCAGTTGACCGACGAGCAGGCCCTGCTTCGCGACACCACCCGCGACCTGCTGTCGCGCACCTACGACCCGGAGAGTCGCAACAAGGTCATCGGGTCCGACCTCGGCTGGAGCCGGGATGTGTGGAGCCAGCTCGCCGACACCGGGATCCTCGGCCTCGGGTTCGAGCCGGAGGAGGCCGGCCAGATCGAGATCATGGTGGTGCTCACCGAGGTCGGGCGCCGGCTGGCCCCCGAACCCATCCTGCACGCGGCGCTGGCACCGGGCGCGCTGATAGCCGAGCTGGGCAGCGACGCGCAGAAACAACAGCTCGACGAGGTCGCGGCCGGCCAACGCCTGCTGGCCTTCGCCCACCTGGAACCGGGCCACCGCACCCCAACCGCTATGGTCACCACTGCCGCTGTGCGGCAAGGTGATTCATGGACGTTGAGCGGCCGCAAGAACCCGGTGCTCGCCGGTGACTGCGCCGACGCGTTGGTGGTCAGCGCCGCATTGCCCGACGGCGGCACCGGCCTGTTCCTGGTCGACGCGGCCGCGGTGGCGAGGCACCCCTACCGGACGTTCGACGGGCAGCGCGGCGCGCAGGTCGATCTCGACGGCGCCGCGGCCGAACCGCTCGGCGAGGGGGGTGACGCCTCGCTCGCCATTCGCGACGCCGTCATCCGCATCCAGTCGGCGTTGTGCTCCGAAGCCGTCGGCGCAATGGAGGAAGCGCTCCGCCTGACCACCGACTACCTCAAGACCCGCAAGCAGTTCGGCGTGACCCTCAACAAATTCCAGGCGCTGACCCAGCGGGCCGCCGACATATACGTGTCGCTGGAGGTGGCGCGCAGCATGAGCTTCTACGCCGCGATGTCGATCGCCGACGGCAACCTCGACCCGCTGATCGCGTCGCGCGCCAAGGTGCAGATCGGCCGGTCGGGGCGGCACATCGCGCAGGAGTCGATCCAGATGCACGGCGGAATCGGTGTGACCGCGGAGTACCCCGTCAGCCACTACGCGGCCCGGCTCACCGCGATCGAGCACACGCTGGGCACCTCGAACGACCACCTGCACAACCTGATCGACCACCTCGGCGACTACGACCTGGCCCGCCTCTAGCGCATGGCCGAGCTCTCCGAGCAGGTGGTCGAGTTCCTGTCGGCCGGCACCCGCACCGGGATGCTCGGGTACGTCGCCGCCGACGGGCGGCCGCTGGTCGCACCGGTCTGGTTCGTCGTCGACGACGGCCAGCTGGTGTTCACCACCGGCCGCGACACCTCGAAAGGTCGTGCGCTGGCCAGGGATTCGCGGGTCGCGATCTGTGTCGACGACCCGCATCCGCCGTATTCGTTCGTCCAGGTGCAGGGCGTGGCCTCGGTGAGCGAGCACCAGCCCGACGTGCTGGACATCGCGACGCGGACCGGCGCGCGCTACATGGGTGCCGAGCGCGCCGACGAGTTCGGGCGCCGCAACGCCGTTCCGGGCGAACTCGTGGTGCGAGTGCGCCCCACCAAGGTCATCTCCGGATTCGATATCGCCGACTGACGCGAGCGGGCATCAACTCGGATCTGCGGTAGGCGATTCCGCCTCCGCGGTAGGCGATTCCGCATCCACCGCCGGCGCTTCCGCCTCCTCCGGGGCCGGGACCGGCTCCGGCTCCGAATCCAGCAGCTGACCGGCGAGGTACTCGGCGAGCCCCCCGATCGTCGGATAGTCGAATACCGCGGTGGCGTTGATCGTGAACGCCCCACCGAACTGGCTGTACAGTCGGTTGCGCAGCTCGACCGCCATCAGTGAATCCGTACCGAGGTCCAGGAACCGGCTGGTTGCGGCGGGGGGCTGGGCGAGCCGAAGGAAGCCCTGCACCTCGCGCTGCAGGAATTCGGTGATGAAGCCGGCGCGCTGGGCCACCGGTATTTCCTGCAGTTGCCGCAACAACTCGCTGTCGCCGGTCGCCTCCGTGACCGCGCTGGGCAACACCAGGTCGAGAATCGGCGGCCGGGACGCGCCCAGCAGCTTGGCGGCGCGCTGCCAGTTGGCCTTGATCACGGTTGCCTGCCCGGTCCCGCTGGCGACGGCCTCGGCGAGCGCATTGAGGGCGGCCGTGGGTTCCAACGGAATCAGGCCTTGCGCACCGAGATTGGCGCGCGCGGCCTCCGAAGACGCCATGCCCCCCTTGCCCCAGGGACCGAGGTTGACGCCGGTCGCCGGCAAGCCGTGCGCCTTTCGCTCCGCGACCAGGCCGTCGAGCAGCGCGTTGGCGGTCGAGTAGTTGGCCTGGCCGGGCGAACCGAGCAGGCTGGCCACCGAGGAGGACACGATGAAGAAGTCGAGATCGTCGTCTCTGGTCAACCTGTCCAAGTAGCAGGCGCCGAAGGCCTTGGGCGCCAGCGTCGTGCGGAAGCGCTCCAGGTTCTGCTGGGACAGCAGCGCGTCGTCGAGGACGCCCGCGAAATGCCCCACCCCCGCGAGCGGCGGCAACTCCGCCCGGATCCGCGCCAGCAGACTTTCGACTTGCGCCTCGTCGCCGACGTCGGCCGCGAAGACGTGGATGCGGCACCGGTAGCGCTCGGTGATGTCATCGATCGCGCGTTGTGCGTCCGCGTCGGGTGCGCGGCGGCTGGTCAACACGATGTCACCGGCACCGAGCTGGGCCAGATAGGCGGCCATGTGCAGGCCGATCGCGCCGAGCCCACCGGTGATCAGGTAGCTCCGATCACCCCGCGGCTGAAGCGGTTTGGGCATCTGCACCACGATCTTGCCGACGTGGCGCGCCTGCTGCATGCGGCGGAACGCCGTCTTCGCCTCCGTCAGCGGGTAGATCTCGGCGGGCAGTGGTGTCCACTCGCCGCTGGCCAACCCGTGGGACACCTCGCCCAGCAGGCCACGGATGCGTTCGGGCTCCTGGAAGGTAACCGTGTCCAGCGCGACGATCTCGTAGGCGATGTCCGGGCGGGCCGCCGCCATCTGCTCCGGAGTCCAGATGTCGCGCTTGGCGATCTCGGCGAACCGGCCGCCCTGTGCGGTGGCCCGCACCGTCGCCTCGACAAACCCCTCGTTGGTCAGGCTGTTGAGCACCACATCGACACCCGCGCCGCCGGTGTCCGCCAGTATCTGGTCGGCGAAATCCGTACTGCGCGAGTCGTAGACGTGTTCCACGCCCATCTTGCGCAGCGTCGCGCGCTTGTAGGCGCTGGCGGTGGCGAAGACGGTCGCGCCGTGCTGCTGCGCCAGCTGGATCGCGGCCAACCCGACACCGCCGCTGGCGGCGTGGATGAGGACGCGGTCACCGGGCTTCAGCTGCGCCCAGTCGAATGCGAGCCGCGCCGTCAGCGCAGCGGCGGGAATCGTCGCCGCATCCACCGCACTGAGGCGAGAGGGAATCGGCGCCAGCAACTGGGCCGGCACGTTGAACCGGCTGGCGAACGCGCCCTGCATGAAGCCGAAGACGCGCTGGCCGACCTCGAGCCCGGTGACGCCGCCACCCAATTGGGTGACGACACCGGCGAAGTCACCGCCGATCGGGCCCGGATCGCCCGGGTAGAGACCCAGCACGTTGAGCACGTCCCGGAAGTTCAAACCGGCGGCCTTCACGCGGACCTGCACATAGCCGCCATCCGGCGGCGGCACCTCGGCCTCGCTCAGGCGCAGGTTGTCGATGGCGCCGCGTTCGGTGGGCGCCAGGACGTAATCGGTTGCCCGCGGCATCGCGAGATGACCGCTGCGCGACCATTGCAGCAGCCGGGACGCCAAGAATTTGCCTTGCCGCACCGCGAGTTCGGGCTCCTCGATCGGCGCGCCGAGAAGACCGGCCAGCAAGTGCACGGCCTGCTCTGACCCGTCGCAATCGACCAGCCTGCAGCGCAGGGCGGGTTCCTCGTTGAGGATGGTGCGCCCGAGGCCCCACAGGGCCGCCTGCACCGGGTCGACCGGCTCGCCGGATTCGGTGGCCACGGCGCGTTCGGTGACGATCCACAGCCCGTTGGGAAGTTTGACCGTCCCGTCGGCCTGCACGGTGTGCACGACGCTGAGCAGCTGGGCGATCTCCGCCTCCAGGCGCGCGGCGGATTGCGCCTCCGACTCTTCCGCGCTCGGTCCGGCGCTGCGCCAGACGATCCCGGAGAACGGCATACCGCGCTCCTTGGCCTGGGCCAACAGCCGCCCCACGGGCTCCTGATCGGTGGTCGGATCGAAAGCGATGCAGCCCGGTAGCTCGGCCGCCAGCTCATCGAATCCCGCAACCAGCCAGGTGCCGTTCACATTTCGGGTGCCCTCGGCGTCGGCGTTCGACGGCGGCGCCGGCACCTCGTGCCAGCCGAGGGTGTACAACAGCCGGGTGGCGTCGCCGCCGAGCCCGCGCAGTAACGCCTCCCGCGGCGCGCGTTTGACCGTGAACTCGCGAATCCCGCCGAGGCGGCGGCCATCCCGGTCGACGAAGTCGAGATCGAAGACCTGGGTTTCGCTGTCGAGGTCGCTGGCGTGCCATTTCGCGCGGCAGTAAAACCGCCGGGGCATCTTCTCCCGCAGCTCCACCGCGCCGTACCGCAGCGGCAGGAACAAATCGTTCACACCCTGTTCGGCGGCGAGAAGCGCCGGGAACGCCGGGAACGCGACGCCGGTGCAGAGGTCCATCAGCACCGGATGCATCGGCTCGGTTCCGAGGTGTTCGGTCAGTTCCTCGCCGACGCTGATATCGCCGATCGCCTCGCCCTCACCAAGCCACAGCGACTTCAACGAACCGGACCAGCTGGGGCCCCAGGCCAGCTCCATGTCCGCGAAGGTCTCAAAGAGCTGCTGCGGACGCATGCGGTTCATCCGCTCGATCGTCGCGTCGACGGATTCCGCGGATTCCGGGGAGTCCGGGGACTCCGCCTCGACATCGGCGACGCCGGTGGCGACCGTTCCGTCGGCGTTCAGCGACCATTCGGCATCGCTGACGCCGTAGGGGCGGCTGTGCACGCGGAAGCTCCAGCCGCCTGCGTCCAGCGGATGCAGGGTCAGCTGCACCTCGCGAGACGCCTTCTCGGGCAGGATGATCGGCTCGTAGAAGAAGACGTCCTGCACCCGCGCCGGTGTCCCGACGGCGGCGAGGGCCATCGCCGCGTAGGTCGCGCCGGGAACGACGACGGTGCCGTAGATGACGTGATCGGAAAGCCACGGCTGCGACTTGACCGACAGCCGGCTCGTATAGACACAGTCGCCGGACGCGAGATCTTTTGCGTTACCCAAAATTCCGGACACGCCGGCCCCCGGTCCGTCGAGACCGGCGATCCCGGACGTTTTGGGCCAGAAGTGACGGCGCTGGAACGGATAGGTGGGCAGTTCCAGTCGGTGGCGGGATTGACGATGCAGCGCGGCGAAATTGGGCCGGTGGCCGCTGACGTAGGCCGCGGCCACCGCTTCCGCGATCTGGCGCCGGTCGCCGATGCCCTTGCGCAGCGAAACGATCGCCCGCGGGGCGGCCAGATGTTCCGGCCAGACCTGGACCGCGGCGCCGGTCAGAACCGGTTGCGGGCCGATTTCCATCAACACCGAGCAGCCCAGCGCCGCGATGGTGCGCACGCTTTCGGCGAACTGCACCGGCTGGCGGGAATGCCGCCGCCAATATTGCGCGTCCAGCGGGGTTTCCGCCGTGAGCACGGCGCCGGTGCGGTTGCAGACGAGCGGCAACGTCGGCACGGCGAACTCCATCCGCGCCGCGTACGACTCGAATTCATCCAGCACCGGGTCCAGCAGCTCCGAGTGGAACGCGTGGCTGGTTTCCAGCCAGCTGCACCGGATCCCGTCACCGCCGCACCGGGCGGAGATCTGTTCCAGATCCCCGCCGGGTCCAGAGAGCACGGTGTTCGGCCCGTTGTAGGCGGCGACCGACACCCGGGGGAAGTCGCCGGCGATCTCCTCGACGTACTTGGCATCGGCGAACACCGCCGCCATTCGGCCGCCGTCGGGCAGGCTGCCGAACAGCCGGCCGCGCTCGGCGATCAGCCGTGCCCCGTCCTCGAGGCTGAAAACCCCGGCCACACACGCCGCCGCGTACTGGCCCACGCTGTGCCCCAGCACCACGTCGGGCTCGATGCCCCAGGACTGCCACAGCCGGGCCAGGCCCATCTCGACGGCGAAAAGCGCCGGCTGAGCAAAAGAGGTGTGCCGCAGCATCTTTGCGGCTGCACCGCCGGTTTCCCTGTCGGTGGCGAACAGCACCTCCAGCAACGGGCGCGACAGCATCCCGTCGACCGCCTCGGCGCAGCGGGTCACCGCGTCCGCGAAAACCGGTTCCGCGTCGAACAACTCGCGCGCCATCCCCGGGTACTGGCTGCCCTGCCCGGTGAACAACCACGCCGTCGTCGGCCGGTCGGTGCACTCGCCTCGCACCGCCCCCGGTCGCATCCGGTTCTCGGCCAACTCGGCCAACACCTCGCGGGCGCCCTGAACCGAATCGACGACCAGCGCGGCCCGGTGCTCGAAATGCGAACGCCCCGCCCCCGCCGTGAAGCACACGTCGGCGATGTCGACCTTGGGGTGGGCATTCAGCCATTCCCCGTATCGCTGGACCAACGCCACCAGCGCCTCCGGTGACCGCGCGGACAGCGGCAGCACCTCGACCGGTTCCGCTTGAGCGTCCGACTCCGACGAGGCGGTGTCGTCGCGGAAGATGTCGCTCGTCGAGTACTCGTCGGCGGTCGCGGCAAGCGGTGGCGCCTCCTCGATCACCACGTGCGCATTGGTGCCGGTGAACCCGAAGGAGCTGACGCCGGCACGACGCGGTTTTCCGTTGGCCTGCCACGGAATGGCCCTGTCCACGACCCGCACCGGCAGCGAATCCCACGGGATGTGCGGCGACGGCGTCTCGAAATGCAGGCTTTGCGGCAGCATTTCATGCTGCAGCGACAGCACGACCTTGATCAGGCCGGCGACCCCCGATGCCGACTCGAGGTGGCCGATGTTGGTCTTCACCGATCCGATCAGCAACGGCCGGTCCGCGGCACGGGCGGCGCCGAACACGGCCCCCGCCGCCTGCACCTCGATCGGGTCACCCAAAGCGGTACCCGTCCCGTGCGCCTCCAGATAGTCGACGTCCCCGCCGACGAGACCGGCGCGAGACAGCGCCGCGCTGATAAGCCGTTGCTGCGCACCACCATTGGGCACCGTCAGACCGCTGGATGCGCCGTCCTGATTGACCGCGCTGCTCGGAATGACGGCGCAAACGCGGTCGCCGTCGCGCACCGCGTCGCTGAGCCTCTTGAGTACCAGAATCCCGCAGCCCTCGCTGCGCACATAACCATCGGCGGAGGCGTCGAAGGTCTTGCATCGCCCGACGGGGGAAAGCATCCTGGCGCGCGACGCGGCGATGATCGTCACCGGACTCAGCAAGACGTTCACCCCACCGGCCAACGCCAAATCGCAGTCACCGGAATGCAGTGCCTGGCAGGCCTGGTGGACGGCCACCAGCGACGAGCTGCACGCGGTGTCGACCGCGACCGCCGGTCCCTCCAGTCCGAGCGCGAACGCGACCCGGCCCGAAATGGCGTTCAGCGCATTGCCGGTGATGAAGTGGGGCTCGAGCTTCTCGACCGACTCGGCGGACAGCAGATGCGAGTACTCGTTGGCGCCCACCCCCACGAAGATGCCGCTTCGGCTGCCGCGCAAGGCGGATGGCGCGTACCCCGCCCTCTCGAGGCCCTCCCAGACCGTTTCCAGCATGAGCCGCTGCTGCGGATCGATCCAAACGGCCTCGCGCGGGGAAATCCCGAAGAATTCCGGGTCGAATCCGTCGATCTCGTCGATGAATCCGCCGAAGCGGCTGTAGATCTTGCCCGGCGTCTCCGGGTCCGGGTCGTAGAACTCGTCGATGTCGAATCGGTCCTCCGGGATCTCCCGGATCGCATCGACACCGCCGGATAACACCTCCCAGAACGCTTCGGGATTCGGCGCGCCGGGAAAACGGCACGCCACCGCGACGATCGCGATCGGCTCATCCGTGCGCGTCGTCACGACCGGCGCCCGACGGGGCCTGGCGTCCGCCTGCTCGCTGAGACCGAGTACGTCGCCCAGCAGATAGTCGGCCACGTCGACCAGGCGTGGGTGGTCCATCGCCAGGGTCGCCGGTATCTCCTGGCCCACTCCTTGCTCGAGCCGCTGCCGCAATTCGATGGCCATCAGCGAATCCATGCCGAGATCGAAGAACCCGGCGTCCTCGCGGATCTCCGAGGCGTCGACTCGCGTCACCTCCGCGACCGCCTCGCGCAGGTAATCCACGACAAGCTTTTTGCGCTGCTGCACCGGCGCGTTGGTGAGCCGCTCGACGAGTCGAGTCGTCCCGGACGGCCCGGACAGCGTCGCCGCCTGCACGGAAGCCGGCACCTCACGTTCCAGCTCCGCCAGCAATGACCGCCGCCCCGCTTGCTGATAGAGCGGCAGGAAGCGGGCCCAGTCGATCCGGGCCACCACCCCGTTGGCCGCCCCCTGCGCGGAGGAAGCCGCCATGAGCTCGGCCATCCCCGCCAACGCATCGGAGGGCCCCAACGTCAGGACCCCGCGCCGATCCAGTTGGGCACGGGCCTGCTCGTCGGCCATGCCCGCCGACCAGGGACCGAAATTCACGCTGATCGCGGGAACGCCGTGCTCGCGCAGCCGCCAGGCCTGCCCGTCGAGGAAGGCGTTGGCCGCGCCATAGGCGGTCTGACCGAAACCGCCCCACACCGAGGCGATCGAGGAGGTGCTCACGAAGAAGTCCAGCCGCAGGCCGAAGGTGTCCAAGGCGGCTTCGCTCAAATTCCAAGCACCCCAAACCTTCCCGGCGAATACCCGATCCACCTCGGCGTCGTCCAGGGCGCGCAGCGGCGTGGTGCCGATCTCGCCCGCGGCGTGCACGATGCCGGCCACCGGCGGCAGTTCGGCCTGCATGATGGCCAGCAGGCGGGCGACGGCGTGCGCGTCGGCGACATCGGCCGCGATGACCCGGACTTCGCAGCCGTGCTGTTCGCCGATGGCATCAATGCGCCGTTGGGCGGCATCGGTGGGCGCGCGCCGGCCGGTCAGCACCAGGTGCCGGGCGCCGTGCGCGGCCAAATATCCGGCAATTTCCAGTCCGACCGAACCCAGTCCCCCGGTCACCAGGTAGGTTGCGTCGTCGCGCAGCGCCAGCGGTGCGGCGCCCGCCTGCCCGCCCCGCCGAACCAACCGGGGAACGTAGACCGCTTGATCACGCAGCGCGACTTGATCTTCCCGGACGGCCGTGTCGCGCGGCGCCGCCGTCAACTGGTCGATCAGCCGCGACCATTCGTCGGCTTCGTTTTCCCGGCCCGGCGACAGGTCCACCAGTCCGCCCCACGCCTGCGGATGCTCCAGCGCGGCGGCCCGACCGAATCCCCAGAGGCAGCTCTGATCCGGTGACACGGTGTCCGCGTCGGTGACCCGTTGCGCGCCACGCGTTACCACCCAGATGGGCCGGCGCAGTTCGGCGGACACCGCGGCGCGGAAGAGCCGCCGTGTGCCGCCCAGGATTCGGTGTTGCATCCGCAGCAGCGACCGCGCCGACGGTGCGGCGTCGGAGTCGAGCGCCGCGACGTGCAGGATGTGCGACGTCGATTCGTCCGCCTCCGCGGCGCGCAACGCGGCCACCAGCTGTTCCTCGTCGGCGTCGGACACCGGCAACCCGAGAACCCGATGCTGATGGCCACGCGAGGTCAGCACGTCGACCAACGGCCCAACCGCGTCGGCATCATTGCCGATGAGCAGCCACGCCGATCGCTCGCCGGCTTCCGCGCCGGTGGCGTTTGCGGCCTCGGCGATGGATTTCTCCCAGCGAACCTCGTAGCGGTCGTCCACGATGGACCGGATCTCACGCTGCTGGTTGTGTTGTGCCGCAAGCTTCGTCAGCACGTTCACGGTCTGCTGATCGCCGTTCGCACCGTCGAGCAGTGCGGCGAGTTCCTCGATCCGGCCGTCCTCGAGAAGCCGGACGGTTTCGGTGCTCGCGGCGGTGTTCTGTTGTTGGTTTGGGCGCTCCCGAGTGTCGCGGTACCAGTACTCGCGATGCTGGAACGGGTAGGGCGGCAGGTCGACCTTGTGCGCCGGTCCGATGACGCCGCCGAAGTCGGGTAGGTGGCCCAGCACGTAGGCGCCCGCGAGGGCTTCGCTGAGCTGGCGGTGGTCGGCGGCGTTTCGCCGCAGCGAGGCGATGGCCCGCGGCGCCGTGCCCGGGTCGGGCCACGCCCGCAGGGCCGCGGCCGTGAGCACCGGTTGCGGGCCGATCTCCAGCAACACCCTGCAATTCAGCTCGGCGAGGGTGCGCACGCTCTTGGCGAATTCCACCGGTTGGCGCGCGTGGCGACGCCAATAGGAGCCATCGAGTTTCACGCTCCTGCCGAGCGCTGCGCCGGTGCGGTTGCACACCAAAATCCGTTGCGGCGGGCGGAAATCGAACCGGTTCGCGTACGCCTCGAACTCGTCGAGGATCGGATCCAGGAGCGAGGAGTGGAACGCGTGGCTGGTGTCTAACCAGTCACACCGGACACCGTCGGCCGCCAGCCCGGCCACCGCCTGGTCCAGATCCTGCGCGGGTCCGGAAAGTACGGTGTTGGCACCGTTGTAGGCGGCAACCGACAGGCTCGGGAATTCGTCGGTGAGGCCCTCGACCCGCTCGGCGGCGGTGAACACCGCGACCATGCGGCCGCCCGCGGGCAAGCTCCCGAAAAGGCGGCCACGCTCGGCCATCAGCAGCGCGCCGTCCTCCAGGCTGAGCACGCCCGCGACGCAGGCGGCCGCGTACTGGCCCACGCTATGGCCCAGCACCACGTCGGGTTCGAAGCCCCACGACTGCCACAGCCGGGCCAGGCCCATCTCCACGGCGAACAAGGCAGGCTGGGCGTAGGAGGTCTGCCGCAGCGTCTCTTCGTTGCCGGGGCCGTCCACGTCGAAAATCACATCCAGCAACGGCTTTTCGAGGACGTCCGCGACCACTGCCGCGCAGCGGGTCACCGCCTCGGCGAACACCGGCTCGGTGTCGAACAGCTCGCGGGCCATGCCCGGGTACTGGCTGCCTTGACCGGTGAACAGCCACGCCGTCTTCGGCGTGTCGTCGGATATCCCGCGCAGCAGCCCGAGCGCCGGACGGTCGTCCGCGAGCGCACCGAGCAGTTCCGTGGCCGATTCCTTCGAGTTGATCACCAACGCGGCCCGGTGCTCGAAGTGCGCTCGCCCCACCCCGGCGGTGAAGCACACGTCGGTCAACGAGGCCTCAGGGTGCGCGCTCAACCAGCTGCGGTATTGATCGGCGATCTGCACCAGCGCGGCGGGCGTGCGCGCCGACAGCGGAAGCACGCTGAACCGTTGGTCGCCCGGACCCGGTGCCACCGCGCCTTGACCCGCCCCACCGACCGTCACCGGAGCTTCCTCGATCACGACGTGCGCATTGGTCCCGGCGAAGCCGAACGAGCTGACTCCCGCGATGCGTGGCCGACCGTCGCGCTCCCAGGCAATGGCCTCCTGCACGACCTGGACGGGAAGCCGTTCCCACGGAATGTGCGGCGACGGATTGCGGAAGTGCAGGTGCTGCGGCAGCAACTCGTGCTCGAGCGACAGGATGACCTTGATCACGCCCGCGATTCCCGCGGCGGCCTCCAGATGGCCGATGTTCGTCTTGACCGAACCGATCAACAGCGGCCGGGCGGGGTCGCGGCCCTCGCCGAACACCGCGCCCGCGGCCTGCGCTTCGATCGGATCGCCGAGCGACGTCCCGGTCCCGTGTGCCTCCAGGTATCCGACGTCGCCGGGTGCGACGCCGGCGCGCTTGCACGCCTCGGCGATAACCCTTTGCTGGGCAATGCCGTTGGGCACCGTCAATCCGCCCGACGCGCCATCCTGATTGATCGCGCTGCCCCGGATGACGGCCCGGATCCGGTCGCCGTCTCGGATCGCGTCCTCGAGCCGCTTGACGACGATGACACCGCAACCCTCGCCGCGCACATAGCCGTCCGCGGCGGCATCGAAGGTCTTGCACCTGCCGTCGGGCGCGAGCATGTGCGCGTGGGAAAAGGTGATCATGGTCGCCGGGGTGAGCATGACGTTCGCGCCGCCGGCCAGCGCGAGGTCGCATTCCCCCAACCGCAGCGCTTGGCATGCTTGGTGGATCGCCACCAACGACGAACTGCACGCGGTGTCGACGGCGACCGACGGGCCCTGCAGACCCATTCGATAGCTGATCCGCCCCGATCCTGCAGCAGACGACGTCCCAATTGCCAGATATGCCTCGATCTCGGCGGAAGTCAGGTCGTGCGACATCATTCCGAGGTAGTCGTGGGTGGATAGACCCATGAACACACCGGTGTTGGTGTTCGCCAAAGCCGTTGGCGCGGTGCCCGAATGCTCCACCGCCCGCCACGCCGTCTCCAGCAGCAGCCGATGCTGCGGGTCCATCAACCTGACCTCACGCGCCGACATCCCGAAGAACGGCGCGTCGAACCCCCTTACGTCATCGACAAAACCCGCCCGACGGGTCACAACCTTCCCGGGCACATCGGGATCCGGATCGAAGAATTCGTCGACATCCCAACGGTCCTGGGGCACCTCCGATATCGCGTCCCGGCCCTCGGCCAGCACCCGCCAGAATTCGTCCGCATCCGCCGCACCCGGAAAACGCGCCGCGTACCCGACGATCGCGAAGCCCCCGGAAGCCAACGACCGCTCCATCGGGTCTTCGACGAATGTCATGCGGTTGTCCTCCCCGTTTCGACCGGAAAATTTGATGCCCGCGGGCCCTTGCGGCGCCGGAGCCGTGGTTTCTTCGAACCACGTCCTAGGCCGCCCACTGCACACACCCAGGACCAGAGCTGGCAGAACCCCCCCGGGTACTGCCTTACAGCGACTGTCATCGCGAATCTACACATCCGGGCCGGGTTGCCGCAGCCGAATCCACTACGCCTACCAGTATTACAAGCACGGGCCGATTCGCGGTGGCGCGACGCGCACAGGTTGTCGCGTGCGGGTCCCGCCGCGCCCGCCTCGACGGTCGCCCAGGGGGTTCGATCACCACGGCGGGCCGGGCGGGTGAGCCGTTGCGCGCGGATCTGTGCATGTCGGGGACGTTGGCAGCGCGAGGGGCTATCTTGGGTCTCGCTACCGGCGGAGCGGACGTGCCGCCGTGAAACTGGGGAGCACATTTGCGCATCGGGAAAATTAGGATCGGCTCGCTCGGTGATTGGAGGCCGACCGCGGGGGCGGTCATCTCGTGGCATCCGACCGCCGCGGCCCTGGAGAAGGCCCGCCAAGCGCCGGTCAGTTCGGTGCCGGTCAGCTACATGCAGGGCCAGCATCTGCGCAACTACCACGAGCGGACCGCCGCCGGGCTCGACTTTTCGCGACAGATCATCGCCACCTGTGAGGTACCCGGCGAGTGCGACATTTCCGCCATGGACCACGCCGTCAACGCGTACCTCCGTCGGCATGACACGTTCCGCAGCTGGTTCGAGCCCGCCGAGAATGGCGAATTCATCAGGCACACCCTCGCGGATGCCGCCGATATCGAATTCACGCCGATCGACCACGGCACCATGACGGTCGACGAAATACGCGCGCACCTGGTGGCCATTCCGAATCCGTTGGAGTGGGGTTGCTTCACCTTCGGAATCGTCCGAAACGACGATCACTTCACTTTCTTTGTCGCCATGGACCACGTCCACGGGGACGCGACGTTGATCGGCACGACGATGCTCGAGGCCAACGGAATGTACGCGGCGTTGAGCGGCGGCGGTGAACCCCTCGCGCTGCCCCGGGCCGGCAGCTTCAACGACTTCTGCACGCGCGAGCGCCAGTACGCGTCGACGTTGACCCTGGATTCACCGCAGGTGCGTGCCTGGATCGACTTCGCCGAGAACAACAACGGTGGCTTTCCCGAATTTCCGCTCCCGCTGGGTGATCCTTCGGAGCCGAGCAAAAGCGAATTGCTCTCCGAATTCCTGATGGACCCGGAGCAGACGGAGCGATTCGAATCGGCCTGCACGGCGGTCGGTGCGCGCTTCATCGGCGGCCTGTTCGCCTGCTTCGCCCTGGTAGAGCACGAGTTCACGGGCGCCCTCACCTACTACGGCCTCACCCCCAGGGACACCCGCCGGACCACGGACAATTTCATGACGCAGGGTTGGTTCACCGGCCTTGTCCCGATCACCGTGCCGATAGCCGCGGCCTCGTTCGCCGACGCCGCCTGGGCGGCGCAGGCCTCTTTCGATTCGGGCCTGGACCTGGCGAAGGTGCCGTATTACCGCGTCCTGGAACTGGCGCCGTGGTTGCACTGGCCGGAGCCGAATTTTCCGGTCTCGAACTTCTTGCATGGCGGAGCCGCACCGCTCAACGCCGTCCTGGCCGCGGCCGACCTGGGTTACGCGAACAATTTAGGAATCTATTCCGACGGCCGCTATTCGTATCAACTGACCATCTATGTGTTTCGATACGGGGAGGGCACGGCAATGGCGATCATGTATCCCGACAATCCGATCGCCCAGAAATCGGTTACCCGCTACATGGAAGCGATGAGGTCCGTATGCGCGCGGGTCGCGGACAGCGGGCATTGGGGACGCGTCGCCTAGCGCGGAGTAGTTCAATGGCTCGGAGTGGGAAATTGTGTGGTTTGAGGTGAGGCCAATATGCGACGGCTAGCCGATTTCGTGGTGCGGTGGCCCTGGGCGGTGATAGGGCTCTGGGTCGCGATTGCGGTCGCCCTGCCACTGTCCCTCCCGTCCCTGGGCGAGATGGCCCAGAAGCATCCGCTCGCGATCCTGCCCAGCGATGCACCGTCGAGCGTCACCGCGCGGAAGATGACGGAGGCGTTTCACGAATCGGGCTCGGAAGACCTGCTGCTGGTGGTGCTAACCAGCGACAATGGGGCCAAGGGGCTCAGCCCCGACGACGAGGCCGGATACCGCAAAGTGGTGGACGCCCTGCGCGCGGACCCGCGAGACGTCGTGATGCTGCAGGATTTCATCAGCACGCCGCCCCTGCGTTCGGTCGTGACCAGCCAGGACCATAAGGCCTGGGTGCTGCCGGTCGGCGTCGCGGGCGAGTTGGGCACTCCGCAGTCCTACGCCGCGTTCAACCGGATCAGCGACATCGTCAAACATTCGTTGGCACAGGCTCCCCCCGGGACACATCTCACCGCGAACCTCACCGGCCCCGCGGCGACCGTCGCCGACCTCACGGTCGCGGGCAACCGGGATCGGCTTCCGATCGAGTTGGCGATCTCCGTTCTGGTGCTGATCGTCCTGCTGGTGGTGTACCGCAGCGCGGTCACCATGCTGCTGCCGTTGATCACGATCGGCTTGTCGCTGGTGATAGCCCAGGCGCTGGTGGCGGGCTACTCGCAGCTGACCGGCTCGGGCGTGTCGAACCAGTCGATCGTGTTTCTGAGCGCGATCATGGCCGGCGCCGGAACGGATTACGCGGTCTTTCTCACCAGCCGCTATCACGACTATCTGCGGACGGGTGCGGATTTCGATCAGGCGGTCAGGCGGGCGATGATCTCGATCGGCAAGGTGATCACCGCGTCCGCCACCACCGTGGGACTCACCTTTCTCCTGATCAGCTTCGCGCGGATGGGAGTGTTCGAAACGGTCGGAGTGTCGTCGGCGATCGGGATCGGCGTGGCATTCCTCGCGGCCATGACGTTGCTGCCCGCGATTCTGGTGCTCGCCGGGCCACGCGGCTGGGTCAAGCCGCGGCGCGAACTGACCGCCCGGTTCTGGCGGCGCTCGGGCATCCGCATCGTGCGCCGGCCGAGGGCCCACCTGGTTGCCAGCGCGTTGGTGCTGATCATCCTGGCCAGCTGCGCCGGCTTGGTGCGCTATAACTACGACGACCGCAAAGCCCTGCGGCCTTCGGCCCCGAGCTCCATCGGGTATGCCGCGCTGGATCGCCATTTCCCGGTCAATCAATCCATTCCGGAGTACATCCTCGTCCAATCACCGCATGATCTTCGGACGCCGCAGGCCCTCGCGGACCTGGAACAGATGGCGGACCGCGTCAGCCAACTGCCGAATATCGCCGCGATCAGCGGCATCACCCGTCCCACCGGAAACGTGCCGGAACAATTCCGCGCCACCTATCAGGCGGGCGCGATCGGCAGCTTTCTGGCGGGCGGGTCCACCCTGATCAACGAACGCACCAACGACCTCAACCGGCTGGTCGAGGGGGCCGGCACGCTGGCCGACAGCCTCGGCGAAGTCCGCGGCCAGGTCAGCCAGCTGGCCGCCGGCGTCCGGGAACTGGAAAACGCCTTTGCCGCGACAAAAACCCAGTACAGCGGCGACGCGCTGGTCAGACAGGTCGACATCGCGGCCCAACTGGTCGACCATGTCAACTCGCTCACCAACGCCATGGGCTGGAATTTCTCAGCCGCCAAGAACATGTTTGCCTGGATTGGCCCGGTGCTGGCGGCGCTGCAGGGCAACCCCGTCTGCGACGCCGACCCGTCGTGCAGCGCGACCCGAGGCACGTTTGAGCAGTTGGTCGGCTCGCGCGACCAGGCAGACCTCGACGCGATCAACGACCTGTCCCACCAGCTGCAGGCGTATCCGGACAAACAGACCCTGAAGGCGTCGACGGACCGGCTGCGCAATGCGGTCACGAAGCTCACCAACGTGCTGCACTCGATGGGGGTGGATCAGCCCGGTGGCCTGCAGTCGAACCTGAACACCCTGCAAAACGGCGCGGACCGGTTCGCCGGTGGGAGCAGGCAAGTGGCCGACGCGGTGGCGCAACTCGTCGAGCAGGTCAAGAAGCTGGGCGCCGGGCTCAGTGAGTCAGCGGCATTCTTGCTGTCCTTGAAGCACGACGCGGCACAACCGGCGATGGCCGGGTTCAATATCCCGGCCCAGCTGCTACATCTCAAAGAGTTCCAGGAGGCTGCAAAGGTTTTCATCTCGCCGGACGGCCACTCGGTGCGGTATCTGGTTCAGACCAAGCTCAATCCGTTCAGCACCGAAGCCATGGATCAGGTCAACACGATCGCTGCGACCGCCCGGGGAGCCCAACCGAACACCGCCCTGGCGGACGCCAAGGTCTCGATGGCGGGATACACCGTCGGCCTGAAGGACACGCGCGACTACTACCAGCACGACATCCGCTTCATCATCGCGGTGACCCTCCTGGTCGTGCTCCTGACCCTGATCGCGCTGCTACGTGCGATTGTCGCGCCGCTCTATCTGGTTGCATCCGTGGTCGTTTCGTATTTGTCGGCGGTGGGGATCGGAGTCGTGTTCTTCCAGTTCATGCTGGGCCAGCAATTGCACTGGAGCGTGCCCCCGCTGGCATTCGTGGTGCTGGTCTCGGTGGGCGCCGACTACAACATGCTGCTCGTCTCGCGAATGCGTGACGAGTCCCCGAACAGTGTGCGTTACGGCATAATTCGCACGCTCGGTTCGACGGGCGGCGTGATCACGGCGGCGGGTCTGATCTTCGCGGCCTCGATGGCCGGCCTGCTGTTCTCCAGCATCGGTACCGTGGTTCAGGGCGGTTTCGTGATCGGTGTGGGAATTTTGCTGGACACCTTCCTGGTGCGCACCATCACGGTTCCGGCCATCGCGGCGCTGTTCGGGTGGGCGAACTGGTGGCCGTCAGAAGTGCAGGTACGGCGGCCGACATCGACGGTCGGACGCGCGGAACAGCAATCCGTTGACGGGCCAGCGTGATGTGTGAGACTAGAGCAGAGCGGTCGGGAGTAAGGATGAATAAAACACTCGCAAGGGCTACCGCGCTGGTAACTGTCGGCGCCACAGTGTATTTCGGCGTCGGGGCGGCATCGGCCGACGAGACGCCCATCGGCGGACCGCCGACACCGGGGGCCCCGGGCGACCAGACGGCGTACGCTCTCGGCGGCGCTCACGTTCTCGGCATCCCCTACGACGAGTACATCCGTCAGGAGGGTGCGCAATGGTTCCCCGGCCAGCAGCGCGAAATCGTAAACTACCCGGCGGGACAGGTTCAGGGCCACGTGCTGGGGCGGCTCTTCCCCGGAATCGGCAAGGCCGGCGACGAGATCATCCCGGGTCTGGGCCTGGACGGCCCCAGCGTCGGCGAGTCGGTCGACGCGGGAGTGGACAACCTTGTTGCCGCGATCAAAAGCGGTCGCCCTGGTACGGCGATCGGCCTGTCCGAGGGCGGGTTCGTGGTCGACGGCGCGCAGGCGCGGCTGGCGACTGACCCGACCGCTCCCCCGCCCGACACGCTGAACTTCGCCACATTCGGCGACCCGATCGGGCATCACGCCTTCGGTCAGAGTTTCCTGACCGCCGTGTTCCCGGTCGGCAGCACCGTTCCCGCGCTCGACTACACCATGCCGCCGACCTACGAGAGCCAGTACGACACCGACAGGTTCGTGGCCGCGTACGACTCGATCGCGGACTTCCCCGACCGGCCCGACAACCTGTTCGCCTTCGCCAACACGCTCATGGGCCTCGCGACCGGTCACACCGCGGTGGCCTTCACGAACCGGAGCATGGTGCCGCCGCAGAACATCCGAACCACGATCAACTCCCGGGGCGCGAAAGACACGACCATCATGGTGCCGGAGAAACACCTTCCGCTGGTCATGCCGCTGAAATACATCGGGATTCCGGAGGACACGCTCAACAAGCTCGACGCGATCCTGCTGCCCCGGGTGAACGCCGGCTATTCGCGAAACGACGACCCGTCGACCGCTCCGGTTCAGGTGGACCCGGTGCACGGTTTCGATCCGGCGGAGGTCACCGCGCCGGCCAACCAGGCGACGTTCGGCGGCGGCGCCGACCCGTTCTCCCAGATCCTCGCCGGTGCCATGTCCGTGTTGTCGCACAGCGCACTGCAAACCGACCACTGACTCCAGCGGAGTCGACCAACTAGTACGGACGTGATCTAACCCCGATGCCTCGATCAACGATTCTGTCGATGCTGCACGGACGCGCCAGCCTGCGGCCCCACGACGTGGCGTACACCTTTACCGATTACGCCGACGACTGGGCCGGAGTTCCCGAGATCCTCACGTGGGCGCAGCTGTCCCGCGGGACTTTGAATGTGGCGCACGCGCTCCGCCCGCACGGGTCGGTCGGAGACAGGGCGGTCATCCTGGCCCCCCAAAGCCTTGACTACATCGCGGCATTCCTGGGATCCATGCAGGCCGGGCTGATCGCCGTCCCGCTCCCGTTGCCCCACCGCGGTTCCAGTCACGAACGCGTCAGCCCGATCCTTGCCGACGCGGCTCCGTCAGTTGTCCTCACGACCTCCGCGGTGGCCGAAGACATCGCCGAGTACGTCGACCAGGCGCGCCTCGACGCTGTGCCCGAGATTGTCGAAATCGATTCGATGAACCTGGATGTCGATCCCGGAACAGGCGTCCGGGCAGCCGATCCGCCCAGCATCGCGTATCTGCAGTACAGCTCGGGTTCGACCCGGGCGCCGACCGGGGTCATCGTCTCGCACCGCAATCTGCAGGTGAACTTCGAGCAGCTGATGCGCAGCTTCTTCGCGGATTCCAACGTCAAAGCCCCCGCGGACGCCACGATCGTGTCGTGGTTGCCCTTCTACCACGACATGGGCTTGGTGCTGGGAATCTGCGCGCCGATCCTCGGCGGCTATCGCGGCGAGCTGACCAGTCCCGTTGCGTTTCTGGAGCGGCCGGCCAGGTGGGTGCGAGCCCTGGCGGAAAATCCCCATACGTGGTCGGCGGCGCCCAACTTCGCCTTCGATCTGGCCGCCCGCAAGACGACCGACGCCGACCTGGCCGGGCTCGACCTCGGCGAGGTATTGGGCATCATCAGCGGTGCCGAACGCGTCGAGTCGGCCACCTTGCACCGCTTCGTTGATCGGTTCGCCCACTTCAATTTTCGGGACCATATGATGCGTCCCTCGTACGGTTTGGCGGAGGCGACCGTCTTCGTGACGGCCGGCACCTGGAACGAATCATCGGACGCGGTTGCATTCGACATCGAGGAGCTGTCCGCGGGCCGTGCCCGGCGATCTGCGGAAGGGGCCGGCACGGCGCTGGTCAAATACAAAGTGCCGCAATCACCCACGCTGCGGATCGTCGACTCCGACACGAACCGCGAGTGCGCGCCGGGTTCGGTCGGCGAGATCTGGATACACGGGCCGAACGTCGCCGACGGCTACTGGGGCAAACCGCCGGAGGAGCAGCGCTGCTTCGGCGCGGTGCTCGCCGACCCGTCGCCGGGCACACCCGACGGACCGTGGCTGAGGACCGGCGATCTGGGTTTCGTCTTCGAGGGTGACCTGTTCATCGTCGGTCGCATCAAGGATCTGCTGATCATCCGTGGACGCAATCACTACCCCGAGGACATCGAGGCAACCGTTCAGGAGATCACGGGTGGTCGGGTCGCGGCGATATCGGTTCCGGTGAGCAGCACCGAGAAGCTGGTCGCCGTCGTCGAGCTCAAGAAGCGAGGCCGCTCCCACGAGGATGCCCAGGACATTAAGCGCTGGCTCACCTGTGTCAAGCGCGATGTCACCTCCGCAATATCCAACGCGCACGGCGTGAATGTCGGGGACCTCGTCCTGGTGCCGCCGGGGTCGATTCCGACCACGACGAGCGGCAAGATCCGGCGCGCGGCCTGTGTCGAGCAATACCGCCGGGACCAGTTCGCCCGGTTGGACGCGCGGACAGAACCTGCTTGAGGACTCGGCCGGCCTGGTGATTGGGACGACCGGCCCGCGTGCGCGTGGGCCTGGTTGAACATAATGAGTCCAATCGCACCGGCAAAGGAGCCCCCTGATGACCACGACCAGCGCAGACCGCCCGTTCCGGGTGATCCAGTGGACGACCGGCAACATCGGGCGGCGGTCGCTGCACGCCATCATCGGCCGGCCGGACATCGAACTGGTCGGGGTGTACGCGCACGGAGCCGAAAAGGTCGGCGTGGACGCCGCCGAGCTGTCCGGGTGGCCGGAGCCGACCGGGATCAAGGCCACCAATGACATCGATGCGCTGCTGGCGCTTCGACCCGACGCGTGTTGCTACAACCCGTTGTGGCCCAGCGTCGACGAACTGGTGCGGCTGCTGGAGGCGGGCGTCAACGTGTGCACCAGCGCCGCCTGGATCACCGGCGGCAAGCAGACGCCGGAGGACCGCAAGCGCATCCAGGACGCCTGCGAACGGGGCGGTTCCACGATCTTCGGCAGCGGAGCGCACCCCGGGATGACCAACATGGTCGGGATGGTGCTGTCCGCATCGTGCGAGCGCGTCGACGAGATCCGCATCACCGAGTCGGTGGACTGCTCGACCTACGAGTCGGCGGAAACGCAGACGGCGATGGGGTTCTCGCAAGACCCCGACACCCCGGGACTGGCGGAGAACGTGCGCCGGGAAAGCGAGGTCTTCGCGGAATCGGCCGCGATGATGGCCGACGCGATCGGCGCCAAACTGGACAAGATGACGTTCGACGTCACGTTCACCGCGGCCACCGCCGACTCCGATCTGGGCTTCATGAAGATCCCCGAGGGAACGGTCGGCAGCGTCTACGGCTACCACCGCGGCTGGGAAGGCGACCGCAACGTCGTCAGCGTCGGATTCAACTGGACCATGGGCAGCCACGTCGTCCCCCCCAAACCGCTCGAGCACGGCCACGTCATCCAGGTGTTCGGCCTGCCCAACATGCGCACCGTCCTGCACTGCCTGCCGCCGAAGGATTGGACGGAGCCCGGATTCATGGGGCTGGGAATGATCTACACCGCGATGCCGGTGACCAATGCCGTCCCGGCCGTCGTCGCTGCCAGGCCCGGGATAGTGACGCTTGCCGATCTGCCGCCGGTCACGGGCCGGGTGGCGCGCTGACCCCGTGTCGGCCGCCCCGAAAGCCCAAACCCGGAGGAACGGTTCCGTGCACTAGGTCTACGATGCTTAGCTGAGCAATGTATCGGCAACCGGCGTTGTCGGCGGCGGTGGCCGCGGGGGCGAGCGGAAGGCGGTCAAGGTAGTGAAGGCCCTAGCCCGGGCGCTCAAGCGAGCGTGGATTCCTGTGGTGTTGGTGGTCGTGCTCGCCGTCTCGGCTTTGGTGGTCTCGCGGCTACACAAAATTTTCGGGTCCCAGGACCTCAACGCGAATGCGGGCAGGGGGATCGAGATCGTGCAGTTCAATCCGAAGGTCGTCGTGTACGACATCTCGGGACCGCCCGGATCCACCGCGAACATCAACTACTGGGACGAGAACGCCAACACCCACCAAATCAACAACGCGCCGCTGCCCTGGTCGACCACAATCTCCACCACGCTTCCCTCGGTGAGCGCCAACATCATGGCGCAAAGCGACGGCAGCCGGATCAGCTGCAAGATCACCGTCGACGGCGTCGTCCGCGACAACCAGAATTCCGACGGCCATAACGCCCAAACCTTCTGCCTGGTGAAGTCCGCATGACCGACATCGACAAGGCCGGTTCCGGCACCAGAAGCGCCGAAGACGACGACGCCACGGGCCCGATCACGACCAAGAAGCCCAGCATGGCGGATCGCGGCCACCGCCCTTATCTTCCCCACGCGATCCGAATCTTCGCGATACCGATCATCCTGGCCTGGGTGTTCGTGACGGTGCTGGTGAACACGATCGTTCCCAAACTCGAAGTCGTCGGCGAAGCGCATTCGGCGCCGATGGCCCCACTGGACGCTCCGTCCATGAAGGCCATGATGCGGATGGGGCACAACTTCCGCGAATTCGATTCCAACAGCACCGTCATGATCGTGCTGGAAGGCCAACAACCCCTGGGCGACGACGCGCACCGCTACTACGACAACGTCATTCGCCAGCTGCGGCAGGATTCCAAGCACATCCAGCACATCCAGGACTTCTGGGGAGACCGGCTGACCGCGGCCGGGGCGCAGAGCGCCGACGCCAAGGCCGCCTATGTGCAGATAAACCTTGCCGGTAATCAAGGCACCACGCAGGCCAACGGGTCCGTGGACGCGGTCCGCAAGGTGATCGACGAGAACAAGGCGCCACCCGGGGTGAAGGCCTACGTCACCGGTCCCGCCGCGCTGTCCGACGACATGCACATCATCGGCAACGCCAGCCTGGCCAAGATCACGCTGTTCACGCTGGGCGCCATCGCGATCATGTTGCTGCTGGTCTACCGGTCCATCGTCACCACGCTCGTGCAGCTGTTCATGACCTTCGTGGCCCTGGCGTGTGCGCGAGGGGTCGTCGCGGTTCTGGCGTATCACGACGCATTTGGGCTCACGACCTTCGCCGCCAACATCCTCACCATGCTGGCGATCGCCGCCGGGACCGACTACGGCATCTTCCTGGTCGGCCGGTATCAAGAAGCGCTGGCCAGCGGTGAGGATCGAGAAAGCGCGTACTACACCACATTCAAGGGTGTTGCTCCCGTCGTCCTCGGCTCGGGCCTGACGATCGCAGGGGCGACCTATTGCCTGAGTTTTTCGCGGTTACCCTGGTTCAACACCATGGGCGCACCCGTGGCGATCGGCATGCTGGTCGTGGTCGCGGCCGGGCTCACCCTAGGCCCCGCGGTGGTCTTCATCGGCAGTCGCTTCCACCTCTTCGAAAAGCAAGCCAAGCGTGGCCGGCTATGGCGCCGGGTTGGCACCGCGGTAGTGCGTTGGCCCGCACCGATTTTGGCCGTCAGTGCCGCGGTCGTGCTGGTCGGCATGATCGCCCTGCCGAGTTTCCACACGAGCTACAACGACCGCCATTACCTGCCGTTGTCAGCCCCGTCCAATCAGGGGCAAGAGGCCGCGAACCGGCATTTCTCCGAGGCGCGGATGAACCCCGACCTGTTGATGGTCGAGTCCGACCACGACATGCGAAACCCGGCCGACATGCTGGTGTTGGACCGGGTGGCAAAGAACGAGATGCGCACGCAGGGCATCGCCATGGTCCAGGACATCACCCGGCCGCTGGGAATCCCGATCCAGCACAGCTCGATTCCGTTCCAGAACAGCATCCAGAGTCAGACGACGATGCAGAACATGAGCTTCCTCAAGGACCGCATCGCCGACATCCTGAGGATGGCCGACGATCTGCAGACCCAGATCGACACCACGCAACGCCAGTACGAGGTGTCGCTGGACCTGGCCAACGCCGCCGACGACAGCGCAAAGACCACCGAGGTGACGTCGCAGATCACGGACAAGTTGCGCGACCACATCGCGGATTTCGACGACACCTTCCGGCCGGTACGGAGCTACTTCTACTGGGAGCGGCACTGCTACGACATCCCGTTGTGCATCGGCATACGGTCCCTCTTCGACACCTTCGACGGCTTCGACCAGCTCGCCGAGCAGTTCCACTACCTCACCGCCGATATCGCACACACCGCCAAGGCCACCCACGACCTGAATGCGCTGTTCCCCGTACTGATCTCGACCCTGAAGAACACCAGGGGCATCACGCTGACGCTCTACCAGACGTTCAAGGCGATGATCGATCAGATGGAAGCGATGAGCAACACCGCCATCGTGATGGGGCAGAGCTTCGATCAGTCCAAGAACGACGACTTCTTCTATCTGCCGCCGGAGGCCTTCGACAACCCCGATTTCCAGACGGGCCTTCGCATGTTCCTGTCACCCGACGGCAAGTCGGCCCGGTTCTTCATCACCCATCAGGGCGATCCGATGAGTCCAGAGGGCATTGCCCGAGTCGACGCCGAACGCACCGCGGCGCAGGAGGCGTTGAAACAGTCCTCGCTGTCGGATGCCCGGGTGTATCTCGGTGGAACCGCCGCGACGTTCCGGGACATGGCCGACGGCGAGAAATACGACCTGATGATCGCCGTGGTGTCGGCCCTGACGCTGATCTTCACGATCATGCTGCTGCTCACCCGGAGCGTGGTTGCCGCGCTGGTGATCGTCGGCACGGCGGCCAGTTCGATCGCCGCGTCATTCGGGCTGTCGGTGCTGATTTGGCAGGACCTGTTCGGCATCAGAATCCACTGGATCGTGATGGCGCTGTCGGTCATCATCCTGCTGGCCGTCGGATCTGACTACAACCTGCTGCTGGTGTCGCGGTTCAAAGAGGAAATCCATCACGGACTCAAGACGGGGATCATCCGATCGATGGCCGGCACCGGTGGGGTGGTGACCGCCGCGGGGCTGGTGTTCGCCTTCACCATGGCGTCCATGCTCGGCAGCGAGCTGCGGGTGCTGGGGCAGTTCGGGTCGACGGTGTGCATCGGCCTGCTGCTCGACACCCTGGTCGTGCGCACACTACTAATGCCGTCGATCGCCACCCTGCTCGGTCGCTGGTTCTGGTGGCCGCTCGTCGTTCACCCGCGCGGTGACTACGGCCGTCCGCGCGCCGTCACGGCACCGGTGGCGTCAGCCGCCAGGAGCTAAGTCCAGGCACACCGCGACGGCCCCCGGGCCGACGTGCAGCCCGAGCACCGGCCCCAGCGGGCTGACGATCGCCGGCTCGCACGCCGGTAGCCGCTGCGCCAGCGCCGCCGCCACCTCGTTCGCGCCCTCCGGGTTGGCCACATGCTGCACGGCCAGGGCGGCGGGGCTCTCGCCGACGACCTCGCAGACCCGGTCGATCATCGCCGCGGTCGCGTGGGTCACGGTCCGCACCCGTTGGGCGAGAACGAGTTTGCCGTCATCGATGCGCAACAGCGGCTTGAGCGCCAGCGCGGTCCCCAGCCACGCCTTGGCCCCGCCGATCCGCCCGCTGCGGCGCAGGTTGTCCAGGCGGTGCACCACCACGAACGCGTGGCCGCGCGACACCGCCGAAGTCGCGGCGCCCGCGACGACGGACAGGTCGCCGCCGTCGGCCGCGGCGCGCGCGGCGGCCAGCGCCACGAACCCCGTTCCCATTGCGGCCGAACGCGAGTCGATGACGCGCACGTTCGCGTCCAGGTCGGCCGCGGTGCGTTGGGCGGCGCCGCAGGTTCCGGACAGCGCCGAGGAAAGATGCACCGCCACCACGCCGTCACCGCCGCTGTCGGCCAGCGCCTGCTGATAGGCGTTGGCCAGTTCGGCCGGGGTGGCCGCCGCGGTGGTCGCGTGCTGCTGGTAGATGTCGTCGGGAATGTCGTCCACGCCGTCGCGCAGGTCGCGGCCGTCGAGCAGGATATGCAACGGAACCACGCGGATGGACCACTTTTCGAGCAGATCGGCGGGCAGGCGCGACGACGCATCGGTCACCACCACGACTGGCATCGCGTTACCCGCGCGGCTTCTCGCCGGCAACGCCGGCTTCGGCAAGGGCCTTGAGCATCAGCTCCGCGACCGCCTGGTGGGCTTCGAAATTCCAATGGATGCCGTCGGGGTTACCGCGCCCACTCATGACCTGTTCCGCGACAGCGGCTTTGAGATCGACCAGGGGGACGTCGTGTTGCTCCGCCCACTCGGTGATCGCGGACACCGTCCCCGCGCGGCCATGGTGGGCCTTGCCGTATGTCTCGGCGATGTGCACCGACGGCAGTGACGCCACGATCGGAATGCCGGGGCGGTTGAAATCGATTGCGCCGCGGGTCTGTTCGAGGTATTCGGCGCTCAGGTGCGGCGGCAGCGCCGACCGGGCCACCGGCGAGAGCCGGGGCTGCAGCCACGCGTAGCCGTCGCGGACCCAGCGCCGCAGCCACGGCGGCCGCACGTAGCGGATCAGCTCGCGAACCGCGGTCGGCAGCACCGAGGGCAGCGAATCCATCCCGCCGGTCGCGAAGATCACCGCGCCAGCCCGGGGCAGCGCCGCCCAGGCCCGCGGGTCCTGCGTCGCCGCCCACCAGACGTCGCGACAGGTCCAGCCGATGCGCCCGATCAGCTCCACATCCCAACCCAGTTGCGTGGCAACGATATTGGGCCAGATGCGGGGATCGTCGGCGGGCAGGCCCCCGGTCGGCCCGTAATATGACAGGGAATCGGCGAACACCAACAGGGTGGGCCTGGACCCCTGCGTGCGGGACGGCTCAGAGGACATCGTTCGCAACCTGCGCGGAAGCGTTCCACACATCGAGGCGCCAGCGGACGGCATCGAAATCGGCGCCGGCGCCCCAATCGTCGGAGTGGCCGGACAACTGCACCCAGCTGGCATTGCCCATGCCGCCCAGCACCGGCCAGTTGGCGGCCGGCAGCCGCAACAGCGCGGCCGACAGGGCGGCGATCAGGCCGCCGTGGGCGACCAGCACCACCGGCCGATCCGGTTGGTTCTCATCGCCCCACTCCGACTCCCCCGATACCAGTTCGGCGACCAGCGGCAGGCTGCGGGCGGCCACGTCGACCCTGCTTTCCCCGCCGTGCGGCGCCCACGTCGCGTCCTCGCGCCAGGCCAGGCGGGCGCCGGGCGCCTCGACGTCGATCTGGGCGTGCGTCAGACCCTGCCAGTCACCCAGGTGGGTCTCGCGCAACCGCTCATCGACCCAGACCTTCAGGCCCGTGCGCTCCCCCAGCTTGATGGCGGTGTCGTACGCGCGCCGTAGGTCCGACGAGACGATCAGCAGCGGCTGCAGCTTGCCCAGCACCTCGGCCGCGGCGACCGCCTGCGCGCGGCCCAGCTCGCTGAGCTCGGTGTCCAGCTGGCCCTGCATCCGGCTGCCGAGATTGAAGTCGGTCTGCCCATGCCGCAACATCACCAGACGGCGGATCCTCATCGCGCGCTCGCCGCGTCGTCCGAGTCGTCGGAATCGGATGGGTCTTCGCCCCGCTCATCCAGGTCCACCGGTATCACCGGGCAGTCGCCCCACAGCCGGTCCAGCGCATAGAAGTTGCGGTCGTCCTGGTGCTGGATGTGCACGACGATGTCGCGGTAGTCGAGCAGCGTCCAGCGCCCTTCCCGGGCACCCTCACGCCGCGCCGGGCGGTAGCCCGCCTTACGCATTTTCTCCTCGACCTCGTCGACGATCGCGTTGACCTGCCGCTCGTTGGACGCCGAGGCGATGACGAAGCAGTCGGTGATCACCAGCTGGCCCGAGACGTCGATGACGAGCACGTCGTCGGCCAGTTTGGAGGCGGCCGCGCGCGCCGCGACGGTGGCCATCTCGATGGCTTCCCGGGTGGCGGTCACGTGTTGTTTCCCGCCGCGAATGTCGTTGGGCGCGTTGATCCTTCGGCTGTGCGGTACAGCCGGCGCTTCGAAACGTATTGCACGACACCGTCGGGCATCAAATACCACAGCGGGCGGCCCTGTTCGGCGCGCCGGCGACAGTCGGTCGACGAGATCGCCAGCGCCGGAACCTCGACGAGGGTCAGCGCGTCCTCGGTCAGCTCGCCCAGAACGCCGGTGACGTGTTCGCGGCGCAGCTCGTATCCGGGCCGGCTGACGCCGATGAAGCGCGCCAACCCGAACAGCTCCTCCCAGCCCTGCCACGACAGGATCGACTCGAGCGCGTCGGCACCCGTGATGAAGTACAGCTGCGATTCGGGGTTGAGCGCGTGCAGGTCGGCCAGCGTGTCCCGGGTGTAGGTGGGCCCGGCGCGGTCGATGTCGACCCGGCTCACCGAAAACCGCGGATTGGACGCGGTGGCGATCACCGTCATCAGATACCGGTCCTCGGCGGCGGAGACGTGCCGGCTCTTCTGCCACGGCTGGCCGCTGGGCACGAAGACCACCTGGTCCAGGTCGAACAGGTCGGCGACCTCGCTGGCGGCCACCAGGTGGCCGTAATGGATGGGATCGAACGTCCCGCCCATCACCCCGAGCCGGCGAAGCTGCTTTTGCACGATTTGCCAGCTTACTTGAGCTCAGGCGCGGCGCTGATTCCCCAGCTCAGCGGGCCGACGCGCCGTCACACCGGCAGCAGCTGGTCGATCACCGCCGCCAACTGCTTTGCGGACCGGCATTCGTGCATCGTGATGACCTCTTGGTAGCGCGGCACCGCCGAGTCGCCGCTGCCCCACAGGTGCTTGGGTTCGGGGTTGAGCCAATGCGCGTGGCGGCTGGCGGTCACCATGTCGACCAGCACATCGATGGCCGGGTCGCGGTAGTTGGTGCGCCCGTCCCCGAGCACCAGCAGCGAGCTGCGCGGCGACAGCGCGTTCGGGTGGGCCTGTACGAACGAGACGAACGCGTTGCCGTAGTCCGAGTGCCCGTCGCGGCTGTACACACCGGCCTCCCGGGTGATCCGCTGGATCGCCACGGCCAGGTCGGCTTCCGGGCCGAACATGTGGGTCACCTCGTCGGTCGTGTCGATGAACGCGAAGACGCGAACCCGCGAAAACTGCTGCCGCAGGGCGTGCACCAGCAGCAGGGTGAAGTGACTGAACCCGGCGACCGAACCCGAAACATCGCACAGCACAACCAGTTCCGGCCGCGCCGGGCGGGGTTTGGCCAGCACTACGTCGATCGGCACCCCGCCGGTGGACATGGACTTGCGCAGCGTCTTGCGCAGGTCGATGGTCCCCGCCCGGGAGCGCCGCCGGCGGGCCGCCAGCCGGGTCGCCAGGGTGCGGGCCAGCGGCGCCACCACCCGCTGCATCTGGCGCAGCTGGTCGCCCGACGCGCGCAGGAACTCGACGTTCTCCGAAAGCTGTGGGATGCCGTACATCTGGACGTGGTCGCGGCCCAACTGCTCGGCGGTGCGCCGCTTGGTTTCGGCGTCGACCATCTTGCGCAGCTGCGTGATCCGCTGGGCCGCCAGCGCTTTGGCGATCTGTTCCTGGGTGGGGGTGGGCTCGTCACCGTACGGGGCGAGCAGTCCCGCCAGCAGCTTGCCCTCCAACTCGTCCAGCGCCATCGCCTTGAGCGCCTGGTACGACGAGAACGACGGGCCCCGGCTGGAACTGTATTTGCCGTAGGCCTCCACGATCCGCGCGATCATCGCGACAAGGCGCTCGTCCAGGTCGGCAAGCTCGGGGTTTTCGGTGAGCAGGTCCAGCAGCATCTGGCGCATCGCCTCGACATCGTCGGGCGGGAGCGAGTCGTCTTGCGCCGCGCCGCCCTCGTCGTCGGTGACCACCGCCCTCGAACCCAGCGCGGCGGGGAACCACAGGTCGAACATGGCGTCGTAGGTCTCGCGGTGATCGGGCCGGCGCAAAACGGCGCAGGCGATCCCCTCCCGCAGCACCTCGCGATCGGCCAGGCCCAGGGTCGCCATCACCCGCCCGGCGTCCACCGTCTCCGACGGGCCCACCGAAATACCCTGCGCGCGAAGCGCTTCCACAAAACCGACCAGATGGCCCGGCAGCCCGTGGGGGGCCAGCGGGCGGCTGGGACGGATGCGGCGGGCGGCCATCACGGCGTCCTAATTGAGCCGGAGCTCGCCGGCGGCGCGCTGCTGATCGGATTGATGCTTGAGGACCACGCCGAGTGTCTGCGCGACCACGGCGTCGTCGATCGTGTCCAGGCCCAGCGCGAGCAGGGTGCGGCCCCAGTCGATGGTCTCGGCGATGGACGGCACCTTCTTCAGCTGCATCCCGCGCAGCACGCCGATGATGCGCACCAATTCCTCGGCCAGGTGCGCGGGCAGCTCGGGGACGCGGGACAACAGGATGCGCCGCTCCAGCTCGGGGCTCGGGAAGTCGATGTGCAGGAACAGGCAGCGCCGCTTGAGCGCCTCGGACAATTCGCGGGTGGCGTTGGAGGTCAGCACCACGAGCGGTGTCCGCGCGGCGGTGATGGTGCCCAGTTCGGGCACGGTCACCGCGAAGTCGGACAGCACCTCCAGCAGCAGGCCCTCGATCTCGATGTCGGCCTTGTCGGTCTCGTCGATCAGCAGCACCGTCGGGTCCGTGCGCCGGATGGCGGTCAGCAGCGGACGCTGTAGCAGAAACTCCTCGCTGAACACGTCGTCCTTGGTCTGGTCCCAGTCGCCCGACCCGGCCTGGATCCGCAGGATCTGCTTGGCGTGGTTCCACTCGTAGAGCGCGCGGGCCTCGTCGACGCCCTCGTAGCACTGCAGGCGCACCAGCCCCGAGCCGGTGGCCTGGGCGATGGCGCGGGCCAGCTCGGTCTTGCCGACGCCGGCCGGTCCCTCCACCAGCAGCGGCTTGCCGAGCCGGTCGGCCAGGAACACGGCGGTCGCGGTCGCGGTGTCGGGCAGGTAGCCGGTCTCGGCCAACCGTCGCGAGACGTCGTCGATGTCGGCGAATAGCGGCGCCGGCCGGGCGGGCACACTCACGATCTCAGTTCTCCTCAGGCTTTGGCGTCAGGCCGGGCGGGTCTGCCCGTCTCCCCACGCGATCCACTTGGTCGAGGTCAGTTCCGGCAATCCCATCGGGCCGCGCGCATGCAGCTTCTGTGTGGAGATGCCGATCTCGGCGCCGAAACCGAACTGCTCGCCGTCGGTGAAGGCCGTCGAAGCGTTGATCATCACCGCGGCAGCATCGACCCCGTCGCTAAACCGTTGCGCCGCAGCCATATTCGTTGTCACGATCGCCTCGGTGTGCCCGGTGCCGTATTCGTTGATGTGGGCGATCGCGGCGTCGACGTCGTCGACGACGGCCACCGCGATGTCCATCGACAGGTACTCGCGGCGCAGGTCGGACTCATCCGCGTCGAGATGAACCGTCACCCCGGCATCCTGCAGGGCGCCGACCAGCCTGGGCATGGCCTCCGCGACGATCGCGGAATCGACCAGCAGCGTCTCGGCGGCGTTGCAGACGCTGGGCCGACGGGTCTTGGAGTTCAGCAGGATCCGTTCCGCCACGTCCAGGTCGGCGGACTCGTGCACGTACACGTGGCAGTTGCCGACTCCGGTCTCGATGGTGGGGACCCGGGCGTCGCGCACCACCGCGTCGATCAGGCTCGCGCCCCCGCGCGGGATCACCACGTCGACCAGTCCGCGCGCCTGGATCAGGTGGGTGACCGTGGATCGATCGGCGGCCGAGAGCAGCTGAACCGCGTCGGCGGGCAGGTCCTCGCTGATCAGCGACCCGCGCAACACGTCGACGAGCGCCTGATTGGACTTCGCCGCCGACGAGCTGCCGCGCAGCAGCACCGCGTTGCCGGACTTGAGCGCCAGCCCGAACGCGTCGACGGTGACGTTGGGCCGGCCCTCGTAGATCATGCCGACCACGCCGAGCGGCACCCGCTGCTGGCGCAGGTGCAGCCCGTTGGGCAGGGTGTAGCCCCGCAGCACCTCCCCGACCGGGTCCGGCAACCCGGCGACCTGGCGCAGGCCGGCGGCGATTCCCTCGACGCGCTTGCGGTCCAGCGCCAACCGGTCGAGCATCGCGGTCGGTGTGCCGGCCGCCCGGGCCGCGTCGAGGTCTTCGGCGTTGGCCGCCAGGATCCGCTCGGTGTGGGCGCCTATCGCGTCGGCCGCCGACTGCAGGGCCGCGTCCTTGGCGACGGTCGGCAGCAACGCCAGCGCGCGGGCGGCGACCCGGGCGCGGCGCGCGGCGTCGTGGACCTCCCGGCGCAAGTCAGGGCGCGTTGGGGCTTGCAGACTCATTTATTAAGGGTAACGGTCCCCAGCGGGCCAGGTCAGAGCGGGAGCCTCAGGCGACCCGCTCACCGCGGCGCGCCTGCCGCACTTTGCTCTGCCGTTCGTCGAGGATGTGGCCGAAGTTCTGTAGCAGCAACGGTTCACGCATCACCAGGTGCTCGACGTGTTCGCGATCGATCTCCAGCGCGGTCACCTCGTCGAGCGCGTACGCGCTCGCCATGTTCGGCTGCCGGGTGAGTGCGGTCAATCCCAGGAACGAACCTTCGAGCAGCGTGCTGATCGGGACGATCGATCCGTCGTCGGCCATCGCGGTCAGCTGCACGCGGCCCTCGACCAGAAACGTCATACCGCTCGGAATCTGACCCGCGTATTCCACGGTTTCGTCGGCACCGTACCGGACGAGTTTCGCGCACGAATGCAGCGACCGCTGTTCGTCGGCGTTCAGCCGCAATGCCGGCGCCACCACGGTGCGCAGCGCTTTCTCCACCCGCTCTGGGGTCGAGTAGTCGTCGTCGCTGTTGTCCAGGTGCAGGCCTTCGCGCCGCGCGGCGTACCAGATCCAGCGCAGGAAGGTTGCTTTCGCGGCGCCGTCGTCGGCGGGTGAGGTCAGCCCGATGGAGGTGCGGTACTCCCCGGCGCCGACGGGCACCGACCGGGGCACGCTGTCGGCCTTGAGCTGCGGCAGACCGAGGGCGACGCGCGACAGCATGGCGCACACCCGGTCGGGCGGGTCGGCGGGCGAAAACGTCGTCGTCATCGCCAGCTTGTGGGTCCCCACCGGGCGGCTCAGGTTGGTGAACGCCGTCGTGGCCAGCACCGAGTTCGGCGTCACCCGCATTCCGCTGCCGGTGTCGATGTGGACCGCCCGCCAGTTCACCTCGACGACGCGTCCCTTCGCGGTGCCGGTGTCCAGCCAGTCGTTGATCCGGAAAGGCTGCTCGAAGAGCATGAACAAGCCCGACACGATCTGGCCGACGGAGTTCTGCAGCATCAGGCCGATGACGACCGAGGTGACGCCCAGCGCGGTGAACAGGCCGCCGACCCGCACGCCCCAGATATACGACAGGATCAGCACCAGCCCGACGCCGATCAGGGCAAACCGCGCGACGTCGAGGAAGATGGCGGGCAGGCGCGCACGCCAGCTCTCTTCGGGCGCGCCTTCGAACACGGTGGCGTTGAGCCCGGACAACATCAGCACCAGCACCAGGAAGCCGAACACCGTGGTGAGGAGCCGCACCGGCACCTCCCCGGCGGGAATTTGCGACGCCTTGACGAGCAGCAGCAAGAGCGCGACGAGGGGCAGCAGGTAATTGCGCAGCAGGCCAACCTGCCTGGCCACGCGGCTGTTCCGGCGGACCAGCGTGTGGTGCAGCTCGGTAAGAAAAATCAAGCAGATCGGAAATCCGACGGCGATACCCACCGCCCAGTAGAACCACGAGGAGTTCCAGGCGTTCATCATCGCTCCGACAACCGGTACATGGCCTGCTCGGTGCCGCCGACCGAGATCGTGCCCGCGGGCGTGAAGTGCCGAACGTCGCGCATCGCCTCGTAGACCGGGGTGCTGACATAGATGCCGGGCTGCGGTGCGCCCCTGTGCATCTGGGAGGCCAGGCTCACCGCGGCGCCCCACATGTCGTAGACGAGGCTGGATCGGCCCACCAGCCCGCTGATGACGTTGCCGGTGTTGATTCCGACCCGAAGGCCCAACTCGTGGCCGGTCTGGCTGTTGAACCGCTCGATGATGCGGCGCATCTCGACGGCGAAGTCGACGGTTCGGTGAATGCTGTCCAATCGCGGGGTGATCACCCCGCAGGTGGCGAGGTAACCGTTGTGGAAGGTGCGGATACGTTCGACGCCAAGAGTTTCCGCCGCCGAATCGAACTGCCGGAACAGCTCGTCGACGATCCGCACCAGCTCGTCGCCCGGCAGGTCGTTGGAAAGCTCGTCCAGCCCGGCGATGTCGGCGAAGATGATGGCGACGTCCTGGTGCTTCTGGGCGATGGTCGCCTCGCCCTCGCGATACCGCTCGACGATCGACTCCGGCATCAGCGCCAGCAGCAGGCGGTTGTTTTCGTTGCGCTGCTCGTTGAGCAGCTCTTCCTTGATCGCGAGGTTGCGGCTCATCTCATTGAAAGCCGCTGTGAGGTCGCCGATTTCGTCCCGCGTCATGACCGGAATGTTGACGTCGTAGTCGCCGGAGCTGATTTTGCGGGTGCCCTCCTCCAGGCGCCGGACCGGCCGCATCGCCGTCCCGGCGATCACCATCGAGGCGACGCTGATCACGAACACCAGCGCGGTGACCGCGATCACGAGTGTCTTGCTGAACCTGCCCAGCCGCGCAAATGCGTCCGAGTCGTCCCGCGTGGCCAGGATCGACCAGTGCAGGTCGGAATTGGGAATGTCCAGTGGCGCATAGGCTTCCAATTCCTTGTTGCCGGTGTAGTCGACGGAGCTCATGGTGCCGGTCTCCCCGCGCCTGGCGGCGCGAAGACCCGCGGTGTCGACCGGCTGCACCAGCGTCGTGCCGCCCAGCCGGATCGCCCTCTCCACGACGTCAGGCGCCGTGCCGGCGTCGATGGCGTCTCGCTTGTATTGCTGGGGGTTTTCCAGGAATTCCCGTGAGTCCGACCGCATCAGGCCGTCGGCGCCGGCGAGATAGGTCTCGGTCGCGGAGCCCATGCCGGCGGCTTGCCAGTGCTTGTTGGCGGTCATGATGTTGTTGATCTTCGCGATCGGCACCGGAAGGGCCATGACACCGTCCATCTTGCCGTTCATGCCGACCGGCGAGACCACCCACGCCGTGGGCGCGTCGAGCGCGGGCTGATAGGGCTGAAAGTCGGTGATCCAGACGAAATCCACGTCGTTGGAGCGCAGCGCCCTGTCGTACGCGTCATGCAGCTTCGATTCGCGATAGGGCCCGGTGAGGATGTTGGTCCCGAGGTCGGGGCCCTTGCGGACGGAGTAGACGACGTTGCCCTGCATGTCGAGCAGCAGCGCGTCGCGATAATCGAAGCGGGTGACGATGGAGCGCATGTAGAAATCGAAGCGCGCGTTGGCCGTCGACCATGCGCTGCCGTCGCCCGCGTCCTCGACGGGCAGCGAGTCGGGGGTCGGCCTCGGCGGCGCGGTGTAATACGCCTGAATGTATTTCTGCGACGGGGAAGTCGGCAGCACCGCGTTGAGGTCGATCTCGTTGCCGTTGATCCGTTTGATCGGCGCGATCATCTGGTTCTGGTAGTAGTTGACGAGCTCCTGCTGTTGAGCGGGGGTGATCGACGAATTTCCCAATTGGTTGAAGCCCGCCGTCAACGCCGCGGTGGCCTCGTTGACGCTGAATCCGCTGCTGTAGACGATCAGGGAATTCGTCACCTCCCGGAACAGCGCCTGGACCTGCCTCTTCTGCGACTCGCGCAGCTCGATCAGCCGCTCGGACTCGACTTGCCGCAGGGCATTGCGGCCGGATATGGCCCCGATGAGCCCGATCACGGACACGCCGAGGATCCCCGAAAGGAGCATCGCGATGAGGATCTTGGACTGGATGCCGAAGCGGAAGCGGTGCCACACCAGCGGCCGGCGCGCTCCCCGGCGCGGCTTTTCGGTCGACACGGATTCAGGGGCGGTTTCCGGCGTGTTTTCAGACGCCGGTTCGGCCATTTTCGGCTCGGTCAGCGTCATTCGCCTTTCCCCCTTCCTTCCGACCGGATTGACACCGATCACGCAGCAGACTAACGCGCGGACATCACGATATTGGCGAATGCCGCGAAGGATTAGCGGCAAAAGGCCCAACCCGGGCTTACGGTTCGGCCGCAATAGTCGTTTTCGCGGTTCCCGGCGGCGATCGTCCGTCGGAATTCCCGCCCGACTAACGTCGGCGTCATGACGCGGGTCTGCGTGGTCGGCAGCGTGAACATGGACCTGACGTTCGACGTCGATGCCCTGCCGCGGCCGGGCGAGACGGTGTTGGCCTCGTCGCTGACCTCCGCTCCCGGCGGCAAGGGCGCCAACCAGGCGGTGGCGGCGGCCCGCGCGGGCGCGCGCGTGCGCTTCGTCGGTGCCCTCGGCGACGACGCGGCCGCCGCACGGTTGCGGGCCCACCTGCGGGCGAACGATGTTGGGCTCGACGGGACGATCGAGGTTTCGGGGTCGAGCGGTACCGCCGTCGTCGTGGTCGATGCCGGCGCCGAGAACACCATCCTCGTCGCGCCGGGCGCCAATGGGCGGCTGACCCCGGCCGACGCTTGCCGGGCGGTCGGCACCTGCGATGTGCTTTTGACGCAGTTGGAGATTCCGGTGCCGACGGCCGCTGCGGCGGCGCGCGAAGCCCGCTCGACGGGGGCGGTGGTCGTCGTCAACGCCTCACCCGCCGGCCAGGACCAAAGCCGGTTGGCCGAACTGGCGGCCGCCACGGACGTGGTGATCGCCAACGAGACCGAGGCCGAATGCTGGCCGTGGCAGCCGACCCACCTGGTGATCACCCTGGGGGCGCGCGGCGCGCGCTATGTCGGCGAAGACGGCGATTTCGTGGTACCCGCACCGAAGGTCAAAGCCGTTGACACCACCGGCGCGGGCGACGTTTTCGCCGGGGCGCTGGCCGCGAGTTGGCCGCGCGGCGACTGCCCAAGTCCGGCCTCGAGGGCCGGGCGACTGGCCGCGCTGCGGCGCGCCTGCGCCGCGGGCGCGCTGGCCACCCTGGTGCCCGGCGCCGGTGACTGCGCGCCGCGCGCCGACGCGATCGACACGGCGCTGCGAGACGCTTTTCCTGACCAAACCGATTGATGTACCCTCGCTGCGATGCCTGCGGTCATGGGAGCCTGCATGCCGGCGACGGCCGCCGCCGACATGGCCTTGGTGCTCTTCGCGATATTCGGAATCCTCGGATTCGGCTGGCGCAGTTGGCTGCAGTACCGGCGGACCGGCTCGACGGGATTTCGCGGCATCCGTACCGGTGGCGTTTTGGAACGCCTGGCCGGCGTCGGCTTCGTCGCCGCGCTCACGGTGGCGGTCAGCGCGCCAATCCTGCAGGAGGCCAGGGTCGTTGAACCCGTCGGCTTGCTGGACGAGGCCTGGATCCAGGCCGTGGGCATCGTGGTGGCGACGGGCGGCATCGCCGCGACGGTGTACGCGCAACTCGAGATGGGCGATTCCTGGCGGATCGGGGTTGACCCGAGGGAGACGACGACGCTGGTGCACACCGGCGTGTACGGCCGGATCCGCAACCCCATCTATACCGCGATGTTCACCTTCGGCTTCGGTATCGCGTTGGTGACGCCCAATGTCGTTGCGTTCGCGGGCCTTATCCTGCTGGTCGCCACGATCGAGCTCCAGGTCCGTCGCGTCGAGGAGCCGTACCTGTTGCGGACGCACGGCGACGCGTATCGCTCCTACGCCGCCAGGGTGGGTCGATTCGTCCCCGGGGTCGGGCTCGCTCGTTAGCGCGGCGCCGCGACATCGTGAGCGATCGTCAAACCATCGCCCGTTTCCAGTTCGTCCGCCGTCTGGCTGAGCAACACGCGACTGCGGCTGGGCGATAACAGAACCGACAGGTGGTGATGCGGCGCGTCCGACACGAATGCCAGGCGGTTGACGCGCAGCACCGCGGCGCCGATCGAGATGTCCAGCAGATGTGCGGTGCGCGGGCCCGCGATTTCGGCGGTGATTTCGTGCCGGATGCGATCGACGACGATCCCGGCGTCCGCCAGCAACTCATAGAGCGGCGCTTGGCGCAGCGCGGGCTCGGTCAAGGCGCCGGCCAGTTCCGTCGGCAGCCAGGCGTCGGTGACCATCAACGGCTCGCCGGTGCGGCGTTGCCGGCGCACCCGCACGACCTGCAGCAGCTCGCCGGACGCCTGGAGCGCCTCGGCGATGGCCCGCGGCGGGCGCCGCGTCCCGAGTCCGACCACGTCGACCTCGGTTTCAAACTGGGTCTGGCGCAGCCCTTCCATGTACGAGCCGCCCGTCGGCAATTCCGCTGGCCTGTGTTCGCGGACAAACGATCCGACGCCGTGCCTGCGTTCGATGTATCCCTGCGCGGCCAGGTCCGACAGCGCCCGGCGGACCGTGATGCGGGAAACCCCGAACTGATCGCACAGCGTCTGCTCGGTGGGCAACGCCTCGCCCGGGGCGACGGCGCCGCGGTCGATCTCGTCGTGCAGCACGAGGAACAGCTGCCGATGCAATGGCACCCCCGCGGCGGTGGACACCGGTCCCAGCCTGTCCCCGCTCTGCCGCACGGTCGTCAATGTTTCCACAGCACCTCGCTTGCGCCTGCCCATCAGTTGTTATATGTATATAACAACTGATGATTTCGGGGAAGACACGATGACCGCGGTGCAACAGCAACCCGCCACCGATCCGGCGGGGCCGACCGGCCGGCTGGCCACCTGGGTCGCCGATCTCGCGCTCGACGACGTCCCGCCGACCGTGGTGGAGCGGGCCAAACACCTGCTGTTGGACGGCCTGGGTTGCGCACTGGTCGGGGCTCAATTGCCCTGGTCTCGCGTCGCCACCGACGCGGTGTTCGCCATGGAGGGCCCCGGCGACACCCCGGTGCTCGGCACCGGGCGCACGGCCGGCGCGCCCGCGGCCGCGGTCCTCAACGGCACCTTCATCCAGGGATTCGAGCTCGACGACTTCCATCCCCTGGCCCCGCTGCACGGCTGCTCCCTGCTCATCCCGGCGCTGCTGTCGACGGCGTCGACGCGGCCGGTGGCCACGACCGGCGCCGACATGCTGCTGGCGGCGATCGTCGGGTTCGAGGTCGGCCCCCGCGTCGGCTACACGCTGCACGGCACCCAGATGCTCGACCGCGGCTGGCATTCCGGCTCGGTCTTCGGCACCCACTCGGCGGCCATGGCGTCAGGCAAGCTGCGCGGCCTGTCGCCGGCGCAACTGGAGGACGCCCTCGGCCTGGCCGGCACCCAGTCCGCGGGGCTGATGGCCGCGCAGTACGAGGCCATGAGCAAGCGCATGCATCACGGCCTGGCGGCACGCAACGGCTTCTACGCCGCCGGCCTTGCGGCGGCCGGCTACACCGGCATCAAGCGGGTGTTCGAGCGCGAATACGGCGGGTTTCTCAGCGTTTTCGGCGAGGGCCACGATCCCGACGCCGCGCTGCTCACCGGGCAGCTCGGCCAGCGCTGGGAAACCGCAATCATCATGGTCAAGTCCTACGCCGCGATGGGCGGCCTGCACGGCGCGATCGACGCCGCCAGACAGTTGCGCATTTCGGTTGCACCGGAAGATATCTCAGCGATCGATGTCACCGTCGGCGAGACCGTCTACAACCACGGGTGGTGGCGGCCCGAGCGGCCGCTCACCCCGATCGGCGCTCAGATGAACATCGGATACGCGATCGCGGCGGCGCTGCTCGACGGCAACGTACTGCCCGAGCAATTCACGCCCGACCGCCTCGATTCCGATGACATCTGGTCGCTGATCGCCGCGACGACCGTGCACCTCGACGAGTCCTTGGCCCACGCCGATATCACCGAGAAGTTCCGCACCGAGGTCGTGGTGACCACTCGCGATGGCGCCGTGCATCACGCCCGTGTGGACCTGCCGCATGGCGCGCCCAACGACCCCGTCACCAACGGTGAGCTGGTGGCGAAGTTCCACGCGCTCACCGGCCGGGTCACCAGCCGCGGGCGCGCCGACGCGATCGAGCGCGCGGTGATCGGGCTGGACAACCTCGACAACATCGGCCTGCTGGTCGACCTTCTCGCCGCCCCCGTCGCGGGGGCATTGGACTGAAAGGACGGAGATGGCCACGACATCGGCCCGCCGACGGCTGAAAGATCTGCTTGCGAAGCGTGAACTCATCGTCGCGCCAGGCATTTTCGACGGGATCTCCGCGCAGCTGACCAAACGGACGGGCCACGTCGCGGCGTACATGACCGGCGCCGGCGTCGCGGCGTCGGGTTTCGGTCTGCCCGACATCGGGCTGGTCACCGCGACCGAAATGGCCGACCGGGTCCGGATGATCGCCGACGCGCTGGGCGACATTCCGCTGATCGCGGACGCCGACACCGGCTATGGCGCGCCCATGAACGTGGTACGCACGGTCCGGTCCTACGACGCGGCCGGCGTCGCGGCTATCCAGTTGGAAGACCAGGTGTTTCCCAAGCGGTGCGGTCACCTGCCGGACAAGCAGGTCGTCGACGCCGCGGCATTCGAACAGACGCTCGCCGCGGCGCTGGACGCCCGGTCCGACGACGCCCTGCTGGTGGTGGCCCGCACCGATGCCCGCGCCCCGCTCGGCCTGGACGCCGCGATCGAGCGCGCCAACCGTTACGCGCAAGCGGGCGCCGACATCATCTTTGTCGAGGCTCCCCAGGACGCCGGCGAAATCGAGCGCATCGCTCGCGAAGTCGATGCTCCGCTGCTGATCAATCTGGTGCTCGGCGGCATGACGCCGCTGCAGTCCGCGTCGCGGCTGCAGGAGTTGGGTTACGCGATCGCGATCCATCCCAGCAACCTGCTGATTCAGGCGACATGGGGCATGCTGCAAGGCCTTTGCGAACTCAACGGCACGGACGCCGCCGCCCATCTGCCCAACAGTCCCGGAGACTTCTTCAATCTGGTCGGCATGGCGGAGTGGCTCGCCCTCGACGACAAGTACGCACACACCGAGGACCGCTCATGGGCATGACCGTCGTCGAAAAGATCTTCGCCCGCAAGGCCGGCCTCGACTCCGTGTCGCCGGGCGACACCGTGGTGGTCGACGTCGACATGACCGTCCTCATCGACCTGCAGTTCGCCACCATGTGGATACCACCCAACCGGATTCACGACCCCGACAAGCTGGCGGTCGTCATGGACCACGCCGTGCCCGCCCCGACGATCAAGGACGCCGCCGGTGGCGGGCATGCCCGAAAGTTCGTCGCCGACTTCGGCATCGAGCGCTTCTACGACGTGGGCCGGCACGGCATCTGCCACCAGGTCATCGCCGAGAACGGGCTGGCGCGCCCGGGAGAGATCCTGGCCTGCACCGACTCTCACACGTGCGCCGCCGGCGCCTACAACACCGCCGCCCGCGGCCTGGGCCCGGCGGAGGTGTACTCGATCATGTGCACCGGCACGACGTGGTTCCAGGTCGCGCCGACCATCCGCTACGAACTCGGCGGAGTCAAACCGAACGCGGTGAGCGGCAAGGACGTCTTCCTGCACATCGCCAACGAATACGGCGACGCGCCCAACCTGAACCTGGAATTCGGCGGCCCGGGCCTGGCCGGCATCCCGATGCACGATCGGCGCACCATCGCCACCCAGGGCGCCGAGGTGTCGGCCGATTTCAGCACGTTCGAACCGGACGCGGTGCTCGCGCGCTACCTCGAGCATGCCGGCGTCACCGGATATGACGCTGCCGCACCGGATCCCGATGCCAACTACCGCGAGGTCCGGCGCATCGACCTGTCGACGTTGGAACCCTATGTCGCGCGGCCGGGCACCGTGAGCCGCAACGGGGTGCCCGTGTCGCGGCTGGATCGGCAGAAGGTGGACCAGGCGTTCATCGGGTCGTGCGCGAACGGCCAACTCGAGGATCTCGAGATCGCCGCGGAAGTGTTGCGCGGCAGGACCGTCGCACCCGGGGTGCGGCTGCTGGTCACTCCCGCCTCGCAGGCGGTGTACCGGGAGGCCATGCGGTTGGGGTACTTGCAGAACCTCGCGGACGCCGGCGCAGTGATCACCAACTCGACGTGCGGCGCGTGTTTCGGCTACCACATGGGCGTGGTGGGCCCCGGCGAGGTGTGCATCACGTCGAGCACCCGCAATTTCACCGGACGCATGGGCAGCACCGAAGCGGAAATCTTCATGGCCTCACCGGCGACCGTCGCCGCGTCCGCGATCACCGGCTACATCACGGACCCAAGGAGCGTGACGGCATGACGATCTCGTTCAGCGGGAAGCTGTGGGTGTTCGGCGACAACCTCAACACCGACGCCATGTATCCGGCGTTCGCCATGAAGATGGACCCGCCCGAGGCGGCCAAGCACATCTTCTACGAGGTGCGCCCGGGGTGGACCGACGAGGTCTCACCGGGCGACATCGTGGTGGCGGGCAAGAACTTCGGGCTCGGATCGTCGCGTCCGGTCGCGGCCCTGTTCGCCGAGCTCGGCGTCGCCGGCCTCGTCGCCGAGGAATTCAATTCGTTGTTCTTTCGCAACGCCGTCAACGCCGGCCTGCCGGCGATGACCGTGCCCAACGCCACCGAGGTGTTCCGCGAGGGCGACACCGCGACCTTCGACCTGACCGCGGGCACCTGGCGAAACGACACCACGGGGGACTCGGGCAGCGTCCCCAAGCTGCCCGATTTGATCCTCGAGATCATCGAAAGCGGCGGCGTGCTGCCGCGGCTGGCGGAACGCGGCTACCTGCCGGCCGAGCTCGGCGACGTCCTGCGGTCGAGCGCGGTTGCCATGCGCGGCGCCGGAAGCGGCGCGTGATGGCTCCGCTGGGACGGCTGTTCCGCGGCGTCCGCGCGGGAGCGCACCGAAGCCCGTTGGCCGGCGAAGCTTTTGACGCGCCCCAGTCCATCACGGTAACCAGCCCGGCGTTCGACGACGGCGGCCCGATGCCGCCGTCCAGCGCGGGCAAGGGCGTCGGCGAGAACGCCTCGCCGCCGCTGAGTTGGGACGGGGTGCCGGCGGGGGCGCGGCAGCTGGTGCTCGTGATGGACGACGTCGACGTTCCGCTGCCCCGGCCGCTGCTGCACACCGTGGCGGTGCTCGAGCCCACGCTGGAAAGCGTCGTCGCCGGTGCTTTGCGGTCGGGGACCAACGGAATACGTTTCGTCCGAGCCGATCTAGGGCACCGCGGTTACGCCGGCCCGCGCCCGATTCCCGGCCACGGGCCGCACCGTTACCGGTTTCAAGTGTTCGCGATCGACGAGCCCATTCCCGGCACTGTCACCACGGCCAAGGCCCTGCTGGCCGCGATGGCCGGGCATGTACTGGCCCGCGGCACGTTAATCGGCACCTACGAACGCTAACAAGCTCCGGGGACAGATCAGAAACGCAAACTCGCCACGCAGGTGTCCCGGCCAACATTGAAGACCAACGGCAGCCCCGATGGGACCTTCGTCAGTATTGCCTGGCTGCCGCGCCGAATAGCGTCGACGACAGATCGAAACCCACCAGGAAAGGAATTAGCATGGCGCAGACGACCGAAGCGAAGACCGTAGCATCGCGTTCGACCGACCTGCTCGATGAGGTACGTGAATCGGCGAAGGCAGGACAAAACGCTGCCGCCGACGCACTCCGGGCATTCCACAAAACCCTCGATGAGGCAATCCCGCAGGCGGTCCAACCGCTACGCACCAAGATCGTCGACGCCGCAATCGAACTCGCGGACCGGCTCGTTGCCGCCCAATACCAGTTCAACCGTAACTTGGTCGCGACTGCAGACCGGGCACTGAGCAAGGCTGACGGCGAGAAGAACTAGTCATCGGGGATTTCGCGCTCGATCTCGTCGAGCCAGATGCGCGCCGACATGTCGGAGGGGGCACGCCAATCGCCGCGCGGCGACAGCGCGCCGCCGTGCGACACCTTGGGGCCGTTAGGCAGGGCTGAGCGCTTGAACTGGCTGAACGAGTAGAACCGTTGCACGAACACGCCCAGCCAGTGCCGGATCTCCTTGAGCGAGTAGGACGGTCGCTTGTCCTCGGGGAAACCCGGTGGCCAGTTGCCCTGCTCGGGGTCGCTCCAGGCGTGCCACGCCAGGAAGGCGATCTTCGACGGCCGGAACCCGAAGCGCAGCACATGGAAGAGCGAAAAGTCCTGCAGGGCAAACGGTCCGACCTTGGCCTCGCTGCTCTGCAGCTCTTCCTCCTCGCCGCTCGGGACGAGTTCCGGCGTGATCTCGGTGTCCAGCACCGACTGCAGCACCTCGCACACGTCCGATTCGAACTGGCCCGACGAAATGACCCAGCGGATCAGGTGCTGGATCAGCGTCTTGGGCACGCCGCCGTTGACGTTGTAGTGCGACATCTGGTCGCCGACGCCGTACGTCGACCAGCCCAGCCCCAGCTCCGAGAGGTCACCGGTGCCCAGCACGATCCCGCCGCGCTGGTTGGCCAGCCGGAACAGGTAATCGGTGCGCAGGCCGGCCTGGACGTTTTCGAAGGTGACGTCGTAGACCTTCTCGCCGCGCGAGAACGGGTGGTCGATCTCCTTGAGCATGAGCTGCGCGGTCTCGGTGATGTCGATCTCGGCGAAGGTGACGCCCAGCGCGCGGCACAGCTCGATCGCATTGCGCTTGGTGCGATCTCCCGTCGCGAAGCCCGGCAGCGTGAACGCCAGAATGTCGCTGCGCGGCCGTTCCTCGCGGTCCATCGCGCGGGCGGCGACGATCAGCGCGTGTGTCGAATCCAGTCCGCCGGAAATCCCGATGACCACCTTGGGGTAGTTCAGCGCGCGCAGCCGCTGCTCGAGCCCCGAGACCTGAATGTTGTAGGCCTCGTAGCAATCCTGTTCCAGCCGTTGCGGATCGGCCGGCACGAACGGGAAGCGCTCGATCTCGCGGCGCAGTCCGATGTCGCCGGCGGGAGGGTCGAGCCGGAACTCGATGCGCCGGAACGACTCCGCCGCCGTCCGGTGGTGGCGCCGGTTGTCGTCGAAGGTGCCCATCCGCAGCCGTTCGGAGCGAAGCAGCTCGAGGTCGACGTCGGCGACGCTGCGCCGCTCCCCTTTCGGGAAACGTTCGGACGTGGCGAGCAGCACGCCGTTCTCCCAGACCATGGTCTGGCCGTCCCAGGCCAGGTCGGTGGTCGATTCGCCCTCCCCCGCGGCGGCGTACAGGTAGGCGGCCAGGCACCGCGACGACGCCGAGCGCGCCAGCAGGCAACGGTCCTCGGCGCGCCCGATCGTGATCGGGCTGCCGGACAGGTTGGCCAGCACCGTCGCCCCCGCCAGCGCCGCCTCCGCGCTGGGCGGGATCGGCACGAACATGTCCTCGCAGATTTCGACGTGCAACACGAAGCCCGGCAGGTCGGACGCGGCGAACAGCAGATCGGGACCGAACGGGGCCTCGAGCTCGCCGATGCGGATGATGCCGCGCTCGTCGTTGCCGGGCGCGAGCTGGCGGCGCTCGTAGAACTCGCGGTAGGTGGGCAGGTAGGACTTGGGCGCGACGCCGAGCACCTCGCCGCGGTGGATGACCACCGCGGTGTTGTAGACGCGATGCCGGTAACGCAGCGGGGCGCCGACGACCAGCACAGGCAGCAGGTCGGCCGACGCCGCCACTACGTCGGCGACGGCGGCTTCGACGTCGTCGAGCAGGAGGTCTTGCAGGACGATGTCCTCGATGGAGTACCCGGACAGCGTCAGCTCCGGGAAGACGGCCACCGCGACGCCGTCGTCGTGGCATTGGCTTGCCAACCGCAGCACCGACTCTGCGTTGGCCGCCGGGTCGCCGATCGCGGTGTGGTGCGTGCAGGCGGCGACGCGGACAAAACCCTGCTGGTAGGCGTTGTAAAAGTCCATGACCCTCCCATTGTCGCCCGACGGTTGTCAACTCGTCGCCGCCGGGTATCCCCAACGGCATGAGCGATACCGCCGTCGTCGTGGTCGACATGATGAACACGTACCAGCATCCCGACGCTGAGGATCTGATACCCAATGTCGAGAAAATCATGGACCCGCTCGCCGACCTGATCCGCCGGGCGCGGGACGCCGACGGCGTCGACGTGGTCTACGTCAACGACAACTACGGCGATTTCACCGCCCAGTTCTCCGACATCGTCGGATCCGCGCTGGATGGGGCGCGGCCCGACCTGATCAAGCCGATCGTGCCGAGCGAGGACTGCCGGGTGATGACGAAGGTCCGGCACAGCGCGTTCTACGCGACGGCGCTGGCCTATCTGCTCGGTCGGCTGGAGACCAAGCGGTTGATCCTCACCGGCCAGGTCACCGAGCAGTGCATCCTCTACACCGCGCTCGACGCCTACGTGCGCCACTTCCCCGTCGTGATCCCGACCGACGCGATCGCCCACATCGACGCCGATCTGGGCAAAGCGGCGCTGCAGATGATGCAGCAGAACATGTCCGCCGAGCTCACCACGGCAGCCGACTGCCTCGGTTGACGCTCTGGCGCGAGCGTGCCCAGAATGCCGGCCTTTTCGGCGTGTGGGCGGACAAACACGCACGCTCGCTACCCTGGACTCGTGGAATCGCCGGAACTCGTGGCGCTGCTCGCCGGCCGCCGGGTCGCGGTGCTGACCGGTGCCGGGATGTCCACCGACTCGGGCATCCCCGACTACCGCGGCCCCGATTCGCCGCCGAGCAACCCCATGACCATCGGCCAGTTCACCTCGGATCCGCTGTTCCGGCAGCGGTACTGGGCGCGCAACCACGTCGGGTGGCGGCACATGGACCACACCGCGCCCAACGCGGGGCACCGAGCGCTGGCCGCGCTCGAGCGCGCCTCGGTGGTGACCGGGGTGATCACCCAGAACGTCGACCTGCTGCACACCAAGGCCGGCAGCCGAAACGTCGTCAACCTGCACGGCACCTACGCGCGGGTGGTCTGCCTGGGCTGCCGGTACGGGATGAGCCGGGCCGCGCTCGCCGAACAACTCGAGGCGCTCAACCCGGGGTTCATCGAGCGCGCGGAGGCCGTGGGCGGGTTGGCGGTGGCTCCCGACGCCGACGCCGTCATCGCCGACACCGCGTCGTTCCGCTACCTCGACTGCCCGCGCTGCGGCGGCATGCTCAAGCCCGACATCGTCTACTTCGGCGAGAGCGTACCCAAAGATATTGTGGCGGAAGCATATTCGTTGGTCAACGAGGCGGACGCGCTGCTGGTCGCCGGATCGTCGCTGACGGTGTTCTCCGGCTACCGGTTCGTGCGGCACGCCGCCGCGCTGGGCCTCCCAATCGCCATCGTCAACCGCGGCCCCACCCGCGGGGACGACCTGGCCACCGTGAAGGTCGACGGCGGCTGCTCCGAGCTGCTGACGTTGTTGGTTGACGAGTTATCGCCGGCGGCGGCGCGTTAGAACGTGCACGGCATGCTGCGGATGGCGTGGATGAAATTGCCCGGCACGTATGCCGGTTCGCCCGCCTGAAGTTCGGGCAGCTGAGCCAGCAATTCGCCGAAGATGGCGCGCAGCTGCGCCCGGGCCACATGGGCGCCGAGGCAGAAGTGCACACCGCCGCCGCCGAATCCGATGTGGGGGTTGGGATCCCGGCTCAGATCCAGCCGGTCGGGGTGATCGAACACCTCGGTGTCCCAGTTCCCCGACGGATAGAACATCACCACCTTCTCGCCCGCCCGGATGCTCTCACCGCCCAGCTCCACATCCGTGGCCGCCGTGCGGCGAAAGGTCATAACCGGCGTCGCCCAGCGGATGAACTCCTCGACCGCCGTGCCGATCCGGTTGGCGAAGTCCTCGCGCAGCCAGGCCCGCTGCTCGGGAAAGTCGGTGAGCGCCTTCATCGCGTGGCTGGTGGTCTGCCGGGTGGTGTCGTTGCCGGCCACGGCAAGCAACACGAAGAACGCGGAAACGTCGGCATCCGATAGCCGGTCGCCGTCCACCTCGGCGTTCACCAGGCCGCTGAACAGGTCCTCGCCGGGCCGCTCGCGCCGGTCGGCGGCCAGGGTGCCGGCGACCTGGTGGAGGTACATCTGGTTCTCGACCAACACCTCCAGCGGGTTGCGGCCGTCGAGGTAGACGGGGTCGGCCCACGACACCAGAGCGTCGGCGGCATGCGCGACGCGCTCGCGCTCGGACTCCGGAATCCCCACCATGTCCGACAGCGTGCGGATGGGCAGTTGCTTGGCGCAGTGGTCCACGAAATCGGCGCCGCTGCCGGCGGCGCGCAGCTCTTCGACGATGGTCTTGGCGTTCGACTTGATCGAGTCCTCGATACGGCGGACCTGCCTCGGGGTGAAGGCGGCGCTGACCAGCTTGCGCAGCTTGGTGTGTCGCGGCGGGTCCATCGCGAGGAAGGACTGCGAGGCTTCGAGCAGCTCCACGGGGACGTTCTCGAAGATCACCCCCCTGCCGGACAGGAAGACCTCGTTGTTGCGGCTGACCGCGACGATGTCCGCGCGCCGGGTGACGGCCCAGTAGCCGGGGTCGTCGGGGTCGGGCATCAGGGAAGCCTCGACCGGACGGTGCCAGCTGACCGGGCGCTCGGCCCGCAGCACCGCGAACGAGCGCTCCCGGTCCGCGGCGGTCGTGGACCAGAAGGCGCGCGACGACAGATCGATCGCGTCGTAGGCACGGCTGCTGGACACCCCGGTCGCCACGGTCATCGTCGCTCCTCCCTGGTTATGACCCCAGTCACATACTGCGATCGACAGTATGCTTAGACGTAGTGTCTAGTCAAGATGTCGAACTAGCCGCTAAGCTGAGCAAATGGCGTCGGTCACCCGGAAGCCGCAGGCCAATCGCGAACAAGGGCGCCAGCAGCGGCGAGAACAGCACGAACGCCGGTTGCTGGACGCCACCGAGCGGCTGATGCGCGACGGCGCCAGTTTCACCGAGCTCAGCGTGGACCGGCTATCGAGCGAGGCCGGCATCTCGCGCGCCAGCTTCTACATCTACTTCGAGGACAAGGGCCACCTACTGCGCCGGCTGGCCGGCCAGGTGTTCGCCGACCTCGCCTCCAGCGCGGACCGGTGGTGGAGCATGGCGTGGCGACACGATCCCGACGACGTCCGCGCGGCCATGGCCGGAATCATCGGAAACTACCGGCGCCACCAACCGGTGCTCGTCGCACTGAACGAAATGGCGGGTTACGACCCCGTGGTGGGGGCGACCTACCGAAATCTGCTGACCGCCATCACCGGCCGGGTGACCCGTGTCATCGAGGACGGCCAGGCCGACGGATCCATCCGCCCCGACCTGCCCCCGACCACCACGGCCAGCGCGCTGACCTGGATGGTCGAGCGGGCCTGCCAGCAAAATCTTCCGACAGCTCCGGACACCTACGACGCCGAACTGGCCGAGTCCCTGGCGCAAATCATTTGGGGCGCACTGTATCTCAAGCCGATAACGCCGGGCTGAATTCGGCCGCTACCCGCGGCTCCCCGCCTCGGCCACCGGCGCCAGAACCGGGCGCAGGGCATGCAGCACGTTGGGATCCTCGATGGTGGCGGGCATCTCGTCGTCGTGACCGTGCGCAATCCGGTGCATCGCCTTACGGAGGATCTTGCCGGAGCGCGTCTTCGGCAACGCCGAGACGATGTCGACCCGCTTCAGGCACGCGACCGCGCCGATCTCGTCACGGACCAACGCGACCAACTCGTCTTCCAGCCCGTCCCGCGCCGACCCGGCCTGCAGGACGACGAATCCGCGCGGGATCTGGCCCTTGATGTCGTCGGCGACGCCGATGACAGCGGCTTCGGCCACGGCGGGATGGGACGCCAGCACCGCTTCCAATGCGCCGGTGGACAGCCGGTGGCCGGCCACGTTGATCACGTCGTCAATCCGGCCCATGACGAACAGGTAGCCGTCCTCGTCGACATATCCGCCGTCGCCGGTCAGGTAGTAGCCGGGATGCTCACACAGGTATGACGATTCGTACCGTGCGTCGTCCTGCCAGAGCGTCGGGAAGGTCCCGGGCGGGAGCGGCAGACTCAGGCAGATCGCACCCTCCTCAGCGGGTGAGCAGCCGGTGCCGTCGGGCTGAAGAATCGCCACCTGGTAGCCCGGCATGGGCACGCCCGGCGAACCGGGCTTGACCGGAAGCTCCTCCGCACCAATCGGATTGGCCGCGATGGCCCAACCCGTCTCGGTCTGCCACCAGTGGTCGATGACGCGAACGCCGAGTTTCTCCGACGCCCAGAGGTACGTGTCGGGGTCGAGGCGCTCGCCGGCCAGGAACAGCGACTGCAGGCCGGCGCGGTCGTATTGCTGAAGCCAGGCGCCGTCGGGGTCGTCCCTGCGGATCGCGCGAATGGCGGTCGGCGCGGTGAAGAGCGCCTTGACGCCGTGCTCGGTGATCACGCGCCAGAAGGCGCCGGGGTCGGGGGTTCCCACCGGCTTGCCCTCGTAGAGCACGGTGGTGGCGCCCGCGAGCAGGGGGCCGTAGACGATGTAGGAGTGGCCGACGACCCAGCCGATGTCTGAGGCCGCCCAGAAGACGTCGCCGGGGCCGATGTCGTAGATGTGGCGCATGCTCCACAGCAGCGCGACCGCGTGGCCCCCGTTGTCTCGCATCACGCCCTTGGGCCGTCCCGTCGTGCCCGAGGTGTGGAGGATGTACAGCGGGTCCGTCGCGGCGACAGCGACGGCCGGCGCCGGTTCGGCCCGGCCGATCAGCGTCTCCCAGTCGTGGTCGCGCCCTTCGACCATGACGCAGCGCAGCTGCTCTCGTTGGACGATGACGCAGTGCCGCGGCGGATGCGCACTGGCGTCGATCGCCGCGTCGAGCATCGGTTTGTACTCGACCAACCGGGTCGGCTCGATGCCGCACGACGCCGAAACGATCACCGTGGGACGGGCGTTGTCGATCCGGGCGGCGAGTTCGTGCGCGGAAAATCCCCCGAAGACGACGGAATGCACGGCGCCGATCCGGGCGCACGCCAGCATGGCGATCACGGCTTCGGGAATCATCGGCATGTAGATGACCACGCGGTCGCCTTTGCCCACTCCCAGGTCACGCAGGACCCCGGCGAAACGCGATGTGAGGTCCAACAATTCGGAATACGAGAAGGTGCGCTTGGTGGCCGTGACGGGTGAGTCGTAGATCAGCGCCGGCGCGCTGCCGCGGCCGGCATCGACGTGCCGGTCGAGCGCGTTGGCGCACGTGTTCAGTTCCGCGTTGGGAAACCAGCGGTAGAACGGCGGGTGACTGTCGTCGAGGATCCGTTGTGGCGACCGGATCCATGTCACGGCCGACGCGGCCCCGGCCCAGAATGCCGTCGGATCATCGAGGCTGGACTGGTAGAGCTCGCGATAACCGTTCATTTAATTCCTCTGCCGGACGAAGGTGACCGATGCCAGATGATATGACCGGATCCCGCGGGACGATAGGGCCATTGGGTGCTTGAGCGCCGCCTGTGACCACGACAACATAGTTAGGACGCTAACTATTAGGGTACGATGCGAGCATGGCCGCGCCGACCGCACCCGAAATCGACCCACTCGCCCTCGAGCAGCAGGTCTGTTTCGCGCTGAGCATCACCAACCGCGCCGTGTTGGCGGTCTACCGTCCGCTGCTGGAGCCGTTGGGGCTGACGCATCCGCAGTATCTGGTCATGCTGACGCTCTGGGATCACCAGAAGGCCGGTCCGCGGAAACCGCTGTCGGTCAAGGACATTGCCTCCACGCTGCAGATGGATTCCGCGACGTTGTCGCCGATGCTCAAGCGCTTGGAGGCGCTGGGCCTGGTCACCCGTACCCGAAGCGCCGTCGACGAGCGCTCCACCGACGTCGAACTGACCGACAGCGGCACCGCCTTGCGGCGGCGCGCGCTGAAGATTCCGCCCGCCGTTGTCGCCCGCCTCGGCGTCGACATGGACGAACTTCGGCACCTGCATCAGGTGCTGACCCGCATCAACTCGGCCGCCGTGGCGGCCGGGACACTACAGTCCTGATAAACCCACCAACGGGAGCGAGCATGAGCACCACCAAGCCCAACCTTTGGCAATACATCGGCTATTCGTACGGCCGGTGCCTACCGGATTCCATGCGCAGCTGGGTCGCGAACGATCTGGCGGGCCCGGGAGCCGTGCGCCGGCACATGGTTCGGTGGGCAATACCGCCGCTGTTCGTGCTCGCGCCGTTCTGGCTGCTGCCCGCGTCACTGTACGTCCACACGGAGATGACGGTGCCGCTCTATGTCTGGGCGCTACTCATCTCGCTTGCGCTGAACAAGGTCTGGCGCCGGCACCGGCTGGCGCAGCATGGCCTCGACCCGAACCTGGTCGACGTGATCAAACGCGAGAAAGAATCGAAGATGCACGAGGACTACGCACGCCGCTACGGGCCGCGTCCCGAATCGGCCGCGTGGCAGGACAACAGCAACCCGTTTACTTAGCCGCCTACACCGCGACCAGGTCGTCGGCGTGCACCGCCGGCCGGCGCAGCTCACCGGGCAGGTCGGAGGTCGACCGGCCCATCATGGTGGCCAGTTCGGTCGCGTCGTAAGCGACCACGCCCCGAGCCACCATGGCCGCGTCCGGTCCGCGCAGTTCGACGACGTCCCCGGCGTAGAACCGGCCCGCGACGGTGGTGATGCCGGCGGCCAGCAGCGAGCGGCGTTGGGCCACCACCGCGCGCACCGCGCCCTCGTCCAGCGTCAGCGACCCGGCCGCCTCGGCGGCGTAGCGTACCCAGAACCGGCGGGCCGACATCCGAACCGGCCGAGGCGCGAACACCGTTCCGCTCGAGGCGTCGCTGAGCGCGGTGGCGGCGTCGGCCGCCGCGGCCAGCAGCACCGGGACGCCGGCGTCGGCGGCCAGCAGGGCCGACGACATCTTCGACGCCATCCCGCCGGTGCCCAGGTCACTGCCCGGCCCGGCGACGACGCCGTCCAGGTCGGACGCGCCGGACACCTCGGGGATGAACCTGGCGCCCTTGGTTTTCCGCGGATCGGAGTCGTAGAGTCCGTCGATGTCGGAGAGCAGCACCAGCGCCTCGGCGCCCACCAGGTGGGCCACCAGCGCCGAGAGCCGGTCGTTGTCGCCGAACCGGATCTCGTTGGTTGCCACCGTGTCGTTTTCGTTGACGATCGCCACCGCATGCAGCGCGCGCAGCCGATCCAGGGTCCGCTGGGCGTTGGTGTGCGAGGCCCGCACCGAAATGTCGTGCGCCGTTAGCAGCACCTGCCCGACCGTGCGGCCGTAGCGGGCGAACGCCGCGCTCCACGAGTTGACCAGCGCGACCTGGCCGACGCTGGCCGCGGCTTGCTTGGTTGCCAAATCCTTTGGGCGACGCGATAATCCGAGCGGCTCGATGCCCGCCGCGATGGCGCCCGACGACACGATGACGACGTCGGTACCGGCCTTCATTCGCGTCTCGATGGCGTCGGCCAGCCCGGCCAGCCGACCGGCGTCGAACACCCCGGACGGCGTGGTCAGCGCGTTGGTCCCGACCTTGACCACGAGGCTGCGCGCGGTTCGGATGGTTTCGCGGTGGGCGCTCATTGTTCGTCACCGTGTTGGCGACGCTGGCGCCGGGCGGCCTTGCGCTCGGCGGCCCCGATTCGTTCGGTGCGTTCCAGCCGCGCGTCGGTGCCGCGGCCGGACAGCGCAACATGTTCTCCCGCCGGCGTTTGCGGCTCCCAGTCGAACGTCATCTCCCCGATGGTCACGGCGCAGCCCGGTTTCGCGCCGAGCTTCAGCAGTTCGTCCTCGACACCGAGGCGCGCGAGGCGGTCGGCGAGATAACCCACCGCCTCGTCGTTGTCGAAATTGGTCTGGCCGACCCACCGCTCGGGCCGTGCCCCGGTGACGACGAACCCGCCCTGCCCGTCGGGCTCGACGGTGAAGCCACTGTCGTCGACGGGCAGCGGACGGATCACCGGGCGGCGCGGCACGATCTGGGGCCGCGTCGTGTTGTACTCCGAGATCATCCGCCAGAGCCCAAAGACCAAGGGCTGCAAGCCCTCCCGCGCGATGGTCGACACCAGGAACACCGGCCAGCCACGCTCGGCGATCTCGTCGCGGACGAATTCGGCGAGCTCGCGCGCCTCGGGCACGTCAATCTTGTTGAGCACCACCGCCCGCGGCCGCTCGGCCAGATCACCCAGCACCGCGTCCCCCTGCAGCGTCGGCGTGTACGCGGCGAGTTCGGCTTCCAGCGCGTCGATGTCCGAGATCGGGTCGCGGCCCGGTTCGGCGGTGGCGCAATCCACCACGTGTACCAGCACCGCGCACCGCTCGATGTGGCGGAGGAATTCCAAGCCCAGGCCGCGCCCCTCGGACGCCCCCGGGATCAGCCCGGGCACGTCGGCGACGGTGAAGGTGTGCTCGCCCGCCGAGACGACACCGAGGTTGGGCACCAGCGTGGTGAACGGGTAGTCGGCGATCTTCGGTTTGGCCGCCGAAATCGCGGACACCAGCGAGGATTTCCCGGCCGAGGGAAACCCGATCAGGCCAACGTCGGCGACGGTCTTGAGCTCCAGCGTCAAATCGCGGGCCTGGCCCGGCTCGCCGAGCAGGGCAAAGCCGGGCGCCTTGCGGGCGCGCGATGCCAGCGCGGCGTTGCCGAGGCCGCCGCGGCCACCGGCGGCCGCCTCGAAGCGGGTGCCGGAGCCCACCAGGTCGGCGAGCAGGCGGCCGCGCTCGTCTAGCACGACTGTGCCGTCGGGGACTTTGACCTCCAGGTCCGCGCCGGCGGCGCCGTCGCGGTTGTTGCCCATCCCCTGCTTGCCCGAGGGCGCGGTGACGTGCGGATGAAAGTGGAAGTCCAGCAGGGTGTGCACCTGCGGGTCGACGACCAACACGATGCTGCCGCCGCGGCCCCCGTTGCCGCCGTCGGGCCCGCCGAGCGGCTTGAACTTCTCGCGGTGGACCGACGCGCAGCCGTTACCGCCCGAACCCGCGCGCGCGTGGATGACGACGCGATCGACAAACCGGGGCATCGAGGGTCCTCTCAACTACCGCGGGCGCCGATGCGGGCCGGAGCCCGCGCACAGACGCCTAGTCGGCGGTCTGCCCGGCCGCGACGATGCTGACGGTCTTGCGCCCGCGCTTGGTCCCGAACTCGACGGCCCCGGATTCCTTGGCGAACAACGTGTCGTCGCCGCCGCGCCCGACGTTGACGCCGGGATGAAATTTGGTGCCGCGCTGGCGGACGATGATCTCGCCGGCCTTGACGACCTGGCCGCCGAACCGCTTCACGCCCAGCCGCTGCGCGGCGGAGTCGCGGCCGTTGCGCGAGCTGGAAGCGCCCTTTTTGTGTGCCATGTGGTCCTCGCTACTTGATCCCGGTGACCTTCAGGACCGTCAGCTGCTGACGGTGGCCCTGACGCTTGTGGTAGCCGGTCTTGTTCTTGAACTTGTGGATGCGGATCTTGGGCCCCTTGGTGTGCTCGAGCACCTCGCCGGTCACCGCGACCTTGGCCAGCGCGGCGGCGTCGCTGGTGACCTTGGCGCCGTCGACCACCAGGGCGACCGGCAGCGTGACGTTCGAACCCGGCTCGGAGTCGAGCTTCTCGACCTTGACGACGTCTCCGACGGCGACTTTGTACTGCTTGCCGCCGGTCTTGACGATTGCGTACGTCGCCATCGTTGCTCCTGCCTCTTTCTCGCTTCGCGCGCGTAGCCACCTGCCGGTGTGCGCGTGGTGGGTGCTTGGCGCGGGCCCATGTGTCCCGCTCGCCGGCCGAACCCTCGTCGCTCGGCCTGACGACAACTGTCTAAGGGTACGTGACCAGCGGCTACAGGGTCAAACCGGCTCGCGTAACCGCTCGGGGCGGCGCAGGTCAGTCCACATGGATCGGCGGGCCGGCCGGCCTGCCTGCCGCGCGGCGACGGCGCGGACGGCCGAAAGCCGGTCCGGCGTCACCGGCCCCGCGGTCCTCGGAATCGTCGTCGTCCAGGTCGTCGTCGTCCTCGTCGTCCTCATCGTCATCGTCGTCCAGGTCGAGGTCCTCGTCATCGAGGTCGTCGTCATCGTCGTCGAGGTCGTCCTCGTCCTCGTCGTCCCTGTCGTCTCCGTTGTCCTCGAAGTCCTCCGGCTCGTTGTCGACCAGGGCCGCGGTAGCCGGCTCTTCGATTTCGCCGTCGACCTGGGCGGTGACTTCCTCGGCGGACTCCTCGGCTTCCCCGTCGCTCTCGCCGGCCGCTTCCGACGTCCCGGAGGCGCCCGCCGCCATCGCCTTGAACATCGGGTGTTCACCAGGGGCGTGGGCCGGCAGCACCTTGGCCACGGTGGGCTCCTCGGCCCCCTTCTTCTTCGACCGCCTGCCCCGGCGGCCACCGGATTCGGACTTGCGCCCGTTCGACGGGGCCGAATCGACGGGATCGCTGTGCAGCAGCAGGCCGCGGCCGCCGCAGTTCGGGCACGACGACGAGAAGGCCTCGAGGAGACCGGTTCCCAGGCGCTTGCGGGTCAGTTGGACCAGGCCCAGGGACGTCACCTCGGAAACCTGATGGCGGGTGCGGTCACGGGCCAGCGACTCGGTCAGCCGGCGCAGCACCAGGTCCCGGTTGGACTCCAGCACCATGTCGATGAAGTCGATGACCACGATGCCGCCGATGTCGCGCAGCCGCAGCTGGCGCACGATCTCCTCGGCCGCCTCGAGGTTGTTCTTGGTGACGGTTTGCTCGAGGTTTCCCCCGGACCCGGTGAACTTGCCGGTGTTGACGTCGACGACCGTCATCGCCTCGGTCCGGTCGATCACCAGGGTGCCGCCCGACGGCAGCCACACCTTGCGGTCCATCGCCTTGGCGAGCTGTTCGTCGATGCGGTGCACCGCGAACACATCCGGTCCGCTCGCGTCGTCCGGTCCGGCGGCGGGCTCGTACTTGGTGAGTTTCGAAACCAGCTCTGGTGCAACGGAATTCACGTACTCGTTGATCGTGTTCCAGGCCTCGTCGCCGGAGACGATCAGTCCGGCGAAGTCCTCGTTGAACAGGTCGCGGATGACCTTGACCAACACGTCGGGCTCTTCGTAGAGCGACACCGCGGCGCCCGCGGCCTTCTGCTTGGTCTCGGCGGCCTTGGCCTCGATCTGTTCCCAGCGTTCCTGCAGGCGGGTGACGTCCTTGCGGATGTCCTCCTCTTTGACCCCCTCGGACGCGGTGCGGATGATCACCCCGGCGTTGGACGGCACCACCTCGCGCAGGATCTCCTTGAGCCGCTGGCGTTCCGTGTCGGGCAGCTTGCGGCTGATCCCGGTCGACGACGCGCCCGGCACGTAGACCAGGTAACGGCCGGCCAGTGACACCTGTGTGGTCAACCGGGCGCCCTTGTGGCCGACCGGGTCCTTGCTGACCTGCACGACGACGTAGTCGCCGGGTTTGAGGGCCTGTTCGATCTTGCGGTCCGACCCGCCCAGCCCGGCGGCCTCCCAGTTGACCTCGCCGGCGTAGAGGACGCCGTTGCGGCCGCGGCCGATGTCGACGAAGGCCGCCTCCATCGAGGGCAGCACGTTCTGCACGATCCCGAGGTAGATGTTGCCCACCAACGAGGCGGAGGCGGCGGAGGTCACGAAGTGTTCGACGACGATGCCGTCTTCCAGCACCGCGATCTGGGTATAGCGCGCGCCGGGGTGCGGCGGCTCGGTGCGGACCCGGTCGCGCACGACCATCATCCGTTCGACGGCCTCGCGGCGCGCCAGGAACTCGGCCTCGGTCAGCACCGGCGGGCGGCGCCGCCCGGCGTCGCGCCCGTCGCGGCGGCGTTGCCGCTTGGCCTCGAGCCGGGTGGAGCCGTCGATGCCCTTGATCTCGCCGGTGGAGCTGCCGTTCTCGTCCCTGCCGTTCTTGCCGCTGCGCGGCGGGCGCTCGTGCACCACGGTGTTCGGCGGGTCGTCGGGCGACGGACCCTCGTCGTTGTCGTCATCGGCTCCCGACTTGCGCCGTCGCCGCCTGCGGCGGCGCCGGCTGGCGGCCTCCGAGGACCCGTTCTCGTCGTCGCCGCCGTCGGCATCGTCCTCGTCGGCGTCCTCGTCGGCGTCATCGTCGGCGTCCTGGCCGTCGGGTCCGCCCTGTTCGCCACGACCGCGGCCACGGCCACGGCGGCCGCGACGCCGCCGCCGGTTGGCGGGCCGGTCGGCCTGCTCGTCGTCGTCGGCGTCGGAATCGTCGGAGTCGGCGGCCGAATAGTCCCGGTCGGTGTCGCGGTCGCCGCCGGTCTCGACCGGCTGTGGCGCGACGAACACCGGCATGTAATCCCTTCCCGCGCTTGAGGCATCGAGCAGCAGCGGTTGTTCTGCGGCGGCCGCGCTGCTGAAGCCCGGGATGTTCGGCAGGGGTTGGGCGAAGAGCAATTCGCGCACCTTGATGGCGTCCTCGCGGTCCACGCCGGAGTGCACGTTGCGGTCCCGCCCGTCAATGGCGTTGAGCGCCGCCAGCACCTCTTTGTTGGTGCTCCCCAGCGCCCGCGCCAGCTGGTGGACTCTCAGGCGGTCCGGCAGGTCCTCGTTCCGGGCCGGCTCTCGCGACGAGTCTGTGGGTGGTGCACTGTCTGCCACGTATTCTCCTTTAGCCCCCGGGCGCGTCTTTTCGACGCGGCCACGCGAGGGCTTCGCTATAGGCCCGGGTCACTTCTCCCAGGCTTGTGATGGTCTTGCCCCGAGCGGCTCAGGAAGAACTCACTCGGCGCCGTGCTGAATGTAGGCCTGACATGCGGCGCAACATCGCGGGATCGCGATGGTCGCGCTTGTCGAAGTCTTCATTCGGGTGTCCGAAGCCGGTCCGGCGACGTTCACCCGCTGTCAGTATCCCACATCACTTCCAGTGCCCACTCGCGCCCGATCCGCGCGCGTCAGCAAACGCCGACGGGGCCCCTGGTGCGGCCCTATCGTCCCAGCGCTAAATTCCGGGAAACCAGAGCGCGATCTCGCGCTTGGCGGAATCGGCCGAATCGGACCCATGCACCAGGTTGAACTGCGTCTCCAGCCCGAAATCGCCCCGAATCGTGCCGGGGGTGGCCTTGTCCACCGGGTCGGTACCACCCGCGACCTGCCGAAACGCCGCGATCGCGCGCGGCCCCTCCACTATCGCCGCGACTACCGGGCCCGAGGTGATGAACTCCAGCAACGATCCGAAGAAGGGCTTGCCCTCGTGCTCCGCGTAGTGCTGGCCGGCCAACTCCTCGCTGACGTGCCTGAGCTGCAGCGCCGCGATGGTGAGGCCTTTCCGCTCGATGCGGCCGATGATCTCGCCGATCAGATGCCGCTCGACGGCGTCGGGCTTGATCAGTACCAGCGTCCGTTCGGTCACGGCGCACAGCGTACATAACCGATTGCCGGTTAGCTTGGCGGCGACTGGCGGCGGCGCACCTCGGCCCGGAAGTACGCGATCAACGCCCACAACCCGGTGAACAGCACGCCGATGAATCCCACCCCCGGATACACCGCGAAACCGGCGAGCAGAATCACCTGCGCGCCCAGGTTCACCCAGATCGCCCAGGGCCTGCGCTGGAGCCCTGCCAGCAGGATCAGCACCACGGCCAGGCCGATCAGATAGGCCAGCGACGCGGCGTTCAGGCCGCCGCCGACCGCGGCCACCACCGGGATCGCCAGGAGCACCACGATCGCCTCCAGGATCAGTGTCGCGGCCATCACGCCACCGAAGCTCTTCCAGGGGTCGGGACTCTGCTCGGTCATTGGGGGTCCCGCCCGAACAGGGTCCGCGCGGCGCCGGCGGTGACCACGGAGCCGGTGACGACGATCCCCGTTCCCGAAAACGATTCCGCCGCACCGCTTTCCGTCGCGGACTCGTCGACCAGGGCGGTCGCGACGTCGACGGCGTCGCGCAGGTTTTCCGCGGTCGTCACGCGCTCGGGCCCGAACCGCTCACGGGCGGCCAGCGCCAGCGACTCGACGTCCAGCGCCCGCGGCGAGCCGTTATGGGTCACGACGACCGCATCGAACGCCGGCTCCAGCGCGGCGAGGATGCCGTCCACGTCCTTGTCGGCCATGATGCTGAGCACCCCGACCAGGAATCGGAAGTCGAATTCGCCGGCCAGCGTCTGCGCCAGCGCGGTGGCCCCGGCCGGGTTGTGGGCGGCGTCGATGAACACCGTCGGCGCGCTGCGCAGGCGTTCCAGCCGGCCCGGGCTGGTGACGGCGGCGAAACCCGCCCGGACCGCCTCGACGTCGAGCTGTCGCTGCGCGCCCGCCCCGAAGAAGGCCTCGACCGCCGCGAGTGCCAGCACCGCGTTGTGGGCCTGGTGTTCGCCGTGCAGCGGCAGGTAGACGTCCGAGTACACCCCGCCGAGGCCCTGCAGCTCCAACACCTGCCCGCCGATCGCGACCTGGCGGCCCAGCACCGCGAACTCCGAGTCCTCGCGGGCGACGGCGGCGTCGGCGCGCACGGATTGGGCCAGCAGCACCTCCATGGCCTCCGGCGCCTGGCGGGCGATGACGGCGACGGTGTCCGGGGCGCCCTCCGGCGCCCGGTGGATGATGCCGGCCTTCTCGCCGGCGATCCCGGCGAGCTCGCCGCCGAGGTATTCCGCGTGGTCGATGCCGATGGGGGCGATCACCGCGACCGGCGCGTTGATCACGTTGGTCGCGTCCCAACGGCCGCCCATGCCCACCTCGACCACCGCCACGTCGACGGGCGCATCGGCGAACGCGGCGAACGCCATCCCGGTGAGCACCTCGAATTTGCTCATTGCCGGCCCGCCGTCGGACTGCGATTGCGCGTCGACCATCTGGACGAACGGCTCGATCTCGCGGTAGGTCGCCACGTATTGGGCAGGGCTGATCGGTTGCCCGTCGATGGCGATGCGCTCGACCGCCGATTGCAGATGGGGGCTGGTGGTCCGCCCGGTGCGCCGGCCCAGCGCGGTCACCAGCGCGTCGACCATCCGCGCCACCGAGGTCTTGCCGTTGGTGCCCGCGATGTGGATCGACGGATAGCCGAGCTGCGGCGAGCCCAACAGGTCCATCAGGGCGCTGATGCGGGTCAGGCTCGGCTCGATCTTGGTTTCCGGCCAGCGTTGATCCAGCAGGTGCTCGACCTGCAGCAGCGACGCGATCTCATCCGGTGTGGGAGCCGCGCTGATGCCCCGTTCGGGCGGCTCACTCATTGCAGCCCGGCCAGCCTCGCGTTGATCCGGTCGGTTTCCTCCAGGGCGACGCGCTGGCGGTCGCGAATCTTGGCGACGACCTGTTCGGGGGCTTTGGCCAGGAAGTCCGCGTTGCCCAGTTTGGCGGCCGTGGACGCCAGCTCCTTTTGCGCCACGGCCAGATCCTTTTCCAGGCGCCGGCGCTCGGCGGCGACGTCGATGGTGCCCGACGTGTCGAGTTCGACGACGACGGTGCCACCGGACAGGCGCACCTCCACGGACGCCGACGGCCGAAAACCCGGATCCGGCGCGGTCAGCGAGGTCAGGGCCATCACCTGTGCGCTCAACTGGCCACCACCGGTCAACTGGGCCGGCACCTTCTGCCGATCGGCCAGACCCTGATCGCTGCGGAACCGACGAAGCTCTGTGACAAGCTTCTGCTTCTCGCTGATCCGTTGCATCACAACGGGATCCAACGCAATGCCCGACGGCTTAGGCCAGTCCGCGATCACCAGCGACTCCCCGCCGGTCAGCGCTTGCCACAGCGCCTCGGTGACAAATGGGATCACCGGGTGCAGCAACCGCAGCAGCGTGTCGAGTACCGCGGCCAACACGGCGGTGGTGTGGGCGATCCCCTCGTTCAGTTGGGTCTTGGCCAATTCGACGTACCAGTCGCAGAATTCGTCCCACGTGAAGTGGTAGAGCGCCTCGCAGGCGCGACTGAATTCGTAGCCGTCGAAAGCCGAATCGACTTCGGCGCGAACCTCTTCCAGTCGCCCGAGGATCCAGCGGTCGTCGTCGGTGAGGTCGGCAACTCCGGGCAGCGGCGCGGGACTGGCACCGTTAAGCAATGCGAACCGCGTCGCATTGAACAGCTTGGTGACGAAGCTGCGCGAGGCCCGGACGGCATCCTCGCCGATGGACAGGTCGCCGCCGGGGCTGGCGCCGCGGGCCAGCGCGAAGCGCAGGGCATCGGCCCCGAACTCGTCCATCCAGTCCAGCGGGTCGACGACGTTGCCCTTGGACTTGCTCATCTTGCGGCCGAACTCGTCGCGGATCAGCCCGTGCAGGAAGATGTCGGTGAACGGCACCTGCGGGCCGCGGCGGCCGCCGAGCGTGATGGCGTTGTCGCCGCCGACGAACGTGCCGAACATCATCATCCGCGCGACCCAGAAGAACAGGATGTCGTAGCCGGTGACCAAAACGCTGGTGGGATAGAACTTTTCCAGCTCCGGGGTCTCCGCCGGCCAACCCAGCGTGGAGAACGGCCACAGCGCGGACGAGAACCAGGTGTCGAGCACGTCGGGGTCCTGCTCCCAGCCAAGCGGCGGCGCCTCGTCGGGACCGACGCACACCTGCTCGCCGTCCGGCCCGTACCAGATCGGGATGCGGTGACCCCACCACAGCTGCCGCGAGATGCACCAGTCGTGCATGTCGTCGACCCAGGCGAACCAGCGCGGCTCCAGGCTGGCCGGGTGAATCACGGTGTCCCCGTTGCGAACCGCGTCGCCGGCGGCCTTGGCCAGCGATTCCACCCGCACCCACCACTGCAGCGACAGCCGCGGCTCGATCGGCTCGCCGCTGCGCTCCGAATGCCCGACGCTGTGCAGGTAGGGCCGTTTCTCTTCGACGATCCGGCCCTGCGCCGCCAGTGCTTCCCGAACGGCAACCCGCGCCACGAAGCGGTCCATTCCGTCGAATTGCGTTCCGGTGTCGGCGATCCGGCCCTTGGTGTCCATGATTGAGATCATCGGCAGCTCGTGCCGCAGCCCGATCTCGAAGTCGTTGGGATCGTGCGCGGGCGTGACTTTGACTGCGCCCGTGCCGAATTCGGGGTCGACGTGCTCGTCGGCGACGATGAGGAGCGGACGGTCCACGAAGGGGTGCGGCAGGCTGGTGCCGACCAGGTGGCGGTAGCGATCGTCGTCCGGATGGACCGCGATGGCGGTATCGCCCAGCATCGTCTCCACCCGTGTGGTGGCGACCACGATGTGGGGTTCCGCGTCGTCGAGCGAACCGTACCGGAACGACACCAGCTCACCCTCGACGTCGAGGTAGTTCACCTCGAGGTCCGAGATCGCCGTCTCGAGCACGGGCGACCAGTTCACCAGCCGCTCGGCCCGATAGATCAGCCCCGCGTCGTAGAGCCGCTTGAAGATGGTGCGCACCGCCCGCGACAGGCCCTCGTCCATGGTGAAGCGGTCGCGGCTCCAGTCCACGCCGTCGCCGAGCCGGCGCATCTGGCCGCCGATGGCGCCGCCGGACTCCCGCTTCCAGTCCCACACCTTGTCGACGAACAGCTCCCGGCCGAAGTCCTCCTTGGTCTTGCCGTCGACCGCGAGCTGCTTTTCCACCACGCTCTGCGTCGCGATGCCCGCGTGGTCCATGCCCGGCTGCCAGAGCACCTCGTAGCCCTGCATGCGCTTGCGGCGGGTCAGGGCGTCCATCATGGTGTGCTCGAGCGCGTGGCCCATGTGCAGGCTGCCGGTCACGTTGGGCGGCGGCAGCACGATCGAATAGGCGGGCTTGGAGCTGCTCGCGTCGGCCTTGAAGTAACCCGCGTCAAGCCACGTCTGGTAGATCGCGTCCTCCATCGCGGCCGGATCCCACGACTTGGGGAGCTGGTCGGCGGCGGGGTGGGGGGTGGCGGTCACCGGTCAATTCTAGGGATGGGCGCAGGCCCGCAAGTAAGCGGTCGAATCCGGCTTGGCGGCGCCGAGATTGCCGCTACGCACACCGGTGCCGGCGTGTCGTGTGCGTGGTTCCAATGTCGCCAGCCGATGTGGCCGATGTCACCCGGCCAGCCGGTCGACCCCCAGCGACACGCCGGCGGCCGGGAATCGGGCGAGCAGCGCGTCGCCCATCGCGGCCGCGGGCGTCAGCACGCCGAGCAGGTCGGCGAGTTTGTCCCGGTCCAGCGCGAGGGCCAGGCCGCACTCCCCCAGCAGCACCGCGGTCGCCTTGTAACCGGGGTCACCCTGCTGCTCCATCCGCGCCACGTAGCGGGCACCGGTGCTTGTTGTGGTGTAGGTCTCGATGCGGTAGTAGCCGCGCTCGCGGGCCGCCTCGCTCGGACCCGTGCCCGGCTTGGGAAGAACCCGCTCTACCAGCCGGCGCGGCAGGAAGCGGAAGTAGCGGCTGCCCAGCCCGAGCATCGCGTTGCCGACGCCGCTCACGAGGGCCGACGCCATCGGCGCGAGAGCCGACGATCCGACGCTCATGTTCTCGTCGTAGCGGAACTGCCGGCCGTACGCCCAGTCCAGCAGCGCGTTGCTGCGCCGCACGATCCGGGTGTTATAGGGCGCCATCAGGAATCCGGTGGTCCACACCCCGGACAGTTCGGGCGCGATCTGGCGACCACGACGCCAGGGCAGGTCGGGCTGGCGGCCCAGTTCGGGTTCCGAGCCGCGGTCGGTGCTCAATGTGTAGGGGTCGAGGAGCTGGCGGCGCGCCTCGGGGTCGCGCGAAGCGATGTCCATGATTTCCACCCCGGAGGCGATCGTGCCACCGGACAGCCCGCCGGACATGGAGCGCACCACCAGGTGCGTGTCCCCGAGCTCGCCGGCGCCGTCCCGCTGCGCGGCCCGGTACAGCGCGTAGACGCTCAAATCCGAGGGGACCGAATCGAACCCGCAGGAGTGCACGATGCGGGCGCCGGTGTCGGTGGCCTGCTTGTGATGGAGGTCGATACTTTCGCGGACGAACGTCGCCTCGCCGGTCAGGTCGGCGTAATCGGTGCCCGCGGCCGCGCACGCGGCCACCAGCGGCAGCCCGTAGCGGGTGTAGGGGCCGACCGTCGTGACCACGACTCGGGTGCGGGCGGCCATCTCGTCCAGCGTCGACGGCGACGCGGCATCGGCGGTCAAGATCGGCCAGTCCCGTGCCGATTCGTTCAGGGTGTCGCGCACGGCGCGCAGCCGGTCCGGCGACCTGCCCGCCAGCGCGATCCGCGCGCCCGCTCCGGCGCGCGCCAGGTAGTCGGCCGTGAGCTTCCCCACGAAGCCGGTCGCCCCGTACACGACGATGTCGAATTCGCGCGGCGTTGCGGTCACCGGCCCGACGCTACCCGACCAGTCCCCCTAAACAAGTGGTGCCGGGCGCGAGGGCCCGGCACCACTTGTACCTCTACTAACGCGAAGGTCAGCCGCGGCGACCGCAGACCGGCCAGGCGCCGATGCCCTGCGAGTGCAGCACGTTCTCGGCCACCCGGATCTGCTCCTCACGGCTGGCGCTGGCCGGCGATCCCGAACCACCGTTGGCGTGCCAGGTGCTCGAGGTGAACTGCAGACCACCGGAGAAGCCGTTACCGGTGCTGATGCCCCAGTTGCCACCCGACTCGCACTGCGCGATGGCATCCCAGTTCACGCTGTACGCCTTGTGCACCGGCGGAGGGGGCGGGGCGTCCGGCGCCGGCGGCGGCGGAACGTTCGGGTCGAAGCCCACGGGAGCAGGCGGCGGGGCGTCCGGCGCCGGGGGCGGCGGCGGAACGTTCGGGTCGAAGCCCGCCGGCGCCGGCGCGGGAGGCACATCAACAGGCGCCAGGGCGTCCGGGAGCGCCGCCGGCGGCGGAACGTTGGGGTCGAAGGCCGCCGGTGCCGGCGCCGGGGCGTCCGGAGCCGGCGGCGGCGGTGCGTCGGGGGCCCCCATGGGGGGAACGTTCGGGTCAAAGCCCATCGGTTCCGCGTTGGCGGAGGGTACCGCCACCAGAGTGCCGGTGATCGCGGCGAGGATGAGCGTCTTGCGGACGTTCTTCAAATTTCTTCCTTTCGCGGTGCGCGCGCCAAAGCAGACCCACCGGGGTGGGTCGAAGGTCTTGATTGCTGCTCGAAGGTGCTCTGGGACGTGCCGTCTCGTTCAGGCACGACAGCGGCGGGCTCTCGATATGCCCGGCGGGGTACTACCCCGGGCTGCGGCACTTCCACGCCGTCCGCAGCCCCGCTCGCACGCGGGTCCGTGGATTCAATTTTTCGATTAGTTTTTCGTTAACCCGTTTCGGGCTACCAGGGACCGTACGAAACCCGGGCGCATTCGTCATCTTCGGAAAATGGATATCTCGGTTGGGTAACGAGTCGATCACGCCGCGATCGCGGAATCATTTCTGCAGGTCAGTCGCGCGTTTTGGCGCCGTGCCCATCCGTCGGAATCGCAATCGAATCGTGAGCCGAATCACGCCATTTTTGTGAGCTGGCCCACGTGTTTGCCGACGCATCGGGGCCGGTTGGAGGACGCACCGGTCCGGACCCTGCCGCAGCGAACGGGCGCAGGATACAACAAGGTACGCGAGTTTGCTTCCGACACGCCGAGCGGACGACCAGAGTGGTCATCTGACGAAACAAGCTGTACTACAACGGATTTCGCAATCTTGACGCAATTCGCAACCGTTCCAATCTCTTTCGATCGGCACCGCGTTCGGCCGGCCTACCGCGGGTTGCGTGCCGCAATTTGCCGGGCCGCCCACGAATTTCCAACGCGACCGCGCGCAGGGTTTATCCGTCGGGCGCCCGAAAACCGCTCTGCACCAAGGCGATTCGACGCCCCCCGCGCGCCGCGCCTGGACGCCATTCAGCAGATAACGATGAAAGAACAGAAAAAGGATCTCGGCCCATTTAATTGACCAATGCAAAATCGCGCAAAGAATTAAAGAAGATAGCCAGTTGCCAATTTAAATGGCGATGCCACTTGCCGTCAGGCGCGCGCCTGCGTCACCGCGCGCAGTTCGGCGTCGGTGTTGACGTTCGTCAGCGGTCGCGAATCCGGCAGCACGATCTGCTGCGCGTCGGAGGCGTCGATCAAGGCGCTCATTCGGCGCTCGCCGCCGGCGACCAGCGCGTCGATCCGGTCCGCGAGATCGGTGCGGTACACCGCGGCCAGGTAGTGGCTGCGGCCGTCCCAGGGCAACACCACCTCGGCGTTGGTCTCGGTGGCGAGGTGGACCAGGTCGTCGATGAGTTCGGCGCTCAGCAGCGGCATGTCGACGGCGCAGACGAACGCGAGCCGGGCCCCGGCCTCCGCGGCCGCGCGCAGTCCCCGCCCGGTCGCCGGCAGCGGCCCCAGCCCCCGCACCTCGTCGCGAATCACACGGGCCTGCAACGACGGAAGCGGCTGCCCCGGGGCGGCCATCACGAAGACCGGCTCGCAGCGTTGCGCCACGACGCCGACGACGTACTCGGCCAGCGTGCCGGTTCCGCCGGGCCCGGGCAGGGTGGCCTTGTCGCGGCCCATGCGCCGCGACTCACCTCCAGCGACTATTACCCCGGCCAGTGACACTGTGTCGGGCACCTGGTCGGCCACGTCAGTCGACAGTCCAGGTGTCACGCCCGCGCAGCAGCGACTGCAGCGCGGCGGAATCGAACGGCTTCGACGCCTGGGCCGCCTGGACCTGAGAGCGCGCCGCGTCGTCGTAGGTGGGCCGGCTGATGTTGCGGAAGATGCCGAGCACGGTGTGGTCGAGGTTCTGGTCCGAAAGCCGGGACAACGCAAACGCGTAGGCCGAGTCGTCGGCGTGCGCGTCGTGCACGACGATCTCGTCGGTCCTCACGTCGGCGGTCTTGGCCACCTCCAGGCTGAAGCCCGACTTCACCACGCAGTATTCGCCGTTGGCGCCGAACACGATCGGCTCGCCGTGGCGCACGTTGATCACCCGCTCCTCGGCGCCCTCCTTGCGCAGCGCGTCGAAGGAGCCGTCGTTGAAAATCGGGCAGTCCTGCAGGATTTCGACGACGGCGGCGCCCCGGTGCTCGGCGGCGGCGCGCAGCACGTCGGTCAGCCCGGCGCGGTCGGAGTCCAGCGCTCGGCCGACGAAGGTCGCCTCGGCGCCCAGCGCCAACGACACCGGGTTGAACGGCTGGTCGAGCGAGCCCATCGGCGTCGACTTCGTGACCTTGCCGACCTCCGATGTCGGCGAGTACTGGCCCTTGGTCAGCCCGTAGATCCGGTTGTTGAACAGCAGGATGGTGATGTTGACGTTGCGGCGCAGCGCGTGGATCAGATGGTTGCCGCCGATCGACAACGCGTCGCCGTCGCCGGTGACCACCCACACCGAGAGGTCCTCGCGGGCCAGCGCCAGGCCGGTCGCGATGGCCGGCGCGCGGCCGTGGATCGAGTGGAACCCGTAGGTCTCGAGGTAGTACGGGAACCGGCTGGAGCAGCCGATGCCGCTGATGAAGACGATGTTCTCGCGGCGCAGACCGAGGTCGGGCAGGAAGTTGCGGATCGTGTTGAGGATGACGTAGTCACCGCAACCAGGGCACCAGCGCACCTCCTGGTCGCTGGTGAAGTCCTTGGCCTTCTGCGGCTGGTCCTCGGCGGACACCGTGGGGACCCCGTCGTTTTTGGTCAGTCTCGGGGTGACCCCGAGATCTGCGCCAATCAGGTCGGTCATTCGCTAGCTCCCGCTCCAACCGTTGCTGCCGCCATTCTGGCGACCATCTTCTTGTCTTGCTCGATTTCGGCCAGCGTGCCGCCCAGCGCCGCGCGGATCAGACGCCCGATCTCATCCGCGAGGAAGGCGACACCCTGGACCTTGGTGACGGATTGCACGTCGACCAGGTACTTGCCGCGCAGGATCAACGCCAGCTGACCCAGGTTCATCTCCGGGCACACCACCATCGGGTAGCGCCGCAGCACGTCGCCAAGGTTCGCCGGGAAGGGGCTGAGGTTGCGCAGGTGGGCATGCGCGACCTTGATGCCCTTGCGCCGCGCGCGCCGGCAGGCCTCGCCGATCGGCCCGTAGGAGCTGCCCCAGCCGATCAGCAGCAGCTCGGCGTCGCCGGTCGGATCGTCGACTTCCAGGTCGGGCACCGCGATGCCGTCGATCTTGGCCTGCCGAATCCGGACCATGAGGTCGTGGTTGACCGGCTCGTAGGAGATGTTGCCGGAGCCGTTCGCCGCTTCCAGTCCACCGATGCGGTGCTCGAGCCCGGGGGTGCCCGGAACGGCGAATTGCCGGGCGAGCGTCTCGGGGTCGCGGTTGTACGGCTGGAACGGCTCGTCGGGCTTGGCGAACGTGTGCTGGATCGGCTCCAGCGAGCCGACGTCGGGGATCCGCCACGGCTCCGAGCCGTTGGCGATGGCGCCGTCGGACAACACGATCACCGGGGTGTGATAGGACACCGCGATGCGCACCGCCTCGATGGCGGTCTCGAAGCAGTCGGACGGCGAACGCGGCGCCACCACCGCCACCGGCGACTCCCCGTTGCGGCCGTACAGCGCCTGCAGCAGGTCGGCCTGCTCGGTCTTGGTGGGCAGCCCGGTCGACGGGCCGCCCCGCTGGACGTCGATGACCAGCAGCGGCAGCTCGGTCATCACGGCCAGGCCCAGCGCTTCGGACTTCAGCGAAATGCCTGGGCCGGACGTGCTGGTGACGCCGAGGGCGCCGCCGTAAGAGGCGCCGATCGCCGCGCAGATGCCGCCGATCTCGTCCTCGGCCTGGAAGGTGATCACGTCGAAGTTCTTGTGCTTGGACAACTCGTGCAGGATGTCCGAGGCCGGCGTGATCGGGTAGCTGCCGAGCACGACCTGGATGCCGGCCAGCTGGCCGGCGGTCACGATGCCGTAGGCCAGCGCGGTGTTGCCCGAGATCTGGCGGTATTCGCCCGCCGGCAGCGACGCCCGGGAGACCTCGTACGTGGTGCCGAACGCCTCGGTCGTCTCGCCGTAGTTCCAGCCCGCCTTGAGGGCGAGCACGTTGGCCTCGGCGATGTCGGGCTTGCGGGCGAACTTCTCGCGGATGAATTTCTCGCTGGCTTCGATCGGCCGCCCGTACATCCACGACAACAGGCCAAGCGCGAACATGTTTTTGGCGCGCTGGCCGTCCTTCTTCGACGCGCCGATGGACTCGACGGCCCCGAGCGTCAGCGTCGTCATCGCGACGGAATGAACGACGTACTCCTCGAGCTCGTCGGTCTCCAGCGGGTTCGTCACGTAGCCGACTTTGGTCAGGTTGCGCTTGGTGAACTCGTCGGAATTCGCGATGACCATGCCGCCGCGCGGCAGGTCGCCGATGTTGGCCTTGAGTGCCGCCGGGTTCATCGCGACGAGGACGTCGGGGCGGTCGCCCGCGGTCAAGATGTCGTAGTCGGCGATCTGAATCTGGAATGACGAAACCCCGGGCAATGTGCCTGCGGGGGCGCGGATCTCGGCGGGATAGTTCGGCTGGGTCGCCAGGTCGTTTCCGAAAAGGGCTGCCTCGGATGTGAACCGGTCGCCGGTCAGCTGCATGCCGTCGCCGGAGTCCCCGGCGAATCGAATGACAACCTGTTCTATGCGCGTGCGACCCGACGACCCATTCCCAGAGGAGCCACTGTGAGAATCAGACGCGGCTCCGCTGCCGTTCGGATCCACGTATCCGCCTTCCATTCGTTATCCGGATAGGCACTGCGCCGGAGCTTCAGGGTACGCGCCATTTGGGCGCTCCTTGGCCCTCGAGCTTGTGTGTCACTGGTAGTACCGATTATGGCACTTCTCTAAGGGGTGTATGAGCGTCTCGAAAGCATTGCATGCAGCGGATTTACGCTAATACCGAAGTCAGTGTGGGCTACTGGTGCGTAGCTATCAAAACTGTGGTATTGGTCACGTCCACCGCACGGACGCGCGGTGGGGTTAGGCGCTCTTGTCGCGGCGCTCGCCGCGCGACGGCTTGCGCGGCACGATCGTCGGCAGCACGTTGTCCTGCACCGTCTCCTTGGTCACCACGACCTTGGCGACGTCGTCGCGGCTCGGGATGTCGTACATCACCGGCAGCAGGACCTCTTCCATGATCGCCCGCAGGCCACGGGCGCCGGTGCCGCGGTGGATCGCCTGGTCGGCGATCGCCTCCAGCGCGTCGTCGGTGAACTCGAGCTCGACGCCGTCCATTTCGAACAGCCGCGTGTACTGCTTGACCAACGCGTTCTTCGGCTCGGACAGGATCTTGACCAACGACTCCATGTCCAGGTTGGTGACCGAGGCGACCACCGGGAGCCGGCCGATGAACTCGGGGATCAGGCCGAACTTGATCAGGTCCTCGGGCATGACGTCGGCGAAGTGATCGGTGGTGTCGATCTCGGCCTTGGAGCGCACCTCGGCGCCGAAGCCCAAGCCGCGCTTGCCGACCCGCTCGTAGATGATCTTCTCCAGCCCGGCGAATGCACCCGCGACGATGAACAGCACGTTGGTGGTGTCGATCTGGATGAACTCCTGGTGCGGGTGCTTGCGGCCGCCCTGCGGCGGGACCGACGCCTGGGTGCCCTCCAGGATCTTCAACAGCGCCTGCTGCACACCCTCGCCCGACACGTCGCGGGTGATCGACGGGTTCTCGCTCTTGCGGGCGATCTTGTCGACCTCGTCGATGTAGATGATGCCGGTCTCGGCGCGCTTGACGTCGTAGTCGGCGGCCTGGATGAGCTTGAGCAAGATGTTCTCGACGTCCTCGCCGACGTAGCCGGCCTCGGTGAGCGCGGTGGCGTCGGCGATGGCGAACGGCACGTTGAGCATCTTGGCCAGCGTCTGGGCCAGGTAGGTCTTGCCGCAGCCGGTGGGGCCGAGCATCAAGATGTTGGACTTGGTCAGCTCCACGGGCTCCGAGCGCGAGTCACGGCCCTTCTCCCCGGCCTGAATCCGCTTGTAGTGGTTGTAGACGGCGACGGCCAGGGTGCGCTTGGCGGTGTCCTGCCCGATGACGTATCCCTCCAGGAATTCCCGGATCTCGGCGGGCTTGGGCAGTTCGTCGAGCTTGACGTCGTCGGCGTCGGCGAGTTCCTCTTCGATGATCTCGTTGCAGAGGTCTATGCACTCATCGCAGATGTACACACCAGGGCCAGCAATGAGTTTCTTGACTTGCTTTTGGCTCTTCCCGCAGAACGAGCACTTAAGCAGGTCACCGCCGTCTCCGATGCGCGCCATGGTGCGTCAGTGCCTACTTCCTGTTCGCCGTTCGTCGTGCTATGCCGCATGTATTCCCCGACGCTACCCGCTTGCTTGGGCCCCCCGCGACCATTACCGCCGAATCGCGTCGTTGGTATTCGTGTCCGTTGTCTGCATGAAACATATAGGCAGACGGCGCCCCCCACTCGCCGAGACGCGCAATCCGTGTTTTGGCGTGTCGCGCTCGTTACCCGATCGAGTCCGGGGCTGCCACAACCCTACAGTTGCCGAGTGGGATTGGCTTTCGGTTTTGGCGGGCCAAACGACTCCGTACTGATCAGCGACGGCGGGCTGGCCACCGAGCTGGAAACGCGCGGGCACGACCTTTCGGATCGGCTGTGGTCGGCCAAGTTGCTGGCAGACGCACCGCAGGAGATCACCGCCGTGCACGCCGCGTTCTTTCGCGCCGGCGCCGCGATCGCGACGACGGCCAGCTACCAGGCGTCGTTCGAGGGTTTCGCGGCCCGCGGAATCGACCCGAAGGAAGCCGCCGTCCTGCTGCGCCGCAGCGTCGAGCTGGCGAAGGCCGCGCGCGACGAAGCCGGCGCGGAGGGGCTGATGGTCGCCGCCTCGGTCGGGCCGTACGGCGCGGCGCTGGCCGACGGCTCCGAATATCGCGGACGCTATGGCCTGTCCGTCGCCGCCCTGAGGCGGTGGCACCGGCCCCGCCTGGAGGTCTTGGCCGCCGCGGGAGCCGACGTGCTGGCGTGCGAGACCGTGCCCGATGTCGACGAGGCCGAGGCGCTGGTCGATCTGATCCGCTCGGCCGGTGTGCCGGCGTGGCTCAGCTACACGATCGACGGGACGACGACCCGCGCCGGGCAACCGCTGGCGGAAGCGTTCGCGGTAGCCGCCGGGGTCCCGGAGATCGTCGCGGTCGGCGTCAACTGCTGCGCGCCCGACGACGTGCTCCCCGCGATCCGGCTGGCTCGCGCCGCCTCGAAGCCGGTGGTCGTCTACCCGAACAGCGGCGAGTGCTGGGATGGACGCGCCTGGACGGGGCGGCGCACATTTTCCGCGCAACTCGCCGCGCAGTGGGTCGCTGCCGGCGCACGCATCATCGGCGGCTGCTGCCGGGTGGGGCCGTCGGAGATCGCCGAGGTTCGCCGAGCGTGTCGTCAGGGCGGAAAATCTGCCGAACACTCGCCCTGAGAGCACGCTCGGCGAAACGTCAGGCCGTCTGCGCGGAGAGCTTCCGATACTCCAGGACGGTGTCGATGATCCCGTAGTCCTTGGCCTCTTCGGCGGTCAGGATCTTGTCCCGGTCGGTGTCTTTGCGGATCACCGACGCGTCCTTGCCGGTGTGGCGGGCCAGCGTGGTCTCCATCAGCGTGCGCATCCGCTCGATCTCGGCGGCCTGAATCTCCAGATCGGAGAACTGGCCCTGGATCACGCCGGACAGCGACGGCTGGTGGATCAGCACGCGGGCGTTGGGCAGCGCCATCCGCTTGCCCGGCGTCCCGGCGGCCAGCAGCACCGCTGCCGCCGACGCGGCCTGGCCCAGGCACACGGTCTGGATGTCGGCGCGCACGTACTGCATGGTGTCGTAAATCGCCATCAGCGAGGTGAACCCGCCGCCGGGCGAGTTGATGTACATGGTGATGTCGCGGTCGGGGTCCAGCGACTCGAGCACCAGCAGCTGCGCCATGATGTCGTTCGCCGACGCGTCGTCGACCTGCACGCCGAGGAAGATGATGCGCTCCTCGAACAGCTTGTTGTACGGGTTCGACTCCTTGACGCCGAAGCTGGAGTGCTCGATGAACGACGGCAGGATGTACCGCGCCTGGGGTTGGGTTTCAGGATTCACTGGGCTTCTCCGTTGGTGATGTGGGCGGCGCGGGTGATGATGTGGTCGACGAAGCCGTATTCGAGGGCTTCCGGGGCGGTGAACCAGCGGTCGCGGTCGGAGTCGGCCTCGATGCGCTCGATCGGCTGGCCGGTGAACTCGGCGTTGAGCCGGAACATCTCCTTTTTGATGACGGCGAACTGCTCGGCCTGGATGGCGATGTCGGCCGCGCTGCCGGTGACCCCGCCGAGCGGCTGGTGCATCAGGATGCGTGCGTGCGGCAGCGCGTAGCGCTTGCCCTTGGTGCCCGCCGCCAACAGAAACTCGCCCATCGATGCGGCCATGCCCATCGCGTACGTGGCGATGTCGCACGGCGCGAGGACCATGGTGTCGTAGATCGCCATGCCGGCGCTGATCGATCCACCCGGCGAGTTGATGTAGAGGGAGATGTCCTTGGTGGCGTCCTCGGCGGCGAGCAACAGGATCTGTGCGCACAGCCGATTGGCGATTTCGTCGCTCACCTCTGAACCCAGGAAGATGATGCGCTCGGAGAGCAAGCGCTCATAGACCGAGTCCGTGAGGTTGAGACCCTGCGAGTTCGAACGCATGTCAGTCACGACTGAGTTACCTGCTTTCTCGAGTTCTTCTCTGTTCCGACCCTAACCAACCAAGCCCGCCGCGCGCCGGTCCCGTACCCCGTGAAATGGGCGCGTTCGCTCACAGCGTCATCGCCGGTCACTTGGCGTCGTCGTCGGATTCATCGGTCGCGTCGTCCTCAGCCGCGTCGGCCTCCTCAGCCTCGACAGCCTCGTCGGCCTCGTCGGCTTGGCCGCGCTTGCCGAAGAACTCGCTCGTGTCGATCGGGTTGCCTTCGGTGTCGGTGACCGTCGCCGCCTCCACCGCCGCCGCGACGGCCAGCCCGCGGCGCACGTCGGCGAACATGGCCGGAAGCTGGTTGTTCTCCTGCAGATAGGCGAACAGTTGCTGCGGCTCGATGCCGTATTGGCGGGACGTCATCACCAGCCGCTCGGTCAGGTCCTCCTGGCCGACCTGGATTTCCAGTTCGTCGGCCAGCGAGTCCAACAACAGCTGCTTCTTGAGGTCCGACTCGGCGGCGTTCTGCGCGTCGACCTCGAACTGCTGACGCGACTTGCCCTGCTCGCGCAGCGCCTCCGCGAACTTGGCCTCATCGTGCTCGAAGCTGTGCAGCGCGTTGTGCACGGCGCTTTCGACCTGGGCCCGCACGATCGCCTCGGGCAGCGGCACCTCGACCTGCTCGAGAATCGCGTCGATCGTGGCGTCGCGGATCTGCTCCGCCTGCTGTGCGCGCTTGACGCGGGCCACCTGGTCGCGGAGGTTCGAGCGCAGCTCGTCGATCGTGTCGAACTCGCTGGCCAATTGGGCGAACTCGTCGTCGGGCTCGGGCAGTTCGCGTTCCTTGATCGACCTGACGGTGACGGTGACCTGCGCGTCCTTGCCGGCGTGCTCCCCGGTCGCCAACTGCGCGGTGAACTCCTTGGACTCGTCGACGGACAGACCCACCAGCGCGTCGTCCAGGCCGACGATGAGCCGGCCGGAGCCCACCTCGTGCGACAGGCCCTCCGCGGCCGCGTTGGGCACCTCCTCGCCGTCGACGGTCGCCGACAGGTCGATCGAGACGAAGTCGCCGAGGGCCACCGGGCGCTCGACTCCCTGCAGGGTGCCGAACCGGGCGCGCAACGACTCCAGCTCGGCGTCGACGTCGTCGTCGCTGACCTCGATCGGGTCGACCGACACCTTCAGCGACCCGAGGTCGGGCAGGGCGATCTTGGGACGCACATCCACCTCGGCGGTGAACGCCAACTCCTCGCCATACTCCTTCTTGGTGACCTCGATGTCGGGCTGGCCGATCGGGTCGACCTCCGCCTCGGCGACGGCCTGTCCGTACCGGGCGGGCAGCGCGTCGTTGACGACCTGGTCGAGCATCGCCTCGCGGCCGAAACGGGCCTCGAGCAGCTTGGCCGGCGCCTTGCCGGGCCGGAAGCCGGGCAGCCGGACCTGCTTGGCCAGCTCCTTGTAGGCGCGCTGGAAGTCGGGCTCGAGTTCGGTGAACGGCACCTCAACGTTGATGCGCACCCGGGTGGGGCTCAACTGTTCGACGCTGCTCTTCACGGGTTTGCTCCTCGGTATTCGGTGGATCGGCGCAGTGTTGGTCGGGGTGACAGGATTTGAACCTGCGGCCTTCCGCTCCCAAAGCGGATGCGCTACCAAGCTGCGCTACACCCCGCGCTGACCTCGCGATCCTACGGCCCCTCGACGCCAGGCGGGCCATCGGCTTCGCAGGGACCTCGGGACCTCACGGGACGATCACAGAACCGCTTCGATTAGATTTGATGTTCGCCGCCAGATACAGTCTCGCTCGACTAAAACTTGCGGGCGTAGCTCAATGGTAGAGCCCTAGTCTTCCAAACTAGCTACGCGGGTTCGATTCCCGTCGCCCGCTCGGGCAGATGCTTGCTCGACAGAAAGGCGCCATGAGCGACGTCGAACTGAAGGGCACATGCGCGGCCGACTTCGTCGGGGTGCGCGACGCATTCGAGCGCAACTTCGTGCTGCACGCGGAGGTCGGGGCGGCCGTCGCGGTGTGGGTCGACGGGCAGCTCGTCGTCAACCTCTGGGGCGGCTGGGCCGACGCCGCCCGCACCCGGTCCTGGGAACAGAACACCCTGACGACGGTCCTGTCGGGCACCAAGGGGCTGACGGCCACCTGCATCCACCAGTTGGCCGATCGCGGCGAGCTGGACCTGCACGCGCCGGTGGCCCGGTACTGGCCGGAGTTCGGGCAGGCCGGCAAGGACGGCATCACGCTGGCCATGGTGATGAGCCACCGGTCCGGAGTCATCGGCCCGCGCACCCGAATGGGCTGGGAGCAAGTCGCCGACTGGGACTTCGTCTGCGAGCAACTCGCCGCCGCGGAACCGTGGTGGGAACCCGGCACCGCGCAGGGCTACCACATGACCACCTTCGGCTTCATCCTCGGCGAGGTGTTCCGCCGGGTCACGGGCCGCACCGTCGGTGAGTACCTGCGCACCGAGATCGCCGAACCGTTCGGGGCCGACGTCCACATCGGGCTGTCGCCGGCCGAACAACGGCGCTGCGCCGAGCGCGTCAACAAACCGCACGCCCGTGACCTGCTGGCCGAGGCGCAGGCCCCCGGCTACCCGACCAGCCTGACCGAACACCCCAAGGCGGCGCTGTCGATTTCGATGGGCTTCGCCCCCGACGACGAACTCGGCTCGCACGACCTGGAGCTGTGGCGCCAACTCGAATTTCCTGGCACCAACGGACAGGTGTCGGCGCTGGGGCTGGCGACGTTCTATAACGCGCTCGCCCAGGAGCGGCTGCTGACCCGCGAGCACATGGAACGGGTCCGGGTGGCGCAGGGCGGCTTCGAGACCGACCTGGTGCTGGGCCCGCGCGTCGCCGACCACGGATGGGGCCTGGGCTACATGCTCAACCAGCGGTGCGTCAACGGACCCAATCCGCGGATCTTCGGGCACGGCGGCCTGGGTGGCTCGTTCGGATTTGTCGACCTGGAGCACCGAATCGGCTACGCATACGTGATGAATCGCTTCGACGCCACCAAGGCCAACGCCGACCCGCGGAGCGTCGCGCTCAGCGACGAGGTCTATGCCGCGCTGGGCGTCATCGAGCGCGCCCAGACGTAAACCGCGCCCCGCCGAACGCTCGTCGGCAGGGCGCGGTCGTCGGTCAAGGGGTCAGCGATGGTCCCAGCCGGGGCCACCCGGTCCGCCGGGGCCACCCGGTCCGCCAGGTCCACCTGGTCCGCCAGGTCCACGGAAGGGCTCGGGGTGCGGGTTGGGGCCTTGTCCGCGCCAATTGTCGTGGCAATGCCCACGGTCCCAGTTATCGCCCCAGCCCGGGTCCCAGAAGTCCCCGGGGCACCACTGCGGGAACGGCCCCGGCTGCGCCTGCGCCTCGGTTGCGACGCCCAGCCCAGCCAGGCCCAGACCGACGATTATCGCGAAAACGGTTGCAACTAAACGTAAAAGGATTTTCACGGTCCCCACCAATACCCGACCGCGGCCGCGCCCAAACAGTAGACGCCAGCGTTTCTTGCTTAGAGTTTCCTGCGAACCGGCGCACCTGCGGATTTCCGGCCCGGCGCCGCCGTGAGCTCTGTCACTTCTGACAACTCGGGCACCAGAACACGTTTCGGCCCTCCAGCACTTGCGTGCGGATCGGCCCACCGCACACCCGGCACGCCTCCCCCGCGCGCCGGTACACGTAGGTACGCGGCCGCCCGGGGCGGTACGACGGCGGCCCGTGGTCGTGTTCGGGCAGCACCACGACGATCTGCCCGCGGCGCAAACCGACTTTCATCAGCGCCACCAGGTCGGTCCACGCCGCGTCGAACTCCGCCTGGCCGATCCCGCGGCCGGGCCGGAACGGATCGATGCGGTGACGGAACAGCAACTCGTTGCGATAGACGTTGCCCACTCCGGCGATCACGGTCTGGTCCATCAGCAGGGCCCCAATGGGCCTGCGCGACTTGCTGATTCGAGCCCACGGCCACGACGGGTCGGCGTCGCTGCGCAGCGGGTCGGGGCCGAGCTTGGCCACCACGTCGCTGACCTGAGCTTCGTCGATGACTTCGCACACCGTCGGGCCGCGCAGGTCGGTGCCGTAGCCGGCGCCGACGATCCGCATCCGCACCTGCCCGACCGGTTCCGGGAGGGGCGCACCCTCGGGCCGCTCCCACTCGGTGAAGGCGCCGTAGAGCCCGAGGTGCACGTGCACGATCGGGCCGCCCTCGTAGTGGTGAAACAGGTGCTTACCCCACGCGCTGGTCCGCCGCAGCACCCTCCCGTCCACGACGGCCGCCTCGAACCGGCCTTGCGGGCTGGACACCGCGACCGGCGCGCCGCCGTATCGGCGCTGATGCAGCCGGGCCAGCCGGTGCAGGGTGTGCCCTTCGGGCACCTCGGACCCTCCTAGTTCGGGCCGCCGGGCACCGGCGGCGCCTGGTGGGTGCGCTCGTACTCGGCGAGGATGTCGATACGCCGTTGGTGGCGTTCGGCTTTCGACCACTGCGCGCTCAGGAAGGCGTCGACGATGTCCAGCGCCTCCTCGACGGTGTGCATGCGGCCGCCGATGCCGATCAACTGCGCGTTGTTGTGTTCGCGGGCCAGGGTCGCGGTCTCGACACTCCACGCCAGCGCGCAGCGCGCTCCCGGCACCTTGTTCGCGGCGATCTGTTCGCCGTTGCCCGACCCGCCGAGCACGATGCCCAGGCTCTCCGGGTCGGCCACGGTGCGCGTCGCGGCCGCGATACAAAACGCCGGGTAGTCGTCCTCGGCGTCGTAGCTGAACGCGCCGCAGTCGATCGGCTCGTGCCCGCCCTGCTTGAGGTGGGCGATGATGTGCTGCTTGAGCTCGAATCCGGCGTGGTCAGAACCGAGGTAGACGCGCATGCCCGCAATCCTTACACGGGATGCTCGTCAGTCGAATTCGGGCTTCTCCGTGCGGGTCCGCTTGAGTTCGAAGAAGTGCGGGTAGGACGCGAAGGTCACCGAGGCGTCCCAGAGCTTGCCGGCTTCCTCGCCGCGCGGGATCTTCGACAGCACCGGCCCGAAGAACGCCACCCCGTTGACGTGGATGGTCGGCGTGCCGACGTCGTCGCCGACCGCGTCCATCCCCGCGTGGTGGCTCTTGCGCAGCGCCTCGTCGTAGGCCTCGCTCTGCGCGGCCTCGGCGAGTTCCGCCGGCAGGCCGGCGTCGGCCAGGGACAGCTTGATGACCTCCTCGAGGTTCTTGTTGTCCTCGTTGTGGATCCGGGTGCCCATCGCGGTGTACAGCGGGTCCAGCACTTTGGCGCCGTGGGCCTGCTCGGCGGCGATCGCCACCCGCACCGGGCCCCACGCGTGCTTCATCATCTCGCGGTACTTGTCGGGCAGGCCTTCGCGGTTTTCGTTGAGGATCGCCAGGCTCATGACGTGGAAGTGCACCTCGATGTCGCGGACCTTCTCGACCTCGAGGATCCAGCGCGACGTGATCCAGCACCACGGACACAGCGGATCGAACCAGAAATCGGCTCGGTTTTTCTCCTTGGCCTTCTCGGACATAGCGCGGTCCTCTCCTGGGGAGCAGATACGGTCAGAACACCGTTGTGCACAACCGTAGTCGCGCGGCGCGTGTTCCCGCTCCCACGCTCCGGTTACCAGGCGTTCACCAACACGTTTAAGTTGGACACGTGGCCCTTCCTAACCTCACCCGTGACCAGGCTGTCGAACGCGCCGCCCTGATCACCGTGGACAGCTACCGGATCGACCTGGACGTCACCGACGGCTCGGGGGGGCCCGGCGATCGGACGTTCCGGTCCACCACCACCGTTGCGTTCGAGGCGCTGGCCGGCGCCGACACCGTCATCGACATCGCCGCCGACGCCATCCGCAGCGCCACCCTCAACGGCCGCGAGCTCGACGTGTCCGGATACGACGAATCGAGCGGCATCCCGCTGCGCGGGCTCGAGAAGCGCAACGTCCTCGTCGTCGACGCCGACTGCCGCTACTCCAACACCGGCGAGGGGTTGCATCGCTTCGTCGACCCGGTGGACGACGAGACCTATCTGTACTCGCAATTCGAGACTGCCGACGCCAAGCGCATGTTCGCGTGCTTCGACCAACCCGACCTCAAGGCGACTTTCGACGTGCGGGTGGCCGCGCCAAAGCACTGGAAGGTGATCTCCAACGGCGCCACCGTCTCGGTGCAGGACGGCGTGCATACCTTTGCCACCACCCCGCGGATGAGCACCTACCTGGTTGCGCTGATCGCCGGCCCGTACGCCGAGTGGAAGGACGCCTACACCGACGAACACGGCGAGATCCCGCTGGGCATCTACTGCCGCGCCTCGCTGGCCGAACACATGGACGCCGAGAGGCTGTTCACCCAGACGAAGCAGGGATTCGGCTTCTACCACAAGAACTTCGGCATGCCCTACGCGTTCGGCAAGTACGATCAGCTGTTCGTTCCCGAGTTCAACGCCGGCGCCATGGAAAACGCGGGGGCGGTGACCTTCCTCGAAGACTACGTCTTCCGCAGCAAGGTCACCCGGGCTTCCTACGAGCGGCGCGCCGAGACGGTGCTGCACGAGATGGCCCACATGTGGTTCGGCGACCTCGTAACGATGACGTGGTGGGACGACCTGTGGCTCAACGAGTCGTTCGCGACCTTCGCGTCGGTGTTGTGCCAAAGCGAGGCAACCGAATTCACCGAGGCGTGGACGACGTTCGCCACCGTCGAGAAATCATGGGCGTACCGCCAGGACCAGCTTCCGTCGACGCACCCGATCGCCGCGGAGATCCCCGACCTGGCCGCCGTCGAGGTGAACTTCGACGGCATCACCTACGCCAAGGGCGCGTCGGTCCTCAAGCAGCTGGTCGCGTACGTCGGGCTGGAGCACTTCCTGGCCGGGCTGCGCGACTACTTCCGCACGCACGCCTACGGCAACGCCACATTCGGCGACCTGATCGCCGCGCTGGAAAAGGCGTCCGGTCGCGACCTGTCCGACTGGGGTCAGCAGTGGCTGAAAACCACCGGCCTGAACACGCTGCGGCCCGACTTCGACGTCGACGCCGACGGCACGTTCAGCCGGTTCGTCGTGCGGCAAAGCGGCGCCGCGCCCGGCGCGGGCGAGACGCGGGTGCACCGGCTGGCGATCGGAATCTACGACGACGATGGCTCGGGCAAGCTGGTCCGGGTCCGTCGGGAGGAACTCGACGTCGAGGGCCCGGATACCGAAGTCCCTGCGCTGGTTGGGGTTTCGCGGGGCAAGCTGATCCTGGTCAACGACGACGACCTGACCTACTGTTCGCTGCGCCTGGACGAACGGTCGCTGCAGACCGCGCTGGAGCGGATCGCCGACATCGCCGAGCCGCTGCCGCGCTCGCTGGTGTGGTCGGCCGCGTGGGAGATGACCCGCGAGGCCGAGCTGCGCGCCCGCGATTTCGTGACGCTGGTCTCCGGCGGCGTGCAGGCCGAAACCGAGGTCGGGGTGGCGCAACGCCTGCTGATGCAGGCCCAGACCGCGCTGGCGTCCTACGCCGAGCCGGGCTGGGCGCGCGAGCACGGCTGGCCGCAATTCGCCGACCGGCTGGTGGAGTTGGCGCGCGCCGCGCCGCCCGGATCGGATCACCAGCTCGCGTTCGTCAACACGCTGTGCACGTCGGTGCTGTCCACGCGACACGTCGTGACGCTGGCGGACCTGCTCGACCACGACCCGGCCGAGCTCGGGTTGGCCGGCCTGGAAATCGACACCGACCTGCGGTGGCGCATCGTGACCGCGCTGGCCGCCGCCGGCGAGATCGACGCCGACGGGCCCGCGACCCCGTTCATCGACGCCGAGGTGCAGCGTGACCCGACCGCCGCCGGCAAGCGCCACGGCGCCCAGGCCGCTGCGGCGCGGCCCCAGCTCGAGGTCAAAGAGCAGGCCTGGACGACGGTGGTCGAGGACGACACCCTGGCCAACATCACGGCCCGCTCGATGATCGCGGGCATCGCGCCGCCGGGACAGCACGAGCTGCTCAAGCCGTTCACCGCGCGCTACTTCGGGGCGATCGCCGGGGTCTGGGAACGGCGATCCAGTGAGGTCGCCCAGACCGTGGTGATCGGCCTCTACCCGCACTGGGACATCAGCGAGGCCGGCGTCGCGGCCGCCGACGAGTTCCTGAGCGACCCGCAGATTCCGCCGGCCCTGCGGCGCCTGGTGCTGGAGGGTCAGGCCGGGGTCAAGCGGTCGCTGCGCGCCCGCAAGTTCGACGCGTCCTGACCAAGACTGCGCTCAGCGCGTCGAAACGGCGCGAAACCTCGCTCTGAGCGCAGTCTCGGCGCCAAAAAACTAGGCCGGCGAAATGCCGGCGCTGAGCACGCGGATCGCGCTGACCAACCCGTCCACCAAGTGGCCCTGCTCGAACGCCGACGAGGCCGCCGCCACCCCGAGCGGCGCGGCCGACTCGGCGCCGCGGCCGCGAACCGCCGAGCCGTAGACCACCTCGATGGCGCACTGGTCGAGCGACACCGCGAGCAGCACCGCGTTGTCGGGCGTCGGCACCTTGGCCAAGATCTCGCGGGCCCGCGCGGCGGTGTCGCTGCCCAGGTCCCCGAGGTAAATGGCGAACCGTGCCCGAGACGCCCGCGAGCCGTACTTCAGCGCGTCGTCGATGGCGACCAGGTCGCTGATCGGGAACGGGTAGTCCACCGACAGCTCGCCCGGCTCGGTGACGGCCGAGATCCGCCCGCTGGTGGTAATCGCCGAACCGTAGGGCAGCTCGCTGGGCGCGATCGTCGCAACCTCACCATGTGCCACTTGCGCCACCTCCCACTGAGAACTCCGACGTGCCGTGTCCGCCGTGTGCGCCGCCGACGTCCTCGTCGGTGGCCGCCCACAGGATCGGCGGGTGCGTCCACTTCTCCGACATCTGGTAGGTCGCCGGGTGGGGTCCCTTGTGCCGGAAGATCAGCAGGGACAGCACCACGACCAGCGCCAGCGGGATTCCGATGAAGTACAGGTGAATCTCTGCAGGGCTCACGACGCAAACCGTATCCCACCGGGTGATCCACCCGCACACTTGGACACGGGATTGGTCAGGCCGCGCCCTCGCCGAGGTACCGGGCCCAGGACGGGTCCAGTTCCTTGACCGTCGACAGCAACCGCCAGTGCTGGCCCGTCGGCGGCAGCGGCGCCCGGCGCAGCGCCCAGCCCAGCTCGGTGAGCAGCTTGTCGCCCTTGCGGTGGTTGCAGGTCGAGCAGCACGCCACGCAGTTCTCCCAGGAGTGGTCGCCGCCGCGGCTGCGCGGCACCACGTGGTCGACGGTGTCGGCCTTGGCCCCGCAGTAGGCGCAGCAGAAACGGTCGCGGTGCATCAGGGCGGCGCGGGTCATCGGCACGCGCGCCCGATACGGAACCCGCACGTAGGAGCGCAGCTGGATCACCGAGGGCACCACGATCGACCTGGTCGCCGAGTGGATGACCGGCCCGGCCGGGTCGTCGTGCACCACGTCGGCCTTGCCGCAGATCACCATGACGATGGCCCGCCGCATCGGCAGCGCGGTCAGCGGCTCGTAGGTGGAATTCAGCAGGAGCACGCGCCGCCGGCTCCAGATCGACGCGGTTTCGTGCCGGGTGGGCGGGTGCGTATCGACGCTGTGCAGGGGTGACGCGCTATGGAGGGATGACGCGGTTGGGGGCCCGGTTAACCCTGCCGCGGCACCGGAACTGCGGTGGCTGCGGCGTCTCTTGCCATGCGCCATAGATCCTCCGCGGATAGTCCACCATGATTCGCCGCCAAACGCACCCTTATTGCTGGTGCGCGCCGTGACGAACCGGTGAACAGAAGTCGCGACCCGGGCCCGTTCGCCCTTGCCATCGCGCTGATGCACCACAATGGAGGGGATGGATCAGGAGAGCTTTTACGACGCCGTCGGCGGTGCCGAAACCTTCAATGCGATCGTGTCGCGGTTTTACGCGCAGGTCCCGGAGGACGAGATTCTTTCTCAGCTGTATCCCGCGGACGACCTGGCCGGCGCCGAGGAGCGGCTGCGGATGTTCCTCGAGCAATACTGGGGCGGCCCGCGCACCTACTCCGACCGGCGCGGGCATCCGCGGCTGCGGATGCGGCACGCCCCGTTCCGGATCACCCCCATCGAGCGCGATGCCTGGCTGCGGTGCATGCACACCGCCGTCGCCTCCATCGACTCGCAGACTCTCGACGACGCGCACCGCCGGGAGTTGCTTGAATACCTGGACATGGCCGCGCACTCCCTGGTCAATTCATCGTTCTGATCCCCAGTAACCGAACGGAGCAGCATGAGCCCCGAGCCGTGGTGGTTGAGCGCGGTCTTCTACCAGGTGTATCCGCGGTCGTTCGCCGACAGCGACGGCGACGGCGTCGGCGATCTGGACGGGGTGACCGCCCGCCTGGATTACCTGAAGCAGCTGGGTATCGACGCGATCTGGCTCAACCCGGTCACGGTTTCCCCGATGGCCGACCATGGCTATGACGTCGCCGACCCGCGCGACATCGACCCGCTGTTCGGCGGGATGGCCGCGATCGAGCGGCTGATCGCGGAGGCCCACGAGCGGGGCATCAAGATCACCATGGACGTGGTGCCCAACCACACCAGCTCGGCGCACCCGTGGTTTCAGGCGGCACTGGCCGCCGGCCCGGGCACCGACGCGCGCGAGCGCTACTTCTTTCGCGACGGGCGCGGTCCCGACGGGGAGCTGCCACCCAACAACTGGACGTCGGTGTTCGGCGGGTCGGCCTGGACCCGCGTCGTCGAACCGGACGGAAATCCCGGCCAGTGGTACCTGCACCTGTTCGACGTCGAGCAGCCCGATCTGAACTGGGACCACCCGGACGTCTTCGACGACTTCGAGAAGACGCTGCGCTTCTGGCTGGAACGCGGCGTGGACGGCTTCCGCATCGACGTGGCGCACGGGATGGCCAAGCCGCCCGACCTGCCCGACGCGAAGGACGACGTCAAGGTGTTGAGCCACAGCGATGACGACCCGCGCTTCAACCACCCGAGCGTGCACGAGATTCACCGCGGAATCCGCACGATCGTCGACGACTATTCCCCGGCGGTGACCATTGGCGAGGTCTGGGTGATGGACAACCTGCTGTGGGCCGAGTATCTGCGCCCGGACGAACTGCATCTGGGCTTCAATTTCCGGCTCACCAAGATCGACTTCGATGCGCGCGAAATCCACGACGCGATCCAGAACTCGCTGGACGCCACCGCACTTGAGAACGCCACCCCGACCTGGACGCTGTCCAACCACGACGTGGGCCGGGAGGTCACCCGTTACGGCGGTGGCCAGATCGGGCTGCGCCGCGCGCGGGCGATGGCGATGGTGATGCTGGCCCTGCCGGGCGCGGTATTCATCTACAACGGTGAGGAACTGGGCCTGCCCGACGTCGTGGACCTGCCCGAGGAGGTGCTCCAGGACCCGACGTGGGAACGCTCCGGGCATACCGAACGCGGCCGCGACAAGTGCCGGGTCCCGATTCCGTGGTCGGGCGACGCTCCCCCGTTCGGCTTCTCCACATCCGCCGACACCTGGTTGCCGATGCCCGCGGACTGGGCGGGCCTGACGGTCGAAAAGCAGCTCGGCGATCCCGACTCGACGCTGTCCTTCTACCGGCGGGCCCTCAAATTACGCAGGGAGCGAACCGAATTCGAGGGCGGCGAGCTCGAATGGCTGGCCGCCGAGGACGACTTGCTGATCTTCAAGCGCCACGGCGGAGCCCTGGTGTGTGCGCTGAATGCGGGCACTCTGCCGATGGCCCTGCCGCCCGGAGAAGTGATCCTGGCCAGCGCGCCGTTGGTCGACGGCAAGTTGCCGCCGGACGCGGCCGCCTGGCTGGTCTGAGCACCCCGAGCCCGTCAGTGCAGAACCAGCGCCGCGTGTGCGCGGCGCCGGTACACCGAGCCGAACTTCGCATCGACTCGCAGCCAGGTGGGCAGGATGCGGACCCGGACCATCTCGTCGGCGCCGATGGCATCCGGCGACTGGGGCAGGAAACCCATTGCGGTCAAGGCGAACACGCAGCGCATCGGCAGCCCCACGCTGGCATCGGCCGAGCTGACCCGGATGACCTCCTGGTCGAGCAGCGACACCGGCGGACCGTGAGAGCTGCCGTGCTCCTTGGCGAGCTGCGCGCCGCGCTGCGCCAGGTCCAGCATCACCCGGGCGGGCACGTCGTCGAGGTGGGTGAAGCCGGATTCGGGGGGCAGCGCCCCCCGCCACGCGGAGTCCATCGCGAAGCCGGGATCGACGTAGCCCTCCGCGTCCATCGCCGCCAGGCCGCTCGCCAGCCCGTCCGCCCCGACCGACAGATCGTCGGGCCGCACCCGGCCGACCACCACCCGGCTGGCCAGCACGTCGAAACCTGTTGCCACCCAAGCGGTCAGCAGTCCGGCGGATCGGGTCCGCAGCCGGATGACCGCGGCGTCGTCCAGGCGCATCGCGTGATCGACGAACGTGGCGAGGTCCCCGCGGTGGGCGGCGTCACTGAGCCAGAGCCCGCGTTCGCTTATTCCCTGAGCCACCGTTGCAGATACTCCCGATGCTGAGGTGAAAGCCTGAACAGCCGCTGCTCCTCGATGTGCACGGCGGCCAGCTGTGTCTCGGCGATGACCGCGGGCTTCGACGCGGGATCGGCGTTGACCGGGCGCACCTCGTAGCCGAGCGTGAAGTCGACCGTCCGGTGCTGTTTGGTCCAAATCGTCACCTGCAGAGGCGAATCCGCCAGGCGCAGCTGACTCTTGTAGGTGACCCGCACGTCGGCGATCAGCAACCCGATGGTCGTGACGTCGGCGGCGAACGGCTCCTTGAGGAACTGCACCCGCGCCTCTTCGAGGATCGTGACCATGGTGGCGTGATTGACGTGCTGATACATGTCGATGTCCGACCAGCGCACGGGCACCGGCGCGACGAAGCCAACGCTCAACTCGAGGATCCCCTGCCGCTGGTGCGCGTCATCCGGCGGATCTGCCGCGCGGCGACCGACAGCGTCGCGAGATCCTTTGCCCCGCTTTCCTGGATCTCGTTTAGCGTGCGACGCGCCCGCTCCACCCGTGACGCGCTGATGTGTTCCCACTCGCCGATCTTCTCTTCGCCGCTTTCGTCGGGCTCGCCGACGGCCAGCACATCGAAGCACAGCGATCGCAGCGACGCGTAGATGTCGTCACGAATCGCCAAGCGCGCCAACGACTGCCAGCGATCGTGGCGGGGCAACTCCGAGACGGCCGTCAGCAGGCTGTCGGTGCGCAGCCGGTCCATCAGGGCGAAATAGGTGTCGGCGACTTCCGCGGTGTCCATTTCGGTGATGTCCGCGACGTCGATGATGTCGAGCAGGCTGTAGCGGTACAGGCCGGCGGCCACCATGTAGGCCAGCTCCTTCGGGGCGCCCTGCGAGGCGAATTCCGCGGCTTCCTTTTCCACGATCGCCTTGTCGTCGCCGCGCAGCCACTCCGACATCCTGGGCGTCAGCTCCCTGACCTTGGCGGCGAACCGGTTGATCTCGGCGCCGACGGCCAGCGGCTGCGGCCGGTAGTTGAGCAGCCAGCGCCCGGCGCGGTCGATCAGCCGCCGGGTGTCCAACGTCAGCCGGTCCGACAGCGCGACGGGAACGCTCGCCGCGCGGATCTGCCGCCAGATCTCGCTCACCCCGAAGATGGCATCGGTGGCGACGTAGGTGCGCACCGCGTCGATCGGGCCCACGCCGACGTCCTCGGTGATGCGGAAGGCGTAGCTGATGCCCGCGGCGTCCACCAGGTCGTTGATCAGCATGGTGGTGACGATCTCCCGGCGCAGCTGGTGGCCGCGGATCTCCGGGGTGAACCGCTCGCGCAGCTGCGTCGGGAAGTACTGCGGCAGCCGGGAGGCGAAGACGTCCTGCTCGGGCAGTTCGGTGGTCAGCATCTCCTCCTTGAGCGCCAGCTTGACGTGGGCCATCAAGGTGCACAGCTCGGGAGAGGTGAGCCCGATGCCGACGTCGATGCGCCGGTGGATTTCCTTCTCCGACGGCAGCGCCTCCAGCTCCCGGTTGATGCCGTGTTCTTCGAGGTACTTGATTTGCATCGCGTGCACCGGCAGCAGGCTGGCCGCGTTGGCGCGGCTGGTGCCGATCAGGTCGTTCTGGTCCTCGTTGTCGAGCAGCACCAGCCGCGCGACCTCGTCGGTCATCGACTCCAACAGCTCCTTGCGCTCCTCGGCCTTGACCTTGCCGGCGGTGACCAGCGAGTCGATCAGGATCTTGATGTTGACCTCGTGGTCGGAACAGTCCACGCCCGCGGAGTTGTCCATCGCGTCGGTATTGATCCGCCCGCCCGACAGATCGAACTCGACGCGGCCCCGCGCCGTCACCCCCAGGTTGCCGCCCTCACCAATGACCTTGGCGCGCACCTGATTTGCGTTCACCCGCACCGGGTCGTTGGCGCGGTCGCCGACGTCGGCGTCGGACTCGGATTCGGCCTTGATGTAGGTGCCGATGCCGCCGTTGAACAACAGGTCGACGGGCGCCTGCAGGATCGCCTTCATCAGGTTGGGCGGGGACATCTCGGTGATGTCGGCGTCGCCCGGGTCGTCGATGCCCAGCGCGTCGCGGACCTGCGGGCTGATCGGGATGGCCTTCTGGTCGCGGTTGTACACCCCGCCACCCTCGCTGATCAACGACTTGTCGTAGTCGTCCCAGCTGGACCGCGGCAGGTTGAACATCCGTTGCCGTTCCCGCCACGACACCGCCGGGTCGGGGTCGGGGTCTAAGAAGATGTGCCGGTGGTCGAAGGCGGCGAGCAGCCTGATGTGCTTGCTCAGCAGCATGCCGTTGCCGAACACGTCGCCGCTCATGTCGCCGACGCCGACGACGGTGAAGTCCTCGGTTTGGGTGTCGACCCCCATCTCCCGGAAATGGCGTTTGACCGCCTCCCACGCGCCCCTGGCGGTGATGCCCATCGCCTTGTGGTCGTAGCCCACCGAGCCGCCGGACGCGAACGCGTCCCCCAGCCAGAACCCGTAGGACTTGGCGACGTCGTTGGCGATGTCGGAGAACGTGGCGGTGCCCTTGTCCGCGGCCACCACCAGGTACGCGTCGTCGCCGTCGCGCCGGATCACCTCGGGTGGCGGGCTGACCTTTTTCGTCGCGTGGTCGACGTTGTCGGTGACGTCGAGCAGCCCCGAGATGAACAGCTGATAGCAGGCGACGCCCTCGGCGCGGCTGGCGTCGCGGTCGACGGCGGCCTCACCGGTCGGCAGGGGCGGCCGCTTGACGACGAACCCGCCCTTGGCCCCGACCGGCACGATGACGGCGTTCTTCACCGCCTGCGCCTTGACCAAACCCAAGATCTCGGTGCGGAAGTCGTCGCGGCGGTCGGACCAGCGCAGTCCCCCGCGGGCCACCGGGCCGAACCTCAGGTGCACGCCCTCCACCCGCGGCGAGTACACGAAGATCTCGTATTTGGGACGCGGCAGTGGAAGTTCGTCGATCAGTTGGGCATCGAGCTTGAGCGCCAACACGTTACGGGCGCGGGCGGATCCCTCGCGGGTCACGAAGTAGTTGGTCCGCAGGGTGGCCTGCACCAGCGACGCGAACGCGCGCAGGATGCGGTCGGTGTCCAGGCCGACCACCGCGTCGATGTCCGCGGCGACCGCGGCGGCGGCGGCTTGCGCGTCGCGACTCGTCGGCGACCCCGAAGCCCTCGGGTCGAAGAGCGCCTCGAACAGGGTGACCAGCGACCGCACGGTGGAGGGATGCTCGCTCAGCACCGATTCGATGTGGGACTGGCTGTACGGAAAGCCGGCCTGCCGCAGGTATTTCGCGTAGGCGCGCAGCAGCACGACCTGCTGCCAGGTCAACCGCGCGCGCATCACCAGTTCGTTGAACCGGTCGATCTCGACGCGGCCCTGCCAGATGGCGGTGACCGCGTCGGCGAATCGCTCTGCGGTGGCGTCCCGTTCGGCCGCCGTCCTGGCCAGCGGGATCGTCGGGTGCGGCTGGATCTTGAACTGGTAGATCCATACGTCCAGGCCGTCCTGCCGGGCGACGGTGAACGGTCGCTCCTCGAGCACCACGACGCCCATGCTCTGCAGCATCGGCAGCAGCTGGCTCAACGAGGCGGTGTGACCGCCCACGAACCAGGTCAGCTGGGCGGCCGCGTCCTCGCCGCGCTCGGAGAACACCAGCTTGACCGAATCATCGGACAGCTCTTTGATGATCGCGATGTGCTCGATGGCATCGTCGGGCGTGACCGCCTGCTTGTAGACCTCGGAGAAGGCGGCGGCGTAATGCTCGGCGTCGGCGTGCGAGACGGGCCCGTCGGAGAGATCGGCCGCGGCGGCGATCAGGCGGTCCCCCCAGGTGCGGGCGGCTTCGCTGAGCATCCCCTGGATCCGGATGCGGTTGTCTTCCGAGACGTCGACGGCGGCCGCATTTTCGGGCAGCCGGACCATGAAATGCATTAGCGCCCAGGGCGATTCGCTGACCCGCGCGGTGAATTCCAGTCGTGTACCGCCGAATTCGCGGACCAGGATGTCCTCGATCTGCAGCCGAACCGGGGTGGTGTAGCGGTCGCGCGGCACATAAACCAGGCACGAGACGAAGTACTGCAGGCGGTCGGCCCGCAGGAACAACAACGCTCGCCGCTGCGATCCCAGGTCCACCACCGCTTTGGCCATCGTCAGGAGCCGTTCGGCGCTCAGCGTGAACAACTCCGAGCGCGGGACGGTCTGGATGACGTCCAGCAGCAGCTGCCCTGGGTGAATCGGGTCGCCGTCGGCCATCGCGAGCGCCTCGCGGACCCGGCTCGAGACCGTCGGGATGTCCAGGACGTCCGCGTTCATCGCGGCGACCGTGAAGAGTCCGACGAAGCGGTGCTCGAAGACTTCGCCGCCGGCGCCGTATTCGCGAACCGCGATCGCGTACGGATACGCGCCGTAGCGCAGGTAGCTGCCCACCACGGATTGGGCGAGCACCAGTAGGTGGTCGTCGTCCGTCAATCGGGGGCGCGAACCGGTGCGCGTGCGCAGCACCCCGAGGCCGGTGGCGCCGTCACCGGAAACGACGTTTTCGTGCACGCGGGCACGCTGATAGCCGAGCAGCAGGAAGTTTCCGTTGCCCAGCCAGCGCAGCAGCTGGGCAACGTCCTCGCGGTCCGGCGCCGAATATTGGTCGGGAGAGTTGGTTTGGACGGCCTCGGCCAGATCGCTCAGGGTGGCGATCATGGTCGACGCGTCCGTCGCGACCTGCTCGACGTCGCTCAGCACCTTGGGCAGCAGGCGGTCGACCTCAGCGAGAACCTTGCTGTCGACGGACGGCGACAGTGGGACATAGATCCACGCCTCGCCGTCGTATTGCGACGCGCCGGGGGCTTTGGGTTCGACGCTGATGAGGTCGCCCGTCGCGCTGCGGTGCACGTCGAAGACCGGGGTCATGATGCCGGCGTAGGCGACGCCGAGCCGGTGCAGCAGCACGGTCACCGAGTCCAGCAGCATGCTGCCGTGATCGGTGACGACCTGAAGGGCGGGCCCGAATCCCTCGGGGTCGTCCGCCCCGTGGACACAGACGCAGCTCCCGCGTTCGGCGCGGCACTCCGCGAGCCGATAGTGGGCGCGCAGCATCGCGGGGGTCACCAAGGCCGCGGGGTCGACGGGACCGGGCTCCGCCGCTCCCGGTTCGTCACCGCGGGGGCCTCGATAGCTCTCGATGTAGGCGTTGGCGATCCAGTCGGGAATGTCGTCACTCGTGGAGAACGTGGTCCACGGCTTGAGATCCTGCCTAGCACCGGGATCGATCGTCATGCCGATTGCTCCCAACTCGCGACGGATGCCACTCTGCGCCCGATCGCCCCGCGTCTCAGCGGGGCAGTCCCGACATTAGTCGCGCGTGAGCTTGCGGTGGGTCACTCTGTGCGGCCTGGCGGCTTCCGCGCCGAGGCGTTCCACCTTGTTTTCCTCGTATGCGCCGAAGTTGCCCTCGAACCAGAACCACTTGGCCTCGTTGTCCTCGTCGCCCTCCCACGCGAGGATGTGCGTGCACGTGCGGTCGAGGAACCAGCGGTCGTGGCTGATCACCACGGCGCAGCCGGGGAATTTCTCCAGCGCGTTCTCCAGCGAGCTCAGGGTCTCGACGTCGAGGTCGTTGGTCGGCTCGTCCAGCAGGATGAGGTTGCCGCCCTCCTTCAACGTGAGCGCCAGGTTCAGCCGGTTGCGCTCACCGCCGGACAGCACGCCGGCCGGCTTCTGCTGGTCCGGCCCCTTGAAACCGAACGCCGACACGTAGGCCCGCGACGGGATCTCGTTCTGCCCGACCTCGATGTAATCCAGCCCGTCCGAGACCACTTCCCACACCGTCTTCTTGGGGTCGATGCCGGCGCGGGTCTGGTCCACGTAGCTGAGCTTGACGGTCTCGCCCACCTTGACGGTGCCGCTGTCCGGCTGCTCGAGGCCGACGATGGTCTTGAACAGCGTGGTCTTGCCGACCCCGTTGGGGCCGATGACCCCGACGATGCCGTTGCGCGGCAGCGTGAACGACAGGTCCTTGATGAGGGTGCGCCCGTCGTAGCCCTTGTCGAGGTGGTCGACCTCGACCACGACATTGCCCAGCCGCGGCCCCACCGGGATCTGGATCTCCTCGAAGTCGAGCTTGCGCGTCTTCTCCGCCTCGGCGGCCATCTCTTCGTAGCGCTGCAGGCGCGCCTTGCTCTTGGCCTGCCGCGCCTTGGCGCCGGACCGGACCCAGGCCAGCTCCTCGGTCAGCCGCTTCTGCAGCTTGGCGTCCTTGCGGCCCTGCACCGCGATCCGCTCGGCCTTCTTCTCCAGGTAGGTCGAGTAGTTGCCCTCGTAGGGGTAGGCGCGGCCACGGTCGAGCTCGAGGATCCACTCGGCGACGTTGTCCAGGAAGTACCGGTCGTGGGTCACCGCCAGGATCGCCCCCGGGTAGGCGGCCAGGTGCTGTTCGAGCCACTGCACGCTCTCGGCGTCCAGGTGGTTGGTCGGCTCGTCGAGCAGCAGCAGGTCCGGTTTGGACAGCAGCAGCTTGCACAGCGCGACCCGGCGCCGCTCACCGCCGGACAGGTTGGTGACCGGCTCGTCGGGCGGCGGGCAGCGCAGCGCGTCCATCGCCTGCTCCAGCTGGGAGTCGAGGTCCCAAGCGTCGGCGTGGTCCAGCTCCTCCTGGAGGCGACCCATCTCCTCCATCAGTTCGTCGGAGTAGTCGGTGGCCATCAGCTCGGCCACCTCGTTGAAGCGGTCGAGCTTGACCTTGATCTCACCGAGGCCCTCTTCCACGTTGCCGCGGACCGTCTTCTCCTCGTTCAGCGGCGGCTCCTGCTGCAGGATGCCGACGCTGGCGCCGGGGGCCAGGAAGGCGTCGCCGTTGTTCGGCTTGTCCAGGCCGGCCATGATCCGCAAGACGCTCGACTTACCGGCGCCGTTGGGGCCGACGACACCGATCTTGGCGCCCGGGAAGAAGCTCAACGTGACGTCGTCCAGGATCACCTTGTCGCCGTGCGCCTTGCGGACCTTCTTCATCGTGTAGATGAACTCAGCCATGCCGCGGTTTTGCCTTTCTGGTCTTTGAGAGAGATCTCGCGACCATCCTAGGCACCGCGCGGCGGCGCCGATCCCGCAGCTAAGCCGATAGCGGCAGCGGCCCCGTTTCGGCGGACTCGACGCTGTCGCCGGCGTCGGCGTCCTCACCAGCGGCGTCGGCCGCGTCCGTCGCGGGCGCGGCGGCCTCGGTAGTCGGACCGGTGTAGCCCGGCTTCTCGATGCGCACGATCGCGCGGGACACGTCCGGCCCGACCGACGTCGCGCGCATCTCGAGAGATGAGCGGCGGTTGCCGTCGCGGTCCTCGTACTCGCTGGTGTACACGTGGCCCACCACGATGACCGGCGCGCCCTTGCCCAGCGCGGCGCCCACGCCGGTGACCAGCTTGCCCCAGCAATTGACGTTGATGAACAGCGAGTTGCCCGGCTCCCAGCCGCCATCGGCCGTGCGCCGCCGGGAGTTGCTGGCGACGCGGAACTTAATGACCTCCTGGGTGCCGACCTGGCGCCGCTCGGGGTTGTTGACGATGTGGCCGACCACGGTAAGCGGTGTTTCGAACATGGGCTGATCCCTTCTCGGTTGCATTTCTCTGTGGTGGCCATTGACCCCGCCACTACCGACGGGCCCAGGGCAATACGGGCTTCGCACGCGGCGCCTGTGGAAGAACCCGTGGCTGTGGATCAGTGCTTCAGGCGGTGCTGGGGCGCGCCAGCCAAGTTGACTGGTACCATATCTTGTACCACTAGCAAGGAGGCCCGCGTGGCTATCACGGCGAGCGAGGCGCGCAAGAACCTGTTTCGTTTGATTGAAAAGGTGAACGTCGACCGGATGCCGGTTGAGATCACGTCTAAGGCTGGTCGCGCGGTGCTGATGTCCGCCGAGGACTGGGAGGCATGGCAGGAAACGGCGTACCTGTTTCAGTCCCCGGCGAATGCCCGCCGGCTTCTCGACGCCGCTGACGCTCTGGACCGGGGCCGCGGGATCCGGGCTGACCTCGCCGAGTGAACATCGTCTTCTCGCCTCAGGCGTGGGAGGACTACCAGCATTGGCAGACCGCCGACCGTGCGGTGCTCAAGCGGATCAACAAGCTCATCGCGGACGCGCGCCGGTCGCCGCAAGAAGGCATCGGCAAGCCGGAGCCGTTGAAATACGGGCTCGTTGGCGCTTGGTCTCGGCGGATTACCTTGCAGCACCGACTCGTCTATCGCGTCGTCGGCGATGACCTTCAAATCCTCCAGGCCCGGTATCACTACAGCTAGTCGGTTGCGGCCGTAACCTCATGGCGAAATTTCGCCGCAAATATCGCCGTGGCGTTACGCTCGCGGACTCGGGCTACCGGGTTTTTCGCGCCTCGCCAGTTCGGCCAGCATCGCGTTGTAGGCGGCCAGCTCGGCGTCGTCGTCCAGATCGGCCGCGCGGTCCAGGCGACGGGCGGTGCGCTTGTCGGTGCGCGCCCACTGCACGAGCAGCGCGATCATCACGATCACCAGCGGCACTTCGCCCGCCGCCCAGGCGATTCCACCGCCCAGCCGCTGATCACCCATGAGGTCGGTGTGCCAGCTCAGCCCGAGCGAGCGGTAGTAGTCGGCGCCGAGCACCTTGCGGGTGCCCATCAGCACCACCCCGAAGAACGCGTGCAGCGGCAGGGACGCGAACACGACGCCGACCTTGGCCAGCGGCGGGATCGGCCGCGGAGTGGGGTCGACGCCGATAACGATCCAATAGAACACGTACCCGCTGACCAGAAAGTGCACGTTCATCGCCAGGTGCCCGGCATGACTGCTGACCGCGGTGTCGAAAAGGTTCGAGAGATACAGCCCGTAGAAGCCGGCCACGAAGAGCACGGTGGCGACGATCGGGTTGGTGGCGAACCGTGAATAGCGGCTGTGCAGCGCCACCAGCAGCCATTCCCGCATCCCGGGCGGATCGTCGCGGCCAGCGGCGGGCAGTGCCCGCAGCGCCAGGCCGACCGGGGCGCCGAGCACCAGCAGGATCGGCACCAGCATCGACAGGCCCATGTGCGCGACCATGTGCATGCTGAACATCGCCGGCATGTAGCGGCCGACGCCCGACGAGGTCACGAACAGCAAGGTGAGGCAGCCCAGCAGCCAGGACACGGTCCGCCCCGGCGGCCAGTGATCGCCGCGGCGGCGCAGCCGCACCACCGCCGCCACATATACCGCGGCGAAGACGATCGCGGCGGTGCCGAAGATGAGATCGAAGCGCCAGTCGAACAGGATGCGCACCGCGGTGGGCGGGCCGTCGAAGTCGTAGCCGATCTCGGCTTCGGGGATGGTGGGCAGCCGGGCCGGGGGCGGTGGCGGCGCGGTGCGGCCCAACCCGACAGCGATGCCGAAGGTCAGGCCGAACACCGCGGCCTCGATCAGCGCGAGCCTGATCAGCAGTCTGCGCGCCCGCGGCACGCCCGGATCGCCTTGCAGCGCAGCCACTCCCGAGCGCCGCTGGCGCCAGCCGAGGACGCCCAGGACGCACAGCGCGACGAACTTGGCGACGATCAGCCGGCCGTACCCGGTGGTCAACAGGTCGGACGGCAGCACCCGCACCAGGGCGTTGACCAATCCACTGAGCGCCATCGCCACCCAGCACCACAGCGCGATCGTCGAGAACCGCCGCGCCGCCAGGCCGATGTGGTCACCGTCGCGCAGCCCATGGGCGAGCAGGGCGAGCAGGCCACCGGCCCACACGCTGGCGGCGACGAGGTGGATCAGCAGGCTGTTGGTGGCCAGGTCGTGCGAACCGCCGGCCGACGAATGACCGGTCAGCCCGAGCGGAATCAGCGTCACCAAAGATCCGGCCAGTAGCAGCGGCGTCCACGACCAGCGCAGCACCGACAGGCTCGCCAGCGTGATCACCGCGGCCAGGATCGCGGTCCAGCGCCAGGCCGATGCCGTGTTGATCAACCCGGCCAACGACCAGATCGTGCCCGGGTCGAGGTCGGCCACGCGGTGACCGGACACATCCGAGATGGTCAGCGGGACAAGCAGGGCCGCGCACACCGCCCAAACCCCCGACGCGACCGTCCCGAGGCGAAGCGCGCGGTATCCGCCGGCGTCGAGCACGCCGCTCTTTTGCGGTGGCACCAGGAACGCCGCGAACAGGAAGGACCCGACGGCCAGCACCGCGGCGATCTCCCCCACCGCGCGGACGAACGGCAGCCCCAGCGTGGTGGCCGGGCCCGGATCGGGCAATCCGGTCGCGGTCAGGGCGCCCGCCGACGAGAGCGCCCCGATCCCCGCGGCCGTGCAGCCCGCAAGTAGTGCGACGCCGATCAGCGGCGGCCACACCCGCGCCCCACGGGTGGCCACCGGCCGGTCAACGGTCATGTAACCAGGGTATTGGGCGCTTGCCGGCTACTGAGCTTGGCTCTCCCGCCGCTCCCGTCGCGCCTTGACTTCGCGGGCGACGAACTGCTCGCGCGCGATCCGGCCGACGTAGTCGGAATCCTCGAGGATGTCGCGCAGCTCCTGCCGGAAAGCTGTCCGCCGTTCGGCGAGGTCGGCGGCGGGCGCGATCAGATCCTGGTCGACGACGACCTGGTACGCGGTGGCGAACAGCAGCGTCGACACCGATTCGCTGCTGCGGACCCTGGTCTGCGCGACGTATTGCCGGCCCACCCCGAGTGCGGACTCGGTCAGCTCCTTGGGCCCGACGTCGGCCGGCGCGTCGCGCAACACGTCGGCGACGATCTCGTAGGCCTCGAAGAACACCCGCAACATGGCGTCGGCCATCAACGGACGCTTGGCGAACAGCATCGCGTGGATCTCGTCGCCGCCGGCCCTGACGTGCGCTTCCCAGTCGTCGTTCCACGCCATCTCCTCGGCGATGTGGTCGCGGAACGCCGCCGAGTCGGCGAAATAGAAATCGAACTTCAGCAGATCCCGCAACCTCATGGCCTGCGCCCAGAACGCCCCGACGCGGTCGCCTTGCGGATCGGTGACGCGCCTGGCGTGCGCCAGCGCGAGCTCGACGATCGAGGTCTCCAAAAAGGCGTGTATCAACGAGTTTCGATAGAACGCCGCGGCGTGTTGCTGGTCGGGCGCGATGCGCCACACCGGCTCCCGGCCACCGTCGATGCGGGTGATCGGATGCCCACTGGACAACGTGTCGACCGCGGCGAGCACCCCGTCGCGCCGGCGCAGCCGCAAGGCGCTCGTCGACATCGGGATTTGCCTGCGCTCCAAGTAATCCAGCGAGTCCTGCAGGGTGTGGTGCAGCTGGCCGAGCGTCAACGCGGCGCCCCGGGTGGTCAGCAGCAACGCGCACACCAAACCCGTCGCCGTCACCGGCGTCGCCTGCAGGATCCGCCACGCGACCTCAAACGACATCTTCTGCAGCGCAAGCCGTTTGGCGTCCTCATCCAGCGCGCGCGCCCCGTGCGGCGCGCCGAGGTACTGCCGCATCGAGACCGCTTCGGGGAAGCGCACGTAGATCTTGCCGTAGTTGCGTTCGCCCTGCGCCTTGATGAAGTTGTAGAGCCAGACGACGCCCTCCGGTGTCTTCTCGCCGCCCCGGGCGTAGGCGGCGTACTCCGCGGTTTCGTGCAGCTGGTCGAAGCCGATCGACACCGGCTGCAACAAGATGTCTTCGCTGCGGGCGTCCAGGTACGCGTCGGCCACGTACGAGAGCAGACCCAGCTTGGGCGGCAACATCTTTCCGGTGCGCGAGCGGGTGCCTTCGATAGACCAGCTCAGGTTGAACCGCTTCTCGACGATGTAGCCGACGTACTCGCGCAGGACGTACTTGTAAAGCGGGTCGTCGCCGATGTTGCGGCGGATGAAGATGGTGCCCGCGCGGCGCAGCAGCGGACCCATCACCCCGAAAGACAGGTTGATGCCGGCGAACACGTGCACCGGAGGCAGCCGGTTCTCCTGCATGGCCACCGGCACCACCGCGCCGTCGATGTAGGAGCGGTGCGAAAACAGCAGCACCGCCGGATGGGTTTCCAGCGCGGCGCGCATGGCGGCCACCTGGTACTCGTCGTAATCGATCTCCGGGTCGAATCCGCGGCTGAGCGCCCTGCCCAGGACCCCGACCAGGTCGACGGACACCCGGCTCCACCCGGTGGACAGTTCGTCGAGCATCTTGCCGGCTTCCTCGACGGTGGCGCCGGGGATCCTTTTCAGGCCGGCGCGAAACCGCGTGGACGCCAATATCTCTGGCTTGACCAGCCGTGGGGACTTGTATTGCGGCCCGAGAATCCGGTATTCGGCGCGCTCCAACGCCAAGATGGCGCGACGGGTGACGAAGTGCGCGAAGTCGTGTCCGTGGTCGCCGACGGTGGTGTCGCGCCACTGCTGGCGCAATTCGGAGACCTTGGCCGGCTCGCCGGCCACCACCCGTGCGCGGTGCGGGTCGGCGCGGATGATTTGCCGTTGCTGACGTGGGTTGGGGTGGTAGGGATCCTGACCGGGAAGGAGCCCGGCGAGCTTGGCGATCCGGCCGCGATTGGCGGGCGGCAGCCAGAACACCCGCACGGGCACGACCGAGCGGTCGTCGTTGGATTCGGACTCGAGACGCTTAACCAGCTCGGGTAGCGCCGTGGGCGGCGCATTGTCTTCGGGCAGCGCCAACACCTCGAACGTCGCGTCGGGGTTGGACGCGCGCTGCTGACCGACCCACGCCATGACCAGTTCCCGCTCGACCGGGGAGACCATGGACGCCAATATCAGCGAGTCTTGTGCGGCGAGGACTGCGCTGATATCCGCGGCCGGCTTGGTCACTGGCGCCCTCTCGGCGCCGCACCGGGCGACTCCCCACTGACGGTTCCCTGCCCGCTGGGCCGTTGCGCCTCACCGTCTTTGAGGGCAACCTCGGACTCGTTCGGGTTCGCCTTCGGCGGCTTTGCCTTGGGCGCGGCCTTCTTCGCGGCGGCCTTCTTCGTCGGCGCCTTGGCTGCCCCCTTCTTGGGGGCCGCCTTCTTGGTCGTCGTCTTGGCGGCCGCCTTAGCCTTTTTCGCCGCTTTCCTCACGGCGTACGGACCGACCTGCGGCAGTTCGTCGACGGGCCAATTGGCCAGCGTGTCCAGATAGAGCTGACGTACCTCGGCGATGCGCTCGGGCAGCGTATCAACGGTCCAGTCGTCCACGGGGATCGGCGGGAACACCGCGACGTCGACCGTGCCGGGGTTGATGACGGTCGAGTTTCGGGCGGCGACGATCTCGGCGTTGCGGATGACGATCGGGACGATCGGGATTCCCACCGCCATCGCGATGCGGAAGGGGCCCTTCTTGAACGGCCCCACTTCGGTGGTGTCCACCCGGGTGCCCTCCGGCGCGATCACGATCGAAAGCCCGTTGCGGGCCCGGTCTTCGACCGTGTGCATCGTCTCGACCGCCGCGACCGGATCGTCCCGGTCGATGAACACGGTGTCCACCAACTTGCCGAGCGTGCCCATGATGGGGTCTTTTTGTAGCTCCTTTTTGCCGACGCCGACCCAGTTGTCGCGCACCAGCGCGCCCGCGATCACCGGGTCAACCTGGTTGCGGTGGTTGAAGATGAACACCGCCGGCCGCTGCGCGGTGAGGTTCTCCTCGCCAATGACGTTGAGCTGCACCCCAGCGATCGCCAGCGACAACTGGGAGAAGGTGGAGGTGAAGAAGTTCACCCCGCGGCGCCGGCTGCGGGTCAGCACGCCGATGCCCACCGCGCCGGCGGCGACCGGGAACATCGAACCGAAGCCGGCGAGCGTCCGTATCTGGCGCCGCAGGCCCAGTCGGCCCCGGCTGTCGAATTTCAGGATCGGCCAGCCGCGGCGCTTGGCCACCGCGGCCATCTTCCCCTCGGGGTTGGTCGGCCGTGGATTGCCGACCAGGTACATCAGGGCGACGTCCTCGTCACCGTCGGCGTAGAAGTAGCTGTCCTTGAGGTCGATGCCGTTCTCGGCGGCAAACCGTTGCACGGCAGCGGCTTTGCCCGGTCCCCACAAGATCGGCTTCTGCACACCGCCGGTGAGTATCCCGTCCTCGTTGGTCTCGAACTTGTTGGTGAGCATGTTGGAGATCCCGAGGAAGCGCGCCACCGGGTTGACCTGAATGGTCAGCGCCGACGAGCTCAGCACCACGGTGTGCCCGCGGGCGACGTGTGCCCGCACCAGCTCGCGCATCTCGGGGTAGATCCGCGACTCGATCCGTTGCACGAAGAGCCGCTCGCCGATCTCCTCCAGGTCGTCGAGCAGTCGCCCGGCCAGCGCCGCGGCGGCCTTGCCGATAAGGTCTTCGAACTCGATGCGTCCCAGGGTGTGGCTCAGGCCGGCCTGAACCATGCTGAGTAGCTCGCCCACACCCATGTCGCGGCGCAGCAGCCGCTCCTGGGTCAGGATGACGGCGGTGAACCCCGCGACCAGCGTCCCGTCCAGGTCGAAAAACGCGCCGATCTTCGGCCCGGCGGGACTGGCCATGATCTCGGCGACCGACCCGGGCAGCCGCATGTCGCCCGACGGCTTCTGTTGTGCGCCAGGGTTTTCGGCCTGCTCCCGGGCGGGGCTCATGAGCTCGCCGCCGATCGCGCGGAGGCTGCCGGTTCGGCGAAGGAGGCGGGCACCGCGCGCGGTGCCGGGTCACCGGCCAGCGCCAGGATCTCGTCGAAGCCCTCCAGCAGGCACTGGGCGAACAGCGGCTCGTTTCGCACCGAGGCCCGGTCGTAGCGGACGGTGATCGTGCACCAGCCTCCCCGGGAGATCAGCACCACCATCATCGCCACGCCGGGCAGCGGGCCGATGCCATACTGCCGCAAGACCTTTGCGCCGGCGATGTACGTGTCGCCGGGATACACCGGGACGTTGCTGGCCTGCACGTCGGAGCCGATCACCGAGCCGGTTATCCCCTCCAGGACCGGCGTGGGCAACACGCTCAGCACCGGGGCGATGGAACCGATGATGTTCATCGCGGGCTCGTCGCGGCGCTGCGTCATCTGCGCGCGGATCTTCTTCATCCGGGCGACCGGATCGGCGGTGCCCAGCGGCGCCGCCAGGTTGACGCCGGTGAAGCGGTTGCCGCCGGCCGTGTCCGCGTCGGCGCGCAGGCTCACCGGCACCGCCATCGGCAGCGTGCTGATGGGCACGCCGAGGGCCACGTGGTAGCGCCGCAGCGCGCCCGACAGGCCGGCCAGGTAGGCGTCGTTGATCGATCCCCCACCGGCTTTCGCGGCCCTGTGCAGGTCGGAAAGCGGAATGTCGATCGCTTCGGTGCGCGTGGCAAGGCTGCGCCTGCGCAGCAGCGGCGACGGCTCGGCGGCGCGGTTCATCACCCGCATGCCCGACACGGCGTATTCGACCACTCCGCCGACCGTGGACACGGGGTCGAGCACCGCCTTGCCGGCCGCCGACACCGCCCCGGCCACGGCGCCCACCACGCCGTTGACGATCGCGATGGGCAGGCGGTTGATGCCTTGGCGCATCAGGTCGTTGGGCGTCAGGTCCTGTGGGACGGGTTGCGGCGGCGTCGGCCTGGGCGGCGGCTCGCGCTCGAGGTCATAGATCTCGGCGAACATCTCGACACCGCCGACACCGTCGGTGACCGCGTGGCTGACATGCAGCAGCGTCGCGGCCCTGCCGTCGGCCAGCCCCTCCACCAGAGTGGCGGTCCACAGCGGCCGCGAGATGTCCATCGGCGACTGCAGGATCACCTCGGCCAGGTCGAACACCTCGCGCAGCGTGCCGGACCCCGAGACCCGCACCCGCCGCACGTGGAAGTCGAGGTTGAAGTCGGGATCGACCACCCAGCGCGGTGACGCCGTCGGCAACGTCGGTACGACGACCTTCTGCCGCAGCCGCCGCACCCGTCGGGAGGCGTTTTCGAAGCGGCTTCGGAACCGATCCCAGTCCGGTGTGGTGTCGAGGAGTTCGAGCGCCATGATTCCGGACCGAGTCCGAGGGTTGGCCTCACCCCGATGCATCAGATAGTCGACCGGTCCGAGCTCGTCGGACAATTGAACGGCCTCGACCGCCTCAGCCATGATCGTGAACTCGACGCGCCAACGTTGTCACCGCTGACCAAGCCTCCTGCCTGGGACCCGCAAACCGGATTGCTCACCCAACGCTAGTCGGCTGGCCGCGCTGGTGAAAGGCGCGATCCCGTCGGCGAAGCGGCGCCCGGCTCAGCTAGCCGTCGTCGCGGACAGCGGCAACGAATGCGCCAGCGAGCCGACGCGGCGGCCGTAGACGACGCCGAGGAAGTCCGCGACGGCCCCGGCGGCCAACCGCGACCGCACCGTCGGGGTGATGTCGAACGCGTGGTGCGCGTTGGCGAGTTCGGCGTAGCCCACCGTGGCGGCCCCGGCGTCCCGGAGGGCTGCGCAGAAGACGCGCGCCTGGCCGCTGGGAACCAGTTCGTCTTTCTCGCCGTGCAGCACGAAGAACGGTGGGGCCTCGCCGTGGGCGTACGTGATCGGCGACGCCGCCCGGAACCTGTCGGGGTTCTCGCTGTAGCGGGACTTGAGAACGAAGTGCTCGAGGAACGGCAGCATCATCTCGTGCATGTTCTCGAAGTCGGTGAAATCGTAGACGCCGTAGTACGGCGCGACGGCCTGGACGGTGGTGTCCGCGTCCTCGAATCCGGGCTGGAACGCCGGGTCGTTCGGGGTGAGCGCGGCCAGTGAGGCCAGGTGACCGCCCGCCGACCCGCCGGTGATCGCGAGGAAGTCGGGGTCGCCGCCGTAGTCGGCGATGTTCTCGCGCACCCACGCGATCGCCCTCTTCACGTCGATGAGGTGTGTGGGGAACGTGCAGCGGGGACTCTTGCTGTAGTTGATCGAGACGCAGATCCAGCCGAGCTCCGCCATGTGGCTCATCAGCGTGTAGGCCTGATGGCGCTTGCCGTTGACCGCCCACGCCCCGCCGGGTACCTGGATGAGCACCGGCGCGCGCCGGCCAGGCGCCAAGTCATGGCGCCGCCAGATGTCCAGCAAGTGTTCACTGCCGCCGGGGCCGTAGGAGATGTCGGACGTTTCCGCCGCGTACCGCCGGTGCGGCCCGGGCCTGCGCAACAGCCCGCCCCGCGAGGGGGCCTCGGACTGGACGTAGGCCGGGTGGCTCACCAGGTCACGGAAGTCCGGCCCGAAGCACTCGACGAGCGCGGCGGTAAGGGCTTCGTCGGCTTTTTGCGCGGCCCACGTGGTACCGACGCGGCCGATGGCGGGTCGCGAGACCCGGGACAGCGCGTGCCCCGTCACCACGTGTGGGGGAAATTCGGTGGAGAGCCAGCCGGCAACCCAACCGACCGCGAACGGCGAGCCGCGCAGCAACAGCGCGCCGGCGCGATACGTGTCCCTGGCGTCGGCCGCCAGTCGCAATGCCTGCGCACCGGCCTGCGAGCACCGCGAAGTCAAGTTCAAGGCCACGCTCATAACAACGCACCCCTCGACGTTAGGCACACGCCTCGTTGCGGTTAACGGCTGATGATCAGCCGGTGTTGTACGTGTGTCGAGGCCTCACACCATAACCGATAAGTGCCGTGGCGGAAGACTTTTCGGGCGCGTCGCGTTCCGCGAGTCTTTCGGCGTGTCGCGTTCGATAGACTGACCTGCACATTGCCTCCGTAGCTCAGGTGGATAGAGCAAGGGCCTTCTAATCCCTAGGTCGCACGTTCGAGTCGTGCCGGGGGCACCGGTTTTGTGTATGACCTCGGCTGATGCTTGACATTTTGCCTTCGGGTGATGCCTGACAGTGTTTCGGCTGATGCTTGACAGTTACTTCGGTTGATCCTTGACACTCCCTAGATGAGGGAGTTGAGCGTGGCTGAGCAGCGGTATCAGGCCGTGTCGACGGTTGATCGGCGCGGCTATTTGGTCGCTATCCCCGCCCGGTATGGGCAAAACGGAGGACTAAAGTCCCTACCCCCTGGGGGTATCGGGACGGGATGCTGGGATTTCAGTGGACACCACCATAGAAAGAAGGAGTCCAATGAAACCCGAAATGCGGAAATCAGCCGCCCTGCTTGTCGGTGCGGCCATGCTCGCTGCAGCCGGATTCGGCCTTGGCGGCGGTCAGTCGGTAAGCATCGCGACTCCATCGACGACGCCGGAACCGGGCCCGTCGTCCGTCGTGGCGCCAAAGAGCGCGACCCCACCTCAAGGTGACGCACCGAATGGATGCGTTGCCGGCTTGAACTGCGGCCCTACCCCGTCTAAGCCGTCCAAACCACACCCCTGACCGCACCCGATTGGTAGTGGTCCACGGCTGTAGTTCAACTTCCCCGGCGATATACGGGGCACGCAAGGCCAGATGCTGCGCTGCTGCGTCATCGGGCCCTGCATGCGTGATCTGAAAGAGGACAGCCAACATGCCCGGTGCAGACGAACATCTCGGTGTCGTGGTCGGTGTCGACGGGTCAACTCCGTCCAACGCGGCGGTACGGTGGGCTGCCCGTGAGGCGTTACTACGCAAACGTCGGCTCACCCTCGTGAACGCGATCGGCACATCGGCGCTGCCGTGGCCAGCTGCGCCCATGCCCGCAGAGTGGCGCCAACGCGAGGAACTCGCTTCCCAGACGATCCTCGATGACGCGCTCCGGATCGCCGAAGACACCACCGAGAACGGTGTGCGGGCTGAAATCGAGAGCCAATTTCTCCACTCCGCGGCGGTGCCCACTTTGCTAAATATGTCCAAAGACGCCGACATGGTGGTCGTCGGCGCTCGCGGACTGGGTGCGATACGAAGCGTGTTGCTGGGATCGGTCAGCACTGGACTGATCCATCATGCCTGCTGCCCCGTTGCCGTTATCCACGATGGGGCTTCCCCGCAGTCAGCAGCCTCTCACGACTCAGTGCTCCTGGGAAACGATGGATCACCAGTCTCCGAGCTAGCCACCGCGATTGCATTCGAAGAAGCCTCGCTGAGGGGCGCAAGATTAGTTGCTCTGCACGCCTGGCTCGACGCCGACATGACACATGTCGCGAGCCTGGAAGAGTCGGCCCAGCGCTCGGCGGCTGAGGAAACCCTGGCCGAGCGATTGGCCGGTTGGCGGGAACGTTACCCCGATGTCGGGGTAACCCGGGTCGTGGAATACGACCGGCCAGCCACTCATCTTCTCGAGCACGCCAAGTTCGCACAGCTTGTTGTCGTCGGCAGTCATGGCCGTGGCGGGTTTGCCGGAATGCTGCTTGGATCAGTCAGCGCCAAGGTGGCGCAAGCGGCCCACACCCCGGTGATCGTCGCCCGCAGCCGCTAGCCTGAGCGCCTCGGGGCAGGTATCGAAAGGCCAAAGGCGACGGGTGGCCCCCTTCAGACGGCCCCCTAATCCCTAGATCGCACGTTCGAGTCGTGCCCAATTTTTTGCGAGCCGGTGGCGACGCTGGGCGGCTCGGATTCGGCCCTCCAATCACCCGTCGGCGGCGTCTGCGGCGGCGATCAACGCGCTGCCCAGCGTCCGCGCTTCGGTCGCGGTGACGACCGGGCTGTGCGGGCCGTCAATGATGATCTCGCGCTCAGCGTGTCCATCCACGTACTGCCGGCCGATGACCGACACCACGATGTCGCCGCTGTGGGCGCCTCGCCCGCGGTCGGCAACGCGCTTGATCCGCCACTCCGGGCCGTCGAACACCCGGAAGGCCGCCGCGAAGTTCCCCCACTCGTCGACGCAGGTCGCCCCGCTGGGTGCTGCAAGGTCGAGATCCATCGCCAGTTCGTTTCCTCGACCGCGCGCGTGGGCTGTGGTCATGGTTGGTTCTCCTTGCACTTATGGGCGAACGGGCCCGGGTTAGTCACTTGACTACATCACAAAGCATGACTGTAGTCAACTGACTAACTCTCATGACCTTTTCCGGCGCGCGTGATTGTGGTCACGCCCGTCGGCACAAGATTCGAGCAGGACAAGACCTGCCGACGACGGCAGCTTCCCGCGGGCATACAACCGGCCTAGCCCTGACGTCGGGGGCGCTGGTCAGCCGCATGACTTGGCTGGTGCGTGAGGGCGGTTTCGGTTGATCCTCGACGGCCCGCATGTCAGCCCGGTTGACCCAAGCACCTCACCAGCGCAGGAAACCCGCCAGCCCGGTTCCCGTGTTGAAGCCACCCGAGTTGCCGATGCTGGTGCCCGAGGTGTTGTTGTTTCCGAAGCCCGAGTTGAAGCCATCGCCGGAGTTATCGAAACCGGTGTTGAAGCCGCCGACACCCGAGTTGAAGAAGCCGATGTCGGTGCCGCCGTCGCCACCGTTGAAGAAGCCGACGTTGCTGCCGCCACTGCCGTAGTTCCCGTAGCCCACGTCGCCGCTGCCGCTACCCGAGTTGAAGAAGCCCGTGTTGAAGGTGCCGCTGCCCGAGTTGAAGAAGCCCTCGTTGTACCCGACGTCGCCGAAGTTCCTGTAACCCGAGTTGAAGCCCCCGCTGCCCGAATTGAAGAAGCCCGAGTTGCCGTCGCTCGAGTTATAAAACCCGGAGTTGCCCGTGCCGGTGTTCCCGAAGCCCGAGTTGCCGGTGTAGTTGCCTGTGCCGCCGAAGCCGGTGTTGACGTTGCCCGAGTTCCACAAACCGGTGTTGGTGTTGCCCGAGTTGAACAACCCCGTGTTCGCCGAACCCGAGTTGAAGAACCCGGTGTTTCCGGCCAGCATCGACGCCGTGGTGGCACCCCCGCTGTTGAAGCCGCCGGTGTTCCCCACGCCCGCATTGTCGAAGCCCAGGTTGTCGGTGCCCGCGTTGGCCCAGCCCATGTTCAACGTGCCCGAGTTGAAGAGGCCGACGTTGTCGGTACCCGCGTTGAACAGACCCGTGTTTTCGTCGCCCGTGTTGAAGAAGCCCGTGTTGCCGGACAGGGTCGACCCTTCGAATACGCCGCCGCCACCCGGGTTGAAGCCGCCGGTGGCGTAGTCGCCGGCGTTGAACAAGCCGGTATCGAAAAGGCCGGTGTTGCCGATGCCGGTGTCGGTCGTGCCCGAGTTCGCAATGCCCCAGTTGTGGTCGCCCGTATTGAACAAGCCGGTGTTGCCGTTGCCGGAGTTGAACATTCCGCTGTTGCCCGCGCCCGAGTTGAACAAACCGGAGTTCCCGCTCCCCGAGTTCCACCCACCGAAGCCGATCTGGTTGTCGCCGGTCAGTCCGATGCCAATGTCATGGTTGCCGGTGTTCGCCAAGCCGAAATTGCCATTGCCCGTATTGCCGAGGCCCACATTGAAGCTGCCGTTGTTGCCGAAGCCCAGGTTGAAGCCAACACCGTTCGCGTTCATCCCGCCAAAGCCAATCTGGTGGTCACCGGTCAGGCCGATGCCGATATCACCATTGCCCTTGTTGCCAATGCCGAAGTCGAAGTTGCCGAGGTTCCCAAGGCCCATGTTGTAGCTCCCGGAGTTGCCCACGCCCACGTTCAGAATGGACAGGTTGCCGCGCGCAGCTGCGATCGTTTCTCCGTTGCCGATGCCGATGTTGCCGCCACCGACGTTTCCGAAACCGACGTTGAATTCCCCGATGTTGCCGTTGCCAAGGTTGAAGAAAGACGCGCCCGGTGAGCCCGCGTAGGCGTTTCCGTTGCCCGCTCCGATGTTGTAGGAACCCCAGTTGCCGAAGCCGAAGTTGAGGTTGCCGCCGGCGGGACCGCTGTTGCCGCCGCCGAAGTTGAAGCTGCCGTAATTGCCGCTGCCCACGTTGCCGCTACCAATGTTGCCGATGCCCAGGCTCGGCAGGTTCAGCAGGACGTTGGCGGCCTCGTTATCCGCATATGAGGCCGCGCCCGCGACCAAGTTCTGGACAAACTTTGCGTGAAACTCAGACGCCCGGGCGCCGAGTGCCTGATACGAGAGGCCATGTGCGTTGAACAGCGCCGTGATGGCCGCCGATACCTCATCGGCGGCCGGTGCAATTACCCCCGTGCTCGACGTCGCCGCCGACGACATTGCCGAGATGATGCTCGACCTGATGCTCACCAAATCTGTTGCCGCCGCCGCTATTACGTCCGGCGCCGCGCTCACAAATGGCATTGCCGCCTCCCAAGATCTCGTAACAAGTCCGCGATGAACTCGCCATCGTTGGGAGGTATAAAGAGTCGAAGCGAATCGGCTCCCGCAGTGGCAGGCCGAAGGATAGCCTATCCTAATCAATACGACAACCGGGCCACGTTGCCCGTGACGCGACCGAATCTTCGGGCATGGGACGCAAAGGGCAGAACTGGCTCGCAGGACAAGCGAGAATGGCGGCCATGGACGAGACAGAGAACCTGGGTATCGACGTATCGCTCTTCTGCCCGGCACACCACCACGTCGGCAACCTCAGAAAGTTTGGATCCCAGATCGGCTTTGAGCCCAGAGGCGGACAGCTGGCGGCCTGGCCGCCGTACCAGACGGACTCCTGGTGGGAAGTCCGGTGCCCCGATGGCTGCCCCGGCGTGTTTGGCGGTGCCGTGGATCCGATCCGCCAAGAGGTGAAGCGGCTCGCCGAAGACCCCCGACGGACGATCGCGCATTACACGCTGAAGCAGGTGGGCTAGGACCCGGTGCCGGCCGACGGGTTGAACGCGCCATGAATGTCTCGGCAACATCGGCGGGCGCGGTCTAGCACCGGCGGCCGCGCAGTGGTTCGATCGAAATCGAAAGAGATGCAACGATTTCAGGAGAATTCATGGCAACTCTGCCAGTCCAGCGTCAGCCCAGAAATCTAATGCCCGACCTCACCGAGCTCTTCGGTGGCGCTCCCCTGTTGGCCGGCCTACGTCCCCTCTTCGACCGCAACCTGCTGCGCGTCGAGGACGGGATGGACGACGGCCGCTACGAGGTGCGCGCCGAGATTCCCGGGGTCGACCCCGCGAAGGACATCGACATCACCGTGCACGACGGGATGCTCACCATCAAGGCCGTACGCAGCCAGGCGGTCGAATCCCACGGCCGCTCCGAATTCAGCTATGGAGCCTTCGCGCGCTCCGTCCCGCTGCCCGCCGGAGCCGACGTCGACGACGTCCACGCCACCTACGAAAAGGGCATTCTTGCCATCTCGGTGCCGGTGCCCAATGGTGCGCCGGCGGCGAAGCGCATCGAGGTCCAAACCCGCGAGTGACTCCGCGGCCGGCCGGCTACTAACGCACCCGCCGCCCGCGTCCGGTAATGCGATGCGGGCGGAACGTTTCGATCCCGATATGTCAGCATGGGAACCGTGAACGCGCGCCCATTGGCTCGTTTTCTCGGTTCCGCGGTGGTGACAACCGGGGCGGCGCTGCTGAGCGCGCCGATCCTCGCCCCCTCCGCCCCAGCCGCTGCCTGCCCCGACGTCGAGGTGACGTTCGCCCGCGGCACGGCCGAACCACCTGGCGTTGGTGGCGTCGGGCAGGCGTTTGTCGATTCGTTGCGCTCGCAGGTTGGGGGTCGGACCCTTGGGGTGTACGCCGTCAACTACCCCGCGACCGAGGATTGGCCGCCGTCGGCGTCCGCCGGCGCCGGCGACGCGAAAGCTCACGTCCAATCCATGGTGGCGAGCTGTCCCAACACCAAGCTGGTGCTCGGCGGATACTCGCAAGGCGCGATGGTGATCGACCTGATCACCATCGCCCGGGCGTCGATTGCGGGCTTCAACGCCGACACGCTGTCGGCGGACGAGGCGGATCACGTTGCCGCCGTGGCGGTCTTCGGGAATATGGCGGACCGGGTAGTCGGGCCGATGAACGAGGCCAGCCCGTGGTACGGGGCCAAGGCCATCGACTTGTGCGCGCCCGGCGATCCGGTTTGCTCACCGGGCGGGGGCCTGTCACTGCCCACGCATGACGACATGTTCTCGCCGGCGCACCTGTCGTATCAGCACTCCGGGATGCCCAGTCAGGCCGCGTCTTTCGTGGCGAGCCACCTCTGAGCTGCTTGTCAGCCCCACCAATTCATTGATTCGGTTGGTATACCGTCGGCGGTCCGAAATACGGGCCGTCGAAGCAGCTCGGCCCGAATTGCGCCGCGCACTTCAGGACGTCCGCCGGGACGGGTGCCGGCGTCGTCGTCGGCTCGGTCCGCTGGAAGGTGAATTTCTGGGCGATCGCGCGTGTGCCGCGATCGCAGGCACGGTAGGCGGGGAAGGTCTGCAGCCCGTATTTCTGCCACGACGGGTCGGTGGCTACCTCTACTTGCCACTGCTGGTCCACGACGTTCCCGCAACCGGTGTCATACCCACCCGACGGCTTGGGGCCAATCAACACATACATGCCGCTTACGCTCGCTTGGGCGGAGCCGGACACCGTGAGTTTGCCGTTGACCAGCGGACCGACCCTGAGCCCGCTATCGGGCGACCCGGTTGCCGAAATGGTGGTAGTCGCTGATTGGGCGGTAGTCGCTAGCGTTGACTGAGAGTGTGCAGTCTCGTGGCTGAGCAAACCGATGGAGGCAGGGATCGCACCGATAATCGCCGCGCCGACCGCGAAGAGCCCTGTTATCTTGGCCACCGACATCGGGTTGCCGGGTTCCTGTGCATGCGATGCCATGGTTCTACCCCAATACGCAGAACTTGTAGTTAGTAATTGTGTTGCCGGATGGCATTTTCCATCGCACTGATCGCCGAGGTGTCACGCGCACATCGACGTCGGGACGCTGCGGTCCGACCTCACGTGCACATGATGCTTCCGCTCTCAGCGCCGTTAAATTTTGGTCTCTGAATTGTCACGCAGTATCAGCGGAGGGCCACGAGTAGTTCGCTACTCCATTTCCGTTGGCATCGCCCGGCGTTCCGTCGGCTGCCAAGGGTCTCGGCGCGAAGGTCAGGGAGCGAGCCGGACAAAGCCCGGCGACGGATCCGCCGGGATCCCACCGCCGTTGCCCCCGGGGCTACCACCGCCGTTGCCACCGCCGGTATTACCACCGCCGCCACTGCCCGCGGCGCCGCCCGGTTGGGGACCCGCGGCGGGAGGCGCCTGCGGAGGCGGCGGCTGTTGCGGTGGGGGCTTCACCTGTTGCGGTGGAGGCGGCGGCCGTTTAGGCGCGGACGGCGCCGCGATCGGCAACCGCGGCGTCTGGATCTGCACCGCCTGCGGAGGCGGTGCCGGAACCTGCGGCGGGTTCGGATCATCAATCTCGCCGGCCGGTCGGATATACCCAGTGATCCTGCGCCCCGGATCTTTCCATCCGGTGGGATTGGTCCGGATCGAGGCGATCTTGCCGCGATCGTAGGGGCAGTAAGCCCCCACCGCCGCGGTGATGAAGCGGGCCTCGGTGCGCGCGAGGCGGCCGGGGGTGTAATCGCGCTCGCCCGGATCGATGCCAACCGCGTTATTGACCATCGCGTCCACCAAACCGGCCGCCGACATGCCGGCATCGAGGGTGCGACAAACGTCATGCGCGGTTTCGATGAGGCTGGGCACGCCGCGCAGCGCAGGGATGCCTTCTTGATCGAGCAGCGCCAGGAACTGATCGTCCTGGTTCGAGTCGGCCACCGCCGCACTGCCGCGCAGAATTGCAGCTCCAGTTAGCACCACAACGGCGGTAACCAGGGCACCGGAATGGCTGATGGTGCCGGTGAACATAAGAGGGTTTTCCGTTCTGATCGGGCCGTCACGCGACGGGCGAATTGCCATCTACACCACGTACGTGCGCCCCCCTCCGGTCCACGGCGCACGTGCCAAACGTTGCTAACCTAGAATCCGTTCACCATTTGTTCATCATTTGTTAACCATTGTGTTCATAATAAATCACCGCGATTCCGCGGTAAACACCCGATTTTCCCTACCCTTACGGTTCAGCTCAAAAACGTTGCGTTGCAAGCCAAAACCGTTGCGGCGGCCCAACCGCCGTGATTAGCAGTCGATCTCCGCATTCAGGTCGAATTCGGCGAAGGTGCGCGACACGCTTTCCCGCAGCTCATCCTTGGTATTCGACCGCCCGAGCAGATACGCGGAGATTCTGATGAACATCTTGCCGCGACCCCGGCCCGAACCGAGGAAGAGTTGTCCGCCCATGGCATCGAGCGTGCTCTTCTTCATATCGGGCTCGAGGTTTCTCAGATACGCATAGTCGGCATCGGTGCCGTCGGGCCGGTTCGCCGCCGGGGACAGATCACCGACATTGGAGCAAGTCACGGGAAGGGTGGAACCGCCGACCGCCATGCCCGCTACCTTCCTGGCGGCCCACACGGGCGTCAGCGCCGCCAGCGGCAGCGGCGCCAGCCACTCGTTGTCGGGGTCCTCCATCGCCGCGAGGATTGTCTGCGTGATCTTGGCCTGCATGTCAGCGAGGTCGGTCGCCGCGCGCGTGGGATCGACCGTAACGTCAACACTTGTGAGCGCGTTGCCCCGGGTATCGCCGTCGGTCCGCAGCGATACCAGGAATCGCAGGGTGACCGTTCCGTCTTCCTGGACGCGCCCGACCCGCACCGCGAGCCTGCACGCGATTCCCGCGACCAGCGAGTTACTGCTCACGCCAAGGCTTTTCGCGCGGGAATCCCATTCCGTCAAATCGATGTACGCGATCAGGGCGGGCACCTCTACGGGCTGGTCGTCGCCAGCCGACCTCGGGGATGGCGGCGCCGCCTTCACCGACGATCTGAGCTCTTGGCGGTCGCGCCGCGCCCGTCGAGCCACGGCGCCCAACGCGTGCCCTATCTCGGGCAGGTCCTTGACGGTCTGCCGGAGATCCTCACGCACCGCCTGCCGCAGCGTGCGCGATCCCGCAGGCGGATAACCGAATTCGCGCGTCCTGCCCTCGGCGGCGTCTTCTATCGCCTGGCCGAACGCGATGGCGTCGACGATCGTGTGCGAAGCCACCAGACTCACCGCGGTCCCGCCGTCCTCGAGCGGAAGCACCCCGAGATGCCAGGCCGGCCCCCACTCCGGATCGATGGGGAGGCGCGCCCGCTCGTCGGCCCACGCGTTCACCGCGGAACGGGGCCGCGGCTTCGCCGCGAAGTCGATCTCCTCCGGCTCCGGAGCCAACACCCAGCGATCACGCGCGAACGGCAACGCGGCCCGTTCGATCCGGCGTCCCAACAACCCGCGGCCGAGATTGCGGTGAAAACGCTTCAACCCCTCGACATCGACGGCGCGGTCGTATATCCATGTGGCCTGAATCAGCGCGCCGTGCACCGCCCGCAGCGCGAGGAACGCCGCCTGGTCCAGATACGCGAGCCGATCGTCCACCGGCTCAACACCATTCGTGCTGACCCGGGCCAGCGGGGCGGCGGTGGCGGCGGTGTCGGTGAGCAGCTCCGCGAGGTGGCCGGCCAGCTTCGCCGGGGTGGGATGGTCGAACGCCAGCGTCGCCGGCAGGGCCAGGCCGGTGCGTTGGTTGACCGTGTTGCGCAGTTCCAGGGCCGTCAGCGAGTCGATGCCGAGCTCCTTGAAGGGGCTGTCGGGATCGAGTGCGGCCGGGTCGGGGTGGGCCAACACGGCGGCGGTGGTGGCGGTGACCATCGCGGTCAGGGTGTCCAGCCGCTGCCGCGGCGTTTGGCTGGCCAACGTGGCGGCAAGCGTTTTCGGGCTGGCGGTGGCGGCCTGCGGGCGGCTGGTGGTCAGGGCGGACAGGATCGGATCCAGCGTGCCGTTGCGTGCCTGACGGGCCAGCGCGCCGGTGTTGAACGGGCTGGCCAGCACGTTGGTCGGCTGACTGGCGAGCGCGGCGTCGAACAGCGCCAGGCCGCGCTCGTTGGTGATGGGGGTGAGCCCGGTGCTGCTAAGGCGGGTCAGGTCGCTCGTGCTGAGGTGGGCGGTCATGCCCGACGGGGTCTGCCAGTAGCCCCACGCCACGCTGGTGGCCTGCCGTTGGGTGTGGTGGCGGTGGTGCGCCAGCGCGTCCAGGAACGCGTTGGCGGCGGCGTAGTTGGCCTGCCCGGCGCTGCCCAATGTGCCCGCGGCGGAGGAAAATAGCACGAACGCGGCCAGGTCGCGGTCGGCGGTGAGGTGATGCAGGTGCCACGCCGCGTCGGCCTTGGCGGCCAAGACCGCATCGAGTTGTTCGGGGCTCAGGTCGGTCACCAGGGCGTCGTCGAGGACGCCGGCGGCGTGGATCACCGCGGTCAACGGGTGGTCGGCGGGCATCGCGTCGAGTGCCGCGGCCACCTCGGCAGGGTCGCTGGTGTCGCAGGCGGCGATCGTGACTTGGGCGCCCAACCCGGCCAGCCGCTGTTGCAGTTCGCCCGCGCCGGGCGCGTCGCTTCCGCTGCGGGACAACAGCAATAGGTGCCCGACGCCATGGCGGGTGATCAGATGTTCGGCGAACAGCGCGCCCAGCATCCCGGTGCCACCGGTGATCAGCACCGTGCCTTGGGGATCCAATACCGCCGGCGGGATCAGCACGATCTTTCCGGTGTGGCGGGCTTGGCTCATGTCGCGGAAGGCATGCGGGGCGTTCAGCAGGCCGTAGCTGGTGGTGGGCAGCGGCTTGAGGACACCGGCGGCGAACATCTCGGTCAGGGCCGCCCAGGCGGGCTGCAAGTCGTCCGCCGGTGCGCTGGACAGGTCGTAGACCCGATAGTCGACTCCCCGATGGGATGCGGCGATGTCGTCGGCCCGGCGTATATCGGTCTTGCCGATTTCGACGAAACTGCCTCCGCGGGGCAGCAATTGCAGTGAGGCGCCGACGAACTCCCCGGCCAGGCTGTTGAGCACGACATCCATGCCCTGCCCATCGGTGGCGGCCTTGAAGGTGTCGACGAATTCCAGGGTGCGTGACGAGGCGACATGCGCGGGATCGAGCCCCAGCCCAATGAGCACGTGGTGTTTGTTCGGGTGCGCGGTGGCGAAAACCTCCGCACCGAGGTGGCGTGCGATCTGGATGGCGGCCTGACCGACGCCGCCGGCGCCCGCGTGGATGAGCACTCGTTGGCCGGCCGACAGCCCGGCGATCTCGACCAAAGCGGCGTAGGCGGTGAGGAACACGATCGGCGCGGATGCGGCCTGGGTGAACGACCATCCGGACGGGATCGGCACCAGCATGCGCTCGTCGGCGATCGCGCTGGGCGCGAACGCGTTGTGCGGGAACAGGCCCATCACCGCGTCCCCGGGACGCAGCGATGCGCCCGCGCCGGCGTCGAGGACGACCCCGGCGCCCTCGCTACCCATCCCGTCATCGGCGATGGCGCCCAACGCGACGACCACGTCACGGAAGTTCAGCCCGGCGGCCCGCACCTGAACGCGAATCTCTCCGGGCGCCAGGGTGTTTGGCCGGTCGGTGGGGAGCAGGGCCAGGTTGCTCAGATCACCCTTGCGGGTAATGCCCAACTTCCAGTCGGGCGCGTCCGGCGGGGTCAGGGTCGCGATGCGGGCCAGACGCGGGATGTGGGCAACGCCGTGGCGCACGGCCAGCTCCGGCTCGCCCGACGGCCGCGCCGCAGCGACGGCGAGCAGGCGGTCGAGGGAGGTGCCGTCGGTGTCGATCAGGGTGATGCGGTCGGGGTGCTCGTTCTGCGCGGTGTGGATCAGCGCCCAGACCGCGGCGTGCGCCAAATCCGGGACACCGTCATACGCGCCGACGCTCACCGCGCGACGGGTGACGATCACCAGGTGGGTGTGGGCGTTGTCGGGCCGGGCCAGCCAGCCCTGGAGCTGGGCCAAGACATCGCGGGTCAGGGCGTGCACTCGCCGCAGCGGGTCGGCGTCGTCGGCGTGTGGCAGCGGCCAGATCACCAACTCCGGGGGCGCGGTCACCGAGGCGAGGTCGTTGACGGTGCACACCGCCGGTGGTTGGGCGCCCGACGGCGCGGCCAGATCGGGCGCCGCCGGCCAGGTCAGCTCGAACATGCTGTCGGCGAGCCCGGCGATCGAAGCGGGCCGGCCGATCTGGTCAGAGACGGCGCGCAACGTCAACGCGCCGATGGTGATCACCGGCGCGCCGGTGAGGTCGGTGGCGTGCAGCGCGAACGTATCCTCGCCGGTGCGGGTGAGGTGTACGTGCAGCTGGGTAGCCGCGGTGGCGTACAAGCTGATTCCGTTGAGCGCGTACGGGATCCGCGGCGAGCCAGGGTCGGCCGAGTCGGACACGGAAGCCAACGGGTGTAGGGCCGCGTCGAGGAGGGCGGGGTGGATGCCGTAGCCGGTGACATCGGTGCCGGCGGGCAGCGCCACCTCGGCATAAACGACGTCGGGCCGGGCCGGGTCGGTGCCGATGCCCCGGACCGACCGGAACGGACCGCCGTAGTTGTAGCCCTGCAGGGCCAGCCGGTCGTAGAAGTCGTCCTGATCGATCGCTTCCACACCCACCGCGGGCGGCGGGGAGCCGGCGGCCGGCTGACGGGCGCTGAGCGCGCCGCTCGCGTGCAGCGTCCACGCGGCCGGATGCTCCCCGCCGGGGCGCGAGTGCACGCTGAACGGACGCCGGCCCAGCTCGTCGAGCGGGTGAACCAGGACCTGCAGATCGGTCGGCGCCTGCTCCGACAGGGTCAGGGCGGTGTGCAAGATCAGCTCATCGATCACCGGGGAGCCGGCCAACTCACCGGCCCGCAGGATCACCTCGATGAACCCCGTCGCCGGGAACAAGATGGTGCCGTTCACCCGGTGGCCGCCCAGCCACTCCTGGGTGCTGGGCGAGAGCCGCCCGCTGACCATGATCTGGTCTTCGTCGGCCAATTCGGCGACCGCGCCCAGCAAGGGGTGGTCCGCGCGGTCCAGGCCGAGCGCGGCCGCGTCGTCGGTGGGCGTGGGGGCGAGCCAGTAGCGGCGGTGGTCGAAGGGGTAGGTCGGCAGTGCGACGGTGTGCGCGCGGGGGTAGAGCGCTGGCCAGGAGGGGCTGTGGCCGTGAGTGTGCAACTGCGCCAACGCCATTGCCAGGCTGTCGTGGTCCGGACGTTCCCGGTGCAGCGTGATGACGACCGCCGACTGGGCCCGCCCCGGGGTCTGGGCCAGCGTGTCGGTCAGGGCCGGGGCCAACACCGGATGCGGGGACAGTTCCACGAAGCTGCATTCCCCCGCGCCCAGCCGCTCGGCCACCCGGTCATGAAAGCGGACGGGCTCGCGCAGGTTCCGATACCAGTAGTCGGCGTCCATCGTCGTGGTGTCCAACGGATCACCCGAAACGGCTTGTCCCACGGTGGAATACAGCGGGACGCGCGACAGGGCCGGGCTGAGCTCGCCGAGCTCGGACAGGAGGCGCTCGCGTACCGCCTCGACTTGGGCGCAGTGCGAGGCGTAATCCACCGCGATCTGACGGATCTGGATGCCGTCACGCTCAGCCGCCGTGGTGAATTCCTGTAGCGCGGCCGGGTCGCCGCTGATGATGGTGTGCGACGGGCCGTTGATCGCCGAGATGCTCAACGCCCCGTTCCACGGTCCCAGCAGCGGTTCGAGTGCCTCGGCGCCCAACAACACCGAGGCCATCGCGCCGGCCCCACACAGTTCGCCCAGGGCTTGGCTGCGCCGCGCCACGATCTGGGCCGCCTCGGGCAGCGAGAACACCCCGGCCAGATACGCCGCGGCGATCTCACCCTGCGAGTGCCCGATCACCGCATCCGGGAAGATGCCGTACGAACCCAACACCTCGGCCAACGACACCATCATGGTGAACAGCACCGGCTGAACCACATCCACACGATCCAGCGCCGGCGCCCCCGACTCCTGCAACAACACCTCACGCACCGACCAGCCGGTGAACGGGCGCAACGCCTCATCGCAGTCGTCGACCATGTCGGCAAAGACGCGGTGGCGTGCGTAGAGTTCGCGGCCCATCCCCGGGTATTGGCCACCCTGGCCCGGCAACACGAACACCGTCTTGCCGCGAACCTGGGCCAGGCAGTGGTGCTGGGTGAGCTGCGGGTGGGTTTGGCCGTCACGCAACGCGTCTAACGCGCCCAGCAGAGCTTCGCGGGGATCGGCGCTGTCGCCCGCTGCGGTGATCACCGCCCGGTACGGGTGATGGGCACGGGTGGTGGCCAGGCTGTAGGCCACATCGGTCAGATCCAGCTCCGGGTGAGCGAGCAGGTGGTGGTGCAGCCGGTCGGCCTGGGCGCGCACCGCCGCCGGCGTGCGCGCCGACACCGGCCACACCCGAAGCCCGAACTCCACACCCTCACTGGGCTCGGGCTCGGGCTCGACGGGTGCTTCGGGTGCTTGTTGCAGGATCACGTGGGCGTTGGTGCCGCTGATCCCGAACGAGGACACCGCCGCCGTACGGGGATGATCGGTGTCCGGCCAAGCCACCGGCTCGGTGAGCAGGCGTACCGTGCCCGCCGACCAATCCACATGCGGGCTGGGCCGATCCACGTTCAACGTCGGCGGCAAACTGTCGTGATTGAGCGCCTCGATCATCTTGATCAACCCCGCCACCCCGGCCGCGGCCTGGGTGTGACCGATGTTCGACTTGATCGACCCCAACCACAACGGATGCTCTGGTCCCCGCGCCGCGCCGTAAGTGGCGATCAGGGCACCCGCCTCGATCGGATCCCCCAACGTCGTGCCGGTGCCATGCGCCTCGACCACATCGACCTGACCCAGCCCGACACCCGCATTAGCCGCCGCCTGAGCGATCACCCGTTGCTGCGCCGGACCATTCGGCGCCGTCAACCCGTTCGACGCACCGTCCTGGTTGATCGCCGACCCCGCGATCACCGCCACCACCGGATGGCCGTGGCGCCGGGCATCACTGAGCCGCTCCAACACCACCACCGCCGCACCCTCACCCCACCCAGTGCCATCGGCATTGGCCGCAAACGCCTTACAGCGCCCATCAGCGGCCAACCCGCGCTGGCGGGCGAACTCGGTGAACACCGACGGGGTCGTCATGACTGTGACACCCCCGGCCAGAGCAAGAGACGACTCCCCATTGCGCAGCGACTGACACGCCAAATGCGTGGCCACCAACGACGACGAACAGGCGGTATCCACGGTGATCGCCGGGCCCTGCAACCCCAACGCATACGCCACCCGCCCCGAGGCCACGCTGGGGGACAGACCCGTCAGCGCATAGCCCTCCACGCCCTCCGAGCCGCCCCCGCCGTAGGACTGTGACCACGCCCCGACGAACACCCCGGTCTCGGTACGCACCAACCCGGCCGGATCAATCCGGGCCGTCTCCAACGCTTCCCAACACACCTCCAGCAGCAACCGCTGCTGAGGATCCATGGTTTGGGCCTCGCGCCCCGAAATCCCGAAGAACTCCGCGTCGAACCCGGCCGCGTCCACCAGGAACCCCCCGGCGCGGGCATACGTCTTGCCCACCGCATCCGGATCGGGATCGAACAACTCCCCCAAATTCCAGCCCCGGTCGCCCGGAAAACCCCCCACCGCATCGGTGCCGGTGGCCACCAAATCCCACAATGCCGCCGGCGAATCCACCCCACCCGGGAACCGACATGCCATGCCCACCACCGCAATCGGCTCGTCCACCGCGACCTGCGATTCCACCGGCGAGGCCGCCGCGACCGGCCCGATCAGCAGCTGGGCCAGGCGGGCGGCCAACTCGTCGGGCGTCGGATAGTCGAACGCCAGCGTCGCCGGCAACGGCAACTCGGTTTCGGTCCTGAGCCGATCCAGCAACTCCGTGGCCTTCACCGAATCGAAACCCAGGTCCCGAAACGCCGACCCGGGGTCGATGTCGTCCGGGCTGGGCCGCCCCAACACCGCCGCCGCCTGCGCGCACACCATCCCCACCAGCAGGTCATGTTGCTGCTGGCTTAGCGTGCGAACACGTTGGGCCAATCCCGAGTCGGCCCCGGCGTCCGCGGCGGTGTCCTCGACCGCGCGCGGCTTTGACGGGCCGATGTGCGCGTCCAAACGGGTGAAGGCGCCCTGCTGATAGAGCTTCGAGCAATCCCGTCGCCTCACCTTGCCGCTTGTGGTGAGGGGAATCGAATGTGGGGGCACCAGAACGAGATCCGCGACGCTCAGTTCGTGCGTCCTCGATATCGCTGCGATGATTTCACGCCGGGTGGCGATCAACCGTTGCGCGTCTTCGTCGGAATCGCCACCGGGCTTGAGTTCGACGATTGTGACGAGTTTCTCGGGACCGTCATCGTCCGAAACCGCGATCGCCACGCAGCGGCCGCGGGTGATCTCCTGGATCGTCGCCTCAATATCGTCGGGAGAATGGTTGCGCCCGTAGACGATCAAGAGATCCTTGATCCGGCCGACGATGAACATCTCGCCTTCGGAGTAGAAGCCCAGGTCCCCCGTCCGCAGCCAGGGCCCTTCCGGTGTGCCGTCCGTCGCGCCGACGATCGTTCTGCCGAAGACACGTTCTGTCTCTTCGGGTTTCTGCCAATAGCCCGAGCAGACGTTGTCACCGATCGTCCAGATCTCGCCGACCGTTCCCTCCGGGCACTCCATGCTCGTCTCGGGGTCGACGATCCGCACGATCGGCCACTTGGGCATGCCGTAACTGACCAGCGGGATACCGGCACCGTCCGCGCACCGCTCGCCACGGCCGGCGGTCATCTGCTCCGAATCGAAAGACACGGTCACTGGCGGGTGGCCCGCTTCGCGCGTCGCCACCACGAGCGTGGCTTCCGCGAGTCCGTAGGAGGGGCGCAACGCCTCGGGGCGGAAGTTGAAGCGGGCAAACCGGTCCGCGAAGCGCCACAGCGTCGGGGGGTTCACGCGTTCGGCGCCATTCAGGATCGTGCGCACGCCCCCGAGGTCCAGCCCGGCCAGGTCGTCGTCCGACGTCTTTCGCGTCGCCAATTCGAACGCGATGTTGGGTGCCGCCGAGAAGGCGTGCGGGTTGCCGGCCAGCATTTGCATCCACCGCGCCGGGCGCTGCAGGAAGGACGGCGGGCTCGTGAGCACCGTGGGGAATCCCCACAGGACCGGGAAGGCGATGCCCAGGATCAAGCCCATGTCGTGGAACAACGGCAGCCACGACACCACGGTGGTGTCCGGTGGGGCCACCCCCCCGTCTGCCTCGTAGTACATGGCCATGATCTGTTCGCAGTTGACCTGAATGTTCTTGTGCGAGACCACCACTCCCGCGGGGGTGCGGGTCGACCCGGAGGTGTATTGCAGGTGCGCGATGCTCGTCTCGCCGTCGGTGTCCGCGGCGGCGGCAAGCCGAGAGTCAAGATTCAGCCGATCGACCTCGACGACCGATGGCGCGCCGGGCTCCGACTTCGCGTACTCGGCGATGATGTCCACGGCAGCGGATGTGGTCAGAATCGTCGAAGGCGACGCGTCATGCAGGACGGCGCTGACACGCTCGTCGCTGGCGCCACCCACCGGCATCGACAGCGGAACCGCGATCTGACCGGCCTGCAGCGCGCCAAGAAACCCGACGACGTAGTCGAGCCCCTGCGGCGCCAGGATCACGGCGCGGTCCCCGGTCGACCCGCAGGCTTTGAGTTCCCGCGCCAGGTTCAGCGTGCGCCGATACAGCTGCGACCACGTCAGGCTTTCGGCGACGCCCTCCCAGTCGTTCTCGTAATCGAGATACGTGAACGCCAGGTCGTCGGGCCGCGAACTGGCACGCTCCCGCAGGACCTCGGGAATGGAATGCTCAAGCACAGCTTGACGATACCGATGAACACACGGGGCGTCGGCGAAACCGCCCAGCCCAGGGCAAGCCGCCAGCGTGCGGTTGAGCACTCGCGTTTTCGCTGGGGACGCCGCCGCTAGGCGGGCACGTGCAGCTTGATGGCCTCGACCAGGTGACGCCCGACATCGTCGAGCGGAACCGTCGACCGCGTCGCGATCGCGAGGATTACGGCGCCTTCGATGGCGGCGACGGTCAAGGTCGCCAGCGAGCGTGCGTTGTCACGATCCGTGCCGGCCCGGACCAGCCGGTCGGCGAGGATCGTCTGCCAGTCACCAAAGGCCTCGGAGGCCGCCTGCGCGGCCGCCGGCGCTTCGGAGCGGCCGAGGACCGCCGCCACGATCGGACAGCCCGCTTCAATCTGCGTCGCGCTCAGCTGCGCCTTCCATTCGTCGATGAAGGTCTGGACCGCCTGGGCGGGATCGCTGTCGTCACCCGACCGGATCACCGCGGTCAACGCCTCCCCCGCGAGGCGGGTGGCTTCGGCGACGAGCTCGGCCTTGCCACCGGGAAAGTTCAGGTAAACGGTCCTGCGGGCCACTCCGCTGTCCTCCAGCAGCGCGTTGAGGCCGGTTCCGGCGACGCCCCGCCGTCGCACCAGCCCCGTGACACTGGCGATGAGAGCATCCCGCGCCGACATATTTTCGCCTTCCGTTGCAGCTTGGGGTTGAACTATACCAATCGGTCTACTAGCCTGAGGCCATGACGAGCACCAACGAGCAAAAGACGCTGCGAAAGTTCCGCAGGGAACGTGCGATCGGACGCTATCTGCTCAATCCGGCGGTGAAGGGGCTGAACGCGCTCGGGGTGCGCACCACCATGGCCACCGACCTGGAGACCATCGGCCGCAAGACCGGCCAGGCTCGCCGAGTTCCCGTGTCGGCCCAATTCGATGACGCCGGCGCGTGGGTGATCTGCCAGCACGGCACCCGCTCCGGCTGGGGCAGAAACATCACCGACAACCCGAATGTCCTTATGCGACAGGGCAATCGGTGGCGCGCCGGGGTCGCGACGTTCAGGCCGGACGACGACGTCGTCGCGCGCGCCCGCAAGTTCGGACGACTGGGGGCCAGGATGGTCAAGGCGCTGGAAACGACGCCGGTGTCGGTACGGATCGACTTCGCCGACTAGTCACGACGCGGCGGGCGCGTACTGCCAGACCACGTCGTGGTTCGCCTCCGCCGTCGGGTTGCACCACATCGTGCGCCCGGCGGCGTCCCGGGCGGTGGCGTTCCGCACCGAGCATGGGTGGCCTGCGGCCGGGAGGTTGAAGTACGCGACTGCCATGCCGATCGCGATGATGATCGCGGTGGCGGACGAGACCATCGCCAACCGGAGGAATCCGAGTTTCCTGTTCGCCTTCTTCTCCGCCGTGGTGCGCATGGGGCTCCTCCCGTCAAATGGATCGGTCCTGCTCGTGAACTGAGCATCGGCGCGAGGGCTTGGGGGATTCTTGATGGATTCTTGGCGGGCGTTTGGGCCGGTAGGCGCGGCAAGTACCGTTAGGCGGGTGAGCCAGCCCGACCCCGTCCTGTACAGCGTCGACGCGCGCGTCGCGCTTATCACCGTCAACGACCCCGATCGGCGCAATGCCTTCACCGACGAGATGTCGGCGCGGCTGCGGGAGGCCGTGGAGCGGGCGGAAGCAGATCCCGACGTGCACGCCGTCGTGGTCACCGGCGCGGGCAAGGCGTTTTGTGCCGGCGCCGACCTGAGCGCTCTCGGCGCCGCCGGTGCCGGAGCGGCGGAGACGGGGCTGCGGCGCATCTACGACGGGTTCATGGCCGTCGGCAATTGCCGGTTGCCCACGATCGCCGCGGTCAACGGGGCGGCCGTCGGCGCGGGCCTCAACCTGGCGCTGGCGGCGGACGTGCGCATCGCGGGGCCCGGCGCGTTGTTCGACGCCCGTTTCCAAAAGCTCGGCCTCCATCCCGGCGGCGGTGCGACCTGGATGCTGCAACGTGCGGTGGGTCCCCAGGTCGCGCGCGCGGCCCTGTTGTTCGGGATGCGCTTCGACGCCGAAGCCGCCGTGCGGCACGGGTTGGCCCTCAGCGTTGCCGACGACCCGGTCGCCGCGGCGCTGGAGCTGGCCGCCGGTCCCGCGGCGGCACCGCGCGAGGTGGTGCTGGCGACCAAGGCGACGATGCGCGCCACGATCAACCCGGGATCGGTGGACACCGAAGCGCACGACCTTGCCATGCGCACGGAGCTCGGGCCGCAGGCGTCTTCCATCCAATCGCCGGAATTTGCAAGCAGATTGGCGGCGGCGCGGCAGCGCTAACCTAGCGCTTTACGCGCGACACCTTAATCCCGTACACGACACGCCGACGCGCGTCGCCATCACTTAAGTCTGGGTGAGCCGTTAGCTCCCGGGATCTCCAGCGCAATGGGTGTGGTCTGGCAGAACCGTTCCGCCGCCGGAGTTTGCCACGGCGGCCGTCTCCGCGTCAGCACGTGTGGGACCCCAGCCGCCGAAGTATCTGGTGTGCGCCGGAGGCATGGCAATCGCCACGCACCCGCCCTGCCCGCTGGCCAAAAGACGACAGTCGCTAATCGTATTGCGACAGGCCGACATCACCGTCTTCTCTATATCGGATTGGCTTTTTCCTCCGACGCTGAAATTGATCTTCCCCGTGGAGTCCGAGATCGCCATGGCGATCCACGGGTCGTCGGCATGCGCGAGCGGCGTTGCTGCGAATGCCATGCCGATCGCGATCGCCGCCGCTGCTGGTGTCTTCATGGCGCTCCCCGCCCTTTTCCGTTGCGCTGCGCCGCAGTGGCGCAGGTAAACGCGAGGAGACGATTCTCCCCCGTCGCGGCGTCCGGCGCGAGAGCAGCGCGGCAGCCGCCCCGCTGACCTGTGCATTTGTCACGAGCAGCCGGGTTTCGAATCACGTGGCGAGGGCCCTACTGACGCCTATAGGTCCAGCAGGGCGGTCTCGGGCGACTCCATCAGATCCCTCAGCTCGCAGACGAACTGCGCCACCTGGGCACCGTCCGCCACACGGTGATCGAACACGCACGTCAGGCCCATCGTCGACCGGACAACGACCCCGTCGCCGACGACCACCGGGCGTGGCCGGATCGCTCCCATGCCCAGGATCGCCGCCTCCGGATGGTTGATCACCGGCACCCCGTCGTCCACACCCAGCGCCCCGAAGTTCGACACGGTGAACGTCGAGCCCAGCAATTCCGCGGGCATCAGGGTGCCCTCGCGCGCGCCGGCGATCAATTCTGCCGTCCGGCCGGCCAATTCGCGGGTCGTCTTGTTCTGCGCATCGGCGATGACCGGGACCAGCAGCCCGCGCTCGGTGGCCACGCCGAACCCCAGATGCACGCCACGATGGACCTGCACCTGGGGCCCTTCGGGCGCGTCGACCCAGGTCGAGTTGAGAATCATGTTGTGACCCAAGGCGATAACGAGCAGCCGCAGCGTCAGCACGAACGGCGTGATCTCCTGGTGCGCCGGACGGCAGTGGTCGCGCAGCCGCAGCAGCGCGCTGCAATCGACGTCGACACTGACCTTGGCGGCTGGGATTTCCTTGTGGGACAACGCCATCTTCTCCGCCATCCGGGCCTGCACGCCGCGGACCGGCCGAATGTCTCGCCCGGTGCCGCGGGCGGCCGCCAGCACGTCCGCGCGGGTGATGATCTCATCCGCATCGCGCCGCACCGAGGCGAGGTCGACCGCGAGTTCCTTGGCCAGCTTGCGCACGGGTGGGGCGGCGAGCGGCCGGGCGGTCCGCCGGCTGGCGTCGATGCCCGCGTCGGCGCCGTAGCCGACCAAGGTGGGCACCACCGGGCCGCCGTTGGTGGCGGCGGCCGACGCGGTGTCGATGCGGACCAGCACCGCGCCGACGTTGAGCACGTCGCCTTCGGCACCATTGGTTTCGACGATTCGCCCGGCGTACGGGCTCGGGATTTCCACCTCGGCCTTGGCGGTCTCCACAGAACACAGGACCTGGTTGAGCTCGACCTCGTCGCCGGCCGCGACGTACCAGCACGACACCGTCACTTCTTCCAGCCCCTCGCCGAGGTCGGGAACCCGGAACGGCTTGACGCGCTCGTCGGTGCTCACGGCATCTCCAGCGCGCGTTCGACACAGTCGAGCAGGCGGTCCGGGCCGGGCAGCCACAGCCTTTCCAACCGTGCCGGCGGATAGGGCGTGTCGAAACCGCAGGCGCGCAGCACCGGCGCCTCCAGCTCGTAGAACATCTCTTCCTGGATGCGGGCGGCCAGGCCTGCCCCGTAGCCGAGGCTGCGCGGCCCTTCATGCAAAACGACGCAGCGCCCCGTCCGATGGATCGACGCGGCGATGGTGTCGAAATCCAACGGGACCAGCGACCGCAGATCGATGACTTCCAGGCTCCACCCGCGTTGGCGCTGAGCGTCTTCCGCGGTGGCCACGGCCGTACTGACCAGGCTGCCGTAGGTTACGACGGTCACGTCCCTGCCCGGCCTGCGCACCATGGCCTGTCCGATGGGAGGCTCCGGTCGGCTCACGTCGACCAGGCCGCGGCCTTGATAGCGCCGCTTCGGCTCCAGGTACATCACCGGGTCGGGGCAGGTGATCGCGTGGCGAAGCAGCCAGTAGGCGTCGGCCGGGCTGGACGGCACCACCACCTTCAGGCCGGCGGTGTGCGCCCAGTAGGACTCGGTGGAGTCCGAATGATGCTCGGCCGCACCGATTCCGCCGAACGACGGGATCCGGACGGTGACCGGCATGTCGATCTCGCCGCGGGTGCGCGTGCGGTACTTGGCCAGGTGGCTGACCACCTGATCGAAGGCCGGGTAGGAGAACCCGTCGAACTGGATCTCCGGCACCGGGACAAAGCCACGCAGCGCCAGCCCGACCGCGATGCCGATAATGGCCGACTCCGCCAGCGGTGTGTCGAAACACCTTCCCTCGCCGAACGTTTCGGCTAAACCCTCGGTCACCCGAAACACCCCGCCCTCGACGGAGACGTCCTCGCCAAACACCAGGACGCGATCGTCGGCGTCCATCGCATCACGCAGCGCGCGGTTGAGCGCCTGCACCATGGTCAGCTGTTGCGCCCCGATTGCCGCATCAACAGCGGGCAGGCCCGGGGGTTCGGCGAGCTGGGTCATTCGAGCCTCCCCAGTTCGGCCCGCAGCTGTTGGCGCTGCGTCTCCAGCCCGGGTGTGATCTCGGCGTACACCGTGGTGAACACGTCGTCGACGTCGAAGTCGGGCGCGTCGAACACCGCGTCGCGCAGTTCGGAGCGCATTCGCTTCGCCCGCGCCGCAACCCGATCCTCCAGCCGTTGCGACCACAGGCCCCGGCCCTGCAAATAGATGCGGTAGCGCGGGATCGGGTCCAGCGCCGCCCAGCGGTCGACCTCGTCCTGGGTGCGGTATCGGCTTGGATCGTCCGAGGTGGTGTGCGGGCCGAGCCGGTAGGTGACCGCCTCGATCAACGTCGGTCCGCCGCCGGCTCGGGCCCGGGCGGCGGCCTCGGCCATCACCGCATAGCACGCCAGGACGTCGTTGCCGTCCACCCGGATCCCGGGCATTCCGTAACCAATTGCCTTGTGCGCGATGGACGCTGCGGCCGTCTGTTTGGATACCGGCACCGAGATCGCCCACTGGTTGTTCTGCACGTAGAACACGCACGGCGTATCGAAGACGGCCGCGAAGTTCAACGCCTCGTGCGCGTCCCCCTCGCTGGTGGCGCCGTCGCCGAGGAACGCCACCGTGACCGAGTCCTCCCCGAGGCGTTGCGCGGCCATCGCCGCGCCGACGGCGTGCAGGGTCTGGGTGCCGATCGCGATCGACATTGGGGCGCAGCATTTCTTGGTGAAGTCGAGGCCGCCGTGCCACGTTCCCCGCCACGCCGCCCCGACGTGCCCGGGCGGGATGCCGCGCACCAGATAGACGCCGAGCTCACGGTATTGCGGAAACAGCCAGTCGGTCTTGCGCAGGCAGGCCGCGGCGCCCACCTGGGCGGCTTCCTGGCCCCGGCAGGACGCGAACAGCGCCAGTTGCCCTTGGCGCTTCAGGTTGACGAACTCGGTGTCCAGCTCGCGAGTGACGACCATCATCTCGTAGAGCCAGCACAACGTCTCGGGCGGAAGCTCTCTGTCGTAACGCCGTTCGGCCGTCGGCGTGCCGTCCGCGGCAATGAGTTGCACCGGCTCGAGGTCGACGGTCATCGGCGCCTGAGACTTATCCGCCATACCGCCTCCTTGGCGATCGCCAGCTACCCGAAAGTCACCACTCGCCGCGAGACTGGCGTATCCCCCATTATGCGCCCAAATACGAAGACGCCGCGTTGATCACGGCCGAAGCGAAAACGTGTCGCATAAGCCAGCCGCTAACACGTTGTCGGGGGTCGACGGAGACGACCCAGGGGTGCGCGGATGTCAACTAAACCTGGAGCGGACGGCGTCTGCCCACTCCGGACCGTGGGCATGTTCGGCCCGGAAGGCCTGTCGCGGTGCGATTTTCGATCAATCGGCACCCGAATCGAGATGCGCCCCCACGATGGATGCCGTGACACTCGGCCAACTTGACTACGCTAGCGCCATGAAGCGTTCGACGGCCATCGGGCATCTCGTCGAGATGGCGACGGTCGCGGCGGAGCGGCTGGAACTCGGCGACCGACATCGGTGGCCCCTGAGGGAAATATGGGTGACCGGGGCGCTGCTGTCCTTCGCGGAGACCCTGGACGCAGGAGCGGTCGTGCTCGTTCTCGAACTTCCCGCCGAGGAGCTCCCCTGGCTACGCAAGCACCCCGCCGGAGAAGCGATCGGCCATCAACTGGGTCTCGGTAAGCGGCCGTTTCTCTGGTGCTACCGACCGCGAGCATGGCCGGCATGGAATCATCAGCATCGGCGGGTAGTGAAGATCTGGGCCGTTGACAGCGGCCTTGACTCGTCCGCGATCGATGCCCTCCGGTCGCGGCGGTTTGAACGCCTGGCGATCGTCGGGCCGTCCGACGACGAGCTGACGACACAGTTGCGGGCCGAGCTGGCTGTGTCGCGTGAGCACCTGCAGTCTGTCCTCGAGGGCTACTGGGACCGCGACTGGCGCCGACGCCACAAGGGCTATGACGAATCGCCCGAGGATCACCTGTGGCGTGCGGCTACCGCTGTAGCGGAAATGCTGGACGCAGTTTGCACTCTGAATCAGTGACCGGTGCGCGCTTCAAGCGGCCCAAATGGTTTTCCAACATTGGCGCCGCCTCGGCGATCCGGACCGGTCGGCGTGGCAGGAATGTGGCATAGTTGTGGCATGAATCGCGTACGATTAAGCACCACGGTGGACGCCGAGCTACTGAGCAGTGCACGCGACGTGCGGGCGGGCATCACTGACGCCGCCCTCATCGATGAGGCTCTCGGTGCCTTACTCGCTCGTCATCGATCGGCTGAGGTGAATGCGAGCTATGCCGCCTACGACGAGCACCCGGCCGATGAGCCTGACGAGTGGGGTGACCTGGCGTCCTGGCGGCGAGCGGCGGGGGCTTCGTGAGTGAACTGCCGGCACGCGGAGAGGTGTGGTGGTGCGAAATGCCCGAGATCGGGCGGCGCCCGGTTGTGGTGCTGTCGCGTGACGCGGCGATCCCCCGGCTTCGACGCACACTCGTCGCTCCCTGCACCACGACCGTCCGAGGGCTGGCAAGCGAAGTCATCCTTGAACCCGGCGTCGATCCGATCCCCCGGCGTTCGGCGGTGAACCTGGACTCGGTCGAAAGTGTCTCGATCGCAGTATTGGTCAGTCGGCTTGGCCGGCTTGCCGATACCCGGATGCGCGCGATCTGCACTGCGCTTGAGGTCGCAGTCGACTGCTCCGGCTGACGCCATAACAAGCCGGCAGGTTCGGTGACCGAATTCCTAAGCCCTGCAGCGTACGAGTACGACGAAATCGAATACGGAACAGTCGCGGCCATAGAAGTCGGTGGGGCGGGTTAGGTCGATCCGTTAGCCCGACGCGGACTCCCCCGCCCGCCGCAGCAACATCTCCGCGTGCTTGAGCACCGGCGAGTCGACCATCTTTCCCTCGAAGGCGAACACCCCGCGCTCGGAGCGCGCCGCTGCCGTCACCCGCCGCGCCCAGTCCAGCCTCTCCTCGCTGGGGCGATAGGCCTCCCGCACGACCGCGACCTGGCTGGGGTGGATGCAGACGGTCGCGTCGAAACCCACGGCGACGGCGTCGTCGGCCTCGGCGCGCAAGCCCTCGAGGTCACGGATGTTCACATAGACGGCGTCGAGCGCGATCCGGCCGAACGCGGACGCCGCGAGCAGGGTCGCCGACCGGACGTGCCGCGCGACGTCGCGGTAGGTGCCGTCGGCCAGCCGGTTAGAGCTGCCACCCAGGCTGGCGACCAGGTCCTCGGCACCCCACATGACGGCGACGGTGCCCTGGGCCGCGGCGATTTCGGCGACGAACACCGCGCCGCGCGGCGTCTCGATCAGCGCGACCACGTCGCGGGGCGCCAGCGCGGTCACCTGCGCGGCCGATTCGGTCTTGGAAAGCATCACCGTCGTGTAGGCGGTATCGGCCAGGGCCTCGAGGTCGCGGGCGTACTCGTCGGTGCCGGCGGCGTTGATGCGCACCACGGTGCGCTCGGGGTCCAGCGGGGTCTCGCGCAGCGCTTTGCGGGCGGCGGGCTTGTCGGCTTCGGCCACCCCGTCCTCGAGGTCGAGGATCACCACGTCGGCCGCGGCGGCGGCCTTGGCGAAACGCTCGGGACGGTCGGCCGGACAGAACAACCAGGCCGGGCCGGCGGCGCGCAGGTCCATCACACCTCCTCTGTTTCTGGCCGCTTTTGTACCAGAGTGGTCCGCACCGCCCGCGCCACGACGTCGCCGTGCTGGTTGCGGCCGGTGTGCTCGAGGGTGACGATGCCCTCGCCCGGGCGGCTCTTCGACTCGCGCTTGCCGGTGCACACGGTCTCGGCGTACAGGGTGTCGCCGTGAAAGACGGGCTTGGGAAACGACACCTCGGAGAAGCCGAGGTTGGCGACGATGGTGCCGAGCGTCAGCTGCGCAACCGACAGCCCGACCAGCGTGGAGAGGGTGAACATGGAGTTGACCAGCCGCTCGCCCCGAAAGCCGGGCTGCTCGGCGGCCCACGCCGCGTCGAGGTGCAGCGACTGGGTGTTCATGGTCAGCGTGGTGAACAGCACGTTGTCGGCCTCGGTGACGGTGCGGCCGGGCCGGTGCAGGTAGGTCGTGCCGACCTCGAACTCCTCAAACCACAAGCCCCGCTGGATAATCGACTTGCCGTCCGTCACGACAGCCCCAGCGATCGCGCGATGAGCATCAACTGCACCTCCGTGGTCCCTTCGCCGATCTCGAGGATCTTGCTGTCGCGGTAGTGGCGCGCCACCGGATATTCGTTCATGAAGCCGTAGCCGCCGTGGATCTGGGTGGCGTCGCGGGCGTTGTCCATCGCGGCCTCGGAGGAAACCATCTTCGCGATCGCCGCCTCCTTCTTGAAGGGCTTGCCCGCCAACATCTTCGCGGCAGCCTCGTAGTATGCGGTGCGCGCGACGTGAGCGCGGGCCTCCATCCGGGCGATCTTGAAGCTGATCGCCTGATACGAGCCGATCGGCTGGCCGAACGACTGGCGTTCCTTGGCGTACTTGACGCTTTCGTCGACGCAGCCCTGCGCAACGCCGGTCGCCAGCGCGGCGATCGCGATGCGGCCCTCGTCCAGGATGGACAGAAAGTTCGCGTAGCCGGTGCCGCGGGCGCCTAACAGGTTTTCCTCCGGGACGCGGGCGTCGGCGAAGGTCAGCGGGTGGGTGTCCGATGCATTCCAGCCGACCTTGTTGTAGACCGGTTCGACGGTGAAACCCGGTGTGCCGCTGGGCACGATGATCGTCGAGATCTCCTTCTTGTCACCCGCGAGGGTTCCGGTGACCGCCGTGACGGTGACCAGCGAGGTGATGTCGGTGCCGGAGTTGGTGATGAATTGCTTGGTGCCGTTGATCACCCACTCGCCGTCGTCGAGCCGGGCCGTGGTGCGGGTGGCGCCCGCGTCGGAGCCGGCACCGGGCTCGGTGAGCCCGAAACCGGCCAGCGCCCGGCCGGCCGTCAGGTCCGGCAGCCATTTCTGCTTCTGCTCCTCGGTACCGAAGCGGTAGATCGGCATCGCGCCCAGCCCGACGCCGGCCTCCAGCGTGATGGCCACCGACTGGTCGACCTTGCCGAGTTCCTCGAGGGCCAAGGCCAGCGCGAAGTAGTCGCCGCCCATGCCGCCGTACTCCTCCGGGAACGGCAGCCCGAACAGGCCCATCTCGGCCATCTTGGCGACGACCTCGTACGGGAAGCTGTGCTCCTCGTCGTGTTTGGCCGACACCGGCGCGACGACGGTGCGCGCGAAGTCGGCCACCGTGTCACGAAGGTCCTCGTATTCCTTGGGCAACGTGCCCGCGGTAATCGCTGTCGTCATGATCCATCCTTAATCCGCGCTAAAACCTGATCGACCTTCACCTGATCGCCGACCGACACCAGCAGCTCCGCCCGACCCGAAACCGGTGCGGGCAGAGAATGTTCCATCTTCATCGCCTCGACGACGACTATCACGTCGCCCTCGGAGACCTCATCGCCGGAGCTGACCTGCACGGCGATCACGTTCCCGGGCATGGGGCTGACGACCTCGGCCGGCCGCTCGCCCGCGGCGCGGTGAATCTTGTGCTCCTCGGCCTCGCGCACGTGCCACGTCCCGCGCTCGTCGGCGATCCAGAGGTGCCGGTCGGCCTCGGCCCACCAGTATTCGCGGCGCCGCCCACCCAGCGTCGCGCTCATCCGCGCGCCGTCGACTTGCACACTGGTGGAAAGGATCTCACCGTCGCCGACCTGCACCCGGGCGGCCTGCGGTGTTCCCCACACTGATACCGTCTCGCTGCGCAGCGGCGTCCGCATGTCGGTGCGCACCGGCGCGGCGCCGCCACCGACCCGCCACCCCGTCGGTACCGCCCACGGGTTGCCCCGGGCCTGTCGCGCCAGGGCCCACTGGCGGAAGAGGCCGGCCGCGGCGAGCACGTCGTCGGGCGCCGGGGCCGGCGCGAAGTCCGCCAGCCGCTCGTCGAGCAGCGCGGTGTCCAGATCACCGGCACGGACCCGGTCGTCGGCGAGCAGGAAGCGCAGGAATTCGACGTTGGTCTGCACGCCGAGGATCACGGTCTGCCCCAGTGCGCGATCGAGTTTCGCGAGCGCCTCCCCGCGGTCGTCGCCGTGGGCGATCACCTTGCTCAGCATCGGGTCGTAGTCGCTGCCAACCACCGTCCCGGTCAGCAGCGACGAGTCCACCCGCACGCCGGCACCCGACGGTTCGGACACCGCCAGCACCTCGCCGCCCGTGGGCAGGAACCCGCGCGCGGGATCCTCCGCGTACACCCGGGCCTCGATCGCGTGCCCGCGCAATTCGATGTCGTCCTGGGCGAATCCCAGCTTCTCGCCGGCGGCCACCCGTAGTTGCCACTCCACGAGGTCGAGGCCGGTGACCGCCTCGGTGACCGGATGCTCCACCTGCAGGCGGGTGTTCATCTCCATGAAGAAAAACTCGTCGGGACGGTCCGCGGAGACGATGAACTCCACCGTCCCGGCGCCGACGTAATCCACGCTGCGGGCGGTGTTGCAGGCCGCGGCACCGATCCGGGCGCGTGTCCCGGGATCGAGCAGCGGCGAGGGCGCCTCCTCGATGACCTTCTGGTGGCGCCGCTGCAGGCTGCACTCGCGCTCGCCCAGATGGACCACGTTGCCGTGCGTGTCGGCCAGCACCTGCACCTCGATATGCCTGGGCCGCAACACAAACCGCTCCAGGAACAGCGTGTCGTCGCCGAACGAGGACGCGGCCTCCCGTCGAGCACCGACGAGCGCCTCGCGCAGCCGCGCGGCGTCCTCCACGAGCCGCATGCCCTTGCCACCGCCGCCGGCCGACGGCTTGATCAACACCGGATAGCCGATCTCGTCGGCGGCGGCGGCGAGCTCGTCGTCGGTCAGGCCCGGCTTGGCCACCCCGGGCACCACCGGGACGTCGAACGCGGCCACGGCGTTCTTCGCGGTGATCTTGTCGCCCATCACCTCGATTGCGCGTGGCGGCGGGCCCAGGAACACCACGCCGGCGCGTTCGCACGCCGCGGCGAAATGCGCGTTCTCCGAGAGGAACCCGTAGCCCGGGTGGATCGCCTGGGACCCGGTGCGCACCGCGGCGTCGACGACCTTCTCGATGTCGAGGTAGCTTTCGCGCGCGGCGGCGGGGCCCAGGCGCACGGCCGTGTCGGCCTCGAGCACGTGCCGCGCGGTGGCGTCGGGGTCGCTGTAGACGGCGACCGACCGGATGCCAAGCCGGCGCAAGGTGCGGATTACGCGGACCGCGATCTCGCCGCGGTTGGCCACTAATACGGTGTCGAACATCTTCACATCCGGAAGACGCCGTAGGAGACCGGTTCCAGCGGCGCGTGGGCACACGCCGAAAGGGCCAGCCCGAGAACCGTTCTGGTGTCGGCCGGGTCGATGATGCCGTCGTCCCACAACCGCGCCGTCGAGTAGTACGGGTTGCCCTGGTCCTCGTACTGCGCCCGGATGGGCGCCTTGAACGCCTCCTCCTCGTCGGCCGACCACGGCTTGCCCGCCGCGCTGAGCTGCTCGCCGCGCACGGTCGCGAGCACCGATGCGGCCTGCTCGCCGCCCATCACCGAGATGCGGGCGTTGGGCCACATCCACAGGAAGCGGGGCGAATACGCGCGCCCGCACATCGAGTAGTTGCCCGCCCCGTAGGAGCCGCCGATGACGACGGTGAGCTTGGGCACCCGGGCGCAGGCCACGGCGGTGACCATCTTCGCGCCGTGCTTGGCGATGCCGCCGGCCTCGTAGTCACGCCCGACCATGAACCCGGCGATGTTCTGCAAAAACAGCAGCGGAATCCTGCGCTTGTCACACAGCTCGATGAAATGCGCGCCCTTCAACGCCGATTCGCTGAACAGCACACCGTTGTTGGCGACGATCCCGACGGGGTGGCCGTGGATGCGCGCGAACGCGGTCACCAGCGTCTTGCCGTAATTGGCCTTGAATTCACTGAATTCGCTGTCGTCGACCAGCCGCACGATGACCTCGTGCACGTCATAGGGCACGCGGGGATCCGGTGGCACGACGTCGTAGAGCTCCGCCTGGGGGTGCTTGGGCTCGACGGAGGGCTGCATCTCCCACTGCACGGGCTCGCGCGGACCGAACGTGGCCGCGATGGCGCGCACGATCCGCAGCGCGTGCTCGTCGTCGTCGGCGAGGTGGTCGGTGACGCCGGAGACCCGCGAGTGCAGGTCGCCGCCGCCGAGTTCCTCGGCCGAGACGATCTCGCCGGTGGCGGCTTTCACCAACGGCGGACCGCCGAGAAAGATGGTGCCCTGCTCGCGGACGATGACGGCCTCGTCGCTCATCGCGGGGACGTAGGCGCCGCCGGCCGTGCACGACCCCAACACGGCGGCCACCTGCGGAATCCCCTTGGCGCTCATGGTCGCCTGGTTGTAGAAGATCCGGCCGAAATGCTCGCGGTCGGGAAAGACCTCGTCCTGGCGCGGCAGGAACGCGCCCCCGGAGTCCACCAGATAGATGCACGGCAGCCGATTCTGCAGCGCGACTTCCTGTGCGCGCAGGTGCTTCTTGACCGTCATCGGGTAGTAGGTGCCGCCCTTGACGGTCGCGTCGTTGGCGACGATCACGCACTCGCGCTCCGATACCCGGCCGATCCCGGTGATGATCCCGGCTCCCGGGGACTCGTCGTCATACATGCCGCCCGCCGCCAGCGGGGCCAGCTCCAAGAACGGGCTGCCCGGGTCGAGCAGGCGATCCACCCGCTCGCGGGGCAGCAGCTTGCCGCGGCTGACGTGGCGTTCGCGCGCGCGTTCGTTGCCGCCCAGCGCCGCGGCCGCCAGCTTGGCGTTCAATTCGGTGACCAGCCGCCGGTGCTCGTCGGCGAAGGACGGCGCGCTCGTGACGGCGGTGCTCATGTATGCCTCCCGGTGGTCGCCAGCATAAGGGGCGGTTCGGTTTTGGCGATCACCTCGTCGACCGAGACCTCGGGGGCGGTCTCTAGGAGGTGCAGGCCGTCGCCGCACACGTCGATGACGGCGAGGTCGGTGATGATGCGGTCGACGCAGCCCACGCCCGTCAGCGGAAGGGTGCACCGCTCAACGACTTTCGGGCTGCCGTCCGTGGCGGTGTGTTCCATCATCACGATCACCTTGCGGGCGCCGTGCACCAGGTCCATCGCGCCGCCCATGCCCTTCACCATCTTCCCCGGGATCATCCAGTTGGCCAGGTCGCCGGTCGCCGAGACCTGCATGGCGCCCAGCACCGCGACGTCGAGGTGCCCGCCGCGGATGACCCCGAACGAGGTCGAGGAGCCGAAGAACGCCGCGCCCGGCATCGTGGTGACGGTTTCCTTGCCCGCGTTGATCAGATCGGCGTCGACGTCCTCGGGTCGCGGATACGGCCCGACACCGAGTATCCCGTTCTCCGAGTGGATGACGACGTTGACCCCGTCGGGGATGTGGTTCGGGATCAGCGTGGGCATGCCGATGCCGAGGTTGACGTATTGGCCGTCCTCGAATTCGGCGGCCACCCGCGCGGCCAATCCCTCCCTCGTCCAGCTCACGAGCGCACCGTCACCTTCTCGATCGGCTTGGCGGGATCGGGTACGTGCACGACCCGCTGCACGAAGACGCCCGGGGTGTGCACCGTGGCCGGGTCGATCTCGCCGGGTTCGACGAGATGCTCGACCTCGGCGATGGTGATCCTGCCGGCCGTCGCGCAGTCGGGATTGAAGTTGGCGGCGGACGCCCGGTAGACGAGGTTGCCGTGCCGGTCGCCCTTCCAGGCGTGCACCAGCGCGAAGTCGGTGCGGATAGCGCGCTCGAGAACGTAGGTGACGCCGTCGAACTCGCGGGTCTCCTTGGGCTCCGACATCACCGCCACCGCACCGGACGCGTCGTAGCGCCACGGCAACCCGCCGTCGGCGACCGGGGTGCCCACCCCCGCCGGCGTGTAGAAGGCCGGGATTCCCATGCCGCCGGCGCGAAGCCGCTCGGCCAAGGTGCCCTGCGGGATGAGCTCCACCTCGAGCTCACCGGCGAGGAACTGGCGGGCGAATTCCTTGTTGTCGCCGACATAGGAGGCGACGGCGCGGCGAATCCGCTTGTGGTGCAACAGCGCTTCCAGCCCGACGCCGTAGCCGCCGCAGTTGTTCGACACGGTCTCCAGCTCGCGGACACCGCTGTCGACCAGCGCCGCGATCAACACCTCCGGGATGCCGCAGAACCCGAATCCCCCGACCGCCAAAGACGAGCCGTCGGTTATGTCGGCCACGGCGTCGGCAGCCGCCGTAGGTGAGGTGACCACCTTGTCCATCGCCGCAGCAGCCTCCGATTTCAGTTAATCTTCATTAACTGGCGTGAGAATACCATCGCCCGCACGCCGCGTCCAGGGAGGCAGCGAGCGCTCAGCCCTGGTCACGCAGGTACTCGATCGCCTGCTCGCGCATCTCGGTTTTGCGCACCTTGCCGGTGACGGTCATCGGGAACTCGTCGACGATCCGGAGGTAGCGCGGGACCTTGAATCTCGCGATGCGCCCTGCGCAGAACTCGCGCAGGCCCTCGATGGTCAGGGCCGGCGCGCCGGCGCGCAGCATGACGACCGCCATCACCTCCTCGCCGTACCGCTCGTCGGGCACCCCGATGACCTGGGCGTCGACGACGTCGGGGTGGGTGTGGAGGAACTCCTCGATCTCGCGCGGTGAGATGTTCTCGCCGCCGCGGACGATGAGGTCCTTGATGCGGCCGGTGATCTGGACATAGCCGCAGTCGTCCATGACGGCCAGGTCCCCGGTGTGCATCCAGCCGTCCGCGTCGATGACCTCGGCGGTCCGCTCCGGTTCGTTCCAGTACCCGGCCATCACCGAATAGCCGCGCGTGCAGAATTCACCTGCCACCCCGCGCGGCACGGTCGCGCCGCCGGCCGGGTCCACCACCTTGACCTCCAGGTGCGGGCCCACCTGGCCGACCGTGCCGACGCGCCGTTCCAGCGGATCGTCGGTGCGCGTCTGCGTTGATACCGGCGATGTTTCGGTCATGCCGTAGCAGATGGAGACGCCCGGCATGTGCATGCGCGCGATCACCTTGCGCATCACCTCGACCGGGCACGGCGAGCCGGCCATGATCCCGGTGCGCAGGCTGCCCAGTTCGTAGTCGTCGAAATCCGGCAGGCCGAGCTCGGCGATGAACATCGTGGGGACGCCGTAGAGGCTGGTGCAGTTTTCGGCCTGCACCGCGCGCAGGGTGGCGGCAGGGTCGAACCCCGGCGACGGAATCACCATGCACGCGCCGTGACTGGTGGCGGCCAGGTTGCCCATCACCATGCCGAAGCAGTGATAGAAGGGCACCGGGATGCAGATCCGATCTTCCGCGGTGTACTCGAGTAGCTCGCCCACCAGGTAGCCGTTGTTCAGGATGTTACGGTGGCTCAGCGTCGCCGCCTTCGGGGATCCCGTTGTGCCGGAGGTGTATTGGATGTTGATCGGGTCGCGGCAATCCAGGGCTTCCGCGATCCGGGCCAGCCCGGTCGGGTCGATGTCGGTGGCCGCCAGCTCGTCCCACCGCTCGCTGTCCAGGAGCACGACCTCGGCCAGCTCCGGGCAGCGCGGCGCCACGTCGTGCAGCATGGCCGCGTAGTCCGTGGTCTTGAAGTCCCGGGCGGCGATCACCATCGCGACCCCGGATTGCCTTAGCGCATAGTCCAATTCGCGTTCTCGGTAGGCAGGGTTGATGGTGACGAGGATCGCGCCGATCTCCGCGGTTGCGTACTGGACGAGCACCCACTCCCACCGGTTGGGCGCCCAGATCCCGACGCGATCTCCAGGGCGGATTCCGGCCCGCAGCAATCCGGAGGCCAATCCCCGCACGGAGGCCAGCAATTCGGCGTAGCTCCAGCGTCGTCCCGCGGCCACGTCGACCAGCGCGCCGCGTTGCGCATACTTGGCGGCGGTGGCGGCGAAGTTGGCCCCGATCGTCGTTTCAAGCAACGGCGGATCGCTCGGCCCCCGGTCGTACGAAAGGTTTGCCACGGCTCCTCCGGCTGGTCCGGCTATCAAAGATAAGCCCTTCTCGGACATCTGTAACCGGGTCACGCTCGTGCTAAGTTAGTGACGATTAACCGACCGGACGGAGGCTAGTCGTGACTGCATCCGCGGCCGAGGGCCGGCCCGGCCAGGCCGACGCCCCAAATCGGCGGAGCCAGTTGAAATCCGACCGGCGTCTGCAACTGCTGTCGGCCGCCGAACGGCTGTTCGCCGAGCGCGGTTTCCTCGCGGTCCGGCTGGAAGACATCGGCGCCGCCGCGGGCGTCAGCGGTCCGGCGATCTATCGCCACTTCCCCAACAAGGAGTCGATGCTGGTCGAGTTGCTCGTGGGGATCAGCACACGGCTGCTTGCCGGCGCCCGCAGCGCGCGAGCCCGCAACGCCGACGCGACGGCCGCGTTGGACGAGCTCATCGACTTCCACCTCGACTTCGCCCTGGGCGAACCCGACCTGATTCGGATCCAGGACCGCGACCTGGCGCACCTGCCCGAGGCCGCCGAAAAGCAGGTCCGTAAGGCGCAGCGCCAATACGTCGAGGTCTGGGTGGGTGTGCTGCGCGAGGTCGATCCCAAGCTGGCCGAGGCCGACGCCCGGCTGACCGCCCATGCCGTGTTCGGCCTGCTGAACTCGACACCGCACAGCATGAAGTCGACGGACGATACGCGGTCGCGACCCGCTCGCGCGACACGGTCACGCGCGGTGATGCGGGCGATGACGGTCGCCGCGCTGAGCGCCGGCAATTCCTGCCCCTGAGTCGCGTACTCAGGAGACGCACCGCCGAACCGCCCGGCACAGGTACCCTGCAAGCCATGAGGTGGACATGAACGATCCACGTCGACCCGAGCGGTTTAGTCCCCCTCTACCGGGGTCACCGACCGGGCGTCAGGGGTACCCGTATCCGCCCGCCGATCCCGCCTACGCCGACCAGGCGGGGCCCTACGCGCCCACCTACGGCGGATATGGCCCGCAATGGGCCGCCAGCCTGAATGACACCAAACAGTTGCCCGCCTACTGGCAGCAGGAGCTGCCGCCGTCGGGTGAAGCGCTGCCGGAGGGAGCGCCGCCCCGGCCGCCGGGACGCCGGAAGCCGCCGCGATGGCTGTGGCTCGGCGCCGGTGTGGCCGTGCTGCTGGCGGTCGCGCTGGTGATAGCGCTGGTGCTGGTCAACGACGCGATCAAGAACCAGACCGTGGTCCCACCGCTGCCGGCCATGCCCGGATCAACCGAGGAAACGCCGACGCCGACCCCCTCGACGCGGACGACCCCGCCGTCGCGCACCTTCCGGCCCCTGCCGCCGCCGACGGCGTCGGGCACGCCGCCCCAGACGACCGGCCCGGTCGAGATGCAAGACGTCGTCTATAACGTCACCGGCGAGGGCCGCGCACTCAGCATCGTCTACATCGGCACCGGCGACATGCTGCAGACCGAGTTCAACGTCGCGCTGCCGTGGAGCAAAGAGGTCAGCCTGTCCAAGTCGGCCGTCCACCCGCCGAACGTCACGGTCGTCAACTTCGGGCACAACGTCACCTGCTCGCTGACCATCGGCGGGGTTCAGGTGAGCCAGCGCGAAGGGGCGGGCCTGACGGTCTGCGACGCGCGAGGCTAGAACAGCTAGGCGTCGCGAGCCAGTCTTTCGGCGACCTTCCCCACCGGCAAATCGGGCTTCCTGGACACCGAGATCGACGCTAGCGTGCAGTTCACTCGCATTTCTTCGCGCCAACGTCGATCTCGATAACGACTCGCGTGACTAGAACAGCTAGGCCTGCGCGGGCTGTTCGGCGCGCGCAGGAACCCGAACCACCAGCATCGCCAGCAGTCCGGCGCCCAGCACAAGGCAGATCCCGGCGATGCCGGCACGCACGGCACCGAAGACGTCGACGAAGACCGAGAACAGCCACGGCGCCACGAACGCGACGGCCCGTCCCGTCATCGTGTAGAGGCCGAACGCGACACCTTCCCCGCCGTCCTTCGCCAGCTGCAGCAGCAGCGCGCGCGACGACGCCAGGGAGGGACCGACGAACATGGCCAACAACAGTCCGCACGCCCAGAACGCGTGCGGACCCGACACCGCCATCATGGTGGCCGACACGGCGATGAGTGCGACCAGCGACCCGACGATGACCGGTTTGGATCCGATCCGGTGGTCGACAAACCCCCCGGTCATCGCGCCGATCGCGGCCACGACGCTGGCGGCCACGCCGAACACCAGCACATCGGCCTGGGACAGGCCGTACACGCTGACGCCGAGCACCGCGCCGAAGCCGAAAATGGCCGCCAGCCCGTCCCGGAACAGCGCGCTGGCCCCCAGGAAATAGACCAGGTTGCGGTTGCGGCGCCATTCCTTGCGCACCTCTGCCCACAGCTTGCGATAGCCGCCCAGCATGCTGGTCGGTTGCGACGCTTCGCCGGAGTCCGGCAGCCGGTGCGCGACGAACAGCAGCGGCAGCGCCAGCACCGCGAACCACGCCGCCGTCAGCAGCATCGCCGCCCGGACGTAGAGCCCGTCATGGACGGGCACGTGCAGCAGCCCGCGCACCGGGCCGGTTCCGGCGATGAAACCGAAATAGACCAGCAACAGCAGGACAACACTGCCGGTGAACCCGGAGGCCGCGCCGAGGCCCGAGATGCGTCCGGCCGTCTGCGGCGTCGAGACCTGACGCAGCATCGCGTTGTAGGGGACGCCGGCGAGATCACCGCACGCGGCCGTGGCCGACAACAGAACCAGGCCCGCCCACAGATAGCTGGGATCGTCGCGGATCAGGAACATCGCGCTGGTCGATGCGACGGCGAGACCGCTCAAGACCGTCAACACCACCCGCCGACGGTGCGGGGCTTCCACCCACACCCCCACGACCGGTGCCAACACCGCGATGGTCAACCCCGCGACCGCAAGCGAGCGACCGAGCCAACTCGCGGGGGACGTGCCGCCGGACATTCCCGCCCCCACGCTGCCGGTCAGGTAGACCGAGAAGACGAAGGTCGCCACGATCGCGTTCATGCCGAGGGAGCCGCAGTCCCACAGCGCCCACGCCACCACCTGCGATGGCACCGGTGTGGCCGGACGCTGACTCATGCCCGGCACTCTATTGGGTTCGAGGCTGTCTACCATTGGCCGCATGCCGGTCCCAGCTCCCAGTCCCGACGCGCGCGCCGTTGTCACCGGAGCTTCGCAAAACATCGGCGCGGCGCTGGCCACCGAACTCGCCGCCCGCGGGCACAGCCTGATCGTCACCGCGCGCCGCGAGGACCTGCTCAACGACCTGGCCGCGCGGCTGACCGAGAAGTACGGCGTCGTCGTCGAAGTGCGCCCCGCCGACCTGGCCGACCCGACGGAACGGGCGAAACTGTGCGACGAACTCGCCGCCCGGCCCATCTCGATCCTGTGCGCCAACGCGGGAACGGCGACGTTCGGTCCGGTCGCGGGCCTCGACCCGGCGGGCGAAAAGGCCCAGGTGCAGCTGAATGCCATTGCCGTGCATGACCTTACGTTGGCGGTGCTGCCGGGCATGGTCGAGCGCAAGGCCGGCGGCATCCTGATTTCCGGTTCGGCGGCGGGCAATTCGCCGATTCCCTACAACGCCACCTATGCGGCCACCAAGGCGTTCGCCAACACGTTCAGCGAATCGTTGCGCGGCGAACTGCGCGGCTCGGGTGTGCACGTCACGCTGCTGGCGCCGGGGCCGGTGCGCACCGACCTGCCCGACGAGGCCGAAAGGTCACTGGTCGAAAAGCTGGTGCCCGATTTCCTGTGGATCTCGACGGAGCACACCGCCCAGATCTCACTGGATGCGTTGGAGCGCAACAAGATGCGCGTCGTCCCGGGGTTGACGTCGAAGGCCATGTCGGTGGCCAGCGGCTACGCCCCACGCGCGATCGTGGCACCGATCGTGGGCAGTTTCTACAAGAAGCTTGGCGGCGGGTAGGCGTTACTTCCGGCGGCCCCGGCCGGTGCCGAAAATCGCTTTCACCGCTTCGCGAATGGCCGTGTTGATGCCGCTTTTCACCGTCGGATTCTCAAGCACTTCCTCCCACATAGCCGGGCCCTTCGGTTCGAAGGGCGCCGGCATCGGCGGGATCCCGGAATCCGTTGGCACCGGCGGATAGCCGGGCTCGGCGGGTCTCCCCGCGGGCGGCGCCGAAGGGGCCGGCGGTGGTTCCGGCGCCGGTTGTTCGACCGTTCGCCCGTACTTCGCCTGCAGCGGACTGGCTTTCGCCGCGGCAGAGATCGCGTCGGTCCCGATCGACGCCATCAGCGAGCGGGGCACCCGCATCCGGGTCCACGCGACGGGTGTCGGTGCCCCCTTCTCGGACAGGACGGTGACGACGGCCTCGCCGATCCCGAGTGAGGTCAGCGCCGACTCCAGGTCGTACACATCGGTTTTCGGGTAGGTGCGCACGGTCTTGGACAGCGCCGCCTGGTCGTCGGGGGTGAACGCCCGCAGCGCGTGCTGGACCCGCGCCCCCAATTGGGACAGCACGTCGTTCGGTATGTCCGTGGGCAGCTGGGTGCAGAAGAAGACCCCGACGCCCTTGGAGCGGATCAGCTTGACGGTTTGTTCGACCTGTTCGAGGAAGGCCTTGGACGCGTCGGCGAACAACAGGTGCGCCTCGTCGAAAAAGAACACCAGCTTGGGCCTGTCGACGTCACCGACCTCGGGCAGTTTGGCGTACAGGTCGGCGAGCAGCCACATCAGGAAGGTGGAGAAGATGACGGGACGCACCGACTGACCGCTGAACTCGAGCAGCGAGATGATGCCGTGCCCGTCCTCCACTCGCAAGAGATCCTGGGGGTCGAGCTTCGGCTCGCCGAAGAACGTGTCCCCGCCCTCGCCCGCGAGGTTCACCAGCGCCCGCAGGATGACTCCCGCCGTCGTCGACGAAACTCCGCCCAGGTCTTTCAGATCGGCCTTGCCCTCGTCGCTCGCCAAATGGCTGATCACGCCGCGCAAGTCGGCCAGGGTGGTCAGCGGGCGCCCGGCCTGCTGAGCCCAGTGGAAGATCAGCCCCAGTGTCGATTCCTGAGTGGCGTTGAGCCCCAACACTTTCGACAGCAGAACCGGGCCGAAGCTGGCCACGGTCGCGCGCACCGGCACGCCCACTCCCCCGGTACCCAGCGAGAAGAACTCCACCGGGAACCCCGTCGGCTGCCAGTTGTCGCCCGTGTCTTTCGCCCGCGCGGCGGTCTTGTCGTTGGCCTCCCCGGGCCGCGCCAGGCCGGACAGGTCGCCCTTCACGTCGGCCATCAGCACCGCCACGCCCGCGGCGCTGAGCTGTTCGGCGATCAGTTGCAGCGTCTTGGTTTTGCCGGTTCCCGTGGCGCCGGCCACCAAGCCGTGCCGGTTGATGGTCGCCAGCGGGATGCGGATTTGTGCGGTCGGGTCCGCCACGCCGTCGACGACGACCGTGCCCAATTCCAGCGCCTGGCCTTCGACGGCGTAGCCGTTCGCGATTCGCTGCGCGGGTGTCGCCGCTGATTCGGTGGTCATCGTGCTCGCCCCTCTTCCCCAGTCGCACCGCTCACCCTACTTCTCCAGGCCTGGTGGGGGCAGGGCTCGCGCAGGGCCGACACACGCATACGCTGAGCGCTGTGCGCGACGAATTGGTATGGATCGACTGCGAGATGACCGGGCTCGAGCTGGGCTCGGACAAGTTGATCGAGATCGCGGCGCTGGTCACCGACGCCGAGCTGAACGTCCTGGGCGACGGCGTCGACGTGGTGATCCACGCCGACGACGCCGCGCTGTCGTCGATGATCGAGGTGGTCACCGAAATGCATTCGCGCTCGGGGCTGATCGACGAGGTCAAGGCGTCCACCGTCGACCTGGCGACCGCCGAGGCGATGGTGCTGGACTACATCACCACGCACGTCAAGCAACCCAAGACGGCGCCGCTGGCGGGCAACTCGATCGCGACGGACCGCTCGTTCATCGCCCGCGACATGCCAAAGCTGGACTCTTACCTGCACTATCGGATGATCGACGTCAGCTCCATCAAGGAACTCTGCCGGCGCTGGTATCCGCGCATCTACTACGGTCAGCCCGCCAAGGGGCTCGCGCACCGGGCGCTGGCCGACATTCACGAATCCATCCGCGAGCTGCGGTACTACCGGCGGACCGCGTTCGTGCCCCCGCCCGGCCCGTCCACCAGCGAAATCGAGACCGTCGTAGCCGATCTTGACGGCGCAGAGAACGCCACTCGAACAATCGATTCGGACACCGAGGCACCCAACGGCTAGTATCGGTGGTCGCCGCTCGTTGGCCCAGGTATGGACGCCGGCTCGCGGCCATGGTGGCTGTAGTTCAGTTGGTAGAGCACCAGGTTGTGATCCTGGATGTCGCGGGTTCGAGTCCCGTCAGCCACCCCACAGGTCAGAGGGGGTAGTTAGCCCCTCCGACTTCTTTCTTTTTGAACGGCCCGCACCCTTAGCGCACCCCTACTGCCGTCAACACTTGGCGCGATTGACCACCGGGGTGTCGGTGGGCTGTGCCACCGTAGGCGTATGACCACTTGGACTGAAGAGCAGAAAAGAAACACACTCGGCGCCATCGAAATTTTCCGTGGCCGAAACGGCAACCCACTGTCATCAACGGCCCTTTTAAGGCCAGCACGCACGATAAACTCCTAACATGTCAGGTTTCCTCGCGTTCGCAGCGGTGGCGGGATTTGGTCTTGGTGTTCTCAATTCCGCTATTGGAGCGGTGAAGTTTGTTCAAGGAATCCGCGAGAAGCAATGGTCGGATCAACGCAAGTTGCGGGAAAATCTTCGTAACCAGCTGTTAGATGCTAAACTCGAGATTTTGAAGGCACGTAGAACAATGTCAGTGGGTCAAAGGTACGGGGGAAAGTACGATTGGCCGCAAGACTGCCCCGAGGTCGTGTCGGGCGATGACCTGACAAAATTCCGTGATCAACTTGATTCACCGAATCCGGACCAAATCAAAGAAGTGCAGATAGAGCTACTCCGCGTGACACAAGCTTGGGAAAAAGTAAGTCACACGCAACGAGTTATTGACCAGAAGTACGCCGACAACTGGGCACAGCCGCAGCGCGGCCCCGGCCCATCCGATTATGACTTTCGAATGCGCATGCAGGAGGAAGAAATCTTCGTTGCCGTCAGCGATAAGGCTTTCGAGGTCGTTGACGGCATGCTCAAGCAACTGCGAATGCTGGACCGCCCAAACGTCCTCAAGGCCATCTTGGGCCGTGGCTACTGAGTGAGTAATCGTCCTGCGCTGGGCTTGTTCGAGGGGGAGGATCGTGCCTGTTCGGGGCTTCCCCGGTGGGCCTGAACGCCGCGCTATTTGCGTCTGTTGTGCTGGTCAGCGGAGGCCGGAGGGCTTTCGTCCTCCGGCCTTTGGTGTCGAGGAATACGCGGTTATCCCGGCGCCAGCGGCCGTTTCAGGGTGCAGACGATGCTCCACTCGAAATAGTGGTCCCCGCCTTTGTCGTAGTCGCTGAAGTGGCGGGCGACCTGGACCCGTTGCACAGAGGAGCCCACGATCTCCCAGCCCTGTTCGCCGTACGTCTTCGACTGGCGGGCCGCCTCTTCGATCACGGCGTCCAGAGCCTCGTTCGTGTAATGCACGAAGGTGGTCTCCCAGCGCGGGGGGTACCAATTGCCGTCCGACGCCAGCCACCAACCGGGCCCGGGGGAAGGGGTGCTCATGGCCCGGCACCCTACAACGTCCAGGTCGCGGACGAATGAATGAAACGTGAAAGACGCATTGCCGAGCCGCCGGAAACGGGCGCCCGGCTAGGTGTTGGCGTTGCCGGCCTTCCACACCGGCCAGGGCACGTTCCAGTCGCCCAGTCCCTCGGTGCCCGGCAGCGTCGACCCCACGGTGTGGACGACCTCGACGATGTCGCCGCTCTTGCTGTGGTCGTAGAACCACTCGGCGTTGCTCGGGCTCACGTTCAGACACCCGTGGCTGGTGTTCGAGTGGCCCTGCGCGCCGACCGACCACGGCGCGGAATGCACGAAGACGCCGCTGTACGAAATCTGCGTGGCCCACTCGACATCAGTGCGATACCCGTTGGGCGAGTTGACCGGCACCCCGTAGGTCGAGGAGTCCATGATGATGTGCTTGTACCGGCCGCCGACGATGTAGAAGCCATTCGCCGTGGGGGTGCTGTCCTTGCCCATCGAAGTCGGCATCGTTTTGACGACTTCGCCGTTGACGCGCACGGTCACCATCTTGGTGCTGTCGTCCGCCGTCGAGATGACCTCATCGCCGATGGTGAAGTGCGTCTTGACGTTGTCCTCGCCGAACATCCCGTCGCCCAGGTCGGCTCCGTAGGTGTTGACCGCCACGTCCACGGCCGTGCCCGGCTTCCAGAAATGCTCTGGGCGCCAACGGACTTCGCGGTTGTTCAGCCAGTAGAACGCGCCCTCGACGGGAGGGTTGGTGGTGATGACGATCGCCTTCTGCGCCGCGGCGCGGTTCGCGATGTTCTCGTCGAATCGGATCGCCACCGGCTCACCGATGCCGACCACCTCGCCGTCGCCGGGGGCCACGTAGGGCATCGTCAGGTGGGCCGGTGAACTCGTCTGGAAGGTCATCTGCCGGGTCGCGGCCCCACCGAGTCCGAGCGCCTTCACGTTCAGCGTGTAGCGCCGGTTGTAGCCCAGCTGGTCGGAAGTCGACCAGCGCAGCCCGTCGGGGCTCAGTTGACCGTTGACCGTCTTGCCGTTCTCGTTGACCATCGTGACCGACCCGATGACACCGTCGGCAACGCTGACCGTCACCGGCGCGTCCACGGTGACCCCGACGGCGCCGTCGGTCACCGAGGTGGTGAGCTTGGGGACCAGCAGGTCGGCGAACGGCGTGCCCTTGTCGAAGATGACCTTCGCCGGCGCGGCGGTGGGGCTGCTGCTGCAGGCAGCGGCGACGACAGCAAACACGGTCATGGCGGCAGCCAGCCACGACCGACGTCTGCGCAAAGGCGTCATCGAGCGACCTTCCAATTCGATCGGCATATTCGGTCACCGCTGACCAGAGTGGAAGCATTGTAAAGGGTTTTTTGCCGCCCACAATGCGTCATCCGAACGATTCGCCGTCAGGTATCTACGCCGATTGGCCAACCGGGTCTCGGTGCCGCGCCTCGACCCCGTCGCGGGTGGTGGCGGCCTCGACGCGCGCGAGTTTGACGATCGCCACCGTCGCCGCCAGCCCGGCCGTCGCCAGGGCCATCAAATCGGCGCGCCCGGTGTTCAGCGTCTCGCCAAGAACGACGACGCCCAGCACCGCCGCCACGACCGGCTGCGACATCTGCAGGGTCGGCATCGAGGCGGTCAAGGGCCCGGCCCGAAACGCCGCCTGACTCCAGACCAGGCCGCCAGTCGCGGCAAGGACGCACGCATACAACTCGGGGGTTCGAACCACCGCCCAGCCGCCGTCGCCGAGCCGAGCGACGACCTCCTTGGTCAGCACCCCAAAGACGCCCCACAACGACCCCGACACGAAGGCGAACAGCGCGGCGGCCCGGGCACCACCCTGGATCCGGCCGGCCACGACACACGCCACCAGCAGCGGCGCAAGCACGGCGGCCACAGCGGCCCAGATTCCCAGCGAGGCGCCGGAGCGACCGGCCTGCGGATTGCCGACGACCACGATCACGACCACTGCGGCGGTCAGCAAGCCACCCCAGATCCACTCGCGGCCGGTCACCCTGCGGTGCCACAACCGGGCGTTGATGGGCAGCGCGAACAGCAGCGAGAGCATGAGCAGCGCTTGCACCAGCAGCACCGATCCCTTCCCCAGGGCGGCCGCCTGCAACGCGATGCTCGCGACAAGCAACAGCGCACCCAACCACCACCGCCCGTTGCGCAGCAGGGCGGCGAACAGTTCGACATGCCCGATCGACCGGTCGTCGATGCAGTGCGCCGCTCGCTGCTGCAGAACGTCGCCGGCGGCGATGCACAGCGCGGCGGTCAGTGCGAGGATGGCGGCGCTAACCATGCCCAGTCGCGGCCGCCGTCGGCGACCTCCTGACCAGGCGCTGCCGTCGCGGGGCGGCGACGGCCAGCCGCGTGATTTCTTGCAACATTGGGTATCGCTATACCCATATGACCCCTGCTGACCCGCCCCTGCAGCGTCGAGCTCGCGTCAATTGACGTTTGACGGTCCGACACCCGGGTAACGGACGAGAGCGGGCCCCCGGTACTGGATTCGGCGTGCAGAGCGCCGATTAGGCTGGGCTAGAAGCGGATTGGACGAACGATGAATACGATCGACGACGGCATCACAATCAGGCACCCGACCGAAAATGACTGGCAGGCCGTCTATGAGAATCAGGCTCGCACTTTCGGGGATCCGGTGGACCCGCGCGCCGTGGAAGCCTGGAAACGCCGTGTCGAACTCGAGGACATCCTGGTGGCCGAGGACGTCTCCGATCCGCAGCACCCGGCCCTGGTAGGGACGTCGATCATCTATCGCGCCCGGCTCACCGTGCCCGGTGGCGGCAGCCTACGAGCCGCGTGGCTGACCATGATCGCGGTCGCGTCAACGCACCAGGGAACCGGAATATGGGCGCGGCTCAGCGCGCAGGGGCTGGGAAAACTTCTCGAGCGCGGTTACCCGATCGTGTGCGGCGTTCCCACCCAGACCGCGATGTACGACGGTTTCGGTGCCGGCGTGGCGAGCTACAGCCACTCCTACTCCATCGATCGCCGCTTCGCGAAGCTGCGCAACGCGCCGGACGGGACCCGGGCACGGGAGGTCAATGCTGCCGAGGCCAAGGACCTACTGCCCGAAATCTACGAACGATGGTGCGCCGCAACGAATGGGGCGATGGAGCGCGACAGCGCGTGGTGGGCCGACTTCCTGGAGGACCGGCCCACCCAGCGGGGCAACGGATCCGCGCTGAACTACACAGTCCATCCGGACGGCTTTCTGGCGTATCGCGTCGTCGGTGCGGGGAAACATGCCTTTCGGCCGCCGTTCGGCTCCGTGCTCGTCGAGGACTTCTGCCCCATCACCGACGAAGCCCACACCGAGCTGCTGCAGACGTTGTTGGTGTTGGAGATGTTCGACAACATCGAGATCGACGTGCCGGTCGACGATCCGCTCCGGCTGAAACTGCGCGACCAGCGCACCGCGCAGACCACCGGGATGAGCGATTTCCTGTGGGTGCGCATCAACGACGTGCCCGAGGTGCTTGGTGCCCGCGTGTACTCCGCCGACGCCGACGTGGTGGTGGAGGTCACAGACCCGCTCAACCTTGCCGGAGGACGATTCCTGCTGCAGACGCGCGACGGAACCGGCAAATGCACGCCGCACCCACCTCATCAAGGGCCCGCGGACGTCGAGATCGGCCTGGCCGAATTGTCGACCATCTTCATGGGGGCGCATCGCGCCTCCGAACTGGTGCGAGCGGACCGCGTCACCGAACTGCGTCCGGGTGCCATCCGCGAACTGGATGCCGCTTTTCACACCGAGCGGGCGCCCTATTGCGGAACGCTTTTTTGACGGCCCTTGCCCGACAAGACCTTTCCGGTGCCAGCCGGGAAAGGGGACGGCCGCCCGGCGCGGAGACAGGTATCCTGGCGGACATCGGGATTTCGCTTCGCGGCAGGACGCCTGTTATTGTCGCGTACGCGGTCTCGGCCGTACACGGCGCCGTTAGCTCAGTTGGTAGAGCAGCTGACTCTTAATCAGCGGGTCCGGGGTTCGAAACCCTGACGGCGCACTTTGACCGGACGCGTCTGAACGACGCCTCAACCTGCAACCGGCGTGCTGTCCCGGGCGCTACTCTGCACATCCGCATGCCGCGGCTGGTACAGCAGCGCACGAACCAGCGGGCGCGGCCCGACGGACCGAAGCATCTGGCTGGCCGGGCGAACCCGTACCCGCTTCGGCCACCAGAACCAGCGTCCCATCACCGTCATGATCGACGGCGTGATCAGCGATCGCACGACGAAGGTGTCGAACATCAGGCCGAGCCCGATCGTCGTGCCGAACTGGCCGATCGCCCGCAGATCACTGGTGATCATCGTGGCCATGGTGACGGCGAACACGAGACCGGCGGCCGTCACCACCGGGCCGGTGAGCCCCATGCCGCGGATGAGACCCGTTTTCAGGCCCGCCCCGATCTCCTCCTCGATTCGGGACACCAGCATCAGGTTGTAATCCGACCCCACCGCCAAGAGCACGATCAACGCGAATTCGGTTGCGACCCAGTGTAACTGGAAGTTGAGCAGGTGCTGCCAGATCAGTGTAGAGAACCCGAAGGCCGCTCCCAGCGACATCACGATCGTGCCGACGATCACGCCCGCGGCGACCAAGGCTCGGGTGACGATCACCATGATGATGAAGATGAGAACGATCGAGGCCACCCCGGCGATCATCAGGTCGTATTTGGCGCCGTTGGCGATGTCGTAAAACGTTGCGGCCGTACCGCCGAGGTAGATGTCGGCGTTCTGCAACGAGGTGAGTTTGATCGCCTCCTTGGCCGCTTGGCGCTCCTTGTCGACCGACGAAATTCCTTCCGTCGTCGCCGGATCCACGGAGTGGGTGATGATGAAACGAGCGGCTTTGCCGTCCGGCGACACCATCAAGCGCAACCCCAACTGGAAGTCGGGGTTGTCGAAGATCTCGGGTGGCAGGTAGAACAGGCTCTCCACCTGAGAGTTGTTGAAGGACTTGCCCATCACGGCGCTCGTGTCGGTCAGCTTGTCGAACTGATCGATCAGGCTGTCGAACGAGCTGTAAATGGTCAGCGTCGTATCCCGGATCGACTTCGACACAGCGATGTTCTCGGGAATGATCGCCAGCAATTCGCGCGTGGCAGCGGCCGTGTTGGTGAGATCGCCGGTGAGGGCGTGGAACTTTTCGGCCAGCTGATCGAATCCGTCCAGGGCGTCGAATAGGCTTCGCAGCGACCAGCAGATCGGGATGTCGAAGCAGTGCTTCTCCCAATAGAAGTAACTGCGAATCGGTCGCCAGAAATCATCGAAATCCGCGATGTGGTCCCGGATTTCGTCGGTGATGGCCGCCGTCTCCGCGGTGGTCTTCGAGCTGTCCTCGGCGGCGTTGGCGAGCTTCTGGGTCACCGCGTACTGGCGCTCCAACAGGGCGATCTGAGTGTCGAGGAAACCGGTGATCTTTTTGATGTCGGCGATCCGGTCCTTCAGATAGCTCAGATTGTCCCTGATCGGAGCGCTCTGCACACTGAGCTGGAACGGGACGGATCCGTCTTGAATCGGCGGGCCCAGCGGCCTGGTGATGCTCTGCACCCGTTCGATTCCTGGCACATGAAAGATGGCTCCGGCGATCTTGTCGAGCACCAGCATGTCGGTCGGATTGCGCAGATCGTGGTCCGATTCGATCATGAGCAGGTCCGGGTTCAACCGGGCCTGGGTGAAGTGCTGATCCGCCGCGTCGTACGCGCGGATCGAGGAAGCGCTGTGTGGCAGGTAGTACAGGTCGTTGTAGCGGGGGTTGAAGCCCGCCAAGCCGATGGCGCCGACGATCGCCAGGATGACCGAAGTAGCCAGAATGGGCGCCGGCCAACGCACGATGGCCGTCGCCAGACGGCGCCACCGGGTGTAGTTGAACTTTCGCTTCGGGTCGAAAAGACCGAAGCGGCTTGCGACCACGATCAGCGCCGGCGTCAGGGTCACCCCCGCGGCTACCACCACCAGCAGACCGAGAGCGCACGGGAACGCCAACGAGCTGAAGTACGGCAACCGAGTGAATTTCAGGCAGGCGAGCGCCCCGACGATCGTCAGACCCGAGCCCAGCACCACCTTGCTGACGCCGGCGAAGGTGTCGTAGTAGGCGGCTTCGCGGTCCAGGCCCCGTTCCCGGGCCTCTTGGTAGCGGCCGACCATGAATATCGCGTAGTCGGTGCCGGCCGCGATGGCCAGCGCTGTCAACAGGTTCACGGCGAAGGTCGACAGCCCCATGATGCCGGTGTTGCCCAGCAGTGCCACCACCCCGCGCCCGGTGGCCAGTCCGACGAACAGGATCACCATCGTCAGCAGCACGGTGCCGATGGACCGATAGACGAACGCCAGCATGATCGCGATGATGACGACGGTGATGATCGTCATCTTGAACAGGCTCGCGTTGCCCACGACGATCGTGTCGTCGGTCAGGGCACCCTGGCCCGCGACGTAGGCCTTCACCCCCGCCGGCGGCTTCGAGTCCTCGACGATCTTGCGAACCGAGTCAACCGACTTGTCGCCGACGGCGCCGCCTTGGTCACCGCGCAGGTTGACCTGGACGTAGGCGGCCTTGTGGTCGTAGCTCTCCACACCCGAGGCCGTGAATCGCTGCCCCCAGAAATTCAGCGCGTGCTCGACGTGCTGGGTGTCCTGCTGCAGCTTCTTGACCAGATCGTCGTAATACCGGTGGGCGTCCTCGCCGAGCGGCTTGTCACCGACCAGGGTCACCAGGACGAGGTTGTCGGAGTCGTACTCCTTGAATTTCTCCCCGATGTGCTTCATCCCCGTCACGGACGGCGCATCAGATGGCGACAGCGGCACCGAGACGTCCTCGGCGACCTTTTCCAACTGGGGGACGAAGACGTTGACGCCGACCGCGATCAGCAGCCAGACCACGACGATCGGCAGCGCCAGGATCCGGATGGTGCGGGCCAGCCGCGGCCTGCGCTCGACTTCGGTGCGCTGCGCGACCGGGATTTCGTCCGTGTCGGCGGTGGCGGTGTCGGTCATGCGGATTTGTCCAAGCACGAGACCTGCGCATCACGCGTAGTGACCTCATGTTGATCGACCAATTTGCCGTCGACCGTTATCCGGCACCCGATAGACGGGCTGTCACCTTGGGCGACAACGTAGGCGAAGATGCCGGGCATCTCGGCGACTATCGTCTGCGACCACGGCAAGGTGGTGAAGTTGGCCTTCTGCGGTTGCGCGTCCGCATCCATCCAGTTGACGACGCCGGCGGTCCCGGGCGGTCCAAAGATTTCATAGATGGCCGTCTTGGCCGCGTACGGCGGGGTCGCATCCCGGGGATCGGGCTTGGGGATCCCCGGCCCGGGGAAGACTCCGTTGAGCCGGCCCACCGCCACGCCGCCGATGATCAGTGCCACCGCGACCACCAGCGGCACCCACGCCCGCTTAAGAAGCCTCAACACCGTCCCCCCGGTTAGGAGTTTGCGGCGAACGCAGGTGAAAACACCTGGTGTCGCCGCGGGTCGTCGCTAGCTAACGCGTTGACTGCCGAGTTAATTCCGAGCGGTGCGCGGTCGCCTCGGCCCCGCGCCGTACGTCCCGGGTCGCTGGGCGACGACGTGACGCCAGGGTGGGTTGTTCGCGCGCGACGGCACGAAGCGACGCTCAACAGCCGATGGGCATGCAAGCGTCTTCGCCACAAGGGATTTCGCACTGAGGCGCTGGCTTACTGTGTGTTGGCCTCACGCCCGTCGGTCTCATCGAGATGGCCGCGTTGTCGTGTCGCCGTGCGGCTATAGCGGGGATCGAAGACGGCTGAATTTGTTTCAGACACTCTGCAAGACGCCGATTGTTGTCACGGTGTGAAAACCATCACAGATTAAGGGCAATGGCGCGTACGCTGACCGACATGGCTACCAAGACCAAGGTCAAGACCTGCGTACATTGCGGCCATACGTTCGATCCGAACGACCGACGGCGTGACCTGTCCGATCCGGACTGGCTTCCGGCCGCGTCAGTTTATTGTTCGCATGAATGCAGTGACCGGTTCCATTGCGACTTAACACATTGCTGCTCGACCCACGTGAAAGACAAGACTCGTCGCGAAGCCGGCAAGGCCACGAGATAACGGGCGAGCTGGCCCCTGAAGTCAGCGGTCCCTGACCCTGCGCACCACGACGATCACCACGACCGAAGAGATCCCCACCAGCGAGGCGATCACCACGGGCTTCTTGACGAATTCGACCGCGCGGGCCTTCAGGTCGTCGGCGAGACGGCGAGGATTGGCGCGCTCGGCGAGTGTGTCGACGGTGGCCGCCAGCTGATCGCGGGCGACGTCGATGTCCCGCTTGATGGCCTCGGGGTCCCGGTCCGCCACGTGTCTGTCCTCCAAGTCCGCCTATGCACCTGAGGCACTACCCTAGATCAGCCGGCGATAACCCCAACGCGCCGGTGAACAGAAAGGACCCACGTTGACCGAGACCACGCGGCTCGCCGCGGGCGACAAGGCGCCCGCATTCAGCCTGCCCGACGCCGACGGCAACAAGGTGTCGCTTGCCGACTACAAGGGGCGCCGCGTCGTCGTGTACTTCTACCCGGCCGCGTCCACACCGGGGTGCACCAAGCAGGCCTGCGCGTTCCGCGACAACCTGCACGATCTCAACGACGCCGGCGTCGACGTCGTGGGCATCTCGCCCGACAAGCCGGAAAAGCTCGCCAAATTCCGGGACGCCGAGGAGCTGACGTTCCCGCTGCTATCCGATCCCGATCGCAAGGTGTTGACGGCGTGGGGAGCGTACGGGGAGAAGCAGATGTACGGCAAGACCGTCACCGGCGTGATTCGGTCGACCTTTGTGGTGGACGAGAAGGGCAAGATCGCCATCGCGCAGTACAACGTGAAGGCCGCGCACACGGCGACGAATATCGCGAAGATCATCGCCCAACTCGTCTGAGCTTACCCGGGGCGGTTTGACGTGGTTGGCGCTGTCGGACAAGGGTATTCGGGGATCGCGGCCGGACTTGGTGATTCGATCAGGGGCAAGCGGGTGGCCAAGTCGACCAAGGTCGCCTCACATCAGAGCGCCGCGGAAATAGGGCCGGCCACAATCGGCCGCTACTTTCCAGCTCTTGTGATTTCCAACTTAATGTCGACGCCCAGTTGTGGCGCGGCGTCGGCATAAACACATCGGTAAAAGGTGCGCGGACGACGCACCGCAAGTTTGAGCACTTGTTGTTACACTTCCGTGACCCACCGCCGGGGGCGTCTTCGAGGAGGAACTGGTCATGTCGTTGCTCAATGTGGTGCCGGACATTGTCACGGCGGCGGCCGGCAATTTGCAGAGTATTGGCTCCGCATTACGGACCGCCAATGTGGCGGCAGCGGCCCAGACGACGGCAATCGCGGCTCCGGCTGCAGATGAGGTGTCAGCGGCAATCACGGCGCTATTTGGTGCAAGTGCACAAGAGTTTCACGCACTTAGCGCCCAGGCCGCTTCTTTCCACGACCAGTTCGTAAGACTGCTCAACGGTGGTGCGGCGCAGTACTTGCATACAGAGGTCGCAAATGCTCAACAGACGCTAGCCAGCGCGATAAGCGCACCAGCTCAGGCCCTGCTCGACCATCCGTTGATTGGTGCGGGGCAGGGCGCTGCGGCAGCCAACGCGGCCGAGGCATTGTCGGGAACAGGATTTCCCAGCGTGAGCACCGAATCATATCTGGGAGGATTCATCACCGCGACGACGATTGATCCCGGAGGTACTCCTTGGGGTCTCAACGGGATGCAAGACACGATCACAAAGGTCTACAGCGTTAACGTTTTGGGTTTGTCCATGCCGCTCGGCTACCAGGAAATGTACGTGGCCCACGATGAGACCTCCCAAAGCGCGAGCAGCATAACTTGGACCACCTCTTCCGGCTTTGGCGTACGGGCAAGCACTGGGGTGCTTGACAAGGTGCCGAGCTATTCGCTCGTAACTCCTTTCGATGGCTTATTCCCGCCAACACCGCCGCTGCCAGACCCCTTCACACAATTCTTGCCGCCAGGCAGTTAGTCCCTGGCCGAAATCAGGGGGCATTCCTTTGGTGGCGATCAGGGAGTTACGTCGTAGATATGAACGGTTGAGGCTGTCCCTGACAACGCGGGCGATGGCACGGATCCACGGTCCATCGTTGGTGACGGAGTCAAATTTGCACCTCGATGTCAAGCCACCAGCCGCGTCGCCAAGCTGCGCCGCGACTCGTCGATCTAGCGGCACAAGAATATTGCAAGGGCAATGCGACAAAGTGGCGGCACGCTCCTAGAAGGGGAAGCGTAAGGAGTCGACCATGAAGAACGAGGAAGATCCCGAGCAGTACATCCGCGACCTGGAGCGCGGCGTCGGCCAGACGCCGGGGCCCACGCCCCAGCCGTTCAACACGGACCCGTTCCCACCACCCGGCACATGGAACGGTGGACAGTTACCCGGGCACAGCTCGCCGCCGTTTCGCGGCGTCGCGAAGCTGGCCAAAACCCCGCAAGGACGGGTGCTACTGGGGATTGCGATTGCATCCGTGCTCGCGATCGGGTGCTACGTGGCGACTCACTACAACAAGGACACCGTGCATGGACACCTCATCATGATCAACGCCGGCACGACAGGCACGATCGACTGCAACAACGGGAACCTCGAGCTGGACGGGGGCAACAACACATACACCGTCACCGGCCATTGCCTGCGGCTCGACATCCGGGGTAGCGCAAACAAAGTCACCGTCGACAGCGCGGACACCATCGGCATCATCGGCGACGACAACGCGGTGATCTACCACTCCGGCGCACCGACGATCAACAAGACAGGAAGCAACAACATCGTCTCGGAGCGCCTGAGCAACCGTTGAGAAGCTAACCCAGGTTGGCCAGCAGCAGCGCCTCGGCGATCGCCGCACGCTCCAGCACGCCCAGGTGCAGACTCTCGTTGACACTGTGCGCCTGGGTGCCCGGGTCTTCGACGCCGGTGACGAGGATCTTCGCCTGCGGGAACGCGGCGGCGAACTCGGCGATGAACGGGATCGAGCCGCCCATGCCCATGTCGATCGGCTCGGCGCCCCAGGCCTGCCGAAAGGCCGCTCGGGCGGCGTCGTAAACCGGGCCGCTGGCGTCGATGGCGTAGGGCTCGCCCTTGTCGCCGCGCGTGACGCTGACCCGCGCGCCCCACGGGGCGTGCCGCTGCAGGTGCGTGGTCAACGCGTCCAGGTGCGCCTCCGCGTCACCGCCCGGCGCTATCCGCATGCTGACCTTGGCCCGGGCCCGTGGGATGAGCGTATTCGACGCTGCCGCAACGGGTGTCGTGTCGATGCCGATCACCGTGATCGCCGGTTTGGCCCACAGCCGCTGCGGCACCGAACCCGAACCGATCTCGGACACCCCCTCCAGCACGCCGGAATCGGCGCGGACCCGCTCGGGCGGATAGTCGGGGTAATTCAGTGAGCTGATGTCGGTTTCGTGCAGGCCGGCCACGGCGACGTTGCCGTCGTCGTCGTGCAAGCTGGCCAGCAGCCGCACCAGGGCGCTCAGCGCGTCGGGAACCACACCGCCCCACAGGCCCGAGTGCAGCCCGTGGTCGAGCGTGGCGACCTCGACCACGAGGTCGACCAGCCCGCGCAGCGATACCGTGAGCGCCGGGGTGTCGGTGCTCCAATTGTCCGAGTCCGCGATGACGATCACGTCGGCGGCCAGCGCGTCGCGATGGGCGGCGAGCAAGCGGCCCAGCGACGGCGAGCCGGATTCCTCCTCGCCCTCGACGAAGACCGTCACGCCGACCGGCGGCCGGCCCCCATGCGCCCGGAACGCCGCCAAATGCGTTGCGACACCGGCCTTGTCGTCGGCGCTGCCGCGGCCGTACAGCCGCCCATCGCGTTCGGTGGGCTCGAACGGCGGCGACGCCCACTGGGTGTGGTCGCCTTCGGGCTGCACGTCGTGGTGGGCATACAGCAACACGGTGGGCGCTCCGGGCGGCGCCGGATGCCGCGCGATGACGGCCGGTGCCCCGCCCTCGCTGACGATGCGCACGTCGCCAAAACCGGCCTGCGACAACAGGTCCGCCACCGCCCGCGCGCTGCGGTGCACCTCGTCGCGCCGGGCGGGGTCGGCCCACACCGATTCGATGCGCACCAGGTCCTCGAGATCGCGGCGCACCGACGGCAACACCTCGCGGACGCGCTCCTCTATCTCGCGAGCAGACGCAGAATCGCGTAGATCGGGCGGAATTCGTGCGATTTTGTGTCTGCTCGCGCTCAAGGAGTCTCCAAGATCGCGACCGCGGCGGCGGTGTCCCCCTCGTGCGTCAGCGACACGTGGATCGTCACATCGGCCAGGTGCTTGGCGATGTCCCCGGTCAACCGGACCCGGGGCCGGCCCCACATGTCGGTGACCACCTCGATGTCGCGGTGGATGTCCTCCGGCAACACGGGCCGCTGCGCGAACCGCGACACCGACCAGGCCTTGATCACCGCTTCCTTCGCCGCCCAGCGGGCCGCCAGGTGGCGCGCAGCCGACGAGCTCTTGTCCGAGGCGTCGCGCCGCTCACCCGGAGTGAACGTCTCGGAGAACGCCGTTCCCGGTTGGTCGACTTGCTCGGCGAAATCAGGGATGGAGACGAGATCGATCCCCACACCGACAATGCCCATGGCTGGCCAGGTTAACCGATGGACGACGTCACCCGGCAGGGACCTCGTACGCGTCGTCATCACCCAGCCGGGCGGCCGGATTCAGCAGCATCGCCGCCTCCTGCCGCTTCTCCGGCGCGTCATGGTCGAAGCGACGGTCCGGGGGCCGCTGGTACATCGGCGGGCCGCCCGCGATGGCCGACACGAGCCGGCGCTGGCCGGCCAGCAAGCGCGCGTCCGCACGCCGCTGGTAGTCGGCGCGCTGCTCCGGGTCCAGCGCCGCGATGAACGCCTGCGGGTGTACCAGCGCGACGAGCCCGGACACGTGGCCGAACCCGAGGCTGGTCAGCATCCCCGCCTTGAGCGGGAACTTCTCCCCGAGCCGCAGTTTGTCTCGCACCCAGACGAAGTGTGCGGAACCCGCCAGCTCGTCGTCGACGCAGTCCAGGCTCCGGTTGGGCGGGATGACCCCGTCGCGCAGCATCTGGCACAGGCCCATCGTCTGGAAGACCGCGGCGCCGCCCTTGGCGTGGCCGGTGAGGCTCTTCTGCGACACCACGAACAACGGGGCGCCCGGCGAGCGGCCGAGCGAGTCGGCCAGCCGCTCGTGCAGTTCGGTCTCGTTGGGATCGTTGGCCAGCGTCGACGTGTCGTGCTTGGAGATCACGGCAACGTCGTCGGCGCCGACGCCGAGCTTGGCCAGTGCCCGCGCCAGCGGCGAGTCCTTGCCGCCGCGGCCCGCGCCCAGCGCACCCAGGCCCGGGGCGGGGATCGAGGTGTGCACGCCGTCGCCGAACGACTGCGCGAACGCGACCACCGCGAGCACCGGCAGGCCCATCTTGAGCGCGAGGTCGCCGCGGGCCAGCAGGATGGTGCCGCCGCCCTGGGCCTCGACGAAGCCCAGCCGGCGCCGGTCGTTGGGCCGGGAGAACTTCGAGTCGTGGATGCCCCGGCCGCGCATCATGCCGGTGTCCGCGGTGGCCGCCATGTCGCCGAAGCCGATGATGCCCTCGAGCGTCAGGTCGTCGATGCCACCGGCCACCACCATCTCGGCCTTGCCCAGCCGGATTTTGTCGAGGCCCTCCTCCATCGAGACTGCGGCGGTCGCGCAGGCAGCGACGGGGTGGATCATCGCGCCGTAGCTGCCGATGTAGGACTGAACCACGTGTGCGGCAACGATGTTCGGCAGGATTTCCTGGAAGATGTCGTTCGGCTTGTTACGGCCCAACAGGTTGCCGTGGTACAAGGTCTGCATCGACGTGCCGCCACCCATGCCGGTGCCCATCGTGTTGGCCACCAGGCTCGGGTGCACGTAGCGCATCACCTCAGCCGGGCTGAAGCCGGCGCTCAGGAACGCGTCGACGGTCGCCACGATGTTCCACACCGCCACCCGGTCAATGGAACTCGCCATGTCCTGGCTGAGGCCCCATACCGTCGGGTCGAACCCGGTGGGTAGCTGGCCGCCGACGACCCGGGACAGCTTGGTCTTTCGCGGCACCCGGATCTCGGTGCCGGCCTTGCGGATGACCTGCCAGTCGCTGGAGTCGGGCACCGGCCGGATGATCGTGTGCTCCGGGTCGAACTCTGCGAAGGCGCGCGCGTCGGCCTCTGAGGACACCACGAAAGCGAAGTCCTTGTCGAGGAACACCGACACCAATAGCGGCGACGCGTGGTCGGGGTCGATGGCGCCGTCGTCGACGAACTCGCGGATGCCGCATCGTTCCACGACGGTGTCGTGGTAGCGCTCGACGAGCTCGGACTCGTCGACCAGGTCACCGGATTCGGTGTCGTACCAACCGGGTTGGGGGTCGTCCTCCCAGCGGATCAGCCCGGTGGTCCAGGCCAGCTCGAGGACGCCGGCGGCCGACAGCTCGTTGTCGACCTCCATCTCGAACCGGGTGCGCGACGAGCCGTACGGTCCGAGCTCGGCGCCGCCGACGATCACCACCAGGTCGGCGGGGTCGACGTCGAGGTCATCCCATTCCGGCGGCGGTGCCGGCCGGTAGCCGCGCGGCGGGGATGGCAGCGCGCGAATGGTTCCCGCGGCGGCGTCATCGTCGTCGTGGGCGGCCTCGGCCGACATCTCCTCGCGCGCCTTGGCGGCCAGTTCGGCCATGTCGAGGTCGGCGCCGGCGAGCCCGCCGGTCAGGTCGGCCGCGATCGGCTTGCTGGCCGCGGCCACCTTGGACTCCACGTCGCACAGGCTCAGCAGCATCGCGGCCATTTCGTCGGTGGAGTAGGTGGTGACGCCGGCCTCCTCGACGGCGGAGACGATCGCGTCGTTGTGGCCCATCAGGCCGGTGCCGCGGGTCCAGCCAATCAGCGCGTGCGCCAAGCTGACTCGGGCCGCCCACGACGACTCGGCGTGCCAGCGGCTCACCAGCGCGTCCAGCGCCGACTTGGCCTCGCCGTAGGCGCCGTCGCCGCCGAACATGCCGCGGTTGGGCGAGCCCGGCAGGACCACGTGCAGGCGCGACGCGATGTCGCGCTCGGCGCCGATCTTCGACAGTCCGCCGATCAACCGCTGCACGGCCCACAACAGGACCTTCATCTCCATCTCGGAGCGCGCACCGGCCTCGGACAGGTCGCCGGCGACCCGCGGCGCGGCGAACGGGAACAGCAGCGTCGGGGTCTGGCCGTCCTTGATGTGAATCGATTGCGGCCCAAGGCTTTCGGTCTGCTCGGTGCCGACCCACTCGACCAATGCGTCGATATCGGAGTAGGACGCCATGTTGGCCGCCACCACCCACAACGCGGCGCCGTAACGGGCGTGGTCGCGGTAGAGCCCGCGGTAGAACGCCAGCCGTTCGTCGTCGAGCTTGGATGTCGTCGCGATGACGGTGGCGCCACCGTCGAGCAGTCGTGCGACCACCGACGCCGCGATCGACCCCTTGGACGCGCCCGTCACGACGGCGACCTCGCTGCTGGACGGACCCGGCAGCGGGTTCTCGGCGCCAGCGGCGATGCGGCCGTACAGCGACGCGTGGATCTGACGGCCGGCGGCCAGCGACTTGCCCTGCCACCAGGTGGCCTGGGTGGCGACGACGTGGCCGGCGCCCTCGAACCGCTCGGACAGCCGCATCCAGTCGGCGTCGATGTCGCCTTCGTCGGCCAGCCAAAGCTTGACCAGGTCCTCGCGGGCGCTGGCCCAGCGGTCGTCGAACACGACGGCCTTCTTGGCGTCGAACACCGGAGCGACCAAACGCGGCCAGTCCGCGCCCAATTCGGCGGTGACCAGGTCGATGAGCTCTGCATCGCTGGCCGCCGGCGACACGCTGACCGGATCGTCGAGGCCCAGCTGGCCCAGCACCAGGCGGGCCGCCGAGGCCAGCACGCCGTCGCGCCCGGTGATCTGGTCGGTGAATTCGGAGAGGGCGGCCGCGTCGACGGTCGCGCCGCCGCCACCACCGGCCGACGGCAGCGTTACTGAGACCCCGTGCCGCGCGGCGACCGCCGTGACCGCCGCGTCGATGACCTTGTCGACCGAGGCGCCATCGGCCAGTGCGCCCTCATGCAGGTGGCCGATCGCGCCGCCGCGAACGCTGGTGCCCTCGCGGGTGCCCAGCGCAACCTCCACGGTGACGTGCTTGACCCAGCCGTCCCCGAGCTCCCAGGTCTTCTTGACCCGATCGGCGATCGCGGCCGGCCGCTTGCCCGACGGTCCCAGAACCGTGCGCAGCTGATCGTTGATCGCGTCGGAAAGCACTGGGCCGTAGGGCTTGTAGGTGCGCGCCAGCTTGGTCACCTGCGAGCGCAGGCCGGCTAGATCGGCCTCCGCGGCGCCGTCGATCGCGCCGAGGTTCAGCTCCGAGCCGAGGTCCACCAGCAGCTGGTTGCGCCGCGACGACGCCCCGTCGGTGATGGACTCGATGGAGTCGAGCTGTTCGATCTGGTCGATGCGCATCTTGGCCGACAGCGCGATCAGCGCCAGGGTGGCGTCGGCGGCGTCGAACGTGAGGTCGTCCGGTCGGGCGGCCCCCGACGGAGCGGCAGGCGCCGAAACCGGTGCGGCCGCGGCCGTTTCCGGCACGTCCGCGGTGGCTGTGGCGGCGTCGTCGACCTCGTCCTCTGGCTCCGGCTCCGGGTCGGTGTCGGTGGCGAACAGCACGGCGGCGTCGCGCTCGGCGTTGAGCACTTCCACTGTGCTGTGCGCGTATTCGGGCAGCTTGAGGGTGTTGGTGGCGAGGCCGGCGACGGTCGGCGCCGACTTCACACCGATCTCGACGAACCGCTCAACACCGAGACCGCCCGCGGCCTCTTCGGTGAAGAGCAGGTCCTGGGTCTCGATCCAGCGCACCGGGCTGGCGAACTGCCAGGCCAGCAGCTCGATCAACACCTTGCGGGCCAGCTCGGCTGGCCGCTCGCGACGCCAGGTGTCGTAGTCGGCGAGGATCTCGTCGAGCGGCTCGGCGGGCACCAAATCCCGGATCTCCTGGACGAAGTCGCGGTCCAGTGTGAACGGTCTCGGCACCAGGTTCGGGATGTAGCGGCCGATGATGATGCCGGGGTCCTTGTCGCGCGGCATGACCCGCTCCAACGCTCGCCGGAAGTCGGCCACCCCCACCCGCAACACCCGCGAGTGGAACGGCACGTCGATGCCCGGCACCAGGATGAACGAGCGCCGTCCGCCGGTGAGCTCGCGCCGGCGCTCGACCTCGGCCTCCAGGGCCTCCAGGCCGCGGACCGTACCGGCGATCGCGTACTGCGAGCCGCGCAGGTTGAAGTTCACGATCTCGAGGAATTCACCGGTGCTCTCGGCGATTCCGGCGACGAACGCGGGAACTTCCTCGTCGGGCAGGTCGATCTGCGAGGGCCGGATCGCCGCCAGCCGGTAGTTGGAGCGACCCAACTCGTCGCGGGGCACGATGTCGTGCATCTTCGACCCGCGGTGAAACACCATCTCCAGCAAAGCTTCCAGCTCGTAGATGCCCGTCACGCAGGCCAGGGCGGTGTACTCACCGACCGAGTGACCGCACGCGATGGCGCCTTCGACGAATGCGCCCTGCTCGCGCATCTCAGCGACCTGCGCGGCGGCCACCGTCGCCATCGCGACCTGGGTGAACTGGGTCAGGTACAGCACGCCCTCGGGGTGGTTGTAGTGCACGCCGCTGGCGATGATGCTGGTCGGGTTGTCGCGCACCACGTGGAGCACCGAGAAGCCCAGCGTGTCGCGGGTGAACTTGTCGGCGGCGTCCCACACCTTGCGCGCCGCCTTGGACCGGCCGCGCACCTCCATGCCCATGCCCTTGTGCTGGATGCCCTGGCCGGGGAACGCGTAGACGGTCCTCGGCGAGCCCAGCCGCGCGGTAGCCGACATCACCAGGTCCGAGCCGACCCGCGCGGCCACCTCCAAAACCTCGGCGCCCTGGTCGATTCCGACGCGATCCACCCGGAAATCGACCTCGTCGCCCGGGCGGACCATGCCCAGGAACCGCGCGGTCCAGCCGACCAGGCTAGCGGGCGGGCGGGCCTTGCCGTCGGTGGCGGTCGCCGCATGCTGCGCCGCGGCCGACAGCCACATGCCGTGCACGATCGGCGATTCCAGGCCCGCCAGCAGCGCGGCCGCCCGATCGGTGTGAATGGGGTTGTGGTCACCGGACACCACCGCGAACGGGCGCATGTCGACCGGCGCGGCCAGCGTCACGTCGCGGCGGCGACGGCGCGGGGTGTCGGTCGCGTTCTCCGAGACCGCGCCGCCGGCCCGGACCGGATCGGTGAGCTCGGCCGCACCGGTGCGCCCGAGGATCGCGAAACGCTCGGCCAGCGTGGCGATTACCGCGCCGCCCGCATCCGAAATAGTCACCGACACCGGAACCACCCGGCCCATGTCGGTGTCGACCGCGCCGGAAGCCGTTGCGGTGACCGTCAATTGGGCCCGCTCCGTCGGCAGAGAGCCGACCACGTGGGCGGCGTGGTCCAGATGCACCAGGCTCAGCAGGCCCTCCACCACCGGGACGCCAGAATCGGTGACCGCCGAGCCGATCGCCGCGAAAACGGCGGGCCAGCAAGGGCCGACGAGCGCGTCGGGGACGGTGGTGAGGCTCGGTGCCAGCGGCTCGCCGAAGATGGCTGTGACCCCGGTGTGATCCGCGACCCGCTCGGGATCCCAGTCCACCGTCAGGGTGGCCGTCCCGTCGGTGACGGCGGGCAGGAAGTCCGGCCCGTCGACACCCGCGGCGATCGCCAGGACCGCGCGCATGGCTGTGGCGGCATCCTCGGTGGACACGACCGGGGTGCCGCCGTCAACGGTGTTGGCGGGCAACCGGAATGGGATGTCGACCCACGCGCCCGACACGGGCACGCTCAGCACGACGGCGTCGCCGTTGACCCGGAGCCGCGCACCGGTCGAGGAGTGGGTGGCGCGCTGGCTTTCGGGTCCGTCGTGCACCAGCCAGTCGCTCGGCTGGGCGATTCGATGAACGGGGTTGGTCGTGGTCCGGCCGGCCCACTGCACGTCCGGGGCGTCGAGCACGACGGCCAGCGGTCCGATCACGTCGGTGCGACCGCGCCGGCGCGACGTGACGGCTCGGGGCTCCGCACCCGCGGCCAAGGCCTCTTCGATGGCGGTCTGCTCGAAGCGGTCCAGCAACTCGCCGACGGGTTCGTCCATCCGGGTGATGCCGGCCACCGCCGCGGTCCCCGGGATGATGCACACCTGGTCGGCGTCGTAGCGGGCATCGTGGGCCTGCCACAGCGAGTCACTGCGCCACCAGCGCCGCACGTCCTTGTCGATGACCGGCACGAAGTTGACCGGCTTACCCAGCGTCTTGCACAACGTGACAAAGAAGGGCACATCGGCCGGGTGCAGCTGCACCGTTTCGGCGTCCGGGTGGTGCGCGAGCAGCGTCGCGATCGCCTCGTCGGGGCTCTCCAACAGGGCCGCGTCATCGAAGGCCGTCTCGATCGGGCCGAAATCCATTGGGTGCAAACGCGCCTCGGCGCGCTGCAGCATCTGCTGGAAACGGTCACGCCACGTGTCGGCCAGCCAGGGGCTGCCGGGCGACGCGGTGTCCGCGGTCGAATCGCCCTCGCCGATGGTCAATTCGACGTACCTGCGCAACCACTGCAGGTAGGTCATCTCCCCCACGTCGCCGAAGTACGGCTTGGCGGTGTTGGCCATCGCCGCGATGATCTCGTCGCGACGCTCGGCGACCGCGTCGGCGTCACCGGCGACCTCGTCGAGCAGCCGGCCGCACCGCGAGGCGCTGTTGTCGATCTCGTGGATGTCCGCGCCGAGCTGGCTGCGGCTGGAAGCCATGCCGCCCTGGGCTTTTCCGGCGCTGATCCACTGGTCGGTGCCGGTGGTTTCCACGAGCATCCGCTTGACCGACGGCGAGGTGGTGGACTCGAGCGTCGCCATCGCCGCGGTGCCGACCAGGATGCCGTCGATCGGCATCAACGGGAAGCCGTAGGCCTCGGCCCAGCGCCCGGACAGGTATTCGGCCGCCCGCTCGGGGGTGCCGATGCCGCCGCCGACGCAGACCGTGATGTTGGGCCGCGACCTCAACTCCGAGTAGGTCGCCAGCAGCAGGTCGTCCAGGTCCTCCCAGGAGTGGTGCCCGCCGGCGCGCCCGCCTTCGACGTGCATGATCACCGGCTTGGTGGGCACCTCGGTCGCGATGCGGATGACCGAGCGGATCTGCTCGACCGTGCCGGGCTTGAACACCACGTGGCTGATGCCGACGTCGTTGAGCTCGTCGATCAACTCGACGGCTTCCTCGAGATCCGGGATGCCGGCGCTGATCACCAGGCCGTCGATCGCCGCGCCGGACTGGCGGGCCTTCTGCACCAGCCGCTTGCCACCGACCTGCAGCTTCCACAAGTAGGGGTCGAGGAACAGGGCGTTGAACTGATAGGTGCGGCCGGGCTCGAGCAGGCCGGAGAGCTCCTCGACGCGGTCGGCGAAGACTTCCTCGGTGACCTGCCCGCCGCCGGCCAGCTCGGCCCAGTGCCCGGCATTGGCCGCGGCCGCCACGATCTTGGCGTCGACGGTGGTCGGGGTCATGCCCGCGAGCAGGATCGGCGAGCGCCCGGTCAGCCGGGTGAACTTCGTCGAGAGCTTGACCCGGCCGTCGGGAAGGCGGACCACGCCCGGGGCGTAGGTCGACCACGCGCGCGCGACCTCGGGGGTGGCCCCGACGGTGAAGAGGTTGCGCTGACCACCGCGGGTCGCGGCGGGCACGATGCCGACACCGAGGCCGCGGATCACCGGCGCGGTCAGCCGGGTCAGGATGTCCCCGGGGCCCAGGTCGAGAATCCAGCGTGCGCCGGCCTGGTGAACGCTCGTGATCTCGTCCACCCAGTCGACGCCGTTCACCAGGATGGCCTCGGTCAGCTTGCGGGCCAGTGCCACGTCGATGCCGACCTTCTCGGCCCAGCCGCCGACGATGTCGATGCCGTCGGCCAGCCGCGGCGTGTGGAAGCCCACCTCGACCCGGACCGGGTCGAAGACCGGTGCGAAGACGTCGCCGCCGCGGACCTTGTTCTTGCGGTCGGCATCTTCCTTTTCCGAGATCTGTTGGCAATACAGTTCGAAGCGCGAGAGCTGTTCGGGGGTGCCGGTGATGACGACCGACCGCCGGCCGTTGCGGATGGACAGCACCGGAGGCAGCACGGTCCGGACATCCTGCGCGAACTCGTCGAGCAGCCGGCGAATGCGGTCGGGGTCGGCGTTGGTCACCGACACCATCGGCGGGCGGTTGCCCAGCACGGAGATTCCGCGCCGACGGGCGACCAGCGTCCCGGCCGCGCCGATCAGCTGCGCCAGCGCCAGCAGTTCGATGTCACGAGCGCCCGCGGCGTTGAACGCCTCGACGGCGAGCACGCCCTGCGAATGCCCCACGACGGCCACCGGCGGCGTCGCGGTCCAATCCATGCCCTGCCGGGCCAGTGCGCGCGCCGCCGCGATCTGCGTGAGCAGCACGCCCGGGATGGACACCGCGGCCGACGTCAGGTGCTTGTCCGACGGGATGGGATCCTCGGCCGCCAGCGCGCGCACCCACCGCAGCGGCTCGAAACCGATCGGACGCACCACGACCAGCTCTTTGGCCACCGGCTCGAGCAGCAGTTCCACCTCACCGACCAGCGTTGCCAGGTCGGTCTCGATCCCGGCAGAGGACACCAGCTCCTCGAGGGTTTCCAGCCAGGCGCTGCCCTGGCCGCCGAAGGCGATGGCGTACGGCTCGCCGGCGGTCAGACGGTCGACCAGAGCATGGGCGTCCCCCGCAAGCGGGTGGTGCCCCCAGTGCGGGCCCTCGTTTCCGTCGCGGTCGGCGGACACCCGGTCGTGCTCGTGGATCGTCACGTTCTGTATCTCCCCTGTATGCGTCTTTACGTCTCGGTTTCGTTCGGCCGGTCGACCCCGCGGGTCGGGGCCTGGTCGGTCTCAGTCGATTCCCCGTCGAATCACAGCCGGAGGACGGCTGGCCGGTGTGCTGTCGGCGGAACGCCCCGATGGGTGGAGCGACGCGGCGGACGGCATCGGCTGTACTAAGAGTGTCATAAGGATCAGTGCCCTTTTTGCATGTTGATTGGTTACTGGTGAGTTCTACGCGCGGGTAACCGTGTCGTGGGTAACACCGGGTTTAACCGCCCGCGCGGGCGCGGCGAACAAACCTGCTGCATGCAGGTGGTTACGGTCGAGTAGCCATAACTGCGCTGATCAAGGCACGATTGTTATGTAATCGTTATGTTAAAAAAACCGACTCGCTTGACGGCCACTGACACCGCGTCAGTCCGGTCCGGCGAACCCAGCTTGCCCGAAAATGAGCGAACGAGTGTTTGCTGGAAGTTGGACCGTCCGGCCGCTAGGCCCACTGACCGAACTGGGGTTTGAGGATTTCGTTGATGTCGACCCCGACGCCGCCGACGCTTCGTTTGTCGATCTCGACCTGATGCAGGCTCGCGGCGGGATGGGCGAAGCCCTTCGGCGAGCCCCAGTTGTGCTGCCAGAAGTACGAGCCGAGGCCGTCGTGGAGGGCCCAGTCGATGGTTTTGGAATTGGCGTACACGCCGGTGCGCTCGTGCCCGATCACCGACTCCCAGGAGCGCAGATACGGAACTATCTGCTGCTTGTACTGCTCGTACGACGGGTCGTCGTCGATCGACGCATAGATCGGGGCGTTCGCCGGACCGCCGGCGGCGGCGTGCAACTGCATCCCGCGCTGCGCGTGTTGCAGGCCCGCACCCGCGCCGCCCAGCCAGTCGGCGCTGGACCCCTTGCCGTACTGGTAGCACGAGACGATCTTGAGCCCGTTGCTGCTCAGGTCACGGGCCTCGCCGACCTGAATCGGCTTGCCCAGCATCCAGTTGCCGCCCGGCCGGCGGTCCGAGACGTAGCGAATGGAACCGACCGCCCCGGCGGCCCTGATTTGGCTGGCCGGGATGACCCCCGCCGCGTAGTCCAGCAGGGTGCCGAGCGACGCCGATGCGGGCGCGGCGCGCAACGACGCCGCCGCGACGCCGAGCCCTACCAGACCCGGGGTCGCGGCCGCGAATTTGAGCACGTCACGCCGCGAGACCGACACATGCCACAGGGTACGACAGGAACATCACGCGCCCCATGAACCACTTACGTCACAGCGGTCACATATGCGTCACGGCGGCGCATCGCCGGGCAGCACGATGACGATGATGGCCTCCAGGCCGCGGCGGGTGGTCTGCCGCGATATCTCCTCGAGGAAACGGGCGGCCGCCGGACTGATGGATCCGGCCCAGGCGCGGAATCCCTGCACCATCACCGGGTCGTTCACGAGCAACGGTTGCACCCGCCGCAGCACGCTGACCACGTCGTCGGGCAACGGGTCGGCCACTTGCGCGTCGATCCAGGAGCACGCGAGTTCCGTTGCCGCGGAATCGCTTTCGTCTAACGAAACAACGTCGTTGGCGAGTTTACGCAGTCGGTCGAAGAGCACCTGATGTCCAGGCGTCTCGGCCAGTTGCTCGAGCAGCGTGCTGGCCGCGGGCGGTAACGCCATCTGCCCGAACAAGGCGGGAACCGGCAGCTCCCACTCGTCGAACAAGCTGGCGTACATCGCGGTGACGGGCGCGGAGAGCGGTTCGGTGAGCCTGCCGATGACGCCGATGCTGTCGCGATGCCTCGTCGCCAGCCTGCGCAGGAGGTTCTCGTCAAGGTCGGTCGCGTCGGCGATCCCGGTGGCGGTGTCGATCGCCGCGATCAGCTGATCCAGCCGGTCGCGTTCGCGCACCAGCAAGGTGCGGTGCTCGTCCAGCAGCGCCGCCAGAGTGGTCTGACCGCCGTCGAGCAAGCGCTGGATGTCGTTGATGCCGACGCCGAGGCTTCTCATCAGGTCGATGCGCAGCAGCTCGAGCACCTGGTCGACGTCGAACACGCGGTAGCCGTTGCTCAGGTACTCGGCGTGCAGCAAACCGATTTTCTCGTAGTGGCGGATGCGGCCCGAGGCGATTCCGGTCAGGGCCGCGACGTCGCCGATCAGCAACTGCTCAGCCACGGCTTGACCTTACAACTGTCACAAGGTCTGTACTGGGCATATGGAGCGCGACCAGCTCATCGACCTGACCAGGCGGGCGTGCAAGCTGGCGCGCGACAAGACGACCGACCTCGCCGCGTCACAACATCGGGTCAACGCACGGGACTACACGTCGGTCGAGCGACACGAGCTGGACCGGGCCATGCTCCTGGCCAGCCCGCAGCTCGTCGGCTACGTCTCGGAGCTGCCAGGTCCGGGCGCGTACTGCACCAAGGAGGTGATGGGCCGATCGATCCTGCTGACCCGCACGTCCGAGGGTTCGGTCAAGGCGTTCGACAACGTCTGCCTGCATCGCCAATCGCCGGTCGCGACGGGGTGCGGCACGGCGAAGCGGTTCACGTGTCCCTACCACGCGTGGACGTACGACAACACGGGGCGCTTGGTGGCGCTTCCGGGACATGAGGGGTTCCCGGAGGCGTCGATCAAGTCCGACGGTTTGACCGAACTTCCGGCGGCCGAGTACGCCGGATTCCTTTGGATCGCGCTGGATCCCGGCGCGACCCTGGACGTCGCGGCGCACCTGGGGCCGTTGGCCGACGAGCTCGATTCGTGGGGCATCGGCCGGTGGTCCCCACTCGGCGAGAAGGTGCTCGACTTTCCGATCAATTGGAAGCTGGCGGCCGACACCTTCGCGGAGAACTACCATTTCGCCACCGTGCACCGGCAAACCTTTGCCACCATCGCTCGGAGCAACTGCACGGTGTTCGACTCGTACGGGCCCCATCACCGGTTGATCTTCCCGCTCAACACGATCCTGGATCTCGACGATGTTCCCGAAGAGCAGTGGGACCCGTTCCACAACATGGTCGTGATTTACGCGCTGTTCCCCAATATCGTGCTGTCGGTGACCATCGCCAACGGCGAGCTCTTCCGCATCTACCCGGGCGACCGACCCGGCCGGTCGATTACCGTGCACCAGAACTCGACACCGCTGGACCTGTCCGACGAATCGGTGGCCGCCGGCGCTCGAGCCGTCTTCGAGTATGCGCACGCAACCGTCCGCGACGAGGATTACCGGCTGGTCGAGGGCCTACAGGCCAACCTCGAGTCGGGCGCTCGGGATCATCTGGTGTTCGGCCGCAACGAACCTGGGCTGCAGCACCGCCACATCACCTGGGCCGAAGCGCTCGCGCCGAGACTGTAAATATGCAGCGAAAGTGCGAGTGAACACCTGCGAATTTACAGGCTCGACGCGGAGTCCCTCAATTCTCCTCTGACAGGACGGCGATCAGATCCTCGAGAATCGTTGCCAACAAATCGTTTTCGGCCGGCGCCGCGCCGGTCAACAACTCGACCGCCTCGCCGCGACGGCCGGCGGCAACCAGCGGCACCACCTGATCGACGATCGTCTGCAGCTCCGGGGCGGGTGGTTCGACGTTCGCGACGGTGGTGGCCAGCACCTCGACCAGCTCCCAGTCGCGATACAGCGCGAGCGAGCGCTCGTTGAAGGCAAACCCGGTCACGGGTTTGCCCCACAGCGTTCCGTGGTAGCGGTAGGGACCTTCCATGTACTCGATCGGCAGCCCATGCGCCGGGGCCGCCACCAACGGTTCCCCGATGATGTCCAGTTGCAGTGTGGCGCAGCTGATCCGGTGGCGGTCCGGCATGTATCGAGCGGGGGCGACCGGCCGCACCAGCGGTCGGACCGCGTTCGGCCAGCGCACGTAGCTGCTGATCGTGACCTCGACGTCTTCGGCGCAGTCGGGCGGCAAGGCCGGGTCGGGATAGCTGGTCGTGACGCCGCTAAACGGCTGTAGTGCATTACCGTTCGTGCGATCGAATTGCCGCCAGATGCTCAAGTCCACGCCGTTGTCGAAGTTGATGGTGCGCCATTCGTGCGACCTGGCCCGTGGGTCTCCCCCGCTTCCCCCGCCGCCGGCGTACTTCGGGAACCACTGCCGGTCGACGTGCCCACCGCTGCCGGAGACCTGCTCGACGACGTCTCCCCACCGCAGCGTGCCCGTCATCGCCATTCCCGTCTGGAAATACGAGTAGGTGTCGCTTTGGCCGAAGCAGACGATCTTCCCGTTGTAGGTCGACGCACCCACCGGAGTCGGTGCGCGCGTTGGGGTTACGGCCAGGTCGAGCCGCATCGGCCGGCCTGAGTGGTCCTGGCCCACCAGGCTGAGGCGATACGTGAACGGCAGCAATTCCCCGTCGCCGCTGCGGCAGGCGCTCCAGGACGCGGTTCCCGCGCCACTGTGGTAGCTGAGGTCGAGGTAGCCCGACGCCATGGCCAGCTTGCGCTGAGCCCCCGGCTCCATGTTGGCGGGCGGCATGTCGTAATCCGTATAGGTGCCGTAGTCACCGGTGTCGAGGTCGAACAGCGCCATCGTGTAGAAATCCGCGACGATCGTTCCCCCGGGCCGGTTCTTGTTGAAGATGGTCAGGAAGGCAAACGAACGGCCGCTTTCGGTGGCATCGAGCTGGCCGGCAATGAACCAGGTGTCCGATTCCTGGTCGGCGTGTTCGCCTTCGGCGGCCGGGAAGTCCAGCTGCGGATCGCCGGGGACCAACCGAAACGGGTAAGTGCGCCAGTCGCTATCCATGTCGCTTCCTTGCCACGGCGCCATCTTGCTTTTTTCACTATGTTAGCGTCAATAGCGAATTGCGGTCGCGGTCCGATTCCCCGAGGAAGTGCCCGATGACAGAAAATCCCGGCCATCGTTCCTACAACGAACTCTTCATCGGAGGGCAGTGGCGCAAGCCCGCCAACCCGCAACAGCTCGCCGTGATCTCGCCGCACTCCGAAGAGCCGGTCGGCCACGTCCAGGTGGCCGGGCCCGAGGACGTCGACGCCGCCGTCGTCGCCGCGCGAAGCGCCTTCGACCACGGCCCCTGGCCCCGCATGACCCATGCCGACCGAATGGCAAAAGTCGAACAACTCGCCGGGATCTACGCCGGGCACATCGAGGAGATGGCCGACCTGATCACCGACGAGATGGGTTCTCCCCGCAGTTTCAGCCGGCTGGGCCAAGCGGCCGCCGCGGCCTCACTGATCCACCTCGCGCTGGCCGCCGCGCGCGACTTCCCCTGGGTGGAACGCCGCCAGGGGGTGCTCGGCGAAGTGCACCTGCGCCGGGCCCCGGTCGGGGTGGTTGGGGCGATCGTGCCGTGGAACGTGCCGCAGTTCCTGATCATGCCCAAGCTGATCCCGGCCCTGATCGCCGGCTGCACGGTGATCATCAAGCCCGCACCCGAAACGCCCTTGGACGCTTTGTGGTTGGCGGAAATGATCGAGCAGCTGGACCTGCCCGACGGGGTGGTCTCGGTGCTGCCGGGCGGACCCGACATCGGGGAGGCGCTGGTGCGCCATCCCGGTGTCGACAAGATCGCGTTCACCGGCTCCAGCGCCATCGGGCGCCGCATCGCCGCGCTCTGCGGTGAGCAGCTGAAGCGCTACAGCCTCGAGCTGGGCGGTAAGTCGGCGGCGATCATTCTCGACGACGCCGACATCGGCAAGACGGTGGCCGGGCTGAAAACCGCCGGCCTGATGAACAACGGTCAGGCGTGCGTCGCGCAGACCCGCATCCTGGTGAGCGATCGCCGTCACGACGAGGTGGTCGACGCGCTGGCCGACATGATGTCGGCCCTCAACGTCGGCGACCCGGCCGACGAGGCCACCGATATCGGACCCCTTGTCGCGCAACGCCAACAACGTCGGGTGCAGGAGTACATCAAGTCGGGCAAATCGGAAGGGGCCCGCGTCGTGCTCGGCGGCGAAGACAGTCCGTCCGGCCGCGGCTGGTACGTGCGGCCGACGCTGTTCACCGACGCCACCAACGACATGCGCATCGCCCGCGAGGAGATCTTCGGTCCCGTGTTGACCGTGCTGCGCTACCGCGACGAGGACGACGCGATCCGCATCGCCAACGAGAGCGACTACGGTCTGGCCGGTTCGGTATGGACCTCTGACATCGCCCACGGCCTGGAGGTCGCGGCCGGTGTCCGCACCGGCACCTACGGCATCAACATGTACACGCTCGACATCGGCGCCCCGTTCGGCGGCTTCAAGCAGTCGGGCATCGGGCGCGAGTTCGGCCCGGAGGGCCTGCACGAGTACGTCGAGCTTCAGACGCTGGTGTGCAAGGGCAAGCTGCCGCCGCTATAGCTCGCGCGGCCGCCACGCGGCATCGCGGCCGAGCCGCGCGAGAAGCCTTGCCTGGATATCGGTTTCGTCGTTTACCGCGACGGGCGCCTCGAACATTCCCGGCGCGGTCAAGGCCTGGGGGTCCGTCGGCAAAGCGGAGTAAAACCGTTCGCACCAGCCGGGATCCAGCCGATCGTCGGAGCCCACCGCGCGGGCGAGGTCCCAGGTGTGCACCACGACATCGCGGGTCAGGTTTGGCATCAGCCGGTAGGCGTCCAGCTGCGCCGCGGCGCCCGATTCAAGCGCCTCCGTCAGCGCGTCATAGGTCAATTGCCAACGCGCCCGCGGATCGTCCCGGGGCCGGTCGGGTTTCAGCCCGAGGGGCCGCAGGATGAGTACGTCATGGAAGCCGATCACGTGCTCGAGGACCCCTCGGGCGTCCCAGGCGTCGCACGGTGAGCGACGGTCCCACCGGCCGTCCGCCGCGGCGACCGCCTCGCCGAACCGCCGGCATACGGCGAGGTGCAGTTCAACTACCTCATCCGTCACCACGGGTCTTCGGGCATCTGCAGCGTGAGCTCGACAGGACAGCAAAGGGCGCCATGCTGATTGGTCACCTGGATTTCGATGTCGACAAGGCAGCGCGGCGGATCCACCGAGGTGTCCCGCCGCTTGGCCAAGGCCCGCCCGCGCCCGATCATCGTGTCCCCCGCGTACACCGACCCGACCAGGCGCATCGATCGGCGCACCACGCGGCTGCTCGGACCCGCCCACTCGGTGGCGACCCGATCGGCAAAGCCGGCAAGGTGCATGGTGTTGACGTAAATCGTTGGGTTGCCCTGACGTTGGGCATAGCTGGGATCGAAATGGCCGGGGAAATAGTCCCATGTCGCCCCGGCGTTCTCCACCACCCGCTGATAGCTGATGTGGTCGACCACCTCGGGCAACTCAACGGGAACCTGGATCGTATTCCAGTCCAGATCGGTCACGAGGCGTCACCAGGAGTGAACCTGAACAACGTATTCCGGCACGTCGCCACCACCGCGCCGTCCTGACGGGTATAGGTCTCCAGCGTCTCGACGAAGTGACCGACCCCCAGGCGGGTCCGCTTCTCCGGTGACACCGACACCAGCTCCTCGACGGCGGTGAGCACGTCTCCCTCGACAATCGGCCGCAGGAACTCAACGTCGTTGGCCGCGTTGATGAACGTGGTGCCCGGCAGCGGCACCCGCAGCACGACCGAGGCAGCCGGTGGTCGGCCCGTCGGCTCCCACGGCGGGGGGATCAGCCAACCCATCAGGAGGGCCGGCGGGGCGAGCAGGCCGCCCCACCTCTGCCGGGCGAACTCGGCATCCCAATACGATCGATTGCCGTCGCGCACCATCGCGGCGAACAACTGGATGCGCGCGCCGCTGACGGGCGTCGCCGCGGTGCGGGGTTCGCTCTTCGCGCCGACCATGCGCAGCGCGTCTTCGTAACTGCCAAAGGCCAGCTGGTAGCTGAGGTCCCGACCCTCGCTCACATGACGAGCGGGTGGCGGCTCGGCACCGAATCCCATTCGAGCGCACGGGAAGTGAAGTACCAGGCGCCGCGCTCGTAGGTCAGCGTGTCCCGGTACGTCCCGGTGGCCCGCAGGGTGGTGTCGCCGTACATCGCGGCGAACAGCACCGCGACGCAACGCATGCTCGCGTTGATGCCGTCGACGCGGATCTCGTGGTCCAGGGTGACCAGCCGCTGTCCGTCGCCGCCGTCGAACGCCGCGCGCAGGTCGGTGAACAGGTCGCCGTCGCGGGAGTAGCTCGCGCCGGCGTGGCGGAAGGTGGCGATCCAGCGATCGCGATCACCGTCGGAGTAGGCCCTGTTGTGGCGGGCGGTCAAATCCAGGATCGCAGCGCGGGCCGTCGCGGCCTGGAGCATCTGCTGTTCCTGATAGGTCATGGTCATCTTGCTCTGCAGCCTCTCTGCGGAATGACGCCCAACAAGGGTTGGTGACGTAACACTAAATTAACTTACCGGCGATTCCGTAACATCAAGGTAACTTACCGGCGAACGATATACCCCTCTTTCTCGCGATCCCACGCCGTCGGACCCAGGCCGCGGCCCCGCAACACGTCTTTACGAACTCGCCCGATGACGTTCTTGGGGAGTTCATCGACGGTCTCCACGAATCGCGGCACACAGAAGTAGGGCATCCGGGCGGCGCAGAAGTCCAGCAACTCCGCGCAGTCCAGGGCGGCCCCGGGGCGCAGCGTCACGACCAACAGGATGTCGTCTTCGCCCAACTCGCTCGGGACCGCGACCGCCGCGGCCTCGGCAACCGAGGGATGGCTGGCGACGACTGCCTCCACCTCGACCGAGGAAACGTTTTCGCCGCGCCGGCGCAACGAGTCTTTGATGCGGTCGACGTAGGTCAGGTTCCGATCGGTGTCGAGACGGCCCAAGTCGCCGGTGCGAAACCACTCCGGGTGCGGCTCCACCCGTGAGCCCTGACTCACATAGCCCTCGCTCATCACGTGCGGGCGCCTTGGGCGGCAGGCGATTTCCCCCACCGCACCGGGCGGCAGCGGGTCGCCGCGCTCGTCCAGGATGCGGACGTCGAAATCGGGATTCGGCCGGCCCGACGTCCCGGGCACCCCTTCGTCGGACACGCCCTTGACCGCGATCGGAAAGGCCTCGGTCATGCCGTACATCGTGACGATGCGGCACCCATAACGCTTTTCGATCTCGCGGTAGGAGCCCGCGTCGATGGGCGCGGCGGAGATGAACCGCAGCGGCAGCTGCCCGTCACGCGGATCCGCGGGCAGGTTCTGCAGCATCGACACCATCGCACCGGCCCCGACGAAACCGATGGCGCCGTGGGCGCGGATGTCATCCCAGACCTCGCCGGGGTGAAACGCCTTGGCCAACACGGTCGTTCCGCCGACCAGCATCGGGGCCAGCACGCTGGGCGCCGCACTCAGGTGGAAGAGCGGCATGGCCGTCCACAACACCTCCCCCGGGCCGAATTCCCAGGCGGATGCGGCGGTCGCGGCAATGGAGAACAGGTAATGCCACGTCGTGGCAACCGCTTTCGACGGGCCGGTCGTCCCGGAGGTGAAGAACAGCACCCCGACGTCGGCGGGCCCCGTGGGGTTTTCGGCCAGCGGAACGTCGAGGTCGAGGTGCAACGTGGCGGTGAGCGCATCATCCTGCACCACAACGCCGATCACCGCATCCAGCTGCCCGGCGACCTCGTCGACCCGGGATCGGCGTTCGGCGTCGGTGAGAATCACCTTGGCCCGCGACAATCGCAGCGTGTGCAGCAGGAAATCGCCCTTGTTCGCGGCATTCACCGCCGCGCTGACCGCGCCGATACGCGCCGCACCCAGCCAGAAGTAGACCCATTCCGGGCAGGTGGCGGTGAACAGCGCCACGCAGTCGCCGGGACCGACGCCCAGGCCGGTCAGCATGTGCGCCGCCGCGCGGGACCGCTGGCGCATCTGCTCGAAGGTCACGTCGACGCCGGCGATCGACATCATCACCCGGTCGGGGTGCTGCTCGGCCCGCGCGTCCAGCACGGCCGGCACGGTGAAGCTGTCGACACCGAAATCCGACGGCCCCGGCATCAGGCTTTCGCGGCCGCCGGGTCGGGCTCACCGTCGGCGGTGTAGCCGAAGTCGGACGGCGAGGGCTGCGGACCCGGGTAGAAGCGGTGCGCCCAGCGGCGAAGGGCGGCGTAGTCGTGCGCCTCTTCGGGAGCCAGGTTGGGCTTTTCGAGGTACTTCATGTTCTCCCACGTGAAGAAGTCCTGCTTGATGACCTCTTGCTGCAGCGCCAGGAACCTGGCGGCGCGGCCGGTGGGCGCGTCGCCGCTGTCGCCGGGCTCACGGACGGACGCCTGCGTGTAGAAGTAGTCGGTGTAGTCCTCGTCGACCGGCGTCTGCCCGGTCACCTGCAGGGTGGCCACCAACTCACTGGGGAAACGAACCAGGCCCAAGCCCAACGAGTAGTTGTCGTAGATGATCTTGGCGTCGACCGGCCCGTTCGGGGTCAGCCAGGTCGAGGCGCGGCCGCCGCCGAAATGGGCGTTGACCGTGGCGTGCAGGTGGTAGCCGGATACCTCGAATGACGAGGTGGTCGCGGGGTTGGCGGCCTTGTGCACGTACTGAACGTGGTAGGGGTCGGCGGCGTTCTCGATGATCATTTGCGGATGCACCTTGACCCGGTTGAGCATCTGGGTGTGCGGGTGCAGCGGGTAGTACTCGTCGGTTTCCAGTTCGGGCAGCACCGGCGGTTGCCAGTACGGCGCCCGGCCGTGCCGCTCGTGCCACGCGAGGATAAACCCGTACCACTCCATGCTCGGGTAGGTGCGGATGCGGACGTTGTTCTTGCAGCCGATCTTGCTGTACGGGATCAGGGCGTTGGTGCCGTCGCCGCGCCACCGCCAGCCATGCCAGGGGCAGACGATGTTCTCGCCCTCGACGGTGCCGCCGACGCCGAGGTTGGCGCCGAGATGCTGGCAGTAGGCGTCCATGACGTGCACCTGGCCGGACTCGGTGCGGAAAAGTACCAGCTCTTCGCCGAAGTAGTGCGCGCGCTTGACCTGGCCGGGGGGCAGGTCGGAGCCGAAGGCGACGATGAACCAGCCCGTCGGGAACCGGTAGGTGGACAGCGCGATGCCCGCCTGTCCGAACTCACGCTCCGAAGGATCTGCGGCCAAATCTGATGCCGAGTCCGAAACTGTATCCGTCACGACCACTCCCAGCGGGTTCGACGCTAAGCTCTATTTTTACTATCTTAAGCATTGAACGTCAACGCGGCGCCCGCAAGGTGCCTGTTGTCACGACGAAGCGGGGTTCCGGATGACGGCTGCGGCAGTGGACCTATCCGATTTCGCCTTGTGGCGCAACGGTTTTCCCGACGAATTGTTCGCCGAGTTGCGACACACCCGGCCGCTGTTCCGGCACGAGATGACGCCCGGCGTCGCCGAGACCGTGCACCGCGAATTCTGGGTGGCCACCAAGCACCGGCACGCGGTCCGGCTGCATCGGGATACGGAGTCCTTCACCGCCGTCGACGGCCCGCTCATCCAACCGGTCGGGATGTTCTCGTCGTACCCGACGATCATCAACATGGACCCGCCGGAACTGAACAAGCGCCGCAAGCTCATCTCCAGCGCGTTCAACCCGCGCGCGATCGCCAAACTCGAGGACGGAATCCGGGCGCGCGCCGCCGGGATGATCAACCACCTGCTGGCCGAGGGCGGCGGCGACTGGATCGAGGACGTCGCCGACGCGCTGCCCATGACGGTCATCGGCGACATCATCGGCATCCCGGACGAAGACCGGCCGCGCATCTTCGACAGCCTGGACCGCATCCTGAAAGCCAACGCGCCCGGGCCGCGGCCGAGGCAGCAGGACTATACCGATCTGTACGCCACCATCTTTGGGTACGCGATGGAGCTCACCGCGGAAAAGCGGCGCAACCCCACCGACGACATCTGGAGCACCCTGGCTTCCGCGGTGATCACCGGCGAGGACGGCGAGGAATTCAGCCTGCCCGCCAACGAACTCGAGTTCTTTTTCTTCGTGCTGACATTCGCCGGCAGCGACACCACCAAGAACGCGTTGGCCATCGGGCTGCAGGCGTTCGTCGAGAACCCGGAGCAAATCGAGCGGTACCGCGCGCGGGAGGAGGTGCGCCCGAGCGCCGTCGAGGAGGTGTTGCGCTGGGCGTCACCGGTGGCGTACTGGACGCGCACCACCAAGGTCGACGTCGAGATGGACGGCCAGCAGATCGCGAAGGGCGAGCGGGTGGTGTCCATGCTGCGGTCGGCGAACCGCGACGAGGAGGTGTTCCCCTCCCCGTTCACCTTCGACATCGGGCGACAGCCCAACCCGCAGGTGGCTTTCGGGGGCGGCGGACCGCACCACTGCCTGGGCGCCATGCTGGCGCGCGCCGAACTGCGCGCGGTCTTCGACGAACTGCTGCTGCGCTGCGACGACATCGCCCTCGGCCCGGCCACCGTGGCTTATCCGAACCTGCTGACCAACATGTCGATCTACGACGGGATGGCGATCTCGCTAGGCGAGCGGCGTTAGGTCAATCGATCAGGCGCAGCGCGGCCTTGGGGCACTGGTCCACCGCGGCGCGCACGTCGATCTCCAGCCGCGCCGGCACGGGGCCGTCGGCGATCTGCACGACGTCGGCCTCGCCCAGTTCGAATACCTCAGGGGCGAGCGATTCGCAGAAGCCGTTGGCCTCACACAAGTCTTCGTCGACTGTCACGCGCATCAGGCGTCCTCCTCAACCATTATTTTTTGAGGCCCGCCGGACGGGTCCCGATCACTTTGTCGTTGGCCAGGTTGTCCAGTTCTTCGTCGGTCGCTCCACACCGATCGCGCAATACCTCCCCATTGTGCTCGCCCAGCCTCGGTGGCGGGCGAAGCAGCCACCTGTCCTGGCCGGCCAGCTTCGCGAACGGCGGGCACGGATAGAGGCCCGCCCCGGTGCTCGGATGGTCGAGGGTCTCCAGGAATCCCCGGTCGCGCAGTTGGGGGTTCTCGGTCACCAACGAAGGCGACACCACGGGCGCGGCGGGAACGCCCGCCCCGGCCAGGCGCTCGACCGCCGATTCCAGTGATTGCGCGGCGAACCAATCCGCCAGCCGGCGATCGATGTCGTCGGCCCGCTGCCGCCGCCCGCTCACGGTCGCCAGACCCTCGTCGCACCAGGCGGGTCGCTCCATGAGATCGACCAGGGCCTGCCACTGCCGGTCGTCGCGCACCGTGACCGCGATCCAGTCGTCGTCGCCGGCGCACCGGTAGATGTTCTGGATCGCCTCGCCGTGACCGCGGTTGCCGCGCCGGCCCAGCGTCACCCCGAAGACCTCGGCCTCGATCGCCTGTATCGCGGTGGCGTTGAGCACCGTTTCCAGCATCGGCAGCTCGAGCAGCTGGCCGGTTCCGGTGCGCTCGGCGAAGTCCAGCGCGGCCAGCACGGCAAACGCGGCGTGCACGCCGGCCAGCGGATCACACGCTCCGCGCGGCGTCACCGGCGGGGCCTCGGACAGCCCGGTGACCCAGGCCAGGCCGGCGATCTGCTCCATGGTCGGGGCGAATCCGACGCGTTCGCGCCACGGACCGCCCAGCCCGAACGCGGGCATCCGGGCGACCACGAGTTTCGGGTTGACCTCCAGCAGGACGTCGCCGGTGAGGCCGAACTGATCCATCACCCGCGGCGAGAAGTTCTCGATCACCACATCGGCGCCGGCCGCCAACTTCTTGAACAGGCGACGACCCTCGTCGGACCCCAAATCCAGTGTGACGGAACGCTTATTGGTGTTCATCGCGTGGAACACCCAGCCGTACTCCCACCAGTCGTCCACGTCGGTGCGCATCCCGCCGGAGTAGCGAATGCCGTCGGGCCGCTGGATGGACTCCACCTTGATCACGTCGGCGCCGAACGCGGCCAGCAGGTGGGTCGCGGCCGGCCCCGCCCAGAACGCGGTCAGGTCGACGATGCGCAGGCCCTCCAGCGGCAGACCCCCTAGGCCGGGAGAGAGGCCGGATTCGCCTCTCTGCCAGGCTGGTTCGTCGTTGGCCTCACCCGGCGCGGGAGTAGCGCGCAGGCGCGCCGGCGCGCACGCGGCCATCAGCCACGGCGCGCGCGGCTGGTGAAAGCCGGCGGGGTTGGGCGTAAACACCTCGCGCTCCCGCACGTACTCCATGTCGCGGATCGTGGAACCGTTGCCCAATGCCGCGATCGGAAGCCGGAACAGCTGACCGAGTTCGACGATCTCCGCCACGGTTCGTTCGGCCAGCCACGGGCCGATCTGTTCGCGGATCAGATCGCGGTAGGCCCACCGGCCGATCTGAAACCGCAGCTGTTCGATCTCCTCCAGCTGCGGGCACTCGACCATCGCGCAGAAGTCCAGCCATTGCTGCCCGGTCACCATGGTGATGCCGACGTAACCGTCCTTGGCCGGTTCGATCGAGGGCACCTCCAACGTGCGCCGGACGGGCGGAACGCGTAGCAGCTGCGAGTGCAACCATTCGCTGCTCTGCATCGCGGTCATCGCCTCGAGCATCGACAGGTCGAGATGCTCGCCGGGCCCGCCGCGCTCGACGCGACGGCGCACGGCAAGCGCGCCGAACGCGGCGTAGACGCCGCCCATGTACTCCCCCAGATCACCGCCGATCGCGATGGGAGGCCCGGCGGGATCGCCGCGAAAGCCGGGCGAGCCGGCCCACGCCTGCAGGGTGAACTCGCTCGCGGCGCGATCGGCATACGGTCCGGCCCAGCCGAAGTCGGAGATCGTGACGACGATCGCCCGCGGGGAGTCAGCCAGCAGCCGCTGCGGATCGACGCCCAGCGTCGTCGCCTGCGACCGGCCGACGGTGACCACCACGACGTCGGCGGCGGCGAGTTCCGCGCGGTACCGTTCGGAGTCCGGAGTGACGGTCAGGCTGCGCTTGCCGGCGTTGAGGTAGCTGAAGAACGGGGACGCCTGGCCATCCGGCACGGGCGAACAGCTGGCGGTGTACCGCCGCAGCCAATCCCCCTGTGGCGGTTCAATTTTGCGCACCTGCGCCCCGGCATCGACGAGCAGCTTGCCGCAGTAGTCGCCGGCAATCCGGTCGCTGATCTCGACGACACGCAATTCGTCAAGCGGTGTCGGCCGGCTGTCGGGCTCGCGCCTCACGCGGCTATTTATACCATTACTGCTAAAATAGCTAAGCCAGTCGAGCACGCGCGAGGAACGGATGACCGCCCTGGGAATTGGCCAAGATGCCCGTCGCCGACTGTCGGCGCCGAGGATCGCCGAAATCGTAGCCGACGAGTTGCGCCGTCAGATCATCGACGGCGAGCTCGCCGACGGCGACCTTTTGCCGCGCCAGGAGGTGCTCGTCGAGCAGTTCAACGTCAGCCTGGTCTCCCTGCGCGAGGCGCTGCGGATCCTGGAGACCGAGGGGCTGGTCTCGGTGCGGCGGGGAAACCGCGGCGGCGCCGTGGTGCACGCGCCCGCGAAGACCAGCGCGGCCTACATGCTCGGCCTACTGCTGCAGAGCGAATCCGTCCCGGTGGCCGACCTGGGCTTCGCGCTGCGGGAACTCGAACCCGCCTGCGCCGCACTGGCCGCCCAGCGGCCCGACAGGGCGGACACACTGGTGCCGGAACTCAAGCGGGTGAACGACTCGATGGCCGAAAATCTCGACGATGGCCGGCTCTTCACCGAAATCGGCCGTGAGTTCCACGATCTCGTGGTCCGCGGCTGCGGAAACCACACCATCATCGCGGTGGTCGGCAGCCTGGAGACGCTGTGGACCAGTCACGAGCAGCAGTGGGCCGACGAGAGCTCGGCGCGCGGCACCTACCCGTCGCTGACCCAGCGCCGTGCCGTGCTCGCCACCCATGTCAAGCTCACCGAGACCATCGCCGAGGGTGACGTCGACCGCGCCCGCCGCATCGCGGGCCGCCACCTGGCCGACGCGCAGACCTACGTGCTGTCGGGGCGGCCGGATCAACGCATCCATGCGCTGTCGCCGCAGGCATTGGCGCGCCCGCGGGACATCCGGCGCCCCTGACGCCGATGCGAACCGCACTAGTCACCGGCGGCAGCGGCGGGATCGGGAAGGGATGCGCCCGCAAGCTCGGCGAGCTCGGTTACGACGTGGTGCTCGCGGCGCGGCGCGAGGCCCCGCTACGCGCGGCCGCCGCGGAGCTCGGCGCCCGACACATCGTCGCCGACGCATCCGACCCCGACGGGTTCGCCTCTGCCATAAGCGTTTTGGAGCGGATCGACCTCGTCGTACACGCGGCCGGCACGCTCGGCGGAACCTACGCGCGCAAGCAGACATTCGACCAGTGGCGGACCATCATCGCGGCCAACCTGGATTCCTGCTTCGTGGTGACGGCCGCCGCCCTGCCCCGGATGCAGGCAGGCTCACGGTTCGTGTTCATCTCGTCGTCGGCGGCGCACGAGCCGATGATGGCCCGCACCGCCTACTCCGCGTCGAAGGCCGGCATGAACGCGTTCGCCCGCGCGCTGGCGCTCGAGGTGGACCGTGACGGCATCGCCGTGCACATCGTGACGCCCGGCCCGGTGGAAACCGAGATGCTGCAAGACGTTCCCTTCGAGATGTACGCGATCCAGGTGTCCGACGTCGCCGAGGCGGTCGCCTGGCTGGACACCGTCGACCCATCGGTCGACCTGCCGGAGATCCGGCTGTCGGCCGTGCAGCGCGGTCCGTTCGCGCGACCGCCGGTCGTGCCTACGGAAGCCCGCCGCCGGCGCCAGCGAACCCCTTGATCACCGACTCACCGAACTCGTGCAGGGACTCGGGGGCGGCGAAATCGGCGAACCACACGTAGAACCGCTCGACGCGCTGAGCGGCCAGACCGCCGAAGTGCGCGATGAGCTCGTCGGCGTCGCCGCAGACCAGCCCGGAGCCCAGATTGCCGAAACGCCGGGTGCTCACCTCGCGCACCTTGTCCGGGTCGCTGCCTGTCCGGACAAATCCCACCATCTGCTGCATCGACACGCGCGCGCTGCCCGCGGCGGGGGCCAGCTTTGGCAATTTGTCGAGGTGGTTGGCGGGCAGATTCCACCAATCCGCGTATTTGCGAACGAGTTCCATCATCCGGGGTCCGGTGCCGCCCAGGAGCAGCGGTATCGGATGGGACCGGCGCGGGACCTGCGCGGCCTCCCCCGGTTCGTCGCCCCAATACTGCCGGATCAGCTCGAGGTGGCGCCCGAGTTGTTCGACCCTGGCCTTCGGATCCTGCTGCCCCACATCGAATCTGGTGAACTCGGCGGGCCAGGAGCCCGCGCCGAGGCCGAGGTCGAACCTGCCGTTCGACGCGTCCGAGAGGGTGACGGCCTGTTTGGCCAGCACGGCCGGGTGCCGGAACGCGTCGCAGAGCACCAAGTGGCCGATCCGCAGCCGCTCCGTCTTGGCCGCCACCCAGGCGGCGATGCCCATTGCCTCCCAGATGATTTCGTCGGGCAGCCCCGGCGCCTCGAGGTGATCGATGAACGCCACCCCGTCGAAACCGCTGGCCTCGGCATGACGCGCCCGCTCCGTGATGTCGGCGGCCGGCAGCCGTACCTGCGGCAGGAACAGATACCACTCGACCATGCGCCCACCTATGCTCGCGCCGATTGCAACAGCGGCGCTAGTTTACTATTTTTATTATGTTAGGGGTCTTATGGATGTCGGACTGACTTCGGAGCAGCTGTCGCTGCGCGACACCGTGCGTGGCATCCTGCGCAGCGAGTGTCCGCCCGATGTCGCGCGCCAGGCGATGGTTGACCCCGAGCGCTGGCGCGCCCCGTGGAAGACGGTCGTCGACCTCGGCTGGACGGAACTCGCGTCCCCGGAAGCAACCGACTACGGGCCCGTCGAGCTGGCGGTCGTCCTCGAGGAATGCGGCGCCGCGATGGCGCCGATCCCGTTTCTCAGCAGCGTCGGGCTCGCGGCGGGCGCCGTGCGGGCCGCCGGCCTCGACTCGGTGCTCGCCGACATCGCCGGAGGCGCCGTCGCCACCCTGGCGGTCCATTCGAGAGGGTCCCGGCTGCCCGGCGCACCGATGACACTGCGCGGTGGGCGGCTGCGCGGGCGGGCGGTCGCGGTCCCCAACCTGTCGCGCGCCGAGCTGATCGTCACGCTGGCCCACGCCGACGGCGGCGTCATGGCGGCCGTCGCGCGCTGCGGTGACGGGGTGACGGTACTCGCGGGCGAGTCGACCGACCCCGCACAACCGGTGGCCGATGTCGAGATCGACGCCGAGCCGGTGACCGCCGCGCCGGTGGAACTGGAGTGCGCACTGGCCGCGCCGCTGGTGGCCGTCGCCGCCGACCTCGTCGGCGTCGCGGACGCGGCCCTGCACCGCGCGGTCGAACACGCGAAGGCGCGGCGGCAGTTCGGCACTCCGATCGGCGCCTTCCAGGGCATCAAACACGCGCTGGCCGACAACCACGTCGGCCTGGAACGGGCGCGCAGCCTCACTTATGCGGCCGCGGCCCGGCTCTCCGATCCGGACCCCGGTGACGCCTGGACCGTCGCCGCGCTGGCCAAGGCGGCGGCCGGCGACGCGGCGGTCAATTGCGCGCGAACCGCGGTTCAGGTGCACGGCGCGCTCGGGCAGACCTGGGAGCACGACATTCACCTCTACGTCCGGCACGCCTGGCAGGGCGCGGCGATGCTGGGCGACAGCCGCGCGCTCTACCACGAGGTAGGCCGCCGGTTCGCCGGAGGCAGCGGGTGACCGCCGTGGAATCCACAGTCGAGGAATTCGGCGCGTGGCTCACGGAATTCCTGCCGAAGGACTACTACGAGAACTACCGCGAATTCCGCTGGGACCTGCCCCTGCGGCGTGACTACCAGCGTGCGGCCTTCGAGGCCGGCTGGATACAGCCGACGTGGCCGCGCGAGCACGGCGGCCGCTCGCTCGGCCTGCGCGACGCGATGGAGGTCCGGATCGAGGCCGCGCTGCGGTCCGCGCCCAAGCTGCCCAACATCGCCGGCCCCAACGTCGCGGCGCCCGGCATCCGCCAGTTCGGCACGCCCGCCCAGATCGAGCGGCTCCTCGTTCCCCTGCTGCGCGGCGACGAGTGGTGGGCGCTGGGGATGTCCGAGCCGGAAGCGGGTTCCGATTTCGCGGGCCTGCACACGCGGGCTGAGCGTGAGGGCGACGCATTCCGGGTCAACGGCCACAAGATCTGGACCACCCAGGCCCACCTGTCGAAGTGGTGCACGCTCTACGTCCGCACCGACCCCGAAGCGCCCAAACATCGCGGAATCTCCTGCCTGATCCTCGACCTGCAAGCGCCCGGCGTGCGGATCGAGCCGATCCGCATGGCATCCATCTCCGACGAGACGTTCTGCGAGGTCTTCCTCGACGACGTCGAGGTGCCTGCGGAAAACCTGCTCGGGCCGCTCAATGGCGGCTGGAACGTCGCGTTGTCGTCGCTGCACCATGAACGCCAGATGATCTGGATCATGAATTGGGTCGAGATCAAGCGCGGCCTCGACGCGGTGCGCGAGGCGCGTCCGACCGACGACATCTGCGCCGAGCTTGGCTCGCTGCTGGCCGATGCCGAGGCGCTGCGCGCCACCGGGTACCGGGCGCTGGGCAATGAACTGGCGGGTCGGCCGAGCCCCGAGGCCGACATCATGAAGCTACTCGGATCGGTGACGTTGCAACGGGTTTGGGAACTAGCCGCCGTCGCGAAGGGACAAGATTGGGTCAGCGATCCGGATCTGTTGTTCGAACGTCAGGACGCGCTGGCCGCCACCATCTACGGCGGAACGTCGGAGGTGCAGCGAAACATCATCGCCGAGCGCCTGCTCGGGCTTCCGAAGGGATGAATCGGATGGATTACGAGCTGGGCGAGGACGCCGGTCAACTCCGGAATCACCTGCGGGAGTTGATCGCCAATCACATTCCGGCCGGCTTTCTTGGCGCCTGCACCGACGACCCGCGCGACCTGGCCACAACCGAGACGTTCTGCAAGCTGCTCGCCACCGAGGGCCTGCTGGCGCTGGCGTGGCCGAAAGAGCATGGCGGGGGCGGTGGTTCGGTTTGGCAGCAGACGGTGCTGCGCGAGGAGATGTGGGCCCAGCATGAGCCGCGCGGTCCGCAGTACATGGGAATCAACTGGGTCGGCCCGGCGCTGATGCGGTACGGCACGGACGAGCAAAAGGCCAAGCACCTGTCCGCCATCGCGTCCGGCGATGTGATCTGGTGCCAGGGCTTTTCCGAGCCGGAGGCCGGAACCGACCTCGTCTCGCTGCGCACCCGCGCAGTGCCGGACGGGGACGGGTGGCGCATCACCGGCCAGAAGGTGTGGACGTCGTACGCCCAGATGGCATCCTGGTGCGTGCTGGCGGCGTGCACCGATCCCGACGCCCCGAAGGCCAAGCGGCTCACCCTTTTTCTGATACCCATGGACCGGCCCGGGTTCACCGTGCGGCCGATCCCGTCGATGCTGGGGCCGCATCATCTCAACGAGATGTTCCTCGACGGCGTGCAGGCGTTCCCCGGCGACGTCCTCGGCGAGGTCGGCGACGGCTGGCGGGTGATGCGGGAGGCTCTGGCGTTCGAGCGGGTCGGCATCGCGCGCTACGCGCGCTGCGAGTCCCTGCTCGACCGGCTGCAAAGGCAACTCGGCGACGATTGGGACGAGTTGCCCGAATCGATTCGCTCCCGGTGGACCCGGGCGCTGGTCGACTTGCGGGTGGCCCGGCTGCTCGCGTACCGGGCCGTCTCGCTGCAGGACGACCCGTCGGCGGGTGCGGCCGCCAGCGCGGCCCGCATCGCCACCACCACGTGCGATCAGCAGGTCGCCGAGCTGCTGTTCGACGTGCTGGGGCCGTCCGCACTGGACAGCGGCGCGTCCGCGCCCCTGCATGGGGCGATCGAAGACCATTGGCGCTACGCACAGGCCGCCACCGTCGCGTCGGGCACCATCGAAGTGCAGCGAATGCTGGTGGCACGCGACATTCTGGGAGGACAGCGGTGAAAACCGAACTGCCACAAGACATCAGCGACTTCGCCGCCGTCACCGCCAAGCGGCTCGCCCGGCTGGGCGGCCCACCGGCGGCGCTGCGCGCCGAGACGGACGACGGCGTACGCGACGCCGCACGCACCGCCCTCAGCGACGTCGGCGCGTTCGAGCTCGACGTGCGGTCGGAGTCGGATGACTTGCTTGCCGCCGCCGTGCTCTGCCAGGCCGCCGGTGCGAACGCGCTCCCCTACCCCGTCGTGGAAGAGCTGCTGGCGATCGACGGCGCCCGACTGAGCCTGGTCAATCCCGAGGCGCCGCGCATCGACCACGGCGACCTGCCCGGTGACTGGATCGCGGCCGACCTGGATGGCGCGCGGTATCACCCGCAACCGGGGTTGCGAACCAACGCCAAGCTGGGGCCGTTTCTGGTGCCGGCCACCCTGAGCGCACCCGACGGAACCGTCCCGGCCAACGACGTTAACCTTCATCTCGTGCTGGGATCATGGCGGATTCTGGGAGCCCTGCAGCAATCGCTGCACGTCGTCACCGAACATGTGCGCGCGCGGGTCCAGTTCGGCCAGCCGCTGGCCGACTTCCAGGCCGTCAGGTTCGCGGTCGCCGACGCCGCGGTCGGCGTGCGCGGCCTTCACGAGCTCGCGAAGTACACCATCTGCCGGCCGGAATCGCTGCCGGCACAGGTTCATTCGGCGGACGCACTCGTCCTGCGGTGCAAGGCCGCCGATACCGCGCGGCAGGTGCTGCGGACCTCGCACCAACTGCTCGGGGCGCTGGGCTTCTGCGACGAGTCCGACGTCAGCGTGCTTGACCGGCACACCCAACCGCTGATCCGGTTGCCGCTGGGCGCCGAGGCGCTCGCGCTGCGCCTGATACCCGACGTCCGGGACGGCCACCTGGAGACGTTGTTTTCCGGGCCGGTGCCGGCGTGACCACCGAACGAATCGCGTCAGAGGCGGCGCCCGATCCGCTGGAGGAAGGGATCCCGTTCGGGATCAAACTCCAGCAGCTCGCGGAGGAACGCCCCGACGCGAAGGCGGTGACGGTGGTCGCGCTCGACGGCACCGCAAGCACGCTGACGTTCGGTGAACTCGACGCCCGTGCCAACCAGTGGGGCCGTGCGCTGGCGGCCGACGGCGCTGGGGTGGGATCCCTTGTGGCGCTGGCGATCCCGAATTCGCAGCACCTGATGCTCGCGGCGCTGGGCTGCTGGAAGATCGGTGCGGTTCCCGTCCCCATGCACTGGGACCTGCCCGAGTGGGAACGAGACCGGGTGCGCGAGGTCATCAAACCCGCGGTGGTCGTCGACGAAAAAACCCGGTGGGAGTTGGATGCCCGCGCGGCCGCCGAGTCCGAAAGCCCGCTGCCCCCGGTCGTTTCCCCCAATGCCAATGGCATCTGCAGCAGCGGTTCGACCGGCGTGCCGAAGGTGATCCTCAGCCTCGCGCCGTCGCTGTGGACCCCGCAGCACGGGGAGCCATTCCTGTCGAACTGGACGCCGGTGGCCCAGCCGCAGACGATCATGGTGCCCGCGCCGATGTATCACACCAACGGCTTCGCCACATTCTTCTTCCTGTTGACCGGTGACCATCTGGTGGTGCTCGAAAAGTTCGACGCGGCCCTCGTTTTGGATGTGATCGAACGCTTCCGGATCACCAACTTCACGGCCACACCCACGATGCTGGCGCGGATCGCCGCACGGCCCGACGTCCGGCAGCGCGACCTGTCCAGCGTGGTCTTCGTCCTGCAGGGCGCCGCGGTGATGCCGCCGTCGCTCATGCACACTTGGTTCGAGTTGCTGAGCCCCGAGCAGATCGTGACGGCGTACGGCATGACCGAGAACCTGGGACTCACCGCGCTGCGCGGCGACGAGTGGCTCGCCCACCCGGGCAGCGTCGGCCGCGGCTTCCGGGACACCGAGATCCGGATTCTCGATGCCGGAAAGATACCGCTTGGCCCCGGTGAGCACGGCGAGATCTACCTGCGCGCGCCCATGAGCGCCGGTTCCCGCTACCTGGGCGGGGCGCCGCCGCTGCCGTCGACCGAGGACGGCTTCCGCTCCGCCGGCGACATCGGGTATCTCGACGAGGACGGCTACCTGTACATCGTCGACCGCCGCGTCGACATGATCATCACTGGCGGCGCCAATGTCTTTCCGGCGGAGGTGGAGTCGGCGCTGGCGGGCCATCCGGGCATCGCGGACGTCGTCGTCATCGGGCTTTCCGATGCGCAGTGGGGGCGCCGCGTGCATGCGGTGGTCCAGCTCGCCGACAGGGTGCACCTCACGGAAGAAGATGTGATCGAGTACGCGAAGAGCCGGCTCGCCCACTACAAGGCGCCCAAGACCGTCGAGTTCGTCGACGCGATCCCGCGCACCGCGGCGACCAAGGTCAATCGCTCGGCGATGATCGCGTCCCGGGGCGGCTGAGCGTTCATTGGTACCCCGTACCCGTACCGACAAGTCGGCCGGTTTTGGATGCCGCGGCCCATCTCTCAGTAAGACCCTGTGGTAGAGCATTTTTCGAAGTGCCATGGATGCGAAGTGCTCGCCGAGGCGTCGTTTGTGGCATATACCCCCGGGGGGTGCTAGCCTCTCCGTTGTTATGCGCCGTGATGCTGTCCGTGTCGATCAGTGGCCGCGCTATGCCGCGGCGGTCGCTGCGTTGTTCTGGGCACTGGGCATGGCCGCCGGCTGCCACCTTCCGCACGCGGCCACGGCACCCATGCACACCGCCACGAGCTTGGCGGCGTCCACAAGCGCCATCGGTCACGAAGCCACCGCCCTCGCCGAACGTGGCCACCTGGGCGCCGGCTCGTGCGCGCCGATGGGCCACGAGTGCAAATACGTGGCGCAGGCTTGCCCGGCAGCTGATTTGGTTGCACTCACGGTCTTCGTCGCCGTCGTGGCCATGGCCGGCTCGGCGGTCTGGTGGGTGGTGTCGGTATCCCGCGGACCGCCTCGGCGTTCCGGCCTCATTTCCCACCGCCCGGGCCGGGTGATTCTCACCCGGCACTGCATCGCGCGTATCTGATCGGTCAGCGCCAAGCCGTCGCGCGTCGTCGCCCCGGCTTGTGGTCGCCTGGCCCTATCCCTTGCCGCGCGGACGCGCGGAGATCAGAAACGAGAAATCGATGAGCTTTGTCCTGTCCATATGTCGTAACGCATTGCGAGAGGTTCGGTCATGACGGCCCGGACCGAGCAGCCCGGCGCTCTGGTGGTCGGGGCCGGTGTCAGCGGATTGACCACGGCGCTGATGCTGGCCCGACGCGGTTGGCGGGTCGTGGTGGCGGCCGACGGGTTCGACGCCGACACGGTGTCGACGGTCGCCGGTGCGGTGTGGGAGTGGCCACCGTCGGTGTGCGGTCGCCACCACGATCAGGCGGTACTGGCCCGCTCGGCCGATTGGGCGCGCTTCTCCTACACCCGCTTCGCCCGCCTCGCGGCCGACCCCCGCACCGGTGTGAGCCTGCGCCCGGCGGTGTTCTACTTCTCCCGCCCCATCGAGGAGGATCCGGCCGAACGAGCGAAAATGCTTGCGGTCGAACGGTTCGTGCCGGGCTTCGTCCACAATCCCGAACTCATCGACGCCCACGAGATCAATCCCGCCGCCGGGATGGTCGACGCCTATTCCTATCTGGCGCCCACCATCGACACCGACTGGTACCTGGCGTGGCTGGGCCGTCAGGTGGGGACGGCCGGCGTCACCATGGCCAGGCGCAGCATCCGCGGGCCGCTCGCCGAGCAGGAACGAGAGCTGATGTCGGAGTACAACGCTCAGCTGATCGTCAACTGCTCTGGACTGGGAGCACGCGAGCTGGCGTGCGACCCGGCCATGGAGCCGCACCGGGGGGCTCTACTGCGCGTGGTGAACGACGGCACCACGATGTCACGCGTGACCGCGGTGCACGCCGTTGCGAACGACACCGGCACCGAGCACCAGGACATGGTGTTCATCGTTCCGCGCGGAGCCAATCGGCTGCTGCTCGGCGGGCTCGTCGAGCCGGGCGAATACGGCACGGACCTAAACCTGGACGGCTATCCGCCGCTGCGGGAGATGTTCGACCGCTGCCGCGAATTCCTGCCCAGCCTGCGGGGCGCGCAGCTCGACGTGGTCGACCCGGTGCGAGTCGGTCTGCGGCCCTTCCGCGAAGGCGGCGTACGACTGCACATCGAGCCCGGCACCCGCATCGTGCACAACTACGGTCACGGCGGCGCCGGCGTCACCTTGTCCTGGGGCTGCGCCCAGGAGGTTACCGAGCTGGCCGACATCCTCCTCGCCGGCCGGGGGGTCGCCTGAACGAACACGGCCGGCCCGGCGCCACGACCGGTGGCGTCGGGTTCGGCCGCTGACCGGCTACACAGCGAGAAGCCCACAAATTCAACGGGATTCAACATCCCAACCAGGAAGGACCAAAATGATGATGGCAATGCCCGCCCCCCAGTGGGTCACACTCGTGGCCTGGATAGTGACCATCCTCGGAGTCGTGGTTGCCGGCGTGATGCTGGCGGACACATATCTGCGCGGCTATCGGCAGCCGCTGCGCGCGATGGAGGCGGTCTGGCCAATCACCGCCGTCTACGCCGGCCCGCTGGCGTGGTGGGCGTATCACCGCTGGGGCCGGCCGGCCTCCGCACGGTGGCAGGAACGACACGGCCAGCCTCCCCGAATGGGACCGGCCGCCGTGGCGGCCGTCCAGACCATCCCTGGCGGTGCCGTCTCGTTCGTCGGTCACATGATCGCCATGCCCTTGGTGATGCGGACCGGAATGAAGATCGCCGGGCAGGGCGTCTGGCCCATGATGCTGATCATCGCCGCGATCGCCCTGCCGCTGCTCATCGCGTTCGAGTACCGCGCGATGTCAGTGGCCGACGGCACCGCGTCGGTGGGCCAACGCCTTTGGGCGGCGTCGCGCATCTCCGCTTTGGCCATCATCGCGTTCGACATCGGCATGGGAGCCTCGATGCTGCTCGTGGCGTTCGTGTTGCGCTACTCCCCCATGTCGATGGCGTTCTGGCTGATCATGTGGGCCGGGATGTGGCTTGGGTTTGCCACCGCCTACCCGATGGTGTGGTGGCTGGTTTCGAAGGAGGCGCGCCGCCCGGCCAACCTCGAATCGACGACCGGTGCCGTGCAGATGGAAGGAGTGCGGTAGTTCGGCTCCTCGACCGCGCACCTGCGCCGGCGCCCGGGGCCGGTGCGGTAACCTCGTTCTCAAAGGTGACCGGTCCGCAACCGAGGAGGCCCGATGTCCACGGCCGGCCGTAGCGTCGAAGCCGACGACAACCCCGAGGTGACGCGCGGCGATCGCTTCATCAAGACGGCCGTCGCGATACTGGGCGAAACCGGACGCACCGACTTCACCGTGCAGGAGGTCGTGGCACGCTCCAAGACCTCGCTTCGGGCCTTCTACCAGCACTTCAGCAGCAAGGACGAGCTGCTGCTCGCGCTGTTCGACAGGACCATCGCGCAATCGGTGCAGGGCTGGCGCGCCGAAATCAATGGGCTGGACAGCACGGCCGCGCTGAAGCTGGTGATCGACCGCGTCAGCCAACAACCGGAGTCGAGCACCCAGGACAGCCTCAACAGGGCGTTGAGCCTGTACAACCAGCATCTGGCCGAAACCCGCCCCCGCGAATACACCCGCATCCTCTCCTCGATGCATCAATTGATTCGCGACATCGTGGGGCAGGGCATCACGGAAGGGGTCTTCAACCCCGGACTCGATGTCGGGGCCGCGGCCGCGATCGTCATGCAGACGATCATGGGCGCCCAGCGGTTGCACTGGCTCGGCACCGAATTGATCGGCAAACCGATCGACGCCGGCCAGCTGTACGACTACTGCAGCCGCGCGCTCGGCATCCGGGAGACCGACGAGGAGTCGGCCACCCCCTCGCTGGCCGAGCTGTTCGCGCAAATCGGACTGCGGCCGGGCACCCACAAGGGCGAGTTCGCGATGACGATGCCGGTCAGCCCCAACGTCGTCAACACCTCCGGGGCGCTGCAGGGCGGCTTGATCGCCACGCTGGTTGACGTGGCGGGCGGGCAATACGGCCTGGACTATCTGCAGCCGGGCACCACCATGACCACCGCCGACCTCTTCGTCCGCTACCTGCGCCCGATTCGGCAGGGCATGGCGCGCGCGGTCCCCCGGATGCTGCGGTCCGGTCGTAGGGCAATGGTCATGCAGGTCGACATATACGGCGACGGCGACGAGCTCGCCGCCACCGCGACCGTGAATTTCGCGATCATCAACGGGGCGACGCCGACCGGCCTCCAGCCGGACATTTAGGTCCCGGTACTCCTCGCCGCGCGGAAGTGGTAACGTCATTACCACATACCGAGAATCCCAGACTTCTGCCAAGGAGATCGCAATGCCGTCTCGCGAACTTCCCTTCCCCGTGTTCGACGCCGACAACCACATGTACGAGCCGCAGGAGGCGCTGACCAAGTTCCTCCCGGACAAGCGCAAGAACGTCATCGACTATGTGCAGGTGCGGGGTCGCACCAAGATCGTGGTGCGCGGCCACATCAGCGAGTACATCCCCAACCCGACGTTCGAGGTGGTCGCCCGCCCCGGCGCCCAGGAGGACTACTTCCGCCACGGCGCGCAGGGCAAGAGCTACCGCGAGATCCTCGGCGAGCCGATGAAGGCCATCCCCGCCTTCCGTGAGCCGGGCGCGCGGCTGGAGGTCATGGACGAGCTCGGCATCGACTACGCACTGATGTTCCCGACTTTGGCCAGCCTGGTCGAGGAGCGCATGAAGGACGACCCCGAGATGACCCACGACGTCATCCACGCGCTCAACGAGTGGATGCACGAGCAGTGGACGTTCAACTACGAGGGGCGCATCTTCGCCACCCCGGTGATCACCCTGCCGATCGTGGACCGCGCGCTGGAAGAGCTGCAGTGGTGCCTGGAGCGCGGCGCCCGCACCGTGCTGGTGCGACCGGCGCCGGTGCCCGGCTACAAGGGCAGCCGCTCGTTCGGGCTCGAGGAGTTCGACCCGTTCTGGCAGGCCTGCATCAAGGCCGAGATCCCGGTCTCGATGCACGCCTCCGACAGCGGTTACTCCGAGTTCGCCAACGTGTGGGAGCCGGGCGACGAGTTCCTGCCGTTCAAGCCGACCGCGTTCCGCAGCTTCGCGATGGGCCATCGGCCCATCCTGGACGCGATGGGCGCGCTGGTGTGCCACGGTGCGCTGTCGCGCAACCCGGAGTTGCGGATCCTTTCCATCGAAAACGGCGCAGATTGGGTGCCGGACCTGTTCAAGGGCCTCAAGGGCGTCTACAAGAAGATGCCGCAGTCGTTCAGCGAGGACCCGATCGAGGCGTTCAAGCGCTGCGTCTACATCACCCCGTTCTGGGAGGACCGCTTCACCGAGATCGTCAAGATGGTGGGCACCGACCGGGTGCTGTTCGGGTCGGACTGGCCGCATCCCGAGGGCCTGAAAGACCCCATCAGCTTCGTCGACGAGCTGACCGACTTCGACGAGGAAGACGTCGCCAAGATCATGGGGGGCAACCTGATGAGGCTGATGAAGGTGTCCTCGAAGAAGCCCGTTTCAGCCTGAGCGTGGCCGGTTCCCTGCCTGAGGGTGACGCCGCCCGCGGCAGCTGTTAGCAAACTGTTGCCGTCGACTCCTACCGCGCGTTGATAATCTGGGTATAGAAGTGTGCGGACGTCATGTATTTCGACGGGTTATGTGACTCTGGTTATGGCTCCGTAAAAAGGGTTCCCGAGAAGGGACGGCCGGGTGGTCGCCGAAAAGGACTGGGACAAAACCGTTGGGGCGGCCGACGAGGTTCGCCGCATTTTCGAGAATGTCCCCGCAATGCTGGTCGGGCTGAAGGGGCCAGATCACCGGTTTGTCGCGGTCAACGCGGCCTACCGGAGCTTCAACCCGACCGGCAATCCCGTGGGAAAGCTTGCGCGCGAGGTCTTCCCCGAGCTCGAGAGCCAGCAGATCTACCAGATGTTCGACCGGGTCTACGTAACCGGCGAACCGCAAACCGGCACGGAGTGGCGGCTACAGGCCGACTATGACGGATCGGGAATCGAGGAGCGGTATTTCGACTTCGTCGTCACGCCTCGCCGTGGGGACGACGGATCGGTCGACGGTGTGCAGATCGTCTTCGACGATGTCACCGGCCGGGTGCGGGCGCGGCTGGCCGCCGAGGAGCGCATCGAGGAGCTGTCCCAGCGCTACCGCAACGCCCGCGATTCGGCCACCGTGATGCAGCAGGCGTTACTGGCTCCGTCGGTGCCGATCGTTCCCGGCGCCGACATCGCCGCGGAGTACCTCGTCGCCGCGGAGGACACCGCGGCCGGTGGCGACTGGTTCGACGCAATGGCCCTCGGTGATCGGCTGGTGCTTGTCGTGGGCGACGTCGTCGGCCACGGCGTCGAAGCCGCCGCGGTGATGTCGCAATTGCGCACCGCGCTGCGGATGCAGATTTTGTTGGGCCACAGCATCGTTGAAGCGCTCGAGGCGGTCGACCGCTTTCACGAACAGGTTCCGGGGTCGAAGTCGGCCACCGTGTGCGTCGGTTCGCTAGATTTCGCCACCGGCGAATTCCAGTACTGCACAGCGGGACACCCACCGCCGCTGCTGGTGAGCGCCAGCGCGAGCTCGCGGTACGCGGAGCCGACGGGTGCGGGTCCGCTCGGCAGCGGCACCGGATTCCCGGTGCGCACCGAGGTCCTCGAGGTGGGCGACTCGGTCTTGCTGTATTCCGACGGCCTGATCGAGCGTCCCGGCCGGCGGCTGGGCGCCAGCACCGCGGAATTCGCCGAGCTCACCGCGACCATCGCGGGCGGCACCGGCGGCTTCGTCATCGATGCGCCGGGCCGGCCGATCGACCGCATCTGTTCGGAGACATTGGAACTGCTGCTCCGGTCGACGGGCTACAAGGACGACGTCACACTGCTTGCGGCGCAACGGCGCACACCGCCCGAACCTCTGCGGATCACGCTGGACGCGACTATCCATGCCGCGCGCGCCGTCCGCGCCGAGCTTCGTGAGTGGCTGTCGGAAATCGGCGCCGACCTCGACGACATCTGTGACGTCGTCCACGCGGTTTCGGAGTTCGTCGAGAACGCGATCGAGCACGGTTACGCGACAACGGTTTCCGACCGGCTTTCGAAATGGATCGTGGTCGAGACGGCGCTGACCGGCGACGGCAACCTGCACGCCTCGGTTGTCGACCAGGGGCGGTGGAAGGACCACCGCGAGGGCGAGGGGGGCCGGGGGCGCGGACTGGCGATGGCCGAAGCGTTGGTGGACAGGGCTCAGGTCACCCATGGCGACGGCGGGACGACGGCAACCCTGACGCACCGCCTGTCGCGGCCGGCGAACTTCATCACCGACACGACCGTCAGTCGCTCAACCCGCCCACGATCGGTCAACGCCGAATTCGTCGCCATGGTCGGCGAGGCCGGCCGCATCGTGGTCAGCGGGGACGTCGACGCGGCCACCGCGGCTACCCTGGACCGACAGATCGCGGTCGAAAGCCGTTCCGGCATAGCGTCGTTGACGGTCGACCTCAGCGGGGTAACCCACCTCGGGTCGGCGGGCGTCAGCGCCCTGGCCGCCGCCCGCGACCGAGCCCAAACGCAGGGTGGTGGCCTCGTGCTGGTGGCCGCGCCCGGGACCCCGGCGCACCACGTCTTGTCACTGGTCCAAATGCCGGTGGCCAACAGCGATCCTTAAGGCTGGTCAGCGGCCCTGGCCGTGCCGAACCTGGCTGAACGGCACCCCGCGGTCGGCGGCGTACTCGCGGGGGAAGCCCAGCACCCGTTCCCCGATCACGTTGCGGGCCATCTCGGTGGTGCCACCGCCGATGGCGACATTCTGCCGGGACAGGTACCGCAGTCCGGCCTCCAGGCCTTCGCCGACTTCTCCCACCACACCGGCGCTTCCCGTGATCGCCAACGCGGTGTCCATGTCCATGGTCACCGTCTCGGAGTGAAAGAGCCTGATGAGGGTTCCCGCGGCCGCGGGCAGCACGCCATCTCGGACATTGCGGTACACGTGATCGATCAGTTGCTCGCCCACCGCGCGCTGCACGAGCACCCGGCCGGCCATCTCGTGGACTCGTTCGTTGTCGGCCTGCCCCATCTTCTCGGCAAGGGCGACGTAGTCGACCGGCGTCGTGTGGCCGCCTTCGTGGCCGGCGCCGCTGGCGAACTCCGAACCCTGCCCAACCGCCCGGCGCTCGTGGTACAGCTGGCGCGAGGCGACCGCCCAGCCGCCGTTGACCTCGCCGACGACGGCGTCGTCACCGACGTCCACCCCGTCCAGGAACTCCTCGCAAAACTCGGTGGACCCGCTCAGCATGGTGATGCGCCGCAACGTGATTCCCGGGTGGCCGATGGGCACCAGGAACATGGTCAGGCCTTCGTGCTTAGGCGCGTCCCAGTCGGTGCGCGCCAGACACAATCCATAGTCGGCGGCGAAAGCGCTTGTGCTCCACGTCTTTGCGCCGTTGATGATCCAACGGTCACCCTGGCGCTCGGCCCGGGTGATGACACCGGCCAGGTCCGACCCGCCGCTGGGCTCGGACAGCAGTTGCACCAGGACTTCATCGCCGCGCAGGGCTGCGGCGATGTGGCGCTTCTTCTGCTCCTCGGTTCCGGTGTCGAGCAGGGTGGCGCAGCAGATGGTGAACGTCGGGGTGTTCAGGATCAGCGGCATCTCGTAGCCGAGGGATTCGGCGTCGAATGCCTTCTGGTATTCGTAGTCCAGGCCCAGGCCACCGTACTCACGGGGAAAGCAGATGCCGGCGAATCCCCCTTCGTGGAGCCGTTTTTGCAGTTCGCGGGCCCGGTTCCAGGATCTCTCGTCGTCGCGCGGCGCGGGCGGCGGGAACTCGGGGTCGATGGCGGGCAGGTTGTCCGCCAACCACACTCGGGCCCGGGCGGCGAATTCGGCAATCGACTCAGAGGGCGTCGTCATCGGGCGTTCGTCACCGATCGGGCCGCTCTCTCCGCCTCGTATACCCTCAGGTTGTGCTCCTCGGGCGTGCCAAACATGGAGCGGTACAACGTGACCCGCCTCAGGTACAGGTGCAGGTCGTGTTCCCAGGTGACGCCGATGCCGCCGTGCATCTGCACGCAGGCCTGAACGATCCGGCCCGCCATCTCGCCGACATACGACTTGGCGATGCTCGCCGACAAGCCCGCTTTCGGCGAGCGCGCGGCAACCTCGGCGACGGCCGCCGACGTGGTGGCACGGCACGCTTCCAGCCACAACTTCATGTCGGCGAAGCCATGTTTGAGGACCTGGTAGGACGCCAGCGGGCGGCCGAATGTATGCCTGTCCAGCGCCCATTGGACCGTGAGGTCGAAGACCGTTTGCAGGATGCCGACCACCTCGGCGCACTGCAGCACCTGGGCGAGCTGACTCTGCCGACCGATCATGGCAGCGGCCTCGGTTGGGCCGGCGACCGCGGCGGACCGTTCCACGACCACCCCGTCGAAATCCACCCTCGCGTATTGCTTGACCAGGTCGACCGACTGCTGCGCCGCGATCCGAACACCCGGCGCGTCCGTTGGCACCAGGAACTGACGAATGCCCTCGTCGCATCGCGCCACGACCAACAGCACCCCGCTTTGGGCGCCGGCCTCGACGCGGTCCTTGGCGCCGTCGATGCGGAAGCCGGCCTCGGTCCGAGTGGCCGTCACCGACGGATCCAGCGGCGCCCAGCCCCTGCCCGGCTCGCAAACCGCCCACGAGGCCACGGTTTCACCGGACATCAGCGATTCGATGGTCTCGGCGTGCGCCCGCGGATCCGGGCACTCGGCGAGCGCCGCGACCACGACGCTGACCGGATACAGCGGTCCGGGCGCCACCGTCTTGCCGAGCTGCTCGGCGACCATGGCCAGATCCACCACGCCGCTGTCCGAGACGCTGCCGCCGCCCAGTTCCTCCGGAACGAGCAGGGCGGTCCACCCGAGTTCGGCGGCGCGCCGCCACCACGCCGGGTCGAAGGACAGTCCCGCGGCGTGCAGTTCGCGGACGCGGCTCAGCGGCGCTTCTTTTTGCAGAAAGGCCTGGGTTGTGGAAGCAAAGAGTATCTTTTCGGGAGAGTCGACAGCGGTCATGATGCCGGAGGATTCGGGAGGAAGTGTGCGAGGTTGGTCATCCGCCTGGTCGGTTCTCGTCGGAGTTCACTGGGGATTCTGATGTTAGCAATGAGCAGTACGGTAAGAGATACCGGAGCCCAATCGATAATGACCATGACGAGCGGTAATCGCGGTGGCTGAGGCCAACGAAACGCCCGATCATTCGGCCCCATCGGAGGCCGACGCGCAGGCGTTGCTCGAAGAGGCCGAGGCGGAGGCCGCCGCGGCCGCGGCGCTTGCCGCCGCGGCCCAAGCCCGCGCCCGCGCCGCCCGGCTGCGACGCGAGGCCCTCGGCTTGCCGGACCCCGACGTGTACGACGACGCGGATGAGGATTACGCCGAGGACGAGGACGAGGACGACTACGAGGACGACGAAGAATACGGCGAGGATTGGGACGAGGACGAGTACGACGAGTCCGTAACCGAGCAAGCCGGATGGCGACGACGGATGCCGTTGCTCGCCGCGATCGCCGCCGTCATCGGCATCATCGCTTTCGCCGGCTCCAGCGCGTACATGGTCCTTCAACATCGCGATACCACCGAGCACCAGCAGCGGGAAGCGGCGTTCGTCGCAGGTGCCAAGCAGGGTGTCCTCAACATGATCTCGCTGGACTTCAACAAGGCCAAAGCCGATGTCCAGCGCGTGATCGACGGGTCCACCGGCGAATTCCAAGCCGATTTCCAGCAGCGGGCCAACGACTTCATATCGGTGGTCATCGCATCGAAGGCGGTCACGGAAGGAACGGTGCACGCCGCCGCCCTGGAGTCCCTCAACGGCAACTCGGCGGTGGTATTGGTTTCGGCGACATCGCAAGTCACCAATTCCCCGCCCGGAAAGGACGAACCACCGCGAATGTGGCGCCTCAGGGTGACGGTCGCCGACGTAGGCGGGAAGTACAAAATGTCGAAAGTTGAGTACGTGCCGTGACCGAAGACGTGCGCGACATCGATTCGGCCGGAACGGAACCCAGCACCGAACCAGCCGAAGAAGACTCCGTGGCCGAGGAGCCCATCGACGACGGCGCCGACGACGAGGCCCACGAGGCCGATGACGCCGAGGCCGACGAGGCCGCGCCGACCGAGCGCCGGCGCCGTGCCCTCTCGCCCAGGGCGCGCAAAGTCATTGCGGCGGTGCTGGTTGTGCTCCTGCTGGTCTCGGGGGTCGTGGCGACCTGGCTGTACTTCGAGTGGTACCGGCCCGATCAGCAGACCGATGCGACCGTCGCCCGCTCGGTCGCCAGCGCCGCCTCGGATGCAACGACCGCGGTGCTGTCCTATTCGGCCGACTCACTCGACCAGGACTTCGCCACCGCCAAGTCACACCTCGCCGGGGAATTCCTTTCGTACTTCGACCAATTCAGTCAGCAGACGGTTGCACCGATGGCCAGGCAGAAGTCGATGAAGACCAAGGCCAAGGTGACCGGCGCCGCGGTATCCGAACTGCATCCCGATTCGGCCGCCGTTCTGGTCTTCGTCGACCAGGTCACCACGACCAAGGACAGCGCCCAACCGTCCGTGGCCGTCAGCAGCATCCTGGTGCGGATGTCCCAGATCAACGGCAAATGGCTGATCACCAAGTTCACCCCGGTCTAGACGCGGCCGCTACATGGCGAACACGCGGCGCAACGACTGGGCGTGCAGCGCCCGGTTCTCCTCGGAAACAACCCAATCGGGAACCAGTGAATCGAAGCCGTTGAATGTCGCTGCAATAACGTGTAATTCGGTGTGGACGTAGGCGTGCAGTAGCCGGTTGGCATAGTCGATGGCTTCGTCGCGGCACGGGTCGATCTCTGAGCAACTGACGAACGTGGGCGGCAGCCCCTCGAGGTTGGCCCGGTGCGCGGGGACGTGTTGACCGCTCGCGGTCGCGTGGCCGAGGTAGTGGCCCCAGGCCCGGCTCACTGCCGGACCGTTGAGACCCGGCGTGCGCTGGAACTCTCGTCGCGACGGGGTGGCATCGGAATCGAGCATCGGCTGATGCAGGATCTGCACCAGCACCGGCGGCCCTTCCTCGTCGAACATGCGCTGGGTGAGGCTCGCGACCAGCGCCGCACCCGCGTCCCGGCCCATCACCGCGATGCGGCTGGGGTCGACGTCCAGGTCGGCGCAGTTGTCGACGGCGTAGCGGAAGGCCGCTTCCACGTCGTCAAGCGCGGCCGGACATGGACTTTCGGGTGCGAGCCGGTAGTCGACCGAGACCAGAAGGCAGTCGGCGGCACGGGCCAGCTCCACGCAATGCGCGTGATCGGTGTCCAGGTTTCCCGTCACGAAGCCACCGCCGTGGGCGTAGACCACCAGGGGCGCCCGGGATCCCGTGCCCCCACGATACAACCGAATGCGCAGCGGTTGGCCGCCCGGGCCGGCGATGGCTCGCGATTCCACGGTGACACCGTCGGTTTCGGCGGCCGCGGCCCGCTGGGCGGCGCGGGCATTGGCCTCTTTCCGCTCGACGGCCAGCGTCTCGGCGCGGAACTCGACGACGCCCAGCTCGATCGCTGCCTCCCGCAGCACCGGGTCGATCCGGTTAAGACCTTGCGGCCGCGTCATGTTGGTCTGCGTCAGATCGGCCACCGTGTCACCGTTCGCCGGGAAGCGCCTTCACGGTCGCCGGTAGCCCGTACAGAGCCGTCGCGTTGCCGCGCATGATCCGCTCCCGTTGGTCGGCGGGGAACCGGTTGATCGCGTAGGTCGGCGAGTCGTAGCTCCAGTGCGGGTAGTCCGTCGAGAACATCAGGTTGTCGCCGAAGTCCATCATCTCCAGGTACTCGCGGAATTCGACGGTGTCGGCGTCTTCCAGCGGCTGGGTGGTGAACCGGACGTGTTCGCGCACATATTCCGACGGGAGGCGACGCACGTGGGGCAGGTCGCCGCGGCGCGCCTCCCAGATCCGGTCCATCCGCGACATCACCGGCATCGCCCAGGTGAAGCCGCCTTCGACGAAGACCACCCGCAGGTCCGGGTGCCGATCGAACGCGCCGTCGAACACCAGGCTCATCAGGTGCGAGACGTACAGCAGCGGCCAGGATGCGAAGAAGTCGTGCCAGTGCGCGGGGTTGCCGACCGGGTACAGCGGTATCAGTTCGAAAGGAGTCTGGCCCATCAAATGGGTGGCGATGGGGAACCCGTTCCGCGCGGCCGCCTCGTAGAGCGGGTCGAAATGCGGGTTGCCGAAGGGGATTCCACGCGTCTGGGGTGTCATCAGCACTTGGGCCATGTACGGGTGTCCCGCCCATCGTTCCACTTCGCGGGCGGCCCGCTCCGGGGTCTGGGCGCTGACGCTGATCGATCCGCGCCAGCGGCCGTGCCAGTTGTACCTGTCCAGCCAGACGTCGGCGAGCCAGTCGTTGTAGGTCGACTTGAGCACGTGTTCGGCCTGCGGCAGTTGCGCGTCGCACATCGGCTCCAGCGTCGCGATGCTGACACCGGCATCGAGCAGCAACTGCTTGGCGGCGAAATCCGGGTCGCTGCCGGCGGCTCCGCCATTGGGCGGCCACGCGTCCATCCGTAGCGACGACGTCTTGTACGAATCCGGGGTGTCGTAGAAATGCGGGACGGGGCTGACGGCGTTGCCCGTCGGCCAGATCTGGTCCACCCATTCGGCGGGCGCGTAGGACTTGAGCACGTCGCTCGAGACCGGCAACGGGTGCACATCGGTGTCGACGATGGTGACCGCTATCTCGTCTTCTTGACCGGTTGGCGAGTCGAGTCGCTCGATCGTTGTCATCAGACACGCTCCTTCAGCCCGTAGAGCTCACTGGCGTTGCGCCACAACACCTTGTCACGCTGGGCGGCATCCAGCCCCTCGGCGATCGCGTCCGGCGCCGAGGTGGACCAGTGCGGATAGCTCGATCCGTACATCAGCAGGTCGGACTTGCCGGTGAAGTCCATCCAGCGCTGCACCGCGTCCGCCTCCGTCGGCCCGTCGAAAGCCGACGAGCAGAACCGGACGTGGCCGGGCAGGTATTCGCTGGGATAGCGGTCCACCCAGGGCGTCTGGTCGCGCATCGACAGCCAGAACGTGTCCAGCCGCCACATCAGCGGGGTGAGGATGTCGTAGCCGCCGTCGGCGAACACGAATTTCAGATCGGGGTGCCGGCCGAACACGCCCTCGATGATGAGCGTGGCCAGGTGCACGAAGTAGTTCAGCGGCATGAACGCCGCGTATCCCGGGTAGGTGTGCGCGTGGCCGGCGAAGGTGGGCGGGTGGTCGACGCCGTTGCCGCCGTTGATGTGCACCGCGACCGGCAGCCCGTGCGCGGCGGCGGCCTCCCAGATCGGCTCGAACATCGGTTTGCCGTACGGCTCGCGGGATTGCATGGGCACGCCGACCTGCACCAGCTTCGGGTGGCCGGCGAGGCGCTCGATCTCGGCGACCGCGCCCCGGGCGTCCTCGGGGTTGACGCGGATGGTGCCGCGGAACCGCTCGGTGGTGTCGGGCTCCAGCCAACGGTCGAGCAACCAGTCGTTGACCGCGGCGCAGATTCGGCTGTTGAGCAGGTAATCGGCGATGTTGCCCCGGGTCAGCGGGTTGAGGATGGCGTAATTGACGCCCATGTCATCGAACAGGTGCCGGCTCACGGTCTCCGGATCCGAACCCGGGTAGTGCTCGCCGTAGAGGTCCTCCCGGTAGTCGCCGCCGGGCGCCTGATACCACTGCTGCTCGACGTCGGGGATCGACCGCAGCTGGTGCGCGGCCGGGAGATAGCGGCGTATCTCGGCGTTGGACCGGAAGTGCGGTTGCACGCATGCGTCGATAATCATGCCGTCAGATACACCTCACCGTCGGTGACATCGACCCGGTAGGTGCGGACGCGACGCCGAGGATCGGCGACGTTCTGACCGGTGGTGACGTCGAATTCCCAATTGTGCCAAGGGCATCGAACGATCTGGCCGTCACGAACCCGGCGCATCCCGTCCGGCGATTCGGGGGCCGGTTCGTTGGTGCCACCGATCAGGCCGAGGCACAACGGGGCGCCCTCGTGTGAGCAGTAGTTGACGATCGCGTAGAGCTCACCGCGCACGTTGTAGACGCCCACGCCGAACTTTCCGACGTCGACAAGTTTCATCCCGCCGGGCGGCAGCTCGTCGAGCGTGCACACGAATCGCCGGTTGGGCACCTGAGAATCACCGCCTCCTCGGGTCAATACTGTGCGCATTACGGTAAAGACCACAAGCCGTTGGGCTTCGTTGCTATTTATATTATGATAGCGATATTCCCTCGGCACACGTATCCGCCCTTACCGGTGGCTCAGGAGGAGCGCGAATGACGCTCGGCACGGACCCGGACGGCCAGCCCGTCACCCTCGACCTCACCGGGGAAACCAGCCCCTACCCGTTCTTCGAATACATGAGGCGCACGGATCCGGTCTGGCACGGTTCCCTGGCGGACCACTCGCAGATGCCGGAGGAGCTGCGGCCGAACGACGAATGGGTCCTGTTCGGCTACGACGGCCTGTTCCAAGCGTTTCGCGACGACCGCGTCTTCACCTCGGCGAGCTACGACAAGACCATTGGATTGGTGATGGGCCACACCATCCTGGCGATGGGCGGCAAGGAACACCACGACCATCGCAGCCTGGTGGCCAAGGCCTTTCGGGCCACCGCGCTGGAGCGGTGGGAGCCGTCGGTCATCGGGCCGGTGTGCGATCGGCTGATCGACGAGATCAAGAATGAAGGCCACGCCGACCTGGTCAAGGCGCTGACGTTCGAATTTCCCACCCGGATCATCTCCGTGCTGCTCGGGCTGCCCCCTGAGGATCTCGACATGTTCCGGCGTTTGTCGCTCGACCTGATCTCGATTCCGACCGACATCGTGGCCGGGCTCAACGCGGCTGCCGAGCTGCACGGCTACTTCCTCGATCAGGTGGAGCAGCGGCGCCGCAAGATCACCGACGACATCATCGGCGACCTGGTCGCCGCGGAGATCGACGGCGAGAAGCTCAGCGACGAGGCGATCATCGCGTTCCTACGCCTGCTGCTGCCGGCCGGCCTGGAAACCACATATCGCTCGTCGGGCAACCTGCTGTACCTGCTGCTGACCCACCCCGAGCAGCTGGCGATGGTCCAGCGGGACCGGTCGCTGATTCCGGCCGCGATCGAGGAGGGCCTGCGGGTGGAAACTCCGCTGACGATGGTCATGCGGACCACCACCCGGGAAATCGAAATAGGCGGCAAGACAATCCCGGCCGACGCACAGGTGGACATGTGCATGGGCTCGGCCAACCGGGACGAAAGCCGTTGGTCCGACCCCAACACGTTCGACGTCCACCGCCCGCGCCACGCCCACATCGCCTTCGCGGCCGGCATTCACATGTGCCTCGGCATGCACCTGGCGCGGCTGGAAACGAGGGTCATGCTGAACAGCCTGTTCGACCGGGTCAAGAATCTGGCGTTGCTGCCCGACGACGGAAGCGGCGAGGAGTCCAGGATCGTCGGGCTCACCTTCCGCTCGCCCAACAAGCTTCCGGTCACCTTCGCCCCGGCCGCATGAGAAGCCGCGCCGCGATCCTGCACGACGTCGGCGGCCCGTGGTCCGTCGAGGAATTCGAGTTGGACCCGCCGCGCGCCGGCGAAGTCCTGGTTCAGCTGGCCGCCGCCGGGTTGTGCCACTCCGACGACCACATCCTCAAGGGCGACATGTCGGCGCCCAACGAGGTGATGCGATCCCTCGGCCTGCCGACCATGTTCCCGATGATCGGCGGCCATGAGGGGTCGGGCATCGTGCGTGAAGTCGGCGAGGGCGTAACCGATTTCGAGCCGGGCGACCACGTGGTGATGTCGTTCGTCGCGGTGTGCGGGCAATGCCGCTGGTGCGCGACCGGCGTCGAGTACCTCTGCGACGTCGGCATCGGCACCATGGTCCCGGGGATGCCCACCGACGGCACCTTTCGCCACCACACCGCCGACGGTCGAAACCTGGGCCACATCGCCAAGGTCGGTGCGTTCGCGCAACACACCGTGGTGTCGACGAATTCGCTCGTGAAGATCGAACCGCACCTGCCGCTGGCGCCCAGCGCGCTGCTGTCGTGCGCCATCCCGACCGGCTACGGTTCCGTCGCGAACCGCTCCAACATGCGCGCGGGCGACACCGTCGTCGTGATCGGCGTCGGCGGCATCGGCACCGGCGCGATCCAGGGCGCCCGAATCAACGGCGCCGCACAGATCGTCGCCGTGGATCCCGTTGAGTTCAAACAGAAATCGGCATTGCAATTCGGCGCGACGCACAGCGCGTCGACGGTCGCCGAAGCGCTCGACCTGGTGCGCGGCCTCACCTACGGCGTGATGGCCGACGCCGTCGTGCTGTCGCCGTCACTGATCACGCCGGAGGACGTGCGCGACGCGGTGCAGCTCACCCGCAAGGGTGGGACCTGCGTGCTCACCGGCATGACCTCGCAGTTGACCCGATCGGTCAAGATCGACCTGCAGGATTTCATCCTGATGAACAAGACCCTGGCCGGCACCATATTCGGCTCCTGCAACCCCAAGGCGGACGTCGCCAGGCTGGCCCGGCTCTACGAGACCGGCCAGCTGCAGCTCGACGAAATGATCACCAGGCGCTACCGCCTCGACGACATCAACGACGCCTACGACGACCTCCTCAACGGCAAGATCGTCCGCGGCATCATCGATTACGGGATCAGCTAATCCCTGCGGCCCATCACGTTGATTGTGAATCGTGGGCACTGTAAGTGAGTGCTGGGCGGACAAATCGCCGAAACCCCGCCCTGAGCACACGCCGAAAGCCGCCACCGCACATTCAAAATCCTGAACGCACTCTCGGCGCAACTAATTGCCCTTGCGGCCGATCACCCGCTGCATCTGACCGTACGCGTCGATCGGGCTGTGCAGCGCCAAGCCGCCGTCGGCGTGCACGACTTGACCCGTCACCCAAGGCAATTCGAGGACTCCGACGATCGCCCCGGCCACGTCGGCGGCCTCGCCCAGGCGGCCGAACGCCGTCCGCTCGGACAGGCCTTCGACCCAGCCCGGGAGTTGCTCCGGCTTCGCCAGCATCGGTGTCCGCGTGACGCCCGGCCCCACGGCGTTCACCCGGACGCCGTGCACGCCCCATTCCACCGCGGCGACCTTCACCAGCATGTCCACGCCGGCCTTAGACACGCAGTAGGCACCCATGTCGCGGTCGGCGAGGGTGCCGCTGATGCTCGAGACCGCGACGATGGAGCCGCCCGCGCCGGCGTCGATCATGGCCCGGGCCCCGGCGCGGATGGTCAGCCAGGTGCCGGTGAGGTTGACGGCCAACACCCGTTCCCAGGCCGCGGGTTGCTGTTCGAGCAGCATGCCCGACGCTCCGATCCCGGCGCAGGTGACTATGCGGGTGGGCACACCGTGGTCGCGCACGGTTTGTTCCATCGCCGCCGATACCGCGTCGGGATCGCTGACGTCGCAGGCGATGTCGCCGCCGGACAGGTCCCACACCACGACGGCGTGACCCGCCTCGCGCAGCCGTGCCGCGACCGCACGTCCGATCCCCGACGCGCCGCCGGTCACCAGCGCCGTCATTGCGGGGGCCCGATCAACTCGACGAGCACACCGTCCGGCGCCGTGATCACCGCCATCGGCACGGTCTTGCCGCCCGGGGCCGGCACGCTGATGCGACGCACGCCGTCGGCGAAACCCAATGCCGCCAAGGCCGTGAGAGTCTCGTCGACCTCGCGCTGCAGGGAGAGCAGGAAGAAGCCGTGCCGCGGGCGTTCGGGGGCGGCAGGGGCGTCGTCGGCGTCCGGGCCGCCCTCGAAGACGACCAGTTCGACGATCCCGGTGTCGGGGGTCCGCGGATCCCCGAGGAATATCGAGCGCAGGCGATCGGTCTTGGCGCCGAACAGTTCCGGCCAGTCCCCGGCGAAGGTGTGGTCGAACAGCTCGGCAAAGCCCAGGCCGTCGCGCCAGAACTTCGTCGAGCGTTCGACGTCCGCGGTGCAGATCGCGGTGTGGTGAATACCCGGCATGCGCCCACATTAGGCGCTTCTGGAGCCGCCGGGCCGATCATTCGACGTGAATTCCCGGCCCGGCGTCCTCACCAGCGCGGTGTCAGGCCTGCTTGAGCGCCTCGATCTCGAGTGTGACGGTGACCTTGTCGCCGACGACCGCGCCTCCGGTTTCCAGCGGCAGGTCGATGTCAATGCCGAAGTCCTTGCGGTTCAATACGACCGAGGCCTCGAAGCCAGCGACTTCGCCGTGGCCCATGCCCGGATTCACACCGTAGAAATCGAGGTCCAAGGCGACCGGTTTGGTCACGCCCTTGATGGTGAGGTCGCCGCGGAGCACGTAGCTGTCGCCGTTCGACTCCACCGAGCTGGAAGTAAATGTCGCGACGGGGAATTTGTCGACATCGAAGAAGTCGGACGACTTCAGGTGGGCGTCGCGTTGGCCGTTGCCGGTGTTGACGGAATCCACCGCGATCTCTGCCCGGACTGACGGCGTGCCGTCGTCGGCGATCACGATCGCGCCGCTGAAGTTATCGAAGCTGCCTCGTACCTTGCTGACCATCAGGTGACGTACCCAGAAGTTGATCGACGAGTGCACCGGGTCGATCGCCCACGTGCCGGAGGTGACCTGAGTCGTTGCGGTTGCAGTCATGTTTTCCGTCTTTCCTGTTCGGGGCGACGGCCTGCCCGACGCCCTTCCCAGGGCTAAGTGGACTATAGTCCGAATTTATTCCCGGCGACCTACCGGCGCTCAGTTGGTGGCGCGGGCTAACGCGGCAACCTGGTCAGCCAGGTCCGACAGCGCCCGGGCGGTCGCCAGTTCGTGGCGGGCTTCACGCGCCAGTCGGTCGGCCGGATGACGATACGCGACGCCCACCCCGGCCAGATGGGAACTGCCCCATTCCAGCTCGACCTTGGCGCACGTCCGTCCGTGGTGCTCGTCGATCGCCAGCGTGATCATTTGCTGTGTAGCAGATTGAGTGCTATTGGCGTAGTACATATCCGAATCATGGTGCGGGACAGAGTCATTTTCACGTTCATCGACCGGCGCGCCGCATACTGGTGACTTTGGTCCCACCCGCAATTGCCAATGGCACTTCGCAGTGCCTAGGCGATCTTCGCCGCCGTGCGATCCCACAACTCGCGGGCGAGGTCGGCGTCGTAGGCAACGCGGCTGGCTTTCCCGATTTTGCCCTTCGAGTAGTACTCGCCGGACGTCCAATCGACTCCGGGGGTGCTCGACGCCAACCAGACCAGCTGGTCGGCCGCCTCGTCGGCGGTGGCGGTTAGCCGGACCATCAACGGCACGTGATACTTCATGAAGACGAGGAACCGTGAACCCGATGCCTCGCCGAAGTTCGAGTTGACAAACCCGGGGTGAAACGTCGCGGCCGACAGCCCACTGTCGTGATATCGGCGATGTAATTCCCTGGTGAACAGGACGATTGCCAGCTTGGTGAGGGCATAGGCGGTGCTGGGCCTGCGTCGGGCCGTGTCCTCCAGGTCGGTGACGGTCACGCGGCGAAGCAGCTTGTGTGACGAACTGGTCGTGTTGACGACGGCGGCCCGGGACTCGACAAGCACGTCCATCAGCCGCGTGGTCAGCAAGAACGGCGCGAGGTAGTTGACCTGGAAGGTCGTCTCGTAACCGTCGCCGGTCGTCTCGATCGTGGTGAACATGCCGCCAGCGTTGTTTGCCAGCACGTCGATGCGCGAATACGCGGAGCGAATTTTGTCCGCCAACGCCCGCACCTGCGACAGGTCGGCGAAATCGGCGACGAAATGATCCGCGCCCAACTCGTCGGCCACGGCGGCGGTCTTGCGCGGCGATCGGCCGACCACGACGACGTTGTCGCCGCCTTGCCGCAACCGGCGGGCCGCCGCGGCCCCAACGCCGTCGCTGGCACCGGTGATGACGATCGTCCTGCGCGCCATAGCCTCGAGGCTAGGGAATCAGGTCAGCGAGTAGCGCACCGGCAGGTGTTTCAGGCCCCCGACGAAGGTGGTGGCGGTCAATTCCGGATCGCCGGTCAGCTCAATGGACTTCAGCCGGGGCAGCAGCTGGGAGAAGAAGCTGTTGACCTCCATGCGGGCCAGCGCCGCGCCCATGCAGAAGTGCACACCGTAGCCGAAGGCCAGGTGCTTGTTGGGATCGCGCCCGACGTCGAAGCGGAACGGGTCGTCGAAGACTTCCTCGTCGCGATTGGCCGATACGTAGGACAGCAGCAGCGAATCCCCTGCGGCGATGGGGATTCCGCGCGCGGTCGTGTCGCTGGCCGCGGTCCGCATGAACTCCTTGACCGGGGTGACCCAGCGGATCATCTCCTCGGTGGCCAACGGCATCAAGTCGAGGTTGTCGCGCAGGCGCTGACGCTGGTCGGGGTTGTCGATGAGCGCCTGCATGCCACCGGAGATGGTCGCGCTGGTGGTGTCGTGACCCGCGGTGGCGACGATCAGGTAGTACGACACGGTGTCGATGTCAGACAGCGGTTCGCCGTCGACGCGGGCGTTCGCGATCGCCGAAGCGAGGTCCTCGGTGGGGTGCTCGCGACGAGCCGCGGTCACCGCGTTGAAGTACTCGAACATGTCGAACAGTGCGGGCAGCTGGTCCGCGTTCGTGGTGCCGCGTTTGAATTCGGAGTCTTCGCTTCCGAACAGCTCCTGGGTCAGTTTGAGCATGCGGGGAAAGTCGTGCTCCGGCAGCCCCAGCAGCGACATGATGACGTAGAGCGGGTAATTGACCGCGACGTGCTGAACGAAGTCGCATTCGGGGCCGGCGGCCATCATCTTGTCGACGTAGATCTTGGCCAGCTCGTCGACGCGAACCTTCAAGGCCCGCATCGCCTTTGGACGAAACCAGTCGGAACCGATCGCACGGACGACCCGGTGCTGCGGATCGTCGAGGTGGATCAGGGTGCGCACGCCGGCGGCGATCGCCTGCTCGTCGCCCTCCAGCGTGGTCAGGACCGGGCGCGGCCAGTTGGTGAACAGCATGTTCTCGCGCTCGATGTCCATGATGTCGGCGTGCTTGGTGATCGCCCAGAACGGCTTGTAGTTCGGCACGTCGACCCACGACACCGGGGCGTTGGCCCGCAGGTGGGTCAGCGCCGCGTGCAAACGCGGCTCGTCGGTGTAGGCCAATGGATCCGTCAACAGCTTGGCGGCGTCATCCATCGTCGGCGTGCTCACTGGCGGAACTCCTTCATTGCGGCGCTTACACAGTCTTGCGATGCGGTCATAAAGATCGGCAGGACGCGATCGACCACGTCCGTGCAGCGGCTTTTCAGGGCGGCACCGACCTCGGCGACCGGGCCGACGACGGCGAAGGTCGCCAGCATGTCTTCGTCGATCAACGAACCCATGGCGTCCCACTCCCCCCGCTTGGACAGCCGGTTGAGCTCCTCGTGTAGCTCGCCCCAGCCATGCAGCTCCAGCACCTTGCGATAGGCCGGAGTCGATCCATAGAAGGCGATCTGCTTGCGCACGGCGGCGGTGGCCGTCCGCAGTTCGGCGTCGGTCTCCCCGGTGGCCACCAGCACTTCGGCCGACAGCTCGACGTCCTTGCGGGCCCGGCCCGCTCGCTGCAGGCCGCGCAGCAGCGCCGGGGTGGTGACCTCGGTGATGTAGCGCTTCGACACCATCGGGTGGCCCAGGTGGCCGTCCGCGACCTCGCCGCACATCTCGGTCATCGCTTCACCGACCGCGGCCAGGAACACCTTCGGCGGCGGGTAGGGCTGGGGCTCGGGGGTGAACATCGGGGTCATGATCTTGTGCGTGTAGAAGTCGCCCTCGAACGCGAGCTTGGTGCCGTCGCGCCACGCGGACCAGATCGCGTGCAGCGCCGAGACGAATTCCCGCATCCGGCGCGCCGGATGGCTCCAGGGCATGCTGAACCGCTTCTCGATGTGGGGCTGGATCTGGGTCCCCAGACCGAGGATGAACCGGCCCCGCGAGTACGCCTGCAGGTCCCAGCCGATGTTCGCGACGATCATCGGATTGCGGGCGAACGCCACGGCGATGTTGGTGCCCAGCTCGAGTCGCGACGTGTGTTCGGCGGCCAGTAGCAGTGGCAGAAAAGGGTCGTGACTGGTTTCGGCGGTCCAGCCGCCGTCGTACCCCTGCTCTTCCAGGGCTTGGGCGGCCTCGGCGGCCCGCGCCAGCTGATTGGGGATGCCCCCGTCGATCTTGAGGCGAGGGTCGTCAGCCATGCGGGTAACTTTACAGTAAGCAATCCAGTATGTGACCCTGCACGTGTAACGGCGATCGCGAGTTTCCATGAGGTAGGACATAGGCATGACAAAACCCCCGGACTGGCAGGAGACGCTCGAAGACCTCGACCGTCGCCGGCAGAGCGCACGGGGCATGGGTGGGCCCGAACGCCTCGACAAGCACCGCGGCAAGGGCAAGCTCGACGCCCGCTCGCGCATCGAGCGGCTCACCGACCCGGGGACGTTCCGCGAAATCGGCACGTTGGTCGGCGGCGAGATCGCGGCCGACGGGCTGGTCGTCGGCTCGGGTTTGATCAACGGTTCGCCGGTGATGTTGGGCGCGGAGGACTTCACCACCCTGGCCGGCAGCATCGGACCCGGCGGCAACGCGAAGCGCTACCGCATCGCCGAACTCGCGCTGCGCGACAAGGTTCCCCTGGTGATGCTGCTCGAAGGCGCCGGCTTTCGTCCCGGCGGCGGACATTACGGTCGTACCCCGACGGACCTGCTGTCCCAGGCGCAGTGCTCGGGCCGGGTGCCGACCGTCGCCGCCGTACTCGGGCCCTCGGCCGGACACGGCGCCCTCGTCGCCCCGGTCTGCGATTTCCGGATCATGAGCCGACAGGGCGCGATCTTCACCGCCGGCCCGCCGGTCGTCAAAGAGTCAACCGGAGAAGAGATCTCGAAGGAGGACCTCGGCGGGCCCGCCACCGCCCTACCGAGCGGGGTCATCCACAACGTCGCCGAGGACGACGAGGCCGTGATCGCCGAGATCCGCCGCTACCTGTCCTATTTCCCGCCGAGCGCGTGGTCGTACCCGGCGCCGCTGCCGCCCGACGAGGACAGCGAGCCACGCGCGACGCCCGAACTGCTCGACATCGTCTCCCGCGACAACCGCCGCGTCTACGACATGCGCGCCGTGCTGGACGTGGTCTTCGACCGGCCCGACTGGTTCGAAGTGCAGCCGCAGTACGGCCGGGCGATCATCTGCGCGCTGGCCCATCTCGGGGGCCACCCGGTCGCGGTGGTCGCGAATCAGCCGAACGTGCTCGCGGGCTCCATCGACGCCGCCGCCGCGGACAAGGCGGCGCATTTCATCCTGGTGGCCGACTCGTTCCATCTGCCCATCGTGTTCCTCGCCGACAACCCCGGCATGCTGCCCGGCAGCCGGTCCGAGCGCAGCGGCGTGCTGCGCGCCGGTGCGCGGATGTTCGCCGCGCAGACGGCGGCCACCACGATCAAACTGCACGTCACGCTGCGCAAGGCCTACGGATTCGGCTCAATGGTGATGTCGCTGCTGGGTTTCGATCACCAGAGCGCGACCTTCGCCTATCCGGGCGCGACCATGGGCGCCATGAGCGCGGCGGCGCTGGGCCGGGCGACGCACGCCGACGAGGACATCACCGCCAAGCTGCGCGACGCCGAGTTGCAGGCGTCCTATCGTTCGGCCGAGCACCTGGGATTCGACGAGCTCATCGATCCACGCGAAACCCGTGACGCGCTACTGGTTTCGCTGCGTCGTGCGCTGTCCAGCCGTCAGGCCGCGGCCGAGCCCGTCAGCCGGACCGTCATCCTGCCGTAGCGCTCGTCGCGAGCGAGCGTGTTTGTCCGCGACACGCCGCTCTGACGTGACATTGTGCGCACGCTCGCGGTCAGCCGGCCCGATAGGCCGTGACCACCGGCTCGAGTTCGTCCGGCGTCGCGCCGTGCATGATCACCGCGTCGGCCCCATAGTCGAACTCCTTGCGGATGCGGTCCACGCACTTCCGGGCCGAACCGGTGGCCGACGGTTCCAGCCACTCGTCGGGGATCAGCGTCGCGATGTGTTCGATCTGCTCGGGCGTGGCCTTGTGATCGATCCCGCCGGCGATCGACGTCACCACGGAGTCCTCCCGAAAACGCTGCAGCACAGCGGGATCCCACTCGTTGGTCTGCACCAGCAGATCGCCGTACCCCTGCAGATACGTGGCCAGGCGCGCCACGGTCTTCTTCAGCCGCAGCTGCTCGGGAAGGTGGTCGCCGACCGTGGCGAAGCACGACCACACCCGCACGCTGTCCGGGTCGCGGCCCGCCCTCTCCGCGGCGGACTTCACCGTAGCCACGCAGCGCTGCAGCGTCTCCGGGGTGAAGTAGGTGTGCAGGATGACGTCGTCGAACACCCGGCCGCCGAGCGCCAGCGTGTTCGGCCCGAATGCCACCAGCGCCAGGCGAATGTCCTCGTTGAAGTCCGGGTCGAGAAACAGGATCGGGTACTTTCCCATCGGGCCGTCGTGGTTGAAGATCAACTCGCCGTGCCACAGCCTGCGCATGACCTGGGCCCAGTCCTCCATCTGGGCGGTCGTCACGGCCGGGATGCCGAACGCCCCGTAGATGGCGGCGATACCGCGGCCGATGCCCAGGGTGAATCGCCCGCCGGAGAGCCGATGCATGGTGGTCGCCCACGATCCGGTTATCAGCGGATGACGGGTGTTGTGATTGGTTGCGGCGGTGGCGATTTGCATCCGGCTGGTCACCGCGCACGCCGCGCCGACGAGCGACGACGCCTCCTTGACGTTCCAGCGCTCGGAGATGAAGGCAGTGCCGAAGCCCAACTCCTCGCCGCGGCGGGCCTCGTCCATCAGGGTTGCCGGCCCCTCGCCGCCGGCCCCGGCGAGCAGGTAGTACCCCAATTCGTCAAGCGTGCGCTCGGTCAATTCCAAACCCCTTGCTGGTAGCCGCAATTCCAGACCTCGGTGATCCTGCCGCCGACGACGCGGAACACCTCGATGCTGCCGACGTTGGTCTCGATGCCGTCCTTGGTGGTCATCGACGAGTCGTAGACGATCGCCACGTGCTCGCCGTCGTCCCCCTCGACGACGATCTTGAGGTCGAAGCGCAACGAGTCGAACAGCGCCAACATGTCTGCCACTCGCTGCACCGCCTGAGCGTGGGTCAGCGTGTGCGCCTCATTGACCTCGTGCCGAATGACGTTGTCGCCCAGCAGCTCCTCGGCCAGGTCGAGATTGCGCTCGTTCCACACCACCAGGTTGTAGAGCTCAACAACTTCGCGGGCCGTCCGGGTGCCGGCCATCAACCGGCCACCTCTCGCAGGAAGCGTTCGGTCACCGCGAGCACGCGCCGGGAGAAGACGTGTCCGACGTGTCCGCCGTCGTACCAGTACAACTGGCCGCCCCAGCGTTCCTGCAGCGCGACCGCGGGGTCGCGCATCGCCATCCGGTCGTGCCAGGCCCCGACGATGAGCCGACGGTGTGGTGGCGGCGCGGGATCGGCCCGCAGTGGGTCGATTACCGAGGTCAGCATCGAGACCTCCGGCGAGCCCAACACCTCGCGGAAACCCGCGCGGGACTGCCCCCAGCGTCCGAGGTGCCGCGCGATCATCGCGTTGAGCCCGAGGATCGGGGTGTACAGCGCCACCGCGTCGATCTGCCTCTCCAGGTGAGAAACCAGCGCGGCCACCGGGGTACCCATCGAAATGCCCGACACCACAACGGCGGTGGCCTGCGGCTGGACCCAGCGCACCACGGCGCGGACCTCCGAGACCGCGCGCATCATGCCCGCGACGTTGCCCAGGGGATCGACGTCCGGGTAGGCCGGCCATTCGCGGCGCCGGCAGCCATGACCTGGCTGCACCGGCATCGCGACGTTGAAACCCAGCGTGTGATGTATCCGGCCGATCCGGGACAGCAACAGGTCCTCCGTGCCGCCCTGACCGGCGCCGTGCACCCACACCAGCCACGGGCGCGGGCCATCGCGATGCCGGCACAGGTGCACCACCGCGCGGGCCGGCCCGCCGAAGCATTCGGCCTCCAGCGTCGGCGGCAGGCCGGGATCGTGTTCAAACATCATCCGCTCGTATTCCAGGCCGGCGATCCTGCGCCGCCGTATCGACGTGGCCCGCAACGGCTTCGGCGCGGCGTGCGCCCCCTCGATGCCCAGTGCCGACAGTTCCTCGGCCGCCGCGCTGCACGAGTCCACCGGCCGCATCTCCGCCGGGCCGCCGGCCAGCAGCGAAAAACCGCTCAGCACAAGCTCGTCCAGCATGACCTCACCGAACTGACGCAGGCCCCGCGGGGACGCCGGCGCCCACCCGGTCGATTCGTGCAGGCCGGTGACCGTGCGGGGCAGCAGCATGCTCATCTCGCGGGCCAGCTCCTTGGAGAGCCCCAGCCCCCGTGTCGCCCATGACATACCGCTCACCTCGCCACGGCTAGGTCAGCTTGAACCCGGTGTATCCGCCCGCCGCGATCGTGTCGCAGCGGCGCCGGTATTCGGGAATTCCGCCGGTATAACCCCACCGTCTTACCAGGAATTGCGCGACGGGTGCCCCCAAACCGTCGGAGCCACCAGCGCGGTGGTGTGCTCGATCCACTCCTGGTCGAGGTGAATACGGCGCGCCTGGACTCCACCTCCGTGGTGTCCAGGAACCGGCAGTAGCGGGCGTGAGCTGCCGGATCGATTCCAGCTCGTCAGCCGCTTGGTTCATCTCTCTCTCCTTGTGGCTTACCGGCCGAACTGCTGAAATCTATACTGTAACGACCTTAGTATCAACGATCATGGGAGACGCCGGCGTGAAAGTGCCTTTCACCTGGAAAGTAACCGGCTGGTTCATGGTCGGGTGGTCACCCGAGTTCCCGGTCGGCGAGGTGCGGCCGCTGCACTACTTCGGCGAGGATCTGGTCGCCTACCGCGACGAGCAGGGCGAGTTGCACGTCCTGGAAGCGCACTGCAAGCACCTCGGCGCCCACATCGGTCACGGCGGCAAGGTGGTCGGCGACTGCGTCGAGTGCCCGTTCCATGGTTGGCGCTGGGGTCCGGACGGCACCAACCGTTACATCCCCTATCAGCCGGACCGGCCCAACCGTGCGCTGCGGCTTCGGGTGTTTCCGGTGCGCGAGCAGTACGACTGCGTGTTCGTCTGGCATCAGCCGGACGGCAAGGAGCCGCAGTGGGAGATGCCGGGCATCTTCAGAAAGTTCCCGCAGTTCGACACCGATCCGGCGGCGTATTACCGGGCGTATCCCGAGTTCTCCCGGCGCGCCGAGCGCGAACCGGTGCACCCGCAGATCGTGGCCGAGAACGCGCCCGACAGCGCGCACTTCGAATACGTCCACCACGCCACGGTGACGCCCCGGGTGCTGGACTGGAAGATCGTCGAGCACGAGTGGCAATTCATCGCCGGCTGGCCGGACGCCGGCAGCGACAACCCCGACGATCTCGCGCTGCGCTTCCACAGCCACCTGTTCGGCCTGGGCGGCGCGATCAGCGTCTTCGAGGGCGCGCAGAATCATCGGCTGATCTTCACCTGCACACCGGTCGACGACGAGTGCTCGGACCTGTTCTACTCGATCTGGTGGCCGCGCATCCCGGGCGACGACTCCGACGTGCCGGAGGGCAAGCTGCGCGAGGTGATCGAAAGGCAGTTCCTATCAACAGTTTTCGACGACCTGCAGATCTGGCGCTACCAGCGGTACGTGGAGCACCCGCCGCTGTCCAAGGTGGACGCGAAAGGCTATATGGCGCTGCGTAAGTGGGCCACGCAGTTCTACGAAGTACCGGCATGATGGCACTCGACGACCTGGTGGCGCCCGGGCACACCGCGATCGTCACGCAGGAATGCCAGGGCGCGGTGATCGGCCCGAAGGCCGGGCTGGCGGTCCTCGCCGAGGAGGCGCGCCGCGTCGCTCTGCCGAACATCGTCCGGCTCTTGCCGGGCGCGCGGGCGGCCGGGGTGCGCGTGGTGCACTGCCTGGTGCAGCGCCGGCCCGACGGGCTCGGCTCCAACCACAACGCCAGGATCTTCGCCATCGGCGGCGGAGACGTCGGCATCACCCCCGGCACCCCCGGGGCGGCCCTGCTGCCCGAATTGGGTCCCGAACCAACCGATCTGGTGCTGAGCCGCTGGCACGGCGTCGGGCCGATGGGCGGCACCGACCTCGACGCGGTGCTGCGCAACCTCGGGGTGTCCACCATCGTCGTGGTGGGCGTCTCGCTGAACATCGCGATCCCCAACGTCGTAATGGACGCGGTCAACGCCGCCTACCGCGTCGTCGTGCCGAAGGACGCCGTGGCGGGCGTGCCCGCCGAGTACGGCGAGGCCGTCATCGCCAACACCCTGTCGCTGCTCGCGACCATCACCACGACCGACGACCTGCTGCAGGCATGGAACAGGCCATGACCGAAACCGCGTCCGGGGTACAAGGCGGATTCCCCGAGATCAAACCGACCGAGCACGCGCCGCCCGGGCTGGGGCGGTTCGTCGCCGCGATGCGCCGCCTGCAGGACCTGACCGTGTCCACCAACAGTTCGATGTGGAGCACCGCGGCCGAGCACGTGGAAAGCGCCTGCGCGCTGCTGGACGGGCACCAGGTGCCCGAGGGCGTGTCGCCGGGCGGGCGCGTCATCGAACTGCCCGGGCTGGGACACCCGCTGCTGCCGCCATGGCTGGTCACCGAATCCGGGCCGGACGGCGTCACCATGCACGGCCACTTCACCCGCTCGCACGTGGGCGGGAACAACGCCGTCCACGGCGGCATGATTCCTCTCCTCTACGACTGGCTGTTCGGGATGATCGTGTCCACCGCCGGCGTCCCCCCTACCCGAACGGCCTACCTGCACGTCGACTATCGCAGCATCACGCCGATCGACGAGCCGCTGAGCGCCCAGGGCCGCATCTCGAACGTCGACGGCCGGAAATTCTTCGTAGCCGCTAGCATGACGGCTGCCGACGGCACATTGCTCAGCGAAGCAAACGGCCTGATGGTTCGCCTGCTACCCCACCAGCCGTGAGAGGCAAGATGTCAGACACCGCAACACAATTCACCGTTCCCGCAGTGGCGACGGCCGTCGCCGCGGCCATCCCCGACCGAGACCTGGTGATCCGGGGTGAACGGCACTCCAGCTACGCACAGCTCCTCGAAAGGGCGAACCGGCTCGCGGCATACCTGCGTTCACGAGGCCTGGGGTGCCACACCGAGCGCTCCGCGCTCGCCGGCCACGAGGTGGGTCAGGACCTGCTGGGCCTGTACGCCTACAACGGGAGTGAGTTCGTCGAGGCGTTGCTGGGCAGCTTCCAGGCGCGGGTCGCCCCCTTCAACGTCAACTACCGCTACGTCAAGAGCGAGCTGCAGTACTTGCTGAAGGACGCCGGCGCGACCGCCCTGATCTACCATGCCGCGTTCGCGCCGCGCGTGGCCGAAATCCTGCCGGATCTGCCGCAGCTGCGGGTGCTGATCCAGATCGCCGACGACTCGGGCAACGACTTGATCTACGGTGCGGTGGATTACGAGACGATCCTGGCGTCCAGTTCGCCGGAGCCTCCGCCCGTGCAGCACTCCCCCGATGACCTGTACGTCTTGTACACGGGCGGGACGACGGGCATGCCGAAGGGTGTGCTGTGGCGCCAGCACGACATCTTCATGACGTCCTTCGGTGGCCGAAACCTGGTGACGGGCGAGCCGTTCGGCTCCGTCGACGAGATCGTCGCCGGGGCCGCGGCCGGCCCCGGCACCAAGTTGCTGATCTTGCCGCCGCTGATCCACGGCGCGGCCCAGTGGAGTGTGATGACGGCGATCACCACCGGCCAGACCGTCGTCTTCCCTTCCGTCGTCGACCATTTCGACGCCGAAGACGTCGTCCGCACCATCGAGCGTGAACGGGTGATGACGGTGACGGTGGTCGGTGACGCGATGGCGCGACCCTTGGTCGCCGCCATCGAGCAGGGGATCGCCGACGTCTCGTCGTTGGCCGTGGTGGCCAACGGCGGCGCCCTGCTCACCCCGTACGTCAAGCAGCAACTCATCGAAGCGCTGCCCAACGCCCTGGTCATCGACGGCGTCGGGTCGTCGGAGACCGGCGCGCAGATGCACCACATGTCGATGTCGGGCGCGGTGTCGACCGGCACCTTCAACGCGGGGCCCGACACCTTCGTCGCGGCCGAAGACCTCACCTCGATCCTGCCGCCCGGCCATGAGAGCATGGGCTGGCTCGCGCAGCGGGGATACGTTCCGCTGGGCTACAAGGGCGATGCGGCCAAGACCGCCAAGACATTTCCGGTCATCGGCGGGGTGCGCTACGCGGTTCCCGGCGACCGTGCCCGCCACCGCGCCGACGGCGCCATCGAATTGCTGGGCCGCGATTCGGTGACGATCAACTCCGGCGGCGAGAAGATCTTCGTCGAGGAGGTCGAAACCGCGCTCGCGTCGCACCCGGCGGTTGCCGACGTGGTGGTTGCCGGGCGGCCGAGCGAACGGTGGGGACAGGAGGTCGTTGCCGTCGTCGCCCTGGCCGAAGGCGCGAGCGCGGACGCCGACGAGCTGATCAAGCACGCCGGCGAGTCCCTGGCCCGCTACAAGCTTCCCAAGGCGATCGTGTTCCGCCCAGTGATCGAGCGCAGCCCGTCGGGCAAGGCGGACTACCGGTGGGCGCGCGAGCAGGCGGAGAACGGCTGACGGCTAAGCCCGGAGCTTGGCGCGGAGCGAGAAAACCGCGCCCATATTGCCTACTGTAGTAATTACAGTACGATCTTACGCAAGGACCGCCCGTTCCTGCTGAAGATGCTGGAGATCTAGGTGACGACCAACGTTCAGACGGGTTCCCAAACCGGCTCGGAGACCGTCAGCCTGCGTGACCCCTACCCGTTCTTCGCTCATAAGCGACAGCAGGCCGGCGTGTTCCGCGGGACGGTCATGGACTACTCCAAGACGCCCGAATCGCTGCGGCCCAAGCGCGAATATTCCGCGGTGTCGTTCGACGCGGTGAACACGGTGTTCCGCGACGGCCGGGTGTTCAGCTCGGCACCGTACGACAAAACGATCGGCCTCTTCATGGGCCCGACCATTCTGGCGATGGAGGGAAAGAAGCATCGCGACCACCGCAACCTGGTGTCCGCGGCGTTCAAATCCAAAGCCCTGGCACGGTGGGAGCCCACCATCGTGCGGCCGATCTGCAACGCATTGATCGACGAGTTCATCGAAGCCGGCGAAGCCGACCTGGTCCGGCAATTCACGTTCGAATTCCCCACCCGCGTCATCGCCCAACTGCTGGGCTTGCCGGCCGAAGACCTGCCGATGTTTCGCGAACACGCCGTGGCGCTGATCAGCTACCACGTCAACTACGAGCGCGCGTTCGAGGCGTCGGCGGCGCTGAAGGACTACTTCGTCGCGCAGATCGAGCAGCGCAAGTCAAAGCCCACCGAGGACATCATCGGCGACCTGGTCACCGCGGAGATCGACGGCGAAAAGCTCAGTGACGAGGCGATTTACTCCTTCCTGCGCCTCCTGCTGCCGGCCGGGCTGGAGACCACGTACCGCTCGTCGGGAAACCTGCTGTATCTGCTGCTCGCCCACCCGGATCAGTTCGCGGCGGTGCAAGCCGACCGCGAGCTGCTGCCACAGGCAATCGAGGAAGGGCTGCGCTACGAGACGCCGCTCACCACGGTGCAACGGTTTGCGACGGAGGACACCGAGCTCGAGGGCGTCGAGATTCCGGCGCGCGCGGTGATCGGGGTGTGCATGGGTTCGGCGAATCGCGACGAGCGGCGCTGGGAACGCTCCGAGGAATTCGACATCTTCCGCAAGCACATACCGCACATCTCCTTCGCCGCCGGCGAGCACACGTGTCTGGGCCTGCACCTGGCGCGGTTGGAAACCCGGGTCGCGGTCGGCTGCCTGCTGGATCGATTGACCAACTTCGCCCTGCGGACCGACGGCGACCCGCACATCCACGGCCAGCCCTTCCGCTCCCCAACCGCCCTTCCAGTGACGTTCGACGCGAAGTAGGGTCGCCAAAATGGTGAAGGTAATGGAGGGCTTTCGGGTCCTGGAGCTTGCGCAGTTCACGTTCGTCCCGGCGGCGGGGGCGATTCTCGCCGACTGGGGCGCAGACGTCATCAAAGTCGAACACCCGACGCGCGGCGACACCCAACGCGGCTTCCTCAACATGGGCGGCATTCAGGTCGACCCGAACCGGCACCCGCTGATGGAGCATCCCAACCGGGGCAAGCGCAGCGTCGGCATCGACGTTTCGACGCCGGGCGGCCAGGAAGTGATCTACGAACTGGCCAAGACGTCCGACGTGTTCCTGACCAACTACATGCCGGCACAGCGGCAGAAGCACAGGTTCGACGTGGAGCACATCCGCGCGGTGAACCCGAACATCGTCTATGCCCGCGGATCGGCCTACGGCGACAAGGGCCCAGAGCGCGACGTCGGCGGCTACGACGGGACGGCATTCTGGACGCGCAGCGGCGTGGGGTACGCGCTGACACCCGAGGAGCTGGGTGGCGCACTGGGACAGGGGATTCCGGCGTTCGGCGACTCCATCGGCGGCATGTTCATCGCCGGCGGCATCTCGGCCGCGTTGCTGCATCGCGAACGCACCGGCGAGGCTGTCGAAATGGACGTGTCGTTGCTCAGCACGGCCTGGTGGGCGGCCGGCGCCAGCGTGACCCAGGGGATGGAGACCGGGCAGGTCATGCGCACGTCCATGCCGGGCTCCCTGGCGCCGTCGGTGAATCCATTCATGGGCAACTACGGAACGTCCGACGGCGGCACGATCAACCTGTGCATCATCAGCCCAACGGGCGTCATCCGGGACACCTTCGAGCACCTCGGCATCCCCGAGGCCGCCGACGATCCCCGCTTCTCCGACGTGCTCCCGTTGATCCAAAACGCCGACGCGGCCGCCGAGTTGATCGCGAAGGCCTTCGCCGCCAAGCCTTTTGCGTATTGGCGCCAGCACCTCAAGACGATGAAGGGTCAGTGGGCCCCGTTCCAGAGCCTCATCGACCTGGCCGACGACGAGCAGGCCATCGCCAACGACATGATCGCCGAGGTCGAAGTCGCAAGCGGCGGAGAGCCGTTCCGCGTCGTGCGCGGCCCGGTCCAGTTCAACCATGAGCCGCTGGTGACGACGCGCGCGCCGCAAGCCTCCGAGCACACCGAGATCGTCCTGATGGAACTTGGGATGGACTGGGACCGCATCGAGCAACTCAAGGACGCGGGGGCCATCGCTTGACCGACGCCTACTACGAGCTGGCCGATCCACACGATCCACTGGGTGAGAGGTTCAGCGCGTCGGATCACGTCATCAGCACGTGGTCGCCGACGATGCAGAACGCGGCCCCCGTCTCGGCGCTACTGGTCCGCGCCCTGGAGCGCTGCTCGCCGCGCGACGACGCCCGGCTGAGCCGCGTCGTCGTCGACCTTCTCGGGCCGGTGCCGGTCGACGGGCCGCTATGGGTTCGCGCGCACGTCGAGCGCCCCGGAACCAAGATCGAGTTGCTCGACGCCCAAATGCTGGCGCCGGGTCCCGACGAACGGCCGCGACCGGTCGCCAACGCGATCGCCTGGCGCTTCCAGGAGGGCGACGCGGCGGAGCTGTGTTTCACGCCCGCTCCCCCGCTGACACCGGTCGCCCAGGGGCGCCCCCGTCGGCCCGACAGCGACGCCAACCAGACCTATATCCAAAGCCTGGATTGGCGCTGGCTCAACGACATTCTCAACGACGTGCCCGGCGAGTGCTGGGCCCGACCCGTCGTCGACCTCGTCAAGGGGGAAACGATGACGGCGATGCAGCGCCTGTTCGCGGTGGCCGACATCGCCAACGGCATGGGCAGCCGGCTCAGCGTCGCCGAATGGCTCTTCCTCAACACCGATCTCACCGTGCACATCCATCGCGTGCCGGAAGGCGAATGGATCGGCGTTCGAGCCGAAAACCATTACGGTCGAGACGGAGTGGGTGTCTCCGTCGCCACACTTTTCGACGAGCGCGGAGCGGTGGGCGCCCTCCAGCAAGCACAGCTGGTGCGCCGCCGTTAGAGCCGCCAGACACAAGGAGGTAGGGATGACGAACGACGTCGCGATCATCGGCGTGGGTCTGCACCCCTTCGGCCGCTTCGAGGGCAAGTCGGCCATGCAGATGGGCGTCGACGCGATCTTCGCCGCGGTCGCCGACGCCGGCATCGAATGGAAGGACGTCCAGTTCGCCGCCGGCGGCAGCTGGACGGTCGCGAACCCGGACGCCATCGTCGGCATGGTCGGCCTGACCGGCATCCCGTTCACCAACGTGTTCAACGCCTGCGCGACGGCGGCCAGCGCGGTCAAGGCCTGTGCCGACGGGATCCGGTTGGGCGACTACGACATTGGCATCGCCATCGGCCTGGACAAGCACCCGCGCGGGGCGTTCACCGAAGATCCGGCGCTGGTGGGTATGCCGCGATGGTATGCCGAGAACGGGCAGTATCTGACCACCCAGTTCTTCGGCATGAAGGCGAACCGGTATCTGCACGAGCACAACATCTCTGCGCAGACGCTGGCCAAGGTCGCCGCCAAGAATTTCCGCAACGGGGCCTTGAACCCCAACGCGTTTCGCCGCAAGCCGATGTCCGAGGAGAACATTCTCGGATCGCCCGTCCTGAACTACCCGCTGACCCAATACATGTTCTGCGCCCCCGACGAGGGTGCCGCGGCAGCGGTGATGTGCAGGGCCGACATCGCGCACCGCTACACCTCCAAGCCCGTCTACCTACGCGCGGTGGAGGTGCGCACCCGCCGCTACGGGGCCTACGAGGTCAACACCACCTTCGCGCCGGTCGATGAGGATGTGGCGCCGACGGTATACGCCGCGCGTAGCGCGTTCGAAAAGGCGGGCGTGGCCCCCGCCGACGTCGACGTTATCCAACTGCAGGACACCGACGCGGGCGCCGAAATCATCCACATGGCCGAGTGCGGATTCTGCGCGGACGGCGATCAGGAGAAGCTGCTGGCCGACGGGGCCACCGAGATCGGCGGACCCATGCCCGTCAACACCGATGGCGGGCTGATCGCCAATGGCGAGCCGATCGGCGCCTCCGGGCTGCGCCAGATCCACGAAATCGTCCGGCAACTCCGCGGCGAGGCCGGCGATCGTCAGGTCCCCGGCGGTCCCAAGGTCGGATTCACCCAGTTATACGGCGCCCCCGGCACCGCGGCGGCAACCATCCTGACGACCTGAGCTTCGGAGCCGCTGTAACTTTCGACCGGCCCGCTTCGTCGTAGTGGCGAACGGGAGGAGTTCTCATGCGAATCGTAATCTTCGGCGCCAATGGATCGACCGGGCGACTGCTGACGCGTCGGGTGCTGGACGCCGGCCACGCGGCCGTGGCGGTGACCCGGCGGCCCGACGAGTTCCCCATCGCCGATGCCCGGCTGACGGTCGCGGGCGCGGACGTGCGGCGCGATCACCTCGCCGGGGTCGTCGCCGGCGCCGACGCCGTGTTGTCGACGCTCGGAGTGCCGTTCACGCGCCGGCCCGTCGACACGTATTCGGTCGGCACCCGCAATATCGTGGACGCGATGCGCAAGTCCGGCGTCGCCCGGCTCGTCGTGGTGAGTTCCACCGGCGCCTACCCCGCGCGCGGACGCCGCCATACTCCGCTCGCGTTGCGCCTATTCGAGCCGATCATCGCCCGCACCATTGGCAAGACCGTCTACGACGACATCCGGCGGATGGAGACGGTGGTCCGGGAGAGCGGCCTGGACTGGACGATCGTCCGGCCGTCGGGCTTGTTCGATCTGCCGCGGAACACGAATTACCTTGCGGGAGAGGTCGAACCGGTGGGGGCTTTCACGGCTCGCATGGACCTGGCGGACTACCTCGTCAAGCTCGCCCAAGACGGGACGACAATCCGGAGGACCGTTGTCGTCTCGACCACTGAACGCACGCCCACGGTGTGGGAAATGGTTCGGCGGGAGGCGTTCAAGAGCAACACGCCGCACGAGGTGTCGGCTTAACAAACGCCCTTGATCGGGTTGCCACCAGATGCCCGCGTGGCGACGCCAGGGTTAATTTAATTCCCAGGGACAAATCGCACTGCTGTTGTCATCGGGTTTGCTCGTAGGCTAACGCCGAAATGCCTGCTCGAACTCGAGGTCAGGAGTCGCGTTGTCCACTACCGAATTTCCATCCGAGGACGTCCCCCTAGCCGCCGGTGAGCGGTTCCTGGACATTCAGGCGAGCCCCGAATTCGCCGAGCTTCGGCTTAGACTACGCCGTTTCGTGTTCCCGATGACGGCGCTCTTCCTCGCCTGGTACGCCGCCTACGTGCTGTTGGGCGCCTTCGCGCACGACTTCATGGCGACCAAGGTATTCGGGAATATCAACGTCGGACTGCTGATCGGGCTGGGCCAATTCCTGACGACGTTCCTCATCACCGGGCTCTACGTACGTTTCGCCGATCGCGAGCTCGATCCGAGAGCCGCCGCCATTCGCGCCGAAAGCCGGGCGTCATGACGCCGCTGGCCGCCGGTCAGCAGACGATCGGGAACCCCGTCGCCAACATCGCCATCTTCGCCGTCTTCGTCCTGATCACCCTGTACGTGGTGATCCGGGCCAGCCAGCGGAACGCCACCGCGACCGAGTTTTTCACCGCCGACCGGGCGTTCTCGGGACCGCAGAACGGCATCGCCATCGCCGGGGACTATCTGTCGGCGGCCAGCTTCCTCGGCATCGCCGGCGCGATCGCGGTCTACGGGTACGACGGGTTCCTGTATTCGATCGGATTCCTCGTGGCCTGGTTGGTGGCGCTGCTGTTGGTGGCGGAATTGATCCGCAACACGGGCAAATTCACCATGGCGGACGTGCTGAGCTTCCGGCTGCGACAGCGGCCGGTGCGGCTGGTCGCGGCGGTGTCGACGCTGACGGTGTCGCTGTTCTACCTGCTCGCCCAGATGGCCGGCGCGGGCGGTTTGGTCGCCTTGCTGCTGAATGTCAAAGGGCGCCTTGGTGAGTCGATCGTCATCGCGGTCGTCGGCGTCCTGATGATCGTCTACGTCCTGGTCGGCGGGATGAAGGGCACCACGTGGGTGCAGATCATCAAGGCCGTCCTGTTGATCCTCGGTGCCGCGGCGATGACGGTGATGGTGCTGGCGAAGTACGGCATGAACTTCTCCGACATCCTGGGGTCCGCGCAGTCGGCGGTGTCGCATGCCACCACCAAGGGTGTTTCCAGCCGCAACGTTTTGGCCGCGGGCGCGCAATACGGTGGGTCGACGACGTCCAAGATCAACCTGCTCTCGCTCGGCCTTGCGCTGGTGCTGGGCACCGCGGGCCTGCCCCACGTCTTGATGCGGTTCTACACGGTGCCGACCGCGAAAGAGGCACGCCGGTCGGTGGTCTGGGCGATCGGGCTCATCGGCGCCTTCTATCTGTTCACGCTTGCGCTTGGCTATGGCGCCGCCGCCATCGTCGGGCCCGACCGGATCCTCAAGGCCGCCGGCGGCCAGAACTCGGCGGCGCCGTTGCTGGCATTCCATCTCGGCGGCGTGGTCCTGCTCGGCGTCATTTCCGCGGTGGCGTTCGCGACGATCCTCGCCGTGGTCGCGGGTCTGACGATCACGGCGTCGACGTCGTTCGCCCACGACATCTATGCCAGTCTGATCAAGCGCCACAAGGTCACCGAGAGCGAACAGGTCCGGGTGTCCCGCATCACCGCCGTGGTGCTCGGCATCTTCGGCATTGCGCTCGGAATCCTGGCCAACGGCCAGAACGTCGCCTTCCTGGTGGCGCTGGCGTTCGCGGTCGCGGCCTCGGCCAACCTGCCGACCATCTTGTATTCGCTTTATTGGCAGCGGTTCAACACCCGCGGCGCGCTGTGGAGCATGTACGGCGGCCTGATCTCGACCATCGTGCTGATCATCTTCTCGCCTGCGGTGTCGGGCGCGAAGACCGCGATGATCCCCGGCGCGGACTTCGCCTGGTTCCCCCTTTCCAACCCCGGAATCGTGTCGATCCCGCTGGCGTTTGTCCTCGGCATCGTGGGCACGCTGTCGTCACCCGATCGCGGTGACCCGGTGCGAAACGCCGAGATGGAGGTCCGCTCACTCACCGGCATCGGCGCCGAGCAGGCTGTGCGTTCGCCGAACGTGTAACTGGTGCGACGACACGCCGACGGCGGCCGCACTGATTGCACGCTGGGCGCGATATGACTCAGGTCTTCGGCAGCGGCGGTGAGTAATTCGGCTTGCCGAGACCGAGCGTGTACTGGCCGATCATGTTGCGGAACACCTCGAGCGTGCCGCCATAGATGCCCACCAAGGGAGCGAACCGGAAGGCGTACTCGGCGCTGCCGTCGTCCGCGGCGCCGTCGGTCCCAAAGGGCAGGGTCGACGCGGTCCCGAGGATGTCCATCAGGTCCGGCGTGATGTCCCGCATCGTCTGCGCGATGGCGACCCGGCCGTAGATGCTCGGGGACGACAGCGCGACTTCCAACCGGGCGGCGCTGCGGCCCAGCCGGTAGGCGACCGACTTGTCGTCGATCAGCCGGCGCCCGTCCGGGCCGGGCCGGGTCACGGCCGCCGCCGCGTTGTCGACCGCCTCGGACAGGGATCCGGCCTGGTGCATCATGATTGAGGTGTCCTGCAGCCCGTCGGGCGCCGCCGCGACCGCACCATGCTCGACGTTGAGCGGCTCGCGCAGCACGGTCCAGCCCGCGTTGACGTCGCCGAGCCGGTATTTGTCGTCGACGCGAACGTCGCTGTAGTAGACGATGTTGGTCCGGTCACCGTCCACCGTGCGGAGGCCCTGAATTTCGATGCCCGGCGACTCCAGTGGAACCAGAAACATGGTCAGGCTCTTGTGTTTCGGCGCCTCCGGGGCGGTGTTGGTGATCAGAAACACGTACTGGCAGTTATGCGCTCCGGTGGTGAACATCTTGGAGCCGTTGATAATCCAGTTGTCGCCGTCGCGCACCGCGCGGGTCTTGCAGGTGGCGACGTCGGAGCCGCCCTCGGGCTCGGTGTAGCCGAGGCACAGCCGGACCTCGCCGCTGAAGACCTTGGGCAGCACCTCGTCGCGCACCTCCGGTGTTCCGAACTTCGCCACCGAACGCGCAACCATCGCCGTGGTCCCCCACGTCACCCAGGGCACGTGGGCCCGCCGCTTCTCCTGCTCCCAGATGCGGCGCCGGATCCGGCTGAACCCGCCCTCGGATTCCGACTTCCACTCGGCCGCCAAATAGCCTGCGGCGCCGAACTTCAGGTGCAGGCCCTCGTCGAAGTTATCGCCCGTCTCGCGGTCGCGACGCCGGACCTCTTCGGTCATGTGGGTGCTCAGGAAGTTCCGCGCCTCCTCGCGGAAGGCGCGGTCCTCCGCGGACAGCTCGACTCGAGAGAAGTCCATGGTTTTGCTCCTGTCCTACGCGGGCTGGGGTGCGCTCTCGCGGGCCGCGACGATGTCGGCGACGCGCAGGGCGGTGGCGCCGGGATCGCCGCCGGCCAGTGGCCATCCGCGGGCTCGCACCAGATACGCCGTGGCCGCGGCTTCGGAGGAAACCCCAAGGCCTCCTTGGATGTGCACCGCCATCGTCGCCGCCTTCGAGGCCTCCTCAGCCATGAAGACGAACGCCGACGGCGCCAGGTCGGGCCGCACGTCGGGTTCGTTGTCCAGGAACCAGGCGGCCCGGCGGGCCAGGTTACGGCCGCCCTGAACGGTGATGGCCATGTTGGCAAGCGGGTGCGAGATGGCCTGCAGCGTCGAGATCGGCACGCCCAGCGTGTAGCGGGTCTTGGCGAACTCCGCGGCGATGGTCATCGTCTCCTCGACCAGGCCCACCAGGGCCGCCGCGGTCAGCAGCCGCCATTCGTCCAGGGCCCGTTGGTAACTCGCCAGCGCCCCGGGTCCCTGGCCGATGACGGTGCGGGTGTCCGCGGCGGCCGGGTCCACCCAGGCCATCGGCAACCGGCCGATGTTGTCGACCTTGGCCGGCCGGGTGCCGAACGTCAGCCGCACGACCTGGTCGCCGTCACGGATGACGATGTGGTCGGCGATCGAGCCCGTCGGGATCAGCCGGGCACCCGCCGAACCGTCGATGCGGGCGTCGAGCCCGGCGAGCTGTTCACCGGCGGCCACCCCCGCGGTGTCGGCGTTCAGCCCGCCCAGGCGCGCGAGCAGCCGCGCGGCGCACACGTGGTCGATCCAGGGGACCGGCGCCAGTGACCGGCCGATCTCCTCGGCCACCAGGGTGAGATCGACCAGCGTCGCGCCGTCGCCGCCGGCGGACTCCGGCAGCGCCATCGTCGTCGCGCCCATCGCGCACAGCCGCTCCCACAGGTTCTTGTCGAACCCGGATGGTTCTGCGGCGCGCACAGTTTCGATGGAGCAGTAGGTCTTGAAGAATTGCTTGTACGCATCTTGCAGAGCCACGTGGTCCTCGGACAGGCTGTAGTCGAGTCTGCGCAGTTCGAAGCGGTCCATGGTCAGCGTTCCTTCCCGAAGAAAAACTCCTGCGCGTTGTTGTAGAGGTAGTTGTCCAGCACCTCGGGGGGCAGGTCCAGCGCACGGGCTTCGGGTATCACCCGGCTCATGCGCAGCACCGGCCAATCCGACGCGTAGATCACCTTGTTCGGGCCCCGCGTCCGCATGTAGTGCAGCAGGGCCTCCGGCAGCCGCTTGGGCGACCACGCCGACGTCATCAGGCGCAGGTTGGCGTACTTGAGCAGCAACCGAATCGCGACGTCCCACCACGGGTCGGCGCCGTGGATCATGCACAGCTTCAGCTCGGGGAAACGCACGCACACCCGGTCCAGGTGCATGGGGTGCTGCACCTCGCCGGGAATCGGCGGGCCCGGGATGCCGGTGTTGACGCACAGCGGCAGGTCCAGTTCGGCGCATTTGGCGTAGAGCGGATAGTAGACGGCGTCGCTGGGCGGATACTGCCCGTCGCCCCAAAAGCTGGGTCCCACAACGGCATACGCCACCGGTAGGTCGCTCACGAGGGCGGTCAGTTCGCGCAGCGACCTGACCGGACGCAGCAGGTTGACCCCGCCCATCGCCAGGGCGAACCGGTCCGGCTTGGCTTCGATGAACTTGCGGGCGGTGGTCGACGGGCTCGCCATCGAGTCCATCAAAATCGCCCGGTGCACACCCTGGGAGTCCATCTCGTCGAGCAGCTCGGACAGGTCGACCGGCGCGAACATCGATTCCGGGCCCTTGAAGTAGTCGTCGCGGACCTTGAGCATCCAGGTGGGCTGGGAGTCGGTCTCACCGAAGTGCACGTTGACGAGGCAGTCAATCGCTTTGGCGTTCATGACACCTTCTCTTCGGCTTGTTCCCGGGCCCATCGGTAGTTGGGCTTACCGTTGCCCAGGCGCTGAATCTGCTCGACGAAGATGAACGCCTTGGGCGCCTTGAAATGTGCCAGCTGCGAGGTGCAGAAGGTGTACAGTTCGGCGGCGGCGAGGTCGGTGCCCGGGTGTGGCGCGACGAGCGCGACGACTTCCTGGCCCCACCGCTCGCTGGGCCGCCCCACGACCAGGGCGTCGGCGATGCCCGGATGCGCCCGCAGTACTTCCTCGACCTCTTCGACGAAGACCTTCTCGCCGCCGGTATTGATCACCAGCGAGTCACGGCCGAATAGGCGTATGGTGCCGTCCTTTTCTATGGACGCCCGGTCACCCGGGATCACCACCCGCCGGCCATCGATCTGGGGAAAGGTGCGCCGGGTGGCCTCGGCGTCGTTGAAGTACCCCAGCGGAATCCGGCCCGTCCGCGCGGCCCACCCGACCTCTTGGTCACCGGGCCGCAGGAACCGGGTTCGGTCGGAGGAGACGACGGTGGCGCCCTCCCGGGGTTCGAAGGTTTCGCTCGCGGTGCCGTCGCGGCTGTGCCCGAAGGCCATGTTGCCGCTTTCCGAGGATCCGTAACCTTCGATGATGGTGATGTGCGGCAGGCATTCCATCAGTGCCCGTTTGTATTTCGCGTTGGTGGCGGCTCCGCCGGTGCCGATGGCGTTCAGCGAGGACAAGTCGTAGCGATGGGCGCGCAATCCGGCGATCAGCGGCCCGGCGTACGCGTCGCCGACCATCGTCATCATGCCTACCTTTTCGCGCTCGGCGGTTTCCCACACCGACCGGACGTCGAGCTTGTTGCGGTCGTCATAGAGCACAACCGTGAGGCCCGCGCAAAGCGCGGCGAACGCGGTCCACATGCCGGCCGCGTGCATCAGCGGCGAAACCGCGAACCATGGCGGGCCGCCGCCGCGCACCTTGTCGTGAATCTCGGTGACGCTCGCGTGGTCGGCCCCCACCATCGACGACACGTACATGTCGCTCTGGCGCCACAGGACTCCCTTGGGGCGGCCGGTCGTTCCGCCGGTACACATCATGATCAGGTCGTCGGGCGACCCCGCCGGGCGAAAGTCCGTACCGCCGGTGGCCAGGGCGTCGTCGAGCGACACGGCGCCCGGCAATTCCGGAGCTCCGCTTCCGTCATCGATGGACACCAGCAGCTCCGTGCCGTCCGGGGGCAGCACGTCGGCGAAGCGCGCACCGAGCGAACGGTGATAGATGATTCCCCGGGGCCGGACATAGGCGAGCAGGTCGGCGATTTCGCGCGGCGAGTAATGGTGGTTCACGTTGACCGGGACGGTGCGCGCCTTGAGGCATCCGATCACCATGTCGGGGTACAGGTCGTTGTACATGATGAGCGCGACCCGGTCCTGACCGCATTCCCACGGCTCGAGCGTCTCGCGCTCGGCGTGGGCCCCGAACCCCTTGCCGCTGAGGTAGTTCGCCAGCTCGTCGGTGCGCCGGGCGGATTCGGCAAACGTGCTTCGGCGGTCTCCGCAGACGGTCATCAGGCGATCGGGGATGACGTCGGCGATGGCGTCAAGAACCGCGCCTACGGTCCATTCGCTCACTAGCTTAACCAGCCTCGAATAATCAAGCAGCCGACCCCACTTGGACACTGAGGAGGTCTAGAGCGTTGTCACGCATGATCTTTCGGACATCGGGGTCACTGAATCCCGTGAGCTCTTCGGCGAACGACAGCGGCGATTCGAGGCCCTCACCGTGCGGCCAGTCGGAACCGAACAGAATCTTGTCGACGCCGATAACCTTGGCCAGCTCCGTCAGGTCGTCCTCGTAGTACGGCGCGATCCACACGTTGTTGCGCAACTGCTGCACCGGATCCTCTGGGAAATTGCGCGGGTAACTGTTGGCCGCCTTCTTCAGGCGCTTGACCAGCCGGTGCACGAAGTAGGACCCGTTCTCGATGCTGACCGCCCGGAGCTTGGGGTGCCGGGTGAATACGCCGTGCACGATCATCGACGCCATCGTGTCGTGGATGGCGCGGTCGTCGAGGAGCACGGTATCCAGTGGGTCCTTTTCGCCGAACCCCTCGAAGGTCGCCTTGCCTCCCCACTGCGCCGCGATGTGCAGGTATCCGCTGTCGCTGAGGTGGAAGCCAACCGGCACGCCCGCGTCGGCCAGCCGGGCCCACACCGGGTCATGACTGCGGTCGCCCAGCGATCTCGGCTTCACGACACCGGGCACCGGCGCCGGCCGCACCAGGACAAGCTTGGCGCCGCGCGCCAACACGAACTCGACCTCTTCGAGAGCCTTGGCCGGATCGGCCAGCGAGATGATCGGCGCCGCGACGATCCGGTGATCGGGCCGGTCGAAGCCCCAATCCTCGTCGAGCCAGAGGTTGAACGCGTGCACCGACGCCATCGTCGCCTCGATGTCGTGCTTGAGTGCCTCCTCGACCCCGCACCCAAACGTCGGCAGCATGAACACCGTTTCTATGTCCTGGGTGTCCATCACCGCGATCCGCGCATCGCGGTTCTGGTACTCCGGGTGTTCGGCGAGCCGCTCGACCTTCATCAGCGATGCCGGGTCGACGCCCTCGGGAATCTCACCGCGGAACAACAGGTCCAGGCAGCCCGGCACGATGATCGGATCGAAGGTGGGATTGGGAACGAAATTGTTGACCCGGCCGGCAATTACGGCCAACGTGCGCTTGCCTTGAGTGACCATCTGCACGCCGCGGGCCTTGAACGCCTTGTCCAGGTGACGGGTGAAGGCGTCCAGCGGCTCGTAATAGTGATTGTCGACGTCGATCGCCTGGTAATCCAAGTTGGCCATGATCATCCTTTCCCGGTACCGCCGGCGAAAAATTCAAGCGTCGGTTGAACTGAGCGACGGGAACTGCGGCGGCCGCTTCTCGAGGAAGCTCGTGATCCCTTCGATAACGTCCGGGCGCGGCATCGCCTCGTGCAGCAGGACCTCGGCGCGCGACGTGGCGTCTACGACATCGCGGGTGGCGTCGCCGTATACCTGCCGTTTGATCACCGCTATCGAAGCCGGCGAGCAGTTGCGCGCGATGTCCTCCGCGTACTCCAGGGCCCGGCGCAGCAGATTTTCGGGGGCGACGACTTCTTTGACGAGGCCCAGCTCGGCCGCCTCCTCGGCGAGGAAGGTGCGCCCGCTCAACAACAGGTCGAGGGCGACACCCCAACTGGTCAGCCGCGGAAGTATCCAGGAGATGCCGAATTCGGCGATCAGCCCGCGGCGGGCGAACACCGCGGCGAACTTGGCGCCCGCGGCCGCGAACCGGACGTCACACATGAGCGCCTGGGTCAGGCCGATGCCGACGCAGGCTCCGTTGATGGCCGCGACGACGGGCTTGCGCAGCATGGTCACGAAATGGGGTGGCCGCTCGCCGACCAACTCGGCCAGGTCGGTCTGACCCGCCTTCTCCATCTTTTCGCCGTAGCTGGGCGCCGAACTCGGCGCGCCCAGATACGCACCGGCGCAGAACCCCTTGCCACTTCCGGTCACCACGATCGCCCGGACATCCGGATCCTGTTCGGCTCGGTCGATCCCGGCATAAAAGCCGGCGGCGATGTCGGGGCCCCACGCGTTCAGGCGATCCGGGCGGTTGAAGGTCAGGATCGCGACGCCGCTCGCCGTGGCCTCGTAGAGCACCGCTTCTTCGGAAGCACCGTCGCTGCCGGACATCTGCCGCGGCACCTCCTCACGCTTGCCTACCGGATCGCCACCGACTTTGTACGCATACTGTATACCTATCGGTAGCGCATTCCACAACCGCCTCCGCGGCCGACCGCAACCCGACCCAGCAGCGGTTTTCCGGCCACTGAACCGTCATCCGGCCGATGGCCGAAGGTGCTTGGCGATCTTGGCTTTCCGGCCACCGGCCGTCGCCTACCGGGACGCCCGTCGCCCGGTTATGAGCTTGACGATCGCCAGCAAGATCACCGCGCCGAGCAGGCACGTGAGGAACGAGAAGATCAGGCCTCCGCCGGCCACGTTCACGCGGAAGCCGCGGAGCAGAAACCCGCCGATCAAACCGCCCACGATGCCGACCACGATATTGAGGACCAGTCCCATCTGCGCGTCGGTACTCATGATCTTGCTGCCGACCCAACCGGCCAGGCCACCGATGACTATCCAGCCGATCACACCCAGAGTGAGCATTCCCCAATCCTTTCGATAGGTGAGTAGCAATCACCTTATGCCCGACGCCGGCGTTTGAAATGGCGATCCGGCGGGTTACCGACGGCTCGTGAAGGCAACGTTGAGAGCGCTTGTTCATCGCCTCCGCCAGGCCCGCACGGCGGCGCTGCGGGCCCAGCTGGCGGTCACGGGCGCTCAAATCCTGTTCTGGGTGGCCCTGATCGGTGCCCCCGCCGGTCTCGCGCTGCGGGCGCGACAGCGCCGAATGCGGCGCGAACTTCCGACGTCGGGTGACCACCGCCGATGGTCAACTGAGGGCTGTGGCGCGCCCCACGGTGCGAGAAGGTTTGCGTCGAGGGGGTAACCGGGAAGCCTACAGCTAAGCCAATCCGTCAACGGGAGGGAAATGCAGTGGTTGACATCAAGAGCGGTCCCATCGAGTTGGTCCGGGGCATCGTCGAGGACGTCTTCGGTAAGGCCAAGGAGTTCATCGGAACGATCCTGGGCCGGGATGACCTGATCAACGAGGGCGAAGCGCAGCAGGACAAGGCCGAGGCGCAGCGCAACGCGGGCAAGAAGGAAGCCGCGGCCGAGAAGGCCCGCGCGAAGGCCAAGGCCGCCGAGGCGCGCGAGCGCGCCGAGCAGGAGTAAACAGCACGCCGATGGAGCGGGCCCGGTTACCGACCGGGTCCGCTTCGCGTTGTAATCGGTTGTGCCGTAAGGTGCGGTCGCTACGCCGCGATGAGCCCGAGCCGCCGGTAGGCGCTCAGGATCTGGGTCTTTGCCTCGTCCGGTAACACCGCCTGCGGGGGGCGGGAGTGCGGATAGTCGCCTATCGGCAGCCCCAGCAGCGAGGCGGCGTATTTGAACGCACCGCCCCAGTGGGTGAAGTAATCCGACCGGGCCGGGTAGCACGTCCACCACGATCCGATGTCGAGGTCGAATTGGTCCATCCCGGACTCTCGCCCGTAGTCCATCGCCTCGAGGAGCTTGTCGCTGTACACCAGATCCCAGTACTCGGAAAACAGTCGGCGCTGCGGGGTCTCGAAGAGGTAACCGGCGGTGCCCAATTGCGCCGGGCAGACGATGCCGGCCCGCAGCCAGCCGGCGCGGTACACGGTCCTGTCGCATTCCCAGATCGCCAGACCGGGCGCCAACTCGTGTAGCCGCCGGCTCGCCTCCGGCCGGAACGCGCCCTCCTTGGTGGCGCACACGGCGGGCACCTCGTCGTAGATCCGCGCGCTTTCGGCCGGCGTCAGGACGTAGCCGGAGGACGGGGAGTTGAACATGCCCAACGCGATATTGGTGCGCGCGGCAACGTACTTGAAGAACCTCAGTACGCCCTCGCCGCCATGGGCCTCCATCATCGGCGTTTGGATGTAGGCGATGTCGGCGCCCACGTCTTGGGCGTGCCGTGTCAGTTCCAGACAGTCCTTCGCCGATGTCGCCGCGGTGCAGGCCTGCACGACGACGTGGGGGTTCAGGCTGCGCGCCTCCTCGATCGCGACCTCCAGCAATCGCTTGCGCTCGTCGATGGTCAGTGACCAGAACTCGGCGATCCCGCTGGTGCACCACAACATCGGGTGCCCGAGGTCGCCGACGCAGTAGCGGACCAACGTCCGGTAGGCGTCCCAGTCGATGTCATCGCCGTCGGTGCCGCTGAACGGCGTGTAGAGGGAGTCGCCGATTCCGCGCAATGCTCCGCGCGCCCAGGTGCGCGCCTCAGTCGCCGTCGCCACAATCGACTCCTTCTGTCGGCCAGACGATTTCGGGTCAGGTGAAGTCCGATCCACCGTCGACGTTGATGTTGGCTCCGGTCATGTACGAGTTGCGCCGGGACGCCAGGAACGCGACCACCGGGCCGATCTCTTCGGGCAGGCCGGCGCGCGGCATCTGCGCCGGATGCCCGAAATGCTTGGCGATGGCGTCCATCAGCGCATAGGGGTCGTTGCCGTCGACGCCGACGGACTTCGCCCAGCCGACCAGCGATTCGGAGGCGATGCTGCCCGGCGATACCACGTTGACCAGAATCTCGTCCTTGGCCAACAGCAGCGAGAGGTTTTTCGAGACGCTGGTCAGCATCGACTTGGCCGCCGTGTAGGCGGGCAGCATCACGCTTTGCCGCTGGGTCGAGTGCGCCGAGAAGTTGACGATCCGTGCCCATTGAGCCTTGCGCAGCAGCGGCAGTGCCGAGCGCACGCAGCGCACCATGCCCATGACCCCCTCTTCGACGGCCTGGTGCCACTGGTCGTCGCTCAGCGCCTCGAAACTGCCTGCCGCGCCGGGCCCGACGGTGTTGATCAGCACGTTGAGTTCGCCACCCCACCGCTCGGCGAGCTCGGCGAACACCTTGTCGACCGCGCCGGCGTCACCGATGTCGGCGACCAGCCCGAGCGCGTCCGGGCTCCCCCGGCCGGTCAAATCCGCCACCGCGGAATCGAGCGCGTCACGGCTGCGACCGATCACCGCGACCCGGGCACCGTCGTCGGCGAGGCAGCGGGCCGTGGCCAGACCCATGCCGCGACTTCCTCCGACCACCACCGCGGTGGCATTCGTCAGCCCTAGATCCATGTGTCCAGCCGTTTTACCAAAAAGCCTACGATAGGTATTACAGTAGCAGACGGAAAACTCGACGACACGCCCGCGTATACGCAGGTCAGAGAGGAACCGCCGGTAGATTCCAGTCTACCGGTGGCACGGCTAGATCGTGATGGAGGTGCCCGGAGTGGCAAAGCAGGCAACCGCTGATAAGCGTCAACGACGCGAGCGCGGGTCCATCAATCCCGACGACATCATCAGCGGCGCATTCGAACTCGCGGAGCAGGTGTCGATAGACAACCTGAGCATGCCGCTGCTGGGCAAACATCTCGGCGTGGGCGTCACCAGCATCTACTGGTATTTCCGCAAGAAGGACGATCTGCTCAACGCGATGACCGACCGGGCCCTGGGCAAGTACGTCTTCGCCACGCCCTATGTCGAGGCAAGCGACTGGCGCGACACGCTGCGCAACCATGCCCGCCTGATGCGTAAAACGTTCATGGGCAACCCAATTCTGTGCGACCTGATCCTGATTCGCGCAGCCCTGAGCCCGAAGGCCGCGCGGGTGGGCGCCCAGGAGATGGAGCGCGCGATCGCCAACCTGGTGGAGGCCGGCCTGTCGCCCGAGGACGCTTTCGACACCTACTCTGCGGTCTCGTTACATGTCCGCGGTTCGGTAGTGCTGCAACGGCTCTACGAGAAAAACCAGACGCCGGACAGCGGACCGCGCGCCATCGAGGACGCGGTGGCCATCGATCCGGCCACCACCCCGCTGATCGCCCAGGTGACCGGGCAAGGACACCGCATCGGGGCTCCCGACGAAGCGAACTTCGAGTTCGGCCTGGACTGCATCCTCGACCACGCGGCCAGCCTGATCGAAAAGGGCGGCACAGGCGGCAAGTCCGCGCCGTCCCGCCAACGCAAGGCGGCCAAGTCTCCGGTACAGCGGGGACGGACCAGGGCGGCCGCCTCGCGGTAATTGCCCGCCAAGTCACATCCGCCACACACGTCTCCAGCGGAGGTGGAATGCGTTGTGCCCGCAAATGTCGATCCCTTCCTGCTGAATCTCTTGTGGCAGAAGTGAATTAACGCGGCAGCTACGCTTGTGTTTCCGGCGGCTCCGGCACGTGGAAATGCTCGTCACGCAGCCGGAAGGCTTCCTTCGCGCCGTGCTGCGCGCGCGTCTTGACGAAGTTGAACTCACCCGGCGCAAATTGCAGATTGGTGCCGTAGGCGTGAAACAGGTAGCTCGCGACTTCCTCGCCCTGGTACGCCTGGCTCTGCTCGACGAGGCGGAACGCTTCCTTCGCGATGACGACCCCGTCGGCGGGCATCTTCGCCGCCTTCTCCGCCCAATAACGAGCCCGCGCCGTAACCGCGCCGGGATCGCATGTGTCGGTGAAGATTCCGAGGTGTTCAACCTCCCCCGCCTCGATGATGTCACCGGTCAGCAGCAGCCGGCGGGCCAGCACCGGACCCAGCCGGTGGAAGAACATGTGCAGGCTGCCGAGGGCCGGACCGAGGAAGCGGGTCGCCGGCATGCCGATCTTCGTATCGCGCCCAATGACGGAGATGTCGGTCATCAACGCCATCTCGAACCCGCCGCCGAGCGCGTAGCCGGCGATCTCTCCCACCGTCACCTTCGGGAAGCCCATGAAGTTGTGGTAAAAACCAAAAGACTTGCGGTCCACGGTGAGTCGCCGGCGCTGACTGGGACGACGCTTGGCCGCGTCGTCCGACGAGTTGGCCTTGTCGCCGTACCAGCCGTACGCGTTGTTCATGTCGGCCCCGGTGGAAAACACCCCCTCGGCCCCCCGCAACAGCACCACCGTGAGGTCGTCGTCGTCGGCCACCCGGTCCAGGCAGCGTGCGACGGCCTCGCGCATTGCGGCGTCATAGGAGTTGCGCTGCTTGGGGTTGTTCAGCGTGATGGTCGCGATGCGCCGCTCGGGGTCGACGTCGAAGAGCACGCGATCGTCCGAAGCGCTGGAGGCGCTCATCTGTCGGACTCCTTTCGCCGCCTGCCGAATTTGAATCCGGTCAGGTCTTCCGGCCGCGACGCCAGCGTGGTGACCTCGCCCTTACACAGCACTTCGTCGTCGAGCAGTAGCCGCGCCGTCGACGCGATGCCCCGTTCGACCTCGTTGCGAACGATGTCGAAACGTAGGTCGGTCAGCACGGGTGTCGGCCGGCGGAAGGTGACGAGCAGCGACCGGGTCTTGCCGGAAAGCCCGGCGACGCAGTTGTGGTGCTGGATCACGCTGTCGAAGAAGACGCCGAGAAAGCCGCCGTGCACCAGTCCCGGTGGCCCCTCGTACACCAGCGGGAAGCACACCGAGCCGTCCGCCCTCTCGGCATCCAGCCGATCGAACTCGTACTCCGGAAAGCACGGGTTGTAGGCACCGATGTCGGTGGCGTGGTTGAGGTAGACGCGCCGGGGGTCGTCGGCGATTTCGCCGATTCGCGGCGCGTTGTCGGTCGGGGCCGTAGTGGCCAACTCGCCCTCCCACTCGGCGAACTTCGCGAGCATCGCATCCACGGTGGGGTGGGGGTGCTCGAGGGACAACAGCAGCGAGCTCAGGCGCCGCATCGCGCCGGCCGCCGCGACCGTCTGCGCGAGCGGCGCCTCGCCGAATCTGGCGTCGTCGGTGCGGGGGGAAGCGGTTGTGCCCTCGGCCATGCTGCCCTTATCCACGGGTTTCGCCCCGCTATGTTCCGTCGTCAGGGTTTCCTTGCTAACTTATACCTCGTATCAATCGTATTGCCTACTGTATGGGTAACCGTATCGGCGGGGAAAGGCCGGGTAGAGGGTGAGTCACGGGGCCGACGCGGCCGAGGCCGATGGGTCGGTCACCGCGTGCCGAGATGGTGCGGTCCTACGGCTCACGCTGAATCGCCCGGCGCGACGTAATGCCTTGACCCACTTGATGATCGGTGAATTCGTCGCCGCGCTGACCGATGCCGCCGCCGATGATTCGCTGCGCGCGATCCACATCCGCGGCGCGGGAGACGACTTCTGCGCGGGCGCCGACTGGGTGGCCGCCAATGATCCCGCCGGGCAACGTCCCCGCGCGGGCGATCTGGTGCGGCGGATCCCCCACGCCGCGCAACGAGTGATCGAACTCGTCGCGAGCGTTCAGCTGCCGGTGCTCTGCAGCGTGCGGGGATGGGCGGTGGGGTTCGGCTGCAATCTCGCGCTGGCAGCCGACTTCACCGTCGCGGCCGCCGACGCGGTGTTCTGGGAACCGTTCGTGGACCGTGGCTTCAGCCCCGACTCGGGCTCTACCTGGCTGCTGCCCCGGCTGGTCGGGCTGGCGCGGGCCCGGCGGATGCTGCTGCTGGGCGAAAAGGTGAGCGCGACCGACGCGGCCGACTGGGGACTGATCCACCAGGCGGTGGGCGGGCCCGAACTCGACGACACCGCCGAGAAACTGCTGGAGCGGCTGGCCGCCGGTCCGACGGCCGCGATCGGGCTGGCCAAGCAGGCCCTGAACTTCGGTCAGCACGCGACGCTCGGCCAATCCATGACGCAGGAACTGTTCAATCTGGAACTGTCCTGTCGCACGGCCGATTTCAAAGAGGGGCTGGAGGCGTTTCGGCAACGGCGTGCGCCAAAGTTCCAGGGCAGATGAGGGAGCGCGAATGCCTACCGACTCGTTCGACACCATCAACTACAACGTCGACGGGCACACGGCCACCATCACACTGAACCGCCCGGAGGCGCTCAACGCGCTGAGCCCGCACATGATCACCGAACTCCGCGCCGCCTACGACGAAGCCGAGAACGACGACAACGTCTGGCTGCTGGTCGTCACCGGCACCGGCCGGGCATTCTGCACGGGCGCCGACGTCAAAACCATTCCCGCGGACGGCAAGGTGATCTACGAGCGGCCGTACCTGTCCACCTACGACCAGTGGGAGGCCCCGCAGGAGGGCACACCGCCGTTTCGCACCATGGCCAAGCCGGTGTTGACCGCCGTCAACGGGCTGTGCTGCGGCGCAGGCATGGATTGGGTCAGCACGACGGACATCGTCATCGCATCCGAGCAGGCAACCTTTTTCGATCCGCACGTCAGCATCGGGCTGGTCGCCGGACGCGAATTGGTGCGGGTATCCCGGGTGCTGCCCCGCTCGATCGCCCTGCGGATGGCGTTGATGGGCAAGCACGAGCGCATGAGCGCGCAACGCGCCTACGAGCTCGGATTGATCAGCGAAATCGTCGAGCACGACCGCCTGCTGGACCGGGCCCACGAGATCGCCGACATCGTCAACTCGAACGCACCCCTGGCGGTGCGGGGAACCCGGCTGGCCATCCTCAAGGGCCTCAACGTACCGCTGCACGAGGCCGAGATACTCGCCGAGACCTTCCGCGAGCGAGTGCTGCGAACTGAGGACGCCCAGGAAGGCCCGAAAGCCTTCATGGAAAAGCGGAAACCGAATTGGCAATGCCGATGAGCTTCGAAACCATTCTGCTCGAGGTCGACGAGGACGACCATGTCGCCACCATCACCTTGAACCGGCCCGACCAGCTGAACGCGTTCAACCGCACCATGTGCGAGGAGATGGCCCGGGCGTGGCGGATGGTCAAACTTGACGAATCGGTGCACGCCGTGGTGCTGCGGGCGGCCGGCAACCGGGCGTTCAGCGCCGGCCTGGACATCAAGACGCCGTACGGCCAGCCGGAAAACGTGTGGAATCACGAGGATCCGGGCGAGGCGCTCAGCCCCAAGTGGCAGAAGATGTGGAAGCCGGTGGTGTGCGCCGTCCAGGGCATGTGCACCGCCGGCGCGTTCTATTTCGTCAACGAGTCCGACGTCGTCATCTGCTCCGACGACGCAACGTTTTTCGATTCCCACGTGTCAGCGGGGCTGGTGTGCGCGCTGGAACCGATCGGCCTGATGCGGCGCATCGGCCTGGGCGAGACCCTGCGCATGGCCCTGATGGGCAACGACGAGCGGGTCGGGGCGGACACCGCCCTGCGCATCGGCTTGGTTTCCGAGGTGGTCTCCGCCGACACGCTGTGGGAGCGTGCCCACGAGATCGCCGCGACCATCGCCGCCAAGCCACCGTCGGCGACCCAGGGCACGGTGAAGGCGATCTGGGAGTCGCTGGACCGGCCCTACCGCGCCGCGTTGGAGCAGGGGCTCATCTACACGCGCCTGGGCAACCCCCTCGGCACCGCCGAATTGGCCGCCCGGCAAGGTGAGGTCGCCGCGCGCGAACCGAAGACCCGCTGATGCACCCGCTGAGCCGGCGCATCGCGGACGTGCTGGATCTGCGGCCCGACTCACACGCGATCGAGTATGCGGGTCAATGGATCTCGTGGGGCGACGTCGGCGACACGGCACGACGCGTCGCACCCCTGACCGCCGGCCGCGCGGGTGTCGGCATGCTGCTGCGCAACCGACCCGGTCACGTCGCGGCCTTCCTTGGGGTGCTGCTGGGCGGCGGAACCGTGGTCACCATCAACCCGGCCCGCGGTGACGACCGCACCCGGGCCGACATCGCCGCGCTGCGGCTGCCGCTGATCATCGGCGAACCCGACGACCTGGCCGCGCTGGTCCCGCCGGGGACCGCGACGGTGGCGATCACGGGTTCGTCCGTCGACAGCGGTGGGCGGGCGTGTGACAGGTCCGCAGGGCGACCCGGCGTGGCGGTGCGGATGCTGACGAGCGGAACGACGGGGCCGCCCAAGCGAATCGACCTCAGCTACGACATGTTGGCGCGTAGCGTGATCGGCGCCGACCCGGAGGACGCCCCGGCGCCAACGGAGCTGCGACGCGGCGTCGCGATCGTCAACTCGCCGCTGGTGCACATCGGCGGTGTGTTCCGGGTGCTGCAGTGCGTCGCGGAGGCCCGACCCTTTGTGCTGCTGGAACGCTTCGAGCTGGAGACGTGGGCCGAGGCGGTGCGCAACCACCGGCCGCGCACGGTTTCGCTGGTGCCGGCCGCGCTGCGGACGGTGCTGCACTCGGACCTGACGCGGGCCGATCTGGCGAGCATCCGAGCCGTCACGTGCGGCACCGCCCCGCTGTCGGCCGACGACGCGGACGCCTTCACCGAAAAATACGGCATACCAGTCCTGACATCTTATGCGGCAACGGAATTCGGCGGCGGCGTCGCAGGCTGGACCCTTGCCGACTACGAAAAGCACTGGCGCGCCAAGCGCGGCAGCGTCGGCCGGGCCAATCCGGGCGCGCAGCTACGCGTCGTCGACGACGAGGGCGCGACGCTCGGGCCGGACCGGGTCGGCCTGCTGGAGGTCAAGCCCGGACAGCTCGGCCCATCGGCGAAGTGGATGCGAACCACCGATCTGGCCCGCATCGACGCGGACGGCTTCGTCTGGATCGTCGGGCGGGCCGACCAGGCCATCATCCGCGGCGGGTTCAAGGTGATGCCGGACGAGGTGCGCGTGGCGCTGGAAGACCATCCCGCGGTGGCGGGGGCCGCCGTGGTGGCGCGAGCCGACGAACGCCTCGGGGAGACGCCGGTCGCGATGGTGCAACTGCGCCGGTCCGCCTCCGCCGACGCCGACACGCTGGTGGAATACTTGCGAACGCGGTTGGCACGCTACGAAATTCCCACCGAGATCGCTATCGTCGACGCGATCCCGCGGACCCCATCGGGCAAGCCCGATCTCGGCGCGATCAGGCTCTTCTTCGGCGACTCTCATCGCGACCATGCCCGGTGACTCCCCCACCGTCGCCGACATCCTGCGGCGCCAGGCCCGCTCCCGCGCGGAGCACCCGCTGCTCGTGTGCGACGGCGAACGGATCAGCTACGGCGAGGCCGACCGGCGCTCGGCGGAGCTCGCCCGCGGGCTGATCGCGCTGGGGGCGGGCAAGGGCACGCACGTTGGGCTGCTCTACCCGAACGGCACCGACTTCGTGGTCGGCATGCTCGCGGCCGCGCGAGTCGGCGCGGTGGTGATCCCGTTCTCCACCTTCGCCACCGCTCGCGAGCTGCGCGAGCAGCTGGTCGACAGCGACACCGAAATCCTGTTGGCCACCAGCTCTTTTCGTTCCCACGACTACATGCGGCGGCTGGCCGAGGTGCTGTCGCGTGACGGGCTCGACAGCGATGAGCGGCTGTTCGCCACCGCCGCGCCGCAATTGCGTCGTGTCGTCGTCCATTCCGGCGATGTGTACGGGATCGCGCGGACCGTGGCACCCGCGCTGCTCGAGGCGATGGAGGACGACGTCGACGGCTGCGATCCGCTGGCCATCGTCTATACGTCGGGCTCCACCAGCGCCCCGAAGGGGGTGGTGCACACGCACGCCGGTCTGCTCACCCATCAACGAAACCTCAACGAGATCCGCGGCCTGACGGCGGCGGACCGGCTGTTCTGCAACTCGCCGTTCTTCTGGATCGGCGGATTCGCGTTCGGCCTACTGGCCACCTTGGTTGCCGGGTCGACCCTGGTGTGCTCGAACGCAACCGACGCGGGCGCGACCCTCGACTTGCTGGAGGCCGAAAGGCCGACCTTCACAAATGGTTTCGTCGCCGGGATCGCGCGCCTCGCGGATCACCCGAGCTTTTCCGGACGCGACCTGTCGTCGATGCGCCAGGGCAACCTGTACCCGATCATGGCGGCCGACGCCCGACCGGCCGACCCGGAATTGCGGCACAACATGCTGGGGCTCACCGAGGCCGGCAGCGTCCTGCTGATCAGCGGCGACGAATCCGACCAACCCGAACACCGACGCGGATCCTTCGGCACGCCGGCGCCCGGATTCGACACCAAGATCGTCGACCCGGACGCCTCGGGAATCGGGGAGCTGTGCATCCGCGGGCCCTACGTGATGCAGGGCTATTACAAACGCGGCCGCGAGGAGTGCTTCGATGCCGATGGCTGGTTCCACACGGGCGATTTGGTGCGCGTCGATGCCGACGGATTCTTCTATTTCGCCGGTCGGCTCAGCGCGATGATCAAAACGGCGGGGGCCAACGTCTCGGCGGCCGAGGTCGAGAAGGCCATCACCAGGGTCACCGGCGCCGAGGCGCACGTCGTGGGGATACCCGACCCGCAACGGGGCGAGCTGGTTGCCGCCGTCGTCGCCCAGCCGGGTCTCGACGAAGCCGCGCTGCGCGAGCGGCTCAAGGCCGAGTTGTCGGCGTACAAGATCCCGAAACGGTTCATCGCCGTGCCGAGCACCGAGATTCCGCAGCTGTCCAGCGGGAAGGTCGACACCCAGCGGTTGCGGAAGCTGTTCGATGCCTGACCAGACCGTCGACAAACTCGTGCGGTCCCGCGCCGCGCAGCACGGCCTCAAGCCGGCGGTGATCGACCGGGCCGCGCGCCTGAGCTACCGCGAACTCGACGCCACCACAGGCGATCTGGCGGCGGTATTCGTCGACGCCGGCGTCGGCAAGGGCACCCGCGTCGGGCTGATCATGCCCAACGGCGCCCGCTGGGTACAGGTGGCGATCGCCGTGACCCGCATCGGCGCGGTGCTGGTTCCGCTGAGCACCCTGCTACAGCCCGGCGAATTGGTCGCGCAGTTGCGGGCCGCGTCCGTTCAATTCCTGGTGAGCGTGCGGGAGTTCCGTGGCCACCGGTACCTGGAGGACCTGGAGGCGGTGCCGCGGCTGGAACTGCCTGCCCTGCGCCGGGTTTGGGCGGCCGACCGGCTTAGCGACACCGCTCCGAGCGAGCCGGCCCGCGGCATCGTGGACGCCATGACCGGGACGGTCACCGCGGCCGACCCGATGGTCATCATGTTCACCTCGGGCAGCAGCGGAACACCCAAGGGCGTCATCCACTCCCACGGCAACGCGCTGGCCGCCGTCCGGTCGGGCCTCGCGGCCCGCTGTATCACCTCGGATACCCGCCTGTACCTCCCGATGCCGTTCTTCTGGGTGGGCGGGTTCGGCAGTGGAATCCTGTCCACGTTGCTGGCCGGCGCGACCCTGGTGACCGAGGAAATACCGCGGCCCGAAACCACCCTACGGCTGCTGGAATCCGAACGGGTCACGCTGTTTCGCGGCTGGCCCGATCAGGCCGAGGCGCTGGCGCGGCACGCGGACGCGGTCGGTGCCGATCTGTCCGCGCTGCGCCCGGGCAGCCTGGAGGCCCTGCTGCCGCCCGAGCAGCGCGCCCAACCGGGCGCGCGGGCCACACTGTTCGGCATGACGGAGGCGTTCGGGCCGTATTGCGGCTACGCCGCCGACACCGACATGCCGCCTTCCGCGTGGGGCAGCTGCGGCAAGCCGTTCCCCGGCATGGAGGTCCGCATCGTCGGCACCGACAGTGGCGAGCCGATTGCGGCGGGATCCGTTGGGGAGATCCAGATCCGGGGGCCACACACCCTGCGTGGCATCTGCCGTCGCAGCCGGGAGGAGCTGTTCACTCCCGACGGCTTCTACCCCACCGGTGACCTCGGCCGGCTCGACGAGGACGGGTTTTTGTTCTACCACGGCCGGTCCGACGACATGTTCAAGGTCAGCGGCGCGACCGTCTATCCCGGCGAGGTGGAGCGGGCGCTGCGCGCGATCGACGGCGTCCAGACTGCCTACGTAACCAGCGTGGCCGGCGACGCGGGCGAACGGGTCGGCGCGGCGGTGGTGTGCGCGAGGCCGCTGTCCGCCGAGCAGCTGCGCGAGTCGGCGCGAAAGCTGTTGAGCGCGTTCAAGGTCCCCACGGTGTGGCTAGTGCTGGAATCCGACGATGACGTCCCACGCGGGGACACCGGCAAAGTGGACGTTCGCCGGCTGCGGGACATGTTGATGACGGGCAAGCGGCCCTAGGGGACCCGCGTCCAGGGTTGGCAGTTCTGCGACTCGAAAGCCTTGACCGACGTGTTGATATTCGCGAACATCGGACCGACGGACATGTTCGTCTGGAGCACGTGGTCCTTGTTCGCATCGGGGGTGCTGTAGGTGAACCACGCGCACATCGAGTCCTGGGTCGGCACGTTGTTGATCCAAACCCCCCAGGTGGACGCCGACCCGGCCGTTCGGTACAGACCCGGCGCGATGTCGGGCCCGACCACGAAGACCCCGTTGCCGGGAATGGGGTCCATCGGGTCCGCGGCGGCCGGCGCCGCGAGCGGGATCGCGGCAACACATGCGACGACTACGGCCGATGCGCGAAGCGTTCGGGGCATTGTTCTCTCCAATTGTCGCCACCCCCACTGGCAGCCTAGGCGCCGGAACGCCCGAACAACAGCCGCCAGGTCGGCTCACCCAGACGCCGGGTGACTCCCATTCGCAACGACCCCCCGGGCGGTGAGGTGATCGATCAGCGGGATGGCGCCCGCGGCAAGATGTTCCGACATCGCCGCCCGCGCGAGCTCTTGGTCACGCTTGCTCAGCGCGGACAGGATCCGGCGATGGTCCTTGATCGACTGCTGCGGCCACCCCTCGATGGCCGGGAACACCGATTCCGGTGCGTAGCGGGTGATCTGCGACATCAGCTGGGCGAGCTTCGGCGAGTCCGCGGCGACGTTGATGGCGCGGTGAAACTCGTGGTTCAGTCGCACGGTCCGCTCGGTGTCGTCACCGGCATAGGCCTCTTCGAGCTCGGCCTGGATCTGCTTGAGCTCGCGGACCTGCTCGTCGGTGATGTTGAGCGCGGCCCGCGCGGCCAGCTCCCCTCCGACGTAGCCCTGCACGTTGGCGACGTCGGCGACGTCCCGCCCGGTCACCGGCAGCACCACGAAGCCGCGGCGGGGCTGTTGGTCGATCAACCCCTCGGCCCGCAGCGCGAAGAGCGCCTCCCGCACCGGCGTCACGCTGATCCCCAGTTCCGCAGCCAATTGGTCCAGGCGCACATACGACCCGGCCGCGTAGGTGCCGTCGAAGATCCTTCCGCGGACGAAGCGCGCGACATCGTCGGAAAGTTGCGGCCGCGCAGCGAAATCCGGGGTGGTCATCGCGTCACACCCGATACTCGGCGAGCAGCCGCTTGCTGATGATGGACTTCTGGATTTCGCTGGTGCCCTCGCCGATGAGCAGGAACGGGGCGTCGCGCATCAGCCGCTCGATCTCGTATTCCTTGGAGTAGCCGTAGCCGCCGTGAATCCGGAAGCTCTGCTGGGTCACTTCCGAACAGAATTCGCTGGCAAGGTATTTGGCCATGCCGGCGGCGACGTCGTTCCGCTCACCGGAATCCTTCAGCCGCGCAGCGTTGACCATCATCAGGTGCGCCGCTTCGACTTTGGTCGCCATTTCGGCCAGCTGAAACGCGATGGCCTGGTGTTCGGCGATCGGCTTACCGAAGGTCTGCCGCTGCTGGGCGTAGCGCACCGCGAGTTCGAAGGCCCGGATGCCGACGCCGCACGCGCGCGCCGACACGTTGACCCGGCCGACCTCGATGCCGTCCATCATCTGGAAGAAGCCCTGCCCGGGGGTGCCGCCGAGGATGTCGTCGGCGCTGGCCCGGTACCCGTCGAAGATCAGCTCCGTCGTGTCGATGCCCTTGTAGCCCAGCTTGTCGATCTTGCCGGGAATGACCAGGCCCGGCACGATCTCGCCGAATCCCGTTGGCTTTTCGACGAGGAACGCGGTGAGGTTGCGATGCGGCTTGTCCGCGCCTTGGTCGGTGCGAACCAGCACCGCAACCAGGGTCGAACTGCCGCCGTTGGTCAGCCACATCTTCTGGCCGCTGATGGTGTAGCCGCCGTCGGCGTCGCGCTGGGCGCGGGTGCGGATCGCGGCAACGTCCGAGCCCAGCTCCGGCTCCGACATCGAAAACGCGCCGCGCGACTCGCCGGTCGCCATGCGGGGCAGGAACCGCTGCTTCTGGTCGTCGGTGCCGTGCTGGCGCAGCATGTAGGCCACGATGAAGTGCGTGTTGAGCACCCCGGACACGCTCATCCAGCCACGCGCCAGCTCCTCGACGCACAGCGCGTAGGTCAAAAGCGACTCCCCCAGCCCGCCGTATTCCTCGGGAATCATCAGCCCGAACAGGCCCATCTCCCGCATCTGATCGACGATGGCCTGCGGATAGGCGTCGTCGTGCTCGAGTTGCGGTGCGTTGGGAATGACTTCCTTCTCGACGAATTGTCGCACCGTGGCGACGATTTCGGTCTGGAACTCGGTCAGGCCCAGGGTTTGGGCGAGTTTTGTCATGCGCTGTCCGTCCCTATGGTCTTGGCGCTCGTCAGGCGCGCGATGTCCGCGGTCGTCAACCCCAGGCGCTCGGTGAGCACCTCGGCGGTGTCCTGACCTAGCGCGGGGGCCGGCGCGCTCGCGGCATGCGTGCCGTCGAAGGCGGCCGGCATTCCGGGGGCGAGATAATCCCCGACGCCCGGTTGGTGCAGCCGGGAAAACAGCGGGTTGGCGGTCACCATGGGGTCGGCGGCGGCCTCGGCGAAGGTGCGGTACCGCTCGAACAGCACCGTGGTGGCCGACAGCGCGGCGGTGACCTCGTCGGCCGTGTGATCGGCGAACCACGTGGCGAACAGCCCGGACAGGGCGTCGCGGTAGCGATAGCGGTCGCCCTCCGCGCCGAAGTCCACGCCCAGCGCCTCCTCGAGCGCCGACACCGCGGCACCCGTGCCGGTCGCCTCGACGAGGTCGCGAAAGTGCCGGCGTGTCAAGAGGACAACCATGAAACGGGCCCCGTCGCGGCTGGCGAAGTCCTGCCCGTACTGGCCGTAGATGGCATTGCCGAGCCGTTGGCGCTGCGTCCCGTTGACCTGTGGTTCGGTCAGCAACCCGAGGTTGCCGGCCGTCGCCAGCGCGACATCCTCCAGCGCCAGGCTGACGCGCGCGCCCACCCCGCTCTGCTCGCGGCGCCGGACGGCGGTGACGACGGCCAGCGCGGCGTACAGGCCGCAGCACACGTCCCAGGCCGGCAGCACGTGGTTGATCGGACCGGCGTGCTCGGCCGGTCCGGTGACGAGCGGGAACCCGATGCCCGCGTTGACGGTGTAATCCACCCCGGTGGACCCGTCGCCGCGGCCGAGCAGCTGGACGTGGATGACGTCGGAACGCTTAGCTGCCAGCACGTCGTGGCTGAGCCAGGACAGCCCGGCGGCGTTGGTGACGACCACGCCGTCGCCCTCGACGATCAGCCGCTGGACCAGCTCCTGGCCCTCGGCCGAGCGCAGATCGATGGTGGCCGAACGCTTTCCCTTGTTCAGGCCGGTCCAGTAGATCGACGTGCCGTCGGCGGCCAGCGGCCAGCGCTGGACGTCGGAGGCGCCGCCGATCGGGTCGACGCGGATCACCTGCGCGCCAAGCTGACCCAGCGTCATCCCGCACAGCGGTGCGGCGACGAAACTGGACACCTCCACGACGGTTAGGCCACTCAGCGGAGCGTTCACGACGGGGCGACCCGCTCGAAGACCGCGGCCAGCCCCTGGCCCCCGCCGATGCACATGGTCTCCAGCCCGTAGCGCGCCTGGCGACGGCGCAGTTCGCGCGCCAGGGTCGCCAGCATCCGGCCGCCGGTCGCGCCGACGGGATGACCCAGCGAGATTCCCGACCCGTGCACGTTGGTCCGGTCGTGGTCGGCGGCGCCGAAATTCCATTCGCGAATGACCGCAAGCGCCTGCGCGGCAAAGGCCTCGTTGAGCTCGATGACGTCGATGTCGGACAGCCGCAGGCCCGCCTTGGCGAGGGCGACTTCGGTGGCCGGCACCGGGCCGATGCCCATGACGTTGGGCGCGACCCCCGCCGACCCCCACGACACCAGGCGGACCAACGGCGTCAGGCCGCACGCGGCCGCCTTCTCGGGCGTGGTCACCACGCACATCGACGCGGCGTCGTTCTGCCCGCTGGAGTTGCCGGCCGTCACCGTCGCCTCCGGATCCTCGCCCAGCAGAACGGGTTTGAGCTTGCTCAGCGATTCCACCGAGGTGTCGGCGCGCGGATGCTCGTCGGTGTCGATCAATTCCTCGCCGTGCCGCGTGCGGACCGGGACGGGAATGATCTCCTCGGCGAGAATGCCGTCCTTCTGCGCGGCCACCGCGCGCTGGTGCGACCGCACCGCGAGCTCGTCCTGCTCCCAGCGCGGAATGTCGTACTGGCGGCGCAAGTTCTCGGCGGTCTCCAGCATCCCGCCCGGCACCGGGTAGTGCTTACCACCGGCGGTGCTGCGTCCCCGCGCAAGCGCGTCATGCACCCGGATTCCCCCGCGGGCGCCGCCCCAGCGCATGTCGGTCGAGTAGAAGGCGACGTTGCTCATGCTTTCACACCCGCCGGCGATGACGAGATCGTGATCGCCGTTGCCGACCTGCAGGCACGCCTGGATCACCGCCTGCAGGCCCGAACCGCAGCGCCGGTCGACCTGCATCCCCGGAACCGTCACCGGCAGGCCGGAATCCAGCGCCACCACCCGCCCGATCGCCGGCGCCTCGCTGCTCGGGTAGCAGTGGCCCAGGATGACGTCCTGCACCGCCTCGGGCGCGATTCCCGTCCGCTCGAGTAGCCCCTTGAGGGCGGTCACGCCCAGGTCGACGGCGGTCAGCGACTTGAACATTCCGCCGTAGCGGCCGATGGGCGTGCGCACGGGTTCACAAATGACGGTCTGGCGCATGTTCGTTGCTCCGCTCAGATGTGCCGGCCGCCCGTGACTTCCATCACGGTGCCGGTCATGTACGAGGACAGATCGGAAGCCAGGAACAGGGCGACGGTCGCGACCTCGCTCGGCTCGCCGGCACGGCCCATCGGGATCTCGGCCACCTTCTCGTCCCAAATGCGTTGCGGCATGGCCTCCGTCATGGCCGAGCGAATCAGGCCGGGAGCGATCGCGTTGACCCGCACCCCGAGGTAGGCAAGCTCTTTGGCCGCGGCCTTGGTCATCCCGACGATGCCGGCCTTGGCCGCCGAGTAGTTGGTCTGGCCGACCATGCCGACCTTGCCCGACACCGACGACATGTTCACGATCGCGCCGCGCTTGTTTTCGCGCATGATCGCCGCCGCCAGCCGGATGCCGTTCCACGTTCCCTTCAGGTGCACGTCGATGACCTGATCGAACTGCTCTTCGGTCATCTTGCGCATCGTCGCGTCGCGGGTGATGCCGGCGTTGTTGACCATGACGTCCAGGCCCCCGAAGCGCTCGACGGCGGTCTGGATCAGGGTTTCGACCTCGGCCGCCTGCGTCACGTCGCAGCGGACCGCCAGCGCCACCTCGTCGCCGCCCAGTTTGTCGGCCGCGGCCTGGGTCGCCTCGAGGTTGACGTCCCCGAGCACGACCCGCGCCCCCTCGGCGACGAATCTCTCCGCTATCGCGAAGCCCAAACCTTGCGCACCACCGGTGACGACTGCAGTCCGACCGTCCAGCAACGACACGTGAATCCCGCCTTCCTCGCTTTGCTCCCGCCATGGGGTACCCGTCGGTCGAATATCATATTTCATATAGGATCGCGCTCGGCGCCGGGTGCGCCGCGGCCAAGCGACAAAACTTCCGAAGAGGAGCGCCCGCCTATGACGACTGCCGAAGTTCAGGAAGTGCCCGACGAGGACTTCCGGGAGATCCTCGCCCAGACCCGGCACTTCGTCCGCAGCGCCGTCGTCCCGCGCGAGCAGGAAATCCTGACCGACGACCGGGTGCCGGACGATCTGCGCGACCAGGCCAAGAAGATGGGCCTGTTCGGGTATGCGATCCCCCAGCGGTGGGGCGGCCTGGGCCTGAACCTCATCCAAGACGTCGAGCTGGCAATGGAATTGGGCTACACCTCGCTCGCGGTGCGCTCGATGTTCGGCACCAACAACGGCATCGCGGGACAGGTGCTCGTCGGCTTCGGCACCGACGAACAGAAGCGCCGCTGGCTGGAGTCGATGGCTTCGGGCGACGTCGTCGCCTCGTTCGCGCTGACCGAGCCCGGCGCGGGCTCGAACCCGGCCGGCCTGCGGACCAAGGCCGTTCGCGACGGTGACGAGTGGGTGATCTCCGGCGAGAAGCGCTTCATCACCAACGCGCCCGTCGCCAACCTGTTCGTGGTGTTCGCGCGCACCCGACCGGCCGACGACCGGGGCCCCGGGATCGCAGTCTTCCTCGTCCCCGCGGACGCCGCGGGCGTCCAGGTGGGCGCCAAGGACGCGAAGATGGGCCAGGAGGGCGCCTGGACCGCCGACGTGAGCTTCGGCGACGTCCGCGTCGGTGGCGACGCGTTGATCGGGGGCAGCGAGGACATCGGCTACCGGGCCGCGATGACGTCGTTGGCGCGCGGCCGCGTCCACATCGCCGCCCTGGCGGTGGGCGCCGCGCAACGCGCCCTCGACGAATCGGTGGCGTATGCCGCCACGGCGACGCAGGGCGGGGCGCCGATCGGGAGCTTTCAGCTGGTGCAGGCGATGCTCGCCGACCAGCAGACCGGGGTGCTGGCCGGGCGCGCGGTGGTCCGCGAGGCCGCGCGGCTGTGGGTCAGCAACGAAGACCGCCGGATCGCGCCGTCGGCGGCCAAGCTGTTCTGCACCGAAATGGCCGGAAAGGTAGCCGATCTCGCGGTGCAGGTGCATGGCGGCAGCGGCTATATGCACGGCGTTCCCGTGGAGCGCATCTACCGCGACGTGCGCCTGCTGCGGCTCTACGAGGGCACCAGCGAGATCCAGCGCCTGATCATCGGTTCGAACCTCGTCAAGGCGGCGCAGCGATGAGCGGCAGGTTGGCGGGGCGGGTTGCCCTCATCACCGGGGCGGCGCGCGGCCAGGGCCGCGCCCACGCCGTTCGCATGGCCCGGGAGGGTGCCGACATCATCGCCGTCGACATCGCCGGCAAGCTCCCGCCCTGCGTCCCCTACGATCCCGCCACTCCCGAGGACCTCGCCGAGACCGTCCGCCTGGTCGAACAGACGGACCGTCGAATCTTGGCCACCGCCACGGATGTTCGCGACTTCGCCGAACTTCGCCGGGTGGTCGAGGACGGTGTCGGCGCCCTCGGGCGCCTCGACATCATCGTCGCCAACGCCGGCATCTCGGCCCCGCAGGCCTGGAACGACATCACCCCCGACTCGTTCCGTGACGTCATGGAGATCAACGTCACCGGCACCTGGAACACCGTGATGGCGGGCGCCGACAAGATCATCGATGGGGGCCGTGGCGGCTCGATCATCCTGATCAGTTCGGCGGCCGGCATGAAGTTGCAGCCGTTCATGGTGCACTACACCACCAGCAAGCACGCGGTCGCCGGGATGGCGCGCGCGTTCGCCGCCGAGTTGGGCAAGCATTCGATCCGGGTCAACAGCGTGCACCCGGGTCCGGTGAACACCCCGATGGGATCCGGCGACATGATCGCGGCGATGGCCAAGGCAATGGAGACCAACCCGCAGCTGACCAACATGCTCACGCCGTTCCTGCCCACCTGGGCCGCCGAGCCGGAAGACGTCGCCGACGCCGTCTGCTGGCTGGCCAGCGACGAATCGCGCAACATCACCGCCGCGCAGATCCCGGTCGACCAGGGTTCGACGCAATACTGATCGACCCTCGCGGGAATAGCCGGTACGGATCGGCGTTGCTAGGCGGCATGAAAGCCTTCAGCGAAACCGAACGTCAGGAGTTCCTCGCCGATACGCACGTTGGCGTCCTATCGGTCGCCGCCGACGGCCGGCCGCCGGCCAGCGTCCCGATCTGGTACGACTACACGCCCGGTGGCGACATTCGGATCATGACGGGCGCGTCGAGCCGCAAGGCGCGGCTCATCGAGCGCGCGGGCGCGGTGACGCTCGTGGTCCAGCGGGAGGAGTTGCCGTACCAGTACGTCGTGGTGGAGGGCACCGTCGTCGACACCACCAAGCCCGCCCCGGCCGACGCGCAGGAAGCCATCGCCATCCGGTACCTCGGCGAGGAGGGCGCGCGCGCATTCCTCCGCAGCATGGAGGGCGTCGAGGAGGTGCTGTACACCATCCGCCCGGACCGGTGGCTGTCCGCCGACTTCACCGGCGACCTCTAACCGAGCAACTCCAACGTCCCCAGCTCGCGGATCGCCCGGCAGCCGCGGGTCAGCATGGCGAGCACCATGTCGTCGCCGCGCTCGGTGGCGGCGGCGAACGCGAACCCCAGCGCCGAGATCAGCGGCGCCTGCAGCACGCCGAGCCGGTAATCGCGCCAGCACGTTTCGCGGTCGTACCCGGTGACCCCGCAGCTCGTCAGCGCCCAGTGATAGTCGGCGACGAGGTCTTCCTCGACGCGCGCCCGCAGTTGCGAATCCAGGCTGGTCGCGGTGAAGTAGGCCAGGTCCCTGGCGGGCAGGCCCACGCCGAGTGTCTGCCAGTCGACCACGCTGACCCGCGTCCGGTCGGGATCGAACAGCATGTTGTCCAGCCGAAAATCCCCATGCAGCAACGCGAACCGGTCGTACTCGGACAGCAGCCACGGCGCCACCAAACCCATTGCCGCACTGAAGGTATCCCGGTCCTCGGCGCTCATGCGACCGCCGAGCTTCTCGAGGGTGATGTCGGCGCTCATCTTCGCCACCTCGCCCATGCCGTTGGCACCGGCCTCGTCCGGCCGCCCGAACGCGATACCGTCGAAATCCAGCCAGGCCGGGTCGCACCAGGTGGGCGCGTGCAGGCCGGCCAGGGCGGTAACCGCAAGGCGCGCTTCGGCTTCGCCGCAGCCGGCGAGCTGGTCGCCCTGCACCGCCGGCGCCTGATCGGCGAGCAGCAGGGCAAAATCCATTGCGTCCTCGGTGATCTCGCAGTAGAAGCACTCCGGAGTCGGCACCTGCACCCGATCGGCCACCGACGAGTAGAACGCGCACTCGCTGCGATATCCGATGACGACGCGGTCGCGCACGGTGTCGTCCTGGGCCGGCAGCTTGATCACGAAGGTCTGCGGCAGGTCACCGGGATCCGTCGCATAGCCGGCCGTCACCCGGTACGTAGCGCCGGTCTGGCCGGTGCCGATGGCGACGACGTCGACACCGGACACCTCCACGGGCGGGCGGCGTTCGCTGAGTGCGGCCGACAACCATTCGGCGGTCACGTCGCCGGGGTACCGCGGAATCGACACCACAGCACTCATGGGCAGGCCTCCAGCGCTCCGACGGTCAATTGACCGATCAACTGTAAGGCATACGGCAAGAGCCGCGGTCACCCGCTGTGATCGACGGCGATGTGCCATTCCGCGGCCTCGCGCTGCTGCCGCCAGAATTCCTCGAAACGTCCGCCCGCGGACAGCAGTTCGTCGACGCTGCCGTCCTCGACTATTCGGCCGTCGTCCACGAACAGGACGCGGTCGGCGTGTCGGATGCTCGCCAGCCGGTGCGCGACGATGACCCGGGTGCGCGCGTGCCGGTCGGCGCTCAGCGCGTCCACCACCGCGGCCTCGTTTTCAGTGTCCAGGGCGCTGGTCGCCTCGTCGACCAGCAGCACCGGCGCGTCCTTGAGCAGGGCTCGCGCGATGCTGACGCGTTGGCGTTCGCCGCCGGAGAGCGCCGACCCGGCCTCGCCGACGACGGTGTCGGCGCCGTCGGGCAGCCGGCCGGTGAGTTCGTCGACCCGGGCCAGCGCGACGGCGCGCGCGAACTGGTCGTCACCGGCGGCTGGGTTTCCGGCGAGGACGTTTTCGCGGATCGTGCCGTGGAACAGATACGGGTGTTGGAACACGACGCTGCTGGCCGCGCGCCGGGCCTCGGCGTCCAGGGTCGCCGCGTCCACGCCGTCGATGAGCACACGGCCCCCGGTCGGCGCGTGCAGGCCGGCGATCAGCGCCAGGATCGTGCTCTTGCCCGAGCCGGACGGGCCGACGATCGCCGTCGTGCTGCCCGGCCGCAACGAGAAGCTCAGGCCGTCGAGCGCCGGCGCGCTCGATCCGTCGTAGCCGAAGGTGACGGCGTCGAACTCGATTCGCGGGGCCGCGGTCGGGCCGGGCAGTGTGGCGGCCCCGGCTTCCATGGCCGGCGCGGTGAGCACGGACCGGATGCGGTCCAGCGTGGCGCGGGTGCTCTCGAGCGCCGGGGCCAGCTCGCTGATGGTGGTGACCGGCTCGAGGTAGCGGGCGATCACCACGATCAGCGCGATGGCCTCCGGCACGCTGAGGGTCCCGCCGACCGCCAGCGCCGTCGTCGTGCCGGCCAGCAGGATGAGGGCCGCCTGGCTGGCCAGGCTGAACAGCAGCTGACCCGGAACCTGCATGGACAGCAGCCGCATCGTCGCCCCGCGTTGTGCGGCCAGCGCGTCGCCGACCAGGCTGCGGGCCGGCTCGGCGCGCCGCGCGGCCCGCAACGCCTGCTGGGTGCGGGCGAACTCGATGATCCGTTCGGTGAGCGCGGTGTTGGCCGCGGCGGCCGCGGTGTCGGCGCGGCGCGCCAGCCGCGCGGAGCCCCACAGCGCCCCGAGCAGCAACGGCACGCCGCCCAACGCGGCCAGGCCCAGCTGCCAGGAAACCGGCAGCAGCGCCAGCGCGATCGCCGCCGGCAGCAGGATCGCAGTGACGAGCGGCGTCAGCAGGTTGACCACCAGGCCCACAAGTTCTGGTCCCGTCGCCGCGATGGCCTGCCGCGCCGTCGCGGTGTTCTCGGCGGTGAACCACTCCAGCCGGACGTCCGGAAGCCGGTCGGCCAGGTCGTGCTGGCTGTGGTCGAGCACGGCGAAGCCGAGGTCCAGGCCGACGCGCGCGGTCGCGGTGTCGATCACCCAACCGGTCACGGTCGCGGCGGTCAGCCAGCCCAGCCAGACCAGGGCGCGGTGCGGTTCGCTGCCGAACAGCGCGCCCACCAGCGGGACCAGCAGCACCGTCGCCGCCGCCCGCACCAGCACGGAGATGAGGGCGAGCGCGGTGTAGTAAAACACGTTGGCGCGGCGTTCTTTTGGAACCAGCCCGATCCAGGTGCGAATCATCGCGTCGCCTCCCCCGCCGCCGCCGGCACCGCTTCGCCGTGGCCCGTGTCCCACAGCCGGCGGTAGCGTCCGTCCGCGGCGAGCAATTCGTCGTGCGTGCCGCGTTCGGCGATGCGGCCCTCGTCGAGCACGACGATCTGGTCCGCCCGGGTGATGGTGTGCAGGCGGTGGGCGATCACCAGCACCGTCCGTTCCCTGGTGAGCCGGTTGAGCGCTTGTTGCACAAGGTATTCCGATTCCGGGTCCGCGAAAGCCGTGGCCTCGTCGAGGATCAGCACCGGGGTGTCGGCGAGGATGGCGCGCGCGATGGTGAGCCGTTGGCGTTCCCCGCCCGACAGGCCGCTGCCCGCGCCCAGCACGGTGTCGTAGCCCTGCGGCAAGCGCACGATGCGGTCGTGGATTTGGGCCTCGCGTGCCGCCGCCTCGATCTGCGCAGCGGTGGCGTCGGGCACGGCCAGCGCGATGTTCTGCGCCACGGTGCCGTGCACGAGCTGGGTTTCCTGCAGGACGAAGCCGACGCGCGTGTAGAGTTCGTCGGCGGTCAGCGACCGAATATCTTGTCCGCCAACGCGTATCGCGCCCTGCTCGACGTCGTGGAATCGGGCCAGCAGCGCGGCCAGCGTCGACTTCCCCGAGCCCGACGGGCCGACGAGCGCGGTGACGGTGCCGGGGCGCAGCGTCAGCGACACGTCCCGGATAACCGGAACGCCGGGCCGATACCCGAAGCCGACGCGATCGAACACCACGGTCGCCGGCGAATCGCCCGGGGGCGCTTCCTGCTCTCGCACGCCGAGTTCGGGTTCGTCGAGGGTGTTCTGCAGGCGCCGGGCGGCCAGCATCCCGGCGCGGATGCCACCGAGGCCGTAGGCGATGCCGAGCAGGCGGGCGCCGAACGTGGTGCCCAGCAACAAGAACGGCAGCAGGTCGACCGGATCCATCCGGCCGCCCGCGATGAGCAGGGTGCCGGTCGCCGCGATGAGCCACAGGAACGTCGAGGGACGAGTGGCCAGATCCATCAGCGCCTTCTTGCCGGCGAGCGGACGCTGCCAGGCCACCAGGAACCCGACGTACTCGTCGAGGCGACGCCGGAAGCTGGAGGCCGCGGCGCCGCCGAAGACGCGAATCACCGGCTGCCCTTCGAGATACGCGCCGGCCTCCCCGCTCATGCGCTCCGCCCAGCGCTGCGATTGGGGGATGCGGGGGCCGGACTGGATCGTGATCGAGGACGTCAGCACCAGATAGACCAGGACGGGCACGAACAGGACCAGCGCCACGCGCCAGTCGACGGCAAAGAGATAGATCAGCACCGCCACCGGCGCGACGACGGCGGCGACCGCGTCCGGGATGGCGTGGGTGACCAGATAGTGCAGCGCCAGCGTGTCGTCCTGCACCAGCTGCTTGATGGACCCCGATCCGCGGGCCGTGAACCAGCCCAGCGGCAGCCGGGACAACTTGGTCAACAGCCGTGAGCGCAAGTCACTGGCGAAACGTGCGTCGAGGACGTGCAGCCACAGCGTGAGTGCGGCGCCGAGCACGGTGCCCAGCCCCAGCAACGAAACGGCCGCGATGCCCAGCGTCCACAGCCGCTGCTCCCCGGCGCCGGATACCAGCAGCCGAGCCAACTCGACCAGGAGCACGAACGGCGCCAGCTGCACCAGCGTGATCACCGCCTGCAGCACGCCGGAGACGATCAGCGCCGAGCGCAGCGGCGCGAGCAACCGGCCCGCGCCCTGGGCGCGCCAGCTTCCGCGCGGCGCAGGCTTGGGCGCTGGTATCGACGATTCGGGTTCTGGCGCAACGGTTTCCGGTTCGTCGCCGCGGCTGGTGCCCATCGCCCGCCCGGCGCTCCAGTAGGCCTGAGCGTGAATCTCGGACTTGGGAAAGCCGAACTCGTCGCGCAGCCGCGTTCGGACGTGCTTGAGCGTCGTCGCCTCGGGCGTGGCCCACGCGTACCAGTTGGACCAGTCCCGGGCCTCGATCGCGGCGGCGAGCGACCTCTCGTCGCGCCGCGCCACCCAATGCACCCGCAGCCGGGGGTGTTTCGCGAGCGGGATCAGGGTGTCGTTGTCGTCGTGCTGCTCGAGGTACGCCTCGATCGGAACGTCGGCGGGGACGGTCCCCACGATGCCGTTGATCCCGGGGATCGATGCGGAGTCCCCGATCAGCAGGTAGCCGGCCGGTTGCTCGGCGGGTGCGTCGAAACGCGACGAGCCCATCAGCGACATGACGGCGATCGTCGCGCCGGGTTGCACGGTTCGCGCCCACAACGACGCCGGTCCCGCCGGCTCGTGCAGGACCACGTCGACGGCGAAGCCGCCGGCGGCGACGTCCGCCTCCGAGATCGTGTACGCGCGCTGGAACTCGGTGCTCGATCCGTCGGGGTCGGGGAACCAGAACCGCAGCCACGCCGCGGGTTCGGCCTCCACGTCCTCGAACAGCGTCGGCGACTGCATCCGGACCCGCACGAAATGCGGTGCGATGCGGACGGTTTCGACGACCGTCGCGGTGTGGTCGCGGGCACCGAAACCGCGCAGCATCACCCCCTGAAACCCGCGGGCCATCAGCGGTCCCCTCCCCCGGCACTCAGCTGCGCGACGACCTCGCTGATCGGGCGCCCGGGCGGAATCGCCGCAACCAGGCCCCGAATCGACGCCGCCAGCAGCAGCCGCAACAACTCCGAATTCGACACCTGCGGCAGCCCGGCGTGGGCGGCGCCCAGCCGCGCGTCGTCGGCCAATCGGGCGGCGGCGGCGTCGCGCTCGTCGGAGAAACCCGTGGCCTCGGTTGCGCTGGCGTTGTTCTCTTCCCGGGCGGCCAGGCTGATGGCCAGCGTGGCGACCGCGCTGCTCAACACCATGGCGGCGTCGGCCGCGTAGCCGCGCCGGCCCAGCGCCTCCACCTCGGTGGCCAACAACCGCGCGCCGGCGTCGCCGCGCGGAAACAGCACCTGAAGGTAGGACGCGAGCCCCGGGTGCTCGGCGGTGAACTCGCGGAGCTGCAGGCCGAACGACAGCAAGTGCGATTCGGTGTCGGCCGTCGGGTCCTCGCGCAGCTCGAGTTCGGTCAGCAGGCTCTCGCCGATCAGGCGCTCGAGCTCCCACCGGCTTTCCACGTGCCGGTACAGCGCGGTCGCCGAGACGCCGAGGCGCGCGGCGACGGCGTTGATGCTGAGCCGCTGCATGCCGAGTTGGCGCCCCACACGGACGACGTCGTCGACCGCGATCAGCGGCGGTCGCCCGCCCTGTCGAGACGCAACGGACTGCATCGGCACCCTCCGGGTAGGTAAGTTACCCCCACAAACTAAGGGTTGCCTTACCAAAGGTCAACCTCGGGTCCGATTGGGTCCGCTCGGAAGTACGATGGGCTCCGGGAAATCCTTTGAGGCAGAGGCGGTTCCATGACCGGGTCCCCGACGTATCTGATCACCGGCGCCGGCGGCGGGGTGGCCGGCGTAAGCCCGCAGGTGGTGGCCAGGCTGCTCGACCGGGGCGAGTCGGTTCGCGCGATGGTGCACCGCGACGATGCTCGCGCCGACGCGCTGCGCGCCCGGGGCGCCGAGGTGATCGCCGGGGACCTGACGAACCCCGTCGACGTTTTCGCGGCGATGTCGGGCGTCACCCGGATGTTCTTCAACATGAGCGTCTCGCCGGATTACCTGCAGGCGACCACGGTGGTATGCGTGGCGGCGGAGGAGCTCGGCGGCCTGGGCGTGTTGGTCAACATGTCGCAGATGACGGTCTCGCAAATGACTGCCACCAGCACGACGGAATCCAAGCACCAACGCCTGCATTGGCTCGCCGAGCGCGTCATCAATTGGTCGGGCGTTCCGGCGGTGCATGTCCGGCCGACCGTCCTGCTCGAGAACCCGCTCTTCGGGATGCTGGCGGCCCGCTCGATCCGGGAAACCGGCCAACTGTCGCTGCCGTTCGGAAACGGGCGCACCTCACCCGTCGCCGCCGCGGACGTCGCCGATGTGATCACCACGGTGCTGGTGGCGCCGGCGGACCATCTTGGTGCGGTCTACGAATTGACCGGCCCCGCAACGCTTTCCGTCGACGAACTCGCCGAGCAGTACTCGCAGGCGCTGGGCCGCCCCGTCACCGGCGTTCGGCCGTCCGACGACGAGTGGCTGCGCGAGCTCGCCGCGCTGGGAATGCCGCCGCACGTGGAGCAACACATCGCCACCATGGCGCGGCTGCACCGCGAGGACCGCTACAACCGTTCGACCGACGACGTCGAACGCATCATCAGCCGTCCTGCGGAGACGGTGCGGCATTACGTCGAACGGCACCGCGAACTGTTCGGGTGATCGCTATCTGTCTAAAGACAGATCGGCTTCCGACTCTTTTCGCTTGTGGTGGGCAAGTTTCCGATCGTCGGCTGCCGCCTGGCGATAGCGGGACGCGGACTTGTGGTGCACCTCCTGGTGAGACGCGCCTCGTGCGACGGTCACGTCTTGCACCTTGGCGACTCGCTCGTGCTGGCGCGCGGACTCCTCGAAGCTGCGGGCGCCGATAGCCCTGCGAGCACGGCCCGTTCGCGGGCCTTTGCCGCCCGTTTTCCGCGCGGTCCACATCTTCGGCCGTGACGGCCTGCTCGAGTGGATCCTGTCCGGCCAGACGCCTTCCGATTTTGCTGTCCATCGCGGTTACCCGCGGAACGCACTACAACACACGTGCGGGCGGAGGGATTCGAACCCACACGCTCTTTCGAGCAATGGCACCTAAAGCCATCGCGTCTGCCATTTCGCCACGCCCGCGGCGGTGCCGATGCTACCGCTGAATTCGTCGGGCCCAAATCGTGAGCGGTACGGTCAAGTGGTGTCCGCTACCCGCCGTCGCAGGCCCGCGCTGATCGCTTTGGTGATCGTTGCGGCGTGCGGCTGCCTGGCTCTGGGCTGGTGGCAGTGGACCAGGTTCCAGTCCGTCTCGGGCACGTTTCAGAACCTTGGCTACGCGCTGCAGTGGCCGCTGTTCGCCTGGTTTTGCATCTACGCGTACCGCAAGTTCGTGCGCTACGAGGAGGAGCCACCGCAACCGCGCAAGAGCGTCGAGATGACCGAGATACCCGCGGGCCTGCTGCCTGAGCGGCCCAAGCCGGCCCAGGCACCGACCGACGATCCCGCGCTGCGGGAGTACAACGCCTACCTGGCCGAGCTCGCCCAGAAAGACGCCGAGAAGGAGAACAGGACAACCGCATGACCACACCCGAGACGCCCGCGCCCGCCTTCCCCGTCGAGAAGATTCGCACGGCATTGCTCGCCTACCGGGTGATGGCGTGGACGACGGGTCTCTGGCTCATCGCGCTGTGCTACGAGATCGTCTCGCACCTGGCGTTCCACCACGAGATCCGCTGGATCGAAGTGGTGCACGGCTGGGTCTATTTCGCCTACGTGCTGGCGGCGTTCAACCTCGCGATCAAGGTCCGCTGGCCGATCGGCAAGACCATCGGCGTGCTGCTCTCCGGCACCATCCCGCTGCTCGGCGTCATCGTCGAGCACTTCCAGACGAAGGCCGTCAAGGCGCGCTTCGGGCTTTAGGCCAGCTTCACGTTCGTGGCGCCGCCAGGTCGCGCAGCGCCGGCACCAGCAGCGCGAGCGCGCGACCGCGATGCGAGACCGCGTCCTTCTCCACCGGGCTGAGCTGTGCCGCCGTGCGGTCGCTCCCCTCGGGAAGGAACACGGGGTCGTAGCCGAACCCGCCGTCGCCGCGCGGCTCCCGCGCGATCGAGCCGCGCCACTCGCCGCGGACGACGACCTCTCCGGACGCCGACACCAGCGCGCAGGCCGACACGAACGCCGCACCGCGCCGTTCGTCGGGAACGTCGCGCAACTGGGCCAACAGCAGCGCGGTGTTGGCGGCATCGCCGCCGTGGTTGCCCGACCAGCGCGCCGACAGCACGCCGGGCATCCCGTTCAACGCGGCCACCTCCAAGCCCGAGTCGTCGGCCACGCAAGCCAGGCCCGTCGCGGCGAACGCATCCCGCGCCTTGGCCAGCGCGTTGTCCTCGAACGTCGCACCGGTTTCGGGGGCCTCGTCGAACGACGCCACATCATCCAGCGAAACCAGCGTCAACCGCGACAGCCCCGCGCCGTCGAGCACGCGGCGCAGTTCCGTCAGCTTCTTGGGGTTGCGGCTGGCGACCAACAGCTTGGTCACCAATCAATCCGAAACATGGTCATCACCTTCTGCAGGAACCATCTCGGCTTGCATCACGGGCAGTCGTCGAATCCTCAGCATCGTGTCACTGCCCGGCCGATTGAGCCTCACCGACTGTGGTCCCGGGCCTACGCGCGACTTTCCAAGTTTAATGCTGGACTTTCCTGATTTATTGCCGGTCGTGCTGCTATTCCCCTGACATAAGGGACTTCGCACTCTTCACAACCCCAAATCAACTTATGCATGTAACAGCCCACACAAAATCCCAGCGTAGCCTCCGACCACGTCAGGACAAAACAGACCGCGACGACGGCCGCCATCGCTACGGGCGACGCCCCGAATAGCCGCATGGCAAGACACGTCGCCGCTAAACCGGCACCGAGCAACCATGCAAACCGTTTCGGCCGCGTTGGTTTCCACACCGGACGCATGTGCATTGTTAACGCTGTGCCCAGAATGCCGGTGGGGCTGAACGGAGTTAAGCCGGTAGCCGCGGCAGCCAACATATCAAAAAGCACGAGCGGACCCACAATGATCACCGGATCGGTTTCCGGCCGCAAGAGCAATAATGCGATCGTGATTGCCGAGATAATATTCAGCAAACCTGCCCTAGCGCGGGTCGCAACTTCGTTGATGCGCGGTTCCGCATGTGCATGCGTCATCTGCCCCATCGCCCACCACGGCGTATTGAGAAAAGCATGTTCAAGTGGGACTGGTCGGCTAACCATCAATTAATCCTTCTGGGTTAACGTTCTCGTTACAGCTTATTGTTGAGATTCAACAATCCATTCGCGCGCTTTGTCGGCTTCAGCGGTGGGGAATGTACGCAAGTCTCCAGGCATCAGGAGCGCGAAGAATTTCGTCGCCCGGCTCATCCATTCCACATCGGTGACGAGCGCGCCGCGTTCCCAGTCGAAGAAGTGACTGAGGCCGAGCTTCGTATCTTCCCAGAGGGCCCCGGGATCGATCCCGGCGAAATCGGACGCGATCTCGGTGTAGGCCCGCAGTTTTTTGTGTCGAGTCAGCTTCTCGTTGATGTCCGGTATCAGCACCTTTTCGTAGTCCGCCTCAGTCAAGTGCCCGTGGAGAGCAAATGCCACCACGTTGTCGGGGAAATCCTTCAACGCCTCGATCACGATGCCTATCCTCCCCAACTGAAACGAGGTCCGTTCTCGCGTCGTCATCGTCTCCTCGCCGGACCTGCTTGCGTAAGAGGCCAAAGTCATCGCAACCACACCAACGGCCCGGAGTCGCGGAGTGAAAACCTGTCGGCACGCCTACACAGGTTCGAATCCCGAACCTGCGGCGACTGAACCTATGGCGACCTTGCGTGCCGCACGACCACCAGGGGCATTGGGGTTCTAGCCGGAGGCTTGGATTGCCGACGTCCGGGGATGGTCGCCCGAGACTATCGACCAGCAGGTGGGTCAGCTGCCGAACGCTTTCGACGGCGCCGGACCCTCGGGCAGCACGCCCGGGTACGGCAGCTCCAGCGCCGAGCGCTGGGCGGCGAACAACTGGTCGCACGCCGCGAGCGCGACGTCGAGCAGCTTGTCCAGCGTCGAACGCGGGAACGTCGCGCCCTCGCCGGTTCCCTGGACCTCCACAAGGGTTCCCGTGTCGGTGGCCACGACGTTCATGTCGACCTCGGCGCGGGAGTCTTCGTCGTAGGGCAGGTCGACCCGGATGCGGCCGTCGACCACGCCGACGCTGACGGCGGCGATGGCACACGACAGCGGTCGGGGATCGGAAAGCTTGCCGGCCGCGGACAGGTAGGTGACCGCGTCGGCCAGGGCGACGTAGGCGCCGGTGATGGCCGCGGTGCGGGTACCGCCGTCGGCCTGCAACACGTCGCAGTCGACGGCAATCGTGTTCTCCCCCAACGCCCGCAGGTCGATGCACGCCCGCAGCGACCGGCCGATCAGCCGGCTGATCTCCTGGGTGCGCCCGGAAAGCCGGCCCTTCACCGCTTCGCGGTCGGAGCGCGTGTGGGTGGCCGACGGCAGCATCGCGTACTCGGCGGTCAGCCAGCCCAGGCCCGACCCCTTGCGCCAGCGCGGCACCCCCTCGGTCACGCTGGCGGTGCACATGACCTTGGTGTGGCCGAATTCGATCAGTACCGAACCCGCCGGGTGGTCGGTGAATCCGCGGGTGATGACCACGGGGCGAAGCTCGTCGTCGAGGCGGCCGTCTTCTCGTTTGGACACCCAGTAACCCTAGCCAACGCGGGGTGGTCAGACCCTTTCGGAGCGGCGGACATCGAACGTCTCACCGCAGACCACCGCGTGCACGGGACCGTCGAACTCGGCCTTGGCCTCGGTGATCACGTCCTCGCGCGACGTCCACGGCGGGATGTGCGTCAGCAACAACTCGTGCACGCCGGCCTGCTTGGCGACCCGGCCAGCCTCCGTGCCGGACATGTGCAGCGCGGGCGGCCGGTCCGCCGCGTGCGTCCAGGAGGCCTCGCAGAGGAAGACGTCGGCGCCGCGGGCCAGCTCGACCAGCTGATCGCAGATGCCGGTGTCGCCACTGTAGACGAACGATGCGCCGCCGGCGTCGGTGATCCGCATGCCGTACGACTCGGTGGGGTGGGCCACCACGCGCGGCGTCACCGTGACCGCGCCTAACGTCACCGGCTCGCCGTCGACCCAGTGACGGACGTCGAAAATGTCGGAGCAGTCGTCGATCTCGCCGCCGTAGGGCGACGACGCGGCGCCCAGCCGGGACCAGGTGTCGCCGGGCCCGTACAACAGCGCCTTGCCGAGCGGCTTCGACGGATGGTAGCGCCGCCACACGAACAGGCCCGGCACGTCAAGACAGTGATCGGCGTGCAGGTGCGACAACAGCACGTGGACGGAACCGGGATCGGCGTAGCGCTGCAGCGCGCCCAAAACGCCGCCGCCGAAGTCGAGCACCAACGGCGGGGTATCCGGCGCCCGAAGCAGATAACCCGATGCAGGCGAATCCGGTCCGGTCACGCTGCCCGAGCAGCCGAGCACGGTTATTCGCACGGACACTACTGTGCCATGCCCGATGGGGCGATGGAGAAAACATGGCCGCTTTGGTGTGATCAGAATCTCCCCGCGCGCTAGCGGGCGCGGGTTTGATGAGCGGGCTGCACCCCGGTCACCGCGGGACCCAGAAACCGCGCGGCCAGCTTGGTGAAGGCGTCGGGGTCGCCGGTGGCCTCGAAGACCCTCGTGGCGGGTGGCGCGTCATGCGGGCGCAGCAGGTCCTTTTCGGTGAGCACCCGCAGCACCTCCTTGGCGGTTTCCTCGGCGCTCGAGACGAGCGCGACGTTCTCGCCCATCGCCAGTTGGATCAGCCCGGACAGCAGCGGGTAGTGCGTGCACCCGAGCACGAGGGTGTCGACCTGCGCACGCTGCAGCGGCTCCAGGTAGCCCTCGGCCAGCCCGAGCACCTGGCGCCCGCTGGTCACGCCGCGCTCGACGAAGTCGACGAACCGCGGGCAGGCCACCGCGGTGATCTCCGTGTCCCGGGCGGCGGCGAACGCGTCCTGATAGGCGTGCGAGTTGATGGTCGCCCGGGTGCCGATGACGCCGATGCGCCCGTTGCGGGTGGTGGCGACCGCGCGCCGCACCGCCGGCAGGATCACCTCGACGACGGGGACGTCGTAGCGCTCACGGGCGTCGCGCAGGCAGGCCGCGGACGCCGTGTTACAGGCGATCACCAACGCCTTGACGCCGCGGTCGACGAGGTCGTCACCGATGGCCAGCGCGTGCGCGCGAACCTCGGAAATGGAGAGCGGGCCATAGGGGCCGTTGGCGGTGTCGCCGACGTACACGATGTCCTCGTCCGGCAGCTGGTCGATGATCGCCCGCGCGACCGTCAGGCCCCCGACGCCAGAGTCGAAGACCCCGACGGGCGCCAATGGCGAACTCATGTCTTGGGCCGCCGCGCGCCGGCCTTCTTTTCGCGTGCCTTGCGCTCCGGGGCGGACAGCAGATACGCCGCGACGACGCCGGCGAACGCACCGCTCAGGTGGCCCTGCCAGGACACCCCGCCGCATTGGTGGAGCACCGGCATCGCGCCGAGCAGCACGCCGCCGTATGCGAACAACACCACCAACCCGATGACGATGTCCCAGAACTTGCGCACGAATATCCCGAAGACCAGCAAAAACGTCAGCCAGCCGAAGATCAGGCCCGAGGCCCCGATATGGTCCGTCGGGCCGCAAGCGCTTCCCATGTTGCCGATCAGCCAGGTGCCAAAGCCGCCCACGACCCAGACGATCACCGTGGCCCATATAAAGCGGGACAATCCCGCCAGCGTCATCAGGAAGCCGAGCACCAACAGCGGCACCGTGTTGGCCATCAGGTGCTGCCAGTTGGCGTGCAAAACCGGCGCGAAGATGATGCCCCAGAGGCCGTCGGTCGTCAGCGGCCTGATGCCGTTGGAATCCAGCCTGCCGCCCATCAGCTGGTCGATCAGCTCGACCAGGTACAGCAGGGCCACGAAGGTGAGGATCGTGGCTCCGCCGACCACCCACTGGGGTCGCTTTTTCGACTTGGTTGCTGGCGCCCGCGGATGTCCTTGGGTCATGCCCATAGCTGCCCTTCTAGAGCGTTCTCGGCATCGTCCAGGCTACCCGGTGGACAGATACTGCCAGCCGGCGTCCGCGACCACGAAGGCGATGTCGGCGCGCTCACCGGGCGTGACGGCCTACTTGCCTCAGGCGAATGCTCCGGGCAACACGTTGCGGTAGGTCGGTATTCGGGCGACCGATTCGGCAGCGAACACCCCGGCCAGCACCGCGCGGGCCAGGCAGTCGGCCGCGGCCACACCGACCTCGGTGATGAGCCCCGTCTCCGGCAGGAAGGCAGCGGGCGGCGGCTTCGACCCGACGGCCGGGGCTACCTCGACCGCCCCCGTGGCGAGCGCGAACACCGTGTCGCCGTCGACCGGGGTGTGCGCCGGCCGGATGGTCCGGGCCAGGCCGTCCTGGGCGGCGACGGCGATACGCCGGCACGCGACCGGGCTCAGCGCCGCGTCGGTCGCGACCACCGCGATAGTGGTGTTCAGCGGGTTCAGGGGCGACGGCAACTGAGCGAACGCGTCGATCTGCTCGGCCGGCGGTGACGTCAGCTCGAACTCCGCGATCGCGTCCGCCATCCAGGGCAGGCCGGTCGCCCGGTCCGCGACGTCGCCGGCGCAGTTCACGACGACGAGGGCGCCGACGGTGACCCCGGACGGCAAGGTCACCGACGCGGACCCAACACCGCCCTTGAGCACGCCGGCCCGCGCCCCGACCCCCGCGCCGACGGTCCCGACGGCGATCTCGCCGGCTGCGGCTGCCGCGGCGGCGGCATAGCCGAAATCGGCGGTCGGCCGGCAGTCCCAGCCGCCGACCGGCAGGTCGAAGATCACCGCGCCCGGCACGATGGGGACGACGCCGCCCTCCATGGCCACGCCCCGCTCGTTTTCCTCCAGCCAGCGCATGACCCCGTCGGCGGCCGCGAGGCCATAGGCACTGCCGCCGGCGAGCAGCACCGCGTCGACGAATCGAACGGTGTTCGCCGGATCCAGCAGGTCCGTCTCGCGGGTGCCGGGCGCGCCGCCGCGGCAATCGACGCCGCAGACCGTCCCGGGCGGGGTCAGCACGACCGTCACGCCGCTGGCCCAGCCGGCGCCCATCGACGCGTCGGGATCGAGTCTCTGGTGGTGACCGACGCGGATGCCCGCGACGTCGGTGATGGAGCTCATCCGGCCGGTCCCCCCATCAGCGCCAGGACCAGATACTCCTGCAGGACGGTCAGCCACTGGTAGACGTCGAAGTGCACGGCCAACGGATGGTCGGCGGGCAGGCGCTCCGGGCCCTCCGGCCCGATCTCGAGCATCACCCCTAGCGTCAGGCGGATGTCGTTGACCGCCGCGATCCAGGAGTTCGCGTCGTTCTCGGTCAGCTCGAAACGGCCGCCGTTGTCCGGAACTGTGTCCAGAAGCCGTTGCGCGGCAGCGCGTTTGGCGGCGATGATCTCCGGCTCGTGCAGACTGCGCAGCGCGGCGTTGAGGCTGTCGGGTGCGTCACCGGAAGCATTGTCGTCCGCGTCATCGGGTCCGGCGGCGTCGTCAGGATTGTGGAAATCCGGAAGCAGCCGGCGCAGCGTCGGATCGCGTGGCGGTTCGGCGTGCCCGGTCTTGATGCCGGTGATCTCCTCGAGTTCGTCTGTGGGCGAGGAAGATTCGCGCTCGTCGAGCAGGCCGATCATCGCGGTGACGAGGTTCTTGAGCAGGGCAGCCTCGTGGGACGCCAAGGCGGACCGAAAACGGGGGCCGTTGGCGGTCTCGACGCGCTTCCATTTGCGCACAAGGAGTCCCGGACTACCTCGAATCTCAGCGGTCCTGCTGCAACGTCGCCCACAAACCGGCGGCATGCAGCTTGGACACGTCGACTTCCATGGATTCCCGGCTGCCCGCCGAGACCACCGCCTTGCCTTCGTTGTGCACCTGCAGCATCAGCTTGGTGGCGTGCGGCTCGCTGTAGCCGAACAACTTCTGGAAGACATAGGTCACATAGGTCATCAGGTTGACCGGGTCGTCCCACACGATGGTGACCCACGGGCTGGCCGTGACGTCCATCGGCGCGGACTCGCGTTGCCCGGTAGTGCCCGGTTTCGTGGGCGCTGACGCAACAACCATGGCCCCTACGATACCGAGGCACACGCGCGCCGCCGCCAGCCGTTACCGTTGCGGAATGAACGAGCCGGTCCTGGCTGGGCTGCTGACCGACAAGTACGAGTTGACCATGCTGGCGGCGGCGCTGCGCGACGGCACCGCTCACCGCCGGACCACGTTCGAACTGTTCGCCCGCCGGCTCCCCGACGGACGCCGCTACGGCGTGGTCGCCGGGGCCGGCCGGCTGCTGGAAACGTTGCCGCAGTTCAGGTTCGACGACGACGCGTGCGAATTGGTGGCGCGATTCCTCGACCCGGACACCGTGGGTTACCTGCGCGATTTCCGATTCCGCGGCGACATCGACGGCTACGCCGAGGGCGAGCTGTACTTCCCCGGGTCGCCCGTGCTTTCGGTACACGGAAGCTTCGCCGAATGCGTGGTCCTCGAAACGTTGGCGCTCTCGATCTTCAATCACGACACGGCGATCGCCTCCGCGGCGGCACGCATGGTCAGCGCGGCCGGGGAACGCCCGCTGGTCGAGATGGGATCGCGCCGAACCCACGAACATGCCGCGGTCGCCGCCGCCCGCGCCGCCTACATCGCCGGCTTCGCCGCGTCCTCCAACCTGGAGGCCCAGCGCCGATACGGGATTCCCGCCGAGGGCACGTCGGCGCACGCGTTCACCATGCTGCACACCCACCGGGACGGGCCGGACGAGGTGGCGGCGTTTCGCGCCCAGGTCGACGCGCTGGGCGCCGGCACCACGCTGCTGGTGGACACCTACGACGTGACCGCCGGCGTGGCCAACGCCGTGGCCGCCGCCGGCACCGGTCTCGGCGCCGTGCGCATCGATTCCGGTGAGCTCGGGGTGCTTGCCCGTCAGGTGCGCGAACAGCTCGACGGGCTGGGAGCCACGCAGACCCGCATCGTGGTGTCCGGCGATCTCGACGAGTTCAGCATCGCCGCCCTGCGCGCCGAGCCGGTCGACAGCTACGGCGTCGGCACGTCGCTGGTGACCGGCTCGGGCGCGCCGACCGCGAGCATGGTCTACAAGCTGGTCGAGGTGGACGGCATGCCCGTCGAAAAGCGAAGCAGCCACAAGGAATCCCGCGGCGGCCGCAAAGAGGCGCTGCGCCTGGCACGCCCGACGGGGACGATCACCGAGGAGGTGGTGTATCCCGCGGGCCGCCCGCCGGAGACCACCGAACCGTGCCGGGTGGTGACGACGCGCCTGGTCCGCGGCGGGGAGGCGGTGTTCGACGCGGACCTGTCGGCGGCGCGGGAGCGAGTCGCTTCGGGACTGCGCAGCCTGCCGTGGGAGGGGCTGAACCTGTCGCACGGCGAGCCCGCGATCCCGACGACGCAGATTCGCGCCTGAGAGCGGGGGAATGACCACGACCGACGTGTCCGTGTCCGCGTTGCTCGCCGTCGCCGTCGCCGCGCTCGGCGGCAGCGAGCGCCGCGGCCAAGTGGAGATGGCCGGCGCCGTCGAGCGGGCCTTCGAAACCGGCGAGCACCTCGTCGTGCAGGCCGGCACCGGGACCGGCAAGTCGCTGGCCTACCTGGTTCCCGCGATCGTCCGCGCGGTCACCGACGACGCGCCGGTCATCGTGTCGACGGCCACGATCGCACTGCAGCGCCAACTCGTCGATCGCGACCTGCCCCGGCTAGCCGATTCGCTCGCCGACGCGCTGCCGCGCCGGCCCCGCTTCGCGCTGCTGAAGGGCCGGCGAAACTACTTGTGCCTGAACAAGATCCACAACGGCGCCGCGGCCGGCGACCCGGACGAGGAGCGGCCGCAGGACGAGCTCTTCGATCCGGTGGCGGTCAGTGCGCTGGGGCGCGACGTGCAACGGCTCACCGCCTGGGCGTCGACGACCGATTCGGGCGACCGCGACGACCTGAAGCCCGGCGTGCCCGACCGATCGTGGTCGCAGGTCAGCGTCTCGGCCCGGGAATGCCTGGGCGTGGCGCGCTGCCCGTTCGGCGCCGAGTGCTTCTCCGAGCGGGCGCGTGGCCAGGCCGGCGCCGCCGATATCGTCGTCACCAATCACGCGCTGCTGGCCATCGACGCCGTCGCGGAGTCGGCGGTGCTGCCCGAGCACGCGCTGTTGGTCGTCGACGAGGCGCACGAACTGGTCGACCGGGTGACGTCGGTGGCCACCGCGGAACTGACGTCGGCCGCCCTCGGCGTCGCCGCGCGCCGGATCGTCCGCCTGGTGGATCCCGAACTCGTCCAGCGGCTGGAGGCGACGACCGCTAACTTCTCCGCGGCCGTCCACGACGGCACGCCGGGCCGCATCGACCGTCTCGACGACGAGATGGCGACCTACCTGACGGCGCTGCGCGACGTGGCCACCGCAGCGCGGTCGGCGATCGACACCACCAGCGACGCGAAGGCGGCGTCGGCGCGGGCCGAAGCCGTTGCGGCGCTCAGCGAGATATCCGACACCGCGTCGCGGATCCTGACGTCGTTCACCCCACCCATCCCGGATCGCACCGACGTGGTCTGGCTCGATCACGAGGACAACCGGGGTTCGGTGCGGTCGGTGTTGCGGGTGGCGCCGCTGTCGGTCGCCGGCTTGTTGCGCACCGAGGTGTTTTCGCGCTCGACGACGGTGTTGACGTCGGCGACGCTGGCGATCGGCGGGTCCTTCGACGCGATGGCCGCCGCCTGGGGCCTGGCCGGAACGGACTCCGACGAACCGGCGGCCTGGCGCGGCCTCGACGTGGGGTCGCCGTTCGAACACTCCAAAGCCGGAATCCTGTACGTGGCCGCCCACCTGCCGCCGCCCGGCCGCGACGGCACCGGCTCGGCCGAGCAGCTGACCGAGATCGCCGAACTCATCACTGCTGCGGGTGGGCGCACCCTTGGGTTGTTCTCGTCGATGCGGGCCGCACGGGCCGCCGCCGAGGCCATGCGCGCGCGACTCTCGACGCCGGTGCTGTGCCAGGGCGACGACAGCACCTCGGCGCTGGTCGAGCAGTTCGCCGCCGACGAGGAGACCTCGCTGTTCGGCACCCTGTCGCTGTGGCAGGGCGTCGACGTGCCGGGGCCGTCGCTGTCGCTGGTGCTGATCGACCGCATCCCGTTCCCCCGGCCCGACGACCCGCTGCTGGGAGCGCGGCAGCGCGCGGTGGCCGCGCGCGGCGGCAACGGCTTCATGGCCGTCGCCGCCAACCATGCCGCGCTACTGCTCGCACAGGGGTCGGGCCGGCTGCTGCGCCGCGTCAGCGACCGGGGTGTGGTCGCGGTCCTGGACTCGCGCATGGTGACCGCCGGCTACGGCGGCTACCTGCGCGCGTCGCTGCCCCCGTTCTGGGCGACCACCGACGGCGCGCGGGTTCGCGCCGCGCTGGAACGGCTGCGCAAGGCTACCGAGCCAGCGTGACGAGACCGAGCTCGTTGCTGGCGGCCAGCATCGGGTTGTTCGGCAACACGCGCACGGTGTATCCCACCGCGCCGGCCAGCGGCAGCGGCGTGGTCGTCGAGAAGACCTGGTTGCCGCCCTCGGCGGTGCCGGTGTAAGACATCTCGACGGTGACCGGGTCCAGCAGCGCGTCGCCGGCGTCGACCCGGCCCACCAGCGCCTGGACCGTGACCTCGTCGGGCGCCAGCCCGTCCAGCTGCACGGTCGCGGTCAGCGTCAGCTTGGAGCCGAGCACCGGAGAGTCCGGCAGGCCGGTGCTGTCGACGTCGGTGATGCTGATCTTGGGCCACGCGTCGTGGGCGCGCCGGCGATAGACAGCCAGCTCGCGGGCCGCGTCGAATTCTGCGCCGCCGTCCTCGGCCGCCGTGGTCCTGCGCAGCGATTCCGCCGCCGGCGTGTAGTACTGCTCGACGTAATCGCGAACCATGCGGGACGCCAACACCTTCGGGCCGAGGGTCTGCAGCGTGTGGCGCACCATCTCGATCCACCGCGGCGGGACCCCGTGTTCGTCGCGCTCGTAGAACTTCGGCGCCACCGACTGCTCCAGCAGGTTGTACAGCGCGGTGGACTCCAGGTCGTCGCGACGGGTCTCGTCGGCCACGCCGTCGGCGGTCGGTATCTCCCAACCGTTTTCGCCGTCGTACCACTCATCCCACCAGCCATCGCGGATGGACAGGTTCAGCCCGCCGTTCAGCGCGCTCTTCATCCCCGACGTGCCGCAGGCCTCCAGGGGCCGCAGCGGGTTGTTCAGCCAGACGTCGCAGCCCCAATACAGCAGCCGCGCCATCGACATGTCGTAGTCGGGCAAGAAGGCGATGCGGTGGCGCACTTCCGGCCGGTCGGCGAACCGCACCACCTGCTGGATCAGCGCCTTGCCGCCGTCGTCGGCGGGGTGCGACTTGCCGGCGACGATCAGCTGGATCGGCCTGTCCTTGCTGAGCAACAGCTGTTCGAGCCGATCCGGATCGCGCAGCATCAGCGTCAGCCGCTTGTACGTAGGCACCCGCCGAGCGAACCCGATGGTCAGCACGTCCGGATCGAAAGCCGTTGCAATCCAACCTAATTCGGCATCCGGTGCGCCCCGCTCCTGCCAGGAGCGGCGTAACCGCCGCCGAACATCCTCGACCAGCAACGCCCGAAGTTGCGACCGAATCCACCACAGATGCCCGCCGTCGACCTCTTGCAGCCGCAGCCACACACCGGGATCGCTGAATGCCGCGTCATCCGGCCCGGCCAGCTCGCGCCCCAGCTGCAGCCATTGCGGGGCCGCCCAGGTGCGCGCGTGCACGCCGTTGGTGATCGACCCGATCGGCACCTCGGCCGAATCGAATCCCGGCCACAGCTCGTTGAACATGGCCCGGCTGACCCGGCCGTGCAGCAACGACACGCCGTTGGCGCGTTGGGCCAGCCGCAGGCCCATGTGAGCCATGTTGAACTTCGTCGGATCGTCCTCCGCGCCGAGCGCGATGATCCGCGCGGTCGGCACGCCCGGCAGCAGGGCCGGCGCACCCTTGGCCTTTCTCGCCCCGTCGGCGCCGTCCTCCAGCCCGTCGTCGAAGTAAAGCCGCACCATGTCGACCGGGAAGCGGTCGATACCGGCGGGCACCGGCGTGTGGGTGGTGAACACGGTGGCCGACCGCACGACGGTCAGCGCGGTGTCGAAGTCCAGGCCGAAATCGGTGATCAGCTCGCGGATGCGTTCGGCCCCGAGGAACCCCGCATGGCCCTCGTTCATGTGCCACACCTCGGGCGCCGGCAGCCCCTCGATGGCGGTGAACGCGCGGATGGCGCGCACCCCGCCGATGCCGGCCAGGATCTCTTGGCGCATGCGGTGTTCCTGGTCGCCGCCGTACAGGCGATCGGTGACGCCGCGCAGTTCGTGCTCGTTCTCCGGGACGTCGGAATCCAGCAACAGCAGCGGGACGCGACCCACCTGCGCGACCCAGACCCGCGCCCGCAGCTGCGCCGAGTCGGGAAGCGTCAGCTCCACCAGCACGGGTTCGCGCGCGGCATCGGTGAGCAGCCGCAGCGGCAGCCCCTGCGGGTCCAGCGCCGGGTAGGTCTCGTGCTGCCAGCCGTCCGCGGTCAGCGACTGCCGAAAGTAGCCGGAGCGGTAGTACAGGCCCACCGCGATCAACGGGACGCCGAGGTCGGACGCCGACTTCAGGTGGTCACCGGCGAGGATCCCCAGGCCGCCCGAGTAGTTGGGCAGCACCTCGGCCACCCCGAACTCCATCGAGAAGTAGGCGATGGCGGCCGGCATCGCGGCCCCGGCGTGCTGCCGCTGCTGATACCAGAGCGGACGGCTCAGGTAATCGTTCAGGTCGGCCGACAGCGCATCGAGCCGGCCGACGAATTCTTCGTCGAGCGCAAGTTCGTCGAGCCGCGCCGGGTTCACCGCCCCGAGCAGCGCCACCGGGTCGGCGCCGCACCGCGCCCACAGCGTCGGGTCGATCGCCGCGAAAAGCTCTTGCGTGGGCTTGTCCCACGACCACCGCAGGTTGGTCGAAAGCTGATCCAGCGCGGCCAGACGATCGGGCAGATGAGCACGGACGGTAAAGCGGCGAAGGGCTTTCACACGTCATTACCTTACTGAGGATTTCGGCGCTCGCAGGTCCAGCGAGTGCCCGTTTGCCTTCAGCGGTGTGTGATCGCCCACTAGGGTGGGTATCGGTTAGTTATTGGGCCGCAACGATGCGGTCCGTCCGATGAAGTCCCCACGACAGGAAGTTTCTGAGAGACGAGGCATTCCGCGACGAAACACAGCGCGGTTTCGCCACACAATCGAAACGGAGTGGTTGTGCCCGGTCGTGTCGAGATCGACAACGTCCAGCCCGTCGTCTCCTGCGGCGCGTACCCCGCCAAGGCGGTGGTCGGTGAGATGGTCCCGATCAGCGCCGCGGTCTGGAGAGAAGGCCACGAGGCGGTCGCGGCGACCCTGGTCGTGCGCTACCTCGGGCAGCGCTACCCGCAGGTAACCGAATCCCGCCGGATCAAGGCCGTCCAGGCCCCCGAACGGACCGCGCCCGCGCTCGACGGCAAGGCGGCTGAACCGCGGATCAAGCCGCTGCTGCTGCCCATGACCGAGGGCCAGGAGCCGTACGTGTTCCACGGGGTGTTCACCCCCGACCGGGTCGGGCTGTGGACCTTCCGCGTCGACGGGTGGGGCGATCCCATCCACTCGTGGCGGCGCGGGCTGGTCGCCAAGCTGGACGCCGGGCAGGGCGCGACCGAGCTGTCCAACGACCTGCTGGTGGGGGCCGCACTGTTCGAGCGCGCCGCGACCGGTGTGCCGCGGGCGCGGCGCGATCCGCTGCTGGCGGCGGCCAAGGCGCTGCGCACGCCCGGGGACGCGGTCACCCGCACGGCGCTGGCGCTGGACCCCGAAATCGAGGAACTCCTGGCGGAGTTTCCGTTGCGGGATCTGGTCACCCGCGGGGAGCAGTTCGGGGTGTGGGTGGACCGGCCGCTGGCCCGGTTCGGCGCATGGTACGAGATGTTCCCCCGCTCTACGGGCGGCTGGGACGCCAACGGCAAGCCCGTGCACGGCACGTTCGCCACGGCGGCCGCCCAGCTCCCGCGGATCGCGGACATGGGCTTCGACGTCGTCTACCTGCCGCCGATTCATCCGATCGGGAAGATACATCGCAAGGGCCGCAACAACTCCCCCACCGCCGCGCCCGGCGACGTGGGATCGCCGTGGGCGATCGGCAGCGACGAGGGCGGCCACGACGCGATTCATCCGGGCCTGGGCACGATCGACGACTTCGACGACTTCGTCTCCGCCGCACGCGATCTGGGCATGGAGGTGGCGCTGGACCTGGCGCTGCAATGCGCGCCGGACCATCCGTGGGCCCGCGACCACCGGGAGTGGTTCACCGAGTTGCCCGACGGGACCATCGCCTATGCGGAGAACCCGCCGAAGAAGTACCAGGACATCTATCCGATCAACTTCGACAACGACCCGGCGGGTCTCTACGACGAAGTGCTTCGGGTGGTCCGGCACTGGGTTGACCACGGCATCAAGTTCTTTCGGGTCGACAACCCGCACACCAAGCCGCCCGACTTCTGGGCCTGGCTGATCGGTCAGGTCAAGGACGCCGACCCCGACGTGCTCTTCCTATCGGAGGCCTTCACGCCGCCGGCCCGGCAGTACGGCCTGGCCAAGCTCGGCTTCACGCAGTCCTACAGCTACTTCACGTGGCGCACGGCCAAGTGGGAGCTCACCGAGTTCGGCAACGACATCGCCGCCCTCGCCGACTTTCGCCGGCCGAACCTGTTCGTCAACACCCCCGACATCCTGCACGCGGTGCTGCAGCACAACGGCCCGGGCATGTTCGCCATCCGCGCCGTGCTGGCGGCGACGATGGGTCCCGCCTGGGGCGTGTACTCCGGCTACGAGCTGTTCGAACACCGTGCGGTGCGGGAGGGCAGCGAGGAGTACCTGGACTCCGAGAAGTACGAATTGCGTCCCCGTGACTTTGCGGGTGCGCTGGCCGAAGGCCGATCACTGGAACCGTTCATCAAGCGACTCAACATGATTCGCCGCCTGCACCCGGCGCTGCAGCAGCTGCGCACGATCCATTTCCATGGCGTGGACAACGACGCGATGCTTGCCTACAGCAAGTTCGACCCGGCCACCGGCGACTGCGTGCTGGTGGTGGTGTCGCTGAACGCGTTCGGGCCCGAGGAAGCGACGCTGTGGTTGGACATGGCGGCATTGGGTATGGAGCCTTATGAGCGCTTTTGGGTGCGCGACGAGATCAGCGGTCAGGAATTTCAATGGGGGCAGTCCAATTACATTCGCCTCGATCCCGGGCAGTCGGTCGCGCACATCATCAACATGCCGCTCATACCGTACGAATCGCGAATCACGCTGCTGCGTAGGAGGTGACGGGCTGTGAGCCGAACCGACGAACTGGCCGGACTGGATCTGGCGCCCGATCCGGCCGACTTGGCGCGCCTGGTCGCCGGTGCGCATTACAACCCGCACGGCATCCTCGGTGCCCACGAATACGGCGACCGCACCGTCATCCGGGCGTTTCGCCCGCACGCGCGGGAAGTCGTCGCGCTCGTCGGCGAGGACCGGTTCCCGCTGCAGCACATCGAAGCCGGCCTGTTCGCGGTGTCCCTCCCGTTCGTCGACCTGATCGACTACCGGCTCGAGGTGACCTACGAGGGTTCCGACCCGTACGTCGTCGCCGACGCCTACCGGTTCCTGCCCACCCTGGGTGAAGTCGACCTTCACCTCTTCGGCGAGGGCCGCCACGAGCGGCTCTGGGAAGTCCTTGGCGCCCACCCCCGCTCGTTCACCACGGCCGACGGCGTCGTAAATGGGGTCTCGTTCGCCGTGTGGGCGCCCAACGCCAAGGGCGTCAACCTGATCGGCGAGTTCAACGGCTGGAACGGCAACGAGGCGCCCATGCGGGTGCTGGGCTCGTCGGGGGTGTGGGAGCTGTTCTGGCCGGGCTTTCCGCTGGAGGGCCTGTACAAGTTCCGCGTGCACGGCGCCGACGGCGTGGTGACCGAGCGGGCCGATCCCATGGCGTTCGCCACCGAGGTCCCACCCCACACCGCGTCGCGCGTGACGCGCAGCACGTACACGTGGGAGGACGCCGACTGGATGGCGCGGCGCGCGCAACGCAACCCGGTGTTCGAGCCGATGAGCACGTACGAGGTGCACCTCGGCTCCTGGCGGCCGGGGCTCAGCTACCGTCAGCTCGCCCGCGAGCTGACGGATTATGTTGTGGAGCAAGGATTCACCCACGTGGAGCTGCTGCCGGTCGCCGAGCACCCGTTCGCGGGGTCGTGGGGATACCAGGTCACGTCGTACTACGCGCCGACGTCGCGATTCGGTACGCCGGACGACTTCCGGGGGCTGGTCGACGCGTTGCACCGGGCCGGCATCGGCGTCATCGTTGACTGGGTGCCGGCGCACTTCCCCAAGGACGCATGGGCGCTGGGACGATTCGACGGCACCCCGCTCTACGAGCACGCCGACCCCAAGCGCGGGGAGCAACTCGACTGGGGCACTTACGTCTTCGACTTCGGCCGCGCGGAGGTCCGCAACTTCCTGGTGGCCAACGCCTTGTACTGGCTCGAAGAGTTCCACGTCGACGGCCTGCGGGTGGACGCCGTCGCGTCGATGCTGTACCTGGACTACTCGCGCCCCGAGGGCGGCTGGACCCCCAACGCCTACGGCGGCCGGGAAAACCTGGAGGCGGTGCAGTTCCTGCAGGAGATGAACGCCACGGCCCACAAGGCCGCGCCCGGCATCGTCACCGTCGCCGAGGAGTCGACCTCGTGGCCCGGCGTGACGCGGCCGACAAACCTTGGTGGCCTTGGCTTTTCGATGAAGTGGAACATGGGCTGGATGCACGACACGCTCGACTACATCAGCCGCGACCCGATCTACCGCAGCTACCACCACCACGAGATGACGTTCTCGATGCTGTACGCCTTCAGCGAGAACTACGTGCTGCCGATCAGCCACGACGAGGTGGTGCACGGCAAGGGCACCCTGTGGGGCCGGATGCCGGGCAACAATCACGTGAAGGCCGCGGGCTTGCGCAGCCTGCTCGCCTATCAGTGGGCACACCCCGGCAAGCAATTGTTGTTCATGGGCCAGGAATTCGCCCAGCGCGCCGAGTGGTCCGAGCAGAACGGTTTGGACTGGTGGCAGCTCGACGAGCAGGGCTTCTCCAACGGGGTGTTGCGCTTCGTGCGCGACATCAACGAGATCTACCGCAGCCGACCGGCGCTGTGGAGCCAAGACACGATTCCCGACGGCTATTCCTGGATCGACGCCAACGACTCGGCCAACAACGTGCTGAGTTTCCTCCGGTATGGAAACGACGGATCGGTGATGGCCTGCGTATTCAATTTCGCGGGTTCGGAGCACAGCGGCTACCGGCTGGGCCTGCCCTGCGCCGGCCGCTGGCGCGAGGTGCTCAACACCGACGCGACCATCTACAACGGCTCGGGAATCGGCAACATGGGCGGCGTCGACGCCACCGAGGACCCGTGGCATGGTCGCCCCGCCTCGGCCGTAATGGTCCTGCCGCCGACGTCGGCGCTGTGGCTGGAACCCGAGTAGGGGCGCTCAGTACAGCGCGTTCGCCAAGTTGCGCCGACCGGCGATGACCTCGGGGTCGGCGGGATCGAACAGTTCGAACAGCTCGATCAAGCGGGTGCGCACCCGGGTGCGGTCGTCGCCAGATGTGCTGCGCACCAAGGCAGTCAGGCGCTCGAACGCGGCGCTCACATTCTGGTTGAGGATTTCCACGTCAGCGGCCGCCAACGCGGCGTCGATGTCGCCCGGGGCGGCGTCGGCCACCGCGACGGCGTCGGGGCGTTGCGCCGTTGCGCGCGTGAGGAAGTCGATCTGGCGGATCGCGCCCTTCGCTTCGGCGCTCCCCGGGTTGGCGTCCAAGATCGCCTGATACGACCGCTTGGCGGCGTCGAAGTCGCCGTCCTCAAGCTGCTGGCGCGCCTGGGCCAACTCCGGGTCCACTTCGGCTTGCTCGGAACCGCTTGCGCCCCTTAACTTCCCGGCCGTCGCCGACAACAGCGAGTCGACCCAGCGTCGCAACTGGTCGGGCGGCTGCACTCCCTGGAAGCTGGATAGCGGCTGCCCGGCGGCCAATGCCACCACCGTCGGGACCGCGTCGACACCGAATATCTGGGCCACCCTGGGGGCCACGTCCACGTTGACCGTCGCCAGCGACCACTTGCCGGCGTCCTCGACCGCCAGGCCGGCGAACGTCTCGACGAGCTCCACGCACGCGTCGCTGCGCGGCGACCACAGCACGACCACCACCGGGACCTCGTCGGAGCGGACGAGCACTTCGGCTTCGAAGTTGGCCTCGGTGACCTCGGTCGCACCGGGGGCCGCCGGCACGCCGGGGCCGGGCGGAGAAGCGCTCTGCTGGGCTCGCTGCTTGAGACCGGAAAGATCGACCGCACCGGCCAGTGCGGGCCCGATACTGGGTCGCGGACGCGTCACGCCGTCAAGTCTGTCATGCGCGCTGATAACCCCGAATCGGCCCCTCCGCGGCGCCGATGGCGGCTTATGACCTAAATCACAAACTTTCCCGAATGGCCGACGCCAGCAACGTCGAGCCGCGCGCCTAGCCGGCCCGCAGGATCAGCGCGTCACCCTGGCCGCCGGCCCCACAAAGGGCCGCGACGCCGTATCCGGAGCCGCGGCGGGCCAGCTCCAGGGCCACATGCAGCGTGATCCTGGCGCCCGACATGCCGATCGGGTGCCCGACGGCGATCGCGCCGCCGTTGACGTTGACGATGCCCGGATCGACGCCCAGTTCACGGGTCGAGGCCAGCGCGACGGCCGCAAACGCCTCGTTGATCTCGACGACGTCGAGTTGGTCGACAGAAATCCCCTCGCGGCCGAGCGCTTTCTTGATCGCGTTGGCGGGCTGGGACTGCAGCGTCGAGTCCGGGCCCGCCACGACCCCGTGCGCGCCGATCTCCACCAGCCAGGAAAGCCCCAGCTCCTGCGCTTTGGCCTTGTTCATCACCACGACCGCGGCCGCGCCATCGGAAATCTGCGACGCCGAACCGGCGGTGATGGTGCCGTCTTTGCGGAACGCGGGCTTGAGGCCGGCCAGCGACTCGGCGGTGGTGTTGGCGCGGATCCCCTCGTCCTCGGCGAACTGCAGCGGATCGCCCTTGCGCTGCGGAATGTTGACCGGCACCACCTCGTCGGTGAACACGCCGTCCTTCCACGCCGCGGCCGCCTTCTGGTGCGACCGCGCGGCGTACTCGTCCTGCTCGGCACGGGTGAACTTGTCGAGGTCGTTGCGCTGCTCGGTCAGCGCGCCCATCGGCTGGTCGGTGAACACGTCGTGCAGGCCGTCGTAGGCCATGTGGTCGCGCACCGTGACGTCGCCGTACTTGTATCCGGCCCGGCTGTCCATCAGCAAATGCGGTGCCTTGGTCATCGACTCCTGGCCGCCGGCCACCACCACGTCGAACTCCCCGGCGCGGATGAGCTGGTCGGCCAGCGCGATGGAGTCGATGCCGGACAGGCACATCTTGTTGATGGTGAGCGCCGGAACGTCCCAGCCGATGCCCGCCCCGACGGCCGATTGGCGCGCGGGCATCTGGCCGGCACCGGCCGTCAACACCTGGCCCATGATCACGTACTCGACCGCGCTCGCCGGAAGTTTGGCCTTTTCCAGCGCGCCCGCGATCGCGATGGCGCCCAGATCGCTGGCCGAAAAATCCTTCAGCGAACCCATCAGCTTGCCGATGGGTGTCCGCGCCCCAGCAACTATCACCGACGTCGTCATGAGTACCTCCTGGGCGTGCGCCAACGGCCGTTTCCGCGACCTGGAGAAGCGGAATCTTTGCTGCCACGTTACCGTGGTGTGATGACGACCGATCAAGTTGACGCCCGCCACCTCCTGGCAACGTCCTTGGTGACTGGCCTGGATCATGTCGGCATTGCGGTCGCCGACCTAGACGCCGCAATCACCTGGTACCACGACCACCTCGGCATGATCCTGGTGCACGAGGAAGTCAACGACGACCAGGGCATCCGCGAGGCGATGCTGGCCGTCCCCGGCACCAGCGCGCAGCTGCAGTTGATGGCCCCGCTCGACGACTCGTCGACGATCGCGAAGTTCATGGAAAAGCGCGGACCGGGCATCCAACAGATGGCGGTTCGGGTCAGCGATCTGGACACCATCTGCGAGCAGCTGCGCGAGCAGGGCGTGCGCCTCGTCTACGACGCGGCCCGGCGCGGCACAGCAAACTCGCGGATCAACTTCATCCACCCCAAGGACGCCGGCGGCGTCCTCATCGAGCTGGTCGAGCCCGCCTCCTGAAGCCTGCGCCGAGTGTGCGGCCAGGCCGCACGTTCGGCGTTCAGCGTGCGGCTGGCCGCATACTCGCGAATTCACGCCGGTGTGTCAAGACCACTTTCGAGTCGGGCTGCGGGTAGCCCGGTTTGTCCAGCACGGCGTGTGCCAATGCCGCCGATCCTCGACCCCACCGTGGGGTGAATCGGTCGGCCACACCACCAGATGCGATATGCCCGAGCGGATTTCGTGGTCACAGCCCGGGCAGCGGTAGGTCTTGAGCGCGCGGGCCGCCGCGATCGGCCGAACCTCGTACTCGTGACCATCGGGTCCGATTTCCACCCGGCTCAGCACCGGTGGCCGTATTGGCCGTTGGCCACGTGGCGGTGTGCGGCGCCGAGCCATGCCGCCAGTCTAGTCGGGCAGGTCAGAACAGCCGGTATTCGTCGCTATCCATGCCGCGCATCTTGTCGTAGTCCAGTGTGATACAACGGATTCCGCGATCGGTCGCGAGAGTGCGCGCCTGCGGCTTGATCTGCTGGGCGGCGAAGACACCTTTGACCGGCGCCAGCACGCTGTCGCGGTTGAGCAACTCGAGATAGCGGGTGAGCTGTTCCACGCCGTCGATCTCGCCGCGCCGCTTGATTTCCACGGCGACCGAGCCGCCCCGTTCGTCGCGGCACAGCAGATCGACGGGACCGATTGCGGTCATGTACTCGCGTCGGACCAATGTGTATCCCTCGCCCAGCAATTGCACATGCTCGGCCAGCAACGCCTGAAGGTGCGCCTCGACGCCGTCCTTCACCAATCCGGGGTCGACGCCCAGGTCGTGGCTCGAGTCGTGCTCGATCTCCTCCACCGTGATGCGGAGCTGCTCGCCGGACTTGTTCTCGACCACCCACAGCGGCACCTCGCCACCGGGCTCCTCGGTCAGCCAGCACGGCGGGCTCATCCAGTTCAACGGCTTGTAGGCGCGGTCGTCGGCGTGCACGCTCACCGATCCGTCGGCCTTGAACAGCAGCAACCTTCGCGCGGACGGCAGGTGTGCGGTGAGCCGGCCGACGTAATCGACGGTGCATTGGGCGATGACAAGGCGCACCCGACTCACCTTAGAGCGTGGGCGACAAATTAGGCTGGCGCCACGATGTCGGCCAAAATCAGCGTGGCCCAACGTATCGGCCGGGTGCTCGAGAGGATCACCCGCCAGAGCGGCCGCCTGCCGGATACGCCGGCGTACGGCTCATTGATCCTCGGGCGGGTGGCGGAAAGCCAACGACGGCGTCGCATCCGCATCCAGGTGATCATGACCGTGCTGATCCTGGGCGTGAACCTCATCGGCATCGGGGTGGCACTGCTGTTGGTGATCGTCGCCATTCCCCAGCCGAGCATCTTCCACGACGCGCCGGCCTGGCTCACGTTCGGTGTCTCCCCGGCCTACATCGCCGCGGCCCTGGCGGTGGGCACGTATTGGATCACCCGCCGCACCGTCCTCTCTTTGCGTTGGGCGGTCGAGGAGCGCGCGCCTACCGCCGAGGACGAGCGCAACACCTTCCTGGCGCCGTGGCGACTCGCCATGTACGACCTCGTCCTGTGGGGCATCGGGACGGCGGTGTACACGACGCTCTACGGTCTGGCCAACACCTTGTTCATCCCGCGGTTCCTCCTCGTCGTCAGCTTCTGCGGCGTCCTGGTGGCAACCGCGAGTTATCTGCTCGCCGAGTTCGCGCTGCGCCCGATTGCCGCCCAGGCGCTCGAGGCGGGACCGCCGCCGCGACGGCTGTCGGCGGGCATCATGGGCCGGACGATGGTGGTCTGGTTCCTGGGTTCCGGCGTGCCCGTCATCGGCATCGGCCTGCTGGCGATGTTCCAGATCCTGCTGCGCAACCTGACCGAGACCGAGTTCGCGGTCGGCGTGCTGATCGTGTGCTTCGCCACGCTGATCTTCGGTTGCGCCCTGATGTGGATCCTGGCCTGGCTGACGGCGACCCCGGTGCGGGTGGTGCGCGCGGCGCTGCGCCGCGTCGAGCAGGGCAACCTGCGCGGGAACCTGGTGGTCTTCGACGGCACCGAGCTCGGCGAACTGCAGCGTGGGTTCAACGCCATGGTCGACGGCCTGCGCGAACGCGAACGCGTGCGCGACCTTTTCGGCCGGCACGTCGGCCGCGAAGTCGCCCTGGCCGCCGAGCGCGAGCGGCCGAAACTCGGCGGCGAAGAACGCCACGTCGCCGTCGTCTTCATCGACATCGTCGGCTCCACCCAACTGGTGACCACTCAACCGCCGACCGAGGTCGTCGAAGTGCTCAACCGGTTTTTCGCGATCGTCGTCGAGGAGGTGGACCGCCATTGCGGCCTGGTCAACAAGTTCGAAGGCGACGCGTCGCTGGCCATCTTCGGAGCCCCGAATCACCTGGACTCTCCCGAGGACGAGGCCCTGGGCGCCGCGCGCCGCATCGCCGAGCGCCTCGCGGGCGAGATGTGTGAGCTGGACGCCGGCATCGGCGTGGCGGCCGGTCAGGTCGTCGCCGGCAACGTGGGCGCCAAGGAACGGTTCGAATACACCGTCATCGGCGAACCGGTCAACGAGGCCGCGCGGCTCTGCGAGCTGGCCAAGTCACGCCCGGGCAAATTGCTCGCGACGGCCGGCGCCATCGAGGGCGCCAGCGAAGAGGAAAGTGCCCGTTGGTCTTTGGGCGATACCGTGACCCTGCGCGGGTACGAGCGCCCGACGCGGCTGGCCGCCCCGGTGGGGGCTAGCCGGTCCGATCGCTGATTCGCGCTGACAACGCCCGTGGTCAACGGCGATGACCACGCTCGATAGAAATCCTTTATAGGACAATAGAAATCGCGCCTTGACCCGCCCGCCGCGCCGCACCGATAGTGGTGAAGCTCCGGCCCGTGTGAGAAGGGTGCATATTGACAACCGTTGCGCTGCTTGATCGTTCGCGAATCGTTGCTGGACCCGGATGGAACCGCTGGCTGGTGCCGCCCGCCGCGCTGTCCATCCACCTCGCCATCGGGTCGGCCTACGCCTGGAGCGTCTTCAAGATCCCGCTGGAGAAATCGCTGCACGTCTCGGGAACGGCCAGCGCGATGCCGTTCACGGTCGCCATCGTGATGCTTGGCCTTTCGGCCGCGGCGTTCGGCACGCGCGTCGACCATTACGGACCGCGCTGGGCCATGGTCGTCGCCACCGTGTGCTTCTGCAGCGGGTTGCTGATCGCCGGGTTCGGAGTTTCGGCTCACCAATACTGGCTCGTCGTGGTGGGATACGGGGTCGTCGGAGGGGTCGGCCTCGGTATCGGCTACATCTCGCCGGTGTCGACGCTCATCAAGTGGTTTCCCGATCGGCCCGGCATGGCGACCGGCCTGGCGATCATGGGCTTCGGCGGTGGTGCGCTGATCGCGTCCCCGTGGACGAACAGCCTGCTCGACGCGTTCGGCCGCACCAGCACCGCCGGCGTCGCCAGGACCTTCCTGGTGATGGGCGGCACCTACGCGGTGTTCATGGCGATGGGGTGCCTGCTGATCCGGGTGCCGGCGCCGGGATGGACGCCGGAGGACTGGAAACCCAAGCCGCACAAAGCCGGATCGCTGATCACGACGGCCGGTGTGTCGGCGGCCAACGCGATCAAGACGCCGCAGTTCTGGCTGTTGTGGGTGGTGCTCTGCTTCAACGTGACCGCCGGTATCGGCATCCTGGAGAAGGCCTCGCCGATCTACCAGGACTTCTTCCCGAGGGCGCCCCGCGCGGCGGCGTTGGCCTCCGCCGCCGCCGGGTTCGTCGCGCTCCTGTCGCTGGCCAACATGCTCGGCCGGATCGGATGGTCGTCGTTGTCGGATGCGTTGGGGCGCAAGAACATGTACCGGCTGTACCTGGGCGGAGGCGCGCTCCTCTATCTCACGCTGGCGCTGACGACCAATTCCAACAAGGTCACCTTCCTGCTGTGCACGCTCCTGATCCTGTCGTTCTACGGCGCGGGGTTCTCGACCGTTCCCGCGTACCTGCGTGACTTGTTCGGCACCTATGAGGTCGGCGCCATCCACGGCAGGTTGCTGACGGCGTGGTCGGTCGCGGGCGTGCTGGGTCCCCTGATCGTCAACGCCATCGCCGACTCGCAGAAGGCGGCCGGCAAACACGGCCCGGACCTTTACCTCGCCTCGTTCGAGGTGATGATCGCCCTGCTGGTCGTCGGGATGGTCTGCAATGAGCTGATCCGGCCCGTGGCCACGAGACATCACGAGCCCGACGGCGCCGCACCGGCGTCCGAGGCGGTCGCTGACCGGCAACCGGAGAGGCAACCATGACGAAGCCGAGCATCGCGCTGGCGTGGCTCTGGGTAGCCGTTCCGTTCGCTTACGGTGTCTGGCAACTCTTTTCGAAAATCAGCCAGTTGTTCGGCGCCTGACCCGAAACCCGTTTCCCTGATTAGCAGCACCGCCAGCGCCACGGCGACGAGAATCAGGGCACCCACGAACCAGACCGTGGCCGGCCACCCGCCGGCGCTGTAGACCAACCCCCCGAATGCGCCGGCGACCGACCCGCCCAGGTAGTAGCTGAACAGGTAGAGGGCCGACGCCTCGGCCCGATCCCGGCGCGCGGCCGCACCCACCCAGCCGCTGGCCACGGTGTGCGCGGCGAAGAACCCGCCGGTGAACACGCCGAGCCCGACGACGACCGCGACCAGTGAGTGCGGGACGGTCAGCGCCAGGCCAGTCACGGTGATCGGCAACGCGCCGCCGAGCACCAGCGCGCGCCCCCTGCGGTCGGCAAGCCGCCCGGCCACCACCGACGCCCCGGTGCCGGCGAGGTACAGCAAGAACAACAGTCCGACCACCGACGGCGCCAATCCGAACGGCGGGGCGGTCAACCGGTACCCGAGGTAGTTGTACACCGTGACGAAGCCGCCCATTAGCGCGAATCCCAGCGCAAAAAGCTTCAGCAACACGGGGTTTCGCAGGTGCGCGGCGAGGTTGCGCGCACTGGCGCGCACGTTGGCGGCCTTCGGGGTGAAGAACTGCGACCGGGGCACCAGGATGGCGAAGACCACCGTACCCGCCAGCGTCGTCAGCGAACAGACCAACAGCGCGACACGCCAATTGCTGATGTCGACGACCAGCGCCGGGACGATCCGCCCGGTCAACCCACCGACGGTGGTGCCGGCGATGTAGCGTCCCATCGCCGCACCGAGCGACGAGGCGTGCACCTCCTCGGCGAGGAACGCCATCGCGACCGCGGGTATCCCGGCGAGCGCGACGCCGTGCAGCGCCCGGCCGACAAGCAGAACGCCGAGCGAGGGACTGAAGGGCAACAACAACCCGATCACGCTGGAAGCGATCCCCGACGTGAGCATCACCGTGATGCGTCCGTAGCGCTCGGAAAGCACGCTCGCGGGGATGACCGACAGCGCCAGCACCCCCGTGGTCAGCGCGACCGTCAGCGCGGCGGTGGCCGGCGTGATCCGGTAGTAGGTCGAAAAAGCCGGCAGCAGGGCCTGGGTGCAGTACATCGCGGCGAAACTGGCCAGGCCGGCACCGTACAGCGCCGCCGTCACGCGACGGTATCCGCGGCTTCCGGCTTGGTGGGCGGTCGGCATGGCAACGATGTTTCGCCCCGCGGCGTAGGAACGGAAATGAATTATTAGCAGAGATATGATGCGGTAGCTACATAAATAGAGGTGACGGCGATGCAGGACGGCGACTACGAGTGGTTCGTCACACTCGCGGAGCTACAGCACGTCACCGCCGCGGCCGAACAGCTGCACATCGCCCAGCCGACGCTCACCCGGATGCTGGCGCGCCTGGAGCGGCGACTGGGCGTCGCGCTGTTCGAGCGCCGCGGCAAGCGGCTCGCGCTCAACACCTACGGGCGGATCTTCTACGAGCACGCCCGACGCGCCCAGTGCGAGCTCGATTCGGCCAGGCGGGCGATCGACGACCTGGCCAATCCGGCCGTCGGCGAGATCCGGCTCGGCTTTCTCGGTTCGTTCGGGTCCACGGTGGTGCCGCGCTTGATCGCCGGGTTCAGGGCAGCGTCACCGGGAGTGACGTTCACGCTGGCGGAAGGTGCCGCCGAATCGATCGGCGACCTGGTGGGGTCCGGGTCGATCGACCTCGGTGTCGTTTCACCACGGCCGCAGGCACCGAACCTGGCCTGGCGCAGCCTGTTTCGTCAGCGGCTCGGTGCGGCCTTCCCGCGCGACCATGCGCTTGCGGCCGCCGCGGCGGTATCCATGTCCGAGCTGGCCGACGAGCCTTTCGTGGCCATGCAGCCCGGCTTCGGCATGCGCCGCCTGCTCGACGAGCTTTGCGCCGCAGCGCAATTCCAGCCGCGGATCATCCTCGAGTCGGCGACCCTCACGTCGACGGCCGGCCTGGTGGCTGCGGGGCTGGGCATCAGCCTGATGCCCATCGACGGCAGCGAGCACGCCCCCGGGATCAGCGTGCTGCCGTTGGCCGACGCCGACGCCTACCGGGACGTCGGGCTGATCTGGAATTCCGGGCGACCATTGTCCCGCCCGGCACGCGACTTCATCACGTCCGCCGCGGGCGCCCATCACCAGGCCGCGACGTAGGTTCTCTATCACTCTGCGCTGCTGAGTATTTCGCCAGACCACTGATGATGAGCTCAAGTCCGAGCGCAAACTCCTCGTCGATCGGCACAGGCAGGTGGTCGGCCACCGCGCTGGTGGCGGGGAACAACCGTGGATCCAATGTATGGAAAAGCTCGGACGCGTGCCGCTCGTCGAATCCGCGACCGCTGAGCTGAATGGCGAAGCCCAGCACATAGCGGGCCACCGTCGCATACGAGCGGGCCGCGAGACGCGGGGTAAAGCCGTTGTCGAGCAGGACCGCCAGTAACGCTTCCCGCTGCGCCAGCGCATTGGGCCCCAGCGGAAGCTGGTCGACCAGCAGCGGAGCCACGTTGTGGTGCCTGCGCAACACCTCAAACGTGGCTCGTGCGAAGGACTCGCAGGCCCGCTGCCACTCCATCGTGGCGAGTCCCTCCGTGCTGCACTCGATCTCGCCGAACACGCGATCAACCACGTGCGAAACCAGCTCGCCTCGGTTGGCGAAGTGGCGATACAGCGTGGCCGTCCCCGACTCCAGCCGCTGCGCGAGGGTCCGCATCGAGAGCGCCTCGGCGCCCTCGTCGTCCACGATCTCGAGGGCCGTGCCGACGATGCGGTCGAGCGGGAGCCGCGGGCGTCCGCGGGACGGGCGACCCGAGGTGTCGTCCGGAGTCGGTGGGCTGCTTCGGGTCACGCGCCCAGTATCGCGACCCTTGACCCTTCAGGCAATAACGGATACGGTGTATCCATAAAATATCGGGTGCCGCCCGATTCACCTTCAAGCCAGACCGGAAGACGCGTTGCCATGCTGCTACCACTTGCCACGGAACCCTTCACCATTCCCACCGACCGGGACCTGCTCCCATCCGAGCGTCGCGAGTTCGTGCGGACTCATCGAACATGCGTGTTCGGCTACCGCCGGAAGAACGACGGGCCCGGAATGTCGGTCGTCTACTACGTCCCTACCGACGGGGACGAGCTGCTGGTGTCGACGATGGCCGGGCGCGGCAAGTCCCGCGTCATCGCGCGGGACGGCAAGGTCGGCCTGTGTGTCCTCGACGAACGTTGGCCCTTCGCCTATTTGCAGGTGTATGCCGACGCGGTGATCGACGACGATCCCGACTTGGTGTGCGACGTCATGATGGAAGTTGGTGCCAGGATGTCGGGCCAGCCGCTCCCGTCAGAAGCCCGGCCGGTCGTCGACGCCATGCGCCGCGAAGAAAACCGGGTTGTCGTTCGGTGCCGCCCCTACGCGACATTCGGTCAACCGCCGCGACACCTCTACCGCAACGACCAGGTAGAGCGCATCACCCATTGGCTTTCCGGCACGGTCCCGTGGGACGCGCCCGACCCGGCCTGAGTTAGTCCGCCCATGAACCGCACCGTGCTGCGCGGAGCGCAGGTGATCACCATGTCGCCGGCGCGCCCCGATGCGGAGCGCATCGACATCGTCGTCGAGGGCGATGAGATCACCGAACTCGGCGACCGCGTCGACGATTCGGACGCCGAAACGGTCGACCTTCCCGGTCGCGTCATCATGCCCGGGCTTGTCAACGCTCATCTACACACGTGGCAGAGCGCGCTGCGCTTGGCGGGCGCCGACTGGACACTGCTGGACTACCTGCGGCACATGCACGGTGGCGTCGCCGACCGCTACACGCCCGATGACCTCTACATCGGCAACCTCGCCGGTGCTCTCAATCAAATCAATTGCGGCACAACGACGCTGGGTGACTGGTGTCACAACAACGCGACGCCTGAGCACACCGGCGCGGCCCTCGAAGGGTTGGAAAGATCCGGCATCCGCGCCGTGTTTCTGCATGGAGTGCAGAAGCGAGCCCCCGACGTGGCCCATCCGCTGGCCGAGGTCGACCGGCTTCTCGACCGGCCCGCCTCAGCGCTCGGCACACTCACCGTCGGGATGGCGATCGCCGGGCCGCAATACTCGACACCGGATGTGGCCGTGGCCGATTTGCGTGCCGCCGCCGAACGCGGCCTCATCGCCTCGATGCATCAAAGCGGCGGCCAACCGGGGGCCGGATGGGACGCGGTCCGCGCCGCTGGACTGTTCGGGCCGCGCACCAACATCGTCCACGGCGCCGGTCTCACCGACGATTGGTTCGGCCGACTGATCGCTGCAGGCGTCAGCTTCACCGTCACACCGGAAAGCGAGCTTGGGCACGGCCATGGCGTCCCCATCACCGGACACCTGTTGAGACATGGCGCGGCGCCGTCATTGGGCACCGACACCGACACGGCGGTATCCGGGGAGGTTCTGGGCGGCGCGCGCATCGCGCTGGCCCATCAGCGCGGTCTCGACCACGAGCGCCACCGGCAGGTGACCGGTGCGATAGCCCCGTCGCATTCAGTGACCAGTAAGCAGGCGTTGTCATGGGCGACCATCGAAGGCGCGCGCGCCCTTGGGCTGGACGACCGGATTGGCAGAATCGAACCGCGCATGCAAGCCGACCTGGTCGTCATCGACGCGAGACCGCTCAACCTCTGGCCGGCTCGTGACCCGATTGCCGCCGCGCTCCACGCCGGCATCGTCAACATCGAAGCCGTGATGATCTCGGGCCGTTGGCGCAAACGAGACCATTCGCTGATCGAGGCGGACCTGGAAGGCGTACGGAGCCGCCTCCTGGAATCCGGCGAACGGCTGCTCCGCGCGCGATAAGCACGCGCCCCACATCGATGTCGCTTTTCCGCCAGTTTTGTCGGTGGCCGGGTGTAACTGTGGAACCGTGCACGAGGATTTCGAACGCTGCTACCGGGCCGTCCAGTCGAAGGACGCCCGCTTCGACGGCTGGTTCGTCACCGCGGTCCTGACGACGCGGATCTATTGCCGGCCCAGCTGCCCCGTGCGTCCGCCGTTCGCCCGCAACGTGCGGTTCTATCCGACCGCGGCGGCCGCGCAGCGGGCGGGGTTCCGGGCGTGCAAGCGATGCCGTCCCGATGCGTCTCCCGGATCACCCGAATGGAACGTGCGCGGTGACGTCGTGGCGCGCACGATGCGGCTGATCGCCGACGGGACGGTGGACCGGGACGGCGTGGGCGGGCTCGCGGCTCGCCTCGGTTACACGACCCGCCAGCTGGAGCGCCTCCTGCAGGCCGAGGTCGGCGCCGGGCCACTGGCCCTGGCCCGCGCGCAACGCGCCCAGACGGCTCGGGTGCTCATCGAGACCACGGACCTGCCGTTCGGCGACGTCGCCTTCGCGGCCGGGTTCTCCAGCATCCGCCAGTTCAACGACACCGTGCGTTTGGTGTTCGAGCTCACCCCGACGGCGCTGCGCCGACGCGCGGCGGTGCGGTCGACGCCGGACACCAATTCGCCTGGGGCGCTGTGCCTTCGACTACCGGTGCGCACGCCGTTCGCCTACGAGGGTGTGTTCGGGCACCTCGCGGCAGGAACCGTGCCCGGCTGCGAGGAGGTTCGCGACGGGGCCTACCGGCGCAGCCTTCGGCTGCCCCGGGGCAGCGCCCTCGTGACACTGACGCCCGGCGTCGACCACGTGCGCTGCCAGCTGGCGCTGGACGACTTCCGCGACCTCACGACCGCGATCGCCCGCTGCCGGCGGTTGCTGGACCTCGACGCCGACCCCGAAGCCGTGGTCGACGCGCTGGCCGGCGACCCCGAGCTGGCGCCGGTGGTGGAAAAGGCGCCGGGGCAACGCATTCCGCGCACCGTCGACGAGGCCGAGCTCGCCGTGCGCGCCGTGCTCGGCCAACAGGTCTCGACCATGGCCGCGAGGACGCACGCGGGCCGGCTGGTCGCGGCCTACGGGAGGCCGATCCACGATCCCGGGGGCGCGTTGACCCACACCTTCCCGTCGGTCGAAGAGCTGGCCGAGATCGATCCCATCCACCTGGCGGTGCCGAAGGCCCGACAACGGACGCTCACCGCGCTGATCGCCGGGCTATCCGAGGGAACCGTCGTCCTGGACGCCGGCAGCGATTGGCAGGGCGCCCGCGCGCAGTTGCTGGCACTGCCCGGCATCGGCCCCTGGACCGCGGAGGTGATCGCGATGCGCGCCCTGGGCGACCCGGACGCCTTTCCCGCCAGCGACCTCGGACTGCAGTTGGCCGCAAAGGAACTGGGTCTGCCCGCCGATCAGCGCAAGCTCGTCGAGCGCAGTGCCCGTTGGCGGCCCTGGCGCTCCTACGCCACCCAGCATCTGTGGACCACCCTCGAGCATCCGGTAAACCATTGGCCGCCACGGGAGGTCGCATGATCCGCTACCGCACCATCGAGAGCCCGATCGGCTATCTGACCCTGGCCGGAAACGGCTCGGCCTTGACGAATCTGCGAATGGTCGACCAGACCTACGAACCGGACCGCGCCGACTGGTCGCCGGACCCGCGGGCCTTCGACGATGCCGTCGCGCAATTGATCGCGTATTTCGCCGGCGAGCTCACCGACTTCGACATCGAGCTCGAGCTGCGGGGCACCGAATTCCAGCGACGGGTGTGGAAGGCGCTGCTGACAATCCCGTACGGCGCGACCCGATCGTACGGGGAAATCGCCGAGCAGATCGGCGCGCCGGGCTCCGCGCGCGCGGTCGGCTGGGCCAACGGCCACAATCCGATCGCCATTATCGTTCCCTGCCATCGCGTTATCGGCGCCAATGGCAGCCTCACCGGCTTCGGCGGCGGGCTCGACCGAAAGCGCACACTGCTCGAATTAGAAAAGCGACGAGAGAACCTGACGTTATTCGATTAATGGCGGAATGCAAAAACACCCCCGTTGCCGGGGGTGTTTTTGTATATGTTCGGCGGTGTCCTACTTTTCCACCCGATCGGGCAGTATCATTGGCGCTGACAGGCTTAGCTTCCGGGTTCGGGATGGGACCGGGCGTTTCCCTGTCGCTGTGGCCGCCGTAACTCTATTTAAATGTGTTTGGTGGGGGGTGTGGTGCGCCACGGCATTACTACCAGGCGCTGGATTGTGGTTGCGATTTGTGTTGGTAAGTTTTCGGCCGGTTAGTGCCAGTTCCCTACACCCATTACTGGGCTTCTAGGTCTGGCCTATCGAACCCGTGTTCTGCGGGGGGCCTTATCCCTCTAAAAGGGTGAGAAACCTGATCTTGGAGAAGGTTTCCCGCTTAGATGCTTTCAGCGGTTATCCTGTCCGAACGTAGCTATCCAGCGGTGCCCCTGGTGGGACAACTGGTGCACTAGAGGTTCGTCCGTCCCGGTCCTCTCGTACTAGGGACAGGTTTCCTCAAGTTTCTGACGCGCGCGGCGGATAGAGACCGAACTGTCTCACGACGTTCTAAACCCAGCTCGCGTGCCGCTTTAATGGGCGAACAGCCCAACCCTTGGGACCTGCTCCAGCCCCAGGATGCGACGAGCCGACATCGAGGTGCCAAACCATCCCGTCGATATGGACTCTTGGGGAAGATCAGCCTGTTATCCCCGGGGTACCTTTTATCCGTTGAGCGACACCCCTTCCACTCGGGGGTGCCGGATCACTAATCCCGACTTTCGTCCCTGCTTGACTTGTAAGTCTCGCAGTCAAGCTCCCTTGTGCATTTACACTCAACACCTGATTGCCGTCCAGGTTGAGGGAACCTTTGGGCGCCTCCGTTACATTTTAGGAGGCAACCGCCCCAGTTAAACTACCCACCAGGCACTGTCCGTGAACCGGATATACGGTTCGACGTTAGGTGTCCAATACGATCAGAGTGGTATTTCAACAACGACTCCGCCCCAACTGGCGTTGAGGTTTCACAGTCTCCCACCTATCCTACACAAACCGTACCGAACACCAATACCAAGTTGTAGTGAAGGTCCCGGGGTCTTTTCGTCCTGCCGCGCGTAACGAGCATCTTTACTCGTAGTGCAATTTCGCCGAGTCTATGGTTGAGACAGTCGAGAAGTCGTTACGCCATTCGTGCAGGTCGGAACTTACCCGACAAGGAATTTCGCTACCTTAGGATGGTTATAGTTACCACCGCCGTTTACTGGGGCTTAAATTCTCCGCTTCACCTTGCGGTTAACGGGTCCTCTTAACCTTCCAGCACCGGGCAGGCGTCAGTCCGTATACATCGTCTTGCGACTTCGCACGGACCTGTGTTTTTAGTAAACAGTCGCTTCTCGCTGGTTTCTGCGACCGGATCCCGCTCCCAGCGCAAGGCTGTTCACGGTATTCCGGCCCCCCTTCTCCCGAAGTTACGGGGGTATTTTGCCGAGTTCCTTAACCATAGTTATCTCGTACGCCTCGGTATGCTCTACCTGACCACCTGTGTCGGTTTGGGGTACGGGCCGTGTGTGTGCTCGCTAGAGGCTTTTCTTGGCAGCAGAGGATCACCGAATTCGCCTCAATCGGCTATGCATCACCTCTCAGGAATATGAGCGACGGATTTGCCTATCGCTCTCCCTACAGGTTTGCCCCAGTATTACCACTGACTGGTACGGCTACCTTCCTGCGTCACCCCATTGCTTGACTACTACCAATCCGGGTCCCACGCAGCCGGCGATCCTCGCACCCCGAAGGGATTGATAGACCACCTTTTGGGTGGTTAGCAGAATTGATTCATCACGGGCGCCCACACACGGGTACGGGAATATCAACCCGTTGTCCATCGACTACGCCTGTCGGCCTCGCCTTAGGTCCCGACTCACCCTGGGCGGACTGGCCTGGCCCAGGAACCCTTGGTCTTACGGCGGGCAAGGTTCTCACTTGCCTTATCGCTACTCATGCCTGCATTCTCACTCCCCCACCCTCCACCACCGGTCACCCGGTGGCTTCGCTGAATGGGGGACGCTCCCCTACCCAACCTTTCGGTTGCCGCGGCTTCGGCGGTGTGCTTGAGCCCCGCTACATTATCGGCGCACAATCACTTGACCAGTGAGCTATTACGCACTCTTTCAAGGGTGGCTGCTTCTAAGCCAACCTCCTGGTTGTCTCTGCGACTGCACATCCTTTCCCACTTAGCACACGCTTTGGGGCCTTAGCCGGCGATCTGGGCTGTTTCCCTTTCGACGTACGGAGCTTATCCCCCGCCGTCTCACTGCCACGCTATACACCACGGCATTCGGAGTTTGGCTGACGTCAGTAACCTAGTAGGGCCCATCGGCCATCCAGTAGCTCTACCTCCGTGGTGAAACACGCAACGCTGCACCTAAATGCATTTCGGGGAGAACCAGCTATCACGGAGTTTGATTGGCCTTTCACCCCTACCCACAACTCATCCCCTCAGTCTTCAACCTAAGTGGGTTCGGGCCTCCACGCGGTCTTACCCGCGCTTCACCCTGGCCATGGGTAGATCACTCCGCTTCGGGTCCAGAACACGCCACTACACCCCAAAGGGGATGCGCCCTATTCAGACTCGCTTTCGCTGCGGCTACCCCACACGGGTTAACCTCGCGACGTGTCCCTGACTCGCAGGCTCATTCTTCAAAAGGCACGCCATCACCCCACGAGGAGGCTCTGACGGATTGTAGGCACACGGTTTCAGGTACTCTTTCACTCCCCTCCCGGGGTACTTTTCACCATTCCCTCACGGTACTAATCCGCTATCGGTCATCGAGAAGTATTTAGGCTTACCGGGTGGTCCCGGCAGATTCACAGCAGATTCCACGGGCCCGCTGCTACTCGGGAGTTGATACAAGGTAGGTGCCGGGTTTTCGCGTACCGGGCTCTCACCGTCTATGGCGGACCATCCCAGGCCACTTCCGCTAACTACGACACTTTCTGACTACCCTCCAGCCAGGTAGAGCTGGACGTATCAATCCCACAACCCCGCACACACAACCCCTACCCGGTATCGCATGCGTGCGGTTTAGCCGTGTTCCGCGTTCGCTCGCCACTACTGACGGAATCACAATTGTTTTCTTCTCCTACGGGTACTGAGATGTTTCACTTCCCCGCGTTCCCCCTCGCACCCTATATATTCAGATGCGAGTAACACGACATCACTCGTGCTGGGTTTCCCCATTCGGAAATCCTCGGATCAACGCTCGGTTGACAGCTCCCCGAGGCATATCGCAGCCTCCCACGTCCTTCATCGGCTCTCGATGCCAAGGCATCCACCATGCGCCCTTAAGCACTTACAAACACAAAAACCAAAGAATAAATTACACAAAACGAACACACCACCATCGGCAGTGCGTCCATTTAGATGCTCGCAACCACTATCCAGTTCTCAAACACCACACCCCACCACCAAGATGGGGGGACAAGCACTCAATCGATCCGAGTGTTGCCTCAGGGCCCAATAGTGTGTCTGGCAATCATTTGCTGTTGCGCACCCGGCCCCGCCCACTACAGGCGGGAACCCCTCACGGCTTGCACCCCACCAATTGGGGTGCTTTTCGTGGTGCTCCTTAGAAAGGAGGTGATCCAGCCGCACCTTCCGGTACGGCTACCTTGTTACGACTTCGTCCCAATCGCCGATCCCACCTTCGACAGCTCCCTCCCAAAGGGTTAGGCCACTGGCTTCGGGTGTTACCGACTTTCATGACGTGACGGGCGGTGTGTACAAGGCCCGGGAACGTATTCACCGCAGCGTTGCTGATCTGCGATTACTAGCGACTCCGACTTCACGGGGTCGAGTTGCAGACCCCGATCCGAACTGAGACCGGCTTTAAAAGGATTCGCTTAACCTTGCGGCATCGCAGCCCTTTGTACCGGCCATTGTAGCATGTGTGAAGCCCTGGACATAAGGGGCATGATGACTTGACGTCATCCCCACCTTCCTCCGAGTTGACCCCGGCAGTCTCTCACGAGTCCCCGCCATTACGCGCTGGCAACATGAGACAAGGGTTGCGCTCGTTGCGGGACTTAACCCAACATCTCACGACACGAGCTGACGACAGCCATGCACCACCTGCACACAGGCCACAAGGGAACCGACATCTCTGCCGGCGTCCTGTGCATGTCAAACCCAGGTAAGGTTCTTCGCGTTGCATCGAATTAATCCACATGCTCCGCCGCTTGTGCGGGCCCCCGTCAATTCCTTTGAGTTTTAGCCTTGCGGCCGTACTCCCCAGGCGGGGTACTTAATGCGTTAGCTACGGCACGGATCCCAAGGAAGGAAACCCACACCTAGTACCCACCGTTTACGGCGTGGACTACCAGGGTATCTAATCCTGTTCGCTCCCCACGCTTTCGCTCCTCAGCGTCAGTTACTGCCCAGAGACCCGCCTTCGCCACCGGTGTTCCTCCTGATATCTGCGCATTCCACCGCTACACCAGGAATTCCAGTCTCCCCTGCAGTACTCCAGTCTGCCCGTATCGCCCGCACGCTCACAGTTAAGCCGTGAGATTTCACGAACAACGCGACAAACCACCTACGAGCTCTTTACGCCCAGTAATTCCGGACAACGCTCGCACCCTACGTATTACCGCGGCTGCTGGCACGTAGTTGGCCGGTGCTTCTTCTGCAGGTACCGTCACTTGCGCTTCGTCCCTGCTGAAAGAGGTTTACAACCCGAAGGCCGTCATCCCCCACGCGGCGTCGCTGCATCAGGCTTGCGCCCATTGTGCAATATTCCCCACTGCTGCCTCCCGTAGGAGTCTGGGCCGTATCTCAGTCCCAGTGTGGCCGGACACCCTCTCAGGCCGGCTACCCGTCGTCGCCTTGGTAGGCCGTCACCCCACCAACAAGCTGATAGGCCGCGGGCCCATCCCACACCGCAAAAGCTTTCCACCATAAAGCATGCGCTAAATGGTCCTATCCGGTATTAGACCCAGTTTCCCAGGCTTATCCCGAAGTGCAGGGCAGATTACCCACGTGTTACTCACCCGTTCGCCACTCGAGTACCCCCGAAGGGGCCTTTCCGTTCGACTTGCATGTGTTAAGCACGCCGCCAGCGTTCGTCCTGAGCCAGGATCAAACTCTCCAAACAAAAACCCCTCGATAACGAGGTGAATTTACAATCAGAGAAAATCTGACCTAACAAAAGACACCAATATTACTGGCATCAAAAAACGACCATACCCACACACGGGGGGTGCAGAGTATGGCCAAAAAAACAACAACAAAATAAAAAGACCAAACACACTATTGAGTTCTCAAACAACACTCTTGCTTGTTTTCGCCCGCTTCCGGGCAACCCTGCCAGCTTAATACCGGTCTGGCGGAGGCGTCAAGCCCCAGTTTTGGCCATCTCATTGTGGTGACCGCTGCAGGGGCAGCCGTGCCAGGCTAGTACCGATCCGGCGAGGGAGTCAAGGCCCCGGTTTCGGCCATCTTCGTGAGGTGACCGGCCTTGTGGGGCACTGACTTTGACTACTCTACCCGCTCGATCTCCGCTCCCAAAATCGCCAGGTTTTCCACGAACAACGGGTAGCCACGATCGATGTGAAAGACGTCGTGGACCTCGGTATCTCCGTCGGCGACCAGCCCCGCCAACACCAGGCCGGCGCCGGCGCGGATGTCCGAACACCACACCGGGGCGCTGGACAGTTGGGGCAGGCCACGCACGACGGCGTGGTGCCCGTCGGTGCGGGCGTCGGCGCCGAGCCGGATCATCTCCTCGACGAACCGGAAGCGCGCCTCGAACACGTTCTCGGTGATCATCGAGGTGCCGTCGGCGATCGACGCCAGCGCGATGGCCATGGGTTGCAGATCAGTCGGAAACCCGGGGAACGGCAATGTCGCCACGTTGACGGCCTTCGGGCGCTCGTACTGGGTGACCCGGAAGCTGCTGTCGGTCTGGGTGACGGTGGCACCCGCGTCGTGCAGCTTGTGCAGCACCACCTGCAGGTGGGCCGGATCGACGCCGGTGACCTCGATGTCGCCGCGGGTCATCGCGGCCGCGATCCCCCAGGTGGCGGCGACGATGCGGTCCCCGATCACGCGGTGCTCCGTGGGGTGCAGCCGCGGGACGCCGGTGATCGTCATGGTCGGCGAGCCCGCGCCTTCGATCTGTGCGCCCATCTGGTTCAGCATCGTGCACAGGTCCACCACGTCGGGTTCGCGCGCCGCGTTGTGGATCGTGGTGACGCCCTCTGCCACGACGGCGGCCATCAGGATGTTCTCGGTGGCCCCGACGGAGGGAAACTCCAATTGAATCTCCGCGCCGCGCAACGTGTCTGCCTGAGCAACGACGCACCCGTGCTCGATGTTGCACTGCGCGCCGAGCTGTCGCAGGCCGGCCTGATGCATGTCCAGCGGACGCGAGCCGATCGCGTCGCCGCCCGGGAGCGCGACCCGGGCGCGCTTGCACCGGCCGACCAGTGGACCGAGCACGCAGACCGAGGCGCGGAACTGGCGCACGGCCGCGAAGTCGGCGTCGTACTTGGGTTCGTCCGGCGAGGTGATGCGGGCAACGTCGCCGTCGAGTTCGACGGTGGCGCCCAGGCCGCGCAAGACCTCCGCCATCAGCGGCACGTCGAGGATGTCCGGGCAGTTGGTGATGGTGCTGGTGCCCTCGGCCAGCAGGGTCGCGGCCATCAGCTTGAGCACGCTGTTCTTGGCGCCCCCGACAGCGACTTCGCCGGACAACCGGTTCCCGCCGGTCACCACGAATCGCTCTGTCACCCGCGTCAGTCTAGTGAAGCGGTATCGGCTTGTCAGTCAGCCGGGCGTGGCCAGCCGAGTACCGTTTGGCTCATGGCGATCCACCTGACCCGCATCTATACGCGAACCGGCGATGACGGAACCACGGGATTGAGCGATTTCTCACGGGTCTCCAAGAACGACGCCCGCCTGGTTGCGTACGCGGAGTGCGACGAGGCCAACTCCGCGATCGGTGTCGCGATCGCCCTCGGCCAACCCGCCGAGGAAATCGCGGGCGTGCTGCGCCAGATCCAAAACGACTTGTTCGACGCCGGCGCGGATCTGTCCACCCCGGTGGTGGAGCACCCCGAACATCCCCCATTGCGGGTCACCCAGCCCTACATCGATCGGCTCGAGGCGTGGTGTGACAAATATAACGAAGCGCTGCCGGCGCTGAATTCCTTTGTGTTGCCTGGCGGTTCGCCGTTGTCGGCGCTGCTGCACGTCGCCCGCACGGTGGTGCGCCGGGCCGAGCGCTCGGCGTGGGCCGCGGTCGATTCGCACCCGGAGGCCGTCAGCGTGCTGCCGGCCAAATACCTGAACCGACTGTCGGACCTGCTGTTCATCCTGGCGCGGGTGGCCAACCCCGGCGGGGACGTGCTCTGGAAGCCGGGCGGTGGCGCGCCGGAGGGGTAATGCGGCGTCGAGCCTGCGCCTAGAGCGCGATTCGCGCCAAAAACCGCACTCTCACCGCAGTTTCGACGACTCTCGGCCTCCTAAACGCTGCGGCGGCGTGCGCGCGGCGAGGGCCGCGACTCCAGCCAGGACAAGAACGCGGTCAATGCGCCCTTGTCGAGGGCGAGCTCGTAACCCGACCGTCGGTCCTGCGTCGTGTCGCGCAGCTCCAGCACGACGATCTCGTCGGTCATGATGTCGAACTCGTCGCCGCGCGGGGCGCGCCGGGCCACGATCTCCACGCCGCGCCGGCCGAGCCGGCGGTCCGGCCACAGCCGCAGGCTGGACAGCCGGTAGAACGCGGCCTCACCGCCGCGGTAGCGGATCACCCCATGCCGCCAGCCGTGGCCACCGACGGCCGGAATGTCGCGCATGATCCCCGCGGTTCCGCCCTGCCGCAGCTTCAACAGCCGATAGCTCAGGGCCAGGACGGCGGCGGCTAACAGGACGACGAGCACGACCATGCCGACCATGGGCGCGCTCATCGACGGTTAGTCGATCGCGCCGACGGCGCGCAGTCTGGCGCGCCCCCTGGCGGCGATACGGGGATCGTCGGATTCGGCGTCCTCCCGGGCGGCGCTCTCGTCGATCTCCGACTCGAACTCCGCGGATTCGGCCAGGATGCTGACCTGCTCCTCGGTGACCGACAGGAATCCGCCGTCCACCGCGATCCGCAGGTCGTCCTCGCCTTCGCGTTCGACACGCACCATGGCGTCGTCAACCAACTGCGCCACCAGCGGGATGTGGCGGGGCAGGATCCCGATCTCACCGACGGTGGTGCGGGTGAACAGGAACGTTGCCTCACCCGACCAGATCTTGCGGTCGACGGCGACTATCTCAACGTTCAATTCGGCCATGCCACTGTGCCTTTCGACTTATGCCTCAGGAATCGAGCTTGGCGCCGAAGCTTTCGGCTTTCTTGGCCAAGTCGTCAAGGCCGCCGATCAGGAAGAACGCCTGCTCGGGGATGTGGTCGAAGTCGCCCTTGGTCAGCTTGTCGAACGCCTCGATGGTTTCCTTCACCGGAACCGTCGAACCCGGCTGCCCGGTGAACTGCTCGGCCGCCATCATGTTCTGCGACAGGAACCGCTCGATGCGGCGCGCCCGGTTGACCAGCTGCTTGTCCTCTTCGGACAGCTCGTCGATGCCGAGGATGGCGATGATGTCCTGAAGGTCCTTGTACCGCTGCAGGATTCGGATGACCTCCTGCGCCACACGATAGTGCTCGTCGCCGACGACGCCCGGGTCGAGAATGGTCGAGCTCGACGCGAGCGGGTCCACCGCGGGGAAGATGCCCTTGGAGAACACCGAACGCGACAGCTCGGTGGTGGCGTCCAGGTGCGCGAACGTGGTCGCGGGCGCCGGGTCGGTGTAGTCGTCCGCGGGCACGTAGACCGCTTGCATGGATGTGATCGAGCGCCCACGCGTCGAGGTGATCCGCTCCTGCAGCTCGCCCATCTCGTCGGCCAGCGTGGGCTGGTAACCCACCGCCGACGGCATCCGGCCGAGCAGGGTCGACACCTCCGAGCCGGCCTGGGTGAACCGGAAGATGTTGTCGATGAACAACAGCACGTCCTGGCCCGCCTCGTCGCGGAACCACTCCGCCATCGTCAGCGCGGACAGCGCGACCCGCATACGGGTGCCGGGCGGCTCGTCCATCTGACCGAACACCAGCGCGGTGTCCTTGAGCACGTCGGCTTCCTTGAGCTCCACCCACAGGTCGTTGCCCTCGCGGGTGCGCTCACCCACCCCGGCGAAAACCGAAGTGCCACCGAAGTTTCGGGCGATGCGGTTGATCATCTCCTGGATGAGCACCGTCTTGCCGACGCCGGCACCACCGAACAGCGCGATCTTGCCGCCACGCACGTACGGGGTCAGCAGGTCGACGACCTTCAGGCCGGTCTCCAGCATCTCGGTGCGCGGCTCGAGCTCCTCGAACGCCGGCGGCTTGCGGTGGATCGACCAGTGGTCGAAGTCCTCCCCGTAGCCCGGCTCGTCCAGGCAGTCGCCCAGGGCGTTGAAGACGTGACCCTTGACTGCCTCGCCGACCGGCACCGAAATCGGGTTGCCGGTGTCGGTGACCTCGACGCCGCGCACCAGACCGTCGGTGGGCTGCAGGGAGATCGTGCGAACCAGGCTGTCGCCCAGGTGCTGTGCGACCTCGAGCGTGAGGGTCTTCTTCAGCTCCTCGAAGGTGATCTCGGCGTGCAGCGCGTTGAACAGCTCGGGGACGGCGCCGCGCGGGAACTCGACGTCGACGACCGGACCGGTGACGCGCACCACGCGGCCACCGGTGTCCGTGACCTTCGAGTCCTTGGTCTTCTCGTCAGTAGCAGTCATGTCTCTTCTTCCTCGTGTGCTACTTGGCGTCCGCGAGCGCGTTTGCGCCGCCGACGATTTCGCTGATCTCCTGGGTGATCTGGGCCTGCCGCTCGCGGTTCGCCATCAGCGTCAGTTCTTTGATGAGGTCGTCCGCGTTGTCGGTGGCCGACTTCATCGCACGTTGGCGTGACGCGAGCTCGGACGCCGCCGCTTCCAGCAGCGCCGCGTACACCCGGGTGGTGAGGTACCGCGGCAGCAGCGCGTCGAACAGCGTCGTCGCATCGGGCTCGAAGGAGTAGAGGGTGTGCAATTCCTCCTCCTCCTCGACGTACTCCACCACCAGCGGGGCAATGCGGTGGGCCACCGCCGTTTGCGACATCATCGACTTGAACTCCGAGTAGACGATGTGCAGTTCGTCAACGCCCTGGTCGTCGGACTGCTGATTTTCGTCGTCCCCGGTGCCCTTCATGAAGGCGTCGACCAAGGTGGTGGCGATCTCCGCGGCGTTCTCGTATGTGGGTTGCTCGGAGAAGCCCGCCCACGAGTCGGTGATGTCCCAGTTGCGGAACTTGAAGTAGTTCAGCGCCTTACGGCCCACCGTGTACAGAACCGGCGTCTTTCCTTCCTCCCTCAGCAGGGAGAACAGCTCCTCGGAGCGACGGAACACGCTGGAGTTGTAGGCACCGCACAGGCCCCGGTCGGACGACACCACCAGGACGCCGGCCCGCTTCGGGTCTTCCCGCTCGACCAGCAAGGGGTGGTCCAGCGCGGCTTCGGCGGACAGGGTGGTGAGCGTCGAGGTGATCTGGAATGCGTACGGACGCGCGGATTCCAGCCGTGCCTGCGCCTTACCGATGCGCGAGGTCGCGATCATCTCCTGGGCCTTGGTGATCTTTTTGATCGACCCCGCCGATCGGATCCGGCCGCGCAGTTCGCGAAGTGTGGCCGCCATCGTTAGCTACTTCTTGTCCTTCTTGGAGTCCTTCTTCGGCTTCTCTTTCTTGACCTGCACCGACTCCTTCGCCAGGTCTTCGGAGTCCAGCGGCTCGACGTGCTCGTCGGGCACCACCGATCCGCCGTCGGAGGCCGCGAAGCCCTTCTTGAACTTCTTGATGATCTCGGTAAGCTCGTTCTCGCCCTCTTCCGAGAGCTTCTGGCTGTCGCGGATGCCGGCCAGGAACTTCTCCTCGGAAGCCCGCATGTGGTCCAGCAATTCGGTCTCGAACCGCCTGACGTCCTCGACGGGCACGGAGTCCAGGTGGCCGCCGGTGCCCAGGAAGATCGAGACCACCTGCTCCTCGACCGGCATGGGCTGGTACTGCCGTTGCTTGAGCAGTTCGACCAGTCGCTCGCCGCGCTCCAGCTGGGCCTTGGACGTGGCGTCCAGGTCGGAGGCGAACGCCGCGAACGATTCCAGTTCGCGGTACTGCGACAGGTCCAGACGCAGCGAGCCGGCCACCTCTTTCATGGCCTTGATCTGCGCCGCGCCACCCACGCGGGACACCGAGACGCCGACGTTGATCGCAGGCCGGACACCCTGGTTGAACAGGTCGGACTCCAGGAAGCACTGCCCGTCGGTGATCGAAATGACGTTGGTGGGGATGTAGGCCGAGATGTCGTTGGCCTTGGTCTCGATGATCGGCAGGCCCGTCAGCGAGCCGCCACCGAGTTCGTCGGAAAGCTTGGCGCAGCGCTCCAGCAACCGCGAGTGCAGGTAGAAGACGTCACCCGGGTAGGCCTCGCGGCCCGGCGGGCGGCGCAGCAGCAGGGAGATCGCGCGGTACGCCTCGGCCTGCTTGCTCAGGTCGTCGAAGACGATCAGCACGTGCTTGCCGTCGTACATCCAGTGCTGAGCGATCGCCGAACCCGTGTAGGGCGCAAGCCATTTGAAGCCGGCGGAGTCCGACGCGGGAGCCGCGACGATGGTGGTGTAGTCCATCGCGCCGCCCTCTTCGAGCGCGCGGCGGACGGCCGCGATCGTGGTGCCCTTCTGGCCGATGGCGACGTAGACGCAGCGCACCTGCTTGCGCTCGTCGCCCGACTCCCAGTTCTGCCGCTGGTTGAGGATGGTGTCGATGCAGACCGCGGTCTTGCCGGTCTTGCGGTCGCCGATGATCAGCTGGCGCTGGCCGCGGCCGATCGGGGTCATCGCGTCGATGGCCTTGATCCCGGTCTGCAGCGGCTCTTTCACGCCTTGGCGCTGCACCACCGACGGCGCCTGAATTTCCAAAGCACGCCGGATGTCGGTGTCGATGTCGCCGCGCCCGTCGATCGGCTGGCCCAGCGGGTTGACGACCCGGCCCAGGAACGCGTCGCCGACGGGGACCGACAACACCTCGCCGGTGCGCTTGACCTGTTGACCCTCTTCGATTTTCTCGAAGTCACCCAGGATGACCGCGCCGATGCTGTGCTCGTCCAGGTTGAGCGCGACGCCGAGGACCCCGCCCGGGAACTCGAGCAGCTCCTGGGTCATGACGGACGGCAAACCTTCGACGTGCGCGATGCCGTCCCCGGCGTCGACGACGGTACCGACCTCCTCGCGCGAGGTGTCGGCGGTGAAAGAGCCTACGTATTCCTCGATGGCGCTTTGGATGTCGTCAGCCGAGATTGTCAACTCTGCCATGGCTTTTCGTCTTCCTACTTGATCTTCGTTCGCATGCTGTCAGTGATGATGTGGTCAGTCGGGCAACTGGGCCTTTGCCGCGGCCAGCCGGGAGGAGAGCGTCCCGTCGATCACCTCGTCGGCCACGGCGATCAACAGGCCGCCGAGCAATTCGGGGTCGATCTGCAGCTGCACCGACACCGGGTGGTCGTAGATGCGGCTGAGGACCTCGGTGACGCGGGCGCGTTGGGCGTCGGTGAGCTCGGCCGCGGCGCCGACCTGCGCGACGATTTCGCCCCGGCGCGCCACCGCGACCTGCGCCAGGAACTTCATGGCCTCCTCGGCCGGTTCGCCCCGCAGCAGCTCGACGGTCTGGCTCAGCAGTGCCAGCGCGACGGGGTTGACCCTGCCGGTGGCGCTGTCAAGCACCTTGCGCAGCAAGGCAACCCGCCCTTCGGCGGGAGACGCGTAGTCGCCCAACAGGATGGCCAGTCGCGGCTGCTCGTCGAGGATGCGCGAGAAGCGGAACAGCTGCTCTTCGACCTCGGCGACGCGATCCTCGCGCTCGGCGACCTCCAGCAGCGCCTGCCGCGAGATGTGCTCGATGGCGTCGACCAAGTCGGAGTTGGCCGACCAGCGCTCGGAAACGGCGGCCCGCAGCACGTCGAGCGCGGCGTCGCCGACCTTGTCGGACACCAGCCGCTCGATCAGCCGGACCCTGGGCGCCGCGTCTTCGGCCGGCACGGTCAGATACCGGGTGACGACGATTTCGCGGTCCAGCATCTTGGCCACCGACACCAGCTCGCTGGAGAGGGTGGAAAGCGCTTTGTTGTCAAGGTTTTTGGCGATGGTGCCGAACCGGTCCGACAGGCTGCCCAGCGCCTCGCGACTGGCCGAGCGCATCTTGGCCAGCAGTGGGTAGGCGACCTCGGCGGGGGCGGGTGCCATGGCTTCCAGATCGTCCAGGAACCGATCGACGGTGGCCGACTGCTGGTCGGCGTCGGCGACAAAGCTGCGCACCAATTCGCCCGCCTGGCGCACGGATTCGTGTCCGAGCTCCAGGCGAAGCTGGCGGGTCAGCTGCGCCCGCAGCAGCTCGGCCTGGCGGGCGCCTTGCGCCGCGATGCGTTCGGCCTCGACACCGGCCTGCGCCTGCAACTGCTCCGTGATGCGTTCCGCGTCGGCGCGGGCCTCTTCGACCACCCGCTCGGCCTCTTCCTTGGCCGCCTCGACCGCCTTGCTGTGGGCGGTGGTCGACTCGGTCAGCCGTTCGGCTGCCGCGGCCGAATCGGCCAGCTGCTGGCGCACCAGATCCTGCCGGGCGGCCATCATTCTGCGCACCGGCGGGACGGCGTACCGCCACACCAGCGCCACGATGAGCGCGAACCCGAGCAACTGTCCGAAAAAAGTCGACATCGCTTTACCTTGTCGCGGCGGAGGTGGTGACGTCGACGCCGAGGATCCGGCTGGCCAGGGTCGCCGACATGGTTCCGACGTTGGCACGCAGATCCAATTCCACTGCGTCCCTTTCCCGTTTCAGTTGCTCGGCGGCCATTTGCACCGTCGCCATCACCTCTTGCTCGGCACGGGCCCGCGCGTCCTCGATGACCTTGCGGCCTTCGGCGCGGGCGTTGTCGCGGAAGGCCGACGCCTGCACGCGGGCTTCCTTCATGGCTTCTTCGTAATCGGCCTGGGCGGCTTCGAACTGCTCTGCCGACTTCTTGTTGTCGGCAGCGGTCTTGGCGACCATGGCGTCGCGTTCGCGCAGCACCTTGAGGATCGGCGGCACCACGAAGGTGCCGATGACGCCGAGCACGATGAGGAAGATGGCGAGCACGAAGAAGAACGTGCCGTTGGGGACAAGGAAGTTGCTGCCCCCCTTGCCTCCCTCGGCGACCGCCTGGCCGGCGGCGAGCACCATGGGGTTCGGGTCACCCATCACAGCGAACTACGTGACGGGCGTGGCGAATACGAACAACGCCATGAACGCCAGGTTGATGAAGTAGGCCGCCTCAACCAGACCGACGGTGATGAAGAACGGCGTGAACAACCGGCCCTGCGCCTCGGGTTGCCGGGCGATGCCGGAAACCAGCGCGTTACCGGCGATACCGTCACCGATACCGGCTCCGATTGCGCCGCCGCCCATGATGATTCCACCGCCGATGAGGGCACCGGCAGCGATAGTGGGGTCCATTCTTTCCTCCTTTATCCAGCTTTTATCTGTTGGCTTATCTGGCTGGGCTAGTCATGGTGTTCCTCCAGCTCCATGGCCTGGCTGAAGTACAAGATCGTCAGGATCGAGAAGATGAAGGCCTGGATCGCCCCGACGAACAGGTCGAACGATTTCCAGATCGCGTTGGGCAGCCACATGATGTAGGGCGGGAAGAGCGCGATCAGCGCCACCAGGATGCCCCCGGCGAAGATGTTGCCAAAGAGACGGAGCGACAACGAGATCGGCTTCGCCAATTCTTCGACCAGGTTGATCGGCGCCAGGAACGCCACGTGCCCCTTGAGCACCTTGAGCGGGTGCCCGACGATGCCGCGGCGCCAGATGCCGGCCACGTGGTAACAGACGAACACGAAAAGTGCCAGCGCCAGAACGTAATTGATGTCCGCCGCGGCCGACTTGAGCAGCTCGGTGGTGTGGCCGGATTTATCGGTGTATTGCAGCGGCAGCACCGACAACCAGTTGGAGATCAGGATGAAGATGAAGATGGTGACGGCCAGCGGCAGCACGAACGGCGCGATCCGCATCCCGATGGCGCTCTCGATCTGGTCGCGCATCTGTATGGTGAGCGCCTCCCAAAACAGTTGAACCCCACTGGGAACGCCGCTCGAGGTGATCTTGGCCCGCAGGAAGAAGGCCAGGGCGATCACGATCACGCCGGCGATCGCGGTCGACAGCACGGTGTCGGTGTTGACGGTCAAACCCAGCCACGTGGCGGTGGTGTGCTCGCCGACCTCGATTTGGGAACCGGCCAGGATCATTTCAGTCATCGCTGGTGCTCCTTCCGTCCGGCCCCTCCGGGCCCAGGGATGCGACCGGCTCGCCCGTGCGCAGCTTCTTCCAGACCGGCACCGCCGTCGACACGACCAGGAGCACTTGGAAGAGCGCCAGCCCGAACATCGCGCCCAAGCCGTTGGGCCGGAAAACGTAGGCAATGATCAGCGCGACAACGGTGATGATCGCCAGCCGGGTCGCCGAATTGAGCGCCATCGAGCTTTTCAGCGGGTGCTCTTTGGCGGTGATCGACGCGACCGAACGCCGCACCAGCAATGCGTTGAGCAAACCCAGTAGCAACCCGACACCGAAGAACACACCGAGCATGAGGCGACCCGACAATCCGGCGGCGAGCATCGCCAGCGCGGTGACCGCGACGCTGATCACCAATAGCCGAACCGGACGGAAAGCAACAGAGGGGAACACCAACGGCGCGTCCTGCGCTGGTGTCGTCACTGCAGCACCTCAATCCCAGGTTGTAGAGCGGGAAACCCTCGACCGACCGATCGGTGGCCCGCCGAGCGTATCGCACGTCACGCTGGAATCACCCAAGGGGTAGCTCCCTATGTCGGTCGTGACTCGGCGCGGTCGGACAAGCGTCCGAAGGGCCGGCTGGCCGGCAACCCTCAAGGTTTCTTTTTGGGGTTCTACCTGCACCGTACCATACGACGGGCCCCACTACTACTGGGTGTCGTAGTCCTCGTCGACGAAGTCGTCGCGCCGGCGCAGGAGCGGGATCGCCGTCGCCACGCCGGCGACCACGATCGCCCCCAGCATCACCGCGCCGGTGTCGCGCGGGTTGAAAAAGATTGTGCTCGCGGCTCCGAAAGCGACAATGCCCACCCATAAATAGATGAGCAGCACCACCCGGCGATGCGAATGACCGATCTGCAGCAACCGGTGATGCAAGTGCATTTTGTCCGGGCTGAATGCGCTGCGGCCCGCGCGGGTGCGGCGCACGATCGCCAGTAAAAGGTCGAGCATCGGCACGAAAATCACGGCCGCCACCAGCAGGAACGGCGACAGCAGAGCAAACACGTCGCGGGCGCCGTAGGCGTTTTGCGAAACCGGGCCGGCCGCCGTCGTCGCGGCCGCGGAGATCATCAGGCCGATCAGCATCGAGCCGGAGTCGCCCATGAAGATCCTGGCGCGGTGGAAGTTGTGCGGCAGAAAGCCCAGGCAGGCTCCCGCCAGCACCACCGAGATGACCGCGGGCGGATAGAACAAAACGTCGCCGCCGTGGTCGCGCAACAGGCCGACCGAGAACAGGCAGATCGCCATCGCCATGATGAGCCCCAGCCCGGCGGCCAGCCCGTCGAGCCCGTCGACGAAGTTCATCGCGTTGACGACCGACACCGTCAGCGCCAGGGTGAGCAGGATCGACGACGCCTGGTCCAGCACGATCGTGCCGACGCCGCCGATCGGGATGTACAGCACGCTCCAGGCGACACCCATGGTGACCAGCACGCTGGCCGCGGTGATCTGGCCGGCGAACTTGGTCAGGGCGTCCAGGCCCCAGCGGTCGTCGATCAGGCCGATGCCGACGATCACCGCGGCGGCCACCAGGACGGCGGGCATGCCGGTGGAGTAGACGAAGCCGCGGGTGAGCGCCGGAAGCTGCCACGCCAGGAAGACGGCCGAGATCACGCCGAGGAACATCGCCAGCCCGCCCATGCGCGGGGTGGGGGTCACGTGCACGTCGCGTTCCCGCGGGTAGGCGACGGCTCCCAGCCGGGTGGCCAGCACGCGCACCGGTCCGGTGGCGAAGTACGTGACGATCGCGGCGGTCAGCCCGACCACCGCCAGCTCGCGCAGGGGGACGCCGGTGCCGCGATCGGACAGGGCGAGCAGACCACCGGCAAGGCTGGACACCACCGAAACCGTACTGCACCGGGCTGAGGCCAGATTGGCCGCGCTCGGCTACGCGATCAGGCTTGCGGGGTCCCTGCCGAGCACTTCGGCGATCCGCTCGGCGCTGACCGGGCCCGCGCGCAGGATGCGTGGGGTGTCGCCGGTCAGGTCCACGATCGTGGAGGCGGCCTGCTGCTGCGAGCGCCCCGCGTCGAGATAGACGTCCACCAGATCGCCGAGCTGGTCGCGCGCCTCGTCGGCCTGCACCGCGGGTGGGCGGCCGGAGACATTGGCGCTGGATACCGCCATGGGCCCGACCTCGCGCAGCAGCTCGATGGCCACCGGGTGCAGCGGCATCCGCAGCATCACGGTGCCACGGGCATCGCCGAGGTCCCAATGCAGCGACGGCGCCTGCGTGACCACCAGGCTCAGCGCGCCCGGCCAGAAGGCGCGGATCAGATCCCGCGCCCCGTCGGGCATCGTGTAGACCAGGCCCTCGATGGTGTGCCAGGAGCCGACGAGGACGCCTACCGGCATGTCCCGGCCCCGCCCCTTCGCCGCGAGCAGCGCGGCCACCGCGGTGCTGTCGAAGGCGTCGGCGCCGATGCCGTACACGGTGTCCGTCGGCAGCACGACGAGCCGGCCGTTCTTGACCGCCCCTACGGCCGAGGCGATTCCGACCGAACGCTGGTCGGGATCGGAGCAGTCGAACACCGTCGTCACTGCTCCCCCCTCTTCGCGGCGACGAACCTCGGCCGCCCGGCCAGATCCCGGCGGGCCTCGATGCCCTCGAAAAGCCCAGCGGTTTCGAGCAATTCGACGGTTCGTGACGACGTGGTGTCGTCGTGCTCGACGGCGAAGCGGCCGCCCGGGCGCAGCCAGCGTCCCGCGAGTCGGACGACGGCGGCGATGACCGCCATCCCGTCCGGGCCGCCGAACACCGCGTGCGGCGGATCATGTTGGGCGACTTCGGCTTCCACCGTGTGATCGTCGGGAACGTAGGGCGGGTTGGCCACCACCAGGTCGACGCTTCCGTCGAGCTCTGCGAGCAGTCCGGCGGCGGTGACGTCGGCGCGCACGAGTTCCACGGCGGTGCCCGCGGCGTTACGCCGCGCGTAGCCTAGGGCCGATTCGGAGTCGTCGATGCCGATCACCCGCGCGGCGGGCCGGTGCCGGGACAGCGCCACGGCCAATGCGCCGGATCCCGTGCACAGGTCGACAATCACGGGCCGCGCCGGGAGTGGTTGGGCGGTGGCCCATTCCAGCATGGCCTCGGTCTCCGGGCGCGGGATGAACACGCCGGGGCCGACGCGCAGCGTCACCGGCCCGAACGCCGCCGTCCCGGTGAGATGTTGCAACGGCACACGCTGCGCGCGCGCTTCCACGATGTCGCGATAACGCACGAAGAATTCGTCGCCCGGCGACTCGAGCAGCGTCAGCCGTCCGCGTTCGGTGCCGGCGAGGTGGGCGGCCAGCTCCTCGGCGTCGTAACGCGCGGAACCGATCCCGGCCGCGGCGAGTTGCGCGGTCGCGGAATCGATCGCACTTCGCAGGGGCGTCATGCCTGTTGCAGCCTCGCTTGCTTGTCGGCGGCGGCGAGCGCGTCGAACAACGCGTCGAGGTCGCCGTCGAGCACCTGATCGAGATTGTGGGCCTTGAAACCGATCCGGTGGTCGGTGATCCGGTTCTCCGGGAAGTTGTAGGTGCGGATCCGTTCGCTGCGGTCCACGGTGCGGACCTGGCTGGCGCGGTCGGCCGAGGCGTCGGCCAGCGCCTTTTCCTCCGCCAACGCCTGCAGGCGGGCGGCCAGCACTTGCAGGGCGCGGGCCTTGTTCTGCAGCTGCGACCGTTCGTTTTGACAGGTGACGACGATCCCGGTGGGAAGGTGGGTGATCCGCACCGCGGAGTCGGTGGTGTTGACGCCCTGCCCACCTTTGCCCGACGAGCGGTACACGTCGATGCGCAGATCGGACTCGTCGATCTGCACCTCGCCCACTTCCTCGGGCTCGGGGTAGACCAGCACGCCCGCCGCCGAAGTATGAACGCGGCCTTGGGATTCCGTCACCGGAACGCGTTGCACCCGGTGCACCCCGCCCTCGAACTTCATCCGCGACCACACCCCGTCGGCCGCGTCGCCCTTGCTGGCGATCGCCAGCGTCGCGTCCTTGTAGCCACCCAGATCCGAGGTGGTTTCGTCGAGCACCGTGACCGTCCAGCCGTGCCGCTCGGCGTAGCGGATATACATCCGGGCCAGGTCGGCGGCGAACAACGCCGATTCCTCGCCGCCCTCACCGGATTTGACCTCAAGCACGATGTCGTCGGCGTCGTGGGGGTCGCGCGGCGCCAGCATGTCGGTGAGTTGGGTGTCCAGCTCGGCCACCCGCGCCTCGAGTTCGGTCACCTCGTCGGCGAACGACTCGTCGTCGGCGGCCAGCTCCCGCGCGGTGTCGAGGTCGCCGCGCGCGGCCTCCAGCTTGCGGTGCGTGGCGACGATCGGGGCCAATCGGGCGAATCGGCGTCCCGCTTTGCGGGCCTCGTCGGGCTTGCTGTGCAGTTCGGGGTCGGCCAGCCGCTTCTCGAGGTCGGCGTGCTCGGCGAGCAACACGTCGATGGTCTGTACCGGCTTCGTCACGTCACACCTCCTGCCCCGGACACAAACCGACGCCCGGCCTGTGCGGCTCGCACAGTTCGGGCGTCGGTAAGCCAGCTATTTGTCGGTCGACTCGGCCGTGTCGGCTGCGGCCTTGCGCTTGCCGTAGCGCTTCTCGAAGCGGGCCACCCGGCCGCCGCTGTCGAGGATCTTCTGCTTGCCGGTGTAGAAGGGGTGGCACTGCGAGCAGACTTCGACGTGAATCTGCCCGCCGGGCTTCGTGCTGCGCGTGGTGAAGGTGTTCCCGCACCCGCAGTGCACGGTGGTCTCCCCGTACGCGGGATGAATGTCAGCTTTCATGATGTCCTCTTCGATCGTTTGCCGCCCGGACCGGGCGCGAACTCCGGGAACCTGATCTGGTCCTGGGTTAGTCGACCCTCGATTATGCCAGGTCAACCTACATCAGCCCAAACAGCGAGCTGGTCGCCCGCATTCCCGGCTGCTCAGGGCCGAGACACGTCGCGATAGACGCGGCTTTTTGCGTCGCGGGTCCACACCCTGCCGCTCCCGGGCGTCGGGCCCAGGGCGCTGAGCTCGCGTTTGAGGATCTTGTTGGTCGCCGTGATCGGCAACCGGTCGGCGAGCCAGACGTGGCGGGGCCACGCCTTGGGCGACAGGTCGGGCTGATCGGCCAGGAACCGGCCGAATTCCTCGGGTGTCAGCTCCGCGCCGTCGGCCAGCACGATCGCCGCCATCACCTGGTCGCCGGAGTGTTCGTCGGGCACCGCGTACACCGCGACGTGGCTGACCGGTGCCAACCGCTGCAAAATGCGCTCGATGGGCGCCGTGGTCATGTTTTCGCCGTCGACGCGCAACCAGTCACCGCTGCGCCCGGCGAAGTAGATCCATCCGTCGGCGTCTTTGTAGGCGAGGTCACCGGACCAGAACATGCCGTGCCGCATCCGCGCGTCGGTGGCCTCGAAGTCGTTGTAATAGCCGGCGAACAGCCCCGCCCCGGTGGTGTTGACCAGCTCCCCTATCGCCTCGTCGACGTTGGCCAGGACGCCGTCCCGGAAGGTGGCGGGCGGGCATTCGGCCAGGGTATCGGGGTTGTAGATGGCGACCCCGGGGAAGCCCCGGCCCAGCGAGCCGGGCGGGCAGCCGTCTTCGCGCGTGATGACGATCGCGCCCTCGGTGGAGCCGAAACCGTCCCACACCGTGCAGTCGAACCGCCTGCTGAACTCGGCGATGTCGCGATCGCTCGCCTCGTTGCCGACCGCGACCCGCAGCGGGTTGTCGTGGTCGTCGGGTCGCTCCGGCGTGGCCAGCACGAAGGCCAGCGGTTTGCCGACGTAGTTCATGAAGGTGGCCCCGTACCGGCGCAGGTCGGCCAGCAGCCCGGACGCGGAAAACGTCGCGGGGGCCATGGCCGCGCCGGTGCCCACCGCCACGCTCCACCCGGCATACAGGGCGTTGGCGTGAAACAGCGGCATCGACAGGTAGCAGACGTCGGAGGCGTCGAGGCCGAACCGCCCGATCAGCGTCGCCCCGGCGAACAGCACGACGAGATGGGTGACGCGCACGGCCTTCGGGTCGCCGCTGGTGCCGGAGGTGAACAACATCATGAAGGTGTCGGTCGGCGCGACCTCGCGATGCGGGTTCAGCGTTCCGGCGCCGGCCAGCAGCGCCCGCCACGGGTCGCCGGACACGTCGAAGACCCGCACGCCGGGCAGGTCCAGGCCGTCCAGCAGCCCCTGGTGCGCCGGATCGGTGAGCAGGATCTGGCAGTCGGCGCGCGCGATGTCGCGGGCCAGCGCGGCGCCCCGGCGGGTGTCGTTGATGCCGCACAGCACGTAGCCGCCGAGCGCCGCCGACGCCATGGCCGTCAGCATCTCGGGGGTATTGCCCAGCAAGGCGCCCACGTGCAGTGGGCGGTCCGGGTCGGCGGCCCCGATGACTGCGGCCGCCGTGGTGGCCGCATCGGCCAGGTGCTCACGCCAGGTCCAGACGCGGTCGCCGTACTTCAGTGCCGGCGTGTCCTGGTCCGAGCGCTGCCGAAGCAGTTGCTGCAGCGTCTCCGCCACGGCGCGGGTGAGTTAGTCGTTATCCATCGACCCGGGGGTCGTCTTGGACACCTGCACCAGGAACTCGTAGTTGTTCTTCGTCTTGCGCAGCTGCGACATCAGCAGGTCGATGGCCTGGTGGGGGTCCAGACCGGACAGCACGCGGCGCAGCTTGTGCACGATGGCGAACTCGTCGGGCGAGAGCAGCAGCTCGTCCTTTCGGGTGCCGGACGGGTTCACGTCGACCGCGGGGAAGACCCGGCGCTCGGAGATCTTGCGGTCCAGCTTCAGCTCGGCGTTACCGGTGCCCTTGAACTCCTCGAAGATGACCGTGTCACCGGTGGACCCGGTCTCGACCATCGCGGTGGCGATGATGGTCAGCGACCCGCCCTCCTCGATGTTGCGGGCCGCGCCGAGGAAACGCTTCGGCGGATACAGCGCGGTGGAGTCGACACCACCGGAGAGGATCCGGCCCGACGCGGGCGACGCGTTGTTGTAGGCGCGGCCCAGGCGGGTGATGGAGTCGAGCAGCACCACGACGTCCTTGCCCTGCTCGACGAGGCGCTTGGCGCGTTCGATGGCCAGCTCGGCGACCGAGGTGTGGTCCGACGGCGGCCGGTCGAACGTCGAGGCGATGACCTCGCCCTTGACCGAGCGCGTCATGTCGGTGACCTCCTCGGGCCGCTCGTCGACGAGGACGACCATGAGGTGGCATTCCGGGTTGTTCTTGGTGATGGCGTTGGCGATGTCCTGCAGGATCGTCGTCTTACCCGCCTTGGGCGGCGACACGATCAGCGCGCGCTGGCCCTTGCCGATCGGCATGATCAGGTCGATGACACGCGTGGTCAGCCGGTCCGGCGTGGTCTCCAGGCGCAGCCGCTGGTTGGGGTACAACGGCGTCAGCTTGGAGAAATCGGGCCGCTTCTTGGCCTCTTCGACCGAGCCGCCGTTGACGCTGTCCAGGCGCACCAGCGGGTTGAACTTCTGCCGCTGGTTGGGCTGCTCGCCGTCCCGGGGCACCCGCACCGCGCCGGTCACCGCGTCGCCGCGGCGCAGGCCGTTCTTGCGCACCATGTTCATGGAGACGTAGACGTCGTGCGGGCCGGCCAGGTAGCCGGAGGTGCGCACGAACGCGTAATTGTCGAGCACGTCAAGGATTCCGGCGACGGGCTGGACAACGTCGTCCTCACGGAGTTCGGTGTCGGCCCCTTCGCCCGACCGTTCGCCGCGGCGACGGCGGTCGCGGTCGCGGAACCGGCGTCCCCGCCGGCCCTGGCGGCCTTCGCCGTCGTCGTCCTGCTGGTTCGAACCGCCGCGATTCTGCTGGCCACCCTGGTCGCCGCCGCGCTCGTCGGTCTTGGTGCCCTGTTGGCGGTCTTGGCGCTTGTCGGCTTCGCGAGCGGCCCCGCCCTTTTGGGCGTCCGCGTCCTCGCGGTCCCGCTCTTCAGACGGTGATCCCGCGTCGCGGGAGGCACCGCGTCGTTCGCGGCGCGGCGCCTCGCCGGTGGAACCGTTCTGTTCCCCTTGCGCGGCCGGCGCTTCCGCCGGTGCGTCGGCGGTGGCCGTGTCTTGGTCGGATTTGCCGCTGTCCGCCGGGGCGGTGTCCGGGGCGGCCGGAGCCGCAGTCCCGTTGGCCTGTCCCCTGATTTCCTTTATCGCGGCAATGAGTTCGTTCTTGCGCATCCCGGACGTCCCCTTGACGCCGGCCTGGCTGGCCAGCGCACGCAGCTCGGGCAGCACCATGGTGGACAGGGAGCCGGCCGAGGCGTTGGTTTTCACGTCGGGTGTGTCTGTGGTCACGGCGTCCGAAGCGTGATTGCTATCGGTGTTTTCGCCAGCCGTGAATAGGTCCGTATCTGTCACGGAGTTCCTTTCTTCCCCCGCTGATCAGGTCATACGGGGGTTCGTTGCATTCAGCCAATTTGCCGAGTGCGCCCAATCATCGACTCTGCAACGGTGATCGCCCGGATCGGCGGAGAAGACGGCGAACCTCGTTCACGAGAAGAATTGGTGTTGTCCTAGCGGCAAGGCAGTTGCAGATGCAGATGCTGCGATTGCTGGACGGCTCCGAGGATAACCTGCATCCCTGCCGGAAGCAAGCAAACCCTCCGGCCACGCTGTGGATTAACCGGCGACGGTGACGCCCGGGCCCCAGCGAACTCCTTCGCCAGCGGACATCTTGGTGACGGCAAATCCGTGCGCGGCGCCGTACTCCAGCGCCTCCGTGGGTAACTCCGACTCTGTGCTCAGTGCAATCAGCGAGGGACCGGCCCCGGAAAGCGTCGCTGCGATGCTATGACGCCGCAACAGCCGCAAATATTCCGCCGATGCCCGCATCGCGGGGGCGCGTTGGGGTTGGTGCAGCAGGTCTTCGGTGGCCGGCATCAGCATGTCGGGGCGTTCAGTGAGCGCGACGACCAGCAACGCGGCCCGGCTGACGTTGAAGCTGGCCTCGTCATGGCCGACCAGGCTGGGCAGCAGCACCCGGGTCTCGGCGGTCAGCGAGCGTTCCTCGGGAATCGCGCAGAACAGGTGGATATCCGGGTGCAGCCGAAGCGACACCGCGGAGTACCGGGGCCGCTCGCCGGTGCGGTCGGTCCAGGAGACCACCGCGCCGCCCAGCACCGCCGCCGCGGCGTTGTCCGGGTGCCCCTCGAATTCCGAGCACAGCTGGATCAGCTGTTCGACGCTCAATTGGGTCGAATCGGTCTGCGCCACAAGCCCGTTCACCGCCGCGAGGCCGCCGGTGACGGCCGCCGCCGAGGAGCCCAGGCCGCGGGAGTGCGGGATGGCGTTGCGGCAGCGCACCACCAGGCCGGGCGCGCCGACACCGACGGCGTCCAGCCCGCGCCGCACCGCGCGCACGACCAGATGGTCGGCGTCGAGCGGCACCTGGTCGGCGCCCTCACCCTCGACCACCACCTGCAGGCCGGAATCGGTTGTCTCCACGACGATCTCGTCGCGCAGGTCCAGCGCCAGGCCGAGGCTGTCAAACCCGGGGCCGAGATTGGCGCTGGACGCCGACACCACGGCGCTGGCCACCAGCCCGGCGGGCAGCATCTGAACCGCCATTTCTTACGCGAGGCCCAGTTGTTCGACGACGAGGACGGGATCGACCGGCAGCGGGGACACGGTCGGCATGTCCCTCAGCGCGGTGTCGGGATCCTTGAGGCCATTGCCGGTCACCGTGCAGACGACCGTGGAGCCGCGAGCCACCCAGCCGTCGTCGACGGCCTTGAGCAGCCCCGCGATGCTGGCGGCGGACGCCGGCTCGACGAAGACGCCCTCGGAGGCGGCCACGAGATGGTATGCCGCCAGGATCTCCTCGTCCGTGACGGCCAGGAAGCGGCCGTTGGACTGTTGTTGCGCCGCGACGGCGGCCGTCCACGACGCCGGGGCGCCGATGCGGATCGCCGTGGCGATGGTCTCCGGGTTGCGGACCGGTTCGCCGTGGACCAGGGGCGCGGCGCCGGCGGCCTGGGCGCCGAGCATGCGGGGCAGCCTGTCGATCACGCCCTCGTGGTGATACTCGGTGTAGCCCTTCCAGTACGCGGTGATGTTGCCGGCGTTGCCGACCGGAAGCGCGTGCACGTCGGGGGCCGCCCCCAGCGCGTCGACGATCTCGAACGCGGCGGTCTTCTGGCCCTCGATGCGCACCGGGTTCACCGAGTTCACCAGCGAGATCGTCGGGAAGTCGGCGGCCATCTTGCGGGCGAGTTCCAGGCAGTCGTCGAAGTTGCCGTCGATCTGGATGATCTTGGCGCCGTGCATGACCGCCTGCGCCAGCTTGCCCATCGCGATCTTGCCCTGCGGTATCAGCACCGCGCAGGTGATGCCGGCGCGCGCGGCGTACGCCGCCGCCGAGGCCGAGGTGTTGCCGGTCGATGCGCACAGCACCGCCCGCTGGCCGCGGGCCAGGGCGTCGGTGACCGCCATCGTCATGCCCCGGTCCTTGAAGGAGCCGGTGGGATTGAGGCCCTCGACCTTGAGATGGACGGTGCAGCCGGTCTTTTCCGAGAGCCGGGTCGCGGCGATCAGCGGCGTGCCGCCCTCCAGGAGGGTGACCGGGGTCCAGTCGTCGCCGACCGGCAACCGGTCGCGGTAGGCCGCGATCACTCCCGGCCAGGGTTGGTGGATGGCCGTCCGGGGGATGCTCACAGGCCGTTTCCTTCCAGTCGCAGCACGCTCGTCACGCCCTGCACGACGTCCAAATCGGCCAGGGCGCTGACGGTTTCGGACAGCGCCGCGTCGGTGGCGGTGTGGGTGACCACCACGACGCGGGCCCCGACCCGCCGGCCGCCCTCGTCGACCATGCCCTCCTGGCGCACCTCGGCGATGCTCACCTCGCGCTTGGCGAATTCCGTTGCCACCGATGCCAATACGCCGGGCTCGTCGGCGACGTTCATGCTGACGTAGTAGCGGGTGGGGATGAGACCCATCGGGGCGATGGGAAGCTGGGCGTACCGGGATTCCTTGGGGCCGCGGCTGCCCAGCACCCGGTTGCGGGCGGCCATCACCAGGTCGCCGGTGACCGCCGACGCGGTGGGCGCGCCGCCGGCCCCCTGGCCGTAGAACATTAGCCGCCCCGAGGCCGCGGCCTCGACCACCACCGCGTTGAACGCCCCGCTGACCGTGGCCAGTGGATGCGACAACGGCACCAGCGCGGGGTAGACGCGGGCCGAAACCCGTTGCTGGCCGTCGTCTCCCGTGACGCGCTCGCAGATGGACAGCAGTTTGATGGTGCAGCCCAGCGCCCGCGCGGACGCGAAGTCGGCCGGGGTGATCTTGGTGATGCCCTCGCGATAGACGTCGTCGGCATGCACCCGGGTGTGGAAGGCGATGGACGCCAGGATCGCGGCCTTGGCCGCGGCGTCGTAGCCCTCGACGTCGGCGGTGGGATCGGCCTCGGCGTAGCCCAGCGCGCTGGCGTCGGCCAGGGCGCTGGCGTAGTCGGCGCCGGTGCTGTCCATCTCGGACAGGATGTAGTTCGTGGTGCCGTTGACGATGCCGGCCACCCGCAGCACCGTGTCGCCGGCCAGCGATTGGGTGAGCGGGCGGATGACGGGGATCGCGCCCGCGACCGCCGCCTCGAAATACAGGTCGACGTGCGCGTTTTCGGCCGCCTGGGCCAGCTCCCCGGTGGAGATGGACAGCAGGGCCTTGTTGGCCGTGACCACGGACTTGCCGTGTTCGAGCGCGGCCAGGATCGCCTTGCGGGCGGGCTCGACGGGCCCCATCAACTCGACGACGATGTCGACGTCCGCGCGGGACACCAGCTCTTCGATGTTGTCCGTCAGCAGCCCGATGGGGACGCCGCGGTCGGCGGCGACGCGACGCACCCCGACGCCACGCAGCACCAGCGGGGCACCGATACGGGCCGCCAGGTCGGCGGCGCTGTCCTCGATGATGCGAACGACTTCGCTGCCGACGTTGCCCAACCCGAGTACTGCTACGCCGACGGGCTTTTCGTTACCGGGCACGGGTCACCTCACTTCCAGACTCAAGAGATCGTCGACCGTCTCCCGGCGCAGCACCAGGCGGGCGCGCCCACCGCGCACGGCCACCACCGCGGGACGGCCGATCATGTTGTAGCGGCTCGACAGCGAATAGCAGTAGGCGCCGGTGGCGGCGACCCCGAGCAGGTCGCCCGGCTGCAGATCCCCCGGGACCCAGGTGTCGCGGACGACGATATCGCCTGTCTCGCAGTGCTTTCCGACGATGCGGGCCAGCTCCGCCGGCGCGTCGCTGACCCGCGAGACCAGCCGGGCGTCGTACTGCGCGTCGTAGAGCGCGGTCCGGATGTTGTCGCTCATGCCGCCGTCGACGCTGACGTAGCGCCGGTGCGCCGTCGTGCTCACGTCGACATCCTTGACGGTGCCGACCTCGTACAGCGTGATGGTGCCCGGTCCGACGATGGCGCGCCCCGGCTCGACGACCAACCTGGGGGTGGGCAGCCCGACGGCCGCCGATTCGCTGCGCACGATGGCGCCCAGCTTGGCCGCCAGCTCGCCCACCGGAGGGGGATCGTCGGGTGCCAGGTACGAGATGCCGAAGCCGCCACCGAGATCGACCGTCGACAGCTGGGCCGTCTTGTCGACGCCGAACTCGTCGACGATCTCGTGCAGCAGCCCGATGACGCGGTGCGCGGCCAGCTCGAAGCCGGCGACGTCGAAGATCTGGGAGCCGATGTGGCTGTGCAACCCGACCAGCCGCAGGTGATCGGTGGCGAACACCCGGCGCACCGCCGCCATCGCCGCGCCGCTGGCCACCGACAGCCCGAACTTCTGGTCCTCGTGCGCGGTGGAGATGAACTCGTGGGTGTGCGCCTCGACCCCGACGGTCAGGCGCACCAGCACGTCCTGGACGATGCCCGCCTCGCCCGCGATGGCGTCGAGGCGCTCGATTTCGATCATCGAGTCCAGCACGACGTGGCCCACCCCGGCCTTGACCGCGGCGGTCAGTTCGGCGACGGATTTGTTGTTGCCGTGCAGCGTGATCCGCTCCGGCGGGAAGTCCGCGTGCAGCGCGACCGCCAGTTCCCCGCCCGTGCACACGTCCAGCGAGAGGCCCTCCTCGTTGATCCAGCGTGCTATCTCGGTGCACAGGAACGCCTTGGCGGCGTAGTGCACGTTGTGGCCGCCGCCGAACGCCGCCGCCATGTCGCGGCAGCGGGAGCGGAAGTCGTCCTCGTCGACGACGAACAACGGGGTCCCGTACTCCTGGGCGAGGTCGGTGACCGCGACTCCCCCGATGACGGCGGCTCCGTTTTCGTCGCGAGTTGTGCTGCGCGGCCACACGTTCGGCGCCAGCAGCAGCAGCTCCTCGGGGGATTGCGGCCGGGGCGGGCTTTCGGCGTGGCGCGTCTCGTCGGCATGCCGGGGACCGGCGGGATGGACGTTCACATTCGCTCCGGTGCGGTGACGCCGAGGATCGTCAGGCCGTTGGCGATGACCTGGCGGGCGGCCTGGCACAGGGCGAGGCGCGCGGTGTGCAGGTCGGTGGGCTGCTCGTCGCCCTGCGGCAGGACGCGGCAGGAGTCGTAGAACCGGTGGTAGTCGCCGGCGAGGTCCTCCAGGTAGCGGCAGATCCGGTGCGGTTCCCGCAGCGCGGCGGCGGTTTTCACCACTCGCGGGAATTCGCCGATGCTGCGCAGCAGCGCGCCCTCCTTGTCGTGGCTGAGCAGCTCGAGGTGGCCAGTGTCGGGGATCAGGCCGAGCTCGGCGGCGTTGCGGGCCAGCGCCGACAGCCGCGCGTGCGCGTATTGCACGTAATAGACCGGGTTCTCGTTGGACGCCGAGGACCACAGCGCCAGGTCGATGTCGATCGGGGTGTCCACCGACGAGCGGATCAGGCTGTAGCGCGCGGCGTCGACGCCGATCGCCTCGACCAGGTCGTCGAGCGTGAGCACCGTCCCGGCCCGCTTGCTCATCCGGACCGGCTGGCCGTCGCGGACCAGGTTGACCAGCTGCCCGATGAGCACCTCGACGCTGGCCGGGTCTTCGCCGAATGCGGCGGCTACGGCCTTCAGCCGGGCGATGTAGCCGTGGTGGTCGGCGCCGAGCATGTAGATGCACAGGTCGAAGCCGCGTTGCCGCTTGTCCAGGTAGTAGGCGATGTCGCCGGCGATGTAGGCCGGCTTGCCGTCGCTCTTGATCACGACGCGGTCCTTGTCGTCACCAAAAGCGCTGGTGCGCAACCAGGTTGCGCCGTCCTTTTCGTAGACGTTGCCGGTCCCGCGAAGCCGGGCAATGGCCTGCTCGACGCGTCCGCTGGTGTGCATCGAGTCCTCGTGGGTGTAGACGTCGAAGTCGGTGCCGAACTCGTGCAGCGACTCCTTGATGTGGGTGAACATCAGGTCGACGCCGATTTCGCGGAAGGTCTCGTGCATTTCGGCTTCGGGCAGGCTCAGCGCCTCGGGCGCCTTCTGCAGGACCTGCGCGGCGATGTCGTTGATGTAGGCGCCCGCGTAGCCGTCTTGCGGCGTCGGCTCGCCCGTGGCCGCGGCGATCAACGAGTTCGCGAACCGGTCGATCTGCGCGCCGTGGTCGTTGAAGTAGTACTCGCGCACCACGTCGGCGCCCTGGGTGGACAGCAACCGGCCCAGCGCGTCGCCGACCGCGGCCCACCGGGTGCCGCCGATGTGGATCGGCCCGGTGGGGTTGGCCGAGACGAACTCCAGGTTGATCTTTTGCCCGGCTAGGTCGTCGGAGTACCCGAACTCGTCGCCGGCGTCGATGACGTTGGTGACGACCACCGCCTGCGCCGACGCCTCGAGGCGCATGTTGATGAAGCCCGGCCCGGCGACCTCCGCCGCCGCGATGCCGTCGGCGCCGGCCAGCTTTTCGGCGAGCCATCCGGCCAGCTCACGCGGGTTGGCGCCGACCTTCTTGCCCAGCTGCAGCGCCAGGTTGCTGGCGTAGTCACCGTGATCGGGATTACGCGGCCGTTCGACCGTAACCGTCGCCGGCAACGCGGCAGCGTCCAGCCCGCGCTCGGCAAGCACCGCGGCGGCGGTGACTTTGAGCAGCTCAGCCAGGTCGGCGGGGGTCACGAGCGTCCATCCTATTGGCTAGGGCCCCCCGTCCCCGAATCTATTGCAGGGGGCAGCGCGGCCGCACCGGGGCCCGGGCCGCTACCGACTGGCGCGGGCGGCCTCGATCGGCACGATGTCCACCAGCCGGTCGCCGCGGACGACGTGATAGGCGTCATACCGATCGACGGTGGGGTCGCAGTGCGGGGTGGCGAACTCCACGCGCTCCCCGAGGCTGACGGGCGCGCCAGCGGGCCGGGTGAGTGCGCCGTGTTCGTCGCCGAAGAAGGCGTAGGTCGAGCCGTCGAACCGGGAACCGGCCGGGCGTGGCATGGGTCCGTCCGTCGCGAAAGCCTTCAGGCCGGCGTCGACGGTGACGATCGCGTCGGCGTTGGCGCTCACGACTTGGCTCGCAACCCACAGGCTGGTTTGGAAGGCTCCGTCGTCGTCGCCGCCCAGTGCGTCGGAATATTCGGCATCCATGAAGACGTAAGAGCCGGGCTGTAATTCGTTGAGGACGCCCAAGTCCAGATCGGCCGCGACGGTTCCGGTGCCGCCGCCGGTGACGATGCCGACCCGGTGGCCGGCGGTGCGCAGCTCGTCGACCACTGCCGATAGGGTTTCCATGCCTATTTTGACTGCGTCGCAACGGTGTTGGAAGCCGGGGATGTGCTGCCAATGCCCGCCGTAGCCCTGAACGCCGGCCAGCGTCAGCCCGTCGCACCGATCGATATGGTCGGCCAGCGCCACCGCTTGGTGCGGGCCGGAGACGCCGGTGCGGCCGAGCCCCACGTCGACGTCGACGAGGACACCGACGCGCATGCCGCGGCGGCACGCTTCGGCGCTGAGCGCGGTCGCCGGGTCGGGATGATCCACCACACAGGCAAAATCGGGGTCGAGCGCCGCCACGTCGCACAGCCGCTTCGGCATCAGCGGATCGGCGACCGGCGACGTCAGGAGGATGCCGCGCACGCCGGCCGCCGAAAGTGCTTCGGCCTCGCCGATTTTGGCGCAGCAGATCCCCACCGCGCCGGCGGCGATCTGCTTTCCGGCGATCCAGGCGCATTTGTGTGTCTTGGCGTGCGGGCGCAGCGCGACCTTGCCGCGCGTGCGGTCGGCCATTCGACCGATGTTGGCGTCCAGCGCCGCCTCGTCCAGGATCAGTGCCGGGGTGGGCAGGCGGAAGCGGGAGTTCGGCTCGCCAATCATGGCTTGCGCCAAGCGGTCCGCCGGACGCATCGGCATCAGGACGCGACGGAGGCCAGGTGCTCGAATCCCGCAATCGGCGCGATGTCCGGGAGTCGGCGGATCGCGCCGTTCTGAGCCCACTGGCCTTCGGGCACTTCGTGGATGACGCACGACGTGACGACCATCCTGTCGCCGTTGGTTTGAGCCGCCGATTCGGCGACCTCCTGAATCTCGCCGGCGAATCGCGCCTTGCGGGCCCCGTCCAGGACCCCGGTGCTGACCTGCCAATCGATGAAGACGCCGGCGACCGCGGCGTCCGCCGGCACGCCGGCGGAGTAAAAACACCCGGGCGCGAGCTCGTGCAGCAGGACCAGGGCCCGCATCCGGTGCTGGGGCTGGTCGGGCACCGACTCGGCGCGGCACGCCGCCTCGGTGAGGCCCGTGACCAGGCGCTCCTTGCCCGCCTCGTCGAAGGCGCCCGGCGTCAGTGTTACGCGCATCAGCGGCATGTCATGTCCTTTCAAGCGGCTTCCTGCTCTCGTAATCTGCTCCGGCCGCGGGCCAAAATCCAGTGGCGAGACAGACAGCTTTCTTGCATAATTCGCCACATGATCGGTTTCGATGTCCTGGTGCTCGACGGGGCCAGCGCCAGCGCCGTGGGTGTGACGATCGACGTAATCTCGGCGGCCAATCGGATCCTCGGCAAACCCGCGTTCGACCTTCGGTTCGTCTCCCCGGAAAGCCAGGTCGCACTGCGCGGCGGCCTGGCAGTCGCCGCGCAACCCCTGGCGCAGGCCGGCGCGCGAGAAGTCGTCGTGGTGCCCGGGCTCGGGGCCGCACAGCCGGAGGAGATCGCCGAGCGGCTCGGCGGCGCCGACGTCGCCGTCGCTGCCGAGTGGCTGGCGGGCGCGGACGCCCGCGGCGCGGAAATCGCGGCGTCGTGCACGGCGGTATTCGTCCTGGCCGCGGCCGGGCTTCTCGATCAACGGCGCTGCGTCACGACGTGGTGGCTCGGGGCCGACCTCGCCGGGGTCGCGCCGGCGGCCCGCGTCGTCATCGACGAAATGGTGGTTCGCGACGGCTCGATCTGGACGGCCGGGAGCGCCTTCGCGCACATCGACCTGATGCTCGCGCTGATGCGCGACCTCGGCGGCGCCGCGCTCACCGACGAGCTCGCGAACCGGCTCGTGGCCGATCAGCGGACGTCGCAGGCGAGCTTCCTCATTCCCTCGCACCTGGCGGCGCGCGACGAAACGGTCGCGACGCTGGAGCGTTTCGTCCGGTCCCGGCTAGACGAGCCGCACACGCTCGACTCGCTGGCCCGGTTTTGCGGCCTGAGCACCCGGACCCTGGCGCGCCGGACGCGAAATGCCGTGGGGCTCAGCCCGCTCCAGCTGGTGCAGCGGGTTCGCCTCGAGCGCTCGCTGCATCTGTTGCGCACCACCCGCATGCCGCTCGAGGAGATCGCCGCGTCCGTGGGGCTGGCCGATCCCGCGACGCTGCACCGACTGGTGAAGAAACACACCGGGCGATCACCCGGGGCGCTGCGTCCGAGTGCCCAGGCGAAGGCCAGTTGAGCCCTGGCGGGGTCACGACCGTCACGTCGATGCGTTACTCTGGCTGGGCCCGCTGGCGCATCATGTTGTTTTGCGCCCCCGTAGCTCAGGGGATAGAGCGTCTGCCTCCGGAGCAGAAGGCCGCAGGTTCGAATCCTGCCGGGGGCACCCAGCATTTATGCAGTTCACAGCCTGTTTTTCGAATTCACCCACGGGCACCGTGTGATCTATGTGTGATCCACCTCGGCTTTCTCACGCGCGATTTGTTTTGCTGCGGGATCGGCGTGGCGGGGCGGCGTCACCGGTGGCGACCGAGGGACTACTCCCCCGCCGCAGCACCGGCAAGCTGTGGTGTCGTGCGGCAGCAACGAGCGCCGCCGGACGCAAGGGGGATTGGCCCAATGTCCGCCCGGTCTCCACGCTCGATATGTAGCCTGTGCATCGGTTCCGTCAAGAGGTAGAGGGGCTACGAGCACAAGACTGGGGCGTGACGCAAGCCCAACTGGGCGGTCACATGGAGGTGCGTGCGTTGGGGATGAAATCGATTCTGCCGGAGTGGTATAGCCACGACGACGAAACAATCAGTCGCATGATTACTACCGGAACGATCGCGCTCGATGCGAATGTGATGCTCGACCTATATCGTGTAGGAAAGAACCAGCGAGAACAGATAATTTCTGCGCTCAAGTCGGTTCGGGAGCGGATCTTCGTTCCGTATCAAGTAGCCCTTGAGTTTCAGCGAAGCCGCCTGAAAACAGCGGGAACGAGTGTGTCGGCGTACGCCCAGCTCCTTAGCTCCATCACGGTCGTCCTTGACGAAAAGCATCTCAACCAAATCCGTGGGGAGCTCCAGGCGGAGGTCAGGGAGATAGTCGACGCGGTTAAGGAAGATCTCGCAACCAGGCTTGCAGAATGGCGTGACGAACACGTGATTCCATTCGATGAGGTAAGGAAAAACGACCCGGTTCTACATGCACTCGACGAACTACTAGATGACCAAGCGTTCGGAAAGCGCCCTACAGATCAAGAACTCAAAGAGCTCAAGGCCATAGCACTCGAACGATACGAAGAATCCATTCCGCCGGGCTACCTTGACGTTAAGACGAAAGAAGATCCAACAGGAGATTACCTTGTCTGGTGGGAATTACTAGAGCACGCCAAAACCGCCCAGCGACCACTATTGTTCGTAACTAGCGATAAGAAAGAGGACTGGTACCGCGCCCCCGTGCGTGGTCAGTGGTTAGGACCGCGCGTTGAACTGATAGCGGAGATGGGTTCAGTATTAACGGATCAGCCATATCACCAGGTACCGTTAGACCTATTTCTGGACCTAACGAACGCATACCTCAACACGTCCGTCGAGGAAGAGACAATCGAGACGGTTCGGAGCATTTCGCGACCCGAGCCCTCCCCATCCGCATCCGGCATAGACTTTGGCAGCTTGATCATGCGGCCAGCGCCCGGAAGCTTCATTGACGGCTTAGTCTTCGGGCCGGCTCCGCTCGTATCCGGTGATGTCGACGAGGTGCTGCGCAAGTTACAACCGAGCGAGATCAGCACGATGTTCCGCGCGATGCAAACGCCTACCGATGCTGAGCGCGAAAAGCTGATACGCGAATTAAGCCCAAAAGGGGTTGACGCGTTACTAGAGCTGTTGAACATCCTTCAGCGGAATAGCGCTCCCCCATCGACACCCACGGATGACGCCAAAAGATTTTTGAACGCATTAAGCGTGAACGACTTAACGCGAATAATGCGGTTATTGACGTCCTATCCGCAAGACTCCACCGTCTTCGAGCCGGCCTCGGGGGCCAAGTTGTCGCCCAGCAGTGGAGGGAAAACGCCGACGCGCAAGTCGGCGAAGACATCCGCCCAAGAGGCGCACGGAGACGCTACGCAACCCAAAACCTCTAAAGCGGAACGGAAAAAATAGCTGCGCCCCGGAAGCAATGCGTCCGCCCGCGAGGGATGCCGCTCGAGGTTGCCGACGAGAAAGGAGGCCACGTGGATCGCGGTGACGCCGTCGCGCGGTTCGCCTACGACATCCCGTCGCTGGACTCCTACTGGCGCGCCATCATCCTGTTCGGCCAGAACGTGGCCTCCTACAAATTCGCCCTGGCCGGGGCGCTCCTCGAAATCGGCGGCGGCTCCGATGAGGCCATCCCCCTTGACCAGCTTGCCCTCCCGTTCGCCACCCGCGTCGCCGACCACCTGCGATCCCACGACAAGCAAGGCACCTTCCAGAAAAGCCGATTCCTGGACGCCTGCCGCGCATACAACAACGGTGAAATCGACTCGGACGCCCTCCGCGCCAAGACGGTGCAACTCGGCTTCAACAACGTTATCGACGCCTTCCACGTCGTCGACAGCAAAGACGTACCCGAACGCTTCTTCATCGACGAACGGCGTCAAGGGTCGGGCATCCGTCTCACCGACGGCCTGCGAGGCCTTCTCGACCAAGGTCACGGCCCTACTCTTACTGAGGAGGTCGAGGCACGCTGGCGACTCGTGGAAACCGCCTGGGAACTCAACCTTCCCCGCCTACTGCTGACCGTCGAGTTTCAACCCGTCACCGACATGCTGGTGGTGCCGCGCCGGCGCACCAACATCACGGGGGCACGCGCCGCGCTCAACGGTTACCAGAAAGGCCACTGCTTCTATTGCTATGCGCCCATTGACATCACCAGCGGCTCAGTCTCGACATGCCAGGTGGACCACGTCTTCCCCTGGTCGACTGGGCCACTGATCGGTGGCGCACCCGCCGACGAGTATGGAACCTGGTCTTGGCATGCGCCCGCTGCAACAATTGGCACGAAAAATCCGACCGCCCACCGCATCAGCGGTACGTCGAGCGGCTACAAACCCGAAACGAATATCTCATCAGCAGCTATCACCCGCTGCGCCCGACCCTCATGGCGCAGACCGGCGACACTCCGGGTGATCCAGCAGCGACCCTGAAACGGGCGTTGGATCACGTGTCAGTCGGGGGTGCCAGGGCACAGTGGGTCGCACCCGAAGAATTGGACTCCGCATTCTGATGTCGAACGCGCAGCTATTGCAGGTACTCGAAAGTGGCCCGTCACATCGCTTCTCAGACTGGCGCAATACCTTGGTGCCGAAGGTAGCCGCCGGTGTCTACACAATCTGGCAGGACCGCCGCTTCGTCTACGTCGGAATGTCGGGCAGGGCGATGACCGTCGAAGGCACCGAATCACCCGATGAGCCAAAACGGGCGAAAGGGCTTTGGACGCGGCTGAATTCGCACGCGGTAGGCCGCAGAAGCGGCGACCAGTTTTGTGTGTACGTCTGCGACCGGTTCGTCGTGCCGCACCTCACCAGCGGGCAGCAGCGCGAGATCGGCGACGAGCTGTTGTCTCTCGAAGCACTGACGAAAAAATACATCCACGACAACTTCGACTACCGGTACGTCACCCTCCGAGATGGCGCGGAAGCGTTCGCCCTCGAACGAGACGTGCAGCGAGGTGCGCTGTCCGCCAGGCAAGCCGTTCCTCAACCCGCTGTAGCGACGGGAAATTTTCGAAGGCAGCCGCCTGCGCGCGGTCATTTCTGCATGTTGATGACCGGGGGCGGCTGGCCGCCGCACCCGCCCGGAGGCGCTGGTGGCGGGTTCAGGTCCCCTGGTGTGCCAGCGGCGCACATCACGTTCAGGATTGTGTAACCGACGCCTTGGACGTGCCAATACGTCCCGTCGGCGTAGCGTTGGCCATCGCAGACACCTAGCCAATTCCACGAATTGGCAGTGGAGCCCCAACAAAACAAATGGATGGGATCGGGGATATGCGGATCGATGTCGGCGTGCGCTAAGCCTGGACTGACGGCGAAGATTATTGCGCCGACTCCGATGCGGGCGAACCATGAGCGACTGATTCTCATGGAACGGAGATGGTTCGCTGCTGGCGCGCAGTTGGCCAGGGCCGAACGGCCCGCCTCGGGTCGTCGAAAGTCACCAAATCCGCAGCCCCGGCTGACTGCGAGCATGGTCTTTTCACAACACGCGTTTGAATAAATGCGACACTTAGGCGAAGCCGAAAAAGAAGGTTCCTAGTTTGCCAGGGGTCCCAAACGGGGCGGCACCGCCAGCGCCGGGCAGCAAGAAAAGGGCGTTGCCACCGTTCCCACCGTCGCTCGCTGAGATTTGGGTACTGCCCAGAAAGAGGGCCTTCGGGTAACCGCGTCCACCATGCCCGGCAAGGCCGAGCCATACGTCGCCGCCGTTACCCCCGCCGACGGGGGGGGTGGTGGAGCCGGGCAAGATGGAGTAACTCCCACCAATTCCACCGCCCCCACCTATGCCAAACGGGACGTTGCCGCCATTGCCGCCGTTGGCGAAACCGCCGCCCTGCCCGCCGTGCCCACCGATGCCCAACAGCCCGACGTTGCCGCCGTTACCACCCGTCCCGGTAACAGTGTTGGTACCGGGCAAAACGCTAGTGCCACCGTCCCCGCCAATACCGATCAGCGGGGCCATGCCGCCGGTACCGGCAATCCCGCCGCTGAGGGTCGTCCCGCCCGCGCCGCCTACGCCGAACAGCAGCCCACCGTTGCCGCCGGTCCCGCCGACCCCGCCGGCGCCACCCTGCCCGCCGATGCCGCCGACGCCGAATAATCCGGCGGCACCGCCGGTCCCGCCGGCCGCGCCGGCAAGGGTGCTATTCCCACCGTTGCCGCCGTTGCCTAACAGCCATCCACCGGGCGCGCCGTTCGTGCCCACTCCGTTCACGGTCGTCCCGTCGGCACCGTTGCCGATCAGCGGGCGTCCGGTTGCGGCTTGGGCAGGAGCGTTGACCGCGTTAAGCAGGCCCTGTTGGGCGTTGGTGCTCTCGGCGCTGACATACGCCGCCGCACCCGAGTTGAGGGTTTGCACGAACTGCGAGTGGAACGCTGCGGCTTGGGCACTGAGTGCTTGATGGGCCTGTCCGTATGCGGAAAACAGCGATGCCACTGCGGCTGACACCTCATCCTGAGCCGCAGCCAGCACCCTGGTAGTCGGGCCCGTCGCCGCCGCATTCGCGGCGGTCATCGCCGAGCCGATGTTGGACAAATCCGTCGCCGCCGAAGCCAGGAACTCTGGGGCCGCCATCACAAACGACATCGTTTTGCCTCTCGCTAAAGATTGGTGAATCTGGGAGCAACAAACTATGTATGTGCAAACAACGAACTACGCATGCGTAAAGAATCGAGTCGGCCCGGCCATTGCACTAGTGGCTTTGGTCACCTAGCAGGGGGGTGGTGTGCAGGCAAGAGGCGACCTCACCGGGGGCGGAGAGGTCTACCGAGTCGTTTCGGAGCCCTTCCGGCCTATGTGGAAATTACCCCTGGGGGTAAAAACGAAGCAATGCGTGGGATGCGGCGCCGGTTGCGTCGGCGGGGTGCCCCCCACCCTCACCAGTGACGCGCACATGCGGATGCGGGCCGGTGGTTGCCAGGCGGGGCACCCCCCATCCCCCGTGGTGGCGATGATGCCCTATCGTTGGCAACACTCCCTGGAAAGAGCGTTTTTATGCAGGTCTTTTCCCAAGGGAGGTTGAATACCTTGAGTAAGCGGCGCGAATTCATCACGCTAGATGAGGCTGCTGAGCGGCTGCGGGTTAACAAGCGCACCGTCCGCCGGTTCATCGCAAGCGGCAAGTTGCCTGCGTACAAAGTCGGCAACAAATTGGTGCGGATTAACGCCGCCGATCTTGACAAGCTGTTGCGACCTGTCCTGCCCGACAAGATTCCCCGGTCAGCCAGGCTTCGGGTAACTCGCATGTAGCAGCTCTAAAGAAGCGTTAGCGATCCACACCAACTGTTGCCCCGCCTGCTCCACCTGCCACGAGCCGGAAACGAAAGTGAGTAGCCGGTTACTCAATGCCGCGCCGCAGCAGCGCCGTACGCTAAGGCCATCCTGTTCTGACGGGTGGAGGACCGCCGGGGCTCGTGACAACCAGGGGCTAGTTTTCCGAAGGTTGGCCAATGTTGCAGGTAATGGTGACCCCGGAGGCGCTGCACACGGCGGCGGCAGATCTGGCCAATATCGGCCTGAACGTCGAGGCCGCGCACAAGGTGGCGGCGGCGCAGACCACGGCGATACTCCCGGCGGCGGCCGATGAGGTGTCCGGTGCCATCGCCAAGGTGTTCGTTCAGCACGCCGCGAACTACCAGGCGCTGGCCGGTCAGGCGGCGGCGTTCAACAGCCAGTTTGTGCACAACTTGACCTCGGGTGCGGGCGCGTATGCCAGTGCTGAGGCCGCCAACGCCGCGTTTTTGCAGGACTTCCCGATTTGGGCCAATTCCTTGTCTGCGAGCGCAACCAACTTATTCACCTCTCTTGCCATTCTAATATTTGTACTCGCTATTTTCATTGCACTTCTACTCGTTGTCCCTCCAATTCTTGCCGTTGCGCTGCCACTCGTCTTCGCCGTTGTGCTGCCACTCGGCATCGCCGGTGACGTGTACATATTCGGTCCAATCATTTTGCTCGCGCTTTTGGCGCAACTTGGTGCGGCTCTTTAGACGCGTGTCAACGACCGACCAGCATTCAAAAAGTCCGCACAGAGATAAGGATTCGTTTCACCACTGGGTTAGCCCGTAGCGCCACGCAAATAGCCGCGCTGGTATAACGCTTACCCCTACCGCTTACCCCCCTGCTACGGGGCCAAGCCGAGTATGAGATGCGAGGATCGCGGCGATTCTTTCTCTCTCACGGAACGAAATCCCCCACAGCAGAGCCGCCCCGGATGGGGTGATAACCCTGTTGCTGACAGCAGCAGGCGTCGCCACGTCCTCGGTACTGCTAGTCCCAACGAGTTCTGTCCGGATCTCAACCACAGCTAACCGCTTAAGGCGCGTATTCGGGGCAATACGACGTGGCCGAAGTTCGCACCAAAAACCTCACGTCGTCGTCTGTCATACCGTTGCGCTCGTGCGACTGAAACATGCCCAGGATCGAATCCATGTTCCGGCCCTGCGCCAACAGGGCACAGATCTTGTGGCCCATGTTGATCAGGCCCTGATCGCCTTTGGCGCTCGAGATGCCCTGATTGTGGAGCGCGTTCAGGAACGCGGTGTCGTTGTCGTCCGCGCGAGCGGGCGGAATAACCGTCAGGAAAAGGGCCGCTGCCAGCAGCGCGGCAGTGCGCGTCATGAGTTTGCATGGTAGCCCGGCTCAGTCATCGCGCATGGGGCTGGGCCGCGCGGGTCGGTGCCCGAAAACCACGTACTCGAGCAACGGGGCAATGATCGACCAAGGCGGGGCCTTTGCGGCCGATCGTCTCGGCGGAGCTTCCGGCGGGCCGGCCGGTGCGGGTCCCCCCGCGCCGACCACCGTCGTTGGGTCTCCGTCTTCGAGCGGAGGCTTTGAGAGTTAGCAGCCGATACAAGTCTCCCGTTTGCCTCAACGGGCGAACACGCCGCGGCTACGCTGTGTGCCTGGCGACCGGGCGGCTCGGATGAGGAGGCTAGGTTGGTGCGACGCGAAGGTCAGGTGCCGACCTGATGTTGTCGCTGTTCATCGCTTTGGTCGGGCTCGTTTTCCTCGCCCTCGCGCCGACCCGCTACACCGGCATGATCTTCGTGCTCACCCTGCTCGCGACCTTCGGGATCACCGCGTTCGACATGAGCACCCATCAACCCACCAGCACCGACGTCACCGGCTTCGCGCTGGCGCTGATGCTGGGCGGCCCCGCCCTGCTCGTCCGAAGCGAGCGGGGAATGAAGGGCTGACCCGGCTATCCAGTCAGGAAAACCAGCCGGAACTTGCCGATCTGCACCTCGTCGTTGTTGGCCAGCACCGTTGAGTCCACCGCCTGCCGGTTGACGTAGATGCCGTTGAGGCTACCGACGTCGGCGACGGCCCAGTTGCCGTCCTCGTCGTGCCGAAACTCCGCGTGACGGCGGCTCACGGTGACGTCGTCGAGCAGGATGTCGCTGTCGGGATGGCGCCCCGCCGAGGTGACGGGTCGATCGAGCAAGAAACGGGAACCGGCGTTCGGGCCACGCTTGACGATCAGCAGCGCGGATCCGCTCGGCAGCCGTTCGGCGGTTTCCGCCTCGGTGGCGATCGAACCGTCATCCGGCTCGTCGAGGAACTGGGCGCCGTAATCCGCGGTCGTCTCCCCCACCGCTTCGGTGAGGTGTTGGTCGTCGTCGCCGCGATTCATGTGTTGCTCCCGCCGCCGGGCGCGCTGGCCCGCTTCGCCGGTTGCCGGCCCAGTGGACGGCTCCTCTTACCTGGACCGCGGGCACGCTCAGATGCCCGCTAGCCCAAGAGAAATACCCACCTTCCGGCGGTCTTATGCCCTCACGTCCGGCTGAGAATGAACGCCTCGATGTGGCGGTCGCCGGCCCGCACTTCGTACTTGCGCCAGCCGGGGTACATGTTGACCCCTTTCGCCCAGATCTCGTCGCGTTCCGCCGGTGTGGCGAGCCGGGCGGTGGCCTGCCACGTGTCGCGCCCGATCGACACCGTGGCTTTCGGGTTGGCCTTGAGGTTGTAGTACCAGGCCGGGTGCTTTTCGCCGCCCCAGTTGGACGCGATGAGGCCCACGCCATCGGGGTGCGGGATTCCGTACAACGCAACGGTGCGGGGTTGACCCGACTTGGCGCCGGTAGTGGTGAGAATGACCGCGGGAACCCCGGTCACGATCCCAGCGAAGCTGCTTCGGCCGCCGGTGACCTTGGTGACGAGCCGGTCCAGATGGTGTGCCGCCGGGCGCATGAACGCCGCCCCCACCTTCGTGGCGGCGAAGGTGCGCATCACCCGATGGAACGGGTTGGTGGCGTCGAAGGACCGGTCGGACATGGTGTCATTCTTGCGCAACGGTATCGCCGGCTCTAGTGGGTGCCAATGAGTGACACCCTTGCCGCGGGCGGCCCGTCGTTGGATGATCGCGAGATCGCCCTTCTCTGAGGAGGTCTGGATGAACATGGCGCTGTGGATCGTCGCGATCGTTCTGGCGGTCACCTTCGTCGGCAGCGGGCTGTTGAAACTCGTGCGCACCAAGGACCAATTGGTGGGCTCGGGCTTCGGTTGGGCAGAGGACTACGCCCCGACGACGATCCGGCTCATCGGCGTCGCCGAGATCCTCGGCGCGATCGGGCTGATCGTGCCGGCCCTGATGCACATCGCGCCAATCCTGGTGCCACTGGCCGCGATTGGGCTCGCGGCGGTGATGGTCGGCGCGGCCGTGGTGCACGCCCGGCGCAAGGAGACACCGTTCGTCGCGATGAACGCGGTGCTGCTGGTGCTCGCCGTCTTCGTCGCGTGGGGCCGCTTCGGGCCCTACCCGCTTACTTAAGTCATTCCGGCTTGGTGGCGTCGACCTGATCCCGGGTGTATTCGATGGCGGGCGGCGAGTCGCCGTAGACGTCGAGGGTGTGGATGAAGCGGTGCACGCCCATCACCCCGGCGCAGGTGAAGCCCAGCTCGATGATCTGCGCGGCGGTGAAGTGCTCCCCCAGCCGCTTGTAGAACTCGTCGTCCATGGCGTGATGGTCGGCCGACAGCAAATCGAGGAACTCGACGGCCATCTGTTCCTGCGGGGTGAGGTCGCCGTGGCCCGGGGCGAGCAGGCAGGCGACGTCCTCGTCGGTGATCGAGTCGTGCTTGCGCGACTGGCTGCAGGGCTCGCATTCGCCGAGTTGGGCGCTGCGGATGCGCAGCAACTCCAGGATCCGGCCGCCGAGCAGGGTGCCGGCACCGAGCTGGTGTCTGGCCATGTTGATCTGTTCGAGCTGTGCGCTGCGATACGCGAATATCTGCAGGGGCACCGGGGTGGCGTAGAGCCCGGCGGCGACGCCGGCCTCCACGATCTCGCGGGAGCGCGAGCTGAGCTGTTCCATTGGGATTGGCGCAATACGCGGCATAAATCAGGCTAACTTTCTTGTGCGTGGCCGAAAAGCCCCGATGAGTGGGAGAACTCGATGTCCAGACTTGCCGAAAAGGTCGCGATAGTGACCGGGGGTGCGGGCGGAATCGGTGCGGCGACGGCGCGCGAATTGGCCCGCGAGGGCGCCGCCGTCGCCGTCGTCGACGTCGACGAGGCGAAGGCCGCCGGGGTCGCCGACGAGATCCGGCGCACGGGGGCCCGGGCGATCGCGCTCGGCGGCGATCTCGCGCGGGAGGCGACGGCGCGAGACGTGGTGGAATCGACGGTCGCGGAATTCGGGCGCCTCGACGTCCTGCACAACAACGCGGCCCTGACCGCCAGCGACTTCCTGTCGCGGGACACCACGGTCACCGAGATGTCGCTGGATGTGTGGCAGCGGTCCCTGGAGGTGAATCTCGGCAGCCAGCTGCTGATGTGCAAGTACGCGGTTCCCGAAATGCGAAGGGGTGGAGGCGGTTCCATCGTCAATATGTCGTCGGGGGCCGCACTCAAAGGCGACCGCACCCGCCTGGCCTACGGCGTCTCGAAGGCCGGGGTGCACGCCCTGACGATGTACGTCGCGACCAGCGAGGGCAAGGCGGGCGTGCGGGCCAACACGATCGTGCCCGGCTTGATCCTCACCGACGCCGTGCGCGCGCACCTGTCCGAGGAGATCATCGGCCGCCTCGGCCGGGCCACGTTGACGCCGTACCTCGGGGCACCGCAGGACGTCGCCGATCTCGTCGTCTTCCTGGCCTCGGACGCGTCGCGATACATCACCGGGCAGATGATTGCGATCGACGGCGGGATGTCCGCTCATGTCGGCCTCGACACCGGTGACTAACCGCTCGTCGGACCGAGCGCGTACGCGCCGGTCTCCGGATGGTGATACCAGCCGCCGGCGGCATGCGTGCCGCCGTCGACGTGGATCGTCTGGCCGGTGATGTAGCTGGACATCTCGGACGCGAGAAAGACTGCCGCGCCCGCCATTTCGTCGACGTGACCGGCCCGGCCCATCGGGACGGTGAGGCCGAATCGCTGCTCGGAGCCGGGCGGCGCGATCGCCCTGATGCCTTCGGTCAGGGTGATGTCGGGCGCCAGCGCGTTGACCCGGATGCCGTGCGGCGCGAGCTCGAGCGCGGCGGTCTTGGTGTAGTTGATGACGCCGGCCTTGGCCGCCGCGTAGGTCGCGTACCCGGGTGCGGCCCGCACGCCCTCGATCGAAGTGACGCTGATGATGCTGCCGGGCAGCTTCTGCTCGACGAGGGCGCGCGCGACCCGCTGCGTGCACAGGTAGACGTGGCGCAGGTTCGACTTGTACAGCGCGTCCCAACCGTTCTCGCTGGTGTCGAGAATGCCCGACCAGAAAACCCCGCCGGCGTTGTTGACCAGGATCGACACCGTCCCCAGTTCGGCGGAGGTCTGCGCCAGCGCGGCGTCCACCGCGGCGCTGTCCCGCACGTCGACGGTGAGACCCAGCGCGCCGATCTCTTCGGCGGCCGAGGCGCACGAGTCGGGGTGGCGTTCCCAGATCGCGACGCGCGCACCGAAGGCCTTCAGCCCCGCCGCGATGCCGCGGCCGATGCCCGCGCCGCCGCCGGTGACGACCGCGACGCGGTCGGTCAGAAGAACGCTGGAGGGATCGAGTGCCATGACGATGACTATAGAATATCCGCACGTCAAGGTTTACGGTCTGAACTGAATATGTTCGATGTGTAATGCATGGGAGGGTCGCCATGGCCAGCACGATCTTCGTCACCGGCGCGACCGGTCAGACCGGCGGCAACGTCGCCCAGCAGCTGATCGAGCGCGGTGACCACGTCCGCGCGCTGGTGCGCGAACCTGACGACGCCGCGGCGCTGGCCGCGATCGGCGTCGAGCTGGTCAAGGGCGACATCACCGACGCCGACGACGTGCTGGCCGCGGCGAAGGGCGCCGAGGCGGCCATCCACTGCGCCGCACTGCTGGGCGGCGCGAGCCAGGACCTCGAGGACTTCAAGGCCGTCAACACCATGGGCACCACGCACGTCCTGAACGCCGCCAAGGCCCACGGCATGCGCCGGGTCGTCGCCCTGAGCACCGCCACCTTCCTCGACCTGAGCACCGGCGTCGATTTCGAAGAGGCGCCCGTGCTGCGCAACCCGCCGGGCGACCCCTACACCGTCACCAAGCTCGCCGCCTTTCTCGAAGCGCACCGGCGCGCGGCCGCGGGCGACGACGTGCTGACGTGCCACCCGGGCGCGATCTTCGGTCCCGGCCTGGTCGTCGCGCGCGCCCTGCACCGCACCAGCTTCAACCGGGTGCTGCTGGCCGGCATGCGCGGAAAGATCAAGCGCTATCTGGCTTTTCCCGTGACCTGGGTGGCGGGGGCGGACGTCGCGAAGGGCTCGATCGCCGCGCTGGACAAGGGCGTGGCCGGGGAACGCTACCTGTTGGTCGGCCGCCCCGAGGACACCTTCAGCACCGCCGGCGGCATCAACCGCGCCTGCGAGATCGCCGGAATCGACCACCGCGTCGAGGATCTCGACTACCGCAGCGACCCCGAGGCGCTGACCGCCGAGTTCGGACCCACCCTGATGGCGATCGCGAAGGCCGCGGCCAAGAGCGAGCGCAAGCCCCGGGCGACCGCCAACCTGACCACCCGGCGGCTCGGTTATGCGCCCATGTCCTTCGATGACGGCCTACGGCTGCTGATCTCATGGCTGCGCGAGCTCGGCAAACTGTAGGGGCCGCCGCGGTGGATCTGTCCGATCGGATCCTCGACGCGGCCCAACGGCTGGTGTTCCGGACGGGCGCCCGCAAGCTATCGCTCTCGGATGTGGCGACGCTCGCCGGGGTTTCGCGACCCACCATCTATCGCTATTTCGCTTCCAAGGAAGAACTCATCGACGCGCTGGGCAAGCGGGAGCGCCACCGCTTCGCCGCCGCGATGGACGACGCGACGTCCGGGGTCGTCGGCGTCGCCCGCCTCGAGGCGGCTGTCGACGTCGTCGCGACCTTCGTCGAGGCGCAACCGCCCGGGCGGCTGCTCGACCTGGAGCCGACATTCGCCCACGACCAGATGGCCCAGGCGCTGCCCATGCTCGCCGAAGGGCTGGTGACGGTTTTACGGCGCTGCGCCCGCGAGGGCGCGTTCGCCACGGCGGTGGACCCGCGCGCACTCGCCGGCGCGATCGCCCGGACCGCGTTGAGCCACTACATCTTTCCCGACGCCGACCGCGCCGCGGCGCGCCGGGAGATCCGGGCGGCGGCCGGCCTTTCCGGCGCGGGTGGTCGCCAGTAACGAGGCGCGGCAAAGCAGCTGTGTCGTTACCGGCCCGCGTCGCTGGTGGCTCGTATCGCGGATTCAACTTCGTCAGCGGTGAGTTCCTTGGTGCAAAAGAACCAATCCTCGCAATGGGTCTTATCCACGCGCCCGCGCATGCGCTCTTCGGCGGTGCCCGCGGAGCCGGGAGCCGACAGGATCACCGGTTCGCCGGGGCGCCAATCGGCGGGGGTTGCGACGCCGAAATGATCCGCCGTCTGCAGCGCCTTGACCACGCGCAGCAGTTCGTCAAAGTTACGGCCGAGACTGAGCGGGTAGTAGATGATCGCACGGATGGTGCCCTGCGGATCGATGACGAAAACCGCTCGTACCGCCTTGGTCGAGTCTTCGCCAGGCATGATCATCCCGTACTTCTTGGCTACCTCCATCGAGACGTCTTCGATTACGGGATAATCGATTTCGACGTCTTTGAGTCCACGGAAGGCGATCTTGTCTTTGATCGTCCGTAGCCAGGCGATGTGGCTGTACAACCCGTCAACCGACAGTCCCGCCAGTTCAGTGTTGTAGGTCGCAAACTGTTGCTGCATCGAAGCAAAGGTCATGAGCTCGGTGGTGCAGACGGGGGTGAAGTCGGCCGGATGCGAGAACAGGATCACCCATCTTCCTTGGTAGTCAGCAGGAAAGTTGATCTCACCCTGGGTGGTCGGGGCCGTGAACGCGGGGGCCGGGTCACCGATGCGCGGCATCTGTGTTGTCGCGACGGCTCCATCTGAATCGGTGCTCATGGCAATCCGTCCTTCCTGAATAAACCTCAACTCGCGTAGTTGCCGCGTCTTGGTAAGCGTGCACCTGATCCGCCTTCAGTGCGTAGGGCCGATGGTCACGTCCCACCGCCCCTGGGATGCGTCACCTGGGGCGTCATTTCGGCAGGTGCATCGTTGGCCCGGGGGAACCGATTTCATGACGGAGTCCGCGTGCCAGCCACAGCCCGCCCAAGTGGTCTTGCCGCAACGAGGGCAACGCACGGGGTAGCACACGCCGCTACGCCTGCGCGTGGTCCTGGGCGGACCGTTCGAAAACCGGTGCAAAAGCCCGGCAAGGGCCGCACCACGGCGCCCAGAAGTCAACGGGGACGATTGGGTTTTCCGCGATCGTCGTCTCGAAATCGGTCGCGGTGAGCGCTTTTACGGACATCGCTCGCATCCTTTCGATCGCACCGGCGTCAATGCCGAGTTTTGATACCCGCTAGTATACAGATACCCCCATGGGTATTGGCGACCCGCGAAGACTAGCCGTTGGTTGAGGCGCTTCCTTCCGTTCGACCCACGCGCGCGGGACCTTCGGCCCTAATCCCCGGACGTCACCGGCCGCATAGTCATGGCTTGGAGGCGTGGGGCTCACAGATACCCCGCCGGGTATATGATGTTCTCATCTGAAACCCATCGGCCCGTCTCACTGAGGAGCAGCAATGGCACGAGTCGTCATTCTCGGTGCTGGTATCGCCGGACATACCGCCGCACTGCACCTGCGCCGGTGGCTACCGCGAGCCCATGAGGTCGTCGTGGTCTCGCCGAATCCGGACTGGAACTGGATCCCGTCGAACATATGGGTCGGCGTCGGCCGGATGGATGAAACCAAGGTCCTCATCCCTCTGAGGCCGATCTACCGGCGCAAGGGCATCGTCTTCCACCAGGGGTTCGCCACCGCGATCCGCCCCGAAGGCACGGCCGAGCAGGCGGCGCCCTCGGTGGACTTCACTTACACCGACGACGAGCGCCGCGGCCAGACCGCCTCCATCACCTACGACTACCTCATCAATGCGACCGGCCCGCAGCTCAACTTTGCGGCCACACCCGGCCTGGGCCCAGACGGCCACTCCCATTCCGTGTGCACCGCCGCCCACGCCGTCGAGGCGGCGAGGGCTCTCGATCAGGTCATCGCCAAGCTCAAGTCCGGCGAAAAGCAGCGCCTAGTCATCGGCGTCGGGCACGGCACCTGCACCTGCGAGGGTGCGGCGTTCGAATACACCTTCAATGTCGAGCACGTGTTGCGGGCCGCCGGCGTGCGCGACCTTGCCGAGATCGTCTACCTCACCAACGAATACGAGTTGGGCGACTTCGGCGTAGACGGAATGAGCTTCGTCGACAAGGGCTTCGTCCAGTCCAGCCGGCTGTGGACGGAGTCGCTTTTCCGCGAGCGCGGCGTCAAGGCGATCACCCAGGCGGCCGTGCACGAGGTGATGGAAGGCAAACTGCGCTACGAGCAGCTCGACGGCAAGGAGCACGACCTGGACTTTGACTTCGCGATGCTGCTGCCGCCGTTCAAGGGCGTCGCGCTCGCCGCCTACGACAAAGACGGCAACGACATCACTTCCGTCCTGTTCGCGCCGTCGGGCTTCCTCAAGGTCGACGCCGACTACTCGGGCAAGCCATACGACGAATGGTCCGCGGAGGATTGGCCGCACACCTATGAGTCGCCGGCATACCCGAACATCTTCGCGCCGGGCATCGCGTTTGCGCCGCCGCACCCGATCTCCCGGCCGCGCAAGAGCCGCAGCGGAACCGTCATCACGCCCAGCCCGCCGCGCACCGGCATGCCGTCGGGCATCATGGCCAAAACAGTCGCCGAAACCATCCGAGACCGCATCAAAAACCCCGGAGCCGCGGCGCACCGCGCGTCGATGGCGACTATGGGCGCCGCGTGCGTCGCCTCCGCCGGTACCGGCTTGCGCAAGGGCTCCGCGGCGGCGATGACCATGTTCCCGGTCGTCCCCAATCCGGTGAAGTACCCGCAGACCGGCCGTGACGTGGCCGGCACCTCCGGCGAGCTGGGCCTGGCCGGGCACTGGATCAAAGTGATGCTGCACTACCTGTTCATCTACAAAGCCAAGGCCAGACCGTTCTGGTGGCTGATCCCGGAATGAAAGGCGATCCCATGGGCGACGGCAACATCTATTCCGAGGTGGACGCGCGCACCGCCGAACGCATCGCTGGCGCTCCCCTGCCCACCCGCGCCACGCTGCGGATGCGGCAGAACCTGTTCGTCCAGTTTTGGCGCTTTGTTCGGCTCAACCTCAAGATGATGCGGATCGTTAACAGCGGACACGGCTGAGTCGCGCATAGTGAACGAGCTCAGTCGAGCTGAAACTTGGTGGCGCCGAAGGGCTCCGACGTGCCGAGGGCGAACACCGTCGACGCTTCGACGCGGTAGACGTGCCACGGCGCGGGGCCGGCCGACGGGGCGCTGAACTCGGCCGTGACCGCGTCGCCCGCCACCCGGCAGGGCCAGCCGTCGTGGACGAAAGCGGCCGCGACGGAAGCTAATTCGCCCTCGTTGGTGACGCGCTCGGCGGCGCCCTCGACGACGAGGTCGAACGGCTCGGTGGCGACGCTGACGACGCATCTGGGATCGCGCGCCAAGTTCCGGGACTTGCGCGTCGAAGGCCCGGAGGTGAAATACCAGCTGTCGCCGCACCGAACGACCCCGACCGGCATCACGTGCGGGCTGCCGTCGGGATTGATCGTGCTCAGCCACACGGTGTGGCGTTGCGGGCCGCCGGTGCCCGGCGCCTGCGGCAGCTCACCGTCCAGCGCCGCCTGGACGCGGTCCCATTCAATTGGCGGTGCGCCGTACCCGTCGAGGTTGCGCTCTGTGATCGTCATACCGGTATTGACCGACGCCGCATGCAGAAGTCATCGCTCGCGCAGCAGGAACAGGCCGTACGCGGCGATCGACTGCGCGTCGGCGATCACCCCGGTGCGCATCATCTCCTCGACGTCCGCGCGCGAGAACCATTCGCTGTGCATGTCCTGTTCCTCGTGCTCGCGGTCCGCTTCGCCCTCGACGATGCCGGTGGCCAGGAACACCCACCCGCGCTGACTCGTCATGCCGGCGGCGACGTCCAGCAGGCCCAGCGCCTCGATCGACGTCGCGCGCAGCCCGGTCTCCTCGCGCAGCTCGCGCTCGGCCAGCTCGTGCGGGTCGACCTCCGCGTGATCGGGGGCGCTGCCCTGCGGGAACTCCCAGCGCCGCGCGCCGAGGGGATAGCGGTACTGCTCGACCAGCCGGAAACGGTGCCCGTCGTAGGGCATCACCAGCGCGTAGGTCGGCTTGTCGATCACGGAGTAGATGCCGGCGCTGCCGTCGGGGCGGCGAATCTGATCCTCACGCACCGCCAGCCATCGGTTCCGATAGATCTCGCGGGACGCGACGCATTCGATGAAGGGCACGTCGCCCAGTATCACCGGTGCGGTAGCGTCCGGAGCCATGCCATCCCCCGAAGCCATCACCGAGACCGTAAAGAGCTACCTCGCGCTCGTCGCCGACGGCAAGACCGACGACATCGTGGCGCTCTACGCCGACGACGCGATCCTCGAGGACCCGATCGGCGCGGACCTCCGCCGTGGCCACGACGCGATCCGCGAGTTCTATGCGGGCTTTCAAGACGCCAAGAAGGAGACCGAACTCCTCGAGATCCGGGTCGGTGGCAGCGAAGCCGCGTTCTTGTGGAACCTCACGCTCGACGGCGGCGACAGCCGCAGCCGGCTCTCCCCCATCTCGACGATGTCGTTCGACGAGGACGCGAAGATCACGTCGATGCGGGCGTTCTGGTCACCCTCGGACTTCAAAGTCCTGTAGCCTCCGCGACGCGCTTGATGCGCCGCAGCGTCTCCTCGATGCCACGGTTGACCTGACGTCCCCGCGGGACGAGGGCCTCGGCGAGCCTGTTGGCGACCGAGCACCACAGGAATTCGAACGACTCGGTGAGCAGCGTCCCGGACGCCGACGGCTCCATCGTGTAGCGCCAACGGGTTTCCTCGCGGCCGGCGCCGTCGTTCACGGTGGCGAAGCCGAATTCGCGGCCCCGCTCGGCGGTCTCGATCACCGCCGTCCTCGCCCAGCGCATGCGTCCGAGCCGGTTGTGCCCGCGGAAGCGCACGCCCGGGGCCGCCGCGGTCGCTCCGTCCAGCCACTCGCAGCGGTAGCACTCCGGGCTCCACTCGCCCATCCGTGTCACGTCGGCGATCAGGTCGTAGACGACCTCGGGCGGTGCGGCGATGTCGATGCTGCTCTGGCCGCGCCGCGCTGTGGGCATGGCCCGAGTATGGCAGTGGACTCGTGCGATGCCACCGCGACCGCAATAATGCAGCGATGGCCCCTGAAGATAGGGAGATCCGCCGCTCCGGCATGCGTAGCCACATCATCGTCAGCGGCGAGGACGCGCTGGCGACGACGATCGTCGAGGAGCTCAACAACGCCGGCGTGCACATCGTCAAGCTCACCAGCCCGACCGAGCTCGCCACCGCCGGGATCGCCCGCGCCCGCGCCGTGATCTGCGCCGGGGACGACGACGCGATAAATCTCGAAATCGCGCTGCTGGCAAGGAAAGCCAATCCCGACGTGCGGGTGGTGGCACGGCTGGCCAACGACGTGCTGCGGACGGCGATGGCCGCCGACAAGCGCCCCGGCGCGATTCTGGACGTCGCGGACCTCGCGGCGCCGTCCGTCGTCGAGGCGTGCCTGGCGCACACCGTGCACCCATTCGAGGCGGCGGGCATCAGGTTCGTCGTCTCGGGCTCCGAGGCGCCGCGCGACGCGACACTGCGCGAGATCTACGGCGACCTGGCGCCCGTCGCGGTCATTCACGGCGAGAACTGCGCCACCCCGGGCCAGGTGGAGCCTTGCCCGGGCCGGGATCTGCAGGTGCACGCCGGCGACTGGACCGCGATGATCGGCACCGCCGACGAGCTGGCCGCCCGCGGCATCAAGGTCCCGAAACCGACCGCACGGCGGTCGCACCGGGCCTGGCTGCGCCGACTGCTCGATGCCGCGCGCGGCCTGCGTGACGACGTCAACCCCATGCTGCCGCGCGCCCTGCTGGCCGTGGCGCTGCTGCTGATCGGGTCGACGGTCGTGTTGCGCTTCACCTATCAGCCGCACCAGAAGATGACCTGGCTCGACGCGTTGTATTTCAGCACCGAGACGATCGCGACCGTCGGTTATGGCGATTTCAGCTTCCTGCAGCAGCCCACCTGGCTGCGGCTGTTCAGCATCATGCTGATGCTCGCGGGCGTGACGACCACGGCGCTACTCGTCGCGTTCATGGCGGACCTGCTGTTATCGCGGCGTTTCGCCCATTCGGCCGGCCGCCGGCGGGCCCGCCATCTGCACAATCACGTCATCGTCGTCGGGCTGGGCTCGTTCGGCAGCCGCGTCATCGCCGACCTCGCCGGCGCCGGGTACGAGGTGGCGGTCATCGAGCGCGACGACAACAACCGGTTCCTGTCGGCGGCGGACGACCTGGACGTGCCGGTGATCTTCGGGGACGCGACGCTGCGCCAGACCCTGGCCTCGGCCCGGGTCGACCGGGCCCGCGCGGTGGCGGTGTTGACCCAGGACGACATGACCAACATCGAGACCGGGATCGTGCTGCGCGAGATGCTCGGCCCGCGGGTGATGCCGGAGCTGGTCCGCCCCGACGTGCCGGTCGTGCTGCGCATCTACGACCGCGCGCTGGGCGCCGCGGTGGCGCAGCGGTTCGGCTTCGAGAACGTGCGCTCGACCGTCGATCTGGCCGCGCCGTGGTTCATCGGCGCCGCGATGGGGCTGCAGGTGCTGGGGACGTTCTGGGTGGGGCAGCGCTCCTTCATGGTCGGCGCCATGCACGTGGCCGCCGGCAGCGAACTCGACGGGCTGAAGATGTTCGAGCTGTCCACGCAGACCCGGGTCATCGCGATCACCCGCCAGGACATGCCGGTCGAACTGCACCCGCGCCGCGACGCCTGGCTGCGCGGCGGCGACACCGTCTATCTCGTCGGCCCGTACCGCGAGCTGCTGGCAACGCTGCGCAAGGGCCAGCCGCCGCAGGAGCCTGCCGCCGACGATGAGCGCGCGTCGGCCTAAAGCTTCGCGGCGACGTCGGCCGCGCGGCGCAGCTGGTCGAGGTCCGAACTCGTCGGGATGAGCTGCACCTCGTCGGCGCCGATTCCCTCGAACTTGCGCAGCACCGCCAGCAACTCGTCCTCGCTGCCGGCCCAGCCGGTCATGGGCGCCATCGCGTCGACGTATTCGGCCGGGATCCAGTTCATGTAGTGCAGCAGGTGGCGTCGAACCTGGGCGCGGGCCTGCTCGGGTGGGCCGAACGCGAACCAGAACGACGTCACCAGGTGCGGTTTGGGCCTGCCGGCGTTGGTCCACGCCTCCCGCGCCACGTCGAACAGCTCATTCTGCTTGGCGACGTCGAGGTCCAGCGTGGTGCCGGCCAGCCCGTCGGCCCAGGCCGCGGCGCTGCGGACGGTCTTCGGCCCGATGCTGCCGACGAACAGGGGCGGACCACCGGGCTGTACCGGGGCCGGCCCGACCGGCAGCACCGACTCGGTGATCTTCTCGCCGGCCCACACCCGCTTCATCACCGCCACCCGTTCGGCCATGCCGCGCATCGTCTGCGTCGCCGGGTCGGCGCCGACGGCGTGATAGTCCTCGTGCCGGCCGCCCACGCCGATGCCCACCGTCAGCCGGCCGCCGCTCAGCACGTCGCCGGTGGCCAGGCCCTTCGCCAACATGACGGGATCGTGCAGCTGCGGCACGATCACCGTGGTCATCAGCCGGACCCGGGTGGTCCACGCGGCCAGCGCGCCCAGCAGCGTCAGGTTGTCCGGGTTTTCGAACGCGATGCGCTCGCCCCAGCACAGCGACGAGAACGGGCCTTCGTCGATGGCGCGGGCCCAGCTTTCGAGCACCGCCGCGTCCAGGTCGGGTTCCATCACCGGCATGGTCATCGCTATCTGCACAGACGCGATTCTGGCAGCATGAGGAAGATGGGTTTCACCAGCACCTCCATCGCGCATGTCCGGCTGACCGTGACCGATATCGAGCGATCGCGGCGGTTCTACGAGAGCGTGTTCGGCTGGCCGGTCTTGCTCGAGGTTCCCGAGAACGCCGACGAGGCCACCCGCAACCAGTTCGCCTTCCTGTTCGGCGGCGTCATCTACGACCTGGGCGGCACGCTGCTCGGCCTGCGGCCGGTCGCCACGGACCGCTTCCACGAGGATCGCTGCGGTCTCGACCACATCGCGTTCCGGCTCGGCAGCAGGGCCGAATTGGACGCCGCGGCAACGCATCTCGACGAGGTAGGCGTCCCGCACGAGCCGGTCAAAGACATCGGCCCGTCGTACATCCTGGAGTTCCGCGACCCGGACAACATCGCCTTGGAGCTGACGGCACCCAAGTAGCGATTCGCCCGTTCGCGAGGGTGCGCAGAATGCCAGCCCGCGCGGCGTGTCGCCGGACAAACACGCACGCCCGCGGAGGGGTAGAGAGGAACTATGCCCATCAGTTTCAACCACACCATCGTCGCCGCCCGCGACAAGCGGCAGTCCGCGGAATTCCTCGCCGACCTGTTCGGCCTGCCCAGCCCCAAGCCGTTCGGCCACTTCATGGTCGTCGAGCTCGATCACGGCGCCAGCCTCGATTACGCCGACGTCCCTGAGGGTGAGGAAGTGCGGCGTCAGCACTACGCGTTTCTCGTCTCCGAGGACGACTTCGACGCGATCTACGGCAAGATCTCCTCGCGCGGCCTGGAGCACTGGGCCGACCCTCGCCAACAACGACCGGGCGAGATCAACCAACGCGACGGCGGGCGCGGCGTCTACTTCCTCGATCCCTGCGGGCATGCCATGGAGATCCTGACTCGCCCCTACGGCTCGGGCTAATCGCCGCGCGGCGAGCCGTGCCGCACGTGTTCCTGGTCGCGATAGTCGTTGGCCATCTGCGCGACGTGCTTGGGCAGGGCGCCGGCAGCGACGTGGGCCAGGGTCGTCTCCTCCAGCACCGAGCGCATGCTGGCCCGCAGCGCCCGCCACACGTCGGCCAGCGGCGCGGTGGGCCCGGAATACGGCAGGTCGCCGAGACCGATGTCGCGGACGCTGGCCAAGGGCCCGTCGATGCAGCGCAGCACGTCGGCGATGCTGATCTCGTTTCCGGGCCGGGCCAATTCGTAGCCGCCCTCGCGGCCGCGGTGGCTGCGCACCAGGCGATCGGTGCGCAGGTTGGTGAGGATGTCGACGAGAAATTGCGGCGGTATGCCCTGGGCTTGGGCCAATTCGTCGGTCGTCACCAGCGTGCCGCCGTCGACGGTGGCGAGCTGGACCATCGCCCGCACCGCGTACTCCGCCTTGGCCGACATCCGCATGGTGAGGATTGTGCCATTGGCCTATGGATTGGCTACGGGCGCAACTCCAGCAGGTCGATGACCCTCTGCGCGTGCTCCTCGACGTCGCGATCCGGCGTCAGCCGCAGGTCCGGGTTCTCCGGCTGCTGATACGGGCTGTCGATGCCGGTGAAGTTCTCGATCTCACCGGCGCGCACTTTCGCGTACAGCCCCTTGGGATCACGCTTCTCGCACTCGTCGAGCGGGGTATCGCAGAACACCTCGAAAAACTCCAGGCCGGCGTCGGCGTGGACCCTGCGGGCGAATTCGCGGTGCTCCGCCAGCGGGCTGATCGCCGGCACCAGCACGACTTGGCCGCTGTCGGCCAGCAGCGCCGCCACGTGCGCCAGCCGGCGCAGGTTCTCGGCGCGGTCGGCCATGGAGAAGCCCAGGTCGGCGTTCAGGCCGTGGCGCAGGTTGTCGCCGTCCAAAACGTAAGCGGGAATACCGCTTTCGAGCAGCGTCCGCTCGACCTCCATCGCCACCGACGACTTCCCGGAGCCCGACAGGCCGGTGAACCACACCGTCTTGCCGCGGGTCCGGGCGCCCTCGCCGACGAGCGACTTGTGCCGCACGGTGTTGGGGCTGGACGTCTGCACCGAGACGTCACGCAACACCATGCCCGCCGCCACCGTGCCGTTGGTGTTCGGGTCGATGAGGATGAACGAGCCGGTGCTGGAGTTGCGGGTGTACTCGTCGAGCAGCAGCGGAACCTGGGTGCGCAGCGAGATGCGGCCAAGCTCGTTGAGCTGCAACGCCGTTGCGGACTTGTCGCGGTGCAGGGTGTTGACGTCGAGCCGGTACTCCAGCGCGGTCACCCGCGCGCGGGTGGTCCGGGTGGTGTGCTTGATGAGGTAGTCGCGGCCCGGCTCCAGGGCCGCGTTGTCGGCCATCCAGCACACGGTTGCGTCGAAATCCTGCGTGACCCTGGGCTGGTTGTGGGTGCGGGCGATCATGTCGCCGCGCGAGATGTCGATTTCGTCGGCCAGACTCACCGAGACGGCCATCGGCGGAAACGCTTCCTGCACAGGGCCGCATGCGCCCTCGATCGCGGTGATCCGGGTGGTCTTGCCGATCGGCAGCACCACCACCTCGTCGCCGGGACGCATCACCCCGCTGGCCACCGTGCCGGCGTAGCTGCGGTGATCCCGATGCTCGTGGGTCTGCGGCCGGATGACGTATTGCACCGGGAAGCGCACGTCGACCAGGTTGCGGTCACCGGCGATGTAGACCTCTTCGAGGTGCGACAGCAGCGCCGGGCCCTCGTACCACGGCGAGTTGTCCCCCTTGCTCACCACGTTGTCGCCGTTGAGCGCGGAGATCGGGATGGTGGCCACGTCCTGCACGTCGAGCCGGGCCGCGAAGGCGTGGAACTCGTCGCGGATCCACTCGAATCTTTCCTTGTCCCAGTCGATCAGGTCCATCTTGTTGACCGCCAGCACGATGTGCTGGATGCCGAGCAACGACGCCAGGAAGGCGTGCCGTCGGGACTGCTCCAGCAGGCCGTGGCGGGCATCGACGAGCACGATCACGAGCTGAGCGGTCGACGCGCCGGTCACCATGTTGCGGGTGTACTGGATGTGTCCCGGCGTGTCGGCGATGATGAATTTCCGCTTGGGAGTGGCGAAATAGCGGTAGGCGACGTCGATGGTGATGCCCTGTTCCCGCTCGGCCCGCAGGCCGTCGGTCACCAGCGCCAGGTCGGTGTAGTCGTGGCCGCGCTCCTCGGACGCCCTTTCCACCGACGCCCATTGGTCTTCCATCACGGCCTTGGAGTCGTAGAGCAGGCGCCCGATCAGGGTGGACTTGCCGTCGTCGACAGAGCCGGCGGTTGCGAGCCTCAATAACGTTGTCATCAGAAGTAACCCTGCCGTTTGCGGTCTTCCATTCCAGCTTCCGAGATGCGGTCGTCGGCGCGGGTCGCACCCCGCTCGGTCAACCGCGCCACCGCCGTCTCGGCGATGACCTCGCTTACGGTGGCGGCCTCGGACTCCACGCACCCGGTGCACGTGACGTCGCCGACGGTGCGGAACCGCACGGTGGCCTCGAACACGGGCTCGTCGGCGCGTGGCTGCATGTGCCGGTCCACCGCCAGCAGCATGCCGTCGCGCTGAAACACCTTGCGCCGGTGCGCGAAATAGATCGACGGCAGCTTGATCTTCTCGGCGCCGATGTAGGACCAGATGTCGAACTCGGTCCAGTTGGACAGCGGGAAGACACGGATATGCTCGCCCTTGTGGTGCCGGCCGTTGTAGAGGTTCCACAGCTCGGGCCGCTGGGCCTTGGGGTCCCACTGGCCGAACTCGTCGCGGAAGCTGAACACCCGCTCCTTGGCGCGCGCCTTCTCCTCGTCGCGGCGCGCGCCGCCGAACGCGGCGTCGAACTTGTTCTCCCGGATGGCGCGCAGCAGCGTCACGGTCTGGATGGGGTTGCGCGACGGGATCGTCTCGACGACCCGGCCCGCGTCGATGTCCTCCTGAACCGACGCGACCACCAGCCGCACCCCCGACTCGGCCACCAATTCGTCGCGGGCGGCGATCACCTCGTCGAAGTTGTGTCCGGTGTCGACGTGCATGACCGGGAACGGCAGCCGCCCGGGCTTAAACGCCTTGAGCGCCAGGTGCAGCATGACGATGGAGTCCTTGCCGCCCGAGAACAACAGCACCGGGCGCTCGAACTCCGCGGCCACCTCCCTGATGATGTGGATCGCCTCGGCCTCGAGCGAGCGCAGATGGCTCAACTCGTACTGGCCGGCCGCGGGGGCCGCGTTGACAACGCTGGTCATAGGCACCTCGTTGCATTCCCGATAAACTTGGTCGAACTGACCATCTTTATGGTCATTGTCCTATATGGAACCAGCCGGTCCCGCCGGTGTCAATGACCTGTCGGGTATTTGCGGGGACTCGCCGGTGCGAAAGCATGGACGCATGGCAACTGAAACGCAGAGCGGCCGCGATGTCATCTCGCAATTCCTCCCCCAATCGCCGTTCGTCGCGAAGCTGGGGATCGTCGCCGATCAGCTCGGCGACGACGAGGTGCGGCTGCGGCTGCCGTGGGATCCCTCCAACGTCACCGTCGGCGACCTGGTGCACGGCGGCGCCATCGCCACCCTCGCCGACCTCACCGTCATGGCGGCGGCGTGGTGCGGCGCCGACGCTCCCCCATCGCTGCGCGGCGTCACGGTGTCGATGGCGCTGGATTTCATGGCGCCGGCACGCGCCACCGACCTGATCGGGGTGGGCCGGGCGCTGCGGCGCGGCCGGTCGCTGGTCAACTGCGAGGCCGAGATCGTCGACCCGTCCGGCACGCTGGTCGCCAAGGCGCTGGCCACCTACAAGGTGGGCTAGTTTTGCGGCGAGCAGACGCAGAATCGCATCAGATCGCGGCTTTCCGTGCGATTCTGCGTCTGCTCGCGCGGGGAAGGCGAGCGCGCTAGAGGGTGACTTCCTGGAGCTTGCCGGTGGCGACGTCGAAGACGAAGCCGCGCAGCGAGACCTGCTTGGTCACGAACGGGTTGTTCTCGACGCGGCGCAGCGACTGCCGGACGTCCTCGGCGGGATCGGGAAACGCCTCGGCCGCCCACGGCGGCTTGACCCCGGTCTCGTCCTGGATGCCGCGCTTGAAGTCGTCATCGGTGAAGGTGAGCATGCCGCAGTCGCTGTGGTGGATCAGGATGATCTCCCGGGTCCCCAGCAGCCGCTGGCTGATGGCCAGCGAGCGGATGACGTCGTCGGTGACGACGCCGCCGGCGTTGCGGATGACGTGGGCCTCGCCCTCGTTGAGGCCGAGCAGGCGATAGACGTCGAGCCGCGCGTCCATGCACGCGACGACCGCGACGTGCTTGCTCGGCGGCATCGGCAGCGGGCCCTTGAAGGTGCTCGCGTACTGGGCGTTGTTGGCCAGGTAGTCATCGGTAACGGTCACGCAAGCCTCCTCTGGGTGTGGCGGCCTGAAAGTAGCAGCGAGCCACCCGTAATTCAGCCATGAAAATCAGCCGGATCACAAGGACGATCACGGCTGGTTAACCTGTCCCAATGCGGAACGGGCGGCTCGGTCGGGCATGATTCGCTTCCTCGCGCGCCGGTTGCTCAACTACATCGTGCTGCTGGCGCTGGCGTCGTTTCTGACCTACTGCCTGACCTCGGTGGCCTTCTCGCCGCTAGACAGCCTGTTGCAGCGCAACCCGCGCCCGCCGCAGGCCGTCATCGACGCCAAGGCCCACGCGCTCGGCTTGGACAAGCCGATCCCGATCCGGTACGCGAACTGGGCCTCGCACGTCGCCCGCGGCGACTTCGGCACGACAATCACCGGACAGCCCGTCGCCGCCACGCTGTGGCGCCGGGTCGGGGTCAGCCTGCGGCTGCTGGTGGTCGGCTCCGTGGTGGGCACCGTGCTGGGCATCGTCGCCGGGGCGTGGGGCGCGATCCGCCAGTACCGGCTCAGCGACCGCGTCGTCACCCTGCTGGCGTTGCTGGTGCTGAGCACTCCGTCGTTCGTCATCGCCAACCTGCTGATCCTGGGTGCGCTGCGGACCAACTGGGCCGTCGGCATGCACCTGTTCGACTACACCGGTGAGACGTCTCCGGGCGTGCCCGGCGGGTTCTGGGCGCAGTCGCTCGACCGGTTGCGACACCTGATCCTGCCCACGCTGACCCTGGCGCTGATGGCCGCGGCGGGATACAGCCGGTATCAGCGCAACGCGATGCTCGACGTCCTCGGGCAGGACTTCATTCGCACCGCCCGCGCCAAGGGGCTGACCCGCCGGCGCGCGCTGTTCAAGCACGGGTTGCGCACCGCGCTGATACCGCTGGCCACGCTGTTCGCCTACGGGGTGGCCGGGCTGGTCACCGGGGCGGTGTTCGTCGAGAAGATCTTCGGCTGGCACGGCATGGGCGAATGGCTGGTGCAGGGCATTTCGGCCCAGGACACCAACATCATCGCGGCCATCACGCTGTTCTCCGGCACGGTGGTGCTGCTGGCCGGCCTGCTGTCCGATGTGTTCTACGCGGCGCTCGATCCGAGGGTGCGGGTGTCATGACGGCCCAAGTGTCTGCGGCGCAAGGGGTTTCGACGCCGGAAGGGTTCACGTCGCGCCGGACGCTCGTGCTGCGCCGGTTCGGGCGCAACCGGCTCGCGGTGGCGTCGCTGACGCTGCTGGTGTTGCTGTTCGTCGGCTGCTACGCGCTGCCGTCGCTGCTCCCCTACTCCTACGATGACCTCGATTTCAACGCGCTGCTGCAGCCACCCAACACCCGGCACTGGCTCGGCACCAACGCGATGGGCCAGGACCTGTTGGCGCAGATCCTGCGGGGCATGCAGAAGTCGATGCTGATCGGCGTGTGCGTGGCGTTCATCTCCACCGGCATCGCCGCCACGGTCGGGTCGGTCGCGGGCTATTTCGGCGGCTGGCGGGACCGGGTGCTGATGTGGGTGGTCGACCTGCTGCTGGTGGTGCCCAGCTTCATCCTGATCGCGATCCTCACGCCGCGGGTGAAGAAGTCGTCCAGCGTCCTGCTGCTGGTGCTGCTGCTGGCCGCATTCGGGTGGATGATCAGCTCGCGCATGGTCCGCGGCATGACCATGAGCCTGCGCGAGCGCGAATTCATCCGCGCCGCACGGTATATGGGGGTCTCGAGCCGCCGGATCATCATCGGCCACGTGGTGCCCAACGTGGCGTCCATCCTGATCATCGACGCCGCGCTCAACGTCGCCTCGGCCATCCTGGCCGAAACCGGCCTGAGCTTCCTCGGTTTCGGGATCCAGCCGCCCGACGTGTCGCTGGGCACGCTGATCGCCAACGGCACCCAGTCCGCGACCACGTTCCCGTGGGTGTTCCTGTTCCCGGCCGGGGTGCTGGTGCTGATCCTGGTGTGCGCCAACCTGACCGGCGACGGGCTGCGCGACGCGCTCGACCCGGGCAGCGGGATGGGGCGGGGCGGCGCCCGATGAGCCCGCTGCTGGAGGTGACCGACCTCGCCGTGACGTTCCCGACCGACGGCCAGCCGGTGACGGCGGTGCGCGGCATCAGCTACCGCATCGAGCCCCGCGAAGTCGTGGCCATGGTCGGCGAATCGGGATCGGGCAAGTCCGTGTCTGCGATGGCGGTGGTGGGGCTGCTGCCGGAGTACGCGCGGGTACGCGGTTCGGTCCGGTTGCAGGGCACCGAGCTGCTGGGGCTCGGCGACGACGCGATGTCACGGTTCCGCGGCAAGACGGTCGGCATGGTGTTCCAGGATCCGATGTCGGCGCTGACGCCGGTGTACACCGTCGGCGACCAGATCGCCGAGGCGATCGAGGTGCACCAGCCGCGCGTCGGCCGCGGGGCCGCCCGCCGGCGCGCGGTCGAACTGCTTGAGCTGGTTGGCATCTCGCAGCCCGAGCGGCGAGCCCGGGCGTTTCCGCACGAGCTCTCCGGCGGCGAACGGCAACGCGTCGTCATCGCGATCGCGATCGCCAACGATCCCGACCTGTTGATCTGCGACGAGCCCACCACCGCCCTGGACGTCACCGTGCAGGCGCAGATCCTCGAGGTGCTCAAGACCGCCCGCGACGTCACGGGCGCAGGCGTGCTCATCATCACCCACGACCTGGGCGTGGTCGCCGAGTTCGCCGACCGGGCGCTGGTGATGTACGCCGGCCGGGTGGTGGAGTCGGCCGGCGTGAGCGACCTCTACCGGGCCCGCCAGATGCCGTACACGGTGGGCCTGTTGGGGTCGGTGCCCCGGCTGGACGCCGCGCAGGGCACCCGGCTGGTACCCATCCCCGGCGCGCCGCCGTCGCTGGCCGGGCTCGATCCCGGATGCCCCTTCGCGCCGCGCTGCCCGCTGGCCATCGACGAATGCCGCGCCGCCGAAACGGAATTGATCGAACTCTCTGTCGATCATCGGGCCGCATGCATCCGCACCGATCAGGTCGGCGACCGCAGCGCCGCGGACATCTACGGGGTCAACACCTTGGCGCGCATCGAGGCGGCTCCCGATGACTCGCCGGTCGTGGTGCGGGTGCGCGATCTGGTCAAGACCTACCGGCTGACCAAGGGCGTGGTGTTCCGCCGCGCCGTCGGCGAGGTCCGCGCCGTCGACGGCATCAGCTTCGAGCTGCGGCAGGGCCGGACGCTGGGCATCGTGGGCGAGTCGGGTTCGGGCAAGTCGACCACGCTGCACGAGATCCTGGAACTGGTTGCCCCACAATCCGGTTCGATCGAGGTGCTGGGCGAGGATGTCGCCGCGCTGAGTCCGGCGAGGCGGCGGGAGCTGCGCCGTGACATCCAGGTCGTGTTCCAGGACCCGGTGGCGTCGCTGGATCCGCGGCTGCCCGTCTACGAGCTGCTGGCGGAACCGTTGCGGGCCAACGGCTTCGACAAGAGCGCCACGTTCGCGCGGGTCGCCGAGCTGCTGGAGATCGTGGGCCTGCGCCGGGCCGACGCGACCCGCTACCCCGCCGAGTTTTCCGGTGGCCAGAAGCAGCGCATCGGCATCGCGCGGGCGCTGGCGCTGCAGCCGAAGATCCTGGCCCTCGACGAGCCGGTGTCCGCCCTGGACGTCTCCATCCAGGCCGGGATCATCAACCTGCTGCTCGACCTGCAGGAGCAGTTTGGGCTGTCGTATCTCTTCGTTTCCCACGACCTTTCGGTGGTCAAGCACCTGGCGCATCAGGTGGCGGTGATGTACGCCGGCGCCATCGTGGAGCAGGGCGACAGCGAGCAGCTGTTCGCCAATCCGCAGCACGACTACACGCGCCGGCTGCTGGGCGCGGTGCCGCAACCGGATCCGGGCAAGTATGTCTAGGGTCTTTGGCGCCGAGTCTGCGCTCAGAGCGCCGGTTGGGGGTGTTTTCACGCGCTGGACGCAGTCTCGGCGGTGGCTGAGCCTGGTGGTGGTCGCGGCGTTGGTGCTCACCGGATGCTCGCCGGCCATCGACCTGACGCCCCCGACGGGCAACACCGCCTCGATCGGCACGACCAGCGACCTCAACCCGCGCGACCCCGCCACCCTGCGGGACGGCGGCAACCTGCGGCTGGCGCTCAGCGACTTTCCGCCCAACTTCAACATCCTCAGCATCGACGGCAACTCGGCCGAGGTCGCCTCGATGATGAAGGCGACGTTGCCCCGGGCGTTCGTGATCGGGCCGGACGGCTCGACCACCGTCGACACCGACTACTTCACCAGCGTCGAACTCACCGGGACCAACCCGCAGGTGGTCACCTACACCATCAACCCCAAGGCCGTCTGGTCCGACGGGACGCCGATCACCTGGCAGGACATCGCCAGTCAGATCCACGCGCTGTCCGGCGTCGACAGGGAATTCCAGATCGCCGGGCCCAGCGGCGCCGACCGCGTCGCGTCGGTGACCCGCGGGGTCGACGACCGGCAGGCCGTCATGACGTTCGCCAAGCCGTACGCCGAATGGCGCGGCATGTTCGCCGGCAACGGCATGCTGCTCCCGGCCAGCATGACGTCCACGCCCGAGGCGTTCAACAAGGGCCAGCTCGACGGGCCCGGCCCGACGGCGGGCCCGTTCATCGTGTCCTCGCTGGACCGGACCACACAGCGAATCGTGTTGACCCGCAACCCGAAATGGTGGGGGCCGCGCCCGCGGCTGGACAGCATCACCTACCTGGTGCTCGACGACGCCGCCCGGATCCCGGCGCTGCAGAACAACACGATCGACGCGGCCGGGATCGGCACCGTCGACCAGCTGACCATCGCCCAACGGACCAAGGGCATTTCGATACGGCGCGCCCCCGCCCCGAGCTGGTCTCACTTCACCCTCAACGGCGCCCACGGGGCGATCCTGGAAGACAAGGCTCTACGGGTCGCCGTCTCCAAGGGCATCGACCGGCAGACCATCGCCAAGGTGGTCCAGTACGGCCTCACCAGCAACCCGGTGGCACTGGGCAATCACATCTACGTCGCCGGGCAGCAGGGCTATCAGGACAACAGCTTCATCGTCCCCTATGACCCGGCCGCGGCGAGCCGGGAGCTCGATGCCCTGGGGTGGAAGCTCAACGGCCAGTTCCGGGAGCGCGACGGCCGCCAGCTGGTCATCCGGGACCTGTTCTATGACGCGCAGGGCAGCAAGGTGTTCGCGCAGATCGCCCAGCACAGCCTCGCGCAGATCGGCGTCAAGCTCGAACTCGTCGCGCGGTCCGGCAGCGGCTTCTTCACCAACTACGTCAACGTCGGTGCCTTCGACATCGCGCAGTTCGGCTGGCTCGGCGACGCGTTCCCGCTCTCGTCGCTGACGCAGATCTACCAGTCCGACGGGGCAAGCAACTTCGGGAAGATCGGCAGCCCGGAGATCGACGAGGCGATCGAGCGCACGCTGGAAGAACTCGATCCCGTCAAGGCGCAGGCGCTGGCCAACGACCTCGACAAGCTCATCTGGGCCGAGGGGTTCAGCCTGCCACTGACGCAGTCACCCGGCGACGTCGCGGTGCGCAGCACGCTGGCGAATTTCGGCGCGGCCGGCCTCGGTGACCTGAACTACACCGCGATCGGGTTCATGCGGACCTGATCCGCCGCCGCAACATCGCGGGCAGCCGCAGCACCGGCAGCGCGCCCTCCGCGATGGCGGCGAGTTCGATCGCCTTCCACAGCAAGCGAACCGACGGCCGCGGCGGGAGCGCGTCCAGCGCCGGCCCCTGCGCGGCCAGGCCCTCGAACTCGCCGCGGAACACCGCGCCGGCGACGGCCAGGGCCGCGGGCTCGCGAAAGTCCAGCGCGCTGTGGGCCATGGTGGGCAGCTTGAGCAGCTGCGCGTTGGGAAGCAGCGAAGCCACCCGTTGGGCGACCGGCGGCGGCGTGATGAGGTCGCGGCCGCCGGAAATCACCGCGGTGGGCCAGCCGAAATTCGGCATCTCGGCCGGCAGGTCGTATGGTTCGTCCTCGAAAGTCGCCGTGTGGGTCCGGTTTTCACGCTCGGCCACGGCGGGGTCGAGCGGCAGGCCGTCGGGCGCGGCGGCGTAGTCGAGTTCGCGAAAGGCGATGCGGCTCACCAGATCTTCCTCGTACCGGTACGGAAGGTTGCCGAGGGTGGCGAACCGGGACAGCGCCCACCACAACAGCCTTCGGTCGTCGAGCAGCAGGTCGAGTTGCCGGTCGAGCAGGGCGGCCCCGCCGTGGCCGTAGATCGTCGCGACCACCTGGGTGGCCGACGCCGTCATCACGCCGGCATCGACGAGTTTGCGGACTTTCGGTGCGAGCGGGGCGGTTTCGGGGCTGTCCCCCCTGAGTAACAGCCGGCGGATCGCGCGGCGCACGATCACGATGTCGTGCCGCGACAGCAGCGGCGAATCGAGGACCATCGCCCGCACCCGGCCGGGGTGGCGCACGCCGACCCCGGCGGCGATGTAAGTGCCGTACGACGTTCCGTAGATGACCGCCGAGTCCACGCCGGCGTCGTCGAGCACCGCGGCCACATCGTCGACGACCTGATTGACGGTGAGGGCCTCGGGCGGCAGGTCGGCGCCGGAGTCGTCGTGGCGCGACATTCCCACGCCGCGATGCTCGATCATGATGACGTCGAGGCCCGCGGCGGCGGCCCGGCGCCGCAGCCCCTTGTACATCTGGACCGACGCGACTCCCGGGCCTCCCGGGATGATCACCAGCGGGTGGGCGGACTTGCGGCCGCCGCGCACGTAGTAGAGATCGAACTCTTCGGCACTACCCGGCGAGACAGGCCGACGCACCGCCCGCACACCGGGCAATGCCGCCAGCTTTTCCTGCTGCCGACGCCGTTTCGAGTTCATTGTCATAGCGCTCCACCGAGACAAATACCGTCGAGCGCTACATGCTAAACGTTGAGGTCGATTCGGTGCGCGCCGTGTACGCCGTCGTAGCGGTCGGGGCTGCACGTCAGCACGATCACCTGGCCGTGCTCGCCGACCGTGTCGAACACCTGCCCCATCTTGGCCAGGCGGTCGGGATCGGTGAAACCCAGCGCGTCGTCGACCACCACCGGGACGGTGTCCTCTTTGGCGACCAGGGCCGCGCCGGCCAGCCTCGCGAGGATGCCGAGCTGCTCTTTGGCGCCGCCGGACAGCGATTCGTACGGCACCGTGACACCGTCCAGCGTGCGGCTGCGGATGCACAGACCGCTGTCGACGTCGACCTCGAAGCTGGGGCCGAACACCGGCCGGCCCAGCCGCTGCAGTTCCGTGCGATAGGGCTCGACGTAGCGCTGCCTGGTGGTGTCGCGGTGGCGTGTCATCACGGAGCGCAACAGCTGCGCGGCCCGTGCCCGGCTGCCGACCCGGGCGTGCTGGCTGGCGGCGTGCTCGCGCTCGGTCTGCGCGGCGTCCAGCTTGCCCTGGCGGCCCTCGCTGCCGAAAACCGAGAGCTCGATGCCGATTTCGCGCAAGGCGCGGTTGGCTTGTTCGTAGTGATTGCTTAGCGTGTCCGCTTCCTCGGTGGCCGCGGCCAATTCGGCGGTGACCGCGTCCGGCGCTGCGGCCGCGAGCTCGCCGGCGATTTCGGTCATGCGCCGCTCGGCGTCTTGTGCGGCGTTGAGCCCGGCTTGCGCCGCCGACGCGAGGTCTGCGTCGCTCACTTCCGCGCGCTCCCGGGCCAGCCGGTCGGTGGCGGCGTTCAGCTCGGCGCGGTGGGTGTCCAGCTGGTTCTGGGAAACCGTTGCGCGCGTGGATGACTCGGCGAGCGCGGCGTCGGCGGCGGCCACGGCCCGGCGGCGCTGGTCGCATTCGGTGGCCGCGGCTTGCCGGGCGGCCTCGGCGGCATCGAGTTCGGCCCTGGCGGCGTGGGGGTCCGCCGGTTGGTCCGGGTCGGCCGGGTGGTCGGCACGCAGCTGCGCGAGCCGCGCCCGCAGTTGGTCGACGTCTTCATCGCCGCGCAGCCCGGACACGGTGGCGTCCAATTGGTCGCGGCCGCCCTGCAGTTCGCGGCGGCGCTGGTCGGCGGATCGCGCCGCCGCGAGGTCCGGCACGTCGGCGGCCTTCAACGCTTTCGTGAATTCGTCTTGTGCCGCAGCGTATTTGGCCTGGATGTCGAGCGTCGTCGCCCCGGGAGTGACTCGCGCGGTCAGCACGCCGGGCACCTCGACGGTGGTGGGGCCGGTCGCGGTGAGCGACCAGCTCTGGCCGGCAGGGAGCGACACCCGTTGGTCGCCGGTGCCGAGCTCGATGTCGGCGACGGCGGTGAATTCCACCGCGGCCGAGATCAACGCCAGCTGCCCGCCGATGCGGTCGACTGCGGCTGCGGCGTCCTCGATTCGCCGTAGTGATTCCTCGGTGATTTTGACCGTGGCGAGCTCCGCGCAGACGCGGGCGCGGTCGCGCTGGAGGGCGGCGATCTTGGCCAACCGGGCGGCGAGCCGGTCGGCCTCCTCGCTGGCGGCGAGCTGGTCGACGGCGCAGCGCGCGGATTCGGCGCGGAGCTGCAGGTCGGCCAGGAGCTGGGCGGCTTGCTCGACGTCTTCGTGGGCGGCCTGCGCTCCAGCCGCCGCCATGTTGCGCGCTTCTGCGGCCTCTTGTGCTTCCGCCTCGGCGGCGGCGACGCTCGCCGTCCGGGTCTCGATCTCGGTGAGCAGGCGCACCCGTCCGCTGTGGGCGGCGCTGGCCGCGGAACTGGTGGCGGTCGCGGCGTCGGCGAGCAGCCTGGCCTCGCGCGCCTGGTTGATCAGCTCGGCGATCCGCTCGGCGGCTTGCTGAGCAGCCTCGAGCCGGGGGCCGGCGGCGGCGCGCTGCTGCGACAGCTCGGCCACCCGCTCCGTCAGCTCCGCGTGGCGTCGCACCCGGTCGTCGACCTCGGCCATCGCCGCCGCCCATTCGGCGACCGCGGCCTCGGCGTCGTTGAGGTGTTTGATCGCGGTCGCCCACTCGCCGGTGGGGCGTCCGGTCGGGGTGAAGTAGCGGCCGTATTCGGCGTCGATCCGCTCGATGAGCAGGGGCTCGGTGCCGGACAGCGCGGCGGCGTCACCCGCGGCCACGTCGAGGGCGCGCGACAGCGCGTCGCACCCGGACAGGTCCACCGCGGCCGTCGACGTGGCCTGCAGCACCCGTTGGGCGTGCCAGAGGTCGTTGTCGACGGTCTCGGCCAGCATCGCCCGGACCCGTTCGTGGGCTTCGTCGCCGGTGAGCTGTTCGCGGCGCGGGGTCAGCACCGTCAGCTCCGTCTCGCACTTTTTGTGGAACCGCTTGCGGTAGACGAAACGATAAGGGCCGCAGCTGATTTCGGCGCTCACCTCGGAGCCGACGTCGCTGTGCGTCGGCTTGACCTGCTTGACTTCCTTCTTCGTGGAGCGGTCCCGGGATTCCAGCAGCAGGTCGAGCGCCTCGATCATCGAGGACTTGCCGATCTCGTTGGCGCCGCAGACCACCACCACGCCGTGGTCGGGGAACTCGATCTCGCGGTGCGCGATGCCGCGGTAGTTGGTCAGGACGAGGCGGTGCAGCTTCACGCCGCGCCCCGATCGGCGAGGCGCAGCAGCAGGGCCAGCGCCGCCTGCGCGTCGGCGGCCTCCTCGGAGCCTGCGTCGCGCGCGGTCGCCACCAGCTCGTCGACGGCCGAGGCGGCGAACCCGCCGATGCCGAGGTCGGTGAACTCGCCGTCGGCGGGGACCACCACCAGATCGGTGTGGCTGTCCCACGTCCGCAGGTGGGCGAACAGCCGCGCGTAGCGGTCCAGGCACGCATCCAACGCGGCGCGGTCGGTGACCGTCAGCGATCCGGTCAGCGCCAACCGCACGACGGTGCGGTCCTTGTCGGTCATGAGGTCGAGGTTCAGGTCGAGGTCGGCGATGTCGCGGCTGGTGTCGACCTGGCAGTGCAGGGTGACGAACCGCCAGCGCCCGACGTCGCGGGGCTCCACGGTGACGCCGTCGTCGTCGACGTCGACGACGAGGACGTGCCCGGGGTCCGATTCGACGTCGTCGAAGTTGGTGACTTCGGGCGAACCGGAGTACCAGACCCTGTCGGCGACCTTGGTGAGCGAATGTTTGTCCCCCAGCGCCACATAGTGGACGGCGCCTTGCTGCAGCGCGTTCTCGAGTTTTGCCAGCCGGATCAGCGACGGTTTGTCGCGGTCGGGGTCCAGGACGTCGACGCCGCCGTGTGCGACCAGGATGCGAGTCGTTGGGCCGGGGCTCAGCCCGTCGAGGACCTCGGCGACCAGGTCGGTAGTCGGGGCCTTGGAGCGCCATGGGGCGGCGACGATCTCGATTCCGGGCCTGATTTCGTGAACACCCGCCCGATCGAGGACGGTGACGTTGTCGGGACACTCGGCGGTGAACAGCGCGCTGGTGTACACCGACGACGCGTCGAGCGGGTCGTGGTTGCCCGGGAGCAGGTAGACGGGAATCCCTATGGCGCGCATGGCTTCCAGGGACTGCCCGATCACCTGCGGCGCGAGTTGATTGTGCTCGAAGACGTCGCCGGCGACGACGACGAACTCGGCGCCCACCTCCGCCGCCAGCGCGCCCAGCCCGGCCACCGCGTCGCGGCGCGCGGCCGAATACCGTGGCTGGGCGTCGCCGGCGAGGAAGTGCCGGGTCATGCCCAATTGCCAGTCGGCGGTGTGCAGGAATCGCATCCGGCGGACCCCTTTCGAGTCGTGGCTGTCAGGGCACCGCGAAGTCTAGGTCTGCCGACCGACAAGGCGCGGGATGCGGACCGGCAGGTCTCCGGGCCAGTGGGAGGAATCGACCTAACGTCGCGGTGCCGCGGCGCTTTTTTCGTGAGCCGCGAGCATGCGCTGCAGCTTGTCGACCAAGTCGACGTCGCTGATTCCAGGCCAGAGCGTCTCGGCCAAGTCGAGCACGAGCGGGCAGTCGCCGCATCCTGGAGCGCCATCGGGTGCGTCAGCCAGGTCGAAAATCCGCCTCGTCCTGGCCATCGCGTCCTTCAATAACCCATCACCGAGCGGGATTTCGACCACGCGCGCCCGGAAGCCCATGACGAAGCCATCTTCACGACAGTTTCCGCAATGGTTTACGGCGTGGCCCTTCGTGGCGGGCTCCATGTAAACGAGCGCGAGATGCGACACCGGGCGCGGGCCGCGGTCAGCGGCAATGCGGGCGTACGCGTTGAGCTGCACGTTGTAGCGCGGCATCAACTTCCTGTTCTCACGGTCCCTGAAGCGCGCCGTCTTATAGTCGACGATTACGTAGGAACCGTCCGCATACTTGAAAATCGCGTCGGCAACCCCGGTTAGCTCGATGCCGTACTCCGGATCGACGGTATGAAAGTCGGACCAGTGCCGGGGTTCTTGGTAGGCGACAATCGGCCCCAGCGGTGCGAGCCACTGAGGCGGCACTCCATGGGCATCAAACCAGGAGTGGACGACGTCTTTTGTGTACGAATCGATCGAACTGAAGATGCTCGGAAATATCTGGAACGGCAACTGATGATTGAGATGAAGTTTCAACCAGTAGCAGCGTTCGCAGAGATCGGTCGTGATGGCTTCCCCCAGGCGGCTGGCGGAGATCCGAATCGCCTTCACCGTGCACCGCATTGGCCATGCTGGTGTTCGCCGTTCTCCGGTGCGCTCGGGCAATGCGGCATGAGGGTCGGTACCTTCCTCCCGGCCAACGCGTTGGGACTCGGCGTATTCGACTTCACAGACTCCGCTCTTGGCGCGATCCCGGCCTAGGGCCATTCGGCCCCTGTTCGCCGGACTCCGTGCCCGACGCGACTCGTCCCCGGGTCGCACCCAGCCAAATCTCTTCTGTCACTTTGGTTTCATGGGCTTCTGCGCGGCCGTCTTTTGTCGGACCCCCTCGATAGTTTGGGGGCATGAGTTCGGACGGCGTCGTTGACCGGGAGGCGTTGTCGGCCGCCCTAGATCGTTGGGACGCCGACTTCGACGCGGTCGCGAAGTTTGACTGCGAGGCGTTGACGACCCGCGAGCAACTGGCGTTGCTCGAGCGTTTTGAGAGGATGCGCCGGCGGATACCGGCCCTGGAGCATCCAATCATCAATTCCGTTGCCCGGCAGGCCACCGCGGAGGAGTTGGGCGGCAAGGTGTCGCATGCGATCGCCGAGGTGACGCTGATCACCCGAGCCGAGGCGTCGCGGCGCGTCAAGGAGGCCGCCGATCTGGGACCGCGCCACGGCCTGACCGGCGAGCGCATGGCGCCGGTGCTGGCCGCTACGGCCGCGGCCCAGCGCGACGGTGAACTCGGTACCGGCCAGGTCGCGGTGATCCGGCGGTTCTGTCATGAGCTGCCCGGCTGGATCGATGAGGCCACCCGTGAGCAGGTCGAAGCCAAGCTGGCCGAGGAGGGCACCCGGTTTCGCCCCGAACAACTGGGCGCGCTGGCCGATACGCTGGCCGACTGCCTCAACCCCGACGGGAATTACACCGACGCCGACCGCGCCCGCCGGCGCGGGCTGACCCTGGGTAACCAGCAGGCCGACGGCATGTCGCAGCTGCGCGGCTGGCTCACACCCGAGCTGCGCGCCACCCTCGAAGCCGTCTTGGCCAAACTGGCCGCCCCCGGCATGTGCAACCCCCTGGACGACGCGCCGTGCGTGGACGGCCCACCATCCCAAGAAGCCATCGACAAAGACGCCCGCTCGGCATCCCAACGCAACCACGACGCGCTGCTGGCTGCGCTGCGCGCCCTGCTGGCGTCGGGAAACCTGGGCCAGCACAACGGGCTTCCCGTCTCCATCATCGCGACCACCACGCTGGCCGAGCTGGAAGCCGCCGCCGGGCGTGCCCTGACCGGCGGGGGCACCATCCTGCCGATGAGCGACGTGATCCGCCTGGCCCGCCACGCCCGGCACTACCTGGCGATCTTCGACAAAGGCAAAACCCTGGCGCTGTACAGCACCAAACGCCTGGCCTCCCCCGGCCAACGAATCGTCCTGTACGCCAAGGACCGCGGCTGCACCGCACCCGGGTGCACCGTGCCCGGCTACTACAGCGAAGTCCACCACGTCGTTGGCTACACCGTCTGCGGGTGCACCGACGTCGACAACCTCACCTTCGCCTGCGGCGCCCAACACCGCATGCTCGACCCCGACGGCTGGACCACCCGCAAAAACACCAAAGGCGAAACCGAATGGATCCCGCCGCCGCATTTGGATAGAGGCCAACCCCGGACCAACAACTACTGGCACCCCGAAAAACTCCTCGGCACCGGCGACGGCGACGGAGAAGACGAGGACGACGACGATGCGGCGTAGCGTGAGCCCGTGAGCGAACGGCGCACGCTGCTGCTGATGCGGCACGCGAAATCCGACTACCCCGATGGCGTACCCGACCACGACCGGCCGTTGGCGCCGCGCGGCATCAGGGAGGCCGGGCTGGCCGGGGACTGGCTGCGCGCCAACGCCCCCGCCGTCGACGCGGTGCTGTGCTCCACCGCGACGCGGGCGCGGCAGACCTTGGACAGGACCGGGATCGGCGCCCCGGTCCGCTACAGCGCGCGGCTGTACGGCGCCACCCCGGGGACGATGATCGAGGAGATCAACGAGACGGCCGACGACGTCGGCACGCTGCTGGTCATCGGTCACGAGCCGACGATGTCGGGGCTGGCGCTCACTCTGGCCGACAACCCAAGCGACCAAGGCACCGACGTCGCTGTGCTGGAACGCATTTCGGCGAAATTCCCGACGTCGGCGATCGCGGTGCTGGCGGTGCCGGGCGCGTGGAAGGGGCTGGAACCGGGCCGGGCCGCGCTGACCGGTTTCGAAGTGCCTCGCTAGCTTACGAGTTGGTGGACAGCGTCAGCTCCATCAGCTTGAGCGCCTGCCCACAGGCATCGATCCCGGGCACCTGGGGGTTGACCCACCAGCCGACCACGCCCGCGGCGTTGCTCGCCACGCCGCACGCGCCGTTCGGGTCGTCGGGGCGCATCACGATGGACTCGATGCCCGCGATCGCACGGTTCTCGATCTTGTACTTCAGGAACTCGGCCACCTTGCGCTCTTCGCCCAGGCTGCCCTGCTCGAACCAGAACCGGGTGATGTCAATCAGCCCGGCCGGGTTGGCCGCCTGCCACCGGCAGATCGCTCCGACGAAGGTGCTTTGAATGTCAAGCGGATCCGCGCCGACCGTCTTGGCCAGGATGTCGCTGGTCAACACCTCGCACTCCTTGAGCAGGTTCGGGTACTGCTGCTGAGAGTTGTTGTTGCGCGGGGGGTTGCCGCCCGCCTTGATGGCGTTACCCCCGATGGACCTCGAACATCCGGTCAACACCAACAGCGCGGCGAACACCGTCGCCAGCACTGGGGCCACGCAGGCACGAACGGTTCGTCTGCTCATTTGGAGTTCGCAATCGACTGACGGGCCAGTTCCTTGGCTATGTCGCACGGCGGCGGGAACGGCTTCTGGCTGAAGCTGACCGACCATTCGATGAAGTCGTCCTGGAACTGGATGCCCACCTCGCAGAGCGAGTCGCCCAGGTTGGGCTCGTTGCCGACGGCGATGAAGCCGCCGTGGCCGTTGATGTTGATGTCGTCGACGCTGGCGCGCGACAGCTCCTCGGTCTTGCGTTCGCGGCCGATCGGGCTGCCGCGATACCAGGAAAAGGAGAAGTGCGGGCCGAGGATCCCGCCGCCCGCCAGCCATTGGCAGCCGACCGAATTCCGGGCGGTGTTCACCAGCCCGGTCACCTTGGTCAGCTCCGACACGGTCTGATCGTTGACGCCGCCGCACTGCGGAAACATCGGCCCGTGGTGGCCCTCCCCGTTGCCCGGCGTCGACGACGCCGTCGCTCCCGGCTTGTTGTCGCCGGAACCCGAGCAACCCGCGATCGTCGGGACCAGAATCGCCAAGGCCGACGCCACGAGAGCCAGCGCCCGCGCGCCCCGCCTTCTGCTCGTCACACGATGCACTGTAGCGGCAGCGCGGGGGCCAACCGCCTACGCAACGCCTGAGCAGGCATTTCAGCGCGGTGGTGACCGACGCGGCGCGCACCGTGTGCGACAGTAGCGACATGCTCCTGGCACTGCTGCGCCAGTACATCCGGCCGTACCGGCGGCTGGTTGCGGTGCTGCTGATGCTCCAGTTGACCAGCACGCTGGCGTCGCTGTACCTGCCCACGGTCAACGCGGCGATCATCGACGAGGGCGTCGCCAAGGGCGACACCGCCACCATCGTCCGGCTCGGCATGGTGATGCTTTCGGTCACCGGGCTGCAGGTGCTGTGCGCGGTCGGGGCCGTCTACGTCGGCTCGCGGGCGGGCATGGGCTTCGGCCGCGACCTGCGCCAGGCCATCTTCGAACACGTCACCACCTTCTCCGAGCGCGAGGCCGACCGATTCGGCGCGCCAACCCTGTTGACGCGCAGCACCAACGACGTCCGACAGATCCAATACCTGGTCCAGATCAGCGGCACCGTGCTGATCACCGCCCCGATCATGTGCGTGGGCGGGATCGTCATGGCCATCCACCAGGAGGCGGCGTTGGCCTGGCTGCTGCTGGTCAGCGTTCCCGTCATGGCCGTGACCAACTACTTCGTCATGTCGCGCATGCTGCCGCTGCTGCGCCGGATGCAGGGCCTGATCGACGGCATAAACCGCGTGGTGCGCGACCAACTGTCCGGCGTCCGGGTGGTCCGGGCGTTCGCCCGCGAAGGATACGAGCGCGACCGGTTCGCCCGCGCCAGCACCGCGCTGTCGAACACCGCGCTGAGCGCCGGCAACCTGCAGGCGCTCATGCTGCCGCTGACCACGCTGACCATCAACGTCTCCAGCGTCGCGCTGATTTGGTTCGGCGGCTTGCGGATCGATCGGGGCCAGATGCAGGTCGGTTCGCTGACCGCGTTCCTGGTGTACTTCACCCAGATCCTGATGGCGGTGCTGATGGCCACGATGACGCTGGTGGTGTTGCCGCGCGCGGCGGTGTGCGCCGAACGGATCACCGCGGTGCTCGACACCCGCGCCGCGGTCGCGGACCCGCCGAACCCGCAATTCCCGCCGGGCGGGATCACGGGCGTGGTGCGGTTGGACGGCGCCAGCTTCACCTATCCGGGCGCCGATCGCCCGGTGCTGCAAGACATTTCGTTCACCGCGCGGCCCGGGACGACGACCGCGATCGTCGGCGGCACCGGCTCGGGCAAGTCGACGCTGGTGTCCCTGATCTGCCGGCTATACGACGTCACCTCCGGCGCCGTCCTGGTCGACGGCGTCGACGTCCGCGACTACCACAGCGAGCGGCTCTGGTCGGCGATCGGGCTGGTCCCCCAGCGCGGCTACCTCTTCTCCGGGACCGTGGCCGAAAACCTGCGGTACGGCAAGGCGGACGCGACGGACGACGAGATGTGGGAGGCGTTGCGGGTGGCCGACGCCGACGGGTTCGTGGGCGCCCACGACGACGGGCTGCAGATGCGCGTCGCCCAGGGCGGCATCAACTTCTCCGGCGGCCAGCGGCAGCGGCTGGCGATCGCGCGGGCCGTCATCCGCCGGCCGGCGATCTACCTGTTCGACGACTCCTTCGCCGCGCTCGACGTGCACACCGACGCGCGGGTGCGCGCGTCGCTGGGCCGGGCGTCCGGCGGTGCGACGATCATCGTTGTCACGCAACGCGTTTCGACCGCGGCCCAGGTCGACCAGGTGATCGTCGTCGACGACGGCAAGCTGCTGGGCGCGGGCACGCACGAATCGCTGCTGGCCGACTGCGCCGTCTACGCGGAATTCGCCGACTCGCAGTCGGTGGGGGCCGGGGTGGGGGGCGAGCAATGACCGTGGCGCCCGTGGCACCGGCGGCGGGGCGCTCCCGCGACTTCTGGCCCTCGGCGGCCCGGCTGGTGAAACGGCTTGCGCCGCAACGGCGGTTGAGCCTCGCCGTGATCGCGCTGGGCGTCACCGGCACCGCGATCGGGGTCGTCGTCCCCCGGATCCTGGGCCACGCCACCGACCTGCTGTTCAACGGGGTCATCGGGCGGGGGCTGCCCGCCGGGATCAGCAAGGCGCAGGCCGTCGCCGCCGCCCGCGCCCGGGGCCAGAACGCCTTCGCCGACCTGCTGTCCGGGATGAACCTGGTGCCGGGCCGGGGCGTGGACTTCGGGGCGGTGGCCCGAACGCTGGCGCTGGCGTTGGTCCTGTATGTTGTTTCCGCGCTGCTGATTTGGGCGCAGGTCCGGTTGCTCAACGTCACCATTCAGCGCACCATGGTCGCGCTGCGCGCCGACGTCGAGGACAAGATCCACCGGCTGCCGCTGTCCTACTTCGACGGCCGGCAGCGCGGCGAGCTGCTGAGCCGGGTCACCAACGACATCGACAACGTCCAGTCGTCGCTGTCGATGACGATCAGCCAGCTGCTGACGGCGGTCCTGACAGTAGTGGCCGTGCTGGCGATGATGGTGTCCATCTCTCCGCCGCTGGCGGGCATCACGCTGCTGGCCGTGCCCATCTCGCTGCTGGCAACGCGGGCGATCGCGCGGCGTTCCCAGCGCCTGTTCGTGGCCCAGTGGCGCAGCACCGGGCGCCTGAACGCCCATATCGAGGAAACCTACAGCGGCTTCACGGTGGTCCGGACGTTCGGCCATCAAGCCGCCGCGCGCGAGCAGTTCCGCCGTCTCAACGACGACGTCTACCACGCCAGCTTCGGCGCCCAGTTCTTCTCCGGCCTGGTGGCGCCGGCGACGGGGTTCATCGGCAACGTCGGCTACGCCGCGGTCGCGGTGGTCGGCGGCCTGCAGGTGGCGACCGGGCAGATCACGCTGGGCAGCATCCAGGCCTTCATCCAATACCTGCGGCAGTTCAACGCGCCGGTGAGCCAGGTGGCGGGGATGTACAACACCCTGCAATCCGGGGTGGCCAGCGCCGAGCGGGTGTTCGACCTGCTCGACGAGCCCGAGGAGCCGCCGGACTCCGCGCGAACGCTCCCCAATGGGCAAGGCCCGCGCGACGGCGGCCGCGTCGAGTTTCAGCACGTGAACTTCGCCTACCGGCCGGGCACGCCGGTGATCCACGACCTGTCGCTGGTGGCCGAGCCGGGCAGCACGGTGGCGATCGTCGGACCGACCGGGGCGGGCAAGACCACGATGGTGAACCTGCTGATGCGGTTCTACGACGTCGACTCGGGCCGGATACTGATCGACGGGGTCGACATCACCGCGGTGAGCAGGCAGTCGCTGCGATCGCGAATCGGCATGGTGCTGCAGGACACCTGGCTGTTCGACGGGACGATCGCGGAGAACATCGGCTACGGGCGCCCGGAGGCAGGCGAAGACGAGGTGATCGAGGCCGCCAGGGCGGCGTACGTGGACCGGTTCGTGCGCACGCTGCCGGCGGGCTACCAGACCCGGGTCAGCGGCGGCGGCGCCAACATCAGCGCCGGTGAGCGCCAACTCATCACCATCGCCCGCGCGTTCCTCGCCCGGCCGCAGCTGCTGATCCTGGACGAGGCGACCAGCTCGGTGGACACCCACACCGAGGTGCTGGTTCAGCGCGCGATGCGCGAGCTTCGCCGGGGCCGCACGAGTTTCATTATCGCGCACCGCCTTTCGACCATCCGCGACGCCGACCGCATCCTGGTGGTGGAGGCCGGCCGAATTGTGGAGCAGGGCAACCACACCCAGCTGCTGGCCCGCCGCGGCGCCTACTACGCGATGACCCAGGCCTAGCCACCAAGGATTCGCACCAAGGATTTGTTGAGGAACCCTCAAGGGGGCGTCCGAAGTGTGCCTGGAGCTGAACGCCGGCCACAGCGGGCCCGAGATCGCCCGCCAGGTGCTGAGCCAGACCAACCTGGGCGCCCCCCAGGCGGATCACTTCGTCGTCGACGCTCCAAGAATTCGCAGAGAGAACGACAAGGCCGGTGCCGGAACGTCTTTCTCATGAACGCAGCCAAGACAATCGCTTTCGCACTGTTCGCCGGAGCCGTCGCGTTGGGGCTGGCCGCCCCGGCCAATGCCGCCTCGGAGGCCGTGTACGGCGACCCCGTCGCCGCCGGCCGGTACTGGCACCAGCAGCAATACGACGACTGCGTGCTCATGTCCAGCGCCGACGTCATCGGTCAGATAACCGGTGAGGCGCCCTCGGAGGCGGCCATCATCGAGCAGGCCCACTCGACTCCGAGCGTGGCCCACGGGGGCCCTATCTACACCAAGCCGGCCAACCCGGACGACCCGAATTCGGGCGCCGGCGCCAGCCTCGAGGACGTCCCGGCGCTGCTCGCGCGCTACCGGGTGACGGCCGTGGTCATCGACCGGGACGACCGCGCCGTGAACGGAATCCGCCCGGGCATCGCGGGGCTCAAGCAGGCGCTGGGCGGCGGTCACAAGGTGATCGTCAGCCTCAACGCGGAACTCATCTGGCACGAGCCCATCGACGCGAAGGACAAGAGCGGCAACCCCGAATCCGACCACGCGGTGGTGGTGACCGGTGTCGACGCGACCCGCGACATCGTTCACCTCAACGACAGCGGCATCGCCGAGGGCCGCGACGAGCAGGTTCCCATGGAGCTTTTCGCTCGCGCGTGGGAGACGAGCGACGAGTTGATGGTCGTTACGCTCTAGGCAGACGCAACGCCGCGGAAGACGGGAGGGTGTGACGCGCGATGGTGGACAAACGCCTCGAGTTCGGTCTACTCGGCCCGCTGGAGATGAGCGTCGAGGGCACCCTGGTGCCCCTGGGCACGCCCAAACAGCGGGCGGTGCTGGCCATGCTGCTGATGAACCGCAACAGCCCGGTCGGCGTCGACCGGCTCATCACGGCCCTGTGGGAAGAGTCGCCTCCGTCGGGGGCCAGGGCCAGCATTCACTCCTACGTGTCCAACCTGCGGAAGCTGCTCAGCGGCGTCGGGATCGACCCGCGGGTGGCGCTGGCCGCGGCGCCCCCGGGCTACCGCCTCAGCATCGCCGACAACGCCTGCGACATCGGGCGGTTCATCGCCGAGAAGACCGCGGGCGTGCACGCGGCCGCCGCCGCCCGGTTCGAACAGGCCAGCAAGCACCTGTCGGCGGCCCTGGCGGAGTGGCGCGGGCCGGTGCTCGAGGACCTGCGCGACTTTCAGTTCGTCGAGACCTACGCCACCTCCCTCGTCGAGGAGAAGATTCTGGTCCACACGGCCAAGGCGGAGGCCGAAATCGCTTGCGGGCGCGCCTTTGCCGTCATCACCGAGCTCGAGGCCCTGATCGCCGAGCACCCCTACCGCGAGCCGCTGTGGGCGCAGTTGATCACCGCCTACTACCTCACCGAGCGCCAATCGGACGCGCTGGCGGCCTATCGCCGCGTCAAGCAGACACTCGCCGACGAGCTGGGCATCGACCCGGGGCCCAATCTGCGGGCGCTCAACGACCGGATCCTGCGGCAGGAGCCGTTGGACGTCAAGAAGATCGCGGTGACCACCGCCGCCGTCACGCAGACGGTCATGGAGCAGCACACCAGGGTTTCCGAGCGCAACGCCGTCGCGTATCTGCGCGAAAGCACGGGGCGCAGCTATCCGCTGCAGGAGGCAGCGACCCGCATCGGGCGTCTCAGCGACAACGACATCGTCCTGGACACCCCCAAGGTGAGCCGCCACCACGCCGTCATCGTCGACACGGGCACCAGTTGGGTCATCAACGACCTGCGGTCCTCCAACGGCGTGCAGGTGCAACAGGAGCGCATCCGCTCGGCCACCCCGCTGCACGACGGCGACCACATCCGCATCGGTGAGCACGAGTTCACGTTCGAGGTCACCCAGGGGTAACGCGGGCATCAAGAATTCGTTGAGAATCCTCCAAGGGTTCGGCCCGAAGCTGAACGCATCCAGGGCCGAACCCACAGCAAAGGATCACGACAATGTTCTCTCCCCGCATCACCGCCGTCGTCACCACGGCCATCGGCGCCGCCGCCGCAGGGCTGGCGATCGCCACGGCCGGGGCGGCCGGTGCCAGCACCGCCGACGACACCTTCATCACCGAGATGAGGGGCCTCGGCGTCACCTTCACCACGCCGCAGGAGGCCATCCAGGAAGGCCACCAGGTGTGCAAGGAGCTGGCGGCCGGCAAGACCGGGACGGACGTCGCCACGGAGGTGCTGAGCCAGACGAACCTGACCACCAAGCAGGCCGCCTACTTCGTCGTCGACGCGGCCCAGGTCTACTGCCCGCAGCTGTCCGCCCAGCTGACGTAGCCGACCCTGCCCCGCCCGAATGAGGGATCCTGATCACCGGGGTCCCTCATTCTTCATTTCGCACGAAAAATATTGCCGCACAGTAAATTTCAAGAATCTATTGAGATAACGAGTAGGCCGACATTGGAACCTTTTCTCAACCAAACCGCAACACAGCGGAACGAGGAAAAGGAACAAGCAGTGAAGACCAGTCAGATCATCAACTTCGCCAAGGCCGCGACCCTCGCGGTGACCGCCGTCGCCGTCGCGCTGGGGGTGGCCGCACCGGCCGGCGCCGCATCGGGCGCCACCTACGGCGACCCCGACGCCGCCGCCAAGTGGTGGCGCTACCAGAAATACGACGATTGCTTGCTGATGGCCGCCGCGGATGTGGTCGGTCAGGTGACCGGCAAGGAGCCCTCGGAGGAGGCCATCATCAAGAAGGCGCAGTCCACCCCCAGCACGATCCACCCCGGGTCGATCTACATCAAGCCGTCCGACACCAAACACCCGAATTCGGGCCAGGGCACCATGTTCGCCGATCTCCCGACGCTGCTGGCCGAGTACAAGGTCAGCGCCGCTGTCGCCGACCGGCAGCACGCGGCGGCGGCCGGGATCCCCGCCGGCATCTCGGGGATCGAGCAGGAACTGGGCACCGGGCACAAGGTCATCGTCAGCGTCAACGGCGAAATGATCTGGAACGTCCCCGTCGAGACGAAGGACGAATACGGCAACCCGCAGGGTGACCACGCCGTGGTGGTGACCGGGGTCGACACCGGCTACGGCATCGTCCATCTCAACGACAGCGGTGATCCGAAGGGCCGCGACGAGCAGATCCCGATGGCGCTCTTCCTCAAGGCCTGGGACACCAGCGACCAGTTGATCGTCGTCACCACCTGACGCACTGCGACGGGCAGACCCGATTTGAACGGATTGATAGGGTCGGCGGGTCGCGGTTGTTGGGAGGAACGATGAGCGGGGCGCCGGGCTCGCGGGTGGGGTCGATGTTCGGCCCCTACGAGCTCAAGCGGGCCCTTGGCCACGGCGGGATGGGCGAGGTCTACGAGGCCGAGCACACCGTCAAGGGGTGGACCGTGGCGCTCAAGCTGATGTCGGAATCGGTCAGCAGCGACCCGGTGTTCCGCGAGCGGATGCGACGCGAGGCCCGCATCACCGGCCGTTTGCAGGAACCCCACGTGGTGCCCATCCACGACTACGGCGAGATCGACGGCCAAATGTATTTGGAGATGCGCCTCATCGAGGGCACCGATCTCGGCACTTTGCTCAAACAGTTCGGATCGCTGTCCCCGCCGCGCGCGGTGGCCATCATCACCCAGATCGCCTCCGCCCTGGACGCCGCCCACGCCGCCGAGGTGACCCACCGCGACGTCAAACCGCCCAACATCCTGGTCACCCGCGACGACTTCGCCTACCTGGTCGACTTCGGCATCGCCAGCGCGAAGACCGACGAGAAGCTGACGCAGCTCGGGACCGCGGTGGGCACCTGGAAATACATGGCGCCCGAACGGTTTTCCAACGACGAGGTGGACTACCGCGCCGACATCTACTCGCTGGCGTGTGTGTTGTTCGAATGCCTGACCGGGTCGCCGCCCTACGAATCCGACAGCGCCGGGGTGCTGGTCAGCGCCCACCTGATGGAGCCCATCCCGCATCCCAGCGCCAAGCGTTCGAGCATCCCGCGGGCCTTCGACGGGGTGATCGCCCGGGGCATGGCCAAGAAGCCCGAGGACCGCTACCGCAGCGCCGGCGACCTGGCCCGCGCCGCCCACGACGCGCTCACCAACCCCGATCAGACCCAGGCGGTCAACATCCTGCGCCACGGCGAGGAATCCACCCTGCCGGGCCTGAAGGCGGGCCCGGGCGTCGTTCCGCCCGCGCGGCCCGCACCGGCCCGGAACCCGGCGCCGGACAGCGGACCCATTCCCCGCGCGGCCCCTCCCGCGCCCAATCTCGCGCCCGGCCAACCCCAGTGGGCCGGTCCGCCACCACAGTTCGCCGGGCCGCCCCCCTACGGCCATGGGCGTCCGCCGCCGCCACCGCGCGGGCGCAACCCCTGGGTCATCGTCGCCGGCGCGGCCGCCGCCGTCGTCGTCCTCGTCGCCGCGGCGATCGGCATCTCGATGGCGGTCGGGCACGACGACAGCGACACGCCCAACGCGGCCACCACGACCACGACGACCACCACCACGACGAGGACGACCACCCGCACGACGACGGCGCCGACGTCCACCCCGCCGCCCGGGGCCGCGACCAAGCTGCTGGGCCTGCTGCCCGCGGGCTACCCGCCCGGCACCTGCAAGCTGGAGGGCCAGCCGATGCCGGGCGCGAGCGTCTCGGTCATGTGCGGACAGAACACCGAACCCAACGGCCCCAACGTCGGGGAATACGGGCTGTTCACCGATCTCAAAGGGCTGCAGGACGCGTTCAACGGCTATATGGAGGCCGACACGACCGTCAAGTGCCCCGGGGACAAGGCCTCACCGGGCACCTGGTGGCACAACAAGGACCCGAATACCATCCTCGGTCAGATCGGGTGCGGAAAATACAAAGGCGATGAGCCGCAGGTGATGTGGACCAACCAGCAGACCATGGTGCTCGCGGTCGTCGGCGGGGATGTGCAGGGACCGAACCTCGACCAGCTGTACAAGTGGTGGGCCGCCCACTCCTAGTGAAACTCGACTGGGATCACAACGCGTATTACCAGCGGGTGCTGCTGAACCAGCTGCCGCGGCCGTGCGAGCGGGTGCTCGACGTCGGTTGTGGGACGGGCGCATTCGCGGCGCGGCTGGCCGGAATCGCCCGGCACGTCGACGCGGTCGACAGGTCGGCGCCGATGATCGAGGCGGCCCGGCGACGCGCACCGGCCAACGTCACCCCCATCCTCGCCGACGTGCTGGAACTGCCGTTGCCGGCGGATCACTACGACGCGATCGTGTCGATCACGGCGTTGCATCACCTGCCGCTCGACGAGGCCCTGCGGCACCTGGCGCCGGCGCTGCGGCCGGGCGGCGTGCTGGCCGCGATCGTCCTGCCGCGGGTCGACCTGCCCCGCGAGGCGCCCATCGAAGTACTTGCGGCGGTGGGCAATCGGGCGTTGGGCGCGCTCTTCGCCGCGCTGCGGGCGACGGGTTCCGGCGGCTGGTACGGGCTGGACCCGGTCGATGAGGCGATGCCGAAGGTCGTCGACGCGCCGCTGACGACCCGGCAGGCCCGTGCGGTCGCGGCCGCCGCCCTGCCGCGCCCCCGCGTGCGCCGGCTGCTGTTTTGGCGTTATCTCCTGCTGTGGCGTCGCCCGCGGTAACAATGATTGCTGAGCCGGGGGCTCGCGGTCGGCCGCTCGGGCCGGACGGTGTTGATATGGTCGGCGGGTCCGGGGTTGGTTTGGAGGGTCAGGGATGAGCGACGCGCAGGCCTCACGGGTGGGCTCGATGTTTGGGCCCTATCACCTGAAACGGCTGCTGGGCCGCGGTGGGATGGGCGAGGTCTACGAGGCCGAGCACACCGTCAAGGAGTGGACGGTCGCCGTCAAGCTGATGTCCGACACGTTCAGCAAGGACCCGGTTTTCCGCGAGCGGATGAAGCGCGAAGCCCGCATCGCCGGCCGTTTGCAGGAGCCGCACGTGGTGCCCATCCACGACTACGGCGAGATCGACGGCCAGATGTTCATGGAGATGCGCCTGATCGAGGGCGTCGACCTGGACACCCTGCTCAAGCGGTTCGGCCCGCTGACCCCGCCGCGGGCGGTGGCCATCATCACCCAGATCGCCTCGGCCCTGGACGCCGCGCACGCCGCCGGGGTGATGCACCGCGACGTCAAGCCGCCCAACATCCTGGTCACCCGCGACGACTTCGCCTACCTGGTCGACTTCGGCATCGCCAGCGCGACCACCGATGAAAAGCTGACCCAGCTGGGCACCGCGGTGGGCACCTGGAAATACATGGCGCCGGAACGGTTTTCCAACGACGAGGTCACCTACCGCGCCGACATCTACGCGCTGGCCTGTGTGCTGCACGAGGCCCTGACCGGATCGCCGCCCTATCGCGCCGACAGCGCCAGCACCCTGGTGACCGCCCACCTGCTGGACCCCATCCCGAAGCCGAGCGACGTCCGCTCCGGCGTGCCCAAGGCGTTCGACGTGGTGATCGCGCGCGGCATGGCGAAGAAACCCGAGGACCGCTACGCCAGCGCGGGCGATCTGGCCCTGGCCGCGCACGAGGCCCTCAGCGACCCCGACCAGGACCACGCCAACAACATCGTGCGCCGCAGCCAGGAAGCCACCCTGCCCGCGACCGCCCAGGCCAGCACCGCGGACGTGCCCGGCCCCACCCTGGCGGCCCCGCCCGTGACCCCGCCCCAACCACAGGTCACCACCCCGCCGCCGGCGCCCGTGCCGGGTTATCCCGCGTCCGGTCCCATTCCGCAGGCCGGCCAAACGCCCCGGCCCTGGGCGCCCGACAGTGGGCCGATTCCCGCCGCGAGCCAACCCGGCGCGCCGTACTACCAGGGCGGCAGCGGCAGCTGGGGCGCCCCGCCGCCCGCACAATTCACCGGCCCGGCGCAAGCGGGGTGGAACCAGCCGCCGCCCAAGCCCAAGCGCAGCCCGTGGCCCATCGTCGCCGCCGTCGCTGTCGTGATCGTCCTCGCCGTCGGCGCGGTCGGGGCGTGGCTGATCCTGAAGCCCAAGCCGGCGGCGCCGCCGCCGGAGCCCGTGTCACCGGACCGGCTCAGCGCCCTGCTGCTGGACCCGTCGGACATCAACAACGTCATGGGCTCCTCCGAAATGACGCCGGGCAAGCCAATCACGTCGATGGATACGTCCTCGGTGACGCTGTCGTTGCCGAACTGCCAGGGTGCGCTCTACACCAGCCAGGACCCTGTGTACACGGGCACCGGCTACAGCGGAATTAGCGGGCTGGTGTCCTCGGAACCGGGCGACAACAACGACCACTGGGTCAACCAGGCCGTCGTCGCGTTTCCGTCCGCCGACAAGGCCAAGGCGTTCGTGCAGACGTCGGCGGACAAGTGGAAGGGCTGCGCGGGCAAGACGGTGACGGTGACCAACAAGAGCAAGCAGTACAGGTGGACGTTCGCCCAACTCAACGGCGGCCCGCCGAAGATCACCATGATGGAGACGCAGGAAGGCGCCGACGGCTGGGCGTGCCAGCGGGCGATGGGCGTGGCGAACAACGTCATCGTCGACGTCAACGCGTGCGGTTACCACATCACCGATCAGGGTGGGCAGATCATCGACAAGATCGTCGCCAAGGTCGGCAACGAATAGCCAAGGCGCACTGCGGCTTTACGGCTGGAGGTCGGGCCCCTCGGCGCGCAGGTCGTCGACCGCCGACATGGCGTCGCGCAGCTTGGCCAGCCATTCCTCGGTGTGCTCGCCGACCAGCTTGACCGTCCACGCGAGCGCGTCGGCGCGGGACCGCGCGACGCCGGCGTCGACCAGCGTGTCGAGCACCTGGCGCTCGGGTTGCTTCAAGCGGGTCATCACCGGTACGGCGATGTGGGTGAACAGGATTCGCTCGCCCTTCACTTCGACGCCCCAGGAAACCTTGCGCCCGTAGCGATCCTGCGCCTCGTCGGCGATGCGCATTCGCTCGGAACGGGTTTCCTCGCGGAACCGTGACACGCGGCCTTCCGCGCGCTCCTCGCTCTCTTCCGTGCCGTCAGCCAGCTTGCCGATGACGGTGATCTCTTCGCGGTCGACGATGACCGTCGGGTCGCCGTCGAACCAGGCTTCCGGTAGGCGTCCGGCGAACCATTCCGCCGCGCCGCTCGCGTCGGGCTGCTGGGCCTGCTGCCAGCCGCCGGGGCGGCCGTAGCGCCGCCCGTGGGTGTGGTGGGTTTTCATGATTACATGATTACACCGTTACATCTGTAATGGAATGACGTTTCACCGGGAGCGAACTCGCGGGGGCGCGTCGAGTCCTGCTGGTGCGGAAAAACCGTTGATATGGGCTGTTCGGAGTTGTATTTTTGGTAGCGAAGCAGGCCCGGAAGCGACCGATTCGAAGCGCTGGGAAACGGGGTAGGAAACCAGCCGCGTACGACCTAAGCGTCAAACGCCCCCTAGAGTCGCCCGGGCCTGCCTATGCGTTGCCGCGGCGGATCCGGAACAGCTTGACCTCGTTCTTGATGCCCTTGAGGCGGCGGGCACCGGCGAACGAGCCTTGCAAATTCCCGTCGTAGCCGGCGGCGCTGAGCGCCTCCCAGACCGAATCGGCCGCCAGCACGGTGCCCGGGCGCGCCACGGAGGTTACCCGGCTCGCCACGTTGACGGGGCTGCCGAACCAGTCGCCGGCCCGGCTGACCGCCATGCCGGAGGCGACGCCCGCCCGCAACCGGGGGAAGTCGTTGTCGGTGTCGACGGCATCGACGAGCTTCAGCACGACGTCGAGCATGGGCGCCGGCTCGGGGCAGACGAACATCGCCGCGTCGCCGATGGTCTTGATGAACCGCACCGGCGGGACGGTCACGTCCCGGGCGAGGTGGGCCAGCCGGTTGGCCAGGTGCCCCAGCTCCTCGGCCGATACCACTTCGCCCAACCGCGTGAAGCCGACCAGGTCCGCGAACGCGACAGTGATCTGCCGCGCGCCGGGAAGCGGCTGGCCCGCGGCCCGCTCGGCGGCGTTGACGGCCTCGGTCTCCATCATGTGGCGCAGCTGCATGAACAGCATGTGCTGGATCATCGGGCCGAGCACCGGCGTGAGCTGGGACACCAGCGCCTTCGACCCCTTGGCGATGTCCAGCTCGGTGGCCCCCGGGCGCATGATCGACGAAAGCGCGGTGTACCGCATGACCTCGGCCGCGCGGGACAGGCCCTCGGCCAGCACCCGGACCACCAGCACCAGCTGCTCCGGGTCCAGGCCCAGCTCCACGAACCGCTGGATGAAGGCGGCGGCTTCGCCGTCGGCTCGCATGTGCACGACCGCGTCGGGGTCGTCCACCCGGACCAGGCCGATGGCGCGCTGCACCTGCTGCAGCAGCGCCAGGTCGACGCCGTAGGTCTCGCTGATCTCGCGGGTGGAGACGTAGGTGCCGTCGTCGCCGACGAGGTGGCGGGTGGCCAGCAGCAGCGGCGGGTTGGTGCTGCGGATCTCGTCGCGGGTGATGCCCTGATCCAGCAACCACTTCACCAGTTCGGCCCGCTCGGCGCGCGCGTCGCCCTCGAGCCCCTCCAGCAGATCGTCGATGTTCATGACACCGGGCTCATGACACCGGCGGTCGCCGGTGGGCCCACGGCCGGGCCGCCTCGATCTGCGCCGACAGCGACAGCAGGGTCGCCTCGTCGTACGGCCGGCCGACCAGCTGCACGGCGATCGGCAGGCCGTGGCCGTCGAGGTCCCACGGCACGGACGCTGCGGGCTGCCCGGTCAGGTTCCAGATCGGGAAATAGGGGACTTGCTGCGCCACCAGCAGCAGCGTCGAGACGCCGCCGCGGCGGCGGTAGGCGCCGATCCGGGACGGGCCGGTGGCGTTGCCCGGCGTGACGACGACGTCGACGTCGTCGAAGATCGCCTGGATCCGGGCGGCCACCGCCGGCTCCGCCGCACGGATCGCGTCCATCCTGCGGTCCGAGAAGAGCGCGCCGGCGCGCGCCAGGTTGCGGGTGCGCGCTTCGAGGCGTTCGGGGTGGGCCTGCGCGTCCGCGTCGTCGCTGATGCCGCGCAGGAAGCGGGGCAGGTAATTCGTCAGTACCGCCGCCGGCGGGTACTCGGGGTCGCGGGTGATGACCTCGTGCCCCAGGTCGCGCAGCAACGCGCCGGCCTCGTGCACGGCCGCCAGCTGCGCGTTACCGACCCGGACGGGAACCGGCATTGGGCCCTTGGTGCTCAAGGCAATTCGCAGCCGGCCGGGGTAACGGGAAGCGGCGGCGACGAACTCGCCCTCAGGACCGGGCACGGTCGAGGTCGCGTCCAGGAACGTCGCGGCGTCGCGCACCGACCGGGCGATCGGGCCGTTGACGCTCAGCCCGTGCCACGCGTTGTCGTGCGGCTCCAGCGACACCCGATCGCGTTGCGGTTTCACGCCGAACAACCCGCACCACGACGACGGGATGCGGATCGAGCCGCCGCCGTCGGATCCCAGCGCCAGCGGCGCCAGCCCGGCGGCCACCGCGGCCGCGCTGCCGCCGCTGCTGCCGCCCGGGGTGCGCCTGAGGTCCCACGGGTTGCGGGTGGCGCCGAAGGTCAGCGACTCGGTGAAGGGAAAGATCATCAGCTCGGGCACATTGGTTTTGCCGATGACGACCGCCCCCGCGGCACGCAGCCGCCGAACCACCTCCGCGTCGGACGTCACCGCGGGACGGTGCCCGCCGCTGCCGCACGCCGTCACCTCGCCGGCGACGTCGACGTCGTCCTTGATCGCGATCGGCACGCCGAGCAGCGGCAGCCGCTCCCCCGCGTCGAGGCGGTCCTGCGCCGCGGCGGCCTCGTAGCGCGCGGTGTCGGAGAGGACGACGCGATAGCAGCGCAGCTCGCTGTCCAGCCGCGCGATCCGTTCCAGATAGATTTCGAGGAGCTCCGGCGCGGTCAGTTCACCGTCGGCCAACATCCGGGCCTGTTCGGCCGCGCCGGCGAAGGCGACGTCGCGAGCGTCCACCGCCGCAGCGTATCCGGCGATCAGTACCGTGGGCGACATGCCCTGCGTGTTCTGTGCGATCGTCGCCGGCGAGGCCCCGGCCCACCGGATCTACGAAGACGACGGGTACCTGGCGATCCTCGACATCCGCCCGTTCACCCGCGGCCACACGCTGGTGATCCCCAAACAACACACCGTCGACCTCACCGACACCCCGCCGCAGACGCTGGCCGCCATGGCCACCATCGGCCAGCGGATCGCGCGCGCCGCCCGCACGACGGAGTTGGCCGACGCGACGAATATCGCGATCAACGACGGCCGCCCCGCGTTCCAGACGGTGATGCACATCCACCTGCACGTGCTGCCGCGGCGCGAGGGCGACAAGCTGTCTTTCGCCAAGGGCATGCTGCTGCGCCGGGACCCGGACCGGGAGTCCACCGCGCAGATCCTGCGGGAGGCCGTGTCGCGGCTCAACGGGAGTCAGCCAGACTGAAACCATGAGCAATCTGACTCCGCTAGAACAATTCGTGCTCGTACCGTTCCTGCGCCTGCACGACACGATCTACCGCAAGACCGACGGCCGCGTCGGTCACCAGATACCGGGGATGCCGCCCAGCCTGCTGCTCCACACGATCGGCGCCAAGACCGGCCAGCAGCGCACCACCACGCTGACCTACGCCAAGGACGGCGACTCGTACGTCATCGTCGCGTCCAAGGGAGGCGACGACCACAACCCCGGGTGGTACCACAACCTGCGGAAGCGGCCCGACTGCGAGATCAACGTCGGCGCCAAGCGCATCCCGGTGACCGCCAGGAAAGTGGGCCCCGACGACGCCGACTACCCGCGGCTGTGGGAACTGGTCAACAAGATCAACGCCAACCGCTACAGCGGCTACCAGAGCCGGACTTCGCGGCCCATCCCCGTCTTTTTATTGACTCCTCGTTGAATATTGCCAGGTAGGCCCGGATAGCCGCGCAGCGGTCTATTCTCCTGACACGCGCGGTGAAGTAGTTCGCCGCAAGGGTGCGGGATCGGCTGGAGCGGGTATGACACGCTGGGCGGGAAATCCGTGGCGGCGGTTCGGGCTGTCCGCACGAGCGGGTTGGCTGCTCGTCGGGTTTTACAGCACGGCGGCGGTGCTGGTCGTCGCGTCCTCGATCTTCCGGTCGCGGGGCGCCGACGCGACCCGGCCGGTCGATCAGGTCGTGATGGCGGCGTGCCTGGTGTTCGCCGCGGTGTCCGCCGGCTATGCGGCCCGTTTTTCGACCGGGCGCCGCAAATTCGGCTGGCTGGCGCTGGTGATCGGCCTGCTGGGCTGGGCGGTGGGTGAGGTCCTGTGGTCGGTGTACTACGCGCGCCCGGGAATCGAGCACGCCACCCACCCCGCGGTGGCCGAGGCCGTGCTGAGTTTGTGGCCGATCGGCGCCATGCTGGCGTTGGCGCTGCTGTCCCACCTGTCGCGCCACAGCCCCCGGCGCCTGGTGCTGGACGGTCTCATCGTGGCGACCTCGCTGTTCGTCATCTCCTGGGTGTTCGTTCTCGACAAACAGCTGCGCGCGAACACCGGCTGGCGCCTCGCCACGCTCGAGGAGGTCTTCGTCGACGTCGTAATGCTGACGACGGCGATCCTGATGCTGTCCCGGATCCGCTCCAACGACCTGCCGAGCCGGGGCCTGCTGGCCGCCGGGGTCGCGACCACCGCGGTCGCCGATATCGCGATGGTTTTCCAGACCGGGGTGGGCACCTATCACCTGGGCGGCCCGGCGGATCTGGGGCGGGTGGCCGGATTCGCGCTGCTCTCGCTGGCCGGCCTGGCCAGCGTCCACGAGACCGCCACGGACCAGGCGCGGACCGAGATCATGTCCCCCGCCCTGCTCTGGCTGCCCTACCTGCCGCTGATGCTGGCCGCCGCGGTCGGCCTGGGTCAGGCGGTGAGCCTGATGGCACACGGACCGCTGCTCGCCGCGCTGGGGATCCTCGTCGCGGCGGTGCTCACCCGCCAGTTCATCGTGCTGATGGAAAACCAGGGCCTGCTGTCCGAGGTCGCGCGGGAGGCGTTCCGCGACAGCCTGACCGGCCTGGCCAACCGGGCGCACTTCCTGCACCGCCTGGAGCAGGCCGTTGCCCGACAGCGCCTCGAGGGCGGGCCGATCGCGGTGCTGTGCCTCGACCTGGACAACTTCAAAGCGGTCAACGACGCTCTGGGGCATCCCGCCGGCGACGAGCTCCTCGTCCGGGTCGCCGGCCGGCTCACCGCCGCGCTGGGCGACATCGGTACCGTGGCGCGCCTCGGAGGCGACGAGTTCGCCGTCCTCATCGAGGCTTCGGTCGATGAATCGAAGGAGGCCGCGGACCGCGTGCTCGACGCGTTCGGGACGCCGATCGTGATCGAAGGTGTCCCCATCGAGGTCAGGCCCAGCATCGGCTACACGGTCGCCACGGCAACGTCGAATTGCACCGTCGACCAGTTCCTGCAGCACGCCGACCTGGCCATGTACGCCGCCAAACGCGAAGGCGGGCAATGTGTTCGGGGTTTCCTGCCCGACCTGCCGTTCCCATACACGTTCCCTCAGTTGGCCGAGTCGGCCGAGTCGGCGTCGGCGGGTGGGGACCGGGGCGCCGCCGCAACCCCGGCGGGCGCCTTCGGCAAGGAGACGAGGCTGGCGCGCTCGCTGGCACCGATCGCCGCGGCCGCAACGGCACCGCGGGAGCGATCGCACGACGGCCCCGACGGCATGCGGTGGCCCCCGATGGCGATTCGGATCGCTTTGGCGGCGTTGGGGATTGGCGTGGCCACCTTCGCGGTGACGAGCCTGGTGGACCCCGGTGCCGCGCGCAACGCGTTCTTCGCCAAATTCCTGTACCCGGCGTTGAACCTGTCCGCCGCGGCGCTGATCGCGTTTCGCGCCTACCGGGTGCGGGCAGACCGTCTCGCGTGGGCGTTGATCGCGACCGGCATGGCCGTGTCGGCGGCGGGTGACATCGTCTACGTGACGTGGGTGCCCGCGGGCCAGTCGCCGTCCGCGGCCGACCCGGAGTACCTGGCCTTTTACCCGCTCCTGTACGCGGGGCTCCTGCTGGTCATGCGGTCGCGGCTGAAGGTGGTGCCAATTCCGATCCGGCTCGATGCCCTGGTATGCGCGCTGGCCGCGGCCGCGGTGGGCGTGGCGCTGCGCGCGGGGCCCATGCACGCGGCCGCGGTCCGCGCGCCGGCGACCGTGCTGGTGGGACTCGTCTACCCGTGGGGCGACCTGGTCCTGGTGGCCCTGACCGCCGGCATGCTGCCAATCCTAGGCTGGCGCAAGGGATTCCGTTGGGTCTTGCTTGTGGTGGGATTCGTCGCCTTTGCCGTCGCGGACACGGCGTACCTCTTCGAGACCGCCGACGGCAGCTACCGGGTCGGCACCACGCTGGACACCCTCTGGCCCGCGGCGTCGCTCCTGGTGGCCATCGCCAGCTGGGCGCCGTGGTCGTCGACGCCGCCCGTACCGAAACGCGGGCTCGGTTTCTACGCGGTGCCGGTGGCGTGCACCGTCGTCGCGCTGGCCGTCGTCGTGGGTCACAACTCAAGGCTGGCAACGATTCTCGCCGCGTTGAGCCTGGTCGCGGTCGCCGCGCGACTCTCGGTCGCCTTCCGCGACGTCAGCTTGCTGGCCGAAATCCACAAGCAGGCCATGACCGACGAAGTGACCAGCCTGCCCAATCGGCGGTCGCTGGCGACCGCCCTGACCGGGCTGTCCGATGTGGTGCCGGCGGGACCGCTGTCGATCCCCGGGACCCCGTCGCGCCGGGCGCTGCTGCTGCTGCACCTGTATGAGTTCGACGAGATCAACGACTCCGTCGGCCAGCACTTCGGCGACGAGTTGTTGAGCCATGTCGCGCACCGGCTCTCGCTCTGCGTGCGCCAAGAGGATCTGCTCGCGCGGGTGGGCGAGGACGAATTCGCGATCCTGCTGGGTGAGGGGTCGGACCTGATCGCCGCGCGCGCCCAGGCGGGCCGATTGCTCGAGGCGCTGAGCGAGCCGTTCGCGCTCGATCCGATCACCGTGCAGGTCGATGCCCGCATCGCCATCGCGCTCTGCCCCGACCACTGCGATCATCCGCAGGAGCTGCTCACCCGCGCCGAGATGGCGATCCCCCACGCGAAATCCGCCGTCAGCAGGATCGCGGTGTACGACTCGGCCTACGAGATGTACCGCGACAACGACCCCAACCTCATCGAGGAACTGCGCGTCGCGCTGCTGGACGACGACCAGCTGACGGTGCACTACCAGCCCAAGATCAACGCGAGCGACGGCAGCGTGCACAGCGTCGAGGCGCTGCTGCGCTGGCGGCATCCCAGCCGCGGATTGCTGCTCCCCGAGGAATTTTTGAACGCCGCCGAACGCGCAGGGCTGATGCGTCAGGTGGCCAACCGCGCCATCAACGTCGCGCTGGAGCAGATCCGGTCCTGGCGCGACCAGGGTATGCCGCTGACCGTCGCGGTGAACCTGTCGACCACCAACCTGCTCGACCTGGACCTGGTGAGCACGATCGAGCGGCTGCTGCAGACGCACGGCCTGCCCCCCGACTCGCTGATCGTCGAGATCACCGAAAGCGCCCTGGTCGACTCGGCGCGCTCGCGCAACACCGTCGCCGCGCTGCAGCGCCTCGGCGTCCGGATCTCGCTCGACGACTACGGAACCGGGTGGTCGTCATTGGCGCGGCTGCAGGACGTTTCGGTCGACGAGCTCAAGCTCGACCGGATCTTCGTGGCGCGGCTGGCCGAGGACCCGCGGTCGGTCGCCATCGTGCGGTCCACGGTGGCGTTGGCGCGCAGCCTGGGCGCCGACCTGGTGGCCGAGGGGGTCGAAGACGAGGTCACCCTGCGCGCGGTGCGCCGCTACGGCTGCACCATCACCCAGGGTTTCGTGCACAGCCCGCCGCTGCCGGCGGATGACCTGCTGCACTGGATCTGCCAGCACGCGCCGACCACCAAGTCTCAGGCTGGCGTGACGGATTGACTAGAACAGCTCCTTGGCCAGCAGCTCCAGCGTCGCGACCCGCGCGGGCCCGGTGGCGGGATCGGTGCCGAGGTGGGCCGAGGCGACCGGGTGGACCATCACCTCGTCCACGCCGAACCGTTCGGCCAGCGCCCGCACCTGCTCGGCGGCCTCTTCCGGGGTGCCGAGGACGGCGCGCTTGAGCCCGCTCTCCACGATGTGCTGCTGCTGGTCGGTCAGCTGGGCGACCTCGGCCTCCTCGACGAGCGGCACCGGCCCGAGCGGCTGGCCGGTGCGCAGCCGCGCCATCACCTGCAGGTTGGGCAGCATCAAAGCCGTCGCCTCGTCGCGGGTTTCGGCCACCGCGGCGTTGACAGTCAGGAACGTCACGGGCTCGGGCGTCTGCTTGCTCGGCTTGAAGCGAGACCGGTAGACCGCGAGCGCCTCCTCGGTCCCCTGACCGGAGAAGTGATGCGCGAACACATACGGCAGCCCCTTGGCCGCGGCCAAATGCGCCGAGTACATCGACGAGCCCAGCAGCCACAGCCTCGGCTCGCTCGCCGCGGCCGGGGTGGCCTTGAGCCGGTAGTCCCCAGAGCGCAGCGGCACGATCACGCCGCGCGCGCTCATCAGCGCGGCCACGTCGTCGAGGTAGTCGGGGAAGCGTTCGATGTCCTCGTCGCCGCGGCTGCCGCGCAGGGCGTACGAGGTCACCGGGTCGGAGCCGGGCGCGCGGCCGATACCGAGGTCGATGCGGCCCGGCGCGGCCGCCTCCAGCAGCGCGAACTGCTCGGCCACCGCCAGGGGCGCGTGGTTGGGCAGCATCACACCGCCGGAGCCGAGGCGGACCTGGGTGGTGTGCGCGGCCAGGTGGGCGATCAGGACCGGCGGGCTGGTCGCGCCCACGGACGGCATGTTGTGGTGCTCGGCGACCCAGTAGCGGGTGAAGCCGAGCCGGTCGGCGGCCTGCGCCAGCTGCACGGTGGCCGCCAGCGCGTCGCGGGTGGTCTGGTCGCTGCGCACCGGCACGAGGTCAAGGACGGAAAGTCGCACGACGGCGTCAACGCTTTCGGTGGAGCGAACGTTCCCGCCAACACAGCGCGTCGAGTGAGCGCTCACGGCTTTCCGTGGGAACACAGGGCGGGATTTCGGCCGATTTTCCGCCCAGGCTTCACACACAAAGCCGAGGATTCACACGCAAAGCCGAGCTCAGTAGTCCTTGAGGGTGATCGAGTTGACGATGCGGTCGAACACCTCCTGCGGGATCGGCGCACCCCCGGGGATGTTGTCGATCACCAGCCACTGGTTGCGCTTGACGTAGTCGTGGAACTCGGCGTGATAGCTGGCGAAGCCCTTTTCATAGTCACCACCGGCCGCACCGAGCTCGCCGGCCAGGACGTAGGCGCCCAGCAGCGCGACGCTGGTCCCCTGCCCCGAGAGCGGAGAACAGCAATACCCGGCGTCGCCGACGAGCGCCACGCGGCCCTTCGACCAGCGATCCATCTTGATCTGCGACATCTCGTCGAAGTAGAAGTCGGGTGCGGTCCGCATGTACTGCACCAGCTGCGGGCGGACCCAGCCGTCGTCGGCCATCCGCCGTTCCAGCTCGGCGAATACGGCCTCGGTGTCGCGGTAGTCGATCCGCAGGTCGGCCTCCATGAAGCCCACCATGGCCCGGGCCTCGGTGTTGTTGCGCGCGCTGTAGACGCCGACCATGGTGTTCTCGCCGTAGTGCCAGGTCTGCCAGTAGTCCAGGTCCAGGAAGTTGGGCACGGTGAAGATCGCCGCGTAGGTGCCCAGCCGCTCGATGAATTGCGCCTCGGGGCCGAAGACCAGCCGTCGCACGTTGGAGTGCAACCCGTCGGCGCCGATCACCAGATCGAAGCTGCGCGCCGCGGCGCGCTCGAAGGTCACCTTGACGGCGGTGCCGTCGTCCTCTAACGCGGCGATGCTGTCGTCGAACACGAATTCCGCGTTGAGTTTGGTTGCGTCGTAGAGCAATTCGACGAGGTCGTCGCGCAACAGCTCGATGTCGGGGTTGGCGATGATCCCGCCGGTCGGCGTCGATTCGGTGTCCTCGGACAGTTCGTTGCCGTCGCGGTCGACGACGGACGCCCCGCGGATCCGGGTCCGCACGTGGTCGGCGGCCGCCCGCAACATCATGCGTTCCAGCACCCCGAGAGCCGGGCCCCGCACGTCGATCGCCTGGCCGCCCGGCCGCAACCCCGGATACCGTTCCACCACGGTGACCGAATAGCCCTGGCGGGCAAGCCAATACCCAGCCGTTATGCCGGCCACGCTGGCACCGGAAACCAAAATGTCGGTCACGTGATACCTGCCAACCTCTTTGCGTCGCTGAAGATGTCGTCGAGCATTACGGGAGTCAACCTACCGGTGAACATGTTCTGCTGGCTGGGGTGGTAGCAGCCGAGCAATTGCAGGCCGGATCCCAGCTCCGCGACGACGCCGTGCCCGAAGCGCGGCCTGGGCGCCCCGGACACCAGCCGCAGCGCGATCTGCCAGGCGAACCCGCCCAGGGCGACGATCACCCGGACGTCGCCGGACACCAGCCGCCATTCGGCCTGAAGCCACGGCCAGCAGGTGTCGCGCTCGGCCGGCGTCGGCGCGTTGGCCGGTGGCGCGCAACGCACCGGCGCGGAGATCCGAATCCCGTTGGCGCGCAAGCCGTCCGCGGCGTCCACGCTGGTCGGCTGGTTGACCAGCCCCGCCCGGTGCAGCGCCGCGTACAACTGGTCGCCGGAGCGGTCACCGGTGAACATGCGCCCGGTCCGGTTGGCGCCGTGCGCGGCGGGCGCCAGCCCCACGATCAGCAGCCAGGGCCGTTCCGATCCCCAGCCCGGCACCGGCCGCCCCCAGTAGGGCTGGTCGGCGAACGCCCGGCGCTTGCTGGCGGCGACCTCTTCGCGCCAGGTCACCAGCCTCGGGCAGGCCCGGCACACGCTGATCGCGGCGTCGAGTTCCGCGATCGACCGGGCCCCGTCGCTCAGCGCGACCACGCGGGCCGCGTCGGCGGCCACCGGCGTCCGCGGTGTGGCCGGATCGCCCGGCCATCCGCTGCCGGGCACCACCGGAGACGCGAATGCCTGGCCGCTACGTGGATGGGCAAGCACATGAACATCCTGCATGAGCCGAAAAATCGGTGGCCGCGTATCACGGCGTTGGCATAAATTCAGCGGCGATATCCCATGAAAAGCAGCGGCCCAGCGGTTCTGATCCTGTTCGCCACGCTGACGGCGACGGCGGGTACCGGCATCTCGATCGTTGCGTTCCCATGGCTGGCGCTGCAGCACCGCGACAGCGCGCGCGACGCGGCCGTCGTCGCGGCCGCGATGACGCTGCCCCTGGTGCTGTCCACGCTGGTGGCCGGGACCGCGGTCGACTTTTTCGGGCGGCGACGGGTGTCGCTGGTCTCCGATTCGCTGTCCGGAACGGCGGTGGCCGCCGTGCCGCTGACCGCCTGGTTTTTCGGCGCCGACGCGATCAACGTCGCCGAGCTGGCCGTGTTGGCTTTCTTCTCGGCCGCGTTCGATCCGGCCGGCACCACGGCGCGCCAGTCGATGCTGCCCGAGGCCGCCGCCCGGGCCGGCTGGTCGCTGGACCGCACCAACAGCGTCTACGAGGCGATCCTCAACCTGGCCTACATCGTGGGCCCGGGAGTCGGCGGTCTGATGATCGCGGCGGTCGGCGGCGTCAACACGATGTGGGTCACTGCGGGCCTATTCGGGTTGTCCTTCTTGGCAATTAGCGGGCTGCGGCTCGAGGGCGTCGGCAAGCCGCACCATGCGACGCGACCCCAGGGGCTGGTGTCCGGCATCGCCGAAGGCCTGCGATTCGTCTGGAACCTGCGGGTGCTGCGGACGCTGGGGCTGATCGACCTGGTCGTGACCGCGCTGTACCTGCCGATGGAGAGCGTGCTGTTTCCCAAATACTTCAGCGACCATCACCAGCCCGCACAGCTGGGCTGGGTGCTGATGGCGCTCGGGGTCGGCGGCTTGGTGGGCGCGCTCGGCTACGCGGTGCTCTCGAGATATACGCCGCGGCGCACGGTGGTGCTGGCGGCGACGCTCACCTTCGGCGTGGCCGCGATCGGCATCGCGTTCCTGCCGCCGTTGCCGGTGATCCTGGTGCTGTGCGGGGTGACCGGCCTGGTCTATGGGCCCACCCAGCCGATCTACAACTACGTGATGCAGACCCGGGCGCCGCACCACCTCCGCGGCCGGGTGGTCGGGGTGATGACCGGGCTGATGTACGCCGCCGGTCCGTTGGGATTGCTGGTGGCCGGTCCGCTGGCCGACGCGGCCGGGCTGCGGACTACGTTCCTGGCGTTGGCGGTGCCGATCCTGCTGGTCGGCCTCGTCGCGTGCGGCCTGCCGTCGCTGCGGGAGCTGGACCGTCCGGTGCCGGAACTCGCCGCGGATACGCCGCGCTGATCCGTCAGTCGCCGAGGATCTTGCGCTTCTGCTGCTCGAATTCCTCGTCGGTGAGCAGCCCGCGGTCCTTGAGCGCGGCCAGCCGCTCGAGCCGATCGATCGGATCCTGGTGGGCTTGCGCCGGCTGCGCCGCGCCGAGCATCTGCTGCTGCATCTCGGCGCCGCGCCGCATCATCTCGTCGCGGAATCCGGTGGGATCGGCGATGGCCCGGCGAATCACATCGCCCATCGGCATCCCCATCACCTGAGCGCCCGCCAGGTCGGGGCGGGCCGCGGTCACGGCGTCGATCGCCACGTCGGGCGTGGCGGCCGGCCGGTGGTCGATCTCGACGCGGCCGTGGTCCTTGGGGTCGTAGAGCACGGGCAGCCGGGTGCCGGGGCGCGGCGGGCTCAGCTGGGGCAGCAGCGCGGTGACGCTGGCCTCGAACGGCGGTTCGGCGTCGGGGGTGACGCGCAGCCGCAGCTTCCAGCGAACCTCGGTGTTGCCGACCAGATTCGGGTTGCCGACGGTGACCGAAATCGCCGACTGCTCCGCCGCGAGGACGTCCGCGAACGCGCGGACGCCGACTTTGCTGAGATCTCTGCGCCCGAACATCGTGCCCCTTCCGAGATCCGCCAACTGTACAGCTACCTGGCCCGTAGGATCGGATCGTGAACGCCGACGCGCTGGCCGAGCTGATCGCCAAGCTGCCCGACGGGATGGTCGTCACCGACCCCACCATCGCCGAGGGCTACCGCCAGGACCGCGCCTTCGACCCGTCGGCCGGCAAGCCGCTGGCGGTGGTCCGGCCGCGGCGCACCGAGGAGGTGCAGACCGTGATGCGCTGGGCCTCGGCCCACCGGGTGCCGGTGGTGACCCGGGGCGCCGGCAGCGGCCTGTCCGGCGGGGCCACCGCGCTGGACGACGGCATCGTGCTGTCGACGGAGAAGATGCGCGACATCACCGTCGACCCCGTCACCCGCACCGCGGTATGCCAGCCGGGCCTGTTCAACGCGGAGGTGAAAAAGGCCGTCGCCGAGTACGGGCTGTGGTATCCGCCCGACCCGTCGTCGTTCGAGATCTGCAGCATCGGGGGCAACATCGCCACCAACGCCGGCGGGTTGTGTTGCGTAAAGTACGGCGTCACAACCGATTACGTGCTGGGCATGCAGGTGGTGCTGGCCGACGGCACCGCGGTGCGCCTCGGCGGGCCGCGGCTGAAGGACGTCGCGGGGCTCTCGCTGACCAAGCTGTTCGTCGGCAGCGAGGGCACGTTGGGTGTCGTCACCGAGGTGACGCTGCGGCTGCTGCCGGCCCAGAACGTGTCCAGCGTGGTGGTCGCGACGTTCGGCTCGGTCGGCGCGGCCGTCGACGCGGTGCTGGGAGTCGTTGCGCGGCTGCGGCCTTCGATGCTGGAGTTCATGGACTCGGCGGCGATCAATGCCGTGGAAGACAGCCTGCGCATGGACCTGGATCGCTCGGCGGCCGCCATGCTGGTGGCCGGCTCCGACGAGAGGGGGCGCTCGTCCGGGGAGGACGCGGCGGTGATGGCCGCGGTGTTCGCGGAAAACGGTGCCACAGAGGTTTTTTCGACCGACGACCCGGACGAGGGCGAGGCCTTTGTGGCCGCGCGCCGGTTCTGCATCCCCGCGGTCGAGGCCAAGGGCTCGCTGCTGCTGGAGGACGTCGGGGTGCCCCTGCCCGCGCTGGGTGAGCTGGTCGCCGGGATCGAGCGCATCGCAGCGGAACGGGATCTGATGATCTCGGTGATCGCGCACGCCGGCGACGGCAACACCCATCCGCTGATCGTGTACGACCCCGCCGACGCCGCCATGACCGAGCGCGCCAACCTGGCCTTCGGCGAGATTATGGACCTGGCCGTCGGTCTGGGCGGCACGATCACCGGTGAGCACGGCGTCGGCCGGTTGAAGCGGCCGTGGCTGGATGGCTACCTCGGCCCCGAGGTGATGGAGTTGAACCAGCGGATCAAGCGGGCGCTGGACCCGCTCGGGATCCTCAACCCCGGCGCGGCGATCTAGAACTCGAAGCGGTTGAGCACGTCGAAATTTCGCATCGGCGTGGCGTTGACCAGCCGCCACAGCAGCCGCACCGGCGCCGAAGGGACACGCTCGTAGAGCGCGGTCACCGGAACCTGCTCGAGGAAGCGCAGCCGCGGATTCCAGCGCTCCAGTTCGTGGATGTCGCCGATGCCCCACTTGGTGATGCCCTTGGTGAGGACCCTGGACAGCCGCGGCCCCAGCGGCGACGTCGTGTCGAAGAGCATCTCGCCGCCGGCGAACCGATCCGTGAGGCGCGGCAGCAGCGCGCGCACCTCGGGCTCGACGAGGTACATGACCAGTCCCTCCGCGACCACGAGCGTGGGGCGATCGGAGGGGATCTCGGGCAGCCAGGCCTCGTCGGTCACCGACGACCCGATCATCCGGTAGCCGTCGCGGTCGTCATAAAGCTTGCGCCGCAAGGCGATTACATCCGGTTGATCGACGTCGAACCATTGCACGGTGTCCGGCGGGCGCAGCCGGAACGCCCGGGTGTCCATGCCGCACCCGAGGTGTAGCACGACCGCGTCCGGGTGGCGGCGCAGGAAGCCGGCGCTCCACTCGTCGAGCTGTTTGGCGCGCACGGCGACCAGATATTGGTTGGATCCGGGCCGCATGGCGCGCCGCATGCGGGCCCAGTCGTATTCGATGCGATCCACCGCCTCGGCGGCGGCCTTGTCATCGAGAATCGGTGCCGGCGAGCGGCTTTCGTAGGCCCGCAGGTACAGCGTGCACAGGTTGGTCCATTCCACCGACCCCCACGCCACGTCGCCGAAGTCGACTTTGTCCGTCATCGTCATCGCTGTCGCTTCCCCTCCCGGTATTCGGTCCACATCCGCATCAGCTGCTCTCGGTAGTCCCGGGTGCAGAACTCGCAGAAGTCGCGGAAGTCCTCGATGCGCTCGCGCTGTTCGGCACGGTCCTCCCCCAGCACCGACAGGGCGAACTCGGCGGGCTCGATGCCCAGGCGCATCAGCGACAGCTGCGTCTCCAGCACGCTGGTGAACCCGCCCGGGGTGACGCGGTAGAGGTGTTGCCGGTCGGGGCTCGGCAGCCGCTCGATCATGCCGCCCTCCAGCAGCTGCCGGGCGACGGTGCTGATCGAGGCCTTGCTCACCGACAGCGCGCCGGCCAGCTCGGTCAGCGACTGCTGCGGCGGATGGCAGATCAGCAGCCACCCATAGACCCGGCCCATGGTGCGGGTCGCCCCGAGGAGCTCGAAGAACAGCCCGATGCGGTCGACGAACTCGGCTTCCTCCGGGGACATCAGGTTCCTCTGGTTCGTTCAGTACGGACTGAACAAAGTGTACAACAATTGACATGTTCGCCCAACTGCCTTAGAAATGAGACATGTCCCCGGTGATGTCTCACAGATTTCGGCTGGCGACCGCCGAGACCTGGCCCAACCCCTGGCCGATGTACCGGGCGCTGCGCGACCACGACCCGGTGCACCACGTCGTCCCCGAGACCCGGCCCGACCGGGACTACTACGTGCTGGCCCGCCACGCCGACGTCTGGGCGGCCGCGCGCGACCACGAGACGTTCTCCTCGGCGCAGGGCCTGACCGTTGAGTATGGTGAGCTGGAACTGATTGGACTGCAGGATAATCCGCCGTTCGTGATGCAGGATCCCCCGGTGCATACCGAGTTTCGCAAACTGGTGTCGCGGGGTTTCACGCCGCGACAGGTCGAGGCGGTGGAGCCCAAGGTGCGCGAGTTCGTCGTCGAGCGCATCGAGAAAATCCGCGCCGACGGCGGCGGCGACATCGTCACCGACCTGTTCAAACCGCTGCCCTCGATGGTCGTCGCGCACTATCTCGGCGTCCCCGAGGAAGACCGCGCACAGTTCGACGGCTGGACGCAGGCGATCGTCGCGGCCAACACGTCCGAAGGGGGAATCGGCACTTCGCTGGACGCGGTCGGCTCGATGATGGCCTACTTCACTGCCCTGATCGAGCGGCGCCGGGCCGAACCCGAGGACGACACGATCTCGCATCTGGTGGCGGCCGGAGTCGGCGCCGACGGGGACATCGCCGGGACGCTGTCGGTACTGGCGTTCACGTTCACGATGGTCACCGGCGGCAACGACACGGTCACCGGAATGCTGGGCGGGTCAATGCCGTTGCTGCACGAGCGGCCGGACCAGCGCCGGCGTTTGGTCGACGACCCGGGGCTGATCCCCGACGCGGTCGAGGAGCTGCTGCGGCTGACCTCGCCGGTCCAGGGCCTGGCGCGCACCACCACCCGCGACGTGACCATCGAGGGCACCACCATCCCGGCGGGCCGCAAGGTCCTGCTGCTCTACGGGTCGGCCAACCGCGACGAACGCCAATACGGGCCGGACGCAGGCGAACTCGACGTGACCCGCTGCCCGCGCAACATCCTGACGTTCAGCCACGGCGCGCACCACTGCCTGGGCGCGGCGGCGGCCCGCATGCAGTCGTGGGTCGCGCTGACCGAATTGCTGTCCCGCTGCCCCGATTTCGAGGTCGAGGAGTCCGGCATCGTGTGGTCGGGCGGCAGCTACGTGCGCCGCCCGCTGTGCGTGCCGATCCGGGTGAACGCCTGATGCCCGACTGGTTGGCCGAGCACCGCGGGGAGGCGGCTGCGGACCGGATACTCGACGCCGCCGAGCGGCTCTACACGCGCCGCGACCAGGCGTCCATCGGCATGAACGAGATCGCCCGGGCCGCAGGCTGTTCCCGCGCGACGCTGTACCGCTACTTCGAGAACCGCGAGGCGCTGCGCACCGCGTACGTGCACCGCGAGGCGCGCCGGCTCGGCCGCGCGATCGCCGACGAGATCCGAGCCATCGAGGACCCGCGCGAACGGCTGGTGGCGAGCATGATCGCCGCGTTGCGGATGGTGCGCGAAAGCCCCGCGCTGTCAGCGTGGTTCGCCGCCAGCCGACCGCCGATCGGCGGCGAGCTGGCGCAGTCGGAGGTGATCACGGCGCTGGCGGCGGCGTTCGTCGGCTCGCTCGGCCCGGAGGATCCCGCCGTCGTGCAGCGCCGGGCGCGCTGGGTGGTGCGGGTGCTCACGTCGCTGCTGACCTACCCCGGCCGGGACGAGGCCGACGAGCGGGCGATGCTCGGGGAGTTCGTCGTCCCGACCGTGGCGCCGGTCGGCGCCCGAGGCTAGTTCGTCACTTCCGGCACACCAGCCTCCCGGCACGACCATCACCCGTGGGCGGCTCCGCCACCCACTGCAGGCCGCTGAGGTCGGCATCCAGGGACGCCTGGATGTTGGCGAGCGCGGCGGAGACGATGGTCATGTCGAGCAGCAACATGAACACCGCGAGGCACACCGCGAGCAGGGTCAAGCGGGGTGAACGGCCGTCGCGCCGTCCCCGTCGTCGGCCACCTAGCCGTCCTTGACCCGGGTGAAGCGGTGCAGGAGCCAGGCGAGCGGGATCGTCACGGCCAGCGTCGCGACGAACAGGTAGCCCATCGAGCCGGTGTAGACGTGCGCGCGGACGATGTAGACCATCGCGAATTCCATGGTGATGAGGTGGATCAGGAAAATCTCGTAGGAGATCTCGCCCAGCCACACCATCGGCCGGCTGGCCAGCAGCCGCGCGTACGTGCCCTGATTTCCCAACGCCAGCGGCGCCACCGCGAGCGCGGCGATGACGGCGTAGAAGACGGTCTTGCAGACGGCCTGGCTCAGCGTCGCCGGTGACGTCGTGGGTGCGCCGGCGATCGGGGTGGAGGCGATGAAATAGCAGATGACCGCCAGCGGGATGGCCATGAATGCGTAGCAGTGCGCCTTCATCGCCTGCAGCACGGCCAGCGCCATGCCGGCCAGGAACCAGGCCAGGTAGGTCGGCAGCCAGAGCCGGGCGCCGTCGGGGAACCAGTGGTCGGTGTGAACCAGGACCAGCCAGCCCGGGCTGATCAGCGCCATCGCGCCAAGGGCGGCCAGCACCAACTTCGGCCGCCACTGCCGCCGGGTGATCAGGACCAGCAGCAGGTAGGCCAGCAGCGGCAGCACGACGTAGAACGAGGCCTCCACAGCCAGGCTCCACATCTGCGTCAGGCCCTGGTGCAGGTACTTGCCGAGGTAGCCGTTGCAGTAGATCTGCGTCAGGGTCAGGTTGCGCACCAGCCCCAGCCAGGTGTGCCCGGGGTTCGGGCCGGCCTCGCGGAAGTGGTAGAGCACGTAGGCGAGCAGCACGGTGATGACGTAGGCGGGCATGATGCGCCGAACCCGGTGCCGCGCATAGCGACTCAGCGACGGCGGCGGGCCGCCGGTGGCGGCCGACTTCACCCACGGGCGAAACAGCAGGAAGCCCGACAGCACGAAGAAGATCGGGACGCCGATCTCCAGCCGGGAGCCGACCAGTCCCCAGTAGCCGTGGGTGTACTTGCCGGTGGTGTAGGCGGCGTGGGTGCCGACGACGGTGAGCGCGGCGACGGCGCGGATGCCGGTCAGCGACGCGACGCGGTCGACGTGCGAGACCTGCTCGAGCCCGCCCTGGGCGTCGCGTTCCTCGGAGAGCGTCACCGGCGTGGTTTCGTTTTGCCCGGTGAGCGGTCCGGCCGCAGGTCGATCAGCACGCCCGAGATGCGGGTCTGCTCAAGCTTTTTCAGCGTCGCCCTGGGTAGTTTGGCCGGCAGTTCCACCAGCGAGAAGTCGGGCCCGATGGCGATGTGGCCGAAGTCGCTGCGGTGCAGGCCGCCCTCGTTGGCGATGGCGCCGACGATCGCGCCGGGGCCGATCTTGTGCCGCTTGCCCACCGAGATCCGGTAGGTGGCGAAGTTTCTTTGCTGCCTTGGCCTTTCGGGGCGTTCTTGGCGCTCCTGACGCTCGCGGCGTTCCGGCGGCGGTTCGGGCGCCATCAGGAACGCCTCGCCGTCGCGGGACTGCACCGCCAGCGCCGCGGCGATGTCGGCCATCGGGACGTCGTGCTCGCGCTCGTAGTCCTGCACCAGCTTGCGGAACAAGTCGATTTCCGGGGCGCTGAGCGCGTCGGTGATGGAGTCGCCGAATTTCGTGATGCGCTGGGTGTTGACGTCCTCGACGGTGGGCAGCTCGGCCTCGGTGAGGGTTTGCCGGGTGGCCTTTTCGATCGCCTTGAGCAGGTGGCGCTCGCGCGGGGACACGAACAACACCGCGGTGCCCGAGCGCCCGGCCCGCCCGGTGCGCCCGATGCGGTGCACGTAGGACTCGGTGTCGTGCGGGATGTCGTAATTCAGCACATGCGAGATGCGTTCCACATCAAGGCCTCTTGCGGCCACGTCGGTGGCGACCAGGATGTCGATGCTGCCACTCTTGAGGGCGGCGATGGTCCGCTCGCGCTGCGCCTGCGGGATGTCGCCGTTGATGGCGGCGGCGGAAAACCCTCGGGCCCGAAGCTTTTCGGCGACCTCCTCGGTGGCCTGCTTGGTGCGGACGAACACGATCATCGCCTCGAACGGCTCCACCTCGAGAAGGCGGGTGAGCGCGTCCATCTTGCGGGGCCCCGCGACCTGGATGTAGCGCTGCGAAATGTTCTCGGCGGTGGCGGTTTTCGCCTTCGCGGTGACCTCGAACGGGTCGTGCAGGTACTTCTTGGTGAGCTTGCGGATCGCCGGCGGCATGGTCGCCGAGAACAGGGCGACCTGTTTGTATTCCGGGGTTTCGGACAGGATGCGCTCGACGTCCTCGGCGAAGCCCATGGTGAGCATCTCGTCGGCCTCGTCGAGCACCAGGTAGTCGATGTGGGACAGGTCCAGCGTGCCGCGCTCGAGGTGGTCGATGACGCGCCCCGGGGTGCCGACCACCACCTGCGCGCCGCGCCGCAGCCCGGCCAGCTGCACGCCGTAGGACGAACCGCCGTAGATCGGCAGCACGTGGATCTGCGGCAGGTGCGCGCCGTAGCGGCTGAACGCCTCGGCCACCTGCAGCGCCAGCTCGCGGGTGGGCGCCAGCACCAGCGCCTGCGTCGCGGTGCTCTTGACGTCGATCTTGGACAGGATCGGGATCGCGAACGCCGCCGTCTTGCCGGTGCCGGTCTGCGCCAGCCCGACGACGTCGGACCCGGCCATCAGCGGCGGGATCGTCGCCGCCTGGATGGCCGTCGGCGTCTCGTAGCCGACGTCGGCGGTCGCCTTCAGGACCGCAGGGTGAATCTGCAGGTCCGCGAACGTGGGAGAGGCAGCCTCGGGCGGGCTGTCCGGAAGGGTCATCGTGTCAAGAGTCTAGTGGCGATCGCGAGGCCAGCGAAGCTGGGCGCTGCGGGTCGCCACCATCGGGACCAGTGCGATCGCGAGGCCAGCGAAGCTGGGCGCTGCGGGTCGCCACCATCGGGACCAGTGCGATCGCGAGGCCAGCGAAGCTGGGCGCTGCGGGTCGCCACCATCGGGACCAGTGCGATTGGCGGTCGCTCCTACGGCACGCTGGCACACCTGCCACAACGCCGGCCCGGATGACGGTAGGTTGCGCGATGTGTGCTCGCTACCCTGCCGCGCGCTGACGGGCGTAGCCGTTCTCGCGTCGGCCTCCATCGCTTTGACCGGATGCGGTTCGGGAGATTCCACCGTCGCCAAGACGCCGCAGGCCACCACGACCTCGACCGCGTCGATAACCGCCCCCGCCACGCCCATCCCGACGTCCGGGACCGCCGCCCCGCCGAGCAGCGCGGCGCCCGACCCGTGCGCGGTGAACCTGGCCTCCCCCACCATCGCCAAGGTCGTCTCCGAACTGCCGAAAGACCCGCGCAGCCAGCAGCCCTGGAATCCCGAACCGGTGGCCGGCAACTACAACGAGTGCGCGCAGCTGTCGGCGGTGATCATCAAGGCCAACACCAACGCCGTGAATCCGACCACCCGCGCGGTGCTGTTCCACCTGGGCCAGTTCATTCCGCAGGGGGTGCCCGACACCTACGGGTTCAACGGCATCGACGCCGCGCAAACCACCGGCGACACGGTCGCGTTGACCTACCCCGGCGGGGTCAACGGCCTCAACACCGACGTGCGGTTCCATTGGGACGGCAACGGTGTCCAGCTGATCGGTAACGGCCCCGGCCACTGAACCCGGGGGCGGCCCCGCGTCAGCTGCTGACAATGAGCGGAAGCGAGATCACGCCGGGGCCGCCGGCGACGACGATCACCCACCGGCCATCGACGGGCATGGCCACCGAGACCGGGAAGAAGGCGAACCCGATTTCACCGACGGTGGCCGCCGGCGGCAGCTCGAAGGCGACCTGAAGGGGCTTGTCACCGGTCGGGGGCCAGATCTCGACGTCGACCCGCCCGTCCCCATCGTCGGCTTCGGACTGGGTCAGCACCACGAGCAGAAAGGTGGCGAACCGGTCTGGCCCGACGACGAATCGGGACAGCACGCCGCCACGCACGTCGAGCTTGTTGTCGACCACCTCTGCCGCTTCGGCGAGAAAGGCCCCCGTGACGATCACCTGCCGAAGCTACCGCCTGGCCGGGGCGCCGTAGCACGCGGCCCACCGAGGTCGCTGATTACCTTGCCGAACAATGCATTTCACACGCGGTGTCAACCAAATACCCTCAGCGGCCGACCCGCCCGCGGGCCCGACCCAACCGAGCCGTGTCGGCCCCCTCACCTACAGTTGCAGCTGTGTTCGTCACCGACGAAACCGTCGTCTACAGCGCGTCGGACCTCGCGTCCGCCGCCCGGTGCGAATACGCCCTATTGCGTGATTTCGACGCGAAACTCGGCCGCGGCCCCGCCGTCGCCGTCGAGGACGACCTGCTCGCGCGAACCTCCGCCCTCGGCACCGAGCTCGAACAACGCCGCCTCGACCGATACCGCGCCGAACTCGGCGACGGCGTCGCGGCGATCGGCCGCCCGGCCTACACGCTCGCCGGGCTGACGGCCGCAGCCGAGGCAACCCGGCGCGCGATCGCCAACCGCGCCCCGGTGGTGTATCAGGCCGCGATGTTCGACGGGCGGTTCGTCGGATTCGCCGACTTTCTGGTGCTCGACGGCGAGCGGTACCGCGTCACCGACACCAAGCTGGCCCGCTCGCCCAAGGTGCCCGCGCTGCTGCAGCTGGCCGCCTACGCCGACACGCTGCGCGCCTCGGGCATCCCGGTGTCGCCGGAGGCGGAGCTGGCGCTGGGCGACGGCGCCGTCGTGCGCTACCGCATCGGCGACCTGATCCCGGTCTACCGTTCCCAGCGCGCGCTTTTGCAGCGGCTACTCGACGAGCATTTCGCCGCGGGCACCCCGGTGCGCTGGGACAACCAACACGTCGGCGCGTGCTTCCACTGCCCGCTGTGCACCGAACAGTTGCGCGCCACCGACGACCTGCTGCTGGTCGCCGGGATGCGAGTCACCCAGCGCGACAAGCTGATCGACGCCGGCATCACCACCGTCGCCGAGCTGGCCGAGGGCACCAAGCCGGTCGCCGACCTGGCGCCGAGCGCGCTGAACAAACTGACCGCGCAGGCCAAACTGCAAGTGCGCCAACGCGACACCGAAACCCCGCAATTCGAGATCGTCGACCCGCAGCCGCTGACCCTGCTGCCCGAGCCCGACCCCGGCGACCTGTTCTTCGACTTCGAGGGCGACCCGCTGTGGACGGCCGACGGGCGCGACTGGGGCCTGGAATATCTGTTTGGCGTCCTGGAGGCCGCCGGGAATTTCCACCCGCTGTGGGCGCACGACCGGGTGGACGAGCGCAAGGCGCTCACCGACTTTCTCGCGATGGTGAAAAAGCGCCGCAAGCGCCGCCCCAACATGCACATCTACCACTACGCGCCCTACGAGAAGGCCGCGCTGTTGCGGCTCGCCGGGCGGTACGGGGTCGGTGAGGACGACGTGGACGAGCTGCTGCGCAGCGGCACGCTGGTCGACCTGTACCCCGTGGTGCGCAAGAGCATTCGGGTGGGCGCGGAGTCGTTCGGCCTCAAGGCGCTCGAGCCGCTGTACATGGGTTCACAGCTGCGCGCGGGCCACGTCACGACGGCCACCGAGTCGATCACCTCCTACGCCCGCTACTGCGAGCTACGGGCCGCCGGCGAATTCGACGGCGCCGCGTCGGTGCTTAAGGAGATCGAGGACTACAACCACTACGACTGCCGGTCGACACAGGCTTTACGCAACTGGCTGATGCTGCGCGCCTACGAGTCCGGCGTCGTACCGATTGGCGCGCAACCGGTTCCGGAAGGAAACCGGGTCGAGGACCGCGACCAGCTGGCGATGACGTTGTCGGCGTTCACCGGCGACGCCGGCGTCGCCGACCGCACGCCGGAGCAGACGGCGGTGGCGCTGGTGGCCGCGGCGCGCGGCTACCACCGGCGCGAGGACAAGCCGTTCTGGTGGGCGCATTTCGACCGGCTGAACTTCCCTGTCGAGGAGTGGTCCGACGACACCGATGTCTTCCTCGCCGAGACGGCGTCGGTGGACGCTGACTGGCACACCCCGCCCCGCGCGCGCAAGCCGCGGCGACACGTGCGCCTGGAGGGAGAGCTGGCGCGCGGCGACCTGATGACCGAGGTCTTCGCGCTCTACGAGCCCCCCGCCCCGCCGGGCATGACCGACAACCCCGACCGGCGCGCCGCGGGCCGCGCCGAGGTCGTGTCGGTCGATGACCCGGCGGTGCCCACCACGGTGGTCATCGCCGAGCGAGTCGGCAAGGACGGCAGCACCTTTGACCAGCTGCCGTTCGCGCTCACCCCGGGGCCGCCGATTGCCACGACGGCGTTACGGGAGGCGATCGAGACGACCGCGGCCGCCCTCGCCGCCGGCCTGCCAACTCTGCCGCCCGCCGCGGTGATCGACGTCCTGCTGCGCCGCGCGCCCCGCACGAAAAGCGGCGCCCCGCTGCCGCGCGGCGCCGACACGATCGACGACATCAGCGCCGCCGCACTCGATCTCGACTCGTCCTACCTCGCCGTGCACGGCCCGCCCGGCACCGGCAAGACGCACACCGCCGCCCGGGTGATCAAAACCCTTGTCGCCGAACATGGCTGGCGCGTCGGCGTGGTCGCGCAATCCCACGCCACCGTGGAGAACCTGTTGGGCTGCGTGATCGACGCCGGACTGGATCCGGCCCGGGTCGCCAAGAAACCCGCCGGGCACGACGCCCCCCGCTGGCAGGAGATCGACTCCGGCGAGTACGCGGCCTTCATCGCGAACACGAAAGGCTGCGTGATCGGCGGCACCGCCTGGGATTTCGCCAACCCGAGCCGGGTGCCGCCGGGCAGCCTGGACCTGCTGGTGATCGACGAGGCGGGCCAGTTCTGCCTGGCCAACACCATCGCCGTGGCGCCGGCGGCCGCCAACCTGCTGCTGCTCGGCGACCCGCAGCAGCTGCCACAGGTCAGCCAGGGAACGCATCCGGAACCGGTCGACACGTCGGCGCTGGACTGGCTGGTGGACGGCCGGCGCACCCTGCCCGACGAGCGCGGCTACTTCCTGGACTGTTCCTACCGCATGCATCCGGCGGTCTGCGCCGCGGTTTCCGCGCTGTCCTACGAGGGCCGGCTGCATTCCCACGAGTGCACCGAGGCGCGCCGCCTCGACGGGCAAAGCCCCGGCGTGCACGTGAGCGTCGTTGAACACCACGGCAATTCGACCGAGAGCCCCGAGGAGGCCCACGCGATCGCCGCCCACATCGAGGCGCTGCTGGGCCGGGCGTGGACCGACGAGCACGGCACCCGGCCGCTGGCCGCCCCCGACGTGCTGGTGCTGGCGCCCTACAACGCCCAGGTGACCCTGATCCGACGTCGGCTCAGCGAGGCCGGGCTCGGCGCGGTCCGGGTCGGGACCGTCGACAAGTTCCAGGGCGGCCAGGCACCGGTGGTGTTCGTGTCGATGACGGCATCGTCGATCGACGTGGTGCCACGCGGGATCTCGTTCCTGCTCAACCGGAATCGGCTCAACGTCGCCATCAGCAGGGCGCAGTACGCGGCGGTGATCGTGCGGTCGCGGCTGCTCACGGAGTTTCTCCCCGGCACGCCGGGCGGCCTGGTCGACCTGGGCGCGTTCCTGGCGCTGACGCAGGGCTCGTCCGCCGAGTGTGGTCGCGCACTCTCCAACCCAAATGCCGTCCCCGCCACCGTTGAGTGTGCGCTGAGGGCCTCCCATGTGCACTGAGGGCCTTGCGCGTGAAGCCACGGCGAGATCTCGGCGAATTCCCCTCCCAGGACGCACAATCAAAGCCCCAAATGCACACTCAAGTGAGCAACGACCGCCTTGCGACTACTTCCCCCCCGAGTGCCGGCCGTAGCCGGCGGGGTCGTCGTCGGGATCGGCGCGGTAGCGGTGGCCCGGTGAGGCCATCGGACGGAACCGCTTCCCGCCCTCGACGCGAGACCCGTTGTGCGCGAAGCCGATCGGTCCGGACGGGACCGGCTTGTGCGCCGGCGCCGCCCGGGCGCGCGGCGGCGGGGGCGCCACGTCCGGTTCACGAACCAGCAGAAACTCGACATAGTCGTCGTCGTCATAGTCGTCGTAATCGTCGCCCTCATCCGGCAGCTCGCCGGCCGCGTCCGCCGACGGCGCGAACCCGAGCACGAACAGCGCGGCGACGACGCCGAACAGCACGACGAACGCGGGCAACAACACCGACTGCGCCATCGCCGCCGCGAACGGCTCGCGCAGCAACTCGGGAAGCTGCACGGCGGTGGCGTCCTCCGCCGTGGCCGACGGGGCGGCCGACGGCATCTCGGACCCGATCCGCCATGTCATGAACGCGGCCATGCCCGCGCTGCCGAGGACCGCCCCGAGCTGCCGCACCGAGTTGAAGACCGCCGAACCCGCCCCGGCCAGCTCGGGGGCCAGGTTGCGCGTCGCGGTCGCCGTCAGCGGCGCCCACACGAACGCGCTGCCCACCCCGATCACGGCGAACGCCAGCAGCAGCCGCCAGATCGGCGTCGACGGGGACATCTCGAACGACAGCCAGGTGAGCCCGATCGCCATCGTCGAGAACCCGAAGCCGAGCACCGGCCCCGGGTGGTACCGGTCGACGATCATGCCCACGAACGGCGCGAGCGCACCGCCCACCACCGCCATCGGCGCGATCACCAGCGCCGAACGCGTCGACGACAGCCCGCACCCGGCCTGCAGGAAGAACGGCAGCGGCAGCATCATCGCCGTCATCGCGAACGCGGTGACCGCGACCCCGGCGTTGCACAGGCCGAAGTCGCGGTCGGCGAAGATGCGCAGCGGGATCAGCGGCTCGCGGGTGTTGACGGCCTGCCAGTACACGAACATCGACATGCACCCGACACCGGCGACGATCATCGCCCAGACCCACGGCTGCCAGTGAGCGGCCTGGCCCTCCTGCAGGCCGAAGACGATCAGGAACATGCCCAGCCCGGACAACGCGACGCCCACCAGGTCGAAGCGCTGCGCCTGGGTGGGCAGCACGGGCACCAGCCACGCGGCCAGCGCCAGCCCGGCGACGCCGATGGGGACGTTGACGAAGAAGATCCACTGCCAGCCCAGCCCGTCGACCAGCGCGCCGCCGGCCAGCGGCCCGACCAGGGTGGCCACGCCGGCGGTGGTGCCCCACACGCTGACCGCGACACCGCGCCGCTCCGGCGGGAAGACCCGGGTGATCATCGACAGCGTCTGCGGGGTCAGCACGCCGGCGCCGACCCCCTGGGCCACTCGGGCGGCGATCAGCACCGCCACGCTGCCCGACAGCCCGCACCCGATCGACGCGACGGTGAACAGGCTCAGCCCGATGAGATAGAGGTTCTTGGTGCCGAACCGGTCGCCGAGCCGCCCGGCAACCAGCAACACCACCGCGCACCCCAGCAGGTAGGCGCTGGTCACCCAGACCACGGTGGCGTACCCGGTGTGCAGGTCGATCTTGATGGTCGGGTTGGCGATGACCACGATGGTGGAGTCGACCATGATCATGAAGAAGCCGATCATCATCGCGAAGAGCGCGTTCCACGGGTTCCGCGGGCCGGACGCGAGCAGGGAGTTCCAGCGCTTCACGAACTCGGCGCGACTCGGCCCCGCGCGCCGGCTCTCCCCCGGCGACCGAGGCGTCGCCGCGTTCATCTGACCTAAACCCCCTCACACCCTTGGCGTGAATCGCCACCCAGCCCGCATTATCCCGCGTGGGCAAATGCGCCGCTCGGCCGCGGATCGGTGAGCGCACGTTAGCCTGGAAGGACATGTGGAAGCGAGGCAGGATGCGGGCCCGACGGAACAGAACGTCACCCATGTCGACGCCGGAGCAGGCGCCGGCCGGCCAGGGCGGCCGGCCGAAGGCGTCGGCGCGGGCATTGGCGCAGGTCATCGAGCGGAGCACCCGGATACACGGACCCGCCGCGGAGGCCTACGTGTCGAGGCTGCGCCGCGCACACCCCGCCGCCGGCCCCGCCGAAATCGACGCCAAGCTGGAGAAGCGCTTCCTGGCGGCGCTGACGGCCAGCGGCGCCGCGGTCGGCTCGGCCGCGACGTTTCCCGGGGTCGGCACGTTGACGGCGGTGTCCGCCGGCGCCGGGGAAACCGTCTTCTTCATCGAGGCCACCGCGCTGTTCGTGCTGGCCAAGGCCGTCGTTTACAACGTCCCGGCCGACCACCGCGAACGGCGCCGCGCGCTGGTCCTTGCCGTCCTGGTCGGCGACGACAGCCAGCGCGCCATCGGCGAGCTGATCGGGCCCGGCCGCACCAACGGGGGCTGGCTGGCCGAGGGCATGGCCTCGCTGCCGTTGCCGACGCTGTCGCGGCTGAACACCCGGATGCTCGGCTACTTCGTCAAGCGCTACACCGTGCGCAAGGGCGCCCTGATGTTCGGCAAGGCGTTGCCCGTCGGCATCGGCGCCGTGGTCGGCGGCGCCGGCAACCGGATGGTGGGCAGGAAGATCGTCCGCAACGCCAGCCACGCGTTCGGCCTGCCGCCCTCGCGCTGGCCGAGCACCTTGCGGCTGTTGCCGCCGATCCACGAAGCCGGCTAACGGCCGCCTGACCCGGTCCCTCTCGCGAATCTCCCGCGAACGGTTAGCCTTTATTGGGGCGGAAACGTTCCAGGACCATCGCGGGAGTGAGGTGCCCCGCTAGCAACGCGTACAGCGCGCCTGCAGGACAAAAGAATTGAGGCGAACACGGGCCGTGAGCAACATTTCACCATTCGGGCAAAACGAATGGCTGGTCGAGGAGATGTACCGCAAGTTCCGCGATGACCCCTCCTCGGTCGACCCGAGCTGGCACGAGTTCCTGGTCGACTACAACCCCGAGCCCGCCACCGAGGTGGCCCCGAGCGCCCCCGCGGCCCCCTCCGACGGACAGGCCGCGGCCCCGGCGGCCAAGCCCGCCGAGACCAAGCCGGCACCGCCCGCGCCCACCGCGGGCAACGGCGCACCGGCGGCGCAGGCACCCGCGGCGCCGGCCAAGTCCGCCGCTCCCCCGCCGGCCGAGGGCGACGAGGTGCAGGTGCTGCGCGGCGCGGCCGCCGCCGTCGTCAAGAACATGTCCGCGTCGCTGGACGTGCCGACGGCGACCAGCGTCCGCGCCGTCCCGGCCAAGTTGCTCATCGACAACCGGATCGTCATCAACAACCAGCTCAAGCGCACCCGCGGCGGCAAGATCTCCTTCACCCACCTGCTGGGCTACGCACTGGTGCAGGCGATCAAGCAGTTCCCGAACATGAACCGGCACTACGCCGAGGTCGACGGCAAGCCGACCGCGGTCACGCCCGCGCACACCAACCTGGGCCTGGCCATCGACCTGCAGGGCAAGGACGGCAAGCGCTCCCTGGTGGTGGCGGGCATCAAGCGCTGCGAGGAATTGCGGTTCGCGCAGTTCGTCACCGCCTATGAGGACATCGTTCGCCGCGCCCGCGACGGCAAGCTCACCGCGGAAGACTTTGCGGGCGTGACGATTTCGCTGACCAACCCGGGCACCATCGGCACCGTGCACTCGGTGCCCCGGCTGATGGCCGGCCAGGGCGCCATCATCGGCGTCGGCGCCATGGAGTACCCCGCCGAGTTCCAGGGCGCCAGCGAGGAGCGCATCGCCGAGTTGGGCATCGGCAAGCTGATCACCCTGACCTCGACCTACGACCACCGCATCATCCAGGGCGCCGAGTCCGGCGACTTCCTGCGCACCATCCACGAGATGCTGCTCTCGGATGCCTTCTGGGACGAGATCTTCCGCGAGCTGGGCAACCCGTACCTGCCGGTGCGCTGGAGCACCGACAACCCGGACTCGATCGTCGACAAGAACGCCCGGGTGATGGAGTTGATCGCGGCCTACCGCAACCGCGGGCACCTGATGGCCGACATCGACCCGCTGCGCCTGGACAGCACCCGGTTCCGCAGCCACCCCGACCTCGAAATCCTCAACCACGGCCTGACGCTGTGGGACCTCGACCGCATCTTCAAGGTCAACGGCTTCGCCGGCTGCGAATACAAGAAACTGCGCGACGTGCTGGGCCTGCTGCGCGACGCCTACTGCCGCCACATCGGCGTGGAGTACACCCACATCCTCGAACCCGAACAACAGCGGTGGCTGGAAGAGCGGATCGAGACAAAGCATGTCAAACCGACCGTTGCGGAGCAGAAGTTCATCCTGAGCAAGCTGAACGCCGCCGAGGCATTCGAGACGTTCCTGCAGACCAAATACGTTGGGCAGAAACGATTCTCGCTGGAGGGCGCGGAAAGCGTGATCCCGATGATGGACGCGGCCATCGACCAGTGCGCCGAGCACGGCCTCGACGAGGTGGTCATCGGGATGCCGCACCGCGGCCGGCTCAACGTGCTGGCCAACATCGTCGGCAAGCCGTACTCGCAGATCTTTTCCGAGTTCGAGGGCAACCTCAACCCGTCGCAGGCGCACGGCTCCGGCGACGTCAAGTACCACTTGGGCGCCACCGGCGTGTACCTGCAGATGTTCGGCGACAACGACATTCAGGTGTCGCTGACCGCCAACCCGTCGCACCTGGAGGCCGTCGACCCGGTACTGGAGGGCCTCGTCCGGGCCAAGCAGGACCTGCTGGGCCACGGCGCCGAGGACCAGGGCGACGAAAAGGCCTTCTCCGTCGTGCCGATGATGATGCACGGCGACGCCGCCTTCGCCGGCCAAGGGGTTGTCGCCGAGACGCTGAACCTGGCGAACCTGCCCGGCTACCGCGTCGGCGGCACCATCCACATCATCGTCAACAACCAGATCGGCTTCACCACGGCGCCGGAGTACTCGCGCTCCAGCGAATACTGCACCGACGTCGCAAAGATGGTGGGGGCGCCCATCTTCCACGTCAACGGCGACGACCCGGAGGCGTGCGTGTGGGTGGCCAAGCTGGCCGTCGACTTCCGGCAGCGGTTCCACAAGGACGTCATCATCGACATGCTGTGCTACCGGCGCCGTGGCCACAACGAGGGCGACGACCCGTCGATGACCAACCCGTACATGTACGACGTCGTCGACACCAAGCGCGGGGCGCGCAAGAGCTACACCGAGGCCCTGATCGGCCGAGGCGACATCTCGCTGAAGGAGGCCGAGGACGCCCTGCGCGACTACCAGGGCCAGCTGGAGCGGGTGTTCAACGAGGTCCGCGACCTGGAGAAGCACGGCGTGCAGCCCAGCGCGTCGGTGGAGGCCGACCAGCCGGTGCCCGCGGGGCTGGCCACCGCGGTGGACAAGTCGCTGCTGGCCCGCATCGGCGACGCTTTCCTTTCCGTGCCAGACGGTTTCACCGCGCACCCGCGGGTTCAGCCGGTGCTGGAAAAGCGCCGCGAGATGGCCTACGAGGGCAAGATCGACTGGGCGTTCGGCGAGCTGCTGGCGCTGGGATCGCTGGTGTCAGAGGGCAAGCTGGTGCGGCTGTCCGGGCAGGACACCCGGCGCGGCACCTTCTCCCAGCGGCATTCGGTGATCATCGACCGCAACACCGGGGAGGAGTTCACGCCGCTGCAGCTGCTGGCGACGAACCTCGACGGCACCCCGACGGGCGGCAAGTTCCTGGTGTACGACTCGCCGCTGTCGGAGTACGCCGCCGTCGGCTTCGAGTACGGCTACACCGTGGGCAACCCGGACGCGCTTGTGTTGTGGGAGGCGCAGTTCGGCGACTTCGTCAACGGCGCGCAGTCGATCATCGACGAGTTCATCAGCTCGGGCGAGGCCAAGTGGGGCCAGCTGTCCAACGTGGTGCTGCTACTGCCGCACGGGCACGAGGGGCAGGGCCCCGACCACACCTCCGGGCGCATCGAACGCTTCCTGCAGCTGTGGGCGGAGGGTTCGATGACCATCGCGATGCCCTCGACACCGTCCAACTACTTCCACCTGTTGCGCCGGCACGCGCTGGACGGCATCCAGCGCCCGCTGATCGTGTTCACGCCGAAGTCGATGCTGCGCAACAAGGCCGCCGTCAGCGACATCAAGGACTTCACCGAGATCAAGTTCCGCTCGGTGCTCGAGGAACCCACCTACGAGGACGGCATCGGCGACCGCAGCGCGGTCCGGCGGATCCTGCTGACCAGCGGGAAGATCTACTACGAGCTGGTGGCGCGCAAGGCCAAGGACAACCGCGACGACGTCGCGATCGTGCGCATAGAGCAGCTGGCCCCGCTGCCCAAGCGCCGGCTCAACGAGACGCTGGACCGCTACGCGGCGGCCGAGGAGTTCTTCTGGGTGCAGGAGGAGCCGGCCAACCAGGGCGCGTGGCCGCGCTTCGGGCTGGAGCTGCCAGAACTGTTGCCGGACAAGCTAACCGGGCTCAAGCGCATCTCGCGGCGGGCCATGTCGGCGCCGTCGTCGGGTTCATCGAAGGTGCACGCCGTCGAGCAGCAGGAGATCCTGGACACCGCGTTCCGCTGACGCCGCCTTCGACCGCCTTCGCCGCCTTCGACGGCGAGCGTGCATGTCTGTACGGCGACACGCCGCTTTGGCCGGCATTTTGCGCACGCTCGCGCTTAGGAGCCGTTCAGGGGCAGCGTTATCGGCCGTCGGCCCCGCGGGGCCGGGGTAATCCGTAACCCCGGGTACCGTCTAGCCTCGACGAGAGCCGACACGAGGAGGGTGCTCATGCAGGGATTCGCGGGGAAGGTCGCCGTGGTCACGGGCGCCGGTTCGGGTATCGGGCGGGCGCTGGCGATCGAGCTGGCCCGCTCGGGCGCCAAGGTGGCGATCAGCGACGTCGACACCGAGGGCCTGGCGCAAACCGAGGAGAAGCTGAAGGCGATCGGCGCGCCGGTCAAGGCGGACCGGCTCAACGTCACCGAGCGGGAGGCCTTCCTGGCCTACGCCGACTCGGTCGCCGAACACTTCGGCAAGGTCAACCAGATCTACAACAACGCGGGCATCGCGTTCACCGGGGACGTCGAGGTCAGCCAGTTCAAGGACATCGAGCGGGTGATGGACGTCGACTTCTGGGGCGTCGTGAACGGCACCAAGGCGTTCCTTCCGCACCTGATCGCCTCCGGCGACGGCCATGTGATCAATGTCTCGAGCGTGTTCGGGCTGTTCTCGGTGCCCGGGCAGGCGGCGTACAACGCGGCCAAGTTCGCCGTCCGGGGCTTCACCGAGGCGCTGCGGCAGGAAATGGTGCTGGCCCGTCACCCGGTCGCGGTGACCACCGTGCACCCGGGCGGCATCCAGACCGCGATCGCCCGCAACGCGACCGCCGCCGAGGGACTCGACCCCGAGCAACTGGCCAAGCTGTTCGACAAGCGGCTCGCCCGGACCAGTCCGGAACGCGCCGCCAAGGTCATCCTGGACGCGGTCCGCAAGAAGAAGGCCCGGGTGCTGGTCGGCACCGACGCCAAGCTGTTGGACGTGATGGTGCGGGTCGCCGGCCCGTATTACCAGCAGCTGTTCGGCCCCGTGATGGGCCGCCTGATGCCCAAGCCCTAGCGGCCCAGCGGGTGTTCGGCCAGCCACCCGCCCGCCACCGCCTGCGGGTCGGCGCCGCCGGCCACCTGCCGGCGCATGTCGGCCAGCGCCGCGGTGTCCAGCACGCCGGCCACCTCGTTGATCGCCAGCAGCTGCCGATCGCTCAGCGCGTTGCGTCGATACAGCGGCACCACGTTCTCCGCCTGGATCAGCGCGGGCTTGCCATCGGCCAGCGCGACCAGGTCGCCCGGGCTCGCCGGGTCGGCGGTGGTGGTCCACCCCCCCGCCGGCTGCCCGCCCCGCACGGCGTCGAAAAGCGCTGCCTCGGACGCGAATTGGCGCGGCATAGGCAGCCGGCAGGAACCCACCGCCGCGGGAGGGGTAAACCCCGCGACCGCCCCGACGGCCAGCCCGTCACAATGCGCCGGCAGCGCGCTCAGGTCCGCGGTGAGGTCGTGGCCGCCCCACGCCTTGGCGGTGGCCCGCGTGACCAGCAGCACGGGCTTGTCCTCGGCCGCGGTGGTGTAGTCGCCGGCCAGCACGCCCTCGGGCAGCGCCGCGATCATCGCGCGGTAGACCTGCGCGTCGGACATCGCCGTCGCACCGGGCTGCAGCAGCCGCAACGTCTGGCCGGTGAACGCGGGCACGACGGTGAACGCGCCCGAATCCAGCTTGGCCATGGGGTCGGGAACGGTTTCGGGCCGGGCCGCAAAGCCGTAGGACCGCAGCGCCGCCGCGTAGACGGCGGCCAAAAGCGACGACCGGGACCCGACCACCAATTCGGGAGCCGGGCGTCGCTCGCCGCAGCCCGCCAGCGCCAGCAGCGCGGCCAGCAGCGCGGCGGCGAGCCTGGTCACACGGAAGAGTCGGAAGCGATCGCGACGGCGGCGGCGACGGCTTCCCCGACCCGGGCGTCCAGCGGGCTCGGGACGATCCGGTCGACCGCGAGGTCGTCGCTGACGACGGAGAAGATCGCCTCGGCGGCGGCCACCATCATCTTCTCGGTGATGCGGCGCGCCCCGGCGTCCAGCGCGCCGCGGAACACGCCAGGGAACGCCAGCACGTTGTTGATCTGATTCGGGAAGTCGCTGCGGCCGGTGGCCACCACCGCCGCGTACTTGGCCGCGACCTCCGGATCGACTTCCGGGTCCGGGTTGGACAGCGCGAACACGATCCCGCCCGGCGCCATCGTGGCGACCAGCTCCTCGGGGACGACGCCGCCCGACAGGCCGAGGAACACGTCCGCGCCCTCGAGCGCCTCGACCAGGCCGCCGGACAGGCCGTCGGGATTGGTCCGCCGCGCGAGATCGACCTTGACGCCGTTCATGTCGTCGCGGCCCGTGTGCAGGATGCCGCGCGAGTCGACCACTGTGATGTCCGAAACACCCATCGTCAGAAGGAGGTTCGTGCACGCCACGCCGGCGGCGCCGGCGCCGCAGACGACGACGCGCAGCGAGGACATATCGCGGCCCAGCAACTTGCTGGCGCCCATCAGCGCGGCCAGCACGACGATCGCGGTGCCGTGCTGGTCGTCGTGCATCACCGGGCAGTCCAGCGCCTCGATGACCCGCCGTTCGATCTCGAAGCAGCGCGGGGCGGCGATGTCCTCGAGGTTGACGGCGCCGAACGTCGGGCGCAGCCGCACCAGCGTTTCGACGATCTCGTCGGGGTCCTTGGTGTCCAGCACGATCGGGATCGCATTGAGCCCGCCGTACGCCTGGAACAGGGCGCACTTGCCTTCCATCACCGGCAGCGACGCCGCGGGCCCGATGTCGCCCAGGCCCAGCACCGCGCTGCCGTCGCTGACGACGGCCACCAGCCGGTTCGACCAGGTGTAGCGGGCCGCCAGGGTGCGGTCCGCGGCGATCGCGCGGCTGACCTGCGCCACGCCCGGGGTGTACGCGATCGACAACGCGCGCTGGGTGTCCAGCGGCGCGCTGAGCGCCACCGAAAGCTTCCCGCCTACGTGCGCGTCGAAGATCTCGTCGTCTCCGATGGCCAGCTGCCGGTGCGCGGTTTCGGGCATCGCACCAGGGTAAGGGCTACCCATTAGTAGGCCTAATTTCTGCTGGATCGGTTCAGATGAGCCCAAGCTCCGTGACCGCGTTGCGCTCGTCGGCCAGCTCCGCGGTCGACTTGTCGATCCGCCCGCGGGAGAACTCGTCGATGTCCAGGCCCTGCACGATCGACCAGTTGCCGTCCTTGGTGGTCACCGGGAACGACGAGATCAGCCCCTCCGGCACGCCGTAGGAACCGTCGGACACGACAGCCATCGACACCCAGTCACCCTCGGGGCTGCCCAGCAGCCAGGAGCGGGCGGCGTCGATGGTCGCCGACGCGGCCGACGCGGCCGACGAGGCGCCGCGCGCGTCGATGATCGCCGCGCCGCGCTTGGCGACGGTCGGGATGAAGTCGTTCTCGATCCAGGCCTGGTCGCCCACGACCTCGGCCGCGTTCTTGCCGCCGACCTCGGCGTGGAAGATGTCGGGGTACTGGGTGGCCGAGTGGTTGCCCCAGATCGTCATCTTCTTGATGTCGGTGACGGCGGCACCGGTCTTCTTGGCCAGCTGTGTGATCGCCCGGTTGTGGTCGAGGCGGGTGAGCGCCGAGAACCGCTCCTTCGGGATGTCAGGCGCGTTGGTCATCGCGATCAGCGCGTTGGTGTTGGCCGGGTTGCCCGTGACGCCGACGCGCACGTCGTCGGCGGCGACCGAGTTGAGCGCCTTGCCCTGCGCGGTGAAGATCGCGCCGTTGGCCTCCAGCAGGTCGCCGCGCTCCATGCCCGGGCCGCGCGGCCGCGCGCCGACGAGCAGGGCGAGGTTCACGCCGTCGAAGATCTTGTTCGGGTCGGCGCCGATTGCGACGCCCGACAGCAGCGGGAACGCGCAGTCGTCGAGCTCCATCACGACACCCTCGAGCGCCTTGAGCGCCGGCTCGATCTCCAGCAGCCGCAGCTCGATCGGGCGGTCGGCGCCCAGCAGCGCCCCGCTGGCCAGGCGGAACAACAGGCTGTAGCCGATCTGGCCGGCGGCGCCGGTGACGGCGACCTTGACAGGACTTGCGCTCACGTCGATTTACTCCTCGGGACAGTTGCGGTCGACGTCGAAACTAGCGCACCGCCGTCGGCGCGAAATCTCCGGTCCACGGGGCGCGCGGAGTCGTCACGCCGCGTTTCACCAGGACGCGTAGCATTAAGCACCGCTTTCCCGACCCCGCGCCGCGATCGGAGGTGAAGGTGTTTCCCGGACCTGACGCACTGCCCGAAGTGCTGCGACCGCTCGCGAACGAGCCCCGCGAGCCGCGCACCCAGCCCGTCGAGCAACCGCCCATCGAGACCCTGGTCGACTGCGCCGTCTACGCCGACGGCAATCGGCTGCCGGGCAAGTTCACCTACGCCGCCGCGCTCACCCGGGTGCGGCAGAGCGTGGCGTTCGGGCAGGAGGCGTTCGTCTGGGTGGGTTTGCGTGAGCCGAGCCTGACCGAGATGCAGGACGTGGCCGACGTCTTCGGGCTGCACGCGCTGGCCGTCGAAGACGCGGTGTGCGCGCACCAGCGGCCCAAGCTGGAGCGATACGACGAGACGCTCTTCCTGGTGCTGAAGACGGTCAACTACGTCCCGCATGAATCGGTGGCGGCGGCCCGCCAGATCGTCGAAACCGGCGAGATCATGGTGTTCGTCGGCAAGGACTTCGTGGTCACCGTCCGCCACGGCGAGCACGGCGGGCTGTCCGAGGTGCGCAAGCGCCTGGACGCCGACCCCGTGCAGATGCGCCTCGGCCCGTACGCGGTGATGCACGCGATCGCCGACAACGTCGTCGACCATTACCTCGAGGTGAGCAGCCTGATCGAGTCGGACATCGACAGCATCGAGGAAGTGGCATTCGCCCCCGGGCGCAAGATCGACGTCGAACCGATCTATCTGCTCAAGCGCGAGGTCGTCGAACTGCGCCGGTGCGTCAACCCCCTGTCGTCCGCGTTCCATCGGATACAGATCGAAAACAAGGACGTGATCTCCAAGGAGGTGCGGCGCTACCTGCGCGACGTCTCCGACCACCAGTCCGAGGCCGCCGACCACATCAACAGCTACGACGACATGCTGAACTCGCTGATCCAGGCCGCCCTGGCCCGGGTGGGCATGCAGCAGAACAACGACATGCGCAAGATGGCGGCCTGGGCCGGTATCTTGGCCGTGCCCACCATGGTCGCCGCCATCTACGGGATGAACTTTCATTTCATGCCCGAGCTGAACTGGACGTGGGGGTACCCCGGGGTGATGGCCGGCATGGCGGTCGTCTGTCTGGTCCTGTACTTCCAATTCCGCCGCAACAACTGGCTGTAACCTCTGTCTCGCGAGCTGGCGGCAGCAATCAGTCGGGTTGCGCCGCTGGGCGTTTGGGATCCAGCACGTCGACGCCGTCGTTGCTCCAGGCCTGCCGCATCGCCTCGGCGCCCTTGAGCCGCACCCAGGCGGCCTCGGTCGCGGTGATCGGGGTGGCCGACAGGAAACGAACCGGTTCGCGTGGCGGGTCCAGCGACAGATCGGGAATACCGCTGTCGCCCAACAAGACCGCGGTGAACGGCACCCGGCCCGACGGCCATGCCCACAGCGGCGAACCGAGGTCGATCAGGGCGTCGGCGACCAGCACCACCCCGTCGACGGCCGGCGTCGCCGCCAGCACCGCCACACTGCGGGCAATGCCGGTCACCGGCCCGGGATCCCGCAGCGGCAAGACGATCTCGGCGCGCGGGCCGCGCAACGGGTCGGCGACAACTTCGGAGGGGTCGGTCATCGGGTGGCGCGAGCAGCCCAGCGACACGTAGTGAACCAGTCCACCACTGCGAAAGCGCAGCACCTCAATGGGTTCGGTGCCCAGGAACGTCACGCTCGCCGAGTCCGGCTCCGCGCCGGAGAAGTGGTCGCGCAGGTGAGCGCGCACGAGCTCCAGGGTCACTCGGCAGGCGCCAGAGTCAGGTTCGCCCCGGAGTCGGCGTCGAATACGGCGACCTTCGTCGTGTCGAGGGCCAACTCGATCGACTGCCCGATGGTCGCCTTCGACTCCGCGGGAACCCTTGCGACGAACTGATTTTCGTGCACCTCGCCCTGGGCCTCGAGGTCGTCCAGCTGGGCGGAGCGCACGGCAGGGCCCGCGGTGGTGAAGTACACGTACTTGTCGGCGCCCAGCGATTCGACCATGTCGACCTTGACCTCGAAGGTCAGCGCCCTGATGCGCTGGTACCCGTCGATCAACGCCGCGTCTGCCAGGTGCTCGGGCCGCACCCCGACGATGACGTTCGCCGGCTTGTCGTGCTTTGAAATCACCTGCTGCACCTCGGGCGCCAGCATCACCTCGCCGAACGTCAGGTTCAGCCCGTTCTGCGTCAGGTCGGCGGGGAAGAAATTCATCGCCGGCGAGCCGATGAACCCCGCGACGAAAAGATTGGCGGGACGCTCGTAAAGCTCGTCGGGGGCGCCGATCTGCTGCGCCACCCCGCCGTGCATCACCACCACCCGGTCCCCCAGCGTCATCGCCTCGGTTTGGTCGTGGGTGACGTAGACGGTGGTGGTGCCCAATCTCCGCTGCAGCCGGGCGATCTCGCCGCGCATCTGCACCCGCAGCTTGGCATCCAGGTTGGACAGCGGCTCGTCCATCAGGAACGCCTTGGGATGGCGCACGATCGCCCGGCCCATCGCGACCCGCTGCCGCTGCCCGCCCGAAAGCTGGGACGGCTTGCGGTCCAAAAGCTCGGTCAGGTCAAGGGTTTTGGCCGTCTCTTCCACCTTCTGCGCGATCTCGGCCTTCTTCATCTTCGCCAGGGTCAGCGGAAACGCGATGTTCTGCCGCACGGTCATGTGCGGGTAGAGCGCATAGGACTGGAACACCATCGCGATGTCGCGGTCCTTGGGCGCCTTCTCGTTCATCCGTACACCGTCGATGCGCAGCTCGCCCGACGAGATGTCCTCAAGCCCGGCAATCATGTTCAGTGTCGTGGTCTTGCCGCAGCCGGAAGGGCCGACCAGGATCAGGAATTCGCCGTCGGCGATGGTGATGTTCAGGTCCTTCACCGCCGCGGCGCCGTCGGCGTAGCTCTTGTTGACGTTTTCCAACACAATCTCGGCCATCGCGCTATCCCTTCACAGCGCCAGAGGTCAACCCGGCGACAATCCGTCGTTGGAAAATTAGAACAAAAACGATGATCGGGACGGTAATCACGACGGCACCGGCCGCGATCGAGCCGGTCGGCTCCTCGAACTGCGAACTGCCGGAAAAGTTCGCGATCGCCACCGGCGCGGTGATGGCCGCCTTCGTGGCGGTCAGCGACAGCGCCAGCAGCAGGTCGTTCCAGGCGAAGATGAAGACCAGGATCGCCGCGGTCACCAGCCCGGGCGCCGCCAGCGGCACGATCACCCGGCGGAACGCCTGGCCCGGCGTGGCACCGTCCATCTTGGCCGCCTTCTCCAGGTCCCACGGGATCTCCCGGAAGAACGCCGACAGTGTGTAAATGGCAAGGGGCAGAGCGAAAGTGATGTACGGCAGGATCAGGCCGGGCCAGGTGTCGAACAGGCCGAGCGCGCGTTCGATGTTGAACAACGGTGTCACCAGCGAGATGGCCGGGAACATCGTGATCAGCAGGGTGGCGCCGATGAGCAGCCGTTTGCCCGGAAAGTCCAGCCGCGCAACGGCGTAGGCCGCCATCGCTCCCAGCACCACCGCGATCGCCGTGGTGATCAACCCGATCCCGATCGAGTTGATCAGCGCCGAGCTGAAGAACTCGCCCCGGAAGATGCCGCGGTAGTTCTCCATGGTGACCGACGACGGAATCAGCTTGCCGTCCTTGACCGTTGACGACGGTTTGAGCGACAGGGACACGATCCACAGCACCGGGACGAGGGCGTACACCACGACCAGCGTGTCGATCACGGCCCACAGGACGGCGCGCGGGTTAGCCGCCATCGGGTTAGCGGCCATCGCCACCACCGGGCGCGGCCGCGCCGAACACCTTGATGTACACCAGCGCGATGATGCCCACGCAACAGAAGATCAGCACGCTGATCGCCGAGCCCAGGCCCACGTTGAAGCCCTTGAACAGGTTGTCGTAGCCCAGGATTGACACTGAGTCGGTGTTGTTGGCGCCGTCGGTCAGCACGTAGATGTTGTCGAAGATGCGGAAGGCGTCCAGCGTGCGGAACAGCAGCGCGACCACGATCGCCGGCTTGATGATCGGCAGGGTGATCCGGGTCAGCCGGCGCCACGCGCCCGCCCCGTCGACCTGCGCGGCCTTCAACAGGTCCTCGGGCACCAGCGCCAGCCCGGCCAGCAGCAGCAGCGCCATGAACGGAGTGGTCTTCCACACCTCGGCGAGCACCACGATGCCCAGCGACGGAATCTGTTGCGTCAGCGGCGCTTGGGTAAGAGGGGAGCCCTGCGGCAACAGGTTGGCCAGGTAGCCGGTCCCCGGCGTCCAGGCGTAGTACCAGCTGTACGACGCGACGACGGTGACGATGCCGTACGGGATCAGCACCGCGGTCCGCACCAGGCCCTTGCCGACCAGCGTGCGGTGCATCACCAGGGCCAGCGCCAGCCCCACCACGAACTCGATCGACACCGAAACCGCCGTGATCCCCAGCGTCACCGAAAGCGCCGTCCACCAGTACCGGTCGGTCAGGATCGTCTGGTAGTTGCCCAGCCCGACGAAGGCGGTGTCGCCCGGCGTGGCAAGGTTGTTGCGCTGCAGGCTAAGCCACACCGCGTAGCCGATCGGGTACGCCGTCACCGTGAGCATCAGGATCGCCGCCGGCGCCACCAGAGCGAAGGCCAGCCGCCGCTCCGAAGCGGTTGCGGTCACGGCAGCAGCCCCTTGCCGTCGATGGCCCGCTGCGCCTGCGCGGCGAGTTCGTCGGCCGTGCGCTCCGGGTCGATCCGGGTGATCGGGCTCAGCGCCGCCGACAGCCGCAGCGACAACGCTTGGTACACCGGCGTTGCCGGGCGCACGGCCGCGTCGGTGAGCTGCTGGCGGATCACGGTGTACATCGGATACTTGGCCTGAAATTGCGGATCGGAATACAGCGACGTCCGCACCGCGGGCAGGCCGCCCTGGATCGACACGTACTTCTGGCTCTGCAGGCTGCGCAGGCAGCGCACCGCCTCGAACGCCTCCGCGCGGTGGCGGGTGGTGCTGGCCACCGCCAGGTTCAGCCCGCCGATGGTCACCTTGGCCGGCCGGCCCGGCGCCACCCGCGGGTACGGCGCGAAACCGAACACCTGCCGGCTTGCCTCGTAGGCGATGCGGAATTGCTCGTCGGTGGGTACGAACGTGCCGACGTCGTCGATGCTGCCGGCCAGCGCCGGATCGCGGTTCAGCGGCAGGAACGGCACCCCGCCCTTGACCGCGTTCTCCAGCAGGGACGCCAGCACGTAGGGCCAGTTGACCTCGAGCGCGGCCTTGCCCTGCTCCACCGCCAGCCGGGCGGTGCCCTCGTCGGTCCGGCTGATCGACGGGTCGGCCCCGGGCGCGGTGGCCACCGACTTGAGGACCCGCAGGGCGTCGACGGTGGCCGCCCGGTGCGCCGGCGTGTCGGTCAGCGTGACCCGCCGGCCGTCCTCGGAGAGCACCTGTCCGCCGGCGCTCACCAGCAGCGTGTTGAACCACACGACCAGGCCCTCGCCCTCGTTGGCCTGCGCGGCGATCCACGCGGGCTGGCCCGCGGCGTGCAGCCGGGCGGCCTCGGTCACCATCCCGTCCCAGGTGTCCGGCGGCGCCGCCACCAAATCCGGTCGATACCAAAGCAATTGCGTGTTGGTCGTCACGGGTGCGCCGTAGAGACGCTGCTTCCAGCGCGCCGACGCGAGCGGACCCGGCAGGGTGTCGACGGTGGCGTCGGTCTCGGCCTGCCCCGCGGGATCGTCGGACAGCGGCAGCGCCCAGCCGGCCTCGGCGAACTCCGCGGTCCACACCACGTCCAGCGCCATCACGTCCAGGCCGCGGTCGTGCGCGCTGAGGCGCCGGGCCAGCTGCACCCGCTGCTCGCCGGGCCCCCTGGGCAGGCTCACGTGCCGGACCGTGAACCCTAATTGCGCGGTGCACTGCTGCGCGACCGCGGTGAACGTCGCCGCGTCGGTGGCCGGCGTGTAGAAGCTGACCACCAGCCCGGAGCCGGGCGCCCCGCAGGCCGACGACGCGACGGTGAGCGACGCCAGGACGACTGCGCCTAGTCGGCGTGCGCGCCCACGACGACTCACCACCAATTCAGATCGCCAGGCGCGCCAGCAGATCCCGCGCCTTCTCTGCGTTTTGCGGATCGCAGAGCACGTCGTAGCGGCCGGCCACCAACTGCATGGTGGAGCTGAAATCCCTTGTGCCACGGGCCATTGCGTACGGGACGGCGGAGGTGATCAAGCCGAAGAACACCCCGGCGACCAGACCGGTGACCAGCGCGGCCCAGGGATTGGGGCTGAAGAAGCCGAGCACCAACCCGATGAACAGACCGAGCCAGGCCCCGCTGATCACCCCGCCGCCGAGCACCTTGGGCCACGACAGCCGACCCGTTACGCGTTCGACCTGCATGAGGTCGACGCCGACGATGGTCACCTGCTGCACCGGGAACTGTTGGTCGGAAAGGTAGTCCACGGCGCGCTGCGCCTCGGCGTAGGTGGGATAGGAGCCGACGGGCCAGCCCTTGGGCGGTGTCGGCAGCGAGGGCACGCCGCGCCGACCGGCCGCCGCGCCCGTGGGCGTGGCGCCGGGAACCTGTCCGGGCTGGAAAGGACTAGTCATCGCCGCTCATTCTCCTCCGCCTCGGCCATCCTCTCATCCCGAGGCCGTTTTGCTAGGTTGAGCAGCATGTCAGTCCCCGGCGGCCCCGCCGACGACGCCAACACGCCGCAAGGCGGCGGCCGGGACGATTGGACGCCGCCCTGGGATCCGCCCGCGATCGACTATCCGGCGTATTCGCCGCCCGATTACCCGCCCGGTTATCCGCCCGCCTATCCGCCCGCCTATCCCGCCGACTATCCCCCGCCGATGCCGCCGGGCTACGGCGCCCCGCCCTACCCGCCGCCCGGCTACGGGCCCCCGGCATATCCGCCCCCATACCCCGGCTATGGGCCGCCATCCTATCCCGGCGGCTACTACGCGACACCGGACTACCGGGTCCAGCCCGGGACCAACGGCATGGCGATCGCCTCGCTCATCTCGTCGTTCACCGGCTTCCTCTGCTGCGGCATCGGCTCGATCCTGGCCATCGTGCTGGGCGTGGTCGCGCTAAGCCAGATCAAGCAGACCCGCCAGGAGGGCTACGGCCTGGCCGTCACGGGCATCGTGATCGGCGCGGGCACCCTGGTGGTGTTTTTGATAGTCGCGATGTTCAGCATCCGTTCCCATTAGGGCGGCCCAGCGGAAAAGCGGGCGTGGCCGCCTGCCATCCGGGCGGCGCCTGAATAGGCTCTCTGGCATGGGACCGGTCAACAGGGTGTACGTCGCGCGGCTCCCGCGAATGCTGGTGTTGGGTCCGCTCGGCGAAAGCTTCGGCCGCGTGCGCGATGTGGTGATCAGCATCAGCATCGTCCGCCAGCAGCCCCGGGTCCTGGGACTGGTCGTCGATTTGGCCACGCGCCGCAGCATTTTCATCCCGATGCTGCGGGTCGCCGCGATCGAGCCCAACGCCGTCACGCTCAACACCGGCAGCGTTTCGTTGCGCCACTTCGAACAGCGGCCGGGCGAGGTCCTGGCCATGGGCCAGGTGCTCGACACCGTCGTCAAGGTCAACGATCCCGAACTGCCGGAGCTGGCCGGCCTCGACGTCGTCATCACCGACCTGGGCATCGAACAGATCCGCACGCGCGACTGGTTGGTCACCCGGGTCGCCGTCCGCACGCAGCGACGGCTGGGCCGGCGCGGCCCCGTGCACGTCGTGGACTGGCAGAACGTCCAGGGCCTGACCCCGTCGGCGCTGGCGCTGCCGGGCCAGGGGGTGGCGCAGCTGCTGGACCAGTTCGAGGGGCGTAAGGCGGTCGACGTGGCCGACGCGATCCGCGGGCTGCCGCCCAAGCGCCGCTACGAGGTGCTCAAGGCGCTCGACGACGACCGGCTGGCCGACGTCTTGCAGGAGCTGCCCGAGTTGGATCAGGCCGACGTGCTCTCGCAGCTCGGCACCGACCGTTCGGCCGACGTGCTCGAGGAGATGGATCCCGACGACGCCGCCGACCTGCTGGGCGTGCTGAACCCGACGGACGCCGAGATGCTGTTGACCCGGATGGACCCCGACGAGTCGGAACCGGTGCGCCGGCTGTTGACCCACTCCCCCGACACCGCCGGCGGCCTGATGACCTCCGACCCGGTGGTGCTCACCCCGGACACGTCCGTCGCCGAGGCGCTGGCCCGGGTCCGCGACCCCGACCTCACCGCGGCGCTGTCGTCCATGGTGTTCGTGGCGCGCCCGCCGACGGCCACCCCCACCGGGCGCTACCTGGGCTGCATCCCGTTGCAGCGGCTGCTGCGCGAGGCGCCGGCCGAGCTGGTCGGCGGGATCGTCGACAGCGACCTGCTGACGCTGACGCCGGAGACCCCGCTCGGCGCGGTCACCCGCTACCTCGCCGCGTACAACCTGGTGTGCGGACCCGTGCTCGACGACCAGAACCACCTGTTGGGCGCGGTGACCGTGGACGACCTGCTCGACCATCTGCTCCCGCACGACTGGCGAGTGGATGTGCAGCAGTTGGACACCACCGGCCGAATCGAACGACGACTGGGAGGGTCCGGGTGAGCAAGTCCACGGCACCGCGACGGCTGTACACCCCCCGGACGTCGCGCCGGTATTCGCCGCGCGTCGACCCCGAGGCCGTCGGGCAGATCACCGAGTCCATCGCGCGTTTCTTCGGCACCGGCCGCTACCTGCTGATCCAGACGATCATCGTGATTGCCTGGATCTTGGTGAACGTGTTCGCCGCGGCGTTGCGCTGGGACCCGTACCCGTTCATCCTGCTGAACCTCGCCTTCTCCACGCAGGCCGCCTACGCGGCGCCGCTGATCCTGCTCGCCCAGAACCGCCAGGAGAACCGGGACCGCGTCGCGCTCGAAGAGGATCGTCGGCGCGCCGCCCAGACCAAGGCCGACACCGAGTACCTGGCCCGCGAACTGGCGGCGCTGCGGCTGGCCGTGGGCGAGGTCGTGACGCGCGACTACCTGCGCGACGAGCTGGAGGACCTGCGATCTATGCTTGCGCGGTTGCAGCCGGAAGGTGCGGACCGGGAGGTCGTGGGGGCGGGTGACGAACGGGAGCCGACGGCTAAGAAATCCCGCTAATTATCAAATCCCCCATTGCGCCACTCCCGTCACGGGGGTTATGTATTGTGATCTGGTTCACGAAGCTAAGCAGGTAGTTCCCGACCTTAGGACCGTCGAGTGCGCATTGGGGCACGCTGGGGTAAACGCCCCGACGCCGCGGCCGAGCGGCAGCGTGCACGCCTGACAAAATCGCCGGCTTTCGGCGTTGCCGTCATCACTCCCCTGGTCTTCGCCGGAGCGGTCGGCGGCGCGGCCCCCACCCTTCCCGGGCGTACCCCGCCGGTGCACAGCCAGGTCATGCCGGTGCGCGACGCCGCGATCTTTCCGGTGGCCGCGGTGTCGCCGACCGTGCCCGACACCACCGGGCCGGTCGTCTTCGCCATCGACCGGGCGCCGACGGCGTTCCACATCGCCGAGGCCGCCCCGTCCGCGCCGCCTCCCCCGATGGTCGTGAGTGCGCCCGGCGCGCTTGGCATTCCGTCCGTCGCGCTCGCCGCGTACCGCAGCGCCGAACAGAAGATGGCCGTCGCCGCCCCGGGCTGCGGCGTCAGCTGGAACCTGCTCGCCGGGATCGGGCGCATCGAATCCGGCCACGCGAGTGGCGGCGCCGTCGATGCGCGCGGCACCGCCGTCGTCCCGATCTACGGCCCCGCGCTGGACGGCACGCTGCCCGGCAACGAGGTCATCCTGCAAAGCAGCACCGGCAACCGCCCCACCTATGCGCGCGCGATGGGGCCGATGCAGTTCCTGCCGGGCACCTGGGCGCGCTACGCCGCCGACGGCAAGGGCGACGGAACCGCCGACCCGCAGAACCTGTTCGACGCCACCCTGGCGGCCGCCCGCTACCTGTGCAGTGGCGGGCTGAACCTGCGCGACCCGGCGCAGGTCATGTCCGCGATCCTGCGCTACAACAACTCGATGGCCTACGCGCAGAACGTGCTGGGCTGGGCCGCGGCCTATGCCACCGGCGTGGTCCCCGTCGACCTGCCGCCGATGACCGGACCGCCGCCGCCGCTCGGCAACGCGCACGACGACCACCCGGAGGGCCTCGGGCCCAACCTGCCGATGAACGTCATCGGCCTGCCGTCGGACGACTTCTTCGCGCGGACGCCGCTGATCGACCTGAGCGGGACACCGCCCACCGGCCAGCAGCCGATGTACCCGTGGATGTCGCCCGCGCCGCAGCAGGCGCCCACGCAGCTGCCCGGCTGCACCGTGATCTGCATCGGCCCCCAAAGCCCGACGGCGCCGGCGCCTTTCGGGCAGCCGGCGTTCGCGCCGCCGCCCCCGCCCGCGATGCCCGCGGCCCCGCCCGCCGGTCCGGCCGGCCCGGGTCCCGCCGGCGCGCCCAGGGCGCCCGGTCCGGCCGGCTAACCGGTCCGACTGCGCACGCCTAGACTCGGTGGTGATGACCACCGATCTAGCTGCCGCCATCCGCACCGCCCTGGGGAAGGTGATCGACCCCGAATTGCGCCGTCCCATCACCGAACTCGGGATGGTCAAGAGCGTCGACGTCGACGCCGACGGCGCGGTGCACGTGGGGATCTACCTGACCACCGCCGCCTGCCCGAAGAAGACCGAAATCACCGAGCGGGTCGCCGCCGCGGTCGCCGACGTGCCGGGCACCGGCGCGGTCAAGGTCAGCCTGGACGTGATGAACGACGAGCAGCGCACCGAGCTGCGCAAGCAGCTGCGCGGTGACGCGGCCGAGCCCGTCATCCCCTTCGCCCAGCCCAGCTCCCTGACCCGGGTCTACGCCGTCGCGTCCGGCAAGGGCGGGGTCGGCAAGTCCACCGTCACGGTCAATCTGGCCGCGGCGATGGCCGCCCGCGGACTGTCGGTCGGCGTGCTGGACGCCGACATCCACGGCCACTCCATCCCACGGATGATGGGCACCACCGACCGGCCCACGCAGGTCGAGTCGATGATCCTGCCGCCCATCGCCCACGAGGTGAAGGTCATCTCGATCGCCCAGTTCACGCAGGGCAACACCCCGGTGGTGTGGCGCGGGCCGATGCTGCACCGGGCGCTGCAGCAGTTCCTGGCCGACGTGTACTGGGGCGACCTGGACGTCCTGCTGCTCGACCTGCCCCCGGGCACCGGCGACGTCGCCATCTCGGTCGCCCAGCTGATCCCCAACGCGGAGATCCTCGTCGTGACCACCCCCCAGCTGGCCGCGGCCGAGGTCGCCGAACGGGCCGGCAGCATCGCCCTGCAGACCCGCCAGCGCATCGTCGGCGTCGTGGAGAACATGTCCGGGCTGACGCTGCCCGACGGCACCACGATGCAGGTGTTCGGCGAGGGCGGCGGCCGGCAGGTCGCCGAGCGGTTGTCCCGCGCCGTCGGCGCCGACGTGCCGCTGCTGGGTCAGATCCCGCTGGACCCGTCGCTGGTGGCCGCCGGCGACTCTGGTGTCCCGGTCGTGCTGAGCGCGCCGGACTCCCCGGTCGGCAAGGAACTGCGCGGCGTGGCCGACGCCCTGTCGTCGCGAAAGCGCGGCCTGGCGGGGGTGTCGCTGGGGCTGGACCCCACGCGCCGCTGACTCACTGCCGGCGAGCGACCGTGTTTGTACGCCGACACGCCGTCATAGGCGTGCATTTGCGGGCGCTCGCGCCGAAGGGGATCAGGTCGCGTCGGTATCGAACGGCACGGGGCCCTCGACGGGCCGCGGCGCAGGCGCCGCCGCGGGCGGGGCGCCGTTCACCGGCCGGTCGAAGTTCCCAGTCAGGAACGAGTCGTCGCCATCCAGGAGGTGCTTGGTCAGCGCGGCGCGCGGGGTCATGCCGCGCAGCTTCTGCAACTCAGACAGTGGGGCGCGCAGGTCGTCGAACTCGGGCCCGATGTCCTCGCGTAGCTGGCTGGTCACCCCGCTGAGGTAGTCGCGCGCCTGCCGCAACGCGGTGGACGTCCAGCGGATGGCGCCGGGCAGGCGCTCCGGCCCGAGGATGACCAGCCCGACCACGACGAGCACCAGGATGTGCTCCCAACTGAGGTTGGAGAACATCGTTAGTCCGGCTCCGGTTTCACCGTCAGCGTGACGTGCCGGCCGTCGCGGACCACCTCCACCGGGGAGTCCTGCCCGATGGTCAGCTGCCGGACGGCGACGACGAATTCGTCGGCGTCGGCGACCTTGCGGTTGCCGACCTTGACGATCACGTCGTTCTCCAGGATGCCGCCCTTTTGCGCGGGGCTGCCCGCCTTGACGTTTGCGACCTGCGCGCCGGAGGCGATCGCGTTGCTCACCGAGCGGGTGCTGACCCCGAGCGTCGGGTGCACGATCTTGCCGTCCTTGATCAGCGTCTGCGCGACCTGCTTGGCCTCGTTGATCGGGATCGCGAAGCCCAGCCCGCTGGCGCTGTCCGACAGCGACTTGCCCGCGGTGTCGATGCCGATCACCTGGGAATCCATGTCGATCAGCGGGCCGCCGGAGTTGCCGTGGTTGATCGAGGCGTCGGTCTGCAGCGCATCGATGACGGTGTCGGTGTCCGAGCCCTCCCCCGACAGTGGGACGGGACGGTGCAGGGCGCTGATGATGCCGTGGGTCACGGTGCTGCGCAGCCCCAGCGGCGCACCGGCGGCGATCACCTCGTCTCCGACGCGCACCTTGTCGGAGTCGCCGAGCCGGGCCACGGTCAGGTTGTCGACGTTGTCGACCTTGAGCACGGCCAGGTCGGTCTTCGGGTCGCGTCCCACCAGGTTGGCGGGGACTTCCTTGCCGTCGTTGAACACCACGGTCGTCTTGAACTGGCTCGGGTTGTTGGCGGCCTCGGAGATCACGTGGTTGTTGGTCACGATATAGCCGCGGCCGTCGATGACGACGCCGGAGCCTTGCATACCCTCCTGGTCGCTCTTCGACTCGATGGTCACCACGGAATTGGCGGTCGCGGCCGCCACCTTGGCGAACCGGCCCGCCGGCGACTCGCCGTTGCCGTTGGTCGCCAGGCTCACCTTCGAGGTGGTGAACGCCTCGACGACCTCGGCCGTCTTGCGGCCGATCACGCCGCCGATCACGCCGACCACCAACGCGATCGACAGCAGGACGGCCAGCGCCAGGTAGGACACCTTGCGCCCGAACAACACGTCGCGCACCCCGAGCTTGCCGGTGTAACCCGGCACGCCCGGCGGCGGCGCCGGCGCCACCGCCGGGGTTCCCAGGGCGGCCCCGGCGGCGGGGTCGCGCCAGGGGTCTTCGGCGCCCTCCGGCTCGGCGCCGTCCTGCTCGGCCGCCAGCGCGCCGGCATCGATCGGGTGCCGCTGCAGCGTGTCCATGGTGCCGACCGGCTTGCTGAAGGCCTCCTCGAGGACGGGGTCGGCCGGTTGCTCGTGGGGCGCGAATTCGCCCTCGTCGCGGTACTTCGACGGGCGCACGCGATCGGCGACGAAGGAACCCTGCTGCCCGGCGGGACGGCTGAACAACTGACGCGATGCGGGGTCGACCGGGGGCCGTGAGATGGGACGCGGCGCCAGGCGGTTACCGCCCCTGCTGTCCGCGTTTCCGGTGTCGTTGCCGTCGGAGGTCACGTTACCCCTTTGGATTCTCTTCTCGAGCGCTCGAGACAGGCCGCTTACGAGGCGCGCTGCGGCGCGGCGGCACTGTGCATGTCCACCCTAGTATCCACGGGTGCGGTGACTATCGGCGCTTACGCTGTTCGCGCGTATCACGCTCGGATTTGTCGTCGTCGGACGGATAGTGCGGGATCTCGGACAGCAGCCCGAGCAGGTTGCTGGGGATGCGGATCGGGTGCGAGTCCCGCAGCGCGGCCCGCGCCCGGCTCTGATCCTCGACTTCGGCCGCGCATTCCGGGCACAGGGAGAGGTGATGCGCGGCCCGCAGGTGCGCATTCATCCGCAGCTCGCCGTCGACGAACGCCGCGATCGCCTCGATGGACAGGTGCTCGGTGGAACGGAACCGGCGCGGTGCGCCGACGGGCTCGTCGCTCTGGGAGGCGAACTGTGCGGGAAGCCAGGAGAACGCGCGGCGGAACACCTCTCCGCGGTCGACCATCACCGCATCCCTTCAAGGACCTCTAAGAAATCTAAGGCGCGCATAATTCGAATGTAGCGCGGCCGGGCCCCCGACACCCCCTGTACGGCCCGCAAAACCCCACGATTCGCAGCCAAATTCACTGCGATCTGGAAGTGCGGGCCGCTAAGCCGACTTGGCCTGGGCCGCGTCGCCGCGTTGTGGGTGCGCGGCCAGGTAGTCGCGCAGCGCCTGGCGCCCGCGGTGGATGCGGCTGCGCACGGTGCCGAGCTTTACGCCCAGCGTGGCGCCGATCTCCTCGTAGGACAGGCCCTCGATGTCACACAGCACGACCGCGGCGCGAAATTCCGGCAGCAGCGAATCCAGCGCGGCCTGAAGGTCGGGCCCGAGCCGCGAGTCATGATAGATCTGCTCGGGGTTGGGTTCGTCCGCGGGCACCCGGTCGTAATCCTCGGGCAGCGCCTCCATGCGGATGCGGGCGCGCCGGCGCACCATGTCGAGGAACAGGTTGGTGGTGATGCGGTGCAGCCAGCCCTCGAAGGTTCCGGGCTGGTAGTTCTGCACCGAGCGGAAAACCCGGATGAAGGTCTCCTGGGTCAGGTCCTCGGCGTCCTGCTGGTTGCCGGAGAGCCGGTAGGCCAGCCGGTACACGCGATCAGCGTGCTGGCGCACCAGCTCGTCCCACGACGGCATGGCCGCCTTGTCCCCGGTCGCGTCGAACACCGCGGTGCCCTGCAACGCGTCCGTCGGCTCCACCCATTCGTCGTCCCGGCAGTCCTGGGCGTGCGACATGGTGGTCGGGCTCAAAAGCGCTGTGGTGATTGGATCCTCCAGAATTGGCCTGCCGTCGAAGTCCGACAGCTCGTCGACCGCGTCAACGCGGAGTTCCCAGCGTGTATTCCCATTCCGGCGATTTGTATTCCCGGTCCCCCGCACCCCGCGTTCCATATGCATACCGTCACCCATCGGCGTATGCGGGGCATAGGAGCAATCTGAGGTTTGGCTGAGAAACCATATCGTTACAAGCGTTGAGCAGGGCGAATCCGTCGGACAGTGAGCTGCGTCGCGCCCCGGGCTCCGGGCGTGTCGGGGCGGCCCGGCTAAGGCGCGCCTGCCCGAGTGCGCGGCGAATTGGAATACGCTGCGGGCATGGACGGCACCGACGAAAAAACCCCCGCCCCGGCGGCCCCGAGTCGAGCCGAATCGCTGGTCGCGCACGCCGAGGCGTCGATATCCGAGGACGCGCTCCTGGCGGCCGCCCGCGAACGCGCCGAGGAGATCGGCGCCGCGGCGGTGACGCCCGCGGTCGGGGCGCTGTTGAGCCTGCTGACCAAGCTCAGCGGCGGCAAGGCCGTCGCGGAGGTGGGCACCGGCGCCGGCGTCAGCGGGCTCTGGCTGTTGTCGGGCATGAGCGACGACGGCGTGCTGACCACGATCGACATCGAGCCCGAGTACCTGCGGATCGCCAAGCAGGCGTTCTCCGACGCCGGCGTCGGACCGTCGCGCACCCGGCTGATCGGCGGCCGCGCCCAGGAGGTGCTCACCCGGCTCGCCGACCAGTCCTATGACCTGGTGTTCATCGATGCCGACCCGATCGACCAGCCGGACTATGTCGTCGAGGGCGTGCGGTTGCTGCGGTCCGGCGGCGTCATCGTGGTGCACCGCGCGGCGCTGGGCGGCCGGGCGGGCGATCCCGCGGCCCGCGACGCGGAGGTGACCGCGGTGCGCGAGGCGGCCCGGCTGATCGCCGAGGACGAACGGCTCACCCCCGCCCTGGTGCCGCTCGGCGACGGGTTGCTGGCCGCCGTCCGCGACTAGTTCTCCCGGCGAGCCAAATCTTTACGAGTTCCTGACGGGGCGCCCCTTGACCGGCGGCTGAACGCGCGTTTAATCTACTGAACATGCGTTCAGCTGACCTGACCGCGACGGCTCGAATCCGCGACGCGGCCATCGAGCAGTTCGGACAGCACGGCTTCGGCGTGGGTCTGCGGGCCATCGCCGAAGCCGCGGGGGTGAGCGCCGCGCTGGTGATCCACCACTTCGGCTCCAAGGAACGCCTGCGCAAGGCCTGCGACGAGTACATCGCCGAACAGATCCGCAACACCAAGTCGGAGACGATCAAGTCGAACGATCCCGCCACCTGGTTCGCGCAGCTCGCCGAGATCGAGGAATTCGCCCCGATGACGGCCTACCTGGTGCGTAGCATGCAGACCGGCGGCGACCTCGCGAAGATGTTGTGGCAGAGGATGATTGATAACGCCGAAGAATACATGGAAGAGGGCGTGCGGGCCGGCACGATAAAGCCCAGCCGCGATCCGAAGGCCAGAGCCAAATATCTCGGCATCACCGGAGGCGGCAGCCTCCTGCTCTACATCCAAATGCACGACACCCCAACCGATCTGCGTGCGGTCCTGCGCGACTACGCCCGGGACATGATCCTGCCGGCCCTCGAGATCTACACCGAGGGCCTGATGGTCGATCGCACCATGTACGACGCATTTCTGGCAGCAGAAGATCAAGGAGAATCCCATGCCGGCTGACAACTCCGCCAATGTCGCACCCATCGAAATCCGTGGCCTGACAAAGAACTTCGGCGCGGTACGCGCGCTGGACGGCCTCGACCTCACGGTGCGCGCGGGAGAGGTACACGGTTTCCTCGGACCCAACGGCGCCGGGAAGTCGACCACCATCCGCATCCTGCTGGGCCTGGTGAAGGCAGACAGCGGAAGCGTCCGGCTGCTGGGCGGCGACCCGTGGACCGACGCCGTCGAGCTGCACCGCCAAATCGCCTACGTACCAGGTGATGTCACGCTGTGGCCGTCACTGACCGGCGGCGAGACCATCGACCTGCTGGCCCGCATGCGCGGGGGCATCGACGAAGGACGTCGCGCCGAGCTCATCGAGCGATTCGACCTCGACCCGCACAAGAAGGCGCGCACCTACTCGAAGGGCAACCGGCAGAAGGTCTCCCTGATCTCGGCCTTCTCGTCGCGCGCGCGGCTGCTCCTGCTCGACGAGCCGAGCAGCGGCCTGGACCCGTTGATGGAGAACGTGTTTCAGCAGTGCGTCGCCGAGGCGCGCGACCGTGGCACGACGGTTCTGCTGTCCAGCCACATCCTGGCCGAAACGGAAGCGCTCTGTGAACGGGTGACCATCATCCGCGCCGGCCAGACCATCGAGAGCGGCACGCTGGAGTCCATGCGGCACCTCAGCCGCACCTCGATCCGCGCCGAAATAATCGGTGACCCAGGCGATCTCAGGCGGATCAAGGGCGTCGAGGACGTCAGCATCGACGGCAACACAGTGCGCGCCCAGGTCGACAGCGAGAGCCTGGGTGAACTCATCCGGGCCCTCGGCGACGCGGGCGTGCGCAGCCTCGTCAGCCAGCCCCCGACCCTGGAGGAACTGTTCCTGCGCCACTACGACACCACCGACAAGGTCTCGGCATGAGCACCGCGACCCTGGATCGGCCCCGCCACCCGGCGCACCCGGCGCCCCGGGCCGGTTCGAATTTCTCCGGGACTCTTGGGATGCTGCGGCTGTACCTGCGCCGCGACCGGGTCTCGTTGCCGCTGTGGGTGCTGCTGCTGTCGGTGCCGCTGGCCAGTGTCTACGTCGGCAGCGTCCTGAAGGTCTACCCCTCCGAGACCGCCCGCGCCGGGTTCGCGGCATCCATCATGGCCAGCCCGGCCCAGCGCGCGCTCTACGGTCAGGTGTACAACCACAGCGTTGGCGCCGTTGGCATTTGGAAGGCCGGCATGTTCCACCTGCTGATCGCGGTGGCCGTCATCCTCACGGTGATCCGGCACACCCGCGCCGACGAGGAGACGGGCCGGACCGAACTGGTGGACTCGACCGCGGTCGGGCGGTACGCCAGCCTGAGCGCGGCCCTGCTGCTGTCGTTCGGGGCGTCGATCGCTACCGGCGCGATCGGCGCGGTGGGGTTGCTGACCACCGACATCCCGCGCGGCGGGTCGCTCGCCTTCGGCGCGGCGCTGGCGTGCTCCGGGCTGGTCTTCACCGCGGTCGCCGCGGTCACCGCGCAGCTCTCGCCGAGCGCCCGCGTCGCCCGCGGCACCGCGTTCGCGGTGCTGGGGACGGCGTTCACGCTGCGCGCCATCGGTGACGCCGGCGACGGAACGCTGTCGTGGCTCTCGCCGCTGGGGTGGTCGCTGCAGGTCCGTCCGTACGCGGGCGATCGCTGGTGGGTGCTGCTGTTGCACGTGGCGACGACGTCCGTGCTCACCCTGGTCGCCTACCGGCTGCTCGCCGGCCGCGACGTGGGCGCCGGGCTGATCGCCGAACGTCCCGGTCCGGGCCGCGCCGGCCCGCGGTTGGGCAGCGTGGACGGCCTGACGTGGCGGCTGGACCGCGGCGCGCTGGTGCTGTGGACCGTGGGCCTGTGCCTGTACGGCCTGCTGATGGGCAGCGTGGTGCACGGCATCGGCGACGAGATCGGCGGCAGCGCCATCGTGCGCGACATCGTCGCGCGGATGGGCGGCACCAGCGCCCTGGAGGAGGCCTTCATCGCGGTGGCATACGCCATGATGGGCATGGTCGCCGCCGCGTTCGCCATCTCGCTCGCCCTGCGCCCGCACCATGAGGAGACCGGCCAGCGCGCCGAGACCGCGCTGGCCGGCGCGGTCTCCCGAACCCACTGGCTGGCAAGCCATTTGGTGGCCGCCCTCGCCGGGTCCGCGATCGCGATGCTGGTCAGCGGCGTGGCGGGCGGGCTCGTCTACGGGGTCGCGGCCGGCGACGTCGGCGGCAAGGTCGCCGTCGTCGTCGGCACCGCGGCCGTCCAGTTGCCCGCCGTGTGGCTGCTGGCCGCCGTCACCGTCGCGGTGTTCGGCCTGGCCCCGCGGTTCACACCGGTCGCATGGGGCGTCCTGATCGCGTTCATCACCGTGTACCTGATCGGTTCGCTGGCCCGGTTCCCGCAGTGGGTGCAAGACCTGGAACCGTTCGCGCACACGCCGCGGGTCGGGGCCGACTTCACCGCCGCGCCGCTGCTGTGGCTGCTGGCCATCGACGCCGCGCTGATCACCTTGGGAATCATGGCTTTTCGACGCCGTGATCTACGTAGCTAGGGAGGGCACGATCATGAAAACCGCTATTCGACTGGCCGCATCCTCGGTCTTCGGGACCGCCGCGACCTGCTTGATCCTGTTCGGACCGGCGGGCACGTTCCACTACTGGCAGGCATGGGTTTTCCTCGCCGTGTTCACGGTGGCCTCGTTGGGCCCGACGATCTACCTGGCCAAGGCGAACCCGGCGGCCCTACAGCGCCGCATGCACGCCGGCCCGCGGGCGGAGACCAGGCCGGCGCAGAAGGTCATCATCACCAGCTCGTTCCTGGTCCTCTTCGCGATGATGGCGTTCAGCGCACTCGATCATCGGATGGGCTGGTCCACGGTGCCGGCGTGGCTGTCCCTGCTCGGCGACGCGCTGGTGGCGGCCGGACTCGGTCTGGCCATGCTGGTGATCATCCAAAACAGTTACGCCGCGGCCAACATCACCGTGGAAGCCGGCCAGAAGGTGGCGTCCGACGGCGTCTACAAGCTCGTCCGGCACCCGATGTATGTCGGGAACGTCATCATGATGGTCGGCATGCCGCTGGCGCTGGGCTCGTACTGGGGGCTGCTCTTCGTCGTCCCGGGAATCGCGGTGCTGGTCTTCCGCATCCTCGACGAGGAGAAGCTGCTCGTCCAGGACTTGCCGGGGTACCGCGAATACGCGCAGCACGTGCGGTATCGCTTGGTGCCCAACGTGTGGTAGTCACCTCGCGAGCGGCCAACCAGCCGCGCTAAATCCAGACGCCCTTGCCGACCGCGACCACGCCGCCGGCGCTGATCGCGAAGCGCTCGCGGTCCTTCTCGAGATCCACCCCGACCATCTCGCCGGGGCCCACGACCACGTTCTTGTCCAGGATCGCGTGCCGCACCACCGCGCCCCGGCCGACTCGCGCGCCCGGCATGATCACGCTGCCCTCCACGATGGCGCCGTCGTCGACCACGACGTTCGACGACAGCACCGAATTGCGCACGGACGCCGCCGAGATGATGCTGCCGGCGCCCACCACCGACTCCTGGGCCGAGCCGCCGTTGACGAACTTGGCCGGCGCCAGGTTCTCCGACTCGCCGCGGATGGGCCAGCGCTTGTTGTACAGGTTGAACACCGGATGCACCGAGACCAGGTCCATGTGCGCGTCGTAGAACGCGTCCAGCGTCCCGACGTCGCGCCAGTAGCCGCGGTCGCGGTCGGTGGCGCCGGGCACCTCGTTGTCGGAGAAGTCGTAGACCGCGGCGATCCCGTCGTCGACCAACCGCGGGATGATGTCGCCGCCCATGTCGTGATCGGAGTGGTCGTCGTCGGCGTCGGCGCGAATGGCGTCGATGAGGACCTTGGTGGTGAAGATGTAATTGCCCATCGAGGCGAACGTCGTCTCCGGGTCGTCGGGGGTGCCCGGCGGCTCCAGCGGCTTCTCCACGAAATTGCGGATGCGACCGGAGTCGTCGGCGTCGATGCAGCCGAACGCGCTGGCGTCGCTGCGCGGCACCCGGATGCCCGCCACCGTCGCGCCGGCCCCGCTGTCGATGTGGAACTGGACCATCTGCTCGGGATCCATCCGATACACGTGGTCGGCGCCGAAAACGACTATGTAATCGGGGTCTTCGTCGTAGATCAGGTTGAGGGACTGATAGATCGCGTCGGCGGAACCGGTGTACCAGCGCGGTCCGAGGCGCTGCTGCGCGGGCACCGGGGTGATGTACTCGCCGGCCAGGCCGGACAGCCGCCAGTTCTGCGAAATATGACGGTCGAGTGAATGCGACTTGTATTGCGTGAGAACACAAATTCTCAAGTAGCGGGCATTGACCAGGTTGGAGAGCACGAAATCGATCAGCCGGTAGGCGCCCCCGAAGGGAACGGCGGGTTTCGCCCGGTCGGCGGTCAGAGGGTATAACCGCTTGCCCTCACCGCCGGCCAGGACAATCCCCAGCACGTGTGGCGCTTCCCTCATGGCTACAAACTATCGGCCCCCGCGAACCGCTGCCAGGGGGAGCGGCCTATTGGCCGCCCCCTGACGGGCTGTCCGTCAATGGTTTTGGCTCCGCCCGCGGCGCGATCCTCCCCCGAGATGCGCGCGGCCCCGTCGCCGAACTACGGTGCGGGTATGCGGGTTGCGATGATGACTCGGGAGTACCCACCAGACGTCTACGGCGGAGCCGGGGTACACGTCACCGAACTCGTCGCCCAGCTGCGCCGGCTGTGCCCGGTCGACGTGCACTGCATGGGCGCACCGCGTCCGGATGCCTTCGCCCAGGAGCCCGACCCGCGCATCCACGGCGCCAACCCGGCGCTGTCCACGTTGTCCGCCGACCTGCTGATGGCGAACGCCGCATCGGCGGCGACCGTCGTGCACTCGCACACCTGGTACACCGGACTGGCCGGGCATCTGACCGCCCTGCTGTACGACATCCCCCACGTCCTGACCGCGCATTCGCTCGAGCCGCTGCGGCCGTGGAAGGCCGAACAGCTCGCCGGCGGCTACCGGGTGTCGACGTGGGTGGAGCGGACCGCGGTGCTGGGCGCCGACGCCGTCATCGCGGTCAGCTCGGCGATGCGCGAAGACATTCTGCGCGTGTACTCCGCGCTGGATCCGAGCCAGGTGCACGTCGTGCGCAACGGGGTGGACACAGGCGTCTGGTATCCGGCCGGCCCGGCGGAGAGCGGGTCCGTACTGGCCGAACTCGGGGTGGACCCGGCCAGGCCCATGGTGGCGTTCGTGGGGCGGATCACCCGGCAGAAGGGCGTCGCGCACCTGGTGGCGGCCGCGCACCAGTTCAGCCCGGAGGTGCAGTTGGTGCTGTGCGCCGGCGCTCCCGATACGCCCGAGCTGGCCGAGGAGGTCCGCGCCGCCGTCGCCGAGCTGGCCCGTGCGCGCGACGGGGTGTTCTGGATCCAGGAAATGCTACCGATCGGAGAATTGCGCGAAATACTCTCGGCGGCAACGGTTTTCGTGTGCCCGTCGGTATACGAGCCCTTGGGTATCGTGAACCTCGAGGCGATGGCCTGCGCGACGGCGGTGGTGGCGTCCAGAGTGGGCGGCATACCCGAGGTGGTTTCGGACGGCGTCACGGGGTCGCTGGTGCGCTTTGACGCCGAGGACCCGGCAGCTTTCCGGGCCGGCCTGGCCGAAGCGGTCAATGAGCTCGTCGCCGACCCCGACAAGGCGAAGCGCTATGGCGAGGCGGGACGTCAGCGGTGCGTCGAGGACTTCTCGTGGGCGCACGTCGCCGAGCAGACGCTGGAGATCTACCGGAAGGTGTGCGCGTAACGCCGCCTTAGCTGGTTACGCCCTTGAGTTCGTCACCCAGGGCGGCGGCTTCGTCGGGCGTCAGTTCCACGACCAGCCGTCCGCCTCCTTCGAGTGGTACCCGCATAACGATGCCGCGCCCCTCCTTGGTCGCTTCCAAAGGACCGTCTCCGGTACGGGGCTTCATCGCCGCCATCGAGTGCTCCCTCCAGATTCGAGCTGGCCCGGCTTCCCGGACCTGGTCGGCGCCGAGCATGCCCCGCCAGTGGATTTCCAGCCATACCCGACATTGAACTGCCAAATCACCCCTCCATTGTTCCCTATTCGGGTCGGCAGTTACACAAAGACCCGCTTCTGATGCGGCATCGGGCCGTCAAACGGGCGTGGCGGGCACCCAGCAATCGCGAATATGGTCATCGACCATGCCGGTCGCCTGCATCAGCGCATAGGCGGTGGTCGGCCCCACGAACCGGAATCCGCGCCGTTTCAGCTCCTTGGCCATCGCCTTCGATTCGGCGGTGGCCGACGGGATTTCGGAGCCGTCGGCCGGGCGGGGGCGCGGCGACGGCGCGAACGACCACAGCAGCTTGGACAGGTCCTCGGCGGATCCCAGCTCGGCGGCGGCGCGCGCGTTGGCGATGGTCGCGTCGATCTTGGCGCGGTTGCGCACGATCCCGGTGTCGGCCATCAAACGCTGCACGTCGGCGTCGGTGTAGCCGGCGACCGCCTCGATGTCGAACCCGTCGAAGGCGCGCCGGAAGTTCTCCCGTTTGCGCAGGATGATCAGCCACGACAGGCCGCTCTGGAAGGCCTCGAGGCTCATCCGCTCGAACAGCGCCACCCCGTCGCGCAGGGTGCGGCCCCACTCCTGGTCGTGGTAGTCGCGGTACATCTCGAAGTCCGGCCCGGGCCGAATGGCCGCCCAACCGCACCGAACCAGGCCGTCGTCGTTCATATCTAGTCCTGACGATTCTCGGCGTCCGCGGGTTCCGCGGCGCCGGGCCGGTCTTCTTCCGCGGCGGCCGACGGGGCGTGCACGGCCGCCAGCTGGCCGCGCAGCGCCTCCAGCTCGCGGGCGAGCCGGTCCAGCACCCAGTCCACCTCGCTGGTCTTGTATCCCCGCAACACCTGGGTGAACTTGACGGCGTCGACGTCGGCGCCGGTCACGCCGTAGGCGGGCAGCACCGTCGCCGTCGTCCCGCGCGGCAGGGGCGGCAGCTGCTCACCGCGGCCGAACAGCAGGCTGGCCGCGCCGAACAACACGATCGCCACCAGCACCAACACCACCAGGTACAGCAACACCAACGCCACGCCGTCGATATTGCCCTATCCGACCGACAAACCTAGCGCGGCCTGAGCCCGTTCATCGGCGGCCGGTCGTCCAGCGAGACCGGCGAGGTGTGCGCGGTATAGCCGTAACCGTCGGGCCCGTCGGCGAAGAACTGGGTCAGCCCGGCCCCGGAGTCGGGGATCCCGCAGCGCGACAGCAGGGTGGCGATGACCTGGCGGCTCATCGCGCCGAGCTCGGCGAGCGGCCGGTTGCGGTGCGCCCGCACGCCGAGGTTGACCTGGGCGATCGCGCCCAGGCCCAGCCGGTCGAAGGTGTCCACCAGCAGCCCGATCTCCACGCCGTAGCCCGGCGCGAACGGCAGCGAGGTCAGCAGTTCCCGGCTGGCCGCGTACTCGCCGCCCAGCGGCTGCAGGATGCAGCTGAGCTCCGGGCGCAGCGCCGCCAGCAGCGGCCGCGCCACCAGCTCGGTCACCCGGCCGCCGCCCGTCGCCGCCGCGGCGCCCGTCTCGCCCACCTTGAGCGGGCGTCGATAGAAGCTCTTGACCAGGTGGATCCCGTCGCCGGTGAGCAGCGGGGCCACCAGCCACGGCACGAACATCGGGTGCGGGTTGATCAGGTCGGAGTCGACGAAAACCACGATGTCGCCGCTGGTCGCCGCGAGGGAGCGCCACAGCGCCTCGCCCTTGCCGGGCCGGACCGGCACCTCGGGCAGCGCCTGTTCGCGGCTGACGACGCGGGCGCCGGCGGCGATGGCACGGATCTCGGTGTCGTCGGTCGAGCCGGAATCCAGCACGATCAGCTCGTCGACCAGGCCGTCAACCAGCGGTGAGATGCTGTCGATCACCGACTCGACGGTGGCTTCCTCGTTGAGGGCCGGCAGCACCACCGAGACGGTCCGGCCGGCCTTCGCCTCTTCCAGCTCGCGGACCGTCCGGCCGCCACGGCTGCTGCGTCGGTCGGCCAGCCAGACGTCTCCGGGCCGCGCGGCGAGCATGCCCACGCCGGCGAGGTCCGCGAGCTCCGTCATGCCAGGCCCCTCACCGTGCGCGCCGGTCGGCGTGTCCCCTGGATCGAGGACACCATCTCCAGCACCCGCCGGGTGGCCTCCACCTGATGCACCCGGAACATTCGGACGCCGGCCGCCGCCGCCAGCGCGGTGGCCGCCAGCGTCCCCTCCAGCCGTTCGGTCAGTTCCACACCCAAAGTCTCCCCGACGAAGTCCTTGTTGCTCAAAGCCATCAGGACGGGCCATCCGGTGTTAACAAGTTCGCCCGCGTGTCGCAACAAGAGCAGCCCGTGGAAGGTGTTCTTGCCGAAATCGTGGGCCGGGTCGATCAGCACCCGGTCCCGCGCCACCCCGGCCGCGACCGCCCGCTCGGCGGCGCCGGTCACCTGGCGAATCACGTCGTCCACCACCCCGCGCGTCGCGTTCCCGTAGCTCACCCGGAACGGGCGGGTGCGCGGCAGCGCGCCACCGGTGTGCGAGCACACCAGACCCGCGCCGAACTCGGCGGCCACCTCGGGCAGGGCCGGGTCGATGCCGCCCCAGGTGTCGTTGATCAGGTCCGCGCCCGCCGCGCAGGCCACCCGGGCCACCCCGGAGCGCCAGGTGTCGGCGCTGATCAGCTGGTCGGGGTAGGCGCCGCGCAACCACTCGACGAAGGGCACCAGCCGGGCGATCTCGGTGTCCACGTCGACGCTCTGTCCCGGGCCCGCTTTGACCCCGCCGACGTCGATGACGTCGGCGCCCTCGGCGACGGCCCGATGGACGGCGTCCCGGGCCGCCGCGTCGCTGAAGGTCGCACCCCGGTCGTAGAACGAGTCCGGGGTGCGGTTGACGATCGCCATGATCAGCGGGCGATCCCCCGCGACCGGCCGGCCGCAGAACGTCGAATGCACCCATCCATGGTGCCTGGCCCGGTCCGCGAGTCTGCGGCCAGCCGCACGTTGGACGCCGAACGTGCGGCTGGCCGCACGCTCGGCGCAAGCCAACTCAGCCCTTCGGCCGCTTACCCGCCGCGACCTCTTCGGGGTACTCGTCGTAGAACGGCACGTAGCCCTCGTCGCGGCCGGCCAGCACGTACAGCGGATCCTCGACGTCGGACCCGTAGGCCTGCTCGCGCAGCTCCACCTTGCGGCTCTTGAACGTCGAGGTGTGCTCCAGCGTCTTCACCAGCCGCACGAACAACGGCAGCGCATACGGCGGCAGCTGCCCGTACACCGCGCGCGCCAGCGAGTGTCCGTCGAACTCGGCGCCCTCGCGCAGCTGGACCGCGGCCATCCCGGCGCGCCCACCGGTGTGCGGGATCTCGACGCCGAACACCGTGCACTCCTCGACGGACTCGTCGGAGGCCAGCGCCGCCTCCACCTGGGTGGTGGCGACGTTCTCGCCCTTCCACCGGAACGTGTCGCCGAGCCGGTCGACGAACGCGGCGTGCCCCATGCCCTGGGGGCTCATCACGTCGCCCGAGTTGAACCAACAGTCGCCCTCACGAAAAGCGTTGCGCACCAACTTCTTTTCGGTCGACTCCTGGTCGGTGTAGCCGTCGAACGGCTGCAGCCGGTTGACCGGGCTGAGTAGCAGGCCGGGCTGGCCGGCGGGCACCCGGCGCACCCGCCCGTTCTCGTCGCGCAACGGCTCGCCGGTGTCGGGGTCGTATTCCACGTAGGCCAGCGGCATCGGGAAGACGCCGGTGGACCGCGGCACGTTGAAGATGTTGATGAACGCGGTGTTGCCCTCGCTGGACGCGTAGAACTCGCACACGCGCGCGATGCCGAACCGCTTGGTGAACTCGTCCCAGATCTCCGGGCGCAGCCCGTTGCCCGCGATCACCCGGACCTTGTGCGCGCGGTCGGTCGGCTTGGCCGGCTGGTTGAGCAGGTAGCGGCAGATCTCGCCGATGTAGATGAACGCGGTGGCCTCGGTGGCGATCACCTCGTCCCAGAACTTCGACGCCGAGAACGACTTGCCCAGCGCCAGCGTCGCCCCGGAGTTGATCACCGACGACAACGCCACCGTCAGCGCGTTGTTGTGGTACAGCGGCAGGCAGCTGTACAGCGTGTCGGTGCTCTTGAGCCGCAACCCGATGCCGCCGAACGCGGCCAGCGCCTTGAGCCAGCGCAGGTGCGTCATCACGCTGGCCTTCGGGAAACCCGTTGTGCCCGAGGTGAAGATGTAGAACGCGGTGTCGCGGGCCTGCACGGCCGTCGCCGACGACGGGTTGGTCGCCGGCGCGCTGACGGCGAAGCGGTCCAGGTCCTCGACCGTCAGTGTCTCGGTGGCGCCCGTGCCGCCGCACTCGGCCACCGCGCTGACCAGGTCGGTCTCGGCGATCAAAACCTTGGCGTCCAGCAGGCCCAGGCTGTGCGCCAGCACCTCGCCGCGCTGGTGGTAGTTGATCATCCCGGCGACCGCGCCGCACTTGACCGCGGCCAGCATCGCCAGCACCGCGTGGGGCGAGTTGCGCAGCATGATCGCGACGACGTCGCCGCTGCCAACGCCGTGCGCGGCCAGCACCGCGGCGTACCGGTTGGCGGTCGCGTTGGCGTCGCGATAGGTCACCTGCTGATCGCCGAACCGCAGGAAGACCCGGTCGCCGTGGCGGGCGGCCCGCTCGGCGAACACCGTGCCGATCGATTTCTTGGAGCCCGGCTGGGCCAGCAGGCCGGTTCGTGCCCCGCGCACGATCGCCGGCAGGTCGGCCAGCAGCCCCGGCACCCGAGACGCGATGTCGGTCAGCCTGACGGCCGTGCGGGCTCCCCCGTCGTGGTCGGACACGTCATCCTCGATTCCCCTAGGTGCAGATCCGCAAACTCAGGCGGGTGCGCACGCCTCCACTGCGGCCCCCACCTTATCCACCAGCACCAACCGGTCCATCGCCGCTTGCGTGATGTACCCCCTGTCGAGCAGCCCGCACAACCACAGCCACAGCCCCTCGTAGTGCCCGAAGGGGTCCAGCAGCACGATGGGCTTGTCGTGCAGCCCCAGATAACCCGTGGTCCACGCGTCGAACAGCTCGTCCAGGGTGCCCAGCCCGCCGGGCAGCACGATGAACGCGTCGGCGCGGGCCTCCATGATCTGCTTGCGCTCGTGCATGGTGTCACTGACGATCAGCTCGTCGGCGTGGCGGTCGGCGACCTCGAGGCGCATCAGGTGCTGCGGAATGACGCCGACGGTCCGCCCTCCGCGCGCCCGCGCCGCGCTCGCCACCGCGCCCATCGCCGAAACCCGGCCCCCGCCCCACACCAGGGTCCAGCCGCGCTCGGCGATCGCATCGCCGAGTTCCGAAGCCAGCTCAAGCAATTCGGCATGCTCGGGACCGGAGGCGCAGTAAACGCACACCGCCCAGTCGGAGCTCATACAACGAAAGGTAGACCACGCCCGGTGCGGCCCGCACACCGCGCGCAATAAACTCCGGCGGGTGCCGATTCGTTGGAACGTCCCCCAACACGCGGCGGCGTTGGAGCGGCTGAACGACGCGCTCGGGAACGGGCCTGCCGGATTGCCCGCCTCCTTCGCCGGCCGCAAGCGGCCCGCATCGTCGCCGGGCGGGGCCGTCGTGCTCGGGCCCGACGGCTGCGGCAAATCCACCCTGGCCCGGCTGGCCGCCGAAGGCTACGTCCGCGAGCACCCGGGCACACTCACCCGCTGGGTCACCGGCACCCCGACCGAGCGCGCCGTCCCGTTCGGGGCGTTCAGCCACCTGGTGGCGATCTCCGACCTCGGCAAGCCGGCCGCGCTCTTGCGGGCCGCCCGGGCCTCGTTGGGTGACGACGATCTGCTGCTCGTCGTCGACGACGCCCACGAGCTCGACGTCCTGTCGGCCACGTTGGTGTACCAGCTGGCGCTGGCCGGCACGGCCCGGATGGTCGTCACCGCCCGCGCCGAGGCCGCGCCCGAGGCCATCGCGGCGCTGTGGACCGACGGCCTGTTGGAGCGGATCGACGTCGAGGCGCCCGGGGGCGCGACCACGCCCGCCCAAGTCGACGCGTTCCTCGCCGAGTTGCCCGCCGCGGCGCGGGCGGTGCTGGACTACCTCGCCGTCGCCGAGCCGCTGTCGCTCGCCGACCTGACCGCCCTCGCCGGCGCGGGCGCGGTCGGCGCGGCGGAGGACGCCGGGGCGGCCGAAACCCGGGCACGCGGCGACGGCGGCGAGCCGGTCGTGTACACCGCACACCCGCTGTTCGCCGAGCGGGCGCGCGCCGCGCTCGGTCCCGACGACGCGCGACGACGGCGCAGCGAGGTCGTCGAGCTGCTGTCCCGACGCGCCTCGGACCACCTCAGCGACCGGCTGCGGCTGGCTTCCCTGGCGCTGGACAGCGACACCCCCCAACGCGTCGCCGACGTCGCCGCCGCCGCGCAGCAGGCGCTGCGCCTGGGCGACCTCGCGCTCGGCGAGCGGCTGGCCCGCTGGGCGCTGGAGCGGTCCGGCGGCCTGACGGCGCGGCTGTCGCTGGCGCACGCCCTGGGGTTTCAGGGCCGCGGCCGCGAGGCCGACGCGCTGCTCGCCGAGGTCGACTCCGCCGCGCTGGCCGAGCCGGCGCTCATGGACTGGGCGCTGCTGCGGGCCGCCAACCAGTTCTGGATGCTCAGCGAGCCCGAGCGGGCCACCGCGTTCCTGCGCACCGTCCGCAACCGGGTCGCGGATCCCGGCCCGCGCACCACGCTCGACGCGCTGAGCGCCACCTTCGCGATGAACGCCGGCAACGTCGGATACGCCGTCAAGGTCGCCGGCGAGGTGCTGGACTCACCGTCGGCCGACGACCAGGCCGTGGCCTGGGCGGCCAGCGCCGCCGCGCTGTGCGCGGCCCGGCAGGGCCGTTTCGGCGACGTCGAACCGCTGGCCCAGCGCGCCCTGTCCGCCGAACACCCCGGGCTGCTGCGGTTCACCATCGGGCTGGGCCAGACCACCGCGCTATTGATGGCCGGCGAGCACGCCAGGGCGCGCGAATTGGCCCAGCAATTCACCGATTTCGCCGAACTGCAGCAGCCCGGCCGTGCGATCGGCGAGGTGCTGCTCGCGCACGTGCTGATCGCCGATGGCGAGTTCGCCCAAGCCACGGCGCTGCTCGGCCCGGCCGCCGCAACCCTGGAACGCACCGGCTACTCGTGGGGGCCGCTGTCGCTGACGCTGCTGGCCACCGCGCTGGCCCAGCAGGGCGACATCGCCGCCACGGCGAAGGCGCTGAGCCGGGCCGAGTCTCGGCATGGAACGAAGTCGGCGCTGTTCGGTCCGGAGCTCGGCATTGCGCGGGCGTGGCGGCTGGCGGCCACCCGCGACGCGCCCGGCGCCGTCGCGGCCGCCCGCGAGGCCGCCCGGATGGCCGAACGCGGCGGGCAGTCGGCGGTGGCGCTGCGCGCCTGGCACGAGGCCGTCCGCCTGGGCGACACCCGCGCGGTGGACCCGCTGACCCGGCTGTGCGGCGAGGTCGACTGCGCGGCGGGCGGCCTGGCGCTCGCCCACGCGCGCGCCTTGGCGGCCGGCGACGAGGCGGCGCTGCGGGTCGTGGCGGACGAGCTGGCGGCCGTCGGGATGCACGCCGCAGCCGCGGATGCCGGCGCGCAGGCGCGCCGCATTGTGCGCGAACCGTGACTCGCACGTGTTACCACAGTGACTATTGCGCCTCACTGTTTCCCAGAGTGACTTCGCTCGGGGCTTGGAGGCTGGATGCGTATCCGCCCTTCGCGCGCGGCCCGGCTGCTCGCGGCCGGTTTGCTGATCGCCGCGCTGACGACTGACGCGTCGTCGGTCGTCGCGCCGCCGCGCGCCCTGGCGGCGCCCACCGGGCCGACGCTGCCGCTCGGCCACGCCGGCCGGTGGATGACCGACGCCGACGGGCGCGTCGTCATCCTGCACGGGCTCAACCAGGTGTACAAGGTGCCGCCCTATACGCCGTCGGCCGACGGGTTCGGCGACGACGACGCGGCCTTCCTGCAGGCCAACGGCTTCAACGCGATGCGGGTCGGCGTCATCTGGGCCGCCGTGGAACCGCAGCCGCTCAGCTACGACGACAACTACCTCACGTCGATCGCGCAGACCGTGGCCACGCTGGCGGCGCACGGCATCGTCAGCCTGCTCGATTTCCACCAGGACCTCTACAACGAGGCGTTCCAGGGCGAGGGCGCCCCGGCGTGGGCGGTGGCGCAGGCGGGCCTGCCCAACCCGCAGCTCGGCTTTCCCGGCAACTACTTCCTCAACCCCGCGGAGGAGTTCGCCTGGAACGCCTTTTGGCGCGACGCCCCGGCGCCCGACGGGATCGGGCTGCAGGACCACTACGCGCGCGCGTGGGCGCACGTCGCAGGCTTCTTCCACGGCAACCCGGGCGTGTTCGGTTACGAAATCCTGAACGAGCCGTGGCCCGGCTTCATCTGGGAGGGCTGCTTCAACTTCGTGCTGGGTTGCCCGATCCAGGACCACAAGCTGACCGTGTTCTATCGGAAGGTGGTGCCGGTCATCCGCACGGCCGACCCCACCACGCTGGTGTTCTTCGAGCCGAACACGCTGTCCGACGAGGGCGTCCACACCGACATCGGCGGGGTGGCCGACCCGAACACCGGGTTCTCGTTCCACGACTACTGCGCCATCGAATCGGTGCTGCACAAGAACATCACCTGCCGCTTCGAGGACGGCCTCACGATCACCAACGCCAACCTCTACTCGGGCTTCCACCACGTCCCGCCGCTGCTGACGGAGTTCGGCGCCACCAACGACCTGAACAACCTCGCCGAGGTGATGCGCCACACCGACCACCAGCGGATGGGCTGGCTGGAGTGGGCCTACACCGGCAACGACAAGACGAGCTCGTCGCCGACGGACCAGGCGCTGGTCTTCGACCCGAGCCAGCCGCCGACGGGCGCCAACGTGAACGCGGCCAAGCTCGCGGTGCTCGCCGCACCGTACCCGCAGGTGGTGGCGGGCACGCCGAGGGAGTGGTCGTTCCGGTCGGGCGTCTTCCGGCTCTGCTACACGATCGAGCGGGCCGACCATGCGGGCAATTTCGCCCCCGGCGCGCAGACCTTCATCTCGGTGCCGCCCGTCGAGTACCCGAATGGCTATCACGTGAATGTGACTGGCGGACAAGTTGTTTCGCCGCCCAACGCGCCCGTGCTGGCCGTCGTGGCCAGCCCCGGCGCGGCCAGGGTCGACGTGGCCGTGACGCCGGCGTGACGCCCCGATGTTCCGCCGAGCGTCGCGCTAGCGCGGCCGTCGGCGCCGAACGCTGCGCTGGCGCGCGGCTCGGCCACGTCAGCCACTCAGATAGCGCCGCAGCGTCTCCACCGCGGCGGTGATGTTGGCGACCGGTACCCGTTCGTCGCGGGTGTGCGCCAGGTTGGGATCGCCCGGCCCGAAGTTGACCGCCGGGATGCCCAGCGCGGCGAACCGCGCCACGTCGGTCCAGCCGTATTTCGCGCGCACGCGCCCGCCGGCGACCTCGACCAGCGCCTTGGCCGCGGGCTGGGACAGGCCGGGCAGCGCGCCCGCCGCGGAGTCGGTCATCTCGATCCGGACGTCCAGCCCGTCGAACACCTCGTGCACGTGCCGCAGCGCCGCCTGGACCGACCGGTCCGGGGCGAACCGGAAGTTGACCGTCACCGCGGCCGCGTCGGGGATCACGTTGCCCGCCACGCCGCCGTCGATGCGCACCGCCGACAAGCCCTCGCGGTATTCACAGCCGTCGATGTCGACGCTGCGCGCCCGGTAGGAGGCCAGCCGGTCCAGCACGGCGCCCAGCTTGTGAATCGCGTTGTCGCCCAACCAGGATCGGGCCGAATGCGCGCGCGCCCCGGTGGCGCTGACCACCACGCGCAGCGTGCCCTGGCAGCCGGCTTCGATGTAGCCGCCGGTGGGCTCGCCCAGGATCGCGACGTCGGCCGTCAAGCACTCCGGCAGCTCGCGCTCGATGCGGCCCAAACCGTTTGCCGCCGCGTCGATTTCCTCGCAGTCGTAGAAGACCAGCGTCAGGTCGTGCACCGGCTCGGCGACGGTGGCGGCCAGGTGCAGGAAGACGGCGTCACCGGATTTCATGTCCGCGGTGCCGCAACCCCACAGGTCGCCGCCCGCCAAGCGGCTCGGCAGGTTGTCCGCCACCGGCACGGTGTCGAGGTGCCCGGCCAACAGCACCCGCGACGGCCTACCCCGCGAAGTGCGCGCCAGCACGGCGTTGCCGTTACGGACGATCTCGAACCCGTCGGTCTGGGCGCGCAGCGCTGCCTCCACCTCGTCGGCGAGGCGCGTCTCGTCGCGCGATTCGCTGGGGATGTCGACCAGCGCCGCGGTCAGCTCGACGGGGTCCCCGCATAGGTCCAGCACGCCCCCAAGGGTAATGGGTCGCCTTCATTCGGCGAGCAGACGCAGAATCGCACTATCGGCCGCCTTGGGATGCGATTCTGCGTCTGCTCGGCGGCACAAGTAACCTGGCCGCCGTGACTGGAGCTGCAGGCATTGGGTTGGCGACGCTGGCCTCCGACGGGTCGGTGCTCGACACGTGGTTTCCCGCACCGGAACTGACGGAATCGGGCACGGCTGACACCACTGCCACCTCGCGGCTCGCGCTGTCCGACGTGCCGCCGGAGCTGGTCGGGCTGGTCGGCCGCGACGACGAGCGCGGCACCGAGACCATCGCCGTGCGCACGGTCATCGGTTCGCTGGACGACGTGGCCGCCGACGCCTACGACGCCTACCTGCGGCTGCATCTGCTGTCGCACCGGTTGGTGGCGCCGCACGGGCTGAACGCCGGCGGCTTGTTCGGGGTATTGACCAACGTCGTGTGGACTAATCGCGGTCCGTGCGCGATCGAGGGTTTCGAGGCCGTGCGCGCGCGGCTGCGCCGCCACGGGCCGGTGACGGTCTACGGCGTCGACAAGTTCCCGCGGATGGTCGACTACGTCCTGCCCACCGGCGTGCGCATCGCCGACGCCGACCGGGTGCGCCTGGGCGCGCACCTGGCGCCGGGCACGACGGTGATGCACGAGGGCTTCGTCAACTACAACGCCGGCACCCTGGGCGCGTCGATGGTGGAGGGGCGCATCTCGGCGGGGGTCGTGGTGGGCGACGGGTCCGATATCGGCGGCGGGGCGTCGATCATGGGCACGCTGTCCGGCGGTGGCACCGAAGTGATTTCGATCGGCAAGCGGTGTCTGCTCGGCGCCAACGCGGGCCTGGGCATCTCGCTGGGCGACGACTGCGTCGTCGAGGCCGGCCTGTACGTCACCGCGGGCACCAAGGTCACCATGCCCGACGGCAAAGCGGTCAAGGCCCGCGAGCTCTCCGGCGCCAACAACCTGTTGTTCCGGCGCAATTCGGTCACCGGGGCGGTCGAGGTGGTGGCCCGCGACGGTCAGGGCATCGCGCTCAACGAGGACCTGCACGCCAACTGAGTCAGCGGGGCGCATCCTCCAAACCCAGTGCGGTGCCGTTGGTTTCCGGCAGCAGGTAGGTGCAGAGAAGGCCGACCGACGTCAGCGCGGCCAGCATGGCGCCGATCGCCCAGCTGCCGTACGTCGCGACCAGCGTCCCGGCCAGCAGCGGCGGCAGGGCACCGCCGATGACTCCGGCGAGGTTGAGGGCCAGCGCCGACCCGCTGTAGCGGTAACGCGTGGCGAACAGCTCCGGGATGAAGGCCGCGGTGGGCCCGGCGCCGATCGCCCCGCCGACGGCCATGCCGACGACCGCGACCACGTACAGCGCCGGGTTGCGGGTGTTCAGCAACGGCATCACCACGAACGCCCACGGCAGCAGCAGGGACCAGCCCAGCAACATCAGGCGGCGGCGCCCGACCAGGTCGGACAGGGTGGCCGACGCCGCGACCGTGGCGATGCTGACGAGCCCGGTCAGAGCGCCCACCGACCAGATGAAGCCGCGCGTATACCCGAGGTGCGAATTGGCGTAGATGAGCAGATAGGTGTGACCCAGGTAGCCGAAACCGAACCCGCCCAGCAGGCTGCCGCCGGCCAGCAGGATCTCGCGGCGCTGCAGGCGCCAGACCTCCCCGAGCGGCGCCTTGGGCACCAGGTCGCGCGCCTTCTCCTCGGCGAACACGGGGGTCTCGTCGATGTTGAGCCGCACGTAGAGCGCGATCCCGATCAGCGCGGCGCTGAACAGAAACGGCAGCCGCCATCCCCACTGCATGAACGCGGCGCTGCGTTCCCCGATGCTGAAGTTGACGCCCAGAAAGGTCAGGCTGGCCAGCACGGCGGCGGTGCCGGCGCCGAGCAAGGTGAACATGCCGTAGCGGCCCCGCCTGCCGGGCGGCGCGTACTCGGCGCTCAGCAGCGCCGACCCCGCCCATTCGCCGCCGACGGCGAACCCCTGCATGAGTCGCAACACGATCAGGATCAAGGGGGCGGCCGCACCGATGGCGGCCGTGCTGGGCACCAGCCCGACGCTGACCGTCGAGACGGCCATGATCAGCAGCGTGGCGATCAGCGTCTTCTTGCGGCCCAGCCGGTCGCCGAAGTACCCGAACACCGCGGCGCCCAGCGGGCGGGACAGGAAGGCCGTCGCGAACGTCGCCAGCGAGGCGATGACGCCCAGCGTCGAACCGAGGCGCGGGAAGAACACCGTCGGGAACACCAGGGCGGCCGCGGTGCCGTAGATGAGAAAGTCGTAGTACTCGATCGCCGAGCCGACGAGGCAGGCCGCCGCCACCCGCCGCATGGGGGTGCGGGCGGGTGCGGGCGCGACCGTCGGCAGTTCCGTCACGCCTACGACGGTAGGTGAAGGTTCACCGTCCCGCTCGATGGAAAACCTGGCAAAACGCTGCGTGTCGCCTAAGCGTTCCCCACCGCGAGCGTGCGTGTTTGACCGGCGACGCGCCGCAAAGCGTGTACATCTGCGCACGCTCGCGACCGGGGCGCTGGGCGCTCAGCCCTCGGACAGCAGCTGCTTCTTGAGGACCTTGCCCATGGCGTTGCGCGGCAGCGCCGCCACCAGGCGGACCTCCCGCGGCCGCTTGTGGATCGACAGCTCCTTGGCGACGTGCTCGATCAGCTCGTCGGCGCGCAGCTCGGACGAGCCGACGACGTAGGCGACGATGCGCTGGCCCAGGTCCTCGTCGGGCAGGCCGACGACGGCGGCCTCCTGCACGCCGGGGTGCCCCAGCAGAGACGTCTCGATTTCGCCCGCGCCGACGCGGTACCCGCCGGACTTGATCAGGTCGACCGACTCGCGTCCGACGATGCGGTGCATGCCGCTGCCGTCGATCACCGCGACGTCGCCGGTGCGGTAGAAACCGTCGGGGGCGAACGCCTCCGCGGTGGCCTCGGGCCGGTTCAGGTAGCCGTCGAACATCATCGGCCCGCGAACCTGAAGGCGCCCAACGGTTTCCCCGTCCTGCGGCACCGGGTTGTCGTCGTCGTCGAGCAGCCGGGTTTGCACGCCGGCTACGGGCAGGCCCACCCAGCCCGCGCGGCGCTCGCCGTCGGCGCGCGTCGAGATGGTGATCAGCGACTCCGAGGCGCCGTAGCGTTCGATGGGCTGATGCCCGGTGAGCCCGGCCAGCCGGTCGAACACCGGCACCGGCAGCGGCGCGCTGCCGGACACCAGCAGTCGCGCCGGGCGCAGCGCCTCGGCCGCCGAGCCGTCGGCGACCACCCGCGACCACACGGTGGGGACCGCGAAAAAAAGCGATCCGCCCCATTCCGAGCACGCCTGCGCGTAGCCGGCCGGTGTCGGTCTTCCGGTGTGCACGAAGCGATTTCCGATCCGCAGCGACCCGAGCAGGCCCAGCACCAGCCCGTGCACGTGGAACAGCGGCAGGCCGTGCACCAGCACGTCGTCGGCTGTCCACTGCCAGGCCTCGGCCAGCGCGTCGAGGTCGGCGGCGACCGCGCGGCGGCTCAGCTGCACGCCCTTGGGCAGCCCGGTGGTGCCCGACGTGTAGATGATCATCGCGGTCGCGTCCGGCGGGGGCTCGGGGTAGCGGTGCCAGGACCGGGCGTGCAGGCGCACCGGGATGTGCGGCAGCCCGTCGCGGTCGTCCGGCTCGGGGCCCAGCCAGGCTTCCGCCCCGGAGTCGGTGAGCATGTGCCGGCGCTCGGCCACACCCACGTCGGACGGCACCGGCACGAAGGGCACGCCGGCGATCAGGCAGCCGGTGACCGCGAGCACGGTAGCCGCGCTCGGCGTGGCCAGCACCGCGACCCGATTGGCGCCGGCGACCCGCTCGGCCACCGACGTTGCCGCGCCGACCAAGTCGCTGCGGCTGAGCGTGGCGCCGTCGATGCGCACCGCGTCGGCGATGTCGGTGGTGGTAACGGCCGAGGGATTGAGCGACGCGAGCAGCACGTCTGCAGGTTACCCGGCAGCGTCAGGGCTGCTCGTCCCAGATCTTCGTCAGGGTGGCCAAGATCTCCTCGCCGCGGCCCAGCCCGGCGAGGTGGCTTTCGCCGGGCAGCACGATGAGCTCGGCGTCGGGCAGCAGGGACACCACGTGCTCGCCGTGGGCGAAGGGAACGATGTGGTCGCTGTCGCCGTGCCACCAGCGGACCGGGACTTTGACCTCGTCGAGCCGGAAGCCCCAGTCGCGGGTGAACAGGATGACGTCGTTGAAGGGGGCCGCCAGTTGCTTGCGGCTGCCGTTGAGCAGGTCGTCGAGGAACATGGCGGCGAACTCGGGGCGGGTGAGCAGGCGCCGGTCGCCTTCCGGCGACACCGCGGCGTACAGATACAGCGCGGGATTCGCCACGGGACGGATCATCCGGATCACCAGGCTCGCCCCGATTCGCAGCGGGTCACCCCCCAGCTTCAACAGCGGCGCCGCCCGCTTGCCCAGGTTCATCAGGCCGCTGGTGATCCCCTCGTCGCCGAGGAACGGCGCGACGCCTCCCAGCACGCCGGCCGCCACCACGCGGTCGGACAGCACCGCGGCGGACGCGAGCGCGTACGGGCCGCCGCCGGACAGGCCGATGACGGCCATCTTGTCGATGCCCAGGGTGTCGGCGATGGTCCGCAGGTCGTCGCCGAACGCCCGGATGTTCTTGTACCGATGCGGCGTCGACGACCCGATGCCCGGCCGGTCGATGCCGATCAGGCGGATGTCGTGCTCTTCGGCGTAGACCCGGGCCTCGATGGGGATCTGCCGACGGGCGCCGGGAGTTCCGTGGAACCAGAAGAACGCGCGACCCCAGGGGGCGCCGAACTCGGCGAAGCCGATCTGGCGATCCTCCCCGACCGCGATGTTGCCTTCGAGCTTGGGGCGGGCGATCTGGATGACCATGCCAGCAGCTTTGCATGTGACGGGCCGTTTACCAAAGGCTCACGACCTACCCGTTGAGCGGCCGCTCCCCGATGACCCGTTCGGCCCGCAGGGCGGCCAGCTCGTCGGCGGAAAGGCCAAGCCCTGACAGGATCTCGTCGTTGTGCTGGCCCAGCGTCGGCGTGGCGCCGCGGTGGTGGCGTGCCGGCCCAGGGGTGATACGAAACGGCCAGCCGGGATAGCGGTGCGATCCGGTGACGGGATGCGCGAGCTCCTCGTAGAACCCGCGCGCGTCGAGCTGGACTATGTCGTACATCTTCTCGCTGGTCATCACTTGCTCGGCCGGGATGCCCTGGGCCCGAAGGGTTTCGACGATCGCCTCCGGCGGCTGGGTGCGGGTCCACGCGGCGACCAGTTCGTCGAACGCGTCATGGTCGATTCCCGGGTCCCCGGGTAGCGACAGCGCCACCCACGCGTCGTCGACGTTCGTCGGGTAGACGCCCTGCAGGTAGCCCAGCCGGCGGTTGCCTTGCCGCGCCTGCACGACGCCGTTCATCGAGTACTCGATCACCGGTTCGGCGGTCACGGCGGCCGCGACCTCGATCTGTGCGATTTCGATCAGCTGACCCTCCCCCGTGCGGCGCCGATGCTCGAGCGCGGCCAGCAGCGCGACGCCGGCATGCACGCCGACGATCGGGTCGGCCGGTCCCTGCGGGTTGCACGGCGGCCCGTCCGGATATCCGGTGACGGCCGACATCCCCGCGGTCTGCTCGAAGTTCAACGCCCACCCGACGTAGTCGCGCCAAGGGCCCTGCAAGCCGAAACCCGGCATCCGGATCATGATCACGTCGGGTTTCAGCTCCACCAGCGACTCGTAGTCCAGGCCGAACTGCTCCACCACCCGCGGTGAAAAGTTCTCCACGACGACGTCGGCCTGCGCGGCCAGCCGCCGGACGATTTCCCGGCCGCGCCGCGAGGTCAGGTCCAGCGTAAGGTCCTTCTTGTTGAGGTTGGTGGCCTGCCACAGGCCGCTCCGCTCGTACCAGTCGTCGCCCTCGAAGGGAAACGCGCCCGAGTAGCGAAAACCGTCGGGCCGCTGGATCGACTCGACCTTGATGATGTCGGCGCCGAACGCGCCCAGGTAGCAGGTCAGGTAGGCGCCCGCCCAGAAGGTGCTCAGATCAAGGACTTTCAGTCCCGTGAAGGGCCCTTCGGTTCGCGAATCGAACGGCACTGCGATTTCCGGGCCCCGATTTCGCAGTGCGGTTCGGTTCGCGGCACCGCTGAACCGAAACGCCTTCCCCGGGCGTCGGAAGCCCGCCTGTTGGACGAAGAACTCGCGCTTGACGTATTGCGGACACTCCAGGACGGTGGCGCCGTCGTTGACCGGGGTGGCCGGAATGCGCATCGCCTGGGCGAGTTCAACGATCTCGGCGACGGTTTGCTCGGCGAGCAATGGCTCTGCGCGAGCATAGAATTCGGCGCGTTCGGGGCCGCCCAGCATGATCGCGATCTGCTGCTCGCCGAACTCGGGCAGGCCCAGCATCGCGCACACGTCAAGCCAATGCTGGCCCGTCAGGCAGTTGATGCCCACCCAGCCATCGGCGGCGCGGACCACCCCCAGCATGGGAGCGCTGCGGGCGTTGGCGGGTAGGCCCAGGCCGACCATCTTCTGCGCCATCAGCATGGGATACGGCAGCGTCGACAGCAAGGATTCGAATTCCGAAACATCCACCCGCACAACTTCATCGGACGCGCACCGCAGCGCGGTCAACGCGCCCAGTGCGCCGTAGCCACCCGCGACGTACTCGGCGATGCGCGCGCCGACCTGCACCGGCGGGCGGTCGGGATCGCGGGCGCTGACCCAGCCCGACGCCGCCTGCAACGTCAGTGACGTGGCCGGCCGGTCGCGCCACGGCCCGGACTGCCCGAACGCGGAAATGCGCAGCAGCACCACGCTGTCGAGATCGAAGCCCAACGCTTCCAGCTCTCCCGGGCCGAGGTTCTCCACCAGCACGTCCGCTTGCGCGATCAGGTCCGGGGCGTCCTCCAGTGCCACAATTCGCTTGCCCGCGTTGAGGTATTCGAACAACCCACTGCTGCCCCAGTGGCGCAGCGGATCCCCGCCCGGCGGCTCGATCTTGGTGACCTCGGCACCGAGGTCGGCCAAAAGCTTTGCCGCGTAAGGGCCGGAGATTTCCTTGGTGATTTCGACGACGGACAGCCCCGCGAGGGGTCCGCTCACGCGGGAACCCCGATCGCCATGGCCTCCATGTACTGGTGCAGGCCGCTGAGGCCGCCGCCCTCGCGCCCCAACCCGCTCAGCTTGAACCCGCCGAACGGCGCGCCGCCGGGACCGACCCCGTTGACCGCGACCTGTCCGGTGCGGATGCGTCGCGCGACACCGACGGCGCGGTCCAGGTCGCCGCCCCATACCGCCCCGGAAAGTCCGTACTGGGAGTTGTTCGCGATGGCGACCGCGTCGTCGTCGTCGCGGTAGCGCAGCACCGTCAGCACCGGCCCGAACACCTCCTCCTGGGCGATGGTCGAATCCGGATCGACGCCGGTGAGAATCGTTGGCTCGAAATAGAATCCGACGTCCAGGCCGGCCGGGCGGCCACCGCCGGTCGCCAGCCGGGCTCCGTCGTGGACCGCGCCGTCGACGTGCGCCTGGACCCGGTCCCGCTGCGCCGCGCTGATCAGCGGCCCCATCTGCACGTCGGGGTCGGCGGGATCGCCGACTTTGACGTCGCGGGCTAGGGCCACCAGCCGGTCGACGACGTCGTCGTGCAGCGAATCGGGGAGCAGCATCCGGCTGTGCAGGATGCAGGCCTGCCCGGCGTGCAGCGAGCACGACTCGAACAGCATCTGCCGCAACATCTCGTCGGTGACCGTGGTGTCGTCCAGGACGATGCTGGCCGACTTGCCGCCCAGTTCCAGCAGGATCCGCTTCATGGTGTCGCCCGCGGCGGACATGACCTGGCGCCCGACGACCGAACTGCCGGTGAAGCTCACCATGTCGATGCGCGGGTCGGTGGTAAGCAGCCGGGCGGCCTCCACGCCCGACGGTGTGACGACGTTGACCACGCCGGGCGGGATGTCGGTCTCCTCGTCGATGATCCGCGCGAGCGCCAGCCCCGCGAGCGGGGTCAGCGGCGAGGGCTTGAGCACGACGGTGTTGCCCGCGGCCAGCGCGTGGTTGAGCTTCATGACGTTGAGGCAATGCGGGAAGTTCCACGGCGTCAGGACCGATACGACGCCCAGCGGCTGGTGGCGCAGCAGCGTGGTGCCGGCGCTCATTCCGGTCACCGCTTCCTCGCCCAGCTGCGCGGCGAGCTGGGCCGCGACCATCGACATGTAGCCGGCCCCGTCGATCTGCATCATCCGCTCGTTCGACACACAGCCCCACTCCGCCTGCGACAGCGCGAAGAATTCGTCGGCGTGCTTCAGCAGCGCCGTGCCGAGCTGGTTGAGGCAGGCGGCCCGCTCGTCGGGACCCGTGCGGCCCCACGGCCCGCTGTCGAAGGCCCGGCGCGCGGCGTCGATCGCCGCGCCGACCTGGGCGATGCTGGCGTCGGGCGCGGTGCCGATCGATTGTTCGGTGGCCGGATTGATGTCGTCGTAGCGACCGTCCTCGGCGTCGACCCAGCCGCCGTCGATGTAGAGCTGGTAGGTGTCGACAAGAGATCCCGGAGTCTGTAGCTCGGTCATGCGCGCTTCCTCACCCGAACGTCGGTCATCTAGTCAGCCAGTGTTCACCCACGGCCCCCCGGCGTCAATCACCAATTGAACGAATTCCGCGCTACTGCACGGCGTTGGCGGCGCATTGACAGACACGGCCGCACCGGAGTAGACACAACGTCGCAAGACACATCAGTGTGATGTGTCGGATCGCCTGCCGAGGGAGGCCCGCCATGCGGACCGCTGTTCCACTGCATTCCCCGGACTTCTACGCGGGCGACCCGTACCCGGCGTACCGGGAGCTGCGCGCCTCGTCGCCGGTGTGCTGGAACGACGTGACGAACTTCTGGGCGTTGCTGAAGTACGAGGACATCCGCTTCGTGTCGAGTAACCCGGCGCTGTTCAGCTCCACCAAGGGCATCACCATCCCCGATCCCGCACAGCCGAGCCCGGTCCAGCCGGGCAGCCTGATCTTCACCGACCCGCCGCGGCACCGGCAGATGCGCAAGCTGATCAACTCCGGGTTCACCCGGCGCCGGGTGGCCGTCCTCGAGCCGAAGATCCGCGAGATCGTGCGGGGCATCCTCGACGACGTCCGACCCGACTCCGTCCACGAGTTCGCCGAAGAGATCGCCGCGCCGCTGCCCACCCGGATGATCGCCGAGCTCATCGGCGCCCCGCCCGACGACTGGGAGCAGTTCCGGGCGTGGTCGGACGCCGCCACCGGAAGCGCCGACCCCGAGATCGAACTCGATCCCTTCGTGGCCATCGGGCAGCTCTTCGAGTACTTCCAGAAGCTGATCGCCCAGCGGCGCGTCGAGGCGCACGACGACCTGTTGTCGGTCCTGGCGGGCGCGGAGATCGACGGGGTGCGACTCACCGACGAAGACCTGCTCAACTTCGCGTTCCTGCTATTGGTCGCCGGCAACGAAACCACCCGCAATCTCATCGCTTTGGGCACGTGGGCGCTGATCGCCCACCCCGACCAGTGCCGGCTGCTGGTCGAGGACCGCTCGCTGATCCCGGGCGCCGTCGAGGAGATGCTGCGCTGGAACAGCCCGGTGACGCACATGGCCCGCTCCGCGACGGCCGACGTCGAGATCCGGGGGCAGCGGATCGCCGAGGGCGACACGGTGGTGATGCTGTACGGGTCGGCCAACCGCGACGAGGACATCTTCGGCGCCGACTCGGAGGAGTTCCGGGTGACCCGCCACCCGAATCCGCACATCGCGTTCGGGTGCGGTGAACACTCGTGCGTCGGTGCGCAATTGGCGCGGCTGGAGGCCTCGGTGATGTTCGACGAGCTGCTGCGGCGCTTCCCCAGGCTGGAGCTGGTCGGCGAGGTGGACCGGATGCGCGCCACCATGGTGCCCGGCGTGAAACGGATGCCGGTGCGGCTCGGGACGGCCGAGTGATGGAGCTCGACTACACGCCCGAGCAACAGCAGCTGCGCGCCGAGATCCGCGCCGCGCTGGAAGAGGTGATGACGCCCGAACGCACCATGGCGCTGAGCGAGCGCATGGAGGGCGGTCCCGAGGTGCGCGAATGCGTGCGCGCCCTGGCGGCGGCCAAGCTGCTGGGCGTCGGCTGGCCCAAAGAGTATGGCGGACGGGGTTTCTCGGAGATCGAGCAATTCATTTTCGCCCAGGAGGCGCAGCGGGTCAGCGCACCGATCCCGCTGGTGACGCTCAACACGGTCGGTCCCACCCTGATGCAATGCGGCACCGAGGAGCAGAAGCGGAAGTTCCTGCCGGCCATCCTCGACGGCAGCGTGGAGTTCGCGATCGGCTACTCCGAGCCGGGGGCGGGCAGCGACCTGGCGTCGCTGCGCACCACCGCGGTGCGCGACGGCGCGGATTACGTGATCAACGGCCAGAAGATGTTCACCAGTGGCGCCGCCTACGCCGACTACATCTGGCTGGCCGCCCGCACCGACCCGAACGTCAAGAAGCACAAGGGCATTTCGATCTTCATCGTGCCCACCTCGTCGCCCGGCTTCTCCTGGCAGCCGCTGCACACCATGCCGGGCATCTCCACCTTCTACACGTTCTACGACGACGTCCGGGTCCCGGCCAGCGCCATCGTGGCCGGCGAGAACCAGGGCTGGCAGCTGATCACCACCCAGTTGAACTTCGAACGCGCCGCCCTGGGCAACCTCGGCGCGCTCGAGCCGCTGTTCGAGAAGACCCTGGACTGGGCCACCACCACCGAGCTCGACGGCGGACGCGTCATCGACCAGCCGTGGGTGCGGCTCGCGCTGGCCAGGGTGGAGGCCCAGGTCGCCGCGTACAAACTCGTCAACACGCGGATCAACGCGGCGATGACGAAGGGCGTGCTCAGCATGGGAGAAGCGTCGGCCGCCAAGGTTTTCGGCACCGAGCTCACGCAGCAGGTCGCCCGCGAGCTGCTGGAGGTGCTCGACGGCAACGGGGTGCGCCGCGGCGACGACGCGCCGTTGCGCGGCGCCCTGGAAACCGCGTATCGCTGGGCCGTCATCAATACGTTCGGCGGTGGCGCCAACGAGATTCAGCGTGACATCATCGCCATGGCCGGGTTGGGGATGCCGAGGGCGCCCCGCGACCTTCGCCCCCAGCAAACAGGAGGATCTTGACGTCCTCCTCTGGCCGAAGCCAGAGGATTCCAACCCGTCCCACTATCTATGCGGCAGGAGAGCAGAGTTGAGGTTCACGGTTCGTAGACCGGCTAATGCCGAGGTCTCCCCGTGCTGTCACCGCCCGTCCGGCGGCGATGTTGCGTGCGGCGTTCACGTCGGCGTTGCACGGACCCGCGGTGCAGGCTTCGCATTGGAAAACCGCTTGGCTCTTACGGTTTCCGGGAGCGACATACCCGCACGCCGAGCATCGTTGCGACGTGTACCCGGCCGGGACCTGTTCGACTCGACCAACGGCTTTGTGCTGCAAGCGCGCAGCGAGCAGACCCCAACCGCTGCGGTTGATCCCGCAGTTCAGAGCGCGTTTGGCGCCAACACCTACTCCGGGCTGCTCCACGGTTCCCCGCGCAGAGCGGGTCATCGCGCGCACGTCCAGCGCCTCGATGCGGATCGTTTCGAACCGGTGCGCGAGATCCGTGGTGGCCTTTTCGACCCAGTCCTTACGTCGGTCGACCTCACGGGCCTTGAGTTTCGCGATTGCGCGTTTCGTGCGAGCGCGCCGATTGGAGCCACGCTTGGCGCGGGCCAGGCGCTGTTGCAGCACCTTGAGGCGCTTGGCCTCGCCGCGGCTCAGGCCAGGGGCATACAGCAGCTCACCCGTCGACAAGGCTGCCGCCACCGTCACGCCACGGTCGATACCCACCACCGAGTCATCGGAAGGCCCCGGAATGGGTTGCGGGACGTGGGCGAACGCGATGTGCCAGCGCCCGGCCCGATCACAGGTGACGCGGTAGGACTTGACACCCCCGGGGACCGGCCGCGACAGACGAAACCGGACCCAGCCGACCTTGGGCACCCACACCCGAGCAAACCGCCCGTTCAGATGCTCGACATGGTGGGCCTTCAACCCGACCTGCCGAAAGCCCTCATGCACAGCGGCTTTGCGCCACGTCGGCCGACGATGAGTGCCATTGAAAAAGTTGCGCATCGCCTGGGCGAAATCCCGCAACGCTTGCTGTTGCACCGTCTGCGAGCCAGCCGCCAGCCACTCATACTCGGCACGGGCCACCGTCAACTGGGCGCACTGCTCGTTGTAGCCCGGCGCTCGCCGACCCGGCTGCCAGTGCTGCTGCTGCTCGACCGCCAAGTTCCACACATACCGAGCGTGGCGACAGTGCTCAACCAACACCACCGCCTGCTCGACAGTCGGAAACAACCGATAACGCGACACCCCCGCAACCTAACCGTCACCACCGACAACCCACCGAAAGGAGACGCGGCGTTCCCACTCGTGGCTAAAGCCAGGGGTTTCCACGCCGCAACAACCTCATGACCGACCAAGATTCCGAGGTGCTTGCGAAGCTGCGGGCGCTCGTCGGCCAGCCCACCGGCGGCACCGGAGCGCCCACGGTGGCACCGGATCCGGTCAACCAGCCGATGATCCGGCACTGGGCCCACGCGCTCGACGACATGAACCCGGTCTACCTCGACCCGGAGTTCGCGGCGTCGTCGCGATTCGGCGGCATCGTGTCGCCGCCGGTGATGCTGCAAACCTGGACCATGCCGTCCCCGAAGCTGGAGGGGATCCGCGAGCGGGGCGGCGCCCCCGTCGAGATCCTCAGCAACCCAACGGCATTTCTGGATGAGGCCGGGTACACCAGCACGGTGGCGACCAACTCGGAATTCGAGATCGAACGCTATCCGCGGCTGGGTGACGTCATCAGCGCGACATCGGTGTTCGAGGACGTCTCCGACGAGAAGAAGACGGCGCTGGGCACCGGCTTCTTTTTGACCTGGTTGATCACCTACACCGACGAGACCGGTGAGGTACTGGGGCGACAGCGATTCCGCGTCCTGCGATTCAGGCCGGCAGCCTGATGGCCCCCCGGCTGGCGCCGGCGATCAGCCCGGACACCGAGTTCTTCTGGAACGGCCTGCGCGAGCACAAGCTGTTGATCCAGCGCTGCGGCGGATGCGGCGCGCTGCGCCACCCGCCTCGCCCCATGTGTCCGAACTGCCGGTCCCTGCAGTGGGAGCCGATCGAATCCTCGGGCCGCGGCACCGTGTACAGCTACGTGATGCCGCACGAACCCCGGTTCCCGTTCTTCGAATATCCCTACATCGTGGCGCTGGTGCAGCTCGACGAAGGGGTGCGGGTGGTGTCGAACCTGTGTGGCATGGACCCCGCCGACGTGACGGTCGGAATGCCGGTCGAGGTCTACTACCAGGCCTTCGATGACGACCTGGTGCTGCACCAGTTTCGGCCCGTCCGGTAGGTGGGGCGATGGATTTCACGTTCACCGAAGAGCAGGAGACGATCGCCAAACTCGCCCGGGATATCTTCGAGCGCCGGGCCACCCCCGAACGGCTGACCGAGCTGGAGGCCGGCGAAACCCGTTATGACGCCGCGCTGTGGAGCGAGCTTGCGGCCGCCGACCTGTTGGGCACCGCGCTGCCCGAGGCGGTCGGCGGCAACGGCGGCGGCTTCCTCGAGCTGGGCGTGCTGCTGGCCGAGGTGGGCTTCAGCGTCGCCCCAGTGCCCGCGTACGCGACGCTGGTGCTCGGCGCCGACCCGATCGCCCGACACGGATCCCCCGAGCAACGGCAACGGTTCCTGCCCGGCGTCGTCGCCGGAACCCGCATCCTGAGCGCGGGCCTGCAGGAGCCGGGCCGATCCGATCCGGCGAGCCCGGCCACCAAAGCCTCTCGCGACGGGGCGAATTGGCGGCTGGACGGGGCCAAGGAGCTGGTCCCGGCTGCCCAAATCGCCGACACCGTCCTGATCCCCGCCGCTACGGACGACGGTGAGGTCGGCCTGTTTTTGCTGCCCACCGACGCCCACGGCGTCGAGATCCGGCCGGTCGCGACCACCAACCGCGAACCGCACGCCGACGTATTCCTCGATGGTGCAACGGTTTCCGCGCAGGACCGGCTCGACGGACGGATCGAATCGCTGCACACGCGGGCGCTGGTCGGCCTGTGCGCGATCCAGCTCGGCGTCTGTGAGCGGGCCTTGCGCATCGCGGCCGACTACACCAGCGGCCGTGAGCAATTCGGGCGGCCCATCGGCAGCTTCCAGGCGGTGCAGCAGCGGATGGCCGACGCCTTCATCGACGTCGAAGCGATCCGATGGACCACCTGGCACGCGGGCTGGCTGATCGCGCGGGAACGAGCTGCGGACCGGGCGGCTCGCATCGCGAAGTTCTGGGCCGCCGACGCCGGCGCCCGGGTCGCCGCCACCACCCAACACGTCCACGGCGGCATCGGGATCGACGTCACCTATCCCCTACACCGCTATTTCCTGTGGGCCAAGCACAACGAGCTCACCCTCGGTCCCGCCACTGCGCAGCTGGCCAGTATCGGCAGCACCTATCCGGAAGGAAACCGATGACCAGCCGCACCACCCTCAAGTGGGTCGACATCAACGTCGGCGACGAGGCGACCCCGCTCGAAATCCCGATCACCACAACGATGATCGTCGCCGGCGCCATCGCGTCGCGGGATTTCATGCCGGTGCACCACGACCGCGACTTCGCCAACAAGCAGGGCTCGCCGAACCTGTTCATGAACATCCTGACCACCAACGGGTACTGCGTGCGCTTCCTCACCGACTGGGCCGGTCCCGAGGCGATGGTGAAGAACCTGTCGATCCGCCTCGGCGTGCCGTGCTTCCCCGACGACCCGCTGCGCTTCACCGGCAGCGTGACGTCCAAAACCGAGGGCTCGGACGGCGAGAACTTCGTCGAAGTGACCTTCAAGGGCTCCAACAGCCTGGGCGATCACGTCTCCGGCACCGCGGTGCTGAGCCTGCTCGACGGGGCCCGCGCATGAGCTCCTCGCTGCCCGGCAGCTGCGCCATCGTCGGGATCGGCCAGACCGAGTTCTCCAAGGAATCCGGGCGCAGCGAGCTCCAATTGGCCTGCGAGGCGGTCAGCGCCGCGCTCGACGACGCCGGCCTGACGCCTGCCGATGTGGACGGCATGGTCACCTTCACCATGGACTCCAGCGACGAGATCGAGATCGCCCGCAACGTGGGCATCGGCGACCTGAGCTTTTTCTCCCGCGTCCATCACGGCGGCGGCGCGGCGGCCGGCACGGTTGTGCACGCGGCGATGGCCGTCGCGACGGGGGTCGCCGACGTGGTGGTCTGCTGGCGCGCATTCAACGAACGGTCCGGCTTCCGGTTCGGCGGCAGCGGGCGCGACATGTCCGCGACCCCGCTGTTCATGGCGCACTACGCCCCGTTCGGATTGCTCACCCCCGCGGCGTGGGTCGCGATGCACGCCCAGCGCTACATGTCGACGTACGGGGTGACCAACGAGGACTTCGGCCGCATCGCCGTCGTCGACCGCGCGCACGCGGCGACCAACCCCGACGCCTGGTTCTACCAGCGCCCGATCACGCTCGAGGATCACCAGAACTCGCGCTGGATCGTCGAACCCGTGCTTCGCCTGCTGGATTGCTGCCAGGAAAGCGACGGCGGGGTCGCGTTGGTGGTGACCAGCGCCGAACGCGCGCGCGACCTGAGGCAGCCGCCGGCCATCATCACCGCGGCCGCCCAGGGTGCGGCCGCCAACGGCGAGATGATGACCAGTTACTACCGCGACGACATCACCGGGCTCCCGGAGATGGGGGTGGTCGCCAACCGGCTGTGGCGCGACTCGGGCCTCAAGCCCCAGGACATCCAAACCGCCTTCATCTACGACCATTTCACGCCGTTCGTGTTCACGCAGCTCGAGGAGCTCGGCTTCTGCGGGCGCGGCGAGGCCAAAGACTTCGCCACCGTCGAGCGGCTGTCGCTGGGCGGGGAATTTCCGATCAACACCAACGGCGGGCTGCTCGGCGAGGCCTACATCCACGGCATGAACGGCATCACCGAGGGCGTGCGCCAGGTGCGCGGCACCTCGCACAACCAGGTCGAGGGCGTCGAGCACGTGCTCGTCACGTCGGGAACCGGCGTGCCGACCAGCGGGCTGATCCTCGCGCCCGCCGACTAAGGGGGAAGCTCATGCCCAAGCTCGCGGTCTTGACCGCACCGGGGGGGCCGATCGAGCTGGCCGAATTCCCGCTCACCGCGCCCGCGCCGGGGACCGCGGCGCTCAAGCTGCGGATGGCGGGCATCTGCGGATCCGACCTGCACATCTTCCGCGGCGAGCTGCCGCTGCCGTGCCCCTTTGCCCTGGGCCACGAAATGGTCGGCGAGATAGCCGAACTCGGCGAGGGGCTGACCTCCGACGCGACCGGCAAGCCGCTCGCCGTCGGCGACCGCGTCGTCACACCGTACTTTTGGACCTGCGGGCAGTGCCACGCGTGCGCGCGGGGCCGGTCGTATGCGTGCCAGAACCTGATGGCCGGCGAATACCGCACCCACGAGCAGCGACCGCACTTCGTGGCCGCGCACGGCGAGTACTACTACACCAGTCGGCGGCAACCGGTGTACAAGGTGCCCGAGGAGCTCTCCGACGAGGCCGTCACGCCGCTCAATTGTGCGCTGGCACAGGTGCTTTTCGCGCTGCGCGACGTGCGACTGGGCGACACCGTCGTCATCCAGGGCGCGGGCGGGCTGGGCATCAACGCCGCCGCAGTGGCCCGCACCGCGGGCGCGGCGGCCGTCATCGTCATCGACAAGATCCCCGAACGGCTCGACGTCGCATCCGATTTCGGTGCGACCCATTGCATCGACGCCAGCGACATCTCATCCTACGAGCTGACCGAGCGGGTCCGCCAACATACCGACGGCATCGGCGCCGACTGGGTGCTCGAGGTCGTCGGCGTGCCGGGCGTCATTCCCGAAGGGGTCGGCTTTCTGAACAACGGCGGCACGCTGCTCGAGGTCGGCAACGTCGGGATGGGACGCACCTTCGAGCTCGACCCCAGCGCCCTGGTCTACGGCAACAAGTCGGTGCGCGGCGTGATGCTCTACGACCCGGTCACGCTGGCGATCGGGTTGTCCTTCCTGCGGCACACCAATTTTCCGTTCGGCCGGCTGATGCCCAAACCGTTTCGCCTGGGCGACGTCAACGACGCGTTCGCCGCCGCCGACGCCGGGCTGGTGCCGAGGGGGGCGTTGGTGCCGTGACGACACAGGCGGCGCAGACCACCGACACGCGCGAACTCATCGTCGAGTCCGCGTTCATTTGTTTCGGCAGACAGGGATTGGACAAGGCGACCATCGTCGACATCGCCAAGCAGGCCGGCGTTTCGCGCAGCACCGTCTACGAGTACTTCAGCGACAAGGGCGCGATCGTCGAGGCGTGCGCCGAACACGCGTCCGAACGCTTCTACCGCGAGATGTCCAGGGCGATGGAGGCGGGCAGCTCGCTCGAGGACAAGCTGAGCCGCGCGGCGGTGTTCGTCACCCAGGCGCGGCAGGTCCTGGCCTCCGAGAAGTACTTTGACGAGGACGCCACCAGCCTGCTGCTGACCAAGGACGCCGCGGTGTTGTTGCGCGAGTGCGTCGAGTTCTTCGCGCCCTACCTGTCCGCCGCCAGGCTCACCGGCGAGGTCCGCAAGGACCTCGACGTCGAGGCCGCCGGGGAATGGTTTGCCCGCATGCTCTTTTCGCTCTTCAGCACGCCGTCGTCGACGCTGGACATGAACGACCCCGAGGTGGTGGCGGAGTTCGTACGCGCGCACGTGGTGCGGGGATTCGCGGGCGATCGCCCGCGGCCCCGGCGCGGCTAGGGCTCAGCGCCGCTGTTGCGGCCAAACGGTTTCGGGGGCATGAACCGGTCGGCCGTGGCCGGGCAGCAGGTGGGCGACCGGCAGCTCCTCGAGGCGCCGGCGGGTGGCGGCGGCACTCGACGCGTCGACGATTTCCGGTGTGTGCCAGGCCTTGCCGCGCACGGTCAGCACGGCATCACCGGACAGCAGCGTCCGGGTGCTCGGATTCCACAGCGCGATGCTGTCGTCGGTGTGACCGTAAGCATTGATCACGGTCCACTCCGACGCGCCGGGCAGCGGCCGGCCGTCGCCGAGCCCGCCGGCCGGCGAGGGACCCCTCCAGCGCATGCCGAGCGGGGTGCCGTATCCGGCCACCCGGGCGCCGCCGAGCAGCCCCGCCACCCCGACCCGGTCGAGCGGCTGGTCGATCATGGTGGGCCAGATGGTTGCGGCCTTGGCCGGCGTCGGCGTCCGCGGCTTCACCCCGTCGAGGTAAGTGAGCGTCGCCTCGGGCAACCAGATCGGCGCGCGGTGGCGTGCCGCCAGTTCCACCGCGCCGGCGACGTGGTCGCTGTGGCCATGCGTCGCCACCACGGCCCGCAGGGTCCCGCCGCGGCCCAGCACGGCCGCGAGGTCGCCGGCGACCCGCGGCAGTCCGGCGTCGACGACCACCACGCCGTCGTCGCCCCGCAGCACATAACAGTTGAAGATCCAGCGCGACACCCGCGTGATGCCAAGGTCGGGCATCTCGTCGACAACCAGGCTCATAGCGCAGAGGCTACGCCCTAGTGCGTCAGCGCCCGCAGGAAGAACGCCAGGTTGGCCGGCCGCTCGGCGAGCCGCCGCAGGAAGTATCCGTACCACTGCGTGCCGAACGGTACGTACACCCGCACGCGGTTGCCCGCGTCGGCCAACCGCCGCTGTTCGCGGTCGCGGATGCCGTACAGCATCTGGTATTCGAAATCACCTGCGCCACGGCCCAATTCCCCGGCGATGCCGGGAACCGCCTCGATGATCGCCGGGTCGTGCGACGCCACCATCGGATAGCCCGACCCGGCCATCAGCACCCGAAGGCAGGCCAGATAGGACTCGGTGACCTCGGCGCCGTCCCGGTAGGCCACCGACGCGGGCTCGTCGTAGGCGCCCTTGCACAACCGGATCCGGGCCCCGGAAGCGGCGAATTCCTCGCAGTCGCCGAGCGTGCGCCGCAGATAGGCCTGCAAAACCGCGCCAAGCCAGGGGAATTCGGCCCGCAGGTCGCGCACGATCGACAGCGTCGAGTCGGTCGTGGTGTGGTCCTCCGCGTCCACCGTCACCCAAATCCCGGCCCGCCGCGCGGCCGAGCAGATCGACCAGGCGTTCTCCCGCGCGATCTTCTCGCCGTCGCGCTCCAGCGACTGCCCCAGCGCCGACAGCTTCAGCGACACCTCCAGCGGCCGGATGCCGTCATCACCGACATCGCCGGACCGGCTCAGCACCTCGATCAGATCCAGGTAGGTTTGCGTCGCCGCGTCGGCGTCGTCAACGTCGGTGACGTCCTCGCCGAGGTAGTCGACGCTGACCCATCGATCCGATTCGCGTAGCGCGGCAACGCTATTCAGCGCCGAATCGATGGTCTCCCCAGGCACGAACCGGCGCACCACCCGCCGGGTGATCGGCAGCCGCTCGGCGGCCCGGCGCAACCCCTCGCGCCGCCGGGCCGCCATGATCGCCGGACGAACCGTGCGCGCGAAGACGCCGGCCATCAGTCGCCCTGCATGTGCGGGTAGGTGTGGTCGGTGGCCGGGATAAATGTTTCCTTGATGGTGCGGGCCGACGTCCAGCGCAACAGGTTCAGCACCGATCCGGCCTTGTCGTTGGTGCCGGATGCGCGCGAACCCCCGAACGGCTGGCGCCCGACCACCGCCCCGGTCGGCTTGTCGTTGACGTAGAAGTTCCCGGCGGCGAACCGCAGCCGGTCCTGCGCGGTCAACACGGCCGCACGGTCGTCGGCGATGACGGCGCCGGTCAGCGCGTAGCGAGAGCCGGTGTCGACGACGTCGAGGATCCGTTCGTACTGGTCGTCGGGATAGACGTGCACCGACAGCAGCGGACCGAAGTACTCGGTCGCGAAGGCCTGGTCGGTGGGGTCGTCGGACAGCAGCACGGTGGGCCGCACGAAATAGCCGACGCTGTCGTCGTATTCGCCGCCGACGGCGATGGTCATCCCGGGCGCGCCCTTCGCCCGCTCGATGGCGTCGACGTTCTTGGTGAAGGCCCGCCGGTCGATCAGCCCGCCGCCGTAGTTGGTCAGGTCGGTGATGTCGCCGTAGCGCAGCGCGGCGGTCCGGCCCAGGAAGGCGTCGCCCATGCGCTGCCACACCGAGTGCGCCACGAACGCCCGCGACGCGGCCGAGCACTTCTGCCCCTGGTAGTCGAACGCGCCGCGAATAAGCGCCGTGGTCAAAACGTCCGGGCGCGCCGAGGCGTGCGCGACGACGAAGTCCTTGCCGCCGGTCTCCCCGACCAGCCGCGGATAGCTGTGGTAGCGGCCGATGTTGGCGCCGACCCGCTGCCAAAGTTGTTGGAAGGTGGCCGTCGACCCGGTGAAGTGGATGCCGGACAGCCGCGGATCGTCCAGCGCCACATCGGAAACCGCGAACCCGTCGCCGGTGACCAGGTTGATCACGCCGGGTGGCAGGCCGGCCGCCTCGAGCAGTTGCATGGTCAGGTAGGCCGACAGGGTTTGGGTGATGGACGGCTTCCACACCGCGGTGTTTCCCATCAACGCGGGCGCGGTCGGCAGGTTGCCGGCGATCGAGGTGAAGTTGAACGGAGTGATCGCGTACACGAAGCCGTCCAGCGGCCGGTAGTCGCTGCGGTTCCACTCGCCGGGCCCGCTGATCGGCTGCTGCGCCAGGATCTGGCGGGCGAACGCCACGTTGAACCGCCAGAAGTCGACCTGCTCACAGGGCGAGTCGATCTCGGCCTGATAAGCCGACTTGGATTGGCCGAGCATCGTTGCGGCGGCGATCTTTTCGCGCCACGGCCCGGCCAGCAGGTCGGCCGCACGCAGGAACACCGCGGCGCGCTCGTCGAAAGGCATTGCCGCCCAGTCCTTCTTGGCGGCCATCGCGGCCTCGATGGCCGCCGCCGCGTCGGCGTGCCCGGCGTTGGTGAGGGTACCCAGCTTCGCGGCGTGCCGGTGCGGCTGCACGACGTCGATCCGCTCGCCGTCGCCCATCCGGTGCTTGCCACCGATGACGTGCGGCAGGTCGATCGGATTGGCGGCCAGGTCGCTGAGCTCGGAGAGCAGGCGGGTTCGTTCCGGGGATTTCGGGGCGTAGTCGTGGACCGGCTCGTTGGCAGGGACAGGTACCTCGGTGATCGCGTCCATGACGCTAAGGGTCCCCCGGACGCGGCGCCATCCCGTTAGCCGATTGAACAAGATCGTCTGCATTTGGTAGTAAGATCGGACAACATGCAAGCGGCGCGGGTCGGCCTGGGCCAGCTGCTGCTGGCGCTGGACGCGACGCTGGTCAGCCTGGTCGACGCGCCCAGGGGCCTCGACCTTCCGGTGGGATCCGCGGCGCTGATCGATTCCGATGACGTGCGGCTGGGCCTGGCGGCCGCGGCCGGCTCGGCCGACGCCTTCTTCCTGCTCGGGGTCGCCGAGGACGAGGCCCTGCGCTGGCTTCACGAACAAGCGCGCGCGCCGGTGGCCGTCTTCGCCAAAGAGCCGTCGAATGCGTTGGTGACCAAGGCGGTCGCGGCCGGGTCGGCGGTGGTGGCCGTCGAACCGAGGGCGCGCTGGGAGCGGCTCTACCAGTTGGTCAATCACGTCCTGGAACACCATGGGGACCGCGGCGAGCCGGTCGACGATTCGGGCACCGACCTGTTCGGCCTGGCCCAGTCGCTGGCCGACCGCATCCACGGCATGGTCAGCATCGAAGACGCGCAGTCGCACGTGCTCGCCTATTCGGCCTCCAACGACGAGGCCGACGAGTTGCGCCGCCTTTCCATCCTGGGCCGCGCCGGCCCGCCCGAGCATTTGCAGTGGATCGGCCAATGGGGCATCTTCGACGCGCTGCGAGCCAGCGGCGAGGTGGTGCGCGTCGCCGAACGCCCGGAGCTGGGGCTTCGGCCGCGGCTGGCGATCGGGGTCCACCAACCGCCGGCCGGTGCCCGCCGGCCGCCGGTGTTCGCCGGCACGATCTGGGTGCAGCAAGGGTCGCAGCCCCTGGCCGACGACGCCGACGAAATATTGCGCGGCGCAGCGGTATTGGCAGCCCGGATCATGGCCCGCCTGGCCGCGCGGCCGTCCACGCAGGCGCGCCGGGTGCAGCAACTTCTGGGGCTGACGGACGAGCCGGCCGACGTGGGCGCCATAGCGCGCGACCTCGGCCTCGCCGCCGATGGCGCCGCCGCGCTGATCGGCTGGAATACCATCGGGGACCCCCATCCACGGCTGCCCGAGGTTCTGGCCCTGAGCGCCAGCGCTTTTCGTCGTGACGCCCAGATCGCGTCGCACGATTCGCGAATCTACGTGCTGTTGCCCCAGACCCAGATGCGGTCGGTCGCTTCCTGGGTCCGTGGCACGATCGCCGCGCTGCGCGCCGAGATCGGCGTAGAGCTGCGCGCCGCCATCGCCGCGCCGGTCGCCGGCTTGGCGGGGGTCGCCGCGGCGCGCGCCGAACTGGACCGCGTGCTCGATAGCGCTGAGCGACACCCGGTTTCGATCGGACGTGTGACATCGGTGGCCGAAGCGCGCACAACCGTCCTGCTCGACGAGATCGTCACGCTGGTCGGCGCCAACGAGCGGCTGGTCGACACGCGCATACGCGACCTGCGCGCCCGCGACCCCGTGCTGGCGGAGACCCTGCGGGCGTACCTGGACAGCTTCGGCGACGTCGCCGCCGCCGCCGAGTGGCTGCAGGTGCACCCCAACACCGTCCGCTACCGGGTGCGGCGGATCGAGAAGCTGCTTGGCACCTCGCTGTCGGACCCCGAGGTGCGGTTGGTGTTTTCGCTGGGATTGCGGGTGACCGAACGCCCGGCGTAGTTATCCACAGTTGGCGGTTGCCCACAATTGCGCTTTCGGGGCCCCCGCGGGTCGGCAGCCGGGACTAGATTCGAGAATGCGTTCGCGTTGCCGCGTGCCGAAGCGATTAGCGGTGACTTTGGCCTAAAACCTGCTTTGACCTGCGGCTCTATGTGTGCAAACGCGGCGACTGCCGAAGCTGGCCGCGGTCCGGTCGATGACCGAGAACCGCGGCGGCTTTGGTTGGCCCCAGGTGGTCAAGGGCTGGTGCCGGGCCGCCCATCCTCGGCTAACTGGGCACGGAAATCCTCTAACATCGTCTGGAAATCGGGTTTCCTTGCCCGGTACGCGGCGAAAACGCGATCCAGCTGAGACCCATCCCAGGGCTCGTCGCGGGCCGCCGCGCACAGCGCTTCGTAGACCACCGAAATCCAGTCTGTGCCGAAGAGCTCTGTGACCGGGCCGCGGTATCGGTGGCGGCGAAGATCCTGTCGGAGAAAATCCTCAATCGTGGCGCCATCCCCGGTGTTGAGATCGATCTGGAGCGCCGTGGAAATCCGCTTTACTTCCTGGCGCCAGTTGTCGAGGAGGTTGGCGTATTCGACGAACACCCGCGGCAGGGCGCGCGTGTCTCCCTCGGCCAGCAGATTGTATTTCAGCCATAAGGCACTCGAGAGCTCCGTCGAAGCTCGATCGCGCACCGCGAGCGACGCGATGACCTCTTGGGGGTGGCGCACCGAGATCACGGTCGCGATGTCGAAGCCGGCCTGACGCGCCGCCTCGAACCACAGGCTGGAGAGAGCCGTTATTCTCGGCTCCTTAATGACCACGAGCGGCGCAGCCGGCAGGGTTGTGAGAAACTCCCCGATCTCGGCGATGCAGGCAACGATTTCTCTGGCGTCGAATGCGCCCTCCTCGTACAGGCGTAGTGAAGGGTCGTGCCAGTTGCTGCCGTGGCGGTCCAGGATTGCCTCGTTGATACGCAGGGCTTTAATCGGTTCCCAATGGCCGAGCGGATTGCTCGTGTGGGCGCCTAGCAGCTCGGCCGGGAGCGCACCACCGCACAGCGACAGAACCCGTGTGAGCGCCGATGTTCCGGAGCGGCCCATGCCCAGCACGAACAGAGCTACTGGACGCGCCGCAGTGCCGGTCTGTGCGGCCGCTGTGTCGTCGCCGCCAGATGCCGCCGAGATCGTGCCAACATCCATGTCTCAACCTAACAACGGCCCCATACCCCGGGTTGCCCGTTCCGAGCGGGTCGCCAGAAAAAGGCGTATTTCTGTTTCCAGAGCGGCAAGAGGATATGGGAAAACCTAGCTACCTCTCCGAAGGGTTGCTAGCGTCCCGATGAACCAGTTCACGTGGAGTCCATAGCCTTGGCGGTGATGGGTAATAGAGCCAGTCGATAGCATCACCTGCTCAAGACGTTCTGGCCCGGCTGGCGGGATCGACGGTGGCCCGATGGCACCATCGTGTGGACCTCCCCTGCCGGGCACGCATACGTCACCCGACCGGGCAGACGCCTACTGTTTCCCGCCCTGCGCCTGCCTACCGGCGAATTGCCCAGTGCCCCAACCGCATACCCGCCCCTCGGCGGTCGCGGCATCGTGATGCCCACCCGGCGCCGCACCCGCGACCAAGACCGCAACCGTCGCATCGACGCCGAACGCGCCCTCAATGACGACCGCGTCGCCGAACGCAACAGGCCCCCGCCGTTCTAGACGGCGGTTACTGGGGTGGCCCTATTGCCAGTCGACCGGCAGATCGCCGGCGTGGTTGGGGCACACGTCAATCGTGGCGGCCTTGAGCACGTGCGCCGCATCCAATGGCGGCATTTCGTGGGACAGCACCACGAAGGCGTACTGCCCCGCGTACGACGAGTACCCGTTGATCATCGCGCTGGAGTGGTCGTCCATCAGTGCGCACGCCTCGCGCTCCCGGTTGGTGTCGGCGTGCGCAATTCCGGAACCAAACCAGGCGGCCAGGCAGACGGTCGCCGTGGCGGTGAGCAATTTATACTGGCGTGTGTGCAATTTCCCGAGGGGCATGTGGAATTTTACCCAAACATGCCCGGCATTAAACCGGTTAAACGAGCCGAATATCTGTAAATAATTGTCGCTCGCGCCAATTAAGGCGCATTAATACAGGCGTCAAATAACTGCCTCAACCCAATTCATACGACTCGCGCGATACCCGGAAGAAATGCCCGGTCCCGGCGTCGGTGCACGTCACCCCGGCGGGCTCGCTGCTGCAGGTGAGCGTGCCCAGCGATCTCGTCTGGCCGAAGCCGAGCGCCGGCCACGCGCCGGCCCCCGAACCGAGCGCCGAGTAAGTGCACGTGACATAGGGCGCCTGGCCCTGGTCGAGACGAAAATCGCGACCCAGATCCGATCCGGGCGGACACGGCCCCCCATTCTTGTCCCGGCCCAATCCCGGTGGGACCGGGTAAGTGTGGTCCCCGATCTGACATATGGCTATCGGCAGCGGAGCGTCTTGGCCGTTGAGAATGCACCGAATGTTTCCCGATGCGGACGCGAACTGCTGGTAATTGTCGTCGGCGTGCGCACCCGCCGCACCGAAAAGCAAGACCGCGGGTGCGGCGACCCCGACCGCCGCACCCAATGCCGAGATGGTGTTCATTCGATGCTTCTTTCTTCTTCTACCGCGATCTCGTGGGGCAGCCGGTCCACCAGCTGTTCCGGCGGGCCGCCTCTTTGGCGGAGTTTTGCACGCCGGTAATCATCGCATCACCGTGCCGCAACCGCGAAAGAGCGGCCGGCCGCCCGCAATGGTTATGTTCAGTGTGAAGCCAATTCAAAGTGTTGCAGCGGATTTTCAGCCGGATAGGCTTCCTTGGTGACAGAAAAGCCGTCGTCGTATTTGGTGCTGGCTTCCCAGCGCAGCGGCAGCACGCTGCTCGTGGAATCGCTGCGCGCGACCGGCGTCGCGGGCGAGCCGCAGGAATTCTTCCAGTACCTGCCGAGCACCAGCCAGGCCCCACAGCCGCGCCAGTGGTTCGCCGACGTGGACGACGAGTCGGTCCTGCGGTTGCTCGATCCCCTGGACGAGGGGACGCCCGACCTCGCGCCGGCCGAGATCTGGCGCGACTACATCCGCACGGTCGGGCGGACACCCAACGGCGTGTGGGGCGGCAAGCTGATGTGGAACCAAACGCCGCTGCTGTTGAACCGGGCGAAAGACCTGCCGAATCGATCGGGCGACGGCCTGCGGGCGGCGATCCGCGACGTCATCGGCGAGGAACCGCTCCTCATCCACGTGCATCGCCCCGATGTGGTGTCGCAGGCGGTCTCATTCTGGCGAGCGGTGCAGACGCGGGTGTGGCGGGGCAGGCCCGATCCGGCGCGCGACGCGCGCGCCACCTATCACGCCGAGGCGATCGCACACGTCGTCCGTATGCTGCGCGCACAGGAGGAGGGCTGGCGGACCTGGTTCGCCGAGGAAGACATCGAGCGGATGGAAGTTCCGTATCCGGTGTTGTGGCGCAACCTGACTCAGGTGGTCGCGAGCATCCTCGAGGCGTTGGGGCTCGACCCGCGGCTGGCGCCCGAGCCGGCCCTGGAGCGCCAGGCCGACCAACGCTCCGACGAATGGGTGGAGCGCTACCGGACGGACGCCGAACGGGACGGGCTACCCACCTAGATTCACCGCGAGCCAATCGCTTGGTCGCCGGCGCCGCCCACGCAAAGCTGTCATCGTGAGCGAGCAGGATTCCAAGCCGCCCAGTTGGCGCGAACGGGTCAGCTCGGTGTCGGTGGACTGGTGGGCGACCCTGCTCGCCGGTGCGATCGCGGCATTGGCGGTAGCCAATGTGCTGCCGAAGATTCCGTGGTGATCGCGTGAGTACCACCGAGGTGCGGTTCACCGAGCACGACGAGGCGCTCGACGCGCCCGCCTTCACCAGCGGGCAACCGCTGGACTACCTACCGGGCATCCTGCTGCTGATCGGCGTGGGTCTGCTCGGCAAATACGCGCAGACCTGGTGGAACACGCTGGCCAAACACGAACACTGGCGAGTGCCCGACATCGAATACGTGTTGTGGGCCATCGTGATTGGGCTGCTGATCACCAACACCATCGGCCTGCACCGGATATTCCGCCCCGGCGTTCAAACCTACGAGTTCTGGCTCAAAGTCGGAATCGTCTTGCTGGGGGCCCGATTCGTGCTCGGTGACGTCGCCAAACTCGGTGGGCTGAGCCTGGTCCAGATTGTGGTCGACATGGCGGTCGCCGGCACCATCATCATCGTCGCCGCCCGCGCATTCGGGTTGTCCGGCAAACTCGGCTCCCTCCTGGCGATCGGCACCTCGATCTGCGGGGTGTCGGCAATCATCGCCGCCAAGGGCGCGATCCGGGCCCGCAACTCCGACGTCGGCTACGCGATCGCCGCGATCCTGGCGCTGGGCGCGGTGGCGCTGTTCGTACTGCCGCCGTTGGGCCATTCGATCGGCCTCACCGATCGCGAATTCGGCATCTGGGCGGGGCTCGCCGTGGACAACACCGCCGAAACCACCGCCACGGGCTATCTGTTCTCCGACCACGCCGGCAAGATCGCCGTGCTGGTCAAGTCGACCCGCAACGCGCTGATCGGGTTCGTCGTCCTGGGCTTCGCGCTGTATTGGGCCGCGCGGGGGCAGGCCGACGAGATCGCGCCGGGCGCAAAGGCCAAGGCCGCGTTCGTCTGGAAGAAGTTCCCGAAATTCGTGCTCGGCTTCCTGGCCGTCTCGGCGATCGCCACCGCGCACTTGCTGACCAAAGGCCAGAGCGCCAACCTCGCCAACGTGTCGAAATGGGCGTTTCTGCTCACCTTCGCCGGAGTCGGGCTCAACACCGACATCCGCCTGATCGCCCGCACCGGATGGCGGCCGCTGGTCGTCGCGGTCATCGGGCTCACCGTCGTCGCGTCGGTGTCGCTCGGCATCGTCCTGCTCACCTCTCGCGTGTTGCATTGGGGCGTAACGGCCTAGCGCATAGGCCGGGCGGTAACCTGGCCGGCAATGTGGATCACCATCCTGGTGATGGCCATCGCCGTCAGCCTCGAGCCCTTCCGGGTCGGCATGACGGTGCTGATGTTGAACCGGCCACGGCCGATGCTGCAGCTGCTGGCGTTCCTGTGCGGCGGCTTCGCCATGGGCATGAGCGTGGGGCTGGTCGTCCTGTTCGTCTTGCGGCGCAGGCTGATGTGGTCGACCTATTGCACGCTGCCGAGGGTGCAGATCTGCATCGGCCTACTGGCGCTGTTGGCCGCCGCCGCACTGGTGGTGACACGCAACCGGGTGGCCGTGCCGGAGAGGTTCGCGACGCGCGCGCAGCGAGTGATGACCGGTCGTTCCCTGTGGGTCGCGGCGGCGGCCGGCCTCGGCATCGCGCTGCCCTCGGTCGACTATCTCGCCGCGCTGGCCGTCATTCTGGCGTCGGGCGCCGCGGCCGCGACCCAGGTCGGCGCGCTGCTGATGTTCAACGCCGTGGCCTTCGCCCTGGTGGAGATTCCCCTCGTGGTGTACCTGCTGGCGCCTCAAGCGACGCGCGATTCGATGGCGGCGCTGCACGACTGGATCCGGTCGCGGCGCCGCATCGAGGTCACCGCCCTACTGGCCGCGGTCGGGTGCGTCCTGCTGGCGGTCGGCCTAGCCGGTATCTGAGGACAGCACCGAAACCATCACGGCCGCCAGTCGTTTCACGACCCGGCTGCCTTCGCGGGGTCCTCGACGACGTGATACGCGGGATCGACCATCACCATCGGTTGGGTGCCGCTCTGCCGCGGCTTGCCGGTGATCCGGAGCACCTGGCCGGGCTGGATGTCGGCGCCGCCGCGCCCGTGCCGGAACGTCACGCAGATCTCGCCGGTGTTGTCGCCGACGACGACCCGCCGGACGGTGCGCCTGCGTTCGTTGATGTCCTGGACCTCGTTGACCCGCCCCTCGAAGGTGGCGCGCTGCCCGGGGATCAGGCCACCGACCGTGATCACCGACGCCGATCGATCGGGGTGTTCGTAGGCCTCGACCTCTTGCTCCTCGTCTCTCGAAACCCACGCCTCGATCTTGTCGAGTTCGCGGGAGATTCGTTGCTCGAACCCCTCGGGATACGCCTCCTTGATGCGGGACTCCACGTCGTACGGAACGATCGTGGCCGCGGCGTCCGGGATCAGGCTGACCGCCTGGGCCACTTTGTCCGCGGTGCGGTCGTGCAGCAGGCGGCCCAGCAGCGGAGCGTAGGTCCGGCGCGGCAGCAGCACGGTCACGTTGGTGTTCTTGTGTTCGTCGCGCGCCTTGGCGACCAGCACCTGCGCGGCCCGAGTGACCCTGCGGTCCGGGCAGTCGACCACCCGCAGCGGGGTGTCGAGATCGAAGTCGTCCCAACGCTTTCGCAGCGCCTTCGCATGGGCTTCGTCGACCATGAAATGCACGGCGACCAATTCGTCGGCCCGCAACCCCCTGCCGTAGCGCAGCGCTTCGATGACCGCGAGGTCGAGCGAGTTCACGAACACGAACACCTTGTGCCGGGCGTACTTCACCAACTCGGGGCGGTCGGTGCGGAACATCTCGAGGATGGCGGCCTCGGCGCGGTACTCCCGGTTCAGGCGCATCAGCACGAACACCAGCACCGGGAAGACCACGACCACCAGCCACGCACCCTCGGTGAACTTCGCCACCGCGAAGATGCCCACCACGATGGTCGACAGGATCGCCGAGGACAGGTTGATCGCGAGGCGACGTCGCCAGCCCGGCTCCCGATGGGTGAGATGGTGCTTGGTCATCCCGTAGCCGGCCATCGAGAAGCCCGTGAACACGCCGATCGCGTAGAACGGGACCAGCGCGGTGACCGAGCCGCCCGTCGTCACCAGCAGCACCACCGACAGCGCGGTGAGCGCGATGATGCCGTTCGAAAACACCAGCCGGTGACCGCGTTTCATCAGCTGACGCGGCAGGAAGCGGTCTTCGGCGACGAAACTCGCCAGCGCCGGGAAGCCGTTGAAGCTGGTGTTTGCGCCGGTGTACAGGATGGCGGCCGTCGACGCCTGGACGACGATGTACAGGACATTGCCGATTGTCCCGTGGCCGAACACAATCCGGGCGACCTGCGACAACACCGACGGGTATCCGGCCTCGAAAGGCGTCGCGTGGGTGACGAACGTCAGATAGGCGACGCCGGCCAGCAGGAACCCGAGGATGCAGGCCATGATCGTGAGCACCCGGCGGGCGTTGCGGCCCTGCGGCTTCTGGAAGACGTTGACCGTGTTGGAAATCGCCTCGACCCCCGTCAGCGACGAACCGCCGTTGGCAAACGCGCGCAGCAGCACCAACACCGTCGCGCCCATCACCAGGCCGTCGCCCTGATGAACCGGCACCGCTCCCGCGATGTGCTGGGCATCGTAAGTCGGTAATCCCCAAAATATTTCGCGGATGACACCGACCACGATCGTCAGCCCGATCATGCTGACGAAAAAGTAGGTCGGCAGCGCGAATTGCACGCCCGCTTCCCGCAATCCGCGCAGGTTCGCGTAACAAATGAGAAGCACCACGCCGACGGTGACCGCCAGGCTGTAGGGGCCCACGGCCGGGATCGCCGACGCCACCGCCACCGTCCCGGCCGCCGCCTGCACCGCCACGGTGACCACGTAGTCGATCAGCAGCGCCGCGGCGGCGACCTGCGCCACCTTGGGTCCGAAATTCTCCCGCGCCACGATGTAGGAGCCGCCCGCCCGGGTGTAGGCCATGACGACCTGCCGGTACGACGCGGCCACCAACACCAGAATCACCAGGATCGCGGCGTTGATGGGCAGCAGCAACGCGAAGGCCGCCAGGCCGGCGTTGGGCAGCAGCTCGATCAAGATCTGCTCAGAGCCATAGGCCGTGGAGGAGATCGCATCGGGCGAAAGCGCCCCGAGCGCAATCCCGTTGGACAACTTCTCGTGCGACAGGTTCTCTGTGATCAACGGCTTGCCCAGAAACACCCGCCTGGCGATGTCGCCGACGGACGTCGGGATGGGAACCTTGCCCGTCGAAGTTGTCACGACCTGCATTCTGCCGCGCCGCCATTCCACGCGGCGGGCGGACGGGCTAAGTCAGCCGCTCGACCGCGGCGGCGACGCGCTCGTCTGTGGCGGTCAGCGCGACCCGGATGTGCCGGGCACCGCCCGGGCCGTAGAAGTCGCCGGGCGCCACCAAGATGCCGAGGGAGGCAAGCCAGGAGACGCTGTCCTGGCACGGCTCGCCGCGGGTGGCCCAGAGATAGAGGCCGGCCTCGGAATGGTCGACGGCGAAACCGGCCGAGCGCAGTGCGGGCAGGAGGGCGGCCCGCCGCCGTTCGTACCGCTCGCGCTGCTCCCGCTCGTGGGCGTCGTCATCGAAGGCGGCCACCATGGCGGCCTGCACCGGTGTCGGCACGATCATGCCGGCGTGCTTGCGCACGGCGAGCAGCTCGCCGACCAGCGCCGGGTCCCCGGCGACCAGGCCGGCCCGATAGCCGGCCAGCGACGAGCTCTTCGACAGCGAGTGGATCGCGAGCAGCCCGGTATGGTCGCCGTCGCAGACCGAGGGATGCAGCACCGACCGGGGCGCGGCCTCCCAACCCAGACCCAGGTAGCACTCGTCGGAGGCGACGATCACCCCCCGCTCACGCGCCCATCCGACGACCTTGCGCAGATGGTCGACGCCCAGCACCCGCCCGGTCGGGTTGCTCGGCGAGTTCAGGTAGAACAGCGCCGGGGATTGCGGGCCCACCTGGGTCAGCGAATCCGCGCGCAGCACCGGGGCGCCGGCCAGCCGCGCGCCCACGTCATAAGTCGGATACGCCAGCTCCGGCACCACGATCAGGTCCGCGGAGCCCAGGCCGAGCAGCGCCGGCAGCCACGCGATCAGCTCTTTGCTGCCGATCACCGGCAGCACGGCCGCCTCGGTCAGCCCGGTGATGCCGAAACGGCGGGCCAGCGCGGCCACCGCCGATTCGCGCAACCGCGCGGTTCCGGCGGTGGCGGGGTAGCCCGGCGCGGCGCTGGCCGCGGCCAGCGCCTCCCGGATCAGCGGCGCGACCGGGTCGACCGGGGTCCCGACGGACAGGTCGACGATCCCGTCCGGATGGGCAGCGGCCCGCGCCTTGGCGTCGGCCAGCGTGTCCCAGGGAAACTCCGGCAGGGACGCCGACACTCGCTCGCTCAGTCGCCTTCGCCCTGGGGCGGCAGGTCCTTGACGACTTGCGGGTCGTTCTCGGTCATGCCGACCTTCGCGGCACCGCCCGGCGACCCCAGCTCAGCAAAGAAGTCGGCGTTGATCTGTGTGTACTGGCTCCACTGCTCGGGCACGTCGTCTTCGTAATAGATCGCTTCGACGGGGCAGACCGGCTCACAGGCCCCACAGTCGACGCACTCATCGGGGTGGATGTACAGCATCCGGGCACCCTCATAGATGCAGTCGACCGGGCACTCCTCGATGCAAGCCTTGTCCTTGATGTCGACGCAGGGTTCGGCGATCGTGTACGTCACAGACATCTCCTCCATGTACTGCGTGTGGGCTGCGGTTCGGCTCGCCGCGGCGCTCCGGCCGCGACAGCGCAAGCATTCGGTTACTGATACTAGACGTTGCACATACACGTCAACCACCCGGCACGGGTGCGCCGGGCCGGGCCGCATTTCACCGTGGGCGAACAGGCGCGCAAAACGCCCTGACCTGCGCATAGTTACGATTAGAAGATCCTGTGCGATAACCGTTCCGATAGATGAATGCTCACGGGGCCTGGTAACCTCGACCGCAGACGGCAACCGTTGGGCAGATGTCGTCGCCGTTAATCGACGGTGCATTGAATTGGGGAAGGTGTCCACAGATGGTGAAGCTGTCGTTGACCAAATTGGCTGCTGCCGCAGGGGGCGTTGCTTTTGCGTTGACCGCCGGCGCCGGGATCGCGTCCGCCGATCCGCTGGATCCGGTCGTCAACACGACCTGCAACTACGGACAGGTGATGGCCGCGCTGAACGCGACGGACCCGGCGGCTGCCGCGCAGCTGACCGCATCGCCGGTCGCCACGTCCTACCTGCGCCAGTTCCTGGCCTCGCCGCCGCCGAAGCGGATGCAGATGGCTCAGCAGATCCAGGCCATGCCTGCGGCCGCGCCGTACTTCAACGACGTGTTGTCGGTGGCCGGGAGCTGCAACAACTACTGAGCGTTCAGTAGCCGCTGAGCAGCCGGCGCACCTGGCCGAGCAGTTCGGGCCCAGCGTCGCTGCAAATCCGCGACGGGTTTCCGGGTCGGCGACCCCAGAGCAGCAAAACCCTTGCGGCGGAATCGGTTTCGAGAGTGGCCGGGCCTTCGGGCCCGGCCACTCCGATCGAGGTCCGCTCCGCGTCCGCGGTGATCACCACGTCGTCGCTGCCGAAGACCCGCAACCGCGCCTCGATTCGCTCGCCGGGCCCCAGCGACTTGGCGCCCTTGGCGAGCAGCGGCCGTCCCACCGCGACGACGCTGTGCGTCGTCATCCAGGGTTCGGCGAGCCGGGCCTGGGCCGCCGCGTCATCGCCGGTGACGTCCCAGCCGTGCAGGACGAGTTCCTCTCGCATGTGCTCGGCGAACCAGGGCGCCTTCATGGTGCGCCCGGTCCAGGCCACGTCCGTGTCGGCGGGGACGCTTTCGGCCGCGGCCGCGACCTCGTTGAGGGTGGCCATCCGGTCGTGCAGCCCGTCCCAGAGGTCCGCGTCATTCATGGCGCGCAGCGGAGCCTCCCGTTCCTCGAAGCCGCGCGTGCCGACGGGTTCGCCCTCCAGATGCGCCGCCAGCACCCGGGCGAGCTCCTCGGCGTTTCCGGCTTGATGGATGACGATGTCGCGCACCGTCCACGCTTCGCACCAGGTGCCGGCCTCAGGTGGGCGCTGCTGCACGGCGTCCACAAACGGACGCCATTCGGGGAATCGGTCGTCGTCGATGTGTCGCTTCACGGCCTCGGGTATACCCGCGGCCGGTGACGATTACGCGGCGAGCGGGGCGTACGTGGTGGTGCGCTGGCGCGCCGGGCGGCCGATGCCCTCGGCGATCGCGGCCAGCTCCGCGGCGGTCTTCGACGACCCGTGTTCGGACCCGGCCATCCGCGAGATGGTCTCCTCCATCAGCGTCCCGCCCAAGTCGTTGGCGCCGCCGTTGAGCATCACCCGCGTGCGCTCGACGCCGAGCTTGACCCAGCTGGTCTGGATGTGGGAAATGCGGCCGTGCAACATGATCCGCGCCAGCGCGTGCACCGCCCGGTTGTCCCGATGGCTGGGGCCCGGGCGCGCCGCGCCGGCCAGGTACAGCGGCGAGTTCTGGTGCACGAAGGGCAGCGGCACGAACTCGGTGAAGCCGCCGGTGCGGTCCTGGATGTCGCGCAGCACGTTCAGGTGGGCCACCCAGTGCCGCGGCGTGTCGACGTGGCCGTACATCATCGTCGAGCTCGACCGCAGGCCCACCTCGTGCGCGGTGCTGACGACCTCGATCCACATCGAGGTGGGCAGCTTGCCCTTGGTGAGCACCCAGCGCACCTCGTCGTCCAGAATCTCCGCGGCGGTGCCCGGGATGGTGTCCAGGCCGGCCTCGCGCAGGCTGATCAGCCACTCGCGAATGCTCAACCCGCTCTTGGTCACCCCGTTGGCGATCTCCATCGGGGAAAACGCGTGCACGTGCATCGACGGCACCCGGGCCTTGACGGCGCGCACCAGCTCGGCGTACCCGGTCACCGGCAACTCGGGGTCGATCCCGCCCTGCATGCACACCTCGGTGGCGCCCTCGACGTGCGCCTCCCACGCGCGGTCGGCCACCTCCTCGGTGGACAGCGAGTACGCGTCGGCGTCGCCCTTGCGCTGCGCGAACGCGCAGAAGCGGCACCCGGTGTAGCAGATGTTGGTGAAGTTGATGTTGCGGTTCACCACGAAGGTCACGTCGTCGCCGACGGCGTCGCGTCGAAGCGAATCCGCCAACGCGGCAACGGCTTCCAGCGCCGGGCCCTCGGCGGTCGCCAACGCCAGATACTCGTCGTCGGTGCAGCCGGCGGGGTCGCGTTCGGCCGAACGCAGCGCGGCGAGCACGTCGGTGTCTAGGCGTGCTGGCGCTTTGGCGCCCTGCGCCGCCAGCTCATGCACGTGCGCGCGGATCGATTCCCAATCACCGAACGCGCTGTCCAGGTCGCTGCGGGCCGCGGTGTTGCGGCCCTCGGTGTCGATCGCCGCATTGAGGTCGACCCGGCCGGCCGACTCCACGTCGTCGGGCTCCTGCCAGGGCATGCCCACCGGGTTGACGTCGCGGGCCAGGCCGGTCGCCGGATCGGCCAGCGCCAGCACGTGTCCCCGCACCCGCGGGTCGATCCACGCGGCGCCGGCCTGGACGTATTTGGGTTGCGCGGTCAGCCGCTGCACCAGGTCGTATCCGCCTTCGGCGGTGACGGCGGCCAGCTCGTCCAGCGCGGGCCAGGGCCGCTCCGGGTTGACGTGGTCGGGCGTCAACGGCGAGACGCCGCCCCAGTCGTCCACCCCGGCGCGGATCAGGGCCAGGCACTCGTCGCGCGACACCAGGTTGGGCGGCGCCTGGATGCGCATGCCGGGGCCGAGCACCAGGCGCGCGACCGCCACCGTCGCCAGGTAGTCCTCGATCCCGGCGTCGGGGTACGCCGCCATCGCGGTGTGTTCCTTGGCCCGGAAGTTCTGCACGATCACCTCTTGGACGTGCCCGAACTCCTTGTGCGACTTGCGAATCGCATGCAAGGTGTCCGCGCGTTCGGCCAGCGTCTCGCCGATGCCGACCAGCAGCCCGGTGGTGAACGGAATCGACAACCGGCCGGCGTCGGTGAGAGTGCGCAGCCGCACCGCCGGGTCCTTGTCCGGGCTGCCGTAGTGCGCAAGCCCTTTCGTCTCGAAGAGCCGCCGCGACGTCGTCTCGAGCATCATGCCCATCGACGGCGCCACCGGCTTGAGCCGCGACATCTCCGACCAGCTCATCACGCCGGGGTTCAGGTGCGGCAACAGCCCGGTTTCCTCCAGTACCCGGATCGCCATCGCCCGCACGTAGGACAGCGTCGAGTCGTAGCCCCGTTCGGCGAGCCAGTCCTGCGCCTCCGGCCACCGGTCCTCCGGCCGGTCGCCGAGGGTGAATAGCGCTTCCTTGCAACCGAGTTCGGCCCCGCGGCGGGCCAGGTCGAGTATCTCGTCCGGCTCCAGGTACATGCCGGCGCCTCGCGCGCGCAGCTTGCCCGGAACGGTGACGAACGTGCAGTAATGGCAGCTGTCGCGGCAGAGGTGGGTGACGGGCACGAACACCTTGCGCGAATAGCTGATCGGCAGCCGGCCGCCCGCGCCGCGCCGACCCGCCGACTCGAGGCCCGCGTCGCGCACCCGCGCCGCGCTCGCGCACAGATCGGCGAGGTCCTCCCCGCGCGCGGTCATGGCGACGGCCGCCTCTTCGACGTTGAGCGCGACCCCGTCCCGGGCCCTCCGCAGGACGCGCCGCAACGCCGACACGCCGGCCTTAGGCGGAACGACAGGGCTAGGCAGAGCGCTGGGCGCCGGAGGCTCCGGTGTCAGTGGCACGTTGGTGTAACTTCCCCACGATCGAATTTCATCCGCCAGCCCGTGCAGCTCTGGGCAGCGGTGCCATACGCGCAACAGTAGCGCCAGGCTCCCGGCGGTCTGCGGTCGACATCCCGGCCCTCGTGCAGGCCCGTGCGGCCGCAAGTTAAGTGTTTGCCCAACTTGCCCGCCTGCCAGCGGCGATCGAGATAGCATCCGTCGTATCCAGGGAGGTACCGAATGTCGTTCCTATTCGCCACCCCGGAGGCGCTGGCGGCAGCGGCTTCGGACTTGGCTGGCATTGGTTCGACCATCAACAGCGCCAGCGCGGCGGCGGCGGCGCCGACATCCGCCGTGGCGGCTTCGGCGGCCGACGCCGTCTCTGCCCAGGTCGCGGCGTTCCTCTCCGAGCACGGGCTGGGATATCAGCAGTTCAGCGCGCAGATCGCACAGTTTCACGAGCAATTTGTCCAGACCTTGAGCTCCGGTGCGAACGCGTTCTCGGCGGCGGAGTCCAGTGCCGCGCAGAACCTCGCCGGTGCGGTGAACGCGCCCGCCGCGGCGCTGCCCGGCGCCGCGCAGAACCTCGCCAGCGCGGTCAACGCGCCGGCCGCGTCGCTGCTCGGCGGCGGTGGCGGCGGCGTCGCGGGCGTGATCGGCGGCGCCGTGACCACTGCGGTGGACCGCGTCGAGAGCGCCGTGGCCGGCTCCAACGCCCTGGGCGGCGGCGCCGGGCTGGTGGGCGGCGGCGGCATCGGCATGGTCGGCGGCGGCCTGTCCAGCGCGGTGAACCAGGTCGAGAGCGTCGTGGCCGGCTCCAACTTCCTGGGCGGCGCCGGGCTGCTGGGCTCCGGTTTCCCGGGTGGCCTTTCGGCGCTCGCCAGTGAGGCCGGCGCGCTACTGCCGACCGGTGGGATCCGCGCCCTCACCGCGGCAAGCGCGCTCGTCACACCGGCCGCCATGACCAACGCCGCAGTCGTGCCGGCGGCATCCGGGTCGATCGGCGACGCCATCAAGGCCGGGTACCTGCTCGTCGAGCCCTACGTCCAGTACGGTTTCGACCTCGCCGCGTACGTGGCCGGTTACCTGCCGTATATCAGCTGGGTGGCCCCCCAGATTTACTTCTTCTACGACCTTTTCGAGCCCATGGTGCAGGCCGCCCTGTTCAACACGATCGACTGGCTACAGGGCAGCATCAACTTCGCCCAGGGGCTGGCCGACTTCTGGGATGCCACCACGGCGTCGATCAACCAGTTCATCAACACCGAGGTCTACTGGGCGCTCAGCTTCCTCCCGCCGCTGCCGCCGCTGCCGCCCTTCTTCCCCTAACCCGGGCCGTCAGCCCCGCTGGCCGCGCCGCCACAGCACCCAGACCGGGGGCGCGACGCCCAGTGCGATCAAGACCAGTGCCCCGTACGCCATCAGTCCGCGGCCGCCCAGGATCACGTCGTCGCCGGGACCGCCCATGCTCAGCACGGCGACCGTCAGCAGCCACGTCCACAACGGCAGCGCGGCCACCCGCGCCGAGCCGGTCCACAGGCCGGCGGCCCACACCAGCGCCGCGTTGAGCAGTCCGCTGAGCAGTGCACTGATCGGAAAGGGAATCGAACCTATATAGGAAGGAAGCAGCAGCGCGCCGGCCAGGGCCGAGAGAATCCCGTCTACGGCCAGCAGCGCCAAAACGACGAAACGAATCGCGGGATCCGTCGCGCCGCCGTCCTGGATGGACGCGGCGCGTGGCTTGGTTTCGGTCAGGTCGGGACGCTGTCGACGTTCGCGAGTATCGAGCCGATGACCCACTGCAGGCTGTCGAGCCGGTCCTGCCAGTGCTGCATATTAGGGTCCAGGTCGGGGTCCATTCGAATTCCTTCCGTGGCTGCCTGTTTGGCAGCCTACCGCGTCGCGGCGGCGGTCAAACCGAGTCCCGCGAGCAGATCCGTCTCCCAGCCGCGCGCGTCGCGCTCCCCCGCGGAACCGGCCACCAGGACGTAGTGCTCCTCGGCGAGGATGGGCAACGCCAGGTTGTTCGACAGCGCGAGGGCCCGGCCCGTCGGGCCAACGACGAGCTGGGTTTCGTGCGCGGCGAGGGCGGCGATCTTCGCCGCGAGCGTATCCGGGGCGGCCTGCACGACGGCGTCGATGTCGGAATCCGCGTATCCGAAGTCGAATTCGTCTTGCGGCGGGACCATCCAGTCGGGCAGCAGGTCGTCGCGATCCAGCTGCTGCCAGCCCGCCTGGAACGCGCTGGTGGCCAGGACCGTCCAGTAGAACTTCGGCACCGCCCAGGGCCGGCCCGGGTAATCGTCGGTGGGGGCGGCGGCGACCGCGGCCGTCGTGACGGTGTGGGTGTGGATGTGGTCGGGGTGCCCGTAGCCGCCGTTGGGGTCGTAGGTCACGACGACGTGGGGGCGCTGCTCGCGGATGATGTCGACCAGCGCGCCGACGGCCTCGCGTTCGTCGGCGTCGATGAACCTCTGGCGGCCCCGCCTCGGGGTGCCCTCCATGCCCGAGTCACGCCAGCGGCCCGCGCCCCCGAGGTAGCGTGGCGCGTCGACGCCCAGCTCTCGCAACGCGGCCGTGAGCTCACCGATCCGGTAGCCGCCGAGTTGGTCCGCGCGGTCGACGGCGAGCTCGGCCCACCGGTCGCCGATCACCTCGCCCTCCTCGCCGAGCGTGCAGGTGACGACGCGCACCTCCGCCCCGCGGGCGGTGTAGTGGGCGATCGTGGCACCGTTGGCGAGGCTCTCGTCGTCGGGATGCGCATGGACGAACAGCAGCCGTGGAGTCTCAGGCATGGAGGCACCCTACCTCCGCGTCGCCGACCCGCAGCGAATAGGAACGCGGGCGGCTACTATCGAGAAATGCCGCAGCTAACCGAGGATCGGAGCAGCACCCGGCGCCGCCGACGTGGCGAGGTGCTCGAACGTGCGCTCTACGAGGCGACGCTGGCGGAGTTGGCCGAAGTCGGCTACGGCGGGCTGACGATGGAAGGCATCGCGGCGCGCGCACACACCGGCAAGGCGGCCCTGTACCGGCGCTGGTGCAGCAAGCATGATTTGGTGCACGCCACCCTGGTGTACGCGCTGCCGCCGGTGCCCGAGCTGCGACCCGGACGGTCGCCGAGGGAGAACCTGCTGACGCTGTTCACCGCGCACCGCGACATGCTGGCCGGTAAGACCACGTTCCCCGGCCTCTACGTCGTCCAGCAGCTGCTGCACGAACCGGAGATGCGCACCATCTTCGCCGACGCCGTGGTCGCCCCTCGCCTCAAGATCGTCGAATCGATCCTGCAGGCCGCCGTCGAGTGCGGTGACCTGGATCCGGCCACGATCACGCCGCTGACCGCCCGAGTCGGACCCGCGTTGCTCAACCACCACTTCCTGCTCACCGGCGAGCCGCCGAACCGGCGGGAACTGGCGCTGGTGGTCGACACCGTGATCCCGCCGCGGTCGCCCGCGGCGGCCGGCAGCTAGGCCACGAACAGGCCGGCGAAGTCGGCACCCGCGGCCAGGGTCTGGTCGAAGATGCCCTCGATGCCGCCGATGTTGCCGCCGTTGAAGACCTGCGCACCGGTGCCGGTCAGGACCGTGCCGGCCGCCGGGAACTGCACACCGCCGACAAAGCTGTTGAGCGTTTGCTCGCCGGTGAGCAGGAACATGTTGGGGATGTTGAAGAGCCGGTTCAGCCCGCCGTTCAACGCGGTGTTGGTCCCGAATGTTGCTGTTTCCCAAGCCAATTCGCTGTTCAACAGGTTGGTGTTGAAGTTGACCTCCGCGGGGATCATGTTGGACAGGAAGTTGAGCTGACCCGAAGCCAGGCCCTGCAACCCCGCGGTGGGCGCCGCCACCAGCGCCACCCCGAGGTTGGGCGCCCCGGCGAGCAGCGACCCGTTCAGGCCCCCGTTCAGCGAGGCCTGCAAGCCTGCCGCGTTGATCCCCGCCGTCAACGCGGCCTGAAGGGACCCATTGCCGGTCGCCGAGGTCGCGACTCCGCTGATGGCGTTGAGGTCCCATAGGAACTTGGTGTCCAGGGCGCCCAGGAACCCGCCGAGGGTGCCGCCGGCGATCAGGTTGGCCGGGGTGCCGACGGCAAGGCTGGCCAGGATGGCGCCGCCGGTGGGCAGCTGCGCGCCCAGCAGGCTGTCGAAGGTCACCTCTCCGGTGCCCAGCACCGTGTTCCAGAAGTTGAAGAAGCTGTCGATCGAACCGCCCAAGGCGCCGGTGCCGCCGAAGAGCGCCGTCTCCAGCGCGGTCTCCTGGGCGACCAGGGCCGTGTTGAGACCGAGCTCGTTGGTGATCAGCGCCGTGTTGAAGCCGACCTCCATCGCCTGCAGCTGGGTGAGGAACGCGGGCACGTTCGGTGCCGTCAACAGCACCTGCCAGGGCGCGACCAGGTTGGCGAACAGCGTGGGAAGCCCGGCGATCCCGAGGCTGATGCCCCCGTTCAATGCGGCGTTCAGCTGGGCGTTGAGCCCGTTGAGCCCGGCCATGATGTTCACGCCCAGGCTGGGGCTCAAGCCGAGGGCGCCGCCCAGCATGTTCAGCGCGGCGGTCAGGTTGGCCGGCAGGGTGATGCCGCCCGACAGGGCCGGCAGGCCGGCGGTCAGGTTGCCGATCAGCGACCCACCGGTCTGCAAGGCACCGGACAGTGCCGTGCCGAGGCCGGACAGGCTGCCACCGAAGCCGCCCGAGAGCGCGGCGTTGATCGCACCGTTCAGCCCGGCGAGCCCACCGGTGAGGCTGGCCTGCAGCCCCGGGAACCCGGCGGTCAGGCTTGTCACCAGCGCATTACCGGTCTGGGCCAATCCCGACAGCCCACTGCTGATGTCCGCCGCCAGGGTGGCGCCGAGGGGCCCCAACCCCGAAAGGCTGCCGCCGAGGCCGCCCGACAGCGCGGCATTGATCGAGGCGCTCAGGCCCCCGAGGCCGCCGCTGAGGCTGGCGGCGAGGCCCGGCAACGCGAGGCTCAGTCCGCCGGCCAGCCCGGCGCCGAGGTTCGCAGCGAGCGTGTTGGCGGCCTGGATGAAGCCGCCCAACTCATTGCCGAAGTCCGTGGCGAACGTCGCCACGAGGGGCCCGAACCCGCCAAAGCCGGCACCCAAGGTGCCCGACAGCGCGCCGTTGAGGGAGGCGTTCAGCCCCGACAGCCCGCCGCTCAGGCTGCCCTGCAGGCCTGGCAGCGCGGCGTTGAAGCCGCCCGCCAGCCCCGACAGCCCGGTGCCGACGTTCGTGGCGATCGCCCCGCCGGTCTGGGCCAGCGCCGTCAGCCCGCTGTTCACGTTCGTCGCGATCGACGCACCGAGCGGCGCCAGCCCGAGGACGTTGGCGCCAAGGCTTCCCGATACCGCGGCGTTGAGCGAAACCCCGATCGCGTTGAGGTCGGCGCTCAGGCTGGCCGCCAGCCCCGAGATCCCGCCGCTCAGGTCGATGCCGAGCGCGGGCACCGCGCTCGCCAGTGTCTGCACAACGTTTACCTCGGCGGCCGCGTAGCTGCCCGCGCCAGCGCTCAAAGTTTGAACGAACTGCTGATGAAATAGCGCGGCCTGCGCGCTGAGTTGCTGGTAGCCCGAGGCGTGCGAGGAAAACAATGCGGCAATTTCCGCCGAAACCTCATCGGCGGCGGCGGGCAGCAGGCCCATGGTCGCGACGGCCGCTGCGCTGTTGGCCGAACCGATGACGGCAGCAAGGTTCGCCAAATCCGTTGCCGCGTCGGCAATCAGCTCTGGCGCTGCAATGAGAAACGACACTATGACCTCCCCGGTTCACCCCACGACGATCGCTATCCGACTGTTTCCCGCGCAGTCGCTTCGCGATGGCCGGAGCGTATCGAAATGGCGCAGCGAAAACGCGTGTTTGCACTAATGAATTTTGTGGGTATTGACACCGATTGATTCGTAGTGAATTCGTTACTTTTGGTTCGCCCGGGGCGGCGTCGCGACCATTTCTAGAAAATGGTCGTTTTCATTATCTGGAACGGGCGCTTACGGCCCCGTTTTGATCCATTGGCCGGCGTCTCCGACGATGCCGACGGGGACCGCGCCCGTCAGGCTGACGTTTTGCACGCTGGGCCCGGCCGCGACGATCGTCGTGTCCTGCAAGATCGGCAACACCGTGGACATGTTCCATAGCCGCGGTTCGACCGCGGTGATCACGTCGTTGATGCTCTTGGCGCCGTTGAGCGCGGCATCGATGTTCGACTGAATGCTGCGGTCGCAGATTCCGGTGAGGTTCGACGGCGCCTGCACCAGGGCGCCGGGCTCGGGCGGGCGGCTGGGCGGCGTCTGGGTGGGCGTCGTCGTGGCGGTGGCGGCCGGCCCGGTGGACGGTGTGGGCCCGGCCGCGGGGGTCGTCGTTGCCACGTTCGACGTCGGGACCGTCGTCGTCTGCAGCGCGGGGCAGCCGTAGCGCGAGGCCAGCAGCGTCGCCAGGTTTCCCCCGGCCCGATGCCAGCCGACGATCGCGTCCACCTGGTTGTTCGCCAGCGCGTCGCGATACAGCGTCACCGGGTCCAGTGCCAGCACGGTCGCGCCGATGCCGACGTTGCGCAGCTGGTCGGCGGCGGTGTTGGCCACCGCGACCGAGGTCGGGTCGTTCGTCGCCACCCCGATGACCAGCGACAGCTGCTGGCCGTCCTTGCTGATGCGGCCGCGGGTGACTTCCGGCGGCCCGGTGCTCGCGGGGCTCGGCGTCGGCGACGCCGTCGTGTTGGGTTCGACCTTGTATCCGGAGCTCTCCAGCAACGCCAGCGCTGCGGGCGTCGTCATCGCGGGCGGCGCGGTCGGCTCGTAGCCCGGGTCGCTGGGCGAGCGGATCTGGGCCTGGTCCAGCGTGACCGTGTTGTCGCTGCCCGCGCCCACGGCCGCCAGCAGGTCGACGTCGAGCAGGCCCAGGATCGCCTTGCGGACCTGGGAGTCGGACAGCTTGGACTCGTTGGCACGCAGCGTGAGCTGCATGACCCGCGGCGTCACGATCCGGGCGGTGCGCACGTCCGGGATGGCCGACAGCTGCGCGAAGGCCGCGGAGCCGCCGTGCACCTGGGCCACCTGGGTGTCGCCGTTGCGCACCGAATCCGCCAGCGCGGCCGGCGCGCCGGCCCGGCGGAACAGGATCAGGGCGGGTTTGGCGGGCGGGCCCCAGTAACGGTCGTTGCGGGCGATCAGGATCTCGTCGCGCTGCGGGTCGATGCTCTCCACCCGGAACTGGCCGCCGGTGACCGGCAGGGCCCGCGCCAGCCCGGCCCCGAATCCGCCCGGCACGTCCTTGACGATGTGGGCCGGCAATATGTTGCTGAACAGCTCTTTCCACGCCGGATACGGTTGCGCGAAGGTGACGACCGCCTGCTTGCCACCCTCGAGCGACTGCACCCCGGTGATCAGGTCGTAGCCGGCCGGATCGACCACACCGGGCTGGCTGACCATCTGCCGCCACAGGTACCAGAAGTCATCGGCGGCGATCGGCGCGTTGTCGGTCCACTGCGCCTCGGGCCGGATCTTGTAGGTCACCGTGAACGGGTTTTGGTTGGTCACGTCCGCGGACACCAACAGGGTGGGATCCATCTCCCAGCGCGAACCCGTCGGCGTGGCGGGGTCCGGCACCGGCCGGAACGCGCTGGGCAACACCAGCGCGCTGATCGCCGCGTTCACCGGCGACAGGTCCGACAGCAGGTGCGGGTTGAACCCGGCGCCGATCGAGTCGATGCCCATGATGATCTGGGTGGGCCGCTGCGGCGGCGGCGCCGAGTTGTGCGGCGTGTCGGTGCTCTGCGGCGCCGGCGGCGGGTTGACCGTGCACGCCGCCAGCACCAGCCCGACCAGCGAGACCAGCACGCCGACCCTCAGGAACAGGCGGCTGGCTCGTCTCGGCACGCCCATCAGGGTATCGAGCAGCCGCTCAGCAGCCCGCCCAACCACGCCCTCGACGCGGCCCGGCGCCAAGCCGCTAGCCCCGGGCCTTGGCCCGCGCCCGGCTGCGGGCCCGGGAGGTGGCGTCGAGCTCGACCTTGCGCACCCGCACGATCTCGGGGGTCACCTCGACGCATTCGTCCTGCGCGCAGAACTCCATCGCCTGTTCCAGGTCGAGCTCGAGCGGCTTCGCCAGCGTCTCGATGACGTCCGCAGTCGACGACCGCATGTTGGTCAGCTTCTTCTCGCGGGTCACGTTGACGTCGAGATCCTCTGCGCGCGGGTTGATTCCGACGACCATGCCCTCGTAGGTGTCCTGTCCGGGCTCGACGAAGAACTGGCCCCGGTCGGCGAGCTGGATGAGGGCGAACGGCGTGATGGCGCCCGACCGGTCGGAAACCAGCGAGCCGGTGTGGCGGGCCCGGATCTCCCCCGCCCACGGGCGGTAGCCGTCGAACACGGCGTTGGCGATGCCGGTCCCGCGCGTGATCGTGAGGAAGTCGGTGCGGAAACCGATCAGGCCGCGGCTGGGCACGACGAAATCCATCCGGACCCAGCCGGCCGCGTGGTTGGCCATCTCCTCCATGCGGCCCTTGCGGCCGGCCATCAATTGGGTGATCGCACCGACGAATTCCTCCGGGCAGTCGATCGTCATCGCCTCGAACGGCTCGTGCAGCTGGCCGTCGATGGTCTTGGTGACCACCTGCGGCTTGCCGACGGTCAATTCGAAGCCCTCGCGGCGCATCTGTTCGACCAGCACGGCCAGGGCGAGCTCGCCGCGGCCCTGCACCTCCCAGGCGTCGGGCCGGCCGATGTCGACCACCCGGATCGACACGTTTCCGACCAGCTCGGTGTCCAGCCGGCTGCGGACCATCCGCGCGGTCAGCTTGTGACCGGACACCTTGCCCGCCAGCGGCGACGTGTTGGTGCCGACCGTCACCGAGATCGCCGGCTCGTCGACGGTGATGCGCGGCAGCGCGTGGGCGTGGTCGGGATCGGCCAGCGTGTCACCGATCATGATCTCGGGGATGCCCGCCACCGCCACGATGTCGCCGGCGACCGCCTCGTCGGTAGGACTGCGCTCGACGCCCTCGGTGGCGAGCAGCTCGGTGATCTTGGCGCTGGTGATCACCGGCACCCCGTCGACCTCGCGCATCCAGGCGACCTGCTGGCCCTTGCGCAGCTTGCCGTTGTAGATGCGGATCAGCGCGAGCCGCCCGAGGAAGGCCGACGCGTCGAGGTTGGTCACCAGCGCCTGCAGCGGCGCCTCGGCGTCGCCCGAGGGCGGCGGGATGTGCTCCATCAACACGTCGAACAGTGGGTCGAGGTTGTCGCCGGCGGGCGCCTCGCCGTCGGCCGGCTGTTCGGTGCTCGCGATGCCCGCCCGCCCGGACGCGTACAGCGTCGGCAGCCCAAGGGCGTGCTCGGCGGCCTTGGCCGCCTCGTCGTCGAGGTCCGACGCGACGTCGAGCAGCAGGTCGTGGCTGGCGTCCACGACCTCGGCGATGCGCGCGTCGGGCCGGTCCGTCTTGTTGACGACCAGGATGACCGGAAGATGCGCGGTCAGCGCCTTGCGCAGGACGAACCGGGTCTGCGGCAACGGGCCCTCGGAGGCGTCGACCAGCAGCAGCACCCCGTCCACCATGGACAGTCCGCGCTCGACCTCCCCACCGAAGTCGGCGTGGCCCGGGGTGTCGATGACGTTGATCACGGTCACCGTCCCATCCGGGTGATGGCGGTGCACGGCGGTGTTCTTCGCCAGGATGGTGATGCCCTTTTCCTTTTCCAGGTCACCGCTGTCCATGATGCGTTCCTGGGTGTCGTCGCCCCGGTGCGTCAGGGCGCCGGACTGCCGCAGCATCGCGTCGACCAGGGTCGTCTTGCCGTGGTCGACGTGGGCGACGATGGCGACATTGCGGAATGGCACGTCGGTGATTCTGGCAGCGGGGGCCTCAGATAGCGAACCGGCGGACTCTCGGGGGCCCGACGGCGTTGTGTGTGCGGTGGCGGCGTCCATTGTGCAGTGGCGGCGCGCCGGCCCGGCGTGTCGCGGCCCAGAATTCACACCCAATGCCCAGGACGCACACGGTCCTACCAGCCGCGACGGCGCGGCGCCGACCCGATCAACTCGTGGGTGTCCACCGCGTCACGGGTGCGGTACACGATGTACGGCCGGAACAGGTAGCCGATCGGGGCGCTGAACGCGTGCACCAGCCGCGTGAACGGCCACAGGGCGAACAGCGCCAGCGCGATCGCCACGTGAATCTGGTAGTAGAACGCCGCGTGCGCCATCAGATCGCCCCGCGGGTCGAGGATCCAGATCGACCGGAACCAGACCGACACCCTCTGGCGGTAGTCGTGCAGCTCGCCGAAGTGGGTGGCGCCCGCCAGGGTGCAGCACAGCCCCGCCACCAACGCGCACCCCAGCACCGCGTACATCAGCTTGTCGTTGCGGGTGGTGGCCGCGAAGACCGGCCCGTGGGTGCGCCGCCGGTAGATCAGCAGCCCGATGCCGACGATGGTGGCGAAGCCGGCCGGCACGCCCAGCAGCAGCGCCTGCAGGTGATAGAGGTGGTCGCTCATGCCGAGCGCCCGCGTCCAGGATTCCGGGACGAACAGGCCCATGACGTGGCCCATGATGACCAGCAGGCTGCCGAAGTGGAACAGCGGGCTGCCGATCGAGAGCAGTTTCGACTCGTAGAGCTGCGACGACCGCGTGGTCCAGCCGAACTTGTCGTAGCGGTACCGCCACCAGGTGCCCACGGCGGCGGATGCCAGCACGACGTAGGGCACGTCGTCCCAGAAGATCTCGATCAGCTTCATGTGAACCATCGTCACGCCCCCTTGCTGCGCTTCGGCGGGACGGTCAGGGTGAACGGTTGCAGCCCAACGGCTTCCGTGGGAGGACCGGCCTGCGCGAGGCGTTCGGCCCGGCGCGCCTCCTGGTCGGTCGCGGCCGGCAGCGTCGCGCAGACAGCCGCGACGGCGTGTTCGTAGGACGACTCGATCTCCGCCAGGGCGCCGCGCAGCACATCGATCGGAATCCGGTGTGCCGTCAGCAATCTGCGCCCGGCGTCGGGGTCGACGGTGGCGGCGAATTCGAGCACGACGGGCAGGTGGTCCGGCGCCTCGGAGCGGGGCGGTTCGACGCCCGCGGCGCGGTAGGCGGTGGCGAACGCCAACATCTCCCGGCCGCGGTTGCGGGTGTCCCCGGCGGTCCAGTACGTCAGGTACATGGTGGTGCGCCGGCGCATGTCGAAGGTCTCGACGTAGCGCGTGGCGGCGGACATCGGCTCGAGGGCGCGCAGGGCCGCGACCGTCCCACCGAGCAGCGCGGCCGCGGGTTCGCCGATGTGGCTCAACAATTCGTCGACGGTGTCCAGCCGATCGGCCAGGCCGTCATCCGGGTAAGCCAGCAGCAGCGACGCCGCCTGCCACACCAGCCGGTCGGCCATCACCCGATCGCTCGACCGTTCCCGGACCCGGGCCAGCAGCCTCATCGCTGCTGCCCCTCGGGAAACATCCCGGACAGCACCTGGCGGCCGTCCCAGTTGAGCAAGTTCACCCGCCCGTTCCCGTTGCTGCTCTCGCCACGCTGCCGCTGTTTGAGGGCGTGAAACGTCTCCACGGCGACCGGGACGGGGTGAGCACCGCTGCCCCCGCCGAACGGACCGGATTCGTACATTCCCGGGCCACCCTCGCCCGACAACGAGCAGCCCATCTCCTCGAGATCACGCGCCTGCGCGCTGACGGCGGTCGGAATGACATACCGCTCTTCGTATTTCGCGATGGCGAGCAGACGGTACATCTTGTAGATCTGCTCCTCGGTCATCCCGACGGACTGCGGGATGTGCGGCTGCGTCTCGCGCCCGAGGTTGATGTCGCGCATGTAGGAACGCATGGCCGCCAGCCGCCGCAGCACGCCCTCGACGACCTTCGTGTCGCCGGCGGTGAACAACTCGGCCAGGTATTGCATGGGGATGCGCAGCGCGTCCAGCGCGCCGAACAGGTTGCCCAAGTCCTCGCCGTCGTGACCATCGCGGCTGACCGCGTCGACGACCGGCGACAGCGGCGGGATGTACCAGACCATCGGCATCGTCCGGTACTCCGGGTGCAGCGGCAGCGCCACCCGGTAGGTGTTGATCAGCGCGTACACCGGTGATCGTTGCGCCGCGTCGATCCACTCGTCGGAGATCCCGTCGGCCCGCGCGGCGGCGATCACGTCGGGGTCGTTGGGATCCAACAGGATCCGGCGCTGCGCCTCGTAGAGGTCGGTGTCGTTTTCCACCGACGCCGCCTCCAGCACGCGGTCGACGTCGTAGAGCACCAGCCCGAGGTAGCGCAGCCGGCCCACGCACGTCTCCGAGCAGATCGTCGGCAGGCCGACCTCGATGCGCGGGTAGCACAGCGTGCACTTTTCGGCCTTACCCGTCCGGTGGTTGAAATAGACCTTCTTGTAAGGGCATCCGGACACGCACATCCGCCAGCCGCGGCAGCGGTCCTGGTCGACCAGCACGATGCCGTCCTCGCTGCGCTTGTACATCGCGCCGGACGGGCACGACGCCACGCAGGACGGGTTGAGGCAGTGCTCGCAGATGCGGGGCAGGTAGAACATGAAGGTCTCTTCGAGCTTCAGCTTGATCTCGTCGCTGACCTTCTTCAATATCGGGTCGCCGGAAAGGATCTCGGGTGACCCGGCCAGGTTGTCGTCCCAGTTCGGTCCCCACGACACCTTCATCGGCTCGCCGCTGATCACGCTCCTCGGCGCGGCCGTGGGGAACGTGTCACCCGCCGGCGCCGTGGTCAGGTTTTCGTAGTCGTAGGTCCACGGCTCGTAGTACTCGTCGATGGTGGGCAGCTTGGGGTTGGCGAAGATCCGCAGCAGCTTGCGGATGCGGCCGCCGTCACGCAGCCGCAGCCGACCCTTCTTGTCGCGGATCCAGCCGCCGCGCCAGCGCTCCTGGTCCTCGTAGGTGCGCGGATAGCCTTGCCCCGGGCGGGTTTCGACGTTGTTGAACCACACGTACTCAGTGCCGCTGCGGTTGGTCCAGGCCTGCTTACAGGTGACCGAGCAGGTGTGGCAGCCGATGCACTTGTCGAGGTTCATCACCATCGCGAGCTGCGCCATGACTTTCATCGGTCAGTACGTCACTTCCTGGTTGCGGCGGCGCACCACCGTCACCTCGTCGCGTTGGTTGCCGGTCGGGCCCAGGTAGTTGAACGCGAAGGCGTGCTGGCCGTAGCCGCCGGCCAGATGACTGGGCTTGATCCGCACCCGGGTCAGCGCGTTGTGGTTGCCGCCGCGCTTGTTGTTGGTCTCGGTGCGCGGGGTGTCCACCGTGCGCTCCTGGACGTGATAGACGTACACCACGCCGTCGGGCATCCGGTGCGACACGATCGCCCGGCACACGTAGATGCCGTTGGCGTTGGCCGCCTCGACCCAATCGTTGTCGCGCACCCCGATTTTCGCCGCGTCCCCGGGGCTCATCCACATCGTCGGGCCACCGCGGGACAGCGACAGCATGTAGAGGTTGTCCTGATAGGTGGAATGGAACGACCACTTCGAGTGCGGCGTCAGATACCGGACGGTGAGCCCCACGCCGTCCCCCGTCGGGCCGAGCTCCGGCTGGCCGAACAGCCGCGTCATGTCCAGCGGCGGACGGAAGACCGGCAGGTGCTCGCCGAGCTCCTCGACCCAGTCATGGGCCAGGTAGAAGTGCATCCGCCCGGTCAGCGTGTGGAACGGTTTGAGATTCTCGATGTTGATGGTGAAGGGGGCGTAGCGCCGCCCGCCGGTTTCGCTGCCCGACCATTCCGGGCTGGTGATCACCGGCACCGGACGCGCCTGGGTGTCGGCATAGGTGATGCGGCGCTCCTCGCTGCCCTCGGCCAGGTGTGTCAGCCGCTGGCCGGTGCGCTTTTCCAGCTCCCGGAAGCCCTCGACGGCGAGCCGGCCGTTCGTCGTCCCGGACAGCAGCAACAGCACGTCCGCCATCCGCTCCGCGCTGGTGACGGCCGGACGGCCCGCCGCCACACCGGAATTCATCACGCCGAACTTGGCGGCCAGTTCCTCCACCTCACGGAACGGCTGCACCGTGATGCCCTTGGTGGTCACGCCGAACGTGTCGACGAGCGGGCCCAGGGTCAGCCACTTGTCGTAGACGGCGGCGTAGTCGCGTTCCACCACGCTGACTTTGGCCATCGTCCACCCCGGCACGGGAGTGCCGCCCTCGTGCAGCCAATCCCGTTCGGTGCCATCGGGATACGCCATCGCGTCGGGGGTGTCGTGCTGCAGCGCGGTGAGCACCACGTCGTTGCGAGTGCCCAGGTGGTCCTTGGCCATCGCGCTGAAGGCGCGGGCGATGGCGCCGAAAGCGTCGAAGTCCGAACGGGTTTCCCAGGGCGGGTCGGTGGCGGCGCTGAAGGCGTGCACGTACGGGTGCATGTCGGTGCTGGACAGGTCGGCCTTCTCGTACCAGGTGGCCGCCGGAAGCACCACGTCGGACACCAATGTGGTGGAGGTCATCCGGAAGTCGATCGACATCAGCAGGTCGAGCTTGCCTTCCGGGATGTCGCCGTGGCTCGCCGGCTCGGCCTGTGCGTTGGAGTCCGTGCCCAGCAGATGCCGCAGGAAATACTCGCCGCCCTTGCCCGACGAGCCAATCAGGTTGGCACGCCAAACGCTGAGCACCCGCGGCCAGTTGGCCGGGTTGTCCGGGTCGGTCACGGCCAGCTTGAGCGTGCGCTCCCCCAGCTGCTCGGCGACGTACTCGGCGACGTCGCGACCGGTGGCGCGGGCCTCGTCGGCGACCTCGAGGCTGGACCGGTCGAACTGGGGATAGAACGGGCTCCACCCCATCGCCACCGACGAGGCCAGCAGGTCCATCGTGTGCCTGCCCGCGAACCTGCCCCGCCCAACCGGGCTGGCCAGCTTGTCGGCAACGTGGCCGTCGTAGCGCCATTGGTCGGTGTGGGCGTACCAGTAGGAGGCGCCGGGCACCTGCCGCGGCGGGCGCGACCAGTCGGTGGCCATCGCCATCGTCTGAAATCCGGTGAGCGGACGGACCTTTTCCTGGCCGACGTAGTGCGCCCATCCCCCGCCGTTGCGGCCCATCGACCCGGTCAGCATCAGCAGCGCCAGCACGGCGCGGTAGATGGCGTCGCTGTGGAACCAGTGGCAGATGCCGCCACCCATGATGATCATCGACCGGCCACCGGATTCCTCCGCGCTGCGGGCGAATTCCCGGGCCACCCGGATCGCCTGAGCCGCGGACACTCCGGTGATCGGCTCCTGCCATGCCGGGGTGTTCGGCCGGCTCGGGTCGTCGTAGCCGGTGGGCCAGTCGCCGGGCAGCCCCGGGCGGGCCACCCCGTACTGGGCGAGCATCAAGTCGAACACCGTGCACACCAGGTGGTCACCGACGCGGCGCACCGGGACGCCGCGCGCCACCGTGCCGCCCTCGCCGTTGACGGTGTCGAAGCTGGGCAGGTGCACCGGCGCGGCGTCGCCCGACCCCAGGACGCTGAGCGCCGGCTTCATCTCGCCGAGGTCCAGGTTCCACTTCCCGACGCCGTCCTCGCCGTACCGGAACCCCAGCGAGCCCTGGGGCACCGCAACGGAATTCGTCGCCTCGTCGAACGCGGCCGGCTTGAGCGCGGCGTTTTCGACGGCGTCTCCGATGTCGGCCGCGGTCAGGTTCTTGCCCGGCACCAGCATCTCGCCGCGCCGTTCCAGCTTGATCAGGAACGGCAGGTCGGTGTAGCGGCGCGCGAAGTCGACGAAGAACGGAACCGGCTTGCGCACATAGCATTCCGACAGGATCACGTGGCCCATCGCCATGGCCAGCGCACCGTCGGTGCCGGCGGCGCACGGCATCCACTCGTCGGCGAACTTCGTGTTGTCGGCGTAGTCGGGGCTGACGGTCACCACCTTGGTGCCGCGGTAGCGGGCCTCCGCCATCCAGTGCGCGTCGGGGGTCCGGGTGATCGGGACGTTGGAGCCCCACATCATCAGGTATGCCGCGTCCCACCAGTCGCCCGACTCCGGCACGTCGGTCTGGTCGCCGAACACCTGCGGCGAGGCCACCGGCAGGTCGGCGTACCAGTCGTAGAACGACGTCATGGCGCCGCCGATCAGCTCGACGAACCGCGAACCGGCCGAGTACGACACCATCGACATCGCCGGGATCGGCGAGAACCCGGCGACCCGGTCCGGGCCGTAGGCCTTGATGGTGTGCACGTGGGCGGCCGCGATCAGTTCGGTCGCTTCGGCCCAGCCGATCCGCACCAGACCGCCCCTGCCCCGCGCCCGCTGGTAGCGGCGCCGGCGCTCGGGGTCGGCCTGGATGTCGGCCCACGCCAGCACGGGATCACCCAGCCGCGCCTTGGCCTCGCGGAACATCTCGATCAGCACGCCGCGGGCGTACGGGTAGCGCACCCGGGTGGGCGAGTAGCTGTACCAGGAGAACGACGCACCCCGCGGGCACCCGCGCGGCTCGTATTCGGGCCGGTCCGGACCCACCGAGGGGTAGTCGGTCTGCTGGGTTTCCCAGGTGATGATCCCGTCCTTGACGTAGATCTTCCAGGAGCAGGACCCGGTGCAGTTCACCCCGTGGGTGGAGCGCACCACCTTGTCGTGGCTCCACCGGTCCCGGTAAAAGACGTCGCCTTCGCGCCCGCCCCGCCGGGTGACGGTGCGCAGATCGGCGGAGAACTCGCCCGGGGTGAAAAAACGCCCACTCCGTTCCAGTAGCTCCTCGAGCGGTCCACCAACGTGAGGTGTCACGGTCAAGAGAAAAGCCTCCTAGTAGGTCCACGTTGAACTTCGCCGTCGGGTTCGAATGCCGGCCGGGCGATGACGGGCGTGTTAGCGAAATCCATTGTGGCACATAGGTTTACAGGACAAAAAAATCCGTCGAGACGCGGCGTGGCAGGTGTGGCCACACCGTTCGAACAACCATCGGGATCGCTACTGGCATGCAAATCGCAGGTTACGGTGTTTCGGGACTATTACCTTCCGATTTCACGCGTGTCAGCTGCGATAGCGCTGTACGTTGCCTGCATGCAGGCTGTGGACTTGTTATGAGCCTGCTCACAGCGCCCGGGTCAGGTCCGGCAGCCAGCCGCGATCGGCCGGCACCCAGTCGACGTCGTGCAGTTCGGCGGCGGTCACCCAACGCAGCGCCCGATGGTCGCGCGGGTGCGGCTCGCCGTCGAGCAGTCGCACGCGGTACGCCCGCAGCGTCATCGTGTCGCCCAGCGGAATGTCGGCGCCGAGGCGCTCACCCACCTCGATGTTGTTCGCCACCAGGCCGAGCTCTTCGGCCAGCTCGCGGGCGAGCGCTGCGCGCTCGGTTTCGCCGGGAGCGACCTTCCCGCCGGGGAGCTCCCAGCGGCCGGCCAATTCCGGCGGCCGGACCCGTTGCGCGACCAAGAGCCTGCCGCCGGAGATGACCGCTGCGGCGACGACGATCTGGGTCGGCATGGCCAGGACGGTATACCGTCGGGGCGCGGCTCGCCGGGGGCGGCCATCGTCCCGAGAACGGTTTCATGCACCAAGGGAGCCGCTCGGCATCGAATTCCATTGGGGCACAATGCCTCTATTACAGTTTGAGCGCCATCGTGGAATACTTGACCCTGTCGGTCACGATCTCTACCGGGGACTTTCCAGAATCGGGGTTGGCAATGATCACCGAACCCGCAAAGACGTTCTCCCGCACGTTCAGGGGCTACGACACGGCAGCGGTCGATGCCTACCTCGAGGTGTCGTTCGCCAAGCAGAAGTTGCTGATCGACGAGGTTCAGAACCTAAGAGCCGAGCGCAAGGAATTCAGCGACGAGGCAGCCGCCCTGCGGATCGAAGTCGCCTGCCTCAGTGATGAGGTCGCCATGCTGTCGGACACCTCGCCGTCGCCCTACGCGATGCAACACCGGATGGCGAAGATGCTGCGGCGGGCGCTCGATGAGGCGTCCCGGATGCAGGTCGAGGCGCGAGCCGAGGCCGACACCCTGGTCGCGGCGGCGGAGGCCGAGGCCGAGGCCGCGCAGCGAGAGCACCGAGAACTGTTGGCGGACATAGCCTTACAGCAAAAGGCGCTGGAAACGCAGTGTGCGGAAACCAAGAGAAATGTCGACGCCGAAGTCGCCGGGAGGCGCGCTGAAGCCCAATCGTCGATCGATCGCGCGTGGGAGGAAGCCCAGCACCAGCGTGAGCAGCTCCTCGCCGACGCAAAGCAGCAAGCTCGGCTATTCCATGAGCAGGCCCGGCAAGCGGTGGCCGAGGCGAACCAGCAGCGCATCATGATCCTCGAAGAACTGATGGGTGTTGCCCGCGACCTGCAAGCGGTTCCGGCCAGCCTTGAGTCCGCATACCAGCAACTGAAGAACCTGCCGGAGGCGAGCGTCGTGGTGCCCCTGGACCAGAGAAGTCAAGCGCCGGCCGGTCCCGCCGTAGCCTCGTAGGTGACCGCCTATCCCAGATGAGAGGATACCTTCGGCATGGCTGTGTTAACGGATGAGCAAGTAGACGCCGCACTGCCCGAACTCAACGGATGGGAGCGTGTCGACGGCACCCTGCGCCGGTCGATCAAGTTCCCCGCGTTTCTCGACGGCATCGACGCCGTGCGGCGGGTGGGCGAGCACGCCGAGAGCAAGGATCATCACCCCGACATCGACATCCGTTGGCGGACGGTGACTTTCGCGTTGGTCACCCATTCCGAGGGCGGCATCACCCAGAACGACGTCGACATGGCGCGTGACATCGACGGGATCGTCGGAGGCTAGGCCCTCGAGGCGTCCCGTCGGCCGGCGACCGCCATCCAGATCAGCGTCGCCATCGCCGCCACGATGTAGATCAGCCCGGCCCAGGCCAGGTACCACGGTCGGCTGATCTGCCAGATCGTCGGTTGCGCGAAGCTCAGCAACCAGGGCACCCCGACGATCGTGAGTGCCAACCAGCCCCAGCCGACGATGCGGGCGCCGGACCACCCGCGCGGCGGCCCGTGAATCGCCCAGATCATCAGCGGCACCAGCCACACCCAGTGGTGGGTCCACGAGATCGGCGAGAGCAGCAGCCCGAACAGCTCGACCACCAGCAACCTGCCGAGCCGGTCGGTCGGGTCCAGCGCCCGCCAGGCCAGGACGGCCAGCGCCGCCGTCACCGCGAGGGCGCCCACCACCAGCGGACCGAAGCCGGCGTCGTGGCCGAGGATCCGCGAGATGCCGCCGCGCCAGGATTGATTGAACGACGTGGCGATCGGCCCGACCCGGTGCGCGTCGCCCAGCAGATCGGTGAAGTAGTAGCGGGCCTGATCGCCGACGACCAGGACCGACACGCCGACGGTCACCAGGAAGACCACCGCCGAGAACACGGCGGCACCCCAGCGCCGGGCGCCGAGCAGGTAGACCCCGGCGATCGCCGGCGTCAGCTTGATCCCGGCCGCCACGCCGACCAGCAGGCCCGATAACCACCAGCGGGTCGTCCAGGCCGCCCACAGCACCATCAGCATGAGCAGGACATTCACCTGGCCGTAGTCGAAGGTGCTGCGCAGCGGCTCGATCCAGATGGCGATCGCCGTCCACAGCATCGCGACGCGGTGACCGGCCCCGGCCGGCACGCCCATCAGGCGCTGGGCGATCCGGATCGCGCCGTACAGCGCGGCCATCGTCGCGACCTGCCACAGGAACGCCACCAGCCCAAACGGCAGCAGGTGCAGCGGGTAGAACACGACCGCCGCGAACGGCGGATACGTGAACGGCAGCGGGAAGTCCGGCGTCTGGTCGGCGTAGACGTAGCTGTACAGGGTGCCCGGATGGTCGATGGCGGCGGCGCCGCCGAGGTAGACGTGCAGGTCGACGAAGTTCGCGCCGTTCGGCGCCAGGTATGTCCAGGCGAGTCGCGCGGCGACGCTCGCGATCAGCAGCGCCGGGGCGGCCGCCTGAAGGGGGCTGGCCAGCCGCCGGGTGCGGGGCGCCGCCGGGGCGGCGGGGATGGTGTCTATCCGCCTGACTTTAGCCATCACCCGGTGTTCTGTGGCCGCTCGGTCACCGCCGTCACTCGTATCGGTAACGATCGAATAAATGCCACACGTGTCACTTGAGTCACACCAGCATCAAAGTAACTTCGGCCCCGGACCCGTCATCGACAACCAGGGAGAGTCATGCCAACCATCTGGACCTATTTGCGAGCGGCCGCCGTCGTGGTCGGTTCGTCCGCAGCGCTACTGACGGGCGGTATCGCCCACGCCGACCCCGTCCCCGCCCCGCCGGTGCCGAACATTCCGCAGCAGCTGATCAGCTCTGCGGCCAACGCGCCTCAAATCCTGCAGAACCTCGCTACCGCGCTCGGCGCCACGCCGCCCGCGGCGCCGGCGTCCCCCGGCATCACCTTCCCGGGGATGCCCTCGGCGGCCTCGCCCGTCTCGCCTTCGGCGGGCTTCCCGTCGATTCCGGGGCTCACCCCGCCCGCTGCGGCCACGGCCCCGGCGGCGACGCCGACCATCCCGGGCCTTGGCCAGATCCCGGGCCTCGCCCAGGCGCCGGCGGCACCCGCCGTCCCGGCCGCTCCGTCGATTCCGGGGCTGCCCGCCATCCCGGGCCTGTCCTCGCCGGCGGCTCCGGCCGCGCCGGCCACCCCGCAGATCCCGCAGGCGAAGGTGGACATGCCGGCGCTGCCGTCGGGCCTGCCGGTCAACGTGCCCGCGCAGCTGACGATTCCGCAGGATCTGCAGGCGCTGGCCACGGGACAGGCTCCGGCGGCACCGGCCGCACCGGCCGCACCGGCGCCGGTCAGCCCGATGTCGCCGCTGCTTTCGGCCCTGCCCTGAGCAGTTCGTTAGCCGACTAAACCGCCACCAACGACCGGAGGACATCGTGGCAACCACTCGGAATCTGTCCAAGGGTTTGGCCGCTGTCGTCACGGCGTCGGCTGCCGCGTTCGGGTTCTGCCCGAGCGCGGCGGCCGACCCGGCGGCGCCGCAGCCGACACCGCAGGCGAACTCGACCCAGCAGCTGCCCGGCCTGCCGGCGCTGTCGGAGCTGAGCCCGATAATCCAGCAGGCGGCCAGCAATCCCGGGCAGGCTACCCAGCTGCTGATGGCGGCCGCTCAAGCGTTCACGCACAACCCGACGGCGCCCGACGAATCCAAAAACGTTGCGGCGTCCGTGAATAAGTTCGTGGCCGAGCCGGGTGCGCCGGTTTCCGGGGCGCCGGAGACCGCACCGGTGCAGCACGTGCCGCCGTTGGGCATCGAGCCCGGGCTGCAGTCTCACCTGCCGCCGGGAATCGATCCGGCTCGCGCGGCGGGCCCGGGGCCCGTTACGGCACCCCAGGCCGCCCCCTCCGCGGCCACGCCGCCGGCCGCCACGCCGGGCACCGAGCCCGTCGCGGCCGCCGTGCCGCCGCCGGCACCCGCCGCGGCACCGGCACCCGCGCCGGCTCCCGCCCCGGACGCCGCACCCGCGCCCGCGCCGGCCCCCGCGCCGGGTCTGGGCCCTGACGCCCCGCCCACGCAGGACTTCATGTATCCCTCGATCGGCACGAATTGCCTTGCCGACGGGAGTAGTTCGATCGCGACCGCGCTATCGGTGGCGGGGCCGGCCAAGATCCCGACGCCGGGACCCGGGCCGGGCCAGACCGCCTATGTGTTCACCGCGGTCGGCACGCCGGGGCCCGCCGAGGTGCAGAAGCTGCCGTTGAACGTCACCTGGGTCAACCTGACCACGGGCAAGTCGGGCACGGTGGCGCTCAAGCCGCGCACCGACATCAACGGGGACGGGCCGACGACGCTGACGGCGATCGTCGACACCGGCTCGGGCAGCATCATGTCGACGATCTTCGGGCAGGTCACCACCAAGGAAAAGCAGTGCCAGTTCATGCCCACGATCGGCTCGACGGTCGTGCCCTAGGGTTTCCAGCCGGGCAAGCGACCGAGATGGCTGAGAATGCGGTCGAGGTCGCTCGCGCCGTCGGGCGCGGTGACGGCCGGGCCGAACGGGGCACCCTCCGTCGTCCGGTAGTCGCCGTCCGGAACGACGAACGTCAGCGGTAGCACGGCGGCCACCACGTCGTCCGAAAGCGCAAGGGGCGCACCGATGCTCCGCGCGACGTCCCAGCCGTGCACCACGTAGTCCACGAAGTGGAAGCCGATCGCGATCGCGCCGGGGAACGCCGCCCCGGGGCCGAATTCGGGCAACGAGAAACTCGCCTCGAGCACCCCGTCGGCGGCGAACGCGTCGAGCACGTCGGCGGCGGCCGCGGCGTAGCTGCCGCCGGGATCGGCCCCGACGGCGTCGACCACGCGGTCGGTCGCCCAAACCGTCTCGCTGGCGGCGCCGCCACGCGCCGCGGCGGCGAACCCGTGGTGCTGCGCGGTCATGTGGGCGAGCAGGTCCAGCAGGTTCCAGCCCGCGCAGGGTGTGGGTCGGTGGAGATCGTCCCGGGTGACGGCCGCGACGACGTCGACGGACGCCTGCACGGCCGCGCGGTGGAACGGTCGAACGTCAGATACCGTATGCATAAGCAGATCGTATGCACTCGCATATCGTCTGTCAACGCTACGCTTCCAGCATGGCGACCAGGCGTCCCGATCTCGCGGCGATGATGGCGCCGCTGGTTCGCGAGATGATGGCGGCCGAGGTCCCCGTGCTGCAGGCGCACGGATTGTCGATGTGGGGCTACGTGGTGCTGAGCGCGCTGGATCGCTCGCCGGTACGCAGCCAGGCCGCCCTCGCGGAGGCGATCGGCGCCGACAAGACCCGCATCATCCCCACCCTCGACGACTTGCAGGAGCGGGGCTACATCGAACGCCGGCCCGACCCGGACGACCGGCGCGTGCGACTACTGGCGCTTACCGAGGCGGGGCGGGCCGCGAAAGATGGTGCGCAGGAAGATATCCAGCGCGGCGAAGAGCGCTGGCTGGGGCGGCTGCCGGCCGACGATCGCCGCGCGTTCCTGCGCGTCCTGCGTCAGCTGTCGGCCGCCGGGGGTGGCGTGTAGCTAGTACGCCATGAAGAGGATGGCGTCGCGGTCGTACTCGAGGCCCGGATGGGCGCTGGCGAGGTGAGCCTGGGTGAGCTCGACCAGCTCGTCCTCGTCCTTGCCGGTGATGGCTTCGCCGCACGGACACGTTATGTGTGTCTTCACGTTGCCGCCTTTCCCTTCGCTGCTGCCTTCATCTGCTTTTTATACGATCGCACCTTCCCGAGGGACTGCGCGTCGACGATATCGGCGACGGACAGGTGCGCGCCCGCCTTGCCGAAGTCGCCGGCCGCCTCCCGCCAGCCCGTCGGCGTCACGCCGTACTGCTTGCCGAGCAGCGCCAGGAAGATCTTCGCCTTCTGCTCGCCGAAACCGGGTAGCCCCTTGAGCCGGCGCAGCAGCTCTTGCCCGTCGGGCTTGCCGGCCTTCCACAACCCGGCGGCGTCGCCGTCGTAGCGGTCCACGATGATCTGCGCCAGGGCCTGGATGCGCTTGGCCATCGATCCCGGGAAGCGGTGCACCGCAGGTCTTTCCGAGCACAAGGCAGCGAACTTGTCCGGGTCGTAGTCGGCGATCTTGGCCGCGTCCAGGCCGCCCATCCGGTCCGCGATCTTCTTCGGGCCGGCGAACGCCGTCTCGAACGGCACCTGTTGGTCCAGGAGCATGCCGACCAGCAACGCGAACGGGTCATCTTCCAGCAGCGCATCGGCCCCGGGCTCCTGCGCCAGGCAGAGCTTCGACATACGCCGACTTTAGCGCCCGGGCTATCGTGGCGTGGTGGTGGATGAGGCCAAGTTGGAACTGATGCTGGCCCGGGACGAGTTGCATCAGCTCGTCACCGCCTACTGCCGGGCCGTGGACCGCGCTGACTATGCAGCGCTGCGGAACCTGTACCACCCCGACGCGACCGACTCGCACGGTTCCTTCGCGACGGGCGGCGTCGAACAGTTCATCGGACAACTACGGGCCGCGGAACCGTATGTGCGCGTCTCCCAACACAACGTCACCACAACGAATTTCGTGATCGACGGCGACACGGCCCGCGGTGAGATCTACTGCCTGGTGTTTCACACGTTCGCCGGTCCCGAGCACGACATCGACGTCATCATCGGCGGCCGGTATCTGGACCGGTACCGCAAACACGACGGCGCCTGGAAGTTCAGCCACCGCACGATCGTGGCGGATTGGGCGTACCAGAAGGACCCGTCGGAAGTGAACTTCGGGCACCCGAGCACCCGGGGCAGCCTGCGCGGCCAACCCGGCCAGGCCGACCCGTCGATCGGCCTATTCACAGTCGACTGAACCGGTGACATCCTTTCGGGATGAGCGTGCGGGACGAGTCGACCGCCGGGCGGCAGTTCGTGGCCAAGCTCCCGTTCCCGATGTCCAAGGCGATGTCCCGAATGATCACCGACGAGGCGCGGCCCAACTGGATCTACTTCATCGTCATGGGGGTGGCAAGCCGTCGCCCGTTGTCGTGCTGTGCGTTCCCGGCGTGGAGCCCATGCCCATCGGATGTCAGGAGTACCGCGGCCCCATGGAGTACTCATCGCGGTTCGCGTGGCGCGGCACCGTCCCGGATCGAGTGAACCGGCCGGCCGACTACTCCGTCGCCGCCGGCGATTGGTTGTTGCTCGTCGACAAATTCGGCTTGACCCCGCAGCTGCTGGACAGGGCCCACACGAATTAACCGCTCTTGCGGCGGAATTCGCGGCGGCTCTCCACCGGACCGTGTGCCCGCGAGTGCTTGTCGCCGCCGTCTTTGTGATCGGATGCGCCCGCCGACTTGGCCTTCTTGCGGTCGAGGGCTTCGCGGAACTTGCGCTTCGTGTCGTCCTCGTGTTCGGAGTTCGATTCGGCCATACCGGCAGCCTAGCCTGGACGGGCGCGCGTGGCTCCTGGTTTTACCGCTTACCCGGCGGCATGCCGTAGACGTGCGAGATCCGCAGCGTCATCAGCACCCGCCGGTCGGTGACCATCGCCTCCCGGAATTCATCCCAGTCCGGGTGCTCGCCGGCGATGTTGCGATACAAGGAAATCAGCGCCTCGACGGTCTCGTCGCCGGGCGCGGCGGCCGGGGGCGTCAGCTCGGCTGTCCCCTCGGCGACGGCATACGACCATCCGTCGTCGGCGTCGACCAGGATCGAGGCACGCGGATCGCGGCGCAGGTTGCGCGTCTTTGCCCGCGGCTCGGTGATCGACACGCGCACCACCAACTCGCGCGGGTCGAAGTGATAGCTCACGTTCGACAGTTGGGGCCGCCCGTCGCGCTTGATGGTGGCCAGCACCCCGAGAGAGTTCCCGCTGATCACGGCCAACAGCTTGTCGTCGAAGACTTGGCGTCCCATGCACCGAGCCTACGTCGTGGTGAAATCGAGGCATGACCAAATACGCGGCGTTCTTGCGCGGCGTGAACGTCGGCGGCGTCAACCTCAAAATGGCCGAGGTGGCCGCCGCGTTGACCGGAGCCGGGTTCGCCAATGTCCGCACGATCTTGGCCAGCGGCAACGTGCTGCTGGAGTCGTCCGGCCGGGCGGCCGCGGTGCGCAAGAAGGCCGAGGCCACGCTGCGCGAGCGGTTCGGCTATGACGCGTGGGTGCTGGCGTACGACATCGATATGCTGCGCGCCGTCGTCGACGCCTACCCGTTCGAGCGCGAGGTCGAGGGGTACCAGTCCTACGTCACGTTCGTCGCCAACGAGGCGGTGCTCGACGAACTGGCCAAATTGAGCGAGGGCCCCGACGAGAAGATCAGCCGCGGAGACGGCGTCGTCTACTGGCAGGTTCCCAAGGGCAGCACGCTGGACAGCACGATCGGCAAGACGATGGGCAAGCCCCGCTACAAGTCCTCGACGACCACCCGCAACCTGCGCACCCTGGACAAAGTGTTGCGTTGATTGCCTTGCGCGCCAACGTCAGTCGTCGGGCACGTTGGTCAGGTAGCGCATCGCGTCGGACTTGGTCAGGCCCAGCGCCTTGGCCACCTCGACATACTCCTTGGCGGCCGCGGCCATCGCGGCGTCGGTCGGATCGAAGCGGGAGATGAAAGTGCCGAAGCGCCCGCGCGTTTCGACGACCGCCGCCGACTCGAGTTCGCGGTAGGCCCGCGCCACGGTGTTTGCCGCGACCCCGAGCTGGCCCGCCAGGTCACGCACGGTCGGGAGCCGGGACCCAGGGGGCAACGCACCCGCCCGGACCCCGTCGATGACCTGGGTTCTGAGCTGGTCGAACAGCGGTTTGCCCGCCTTGACATCGACCTTCAGCCAATCCCGCAGCTCCACTTCCTCAGTATGTCCCAAGCACGACTATCTTTGTGGGATGCGAGTAACTGTGCTCAGCGGCGCGGGGATCTCCGCGGAGAGCGGCGTGCCGACATTCCGGGATGACAAGAACGGATTGTGGGCCCGCTTCGATCCCTACGAGCTGTCCAGCACGCAAGGGTGGCGCAAGAACCCCGAACGGGTGTGGGGCTGGTATCTGTGGCGCCACTACCTGGTGGCCGACGTCGAACCCAACGCCGGCCACCTCGCCATCGCCGCGTGGCAGGACCACGCCGAGGTCACCGTCGTCACCCAGAACGTCGACGACCTGCACGAGCGCGCCGGCAGCACACCGGTCCACCACTTGCACGGCAGCCTTTTTGAATTCCGTTGCGACCGTTGCGATATGGACTACACCGGGCCGCTGCCCCGTATGGCCGAACCGGCGGTGGAGGTCGAGCCTCCGGTGTGCCACTGCGGTGGCCTGATCCGGCCGGACATCGTCTGGTTCGGCGAGCCGCTACCCGATGAGCCGTGGCAGCGGGCGGTCGACGCGACGCAGTCCGCCGACGTGATGGTCGTGGTGGGTACCTCGGCGATCGTCTACCCGGCGGCCGGGCTGCCGGACCTGGCGCTGTCCCGCGGCACCGTCGTCGTGGAGGTCAACCCCGAGCCGACGCCGCTCACCCGGAACGCCACGGTCAGCATCCGCGAGAGTGCGAGCCAGGCGTTGCCGGAGCTGCTGCAGCGGCTGCCTGCCCTGCTGAGGTAGGTCTCGCGCAGTCTCGGCGAAAAGACCTACGGCCGCCGCGCCCGGCCCAGTGCCAGTTCCGATACCGGCAACGGCGCCCACACCGGCAACGTCCACTCCCGCCGCGACGTGTCCACCTCGAAACCGGCGTCGACGATCGCGCGCTCGGTGTCGCGATGCGTGTGGCAGTTGCCGAACAGCCTGGGCCACAGCGTCGCGTCGGCGAACCGCTGCAGGCGGCCGCGCCCGCCGGCGCTGGCCACATGCTCGAGATACCGCAGCTCCCCACCGGGCCGCAGGAGCGAATACATGTGCCGCAGCACGCCGGGGACGTCGCGAACCGAGCACAACACCAGCGAGCACACCACGGCATCGAAGAGCTCGCCGTCGCTGAACGCCTCGGCGGTCTCCCCGATCACGACGACGGGCACGGGCGCCCCCTCGGCCGCGGCGCGGGCATGGGTCCTCAGCCGCGGCTCGGGCTCGACCGCGACCACCTGCTCGACCCCCGGCGGGTAGTTGGCGAAGTTCGTCCCGACACCCGCGCCGATTTCCAGCACCCGGCCCGACAGGCCCGCCACGTTCTCCCGGCGAAGCGCCCGAACCGCCTCGGCCTCGTGGGCGGCGACGACGGGCCAAACGCGCGCGAAGAACGGATTGTCGATCGCGCGCTCGGCTGCCTGCGTCATCTCCGCGACTCCTCCTGCGGCCGATGTGCCGCCACCCATGACGCCAACATCTGGGGTGTGGCGTCCCGGCCGCAGTATCCCATTACCAATTGTCCGCAGAACACCGAGGACAGCACCCGGTCGGCGAACGCCTCGGCGTCGCCGAACGGCAGGTGCGGCTTGGCGATCAACATGGCCGCGACGCCGTGCAGCGCCGTCCACAACTCCAGCGCGAGGGTGGTCGGGTCGACGGGGCGGTAGGTGCCGTCGTCCATCAGCCGCTGCACGGTGGCGCGGATGTGCTCGAACGCGGAGTTGCTCAGCGTGGCGTCGACGCTGCTCCCGGACCGCCACTCACCCATCGTGGCGATCCGGTACAACTCCGGGATCTGGACCGCGAGCCGGACATAGGCCAGCCCCTGCGCACGCAGCACCGCCACCGGGGAGGTGTGTTCGGCCGCCAGGCGCCGCATTTCGGGGTCCAGCTTTTCGAAGTAGCGCGCGCACACCGCGTCGAGCAGGGCGTCTTTGTCGGAGAAATGCAGATAGATCGACGGCGGCGTGACGCCGACGCGTTGTGCCACCGAACGGATCGACACCGACCGGGCGTGCCCGGTTTCCAGCAGCAGCTGGGTTGTCGCATCCAGGATCTCGTCGCGCAGGCGCTCACCGGAGCCGCGAGGCGCCCTCGCGCGACGCAGACCTTCGGCCGATACGTCAACCAATGTGGGTCACCGACTCCTCGATCGGGCGCCCGTTGTGCTGCACCGGCCCCTCGGTCGGCTCGGCGTGCCGAGCGATCTCCGACGGCGCCTCGCTGATGCCGAACCGCTCGTGCAGCCACACCAAAGGCCTTGGCGCCCACCAGTTCCAGCGGCCCATCACGTGCATGAACGCGGGGACCAGGACCATCCGCACCAGCGTCGCATCCGCGAACACGGCGAGCACCAGCCCGAGGCCGAACATCCGCATGAACGACACGTGTGCGGCGATCAGCGCGGCGAACGACATCGACATCACCAGCGCGGCCGCGGTGATCACCCGTCCGGTGCGGGCGACGCCGTGCGCCACCGCTTCGTCGTTGGCGGCGTGCGCCTCTCTTGCGGTCGGATTCGCCGGTCGGTACTCCAGCCAGTACTCCCGGATGCGGGATATTAGGAACACCTCGTAATCCATCGACAACCCAAAGGCTATGCAGAACAACAGCACTGGCATGTTGGCCACCAGCGTTCCGCTGGGGGTGGTGCCGAGCGCGCCGAGGTGGCCGTCCTGGAAGATCCACACCAGCGCCCCGAACGCCGCGCTAAGCGACAGCACGTTGCACACCAATGCCTTCAGCGGCAGCACCACGCTTCCGGTGAGCAAGAACAGCAACACGAACGTGACGGCGGCCATCAGTCCCAGCACCAGCGGAAGCCGGTCGGTCACCGCGTCGACGCTGTCCCGGTTGATTTGTGCGACACCACCCATTTCAACGGCTCGGCCGCCCGGCCCGGGCACCTCGTGCAACCGTTTGAGCTGAGTGTCATTGGCCTGGGTGAAAAGCGGGGCCGTGCTGTTGACCGTCAAGAAGGCGCTGCCGTCGACCAGCCCGGTGGCCGCGGCGGGCGGCCCCACCGGGTTTCCGTTCACGAAGGTCCCGCCCGGCGCCGATACGCCCGACACTTCGGGGACCCGGGACAGTTCGGCGGCGTACTTGTCCAGATCCGCCGGGTTGAGCCCGCGGACGTCACGGACGACGACGGGCACCGCCGTCGCGGAGTCGTGCGCGAACCCGGTGCGCAACTCGTCGCCGACCTGATGCGACGACGCCGAACGCGGCAGCACCCGGTCGTCGGGGAAGCCCCACTTTACCGAGAAGAACGGCAGCCCCAGCAACATCAGCAGCGCCATGACGGACAGTCCGACCGGGGCCCAGCGCCGCATCACGAACTTGCTCGACCGGTACCAGAACCACTGCTCGACCGGCCGGTGCAGCGGGTCAGGCCGGCGCAGGGCGTGGCGGATCAGCCGGCGCACGTCCAGCGCGTCCAGCCGGTCCCCCAGCAGCACGATCGCGGCCGGGGTCACCACGATGGACGCGGTGGCGACGAAGGCCACGGTGGCCACACCGGCGTACGCGAACGACTTGAGGAAGTACATCGGGAACGCCACCGTCGCCGACATCGACAACGCCACGGTGACGGCGGAGAACAGCACGGTGCGGCCGGAGGTGGCCATCGTTCGGATCAGCGCCTCGTGGCGGTCGCTGCCCTCGGCCAGTTCGTCGCGGTATCGGCTGACGATCAGCAAGGTGTAGTCGATCGCCAGCGCGAGGCCCAGCGCGGTGCTGAGGTTCAGGGCGAAGATCGACACCTCGGTGGTGAAGGTGATGAGCCGCAACACCGTCATCGAACCCACCACCGCCAGCGCGCCGAGGGCCATCGGCAGCGCCGCCGCGAGCAGCCCACCGAATACCCAGATCAGCACCAGGAAGCTCAGCGGCAGCGCGATGATCTCCATGACGACGAGGTCTTCCTGGTTCTGCTTGTTGATCTGGGCGTACTGCATCGCCGGGCCGCCGGCGCGGACGGTGACACCGTCACGGTCGTGGACGAATTGGTCCGCCAGGGTTTGGGCGTTGCTCTGTGCGAAGTTCTCGCCGCCCTTGAGGTTGATTACGATCAGCCCCGACTTGCCGTCCTTGCTGACCAGATCGGCGGCCGCCTGCGGCGGCGCGGTCCAGGCCGAGGTCACGTTGTAGACCAACGTCGAACCCTGCAGATCGCGGACGAGGTCGGTGCCCACCTTGCGCGCCTGGTCGCTCTGGGCGCCCGCGGGCGAGGTCACCATGACCAGCATCTGCTGGCCGCTCTGCCCGAACTTGTCGGTGAGGATTTGGATGGCATGCGCCGATTCCGAGTTCGGATCCTGGAAGCCCCCGGGTGCCAGGCTCTTGGCGACGGGGATGCCGAAGACCGCCGCGCCGATGAAGACCAGGACTGCGATCGCGATTATTCGTCGTGGTGCCGCTATGGCCAATCGAGCGATCGCTTGCAGCATGTCCCCGGTCCTCCCACCGCCGTGCCGGTCACGCTGGACCGCAACTGACCCGGCGGTAACTTATCAGCGATAACTAACAGGTGTCAAACAACACTATCGATAAATACGGCTCCCCGCGGGCGGATGGTTCAAACCGTCCGGAACCGGTTCCAACCGGCAGCTACCCACCGGAAACCTACCCGCCGGTAAATTGCCATTATTTTCCGAATCGTGACTCACCGATTCCTTAGAGGTGACCCATACGCTCATAGTCATGTGGATCGACGACTCGAGTGCCGACGTCATCAAGGCTGACTTCGAGGCTCTCTACCACGGCGACGTGCTGGTGGAAGGCGAGACCTCCGAGCAGTTCGAAGACCAGCACACGCTGCCTACGGCAAGCTGACCGCCCATGAGCGTGCTAGCACGGCTGCTGATGGCCGAACCCGCCATCACCCGATGGTTCCGTCGATAGCGATCGATCTTGCTTGAGACGAAAACCCCCCGCGCACCGCGGGGGGTTTTCGTTTCCCCGCCTTAGCGGGGCGCCATGCGAATGGCGCCGTCCAGGCGGATGACCTCCCCGTTGAGCATCGGGTTCTCGATGATGTGCACCGCGAGCGCCCCGTACTCGTCGGGGTCACCGAGCCGGGCCGGATGCGGCACCTGCTTGCCCAGCGACTTCTGCGCCTCCTCGGGCAGCGATCCCAGCAGCGGGGTCTTGAACAGCCCGGGCGCGATGGTCACCACGCGGATGAGCTCGCGGGCCAGGTCGCGCGCGATCGGCAGCGTCATGCCGACCACGCCGCCCTTGGACGCCGAGTAGGCGGCCTGGCCGATCTGGCCGTCGAACGCGGCGACGGAGGCGGTGTTGACGATGACGCCGCGCTCCTCACCGAGGGGTTCGGTTTTCGCGATGCGCTCGGCGGCGAGCCGCAACACATTGAAGGTGCCGATCAGGTTGACTTCGACCACCTTCTTGAAGCCGGCCAGCGGGAACGGGCCGTCCTTGGACAGCGTCTTGATGGCGTTGCCGATGCCCGCACAGTTGACGTTGATGCGCAGCGGCCCAAGCGATTCGGCCACATCGAGCACCTTGGCGACGGCGGCCTCGTCGGTGACGTCGGCCTCCACGAATCGGGCGCGCTCCCCCAGCTCGCGGACGGCCTCCTCGCCCCTGAGGTCCAGCACCACCACCTGCGCCCCGGCGTCGAGCAGCCGCTTGGTGGTCGCCAGGCCCAGCCCCGACGCTCCCCCGGTGACGACGGCTACGGCGTCCTTGATCTCCATGCGGGTCCTTCCACTCTTGTTCAGCCAACCAGTTGGTTGGCGACTATACCCAGTCCCTGAGCACCGACTCGATGTCGGCCGTCGGCTCCGCCGGGCGCGGGGTGTCCGGTGACGTGCGGGAGAACCGCGGCGCCGGCAACGGCTGCAGGCCCCCGTTCACCTCGTAGAAGGTGTTGCGTTCGGTGATGTGCGGCTCGGTCTGCACCTCCCCGAAGGCCAGCACCGGCGTCACGCAGGCGTCCGAGTCGGCGAACACCTTGGCCCAGTGGTCACGATCGCGGCTGGCGAACGTCTCGGTGAGCACCGCCCGCAGCTCGGGCCAGCGGGCGGTGTCGTTCTGCGGCGGCAGGTTGGCGGCGTCCAGGCCCAGCCCGGCCAGCATCGCCGCGTAGAACTGGGGCTCGATGGCGCCGACGGCGACGTAGCGGCCGTCGGCGCACTCGTAGGTGTCGTAATAGGGAGCGCCGCCGTCGAGCATGTTGGTGCCGCGCACGTCGGTCCACATGCCGGAGGAGCGCATCTGCCACATCATCTGGATCAGCACGCTGGACCCGTCGACCATGGCGGCGTCGACGACCTGCCCCTTGCCGGAGCTCTGCCGCTCCCACAGCGCGGACAGGATGCCGACCAGCAGGAACATCGAGCCACCGCCGAAGTCGCCGACCAGGTTGAGCGGCGGCACCGGCCGCTCGTTGGCCCGGCCGATGGCGTGCAGGATCCCGTTCAGCGAGATGTAGTTGATGTCGTGGCCCGCCTGCTGGCTGCGCGGGCCGGTCTGGCCCCAGCCGGTCATGCGGGCGTAGACCAGGCGGTCGTTGACCTTCGCGCAGTCCTCGGGGCCCAGGCCGAGCCGCTCGGTGACCCCGGGCCGGTAGCCCTCGATCAGCACGTCGGCTTTGGCGACGAGCCGCAGCACCAGGTCGCGTCCTTCGTCGGACTTGAGGTCGGCCGTGACCACGCGCCGGTTGCGACTCATGGAGTCCTTCACGACCCCGCCGGGCGCCCCCGACGGCCGGTCGATGCGCACCACATCCGCACCGAGATCCCCCAGAATCATCGCGGCATGCGGGCCGGGCCCGATGCCGGACAACTCGACAACACGCAATCCCCGCAGCGGTCCCGCCATTGGCGCACCGACCTTTCGTCGTCGAACAACCGGTTGTTCGCATCTTCGCAGCCGCGCCGAACGCCCGCGCAGCCCGGTCACCTAGTCTGGGGCCCATGCCGGATTCTGGGATCGCCACGCTCGCACCCGTCGCGGGTCTCGACGTCACGCTGACCGACGGGGTGCTGTCGGTGACCATCAACCGCCCCGACAGCCTGAATTCCCTGACGATCCCGGTGATCACCGGCATCGCCGACGCGATGGAACGGGCGGCCACCGACCCCGACGTCCGCGTGGTGCGCCTCGGCGGAGCTGGCCGCGGCTTCTGCTCCGGGGCGGGCATCAGCGCCGACGACATGTCGGGCAGCGGCGGGGTCCCGCCGGACGAAATCGTCCTGGAGATCAACCGGCTGGTGCGGGCCGTCGTCGCGGTGCCGCACCCGGTCGTCGCCGTCGTCCAGGGTCCGGCGGCCGGCGTGGGCGTGTCCCTCGCGCTGGCATGTGACGTCGTATTGGCCTCCGAGAAAGCGTTTTTCATGCTCGCGTTCACCAAGATCGGGTTGATGCCCGACGGCGGCGCGTCGGCGTTGATCGCGGCCGCGATCGGCCGGACCCGGGCGATGCAGATGGCGTTGCTGCCCGAACGATTGCCGGCCACCGAGGCCCTGTCCTGGGGACTTGTCACCGCCGTCTATCCCGCGGACGACTTCGACGCCGAGGCGGACAAGGTGATCGAGAGGTTGTTGGCGGGCCCGGCGGTCGCGTTCGCCAAGACCAAGCAGGCGATCAACGCGGCCACGCTCACCGAGCTGGATCCCGCCCTGCAGTGCGAATACGAGGGGCAGTCGCGCCTGCTGGTGTCGCACGACTTCAAGGAGGGCACAACGGCTTTCCAGGAGCGCCGCGCTCCCGGCTTCACCGACCGCTGACGGGCTTACACTCGGCCAGAACCGGCAATCCTTCCTCGGGTTGGTTCCGAATACACAGACGAGGAACGGAGAGACGATGGCGCGCTGCCTGGTCACCGGGGCGACCGGCTACATCGGGGCCCGGCTGGTGCCGCGACTGCTGGACGACGGCCACCATGTTCGCGCCCTGGCCCGCGACCCGGGCAAGCTGGCCGGCGTGCCGTGGCGCGACCGGGCGGAGGTGGCGCGCGGCGATCTCGGCGACGTCGAGTCGCTGACCGCGGCGTTCGACGGCATCGACGTCGTCTATTACCTGGTCCATTCGATGGGCACGTCGAAGAATTTCGCCGCCGAGGAAGACCGCGCCGCGCGCAATGTGGTGACCGCCGCCCGTCGCGCCGGCGTGCGCCGGGTGGTGTACCTGAGCGGGCTGCATCCCGAGGGCCGCAAGCTGTCCGAGCACCTGGAGTCCCGTGCGGCCGTGGGCGACGCCCTGATCGACTCCGGCATCGAGACTTTGGTGCTGCAGGCAGGGGTGGTCGTCGGGTCGGGATCCGCGTCGTTCGAGCTGATCCGGCACCTCACCGACCGCTTGCCGGTGATGACCACGCCGAAGTGGGTGCACAACAAGATCCAGCCCATCGCGGTCCGCGACGTGCTCCACTACCTGGTCGCGGCGGCGACGGCGCCGGTGCCGGGGTCTCGGACGTGGGACATCGGCGGACCCGACGTCCTCGAGTACGGCGACATGATGCGCATCTACGCCGACGTCGCGGGGCTCGGGAAGCGCTATCTGATCGTGCTGCCGTTCCTCACACCCACGATCGCGAGCCTCTGGATCGGCACCGTCACCCCGATCCCGCCCGGACTGGCCCGACCGCTGATCGAATCGCTGGAATGCGATGCGGTGATGCGCAATTCGGACATCGACTCCATCATCGCGCCGCCGGCGGGCGGCCTCACGGGCTACCGCCGCGCCGTCGAACTCGCGCTCGACCGCGGAACGCGCGGCCTGACCAAGGCCACCTGGGCCTCGCTGGGCTCGGACCCCGCCGAGCCGCTGCCCAGCGACCCGGACTGGGCCGGCGAGATCATCCACTCCGAGGTTCGGACCACCGAGATCCCCGCCGAGCCCGGCGAGGTTTGGCGGGCGATCGAGGAGGGGATCGCCCGGCGCCGGCCGTTCAAGGGTTGGGTCGTGGAGCACCGCGAGCCCCGCGGCGCGCTGCGGTTGCGCTCCCGGGCGCGCGCGGTCGGTCAGGAGTGGCTGGAGATCGGCGTCGCGCCCCGGGACGGCGGGGGCAGCCGCTACACGCTGCGGGCGATCTTCGTGCCGCGCGGCCTACCGGGACGGCTGTATTGGATCGGGTTGCGGCCGTTGCGGATTGCCGCGTTGCGCGCGTTGGCGCGCGATGCGTCGGGACGCCTCAGACGCCGAACAGCGGGGGCAGAGCGAGCACCATGATCAGGCCCCACACGAAGTGGGTCAGCACCGGCGCCAGCACCCCGCCGCTGGCCCGGCGTTCCAGCGCGCACACCGTGCCCAGGATGACCGCAGCGAATCCCAGCATCGGGTTGCCGCTGACCAGGGTGGCGCAGGTATACAAGACGGTCGAGATGATCACCGGGTGGTACCGCCCGAGCGCCGTGTAGAGCGCGCCCCGGAAGAAGACCTCCTCGGCGATGCCGTTGATGAGCGTGATCGCTACGATCACCGGATACCAACCGTGGTGGGCGTACAGCAGCACCCGGGTGATCAAGGCCGCCACGGGCGGTATCTCCCGCGCGATCAGCCCGCCGGCCAGGAAAACGCCGCCGAGCAGCAGGCCGACGGTCGTGCCGGTGATCACGGGCCGCTGGTTGCGCCCGCGCCAGCAGATGCCGCCCAGATGCAATGGACCCGAGACGAATCCGCCGGCGATCCACACCGCGGCCAGCACCAGGGTCAGCCAGTAGAAGCTCGACTCGCCCGGATGGCGGCGCATGGAGAATCCGAGCACCGCGGCGCCGATCGCCAGCGTGATCGCGACGACGACGCGCCGGCGTCGCACCACACCAGGCGGTTCGTTATGGGGCACAGCGACATTGGTGATCGCCCGGCGCAATTCGGCGGCGACGCCGGCGCGGTACGGAGCGGTCGACTGGCTCATGCGGGGCGAACCTTCGCGTTGAGGGCGAACAGGATGTCGAGGCCGGTGCGCAGCGCCCCGGCCAGCGGGCCGGGCACGCGGTTGACCAACCGCAGCGTGGGTCGCGCGATGGGCGGCGTGATCGCGCGGGCGACCCGCCGGATGCGCAGGGCATCGCCGCCGGCCCAGGCGGGGTCGCTGTCGGCCAGCTGATGGGGATCGGTCAGCGCGTTGACGGGTTTGGGCCGGCGGTTGGACCGGTCCGCCAACGCCAGGGCAATGGCGTCCTCGACCCCGAGCAGTCCCCCCGGCGGGTCGGGCACCCGATCGCGCAGGCCGCTGACGGACGCGACCATCGGATGGTCCAGCGACTCGACCAGGTCCGCCGCCAGCCCCGGGGGCACCGGCAGCGCGACCCCTGTGACCAGCGACGCCAGCCCGGTGTCGACCCTGCCGACGGGCACGGCCGCGTGCCACCTGCCGGAGATGCGCGCATACGTCTTGAGCAGCTCGCGGTAGGAGGTCGTGGTGGGCCCGGAGATGTCGTAGGCGCCCGCGGACACCGCGTCCGGGTCCGCCGCGGCGACGAGATAGTGCAGGACATCGCGGATGGAGATTGGATCGATCGGGTTGTCCATCCAGTTCGGTGTCGGCATGAGCGGGAAGCGGTCGCCCACGTAGCGCATCATCTCGAACGACGTGGAGCCGGCCCCGATGATCATCGCCGCGCCCAGCCACACCAACTCCGGACCGCCCTCGACCGTCAGGGCCTCGGCGACCTCGGCGCGGCTGGTCAGGTGCTCCGACAGCGCTTCGTCGGCCGGCACGAAGCCGCCGAGATAGACGATGCGCCGCACACCCGCGTCCCGGGCGGCCCCCGCGACGTTGGTGGCCGCGGCCTCGTCGGCGTCGCGGAAGCCGGGCTGACCGATGGCGTGCACCAGGTAATACAGCACGTCGATCGGGCCGGCGGCGGCCAGGCCCGCCCACACCGACTCCGGGTCCGATGCGTCGAGGGTGACCGGCGTGACGTCGTCGAACCACCCTAAACGCTTGAGACGCTCCGGGTTTCGGGTGGCGGTCACGACCTGATGCCCACCCGCCAGCAGCGCCGTGACCAGGCGCGAGCCGACATAACCGGTGGCGCCGGTGACCAGAATCCGCATACTCCCGACACTACCGACGATGCGGGCCGGGCCGGGGACACGCACGCGACGGTCAATCGCGGCGATCCCGCTTTCTGCCGAATGGTTGGTCTCGAAATGAAACTCGCCTGTCGGCCGAAAACCCGTGTCGGTATTTCCAATGCCGGCATCCTTATTCGACTCGGGTATAACGTGCTATTCAACTCGGGTATAAAAGGCCGGGATTGCAACAATGGCTCCGTTGGCTTCAACACCGGGTCTTGCTCCGGTTCTTCCATTGATAAGAGCGCGACCCGTCTCCGGCGCGCGGCAACGTAGAACCGTTGCGCGACTATCTCTTTGGATCCCGAGGCGAACCTCGGCCCTCGTTTTCACAGAGCCGCGTCGATGCCGGCGCAGGCCTCGATCACCTGCCATCTCGGCGCTGTGGCGCACCACACATTGAACCCGCCATGCGGCGGTGACGTAACTCCCCACATGGAGGAAATAATCGGGGGCAATTCCGCACGGACAGCTTCGAGAACGATCACAGCCGACGCGGATCCATCAGTCGCAGCAGTATCAGTCAAGTTCCCGCCAAACCGGTACAGCCAGGATGAGACCATCGGGGCGCTGACCGAGTTCGCCGGGCCGGAATTTCAGAAGTTCGCCCGCACCAGCGGGGTCGAATTCCGGAACATCGCGCTGCCCGTCTCGCGATACGGCGAGCTGAGCAGCTTTACCGAGGCGAACGACGCCTATATCGAAATCGCCCTTGACCTGGCCGAACAGGCGCTACGTGCGGCGCTTGACCAGGCGAAGGTCAAGCCGTCGGATGTCGACGTGGTGTTTTCCACGACGGTCACCGGGCTCGCGGTGCCGTCCCTCGAGGCCCGGCTGGCCTCCCGGGTTGGGTTGCGCCAGGACGTCAAACGCGTCCCGCTGTTCGGCCTGGGCTGTGTGGCCGGCGCGGCCGGCCTGGCGCGGGTGTACGACTACCTGCGGGCCTACCCCGATCAGGTGGCGGTGCTGCTGGCGGTCGAACTGTGCTCGCTGACCGTTCAGCGAGAGGATCATTCGATCCCAAACCTGGTGGCGTCCAGCCTGTTTGGCGACGCGGCCGGGGTCGTCGTCGCCACGGGCGCCGACCGGGCTTCCGGATCGGGGGCCGGGCCGAGGCTGCTGGCGACCCGCAGCCGGACCTACCCGGACACCGAAGACGTGCTGGGCTGGAACATCGGCAGCAGCGGGTTTCGGATCGTCCTGTCCGTCGAGATCTCGGACATCGTCGAGAAGTACCTCGGCGACGATATCCGCGATTTCCTCGCCGACCACGGGTTGAGCACCACCGACGTCTCGACCTGGCTGTTGCACGCCGCGGGACCGAGGGTGATCGACGCCGTCGGAAAAGCGTTGGACCTACCGGCGGATGCGTTCGACCGCACCAGAAACTCGTTGCGCGACAACGGAAACCTCTCGTCGGTTTCGGTCCTTGATATACTGCACGCCACCATGGCCGACCCACCGCCGCCAGGTTCCATCGGGCTGATGATCGCGATGGGGCCGGGCTTCTCCGCCGAACTCGTCCTGCTGAGCTGGTAGGGCGCGATATGGCTATGTATTACTTGCTGATTCTCGCTGTGGGCGTCGAACGACTCGCCGAACTGGTGGTGGCGAAACGGAATGCGCGATGGGCTTTTGCCCAGGGCGGCAAGGAGTTTGGCCACGACCACTATCCGGTGATGGTGACGCTGCACACCGCGCTGCTGCTCGGTTGCCTCATCGAACCCTGGGCGCTGCACCGGCCGTTCATCCCGTGGCTGGGCTGGCCGATGGTGGCCGTGGCGGCCCTGAGCCAGATACTGCGCTGGTGGTGCATCACGACTCTCGGTAAGCGATGGAATACCCGGGTGATCGTGTTGCCTTACGCGCCGTTGGTGGTCAAGGGCCCCTACCGCTGGTTCCACCACCCCAACTACGTCGCGGTGGTGGCCGAGGGGTTCGCGCTGCCGTTGGTGCACACCGCGTGGCTGACGGCGATCACCTTCACGCTCGCCAACGCGGCGTTGCTGCGGGTGCGTCTGCGGGTGGAGAACTCGGCATTGGGATACAAAACGACCCCGGGATACGCATGACCGACTACGACGCCGACCTGCTGGTCGTCGGCGGCGGCCCGGGCGGCCTCGCCACGGCATTACACGCTCGACGTCTTGGGCTTTCGGTGATCGTGGCCGAGCCACGCGAGGGCCCGATCGACAAGGCGTGCGGCGAGGGGCTGATGCCCGGGGGGTTGGCCGAACTGACGTCGCTCGGCGTCGACCCGGCCGGCATGCCCTTCCGCGGGATCGCCTACGTGAACGAGCAACGCCGGGCGGAGGCGCGGTTTCGCACCGGGCCGGGCAGGGGCGTGCGCCGCACGACGCTGCACGCGGCGATGGCCGCGCGGGCCAAAGAGGAAGACACCGATTGGATTCGGGCCCGCGTGACGAGCCTCCAGCAGGACGCGCACGGCGTGACGGCCGCGGGGGTGCGCGCGAAATGGCTGGTGGCCGCCGACGGGCTGCATTCGCCGGTGCGCCGCGCCGTCGGGATCAAGGCCACGGCCGGAACGCCGCGGCGCCACGGCGTGCGGTGGCACTTCAAGGTGCCGGCGTGGTCGGAGTTCGTCGAGGTGCACTGGTCCCGGTGGGGCGAGGCGTACGTGACGCCGGTCGAGCCGGACCTGGTCGGCGTGGCGATCCTGTCCGGTGGGCGGCCCGACCTGGGCTGGTTTCCGTGGCTGACCCGTCAGCTGGAGGGCGCCGAGCGCGGGCACCCCCGCGGCTGCGGCCCGCTGCGCCAGGTGGTCTCCCGCCGGGTCGCGGGGCGGGTGCTGCTGGTGGGTGACGCGGCCGGATACGAGGACGCGCTGACCGGCGAGGGCATCAGCCTCGCGGTCAAGCAGGCGGCCGCGGCGGTCGAGGCCATCGCCAACGACGCCCCGTCGTCGTACGAGGCCGCCTGGCACCGGGTCACCCGCAACTACCGGCTGCTCACCCGGGCGCTGGTGCTGGGCAGCGCGCCCCGCGTGGCCCGCCGCGCCATCGTGCCGGCATGCACGCTGCTGCCGGGGGTATTCGACCGCGCGGTGAACACCCTCGCGCGCTAGCTAAGCTAACGTGCCTTCCAGACGGGCTCCCGCTTCTCGGCGAACGCCAGGGGTCCTTCCTTGGCGTCCTCGGATCGGATCAGGGTCCGCATCTCGCGGATGGTGCGCTCCCAACCGGGTTCGTCGCCGACAATGACGCCGTCGTCGACCCCGTAGGCGATGCGCTTGCTGGCCTGCACGGACAGCGGCGCGTTGGCGGTCACCCGCGCCGCCAGCGCCAGCGCGGCCTGCAGCACGGTGCCCTCGGCGACCACCTGGTTGATCAGGCCCCAGTCCAATGCGTCGGCCGCGGTGATCGGTTCGCCGGTCAGCAGCAGCTCCATCGCCACCTTGCGGGGCAGCTGGTCCATGATCCGGAAGACGCCGCCGGCGGCCGCGATCAGCCCGCGCTTGACCTCCGGCAACCCGAATTTGGCCCGCTCGTCGGCCACCACCAGGTCGCTGGCCAACGCGAGCTCGGTGCCGCCGCCGAACGCGGTGCCGTTGACCGCGGCGATCGTGGGCTTGTCGATGAAGTGGTGCACGTAGCCGGCGAAGCCCCACTCGGGGTGGTCGGGGTGATACAGGTTCTCCCGGCGCGAGATCGCCTTGAGGTCGGCCCCGGCGCAGAACGACTTGTCGCCGGCGCCGGTGATGACCACCGCCCGCACGTCCGGGTCGTGCTGCGCTTGCTCCAGGGCGTCCCCGACACCGACGCTCACGGCCCCGTTGACCGCGTTGCGGGCCTCCGGCCGGTTGATGGTTATCACCAGCACGTTGCCGCGGAGCTCGGCGATAGCCCCCGGCTGGCCGTCTTCGGTTTGGCTCACAGAAGTTCGACGATGGTGGCGTTGGCCTGGCCACCGCCCTCGCACATGGTCTGCAGGCCGTAGCGAATTCCCTTGTCCCGCATGTGGTAGAGCAGCGTGGTCATCAACCGCGCCCCCGAGCCGCCGAGCGGGTGGCCGAGCGCGATCGCGCCGCCGTTCGGATTGAGCTTCTTCTCGTCGGCCCCAATGTCTTTCAGCCACGCCAGCGGGACGGGCGCGAACGCCTCGTTGACCTCGTAGGCGCCGATGTCGCCGATGGAGAGCCCGGATTTCTTCAGCGCCTTCTGGGTCGCGGGAATGGGCGCGGTCAGCATGATCACCGGGTCGGCGCCGGCCAGTACCGCGGTGTGCACCTTGGCGATCGGCGTGAGGCCCAGTTCCTTGGCCTTCTCGGCCGACATGAACAGCAGAGCGGCCGAACCGTCGGTGATCTGCGAGGAGTTGCCGGCGTGGATCACGCCGTCCTCCTTGAACGCGGGCTTCAGCGACGCCATCTTTTCCATCGGGGTGCCCCGGCGGATGCCCTCGTCCTTGAGGATCACGTTGCCGTCCTGGTCCTTGATGCCGACAATCTGGTCATCGAACGCGCCGGAATCCTGTGCGGCGGCGGCCTTTTCGTGCGATCCCAGGGAGAACTCGTCGAGCGCCAGCCGGTCGAAGCCCCACTGCTCGGCGATCATCTCCGCGCCGATGCCCTGATTCGGCGTGCGGTCGTAGCGGTCCTTGAACGCCCGCGGGTACGGGTTGCCGCCGTTGGCGAGCGACGATCCCATCGGGGTCCGCGACATCGACTCGACGCCGCCGGCGACGACGACGTCGTAGTGCCCGGCCACCACGCCGGCCGCGGCGAAGTGGATGGACTGCTGGCTCGACCCGCACTGGCGGTCGACGGTCACGCCCGTGACGGTCTCGGGCCAACCAGCGGCCAGCACCGCGGTGCGGCCGATGTCGAGGGCCTGCTCACCGGCCTGCATCACGCAGCCCCAGATGACGTCGTCGACGATTCCGGGGTCGATGCCGGCCTTGTCGACCAGCCCGTTGAGGACCTGCGCGGATAGGTCGGCCGGGTGCACCCCAGCCAGGCCGCCGTTGCGCTTCCCGAGCGGTGAGCGGACGGCCTCGACGATGACGGCTTCAGGCATGGTGGTGTCTCCTTTGACTGGGTCCCTTCCGTCGATTGTCAACCAAGGGGTTGGACGGGCGAGGAGCGGGGTGGTGTCAACGAGCTGGACAGCGGATATCAATCGGTCGCAATTGTTGACGAATCACGCTGAAATGCGTCCTGCCTCAATCGAAATCGGCGCCAAAAATCAAGCGAATTCGTTGCAAGCCCGCAAATTTCGCGCCAAATGTTTTCAGCGTCCTTTAGCATCGAACGATAAGACCGTCATGACGGACTGCCGCAAGCCAGCCGAAGGATCGCGCGTGTCGTACCTGAGTTTCGCACCGGATGCATCCGCTGCGGCGGCGAGCGATATCGCGGACCTCGGCTCGAACCTAGCCACCGCGAACGCGGCGGCGGCCGGTGCGACGACGGGGGTCGCGGCGGCGGCCGGCGATGAGGTGTCCGCGGCCGTCGCCGCGTTGTTCGGCGCGTTCGGTGACGAATTTCAAGCCTTGAGCGCCCAAGCCGCGGAGTTTCACACCTGGTTCTTGCGGGTTCTGGTGCAAAGCACGGGGTTGTACGCGCTGGCGGAGTCGGCCAACGCATCGCCGTTGCGTAGCCTCGCCCGGGAAGTGCTGGGCCTCTTGAATGTGCCTTTAGGCGACAACGCCACGGGCGGCAGTCCCGGCACCGGTGGGGGCGGAACCACGACCGGCACCGGGGGAACCACCACCGGCACCGGGGGGACCACCACCGGGGGCGGGCTGACGGCGACGTACGCGCTCACGTCGCAGTGGAACAACGGTTTCACCGCCGGCTATACGATCACGAATTCGAGCGCGGCCCCGCTGGCCAACTGGCAGGCCCAATTCACCCTGCCGGCAAACGAATCCATTACCAGTGCGTGGAATGCACAGGTCGCCCAATCGGGGACGCAATACACTCTCACGCCCGTCAGTTATGACGCGACCATTGCGCCGGGCGGCTCGGTCACCATTGGATTCCAGGCGAGCCAGACCGGCACCTACTCGCCGCCGACAAATCTGTTGGTGAACGGGCAACCGGTCACCGTCGGCGGTGCCGGCACGGGCAGCACCGGCGGCACTGGGTCAGGCTCAGGCACCGGCGGCGCGACCGGTGGGACCGTCATCTCCACCCAGTACGGAACGACGACGATCCAAAACTCTTACGTGGTGCAGAACAACGCGTGGAACAACCCGGGCGGACAATCGATCAGCGTCAGCCCCACCGGGTTCTCCATCGCCACCGAGAACGGCTCGGCCCCCACCAACGGCGCCCCTTTGGGGTACCCGTCGATCTACGACGGCTGGCATTACGGCACCGGTTCGCCGGGGACGAATCTGCCTCTGCAACTGACCCAGATCCAAACGGCCACGAGCAGTATCAGTTACACGTATCCCGGCAGCGGAATCTACGACGCCTCCTACGACATCTGGCTGAATCCCACACCCATCACGACCGGTGTCAACCAGCAGGAGATCATGATCTGGTTCAACCACGTCGGCCCTATCCAGCCGGTCGGCTCCGTGGTCGGCAACGCCACGATCGACGGGCGGAGCTTTGTGGTGTGGGAAGGCGGCAACGGCCAGAACAACGTCGTCTCCTATGTCGCCACCGCGCCGATCACGTCGTGGAACAACATGGACGTGCTGGCCTTCATCGACAACACGGAAACGCTTGAGCCGGTGACCAACTCGTGGTACCTGACCAGCATTCAGGCCGGCTTCGAGCCCTGGACCGGCAGCGTCGGGGCGTCGGTCGACTCGTTCTCCGCCAGCGTCAACGGCGTCAGCTAGCGGTCCGGCCTAGCCGGCGGGATACCCCACCGACTTCACCTCGGTGTACTGGTCGAACCCGGCGACGCCGTTCTGGCGGCCCACCCCGCTGTACTTGTAACCGCCGAACGGGGTGTCGGCGCCGTAGGGCGCTCCGCCGTTGACGCCCATGAAGCCCGCCCGGATCCGGCGGGCCACCGCCAGCGAGCGCTCCAGCGAGCCCGACATCACGTTGCCGGCCAACCCGTAGCGGCTGTCGTTGGCGATGCGGATCGCGTCCTCCTCGTCGTCGAACGGAATGACGGACAGCACCGGCCCGAAGATCTCCTCCTGGGCGATCGTCATGGAGTTGTCGACGTTGGTGAAAAGCGTTGGCCGGACGAAGAATCCCTTGTCGAAGCCGGTGGGCGCGTCCGGCCCGCCGACCAGCGCGGTGGCGCCCTCCTCGACGCCCTTGCGGATGTAGCCCATCACCCGGTTGCGCTGGACCTCGGAGATCACCGGGCCGCACAGGGTCCCCGGGTCCTGCGGGTCACCGCACGTGACGTTCTCGTAGATGCTCTTGAGGATCTCGACACCCTCGTCGTAGCGGGACCGCGGCAGCAGCATCCGGGTGGGGTTCGCGCAACCCTGGCCCGCGTGCATGCACGGCGCGATGCCGATCGCACAGGCCATCCCGAAGTCGGCGTCCTCCAAGACGATGGTGGCCGACTTGCCGCCGAGCTCCAGGAACAGCCGCTTCATGGTGGCCGCACCCTTTTCCATGATCCGCTGGCCGACCACGGTGGAACCGGTGAACGAGATCAGGTCGACCTTGGGCGAAAGCGTGAGCTCCTCGCCCACAAAGTGATCCGACGCCGTGACGACGTTGACGACACCCGCCGGGATGTCGGTCTTCTCGGCGATCAGCCGGCCCAGCCGGGTCGCGTTGAACGGCGTGTTGGGCGCCGGCTTGAGCACCACGGTGTTGCCGGTGCCCAGCGCCTGGCCGAGTTTGTTGATGGTGACCTCGAACGGGAAATTCCACGGCACGATCGCGCCGACCACACCCACCGGCTCACGCCAGACCTTGACGGTGGTGTTCGTGCCGGTGAGGCTGATCACCCGGTCGCCGAGGTCGGTTTCCCACGCGTACTCGTCGATCAGCCGGGCGGGGTACTTCAGCCCGTCCTGGAGCGGGGCGTCCAGCTGGGGGCCGAAGGTGATGGCCCGCGGCGAGCCGACCTCCAGGATGAGCTCCTCGCGCAGCTCCTCCTTCTCGGATTCGATCGCCTCGTGCAGCTGGAGCAGGCAGCGCTTGCGCAGCTCCCGGTTGGTCGACCAGTCGGACTCGTCGAACGCGCGCCGGGCGGCGTCGATTGCCCGGTGCATGTCCTCCTTCGAGGCGTCCGCGACCTCGCCGAGCGGCTCCTCGGTCGCGGGGTTGATGTTGGTGAAGGTGCCGGCGCGGCCGTCGACGAGCTGGCCGTCGATCATCATCTTGGGCTCGAAGCGGACCTTTACAGCCTCGGTCATGTTTGTCACTCTCTTCTGAGTCGTTTGAGGGGCTACTGAGAGCCTTACCGGAAACTAGCCGATTGACAAGGTGCAACCGCCGCCGGGCTGGTCAATGGGGGTCGAAGAGCACCGGCAGCGACGTCGGCGACCGGAAAACCTGCCCGCGGATGTGCGGGTCGTCCCCGTCCGGATCCAGCCGGAGGTTTCCCAGCCGGTCGAGCAGAAGGTTGACGGCGGTCCGCATCTCCAGCCGCGCCAGGTGCATGCCGAGGCACACGTGCACGCCGTGGCCCCACGCGAGGTTCGGCTTTTGCTGCCGGTGGATGTTGAACGTGTCCGGGTCGGGATAACGATCTTCCTGCCGGTTCGCGGAGCCCAGCATCGGCATCACCGTCGCACCGGCCGGGATCGCCACCCCGCCGAGTTCGGTGTCGCGGGTCGCGACCCGGGTGATGGTGAGCAGGGGCGGCTCCCACCGCACGCCCTCCTCGATGGCCTGCGGCAGCAGCGACCGGTCCGCGCGGATGGCATCCAGCTGCGCGGGGTCCGACAGCAGCCCGAAGAGCAGGCTCCCCAGCGCGCGGTAGGTCGTCTCCACGCCGGCGGGCAGCAGTAGCCGCAGGAAAGAGAAGATCTCCTCGTCCGCCAGCTTCTCGCCGTCGATCTCGGCCGCACCGAGCGCGCTGATCAGATCGTCCTTCGGTTCGGCCCGGCGGGCCTCGAGTATGGGGGCGAAGTACTCGCACAGGGCGGCCGAGGCCGCAAGCCCGCGCTCTGGGTTCATCAGCCAACTCAGCAGCGAAATCGACCACCGCTGGAACTGTGGGTAGTCCTTTTCCGGCAGACCCAACAGGCCCGCGATGATCTGGCTCGGATAGTCGAAGGTGAACTCCTTCACCAGGTCGGCCTTGCCATTCGGGGCGAAGTTGTCGATCAGGCTGTTCGCCACCCGACCGACCAACTCGTCCTGCCAGCGCGCCAATGACTTCTGCGAGAACGCCTTTGACACCAGCGAACGCAGCCGGCCGTGGATTGGTTCGTCCATGCCGAGCATCACACCTTCACCCAGCACCGGGCCGAACGCGGCGATGACGGCGGCCGAGGAGAACGTCTTGTTGTCGCGCAGCATCTGCTGGACATCCTCGTGGCGGTACACGATGAACATCGGCAGCGATTCCTCGTGTGGAAGCGCTCCAGAAGTCTCGAGTCGCTGCACCGGCTCCTCGCGGCGCAGCCGCGCCAATTCGGTGTACGGGTCACGCACGTCACCGGAGATCGCGTCGTCGAAGGCGCCGAAGTCCTCCAGGTCGTCGAAAAGCTGTTCCATCGTGCTCCTTAGGATCCTTGACGTCGTGCGGCCAGCCGCCGCAGCAGAGGCTGCGGAAGGACCCGCGCGAGGCGCACCATCGCTTTTTGGCTCGCCGTCAGCGGCCACGCCCCGCCCCGCATCGAGCCCTGTTTGGGTATGCCCAGCACGATCCGCGACAAGTGGTGCATGCCGGAAGCGGGAAGAATCCTGTTGGCGGCCAACAGCATTGACGCATCCCGCCCCACGCCGCGGCGGCGGAACGGACGCCCGTCGTCGAGCGCGGTGAGCAGTCCGTCGGTGAAGCGTTCGGGCGGCCGGGCGAAACTGATCGCGAAGCGCCCGCGGGTGTTCATGGTGTTGTGCAGCCGGGCGTATGGGCCGCCGAAGTCCCGATTGTCGGTGGTGCCCGCGTCGGTGATGATCTCGGTGTCGTACATGCCGGCCACCAAGACGGTGACCCCGAGGCCGAAGGGTGCGATCTCGCACGCCATCGACTCGCCCCAGCGTTCCAGCGCCCCCTTGGCCGCGGCGTAGGGTGCGGTGCCCGGTTGGCCGCGCACGCCGGCCGCGCTGGATACCAGGATGACGCGCCCCTCGCCCGCGGCCCGCATCGACGGCAGCAGCGCCTGCGTGAGTGCGACCGGCCCCATGACGCTGGTGGCGAACATCCTCTGCCACAACGCCATATCGGTCTCCTCCACCACGCCCGCGGCGGAGATCCCGGCGTTGTGCACGAGCGCGTAGGGGGCGCCGACGGCTTCCTCGATCGCCTTGGCCGCCGCGGAGATCGACGCGGCGTCCAACAGGTCGAGCTGCACGCCGATCAGCCGATCGTCATCGGGTGTCGCGCCGGTCGCCTCGCGCAGCAGCGGCATTCCTTTGTCGGGTGTCCGCATGGCCGCGACGACGCGCCACCCCTCGCCATACAGGCGCACGGCCGAGGCGAACCCCAGACCGCGGGAGGCGCCGGTGATGACGACGGTGCGGGGCTCAGCCATTCTTGCTCGGGGTCGCACAGGCGCCTTGACCGGGCGGTGGCGGGTCGACGTGCGGCCGGCCGTTCGGCTCCCCGCTCGCCCACGTCGACCAGATGCCGACCGAGTACGGGCCCTGGGCGCCGGCTTTCTCGTAATAGCCTTGTGGGTCATACACTTTGGCTTCCGGGTACGGCCACGGGCAGGCCACCGAGGTCGCGGCGTGGCTGGCCTTGATGACCCAGAACCACGCACCGTAGGCGAAGTAGGACACGTTGATGATGGCGAACATCACCAGGAACGTGCCGAGCACCGGACGGCCGGGGAAGATCCGTGCCTTCGCGGCCAGCTTCTCCGCCACAGATTTACCGGTGTCGTCGCGATAGCAGAGGATCGCCGCGGGCACCATCACGAACGTCACCGAGAACGACTCCCAGATCAGCGGGAACTGGAAGGTGGTGCCGGTGAACACCGAGCCCCACGGAATGACCTGCGAGTAGATGTACATGCCCATGTGGACCAGCTGGATCTCCAGCCAGGCATCGAAGACGAAGCCGATCGCACAGGTCAGCACGCCCAGGCTGACCAGCGGGTGCCGCGACACGAAGGCCCTCGGCCCGTACTTGGCCTGCAGTTTGCGCAGGATCCAGATGGCCGGGAAATAGGGCCCGAAATAGAAAGTGACGTAACCGAAGACGACGAACGGCTCGACGGTCGGCGACAGCGACACCAGCGGCCACGACTCGGGCCAGTGGATGAGGTCGGGGTTGTAGACCGCGAACGGGGACCAGTTCATGATCGGGTCCTGCCACACGATCAACGTGGTGCACAGGAACATCAGCATGACGGGGCTGCCCGGGTTGCGGCGCCAGCCCCGGATGAACACCACCAGCAGGACCAGCAACATGATCACGGTCGAGATGTGCAGGAACGTGATGTAGTCCAGGCCGAAGACGAACCTCACCGGCCGCGGCCTGCCCTGCACGTTCGGGTTGGCCACCCGCGGGTCGAGGGCGACACGACAGTTCGCGATGAAGAAGAGCGCGAACGCCGCCAGCGCCGCGCCGGCGATCCAGCCGCCCCAGCCGCGCTTTTCGCGTCGCGGTGCGGCCGGCGGCTGCTTGTTCGCGACGGGCGGTGTGGACTGTTCCGTCGACATCAGCCGTCCTCTCCGAAGCGATCGACCAGGTGCGAGTTGGTGCCGTCGGCGTCGAGGGTCCGCGCCACCAGGTAGCCGGCCCCCATCCACGCCCGCCGCGTCCACTTGCCGAACGACACCCGAGTGCCGGGCGCGCCCGAGGCGGCGGGCATCATCTTCACCCGCTCCAGCGCCTCCTTGACGCCGCGCGGGCTGAGCGGGTGGGCGTCGGAAAATGCGCGCACGAGCGTGGCGGCGACATCCCGGTTGACCACCGGCACGCAATATTCGGGACGGCTGCCCTGGTATTTGGCGGCGTAGCGATCGAGGAAGTCCTGGCCGACCCGATTCGCCTCGTCGTACTGATCGACCCCGATCCAGCCCATGAACGCTTTCCACATGATCGGGTTCACCCAGGCGTTCTGGAAAGCCGTGGTGGTGAAGCGCGGCGGGTCCCAATCGACGGCCTCGAGCGCCGGGTTGATGAACACGATCCCGAAACCGAAACCCAGGTGCACGATCGCTTCGGCCTTGGCGTCGTGCAGGGTTCGCACGGCCTCGTTGATGTCCTGCGCGGTCTGCGCGATCGCCGCCTCCGCGACGATGCGGATGCCCTTGCGCCGGCAGGCACTTCGCAGATTCTTCAGGTAGGTCTCGCCGATCAGGTTCTGCTCGACGAGCACCCCGATCTCGGCGTGCCCGCGTTTGGCGACGAGGTCGGCGATGAAGATCGGCTCGTCGGTCAACGAACCCTGCGGGAAGGAGAACGTCCATTCGCCCAACCAGTCGTCGGTGCCGGTGACGCTGATCGCGGGCACCTTGAATCGCTCCTCGATCGCTTCACGGGTGGGCACGCAGTTGTCGGTGATGTGCGGGCCGAACACCACCAGGCAGCCCTCGTCGACGAGTTCCCCGAAGGCGTCGATCACCGCTTTGACCGATCCCTTCGGCAACCCCTCCACCTCGCGGTAGATCATTTGCACCGGGCGATCGATCAGGCCCTGTTCGCGGGCTTCTTCGAAGACCAGGTCGAAGCACCGCGTGAAACTCGCCAACAGTTCCTCGGGGAATCCCGGTGGCAGCTTGAAGTCCATCAGGTAGCCGACCTTGATCGGTTCCGCGGTGCTTTCGTAGGACATCTGACCTCCCGGGTGGCATACCTACGCGCCCGATTCCATAAACCTAATATTTGTTCTGACCCTAGCGGCGGCCGTTTGTAGCGTCAATCGCCGGGCCCGCCGGGCCCGCCCAGATAGATGTCGATCATCTCGGCCAGGCCCTGCCCCACCGCGACGTCGTCGGTGAGCGGCCCGGCGATCGCGGCCCGGGCCGCCTCCCACATGGGCAGGCCCTCCACCACCAGCCTGGCCGCCGCAATGAGCACGCGCGTCGACGCGACCTCGCGCAGCCCGCCGGTCTCCAGCCGGCGGATGGCCTGCCCGAAACGCACCAGCTCGGCCGCGGTGGCGCCGTCCACGCCGGCCTCGTGCGCAATGATCGACTCCTCGACATCAGCTGCGGGAAAGCCGAATTCGATGGCGACCATCCGCTGACGGGTCGAGTCCTTGAGGTCCTTGAGCACGCTTTGATAGCCCGGGTTGTAGGACACCACCAGGCCGAACCCGGGCGCCGCGTCCAGCGTGACCCCGAGCCGCTCGATGGGCAGCTGGCGGCGGTGGTCGGCGAGCGGATGCAGCACCACGGTGGTGTCCTGTCGGGCTTCCACCACCTCGTCGAGATAGCAGATCGCTCCCTCGCGCACCGCGCGGGTCAGCGGGCCGTCCACCCACACCGTCTCGTCGCCCTGCAACAGGTACCGGCCGACGAGGTCCGCGGTGGTGAGGTCGTCATGGCAGGCGACGGTGATCAGCGGACGGCCGAGATCATAGGCCATCGCCTCGACGAATCGCGTCTTGCCGCAACCCGTGGGCCCCTTCAGCAGGAGCGACAGCCCCTGGCGGTACGCCGCCTTGAAGATGGCCTCTTCGCCGCCGATCGCCTTGTAGTAGGGCCGTGCCATCTCAGCCTCGGGGACCGCGCCGTTCCGGTATCCAAGCCCGGACTCCTCGGCCATAGCTTCCCTTCCCACCTTGACCGGAGCCTATCTGGAACAGATGTTTGTTTCAACGACCCGGTGACGGACCTCGGCCGAGCGCAGCGCGGACCGGAATAGGGGCCCGATCACACCGGCGAGTTGATCCGGACGCGCGATCGTCGCGTGCGCGACGCTGCCGAATACCCTGCGCAGCGACCGCACGTCGGTCCCCGCGCCGATCGTCAGGCACACGCAGCCGGTGCCGCGGCGGCGGGCTTCGGTCAAGGCGCGGCGTGCGTCCGCGGCACCGTAGGGGCGCTCGTATCCGTGGTCGTACGCGAGCCCGTCGGACAGCACCACCAGCAGCCGCCGTGACGTGCCCCCGCGCGCCTCGAGGACCGCCGAGCCGTGCCGGATGGCCGCGCCGAGGCGGGAGAAGGCGCCGGGCTCCAGGCTGTTCAGCCGCCGCATGACCAGGGAGTCGAGGTGGTCGTCGAATCGCTTGACGGGCACCATGCTCACCGCGCGCCGGCCCTGCGAGTAGTAGGCGTACAACGCGACGCGATCGCCCAGATCGTGCAGCGCGACGGCGAGGTTGGCGACCGCCGATCGCTGTTGCTCGTGCACCGTCCGCCCGACCGTTCCGGGTTCCGCCGCCGATCCCGACACATCGAGCAGGAGCAACACCGACAGGTCGCGCCGGCGGCGCAGGCTATCGAGGTAGACCGCCTCGTCGGGCACCGACCGGGCCAGTACCTCCACGCGCGCCTCCACCGCCGCGTCGATGTCGATGTCGTCGCCCTGTGACTGGCGGTGGCGGCGGTGCAGGCCCATCCCCAGGCGGGACAGCGGGCGCCGCACGCCGACGGCGGCTCCCCTATCTGGGATCGATTGGGTCGCCAGGGCCTTGATGGTCGGCTCGACCTCGCGCACGGTGCACCACGCGGGCCGGTAGCTCCTGCGGACAAAGTCCCATTCGGGATACGTCACGCCGTCCTTGGGCGTCGGGGCGCGGTGGTCGGCGCTGTCATCGGGCGACGTGGACGCCAGCGAGGCGACGGCGTGCGGCCCGCGTTTCGCCGAATTCGTCTGGTGCGTCGGCGTATCCGCGCCGGGCGGTCCGCCGCCGCTGCCGGTCTTGCGCGCGGACGACAGCATCTTCTTCAGCCACTTGCCGATGAAGCCTCCCCCGCCCACGGGGCTGGTGAACACGTCCGGGTCGTCGGAATCGTCGGTCTGCGCGTCGTTCAGTTCGGCGAGTTGCCGCGCCTGGCCACGCGGCACGTGCGGCGCATCGGCTTCGTCTTGTTGGGCCGTCCGGGATGACAAGGCCAGCACCTTGCCCGGGCGGAGCACGCCGAACTCGGGCGGCGGATCGTCGATGGCTTCTCGTCCCCCGGCGATCGTCAGCGACCCGGCGGGCGAATCGGTGCGGCTCGCGATGTCGCGGTTGCCCAGTGCCGCCAGGCCGCCCGGCAGCAACGCGCTATTGGCCGCCAGCGCGCGATGGCCCTCGACGGCCAGATAGCGCCTGGCCAGCCGAGGATGCCGAACCAGGGGCCGCACCGCGTCGACCTCCAGGCTGCCGGCCGCGATCATCGAGGCCTGCACGGCGATCGCTGCGAGGGCCCCGGCGGCTCCGACGTGGATCGTCTGGCCGTCCGTCCACGACGCTTCACCCGGCCGCTGTTCTACGACCGCGACGGGGCGGCCCGCGAGTGCGGAAGCGAACATGCCGAGGGCTTGCGATCGGTCGCCACGCGCGTCGTTTGTCATCGACCCCCGCATCGGTGCAGCTTGTTGACCAAATATCTGTTCCAGCGTAGGGTCCGGTTCCGCCCGCGGTCAATCACGCCGGGCGGTCGGTCGTACTTATCAAGGAGTGCAGCATGATTGACTTCACCGACCGGGTGGCGGTGGTCACCGGCGCCGGGCGCGGGCTCGGCCGGTTGTACGCGCTCGACCTGGCGCGCCGCGGCGCCGCGGTGGTGGTCAACGACCTCGGTGGCTCGATGGGTGGTTACGGGGCCGACGCGCGGGTCGCCGACGAGGTGGTCGACGAGATCACCGCGGCGGGCGGGACCGCCGCCGCCTCCCATGACTCGGTCGACAGTCCCGCGGGCGGGCAGGCGATCATCGACGCCGCCGTGGGCGCGTTCGGGCGGCTCGACGCGGTCATCAGCAACGCGGGAATCTTCGGGACCGTGCCGTTCGAAGACCTTTCCCCCGAAGAGTGGACGCGGATGCTGCGCGTGCATCTCGACGGCGGCTTCTACCTGTCCCAGCCCGCGTATCGGGTGATGAAGGACAACGGGGGCGGACGATTCGTGTTCATCTCGTCCTCCGCCGGCATCTTCGGTCAGCCGATGGAGGCCCACTACGCCGCGGCGAAGGCCGGCCTGGTCGGGTTGACCAACGTCATCGCCATCGAGGGCGCAGCGCACGGAATCTTCGCCAACTCCGTTATGCCGACCGGCTTCTCGCGCATGGTCACCGAGACCGTGGGCGACGAGAGGTTCCTCGCCGAGTCCGGCTTCATGCGGGCCATCCGGCCCGAACTCGTCGTGCCGCTGGTGACGTTCCTCGCCAGCACCGCCTGCACGTTCACCCACCGCAACTATTCGGCCGCCGCCGGGCGCTACGCGCGGGTGTTCGTCGGCCTCAGCGAGGGCTGGCTGGCGGACGCCGAGAGCCGACCGACCGCCGAGGACGTCGAGGCCCACCTCGAGCAGATGTCGTCCACGGATAGGTTCATGGTGCCCACGTCGATCGTCGACGAGGTGCTGGAAGTGTGTGAACGGCGCGGCATCAGCGCGATGCCCGGCAACGCCGACGTCGCGTTCCCCGAACCTCGCGGGGGCTGACTGCATAGTTGACCTAATATCTGCTCCAACGTAGTGTCCGGAAAAATGGACTTCTCCTACCCCGCCGAAGTGGAACGGTTCCGCACCGAGCTGCGGGACTGGCTGGCGGCGAATCTGACCGACGAGCTGGTGGCGGCCCGCCGCCCGGCCGGGCGCGACGACGCGGGGATCGAGTTGTTGCGGGGCTGGAGCGCGACGATGGCCGACGCCGGGTGGGCCGCCGTGTCCTGGCCGCGCGAATACGGTGGCCGCGGTGCGACCGTTCTCGAGCAGCTGGTCTACACCGAGGAAACCACCCGCGCGCGGGCGCCCATGCCGCTCAACGTCATTGGGATGAACAACATCGCCCCCGCGATCATGCAGTATGGCACCGAAGAGCAGAAGAGGACGCTGCTCCCCCGCATGATGCGCGCCGACGACATCTGGTGCCAGGGCATGTCGGAGCCCGAAGCCGGATCCGATCTCGCCGCGCTGCGTACCCGCGCCGTGCGCGACGGCGACGACTTCGTCGTCAACGGCCAGAAGATCTGGACCTCGCTCGGGCATCGCGCCCACTGGTGTCAGCTGTACGTGCGCACCGATCCCGACGCCCCGAAGCACAAGGGGATCTCCTGCCTCATCGTCGACATGTCGCTGCCCGGCATCGAGGTCCGCCCGCTCGTAACGCTCAACGGAGACGCCGATTTCGCCGAGGTGTTTTTTCGCGACGTCCGCGTGCCGGCCGACGCGTTGCTCGGGCCGCTGAACGCCGGCTGGCAGGTGGCCACCACCACGCTCAGCCACGAACGCGCCGGGGCGGCCCGGCTGTACGCCGAGATGCAGGTGCGGCTGGAAGAGCTGGTCGACGACTTCGCCGCGCAAAGCGACGCGCTCGAAGACCCGGTGATACTGCGGCGCCTCGGCGAAATCGCCGTCCGCATCAAGTATCTCGAGGTGCTCTGCCAGCGGTCGATCTCGGCGACGCTGCACGGCGGCGACCCGTTCGCGTCGGCCAGCCTGGCCAAGACGGTATGGGGGGAGATCGGGCAGGACATGGCCGCCCTGGCTTTCGACGTGCTCGGCAGCCACGGCGCCGGCGCCCCGTGGGCGAACTACCGCCTCACGTCGCGCTCGCTGACCATCGCGGGCGGAACGACCCAGATCAACAAGAACATCACCGCGCAGCGCGTGCTGGGATTGCCGCGCCGATGAACCTCGAATTCACCGACGAGCAGGTCGCGCTGCGCGACACCACGCGGCGCTTTCTCGCCGAGAAGGCACCGATTTCGGGGCACGTGCGCGCGCTGCTCGACGACCCGACCGGCGTCGACGAGGCGGTCTGGCGCGGCCTGGCCGACCTCGGCGTGACCGGCCTACTGGTGCCGGACGAACACGGCGGGGCCGGGATGACGATGGTCGAGGCGGGCGTGGTCGCCGAGGAGCTCGGCGCGGCCCTGCACCCGGGGCCGTGGTTGTCCAGCGCGGTGGCGGCGGCGCGCGCGCTGGCCCGGCTCGGCGGCAACGGCCCTGCCGCAACGATTTTGGCCGGCATCGCCGACGGCAGCACCGTCGCCACCGTTGGCTTTCCGTTCGAGGGCGCCCCGGTCGAGGCGGCCGGGCAGGTCCTGCGGGGCGAGATCGCCGGCGTGCCCGACGCCGCGGCGGCCGACACCTTGCTGGTGCTCGCCGAGGACCCGGCCGGCATCGGTCTTTACGCGCTGAAAACCGGCTCGCCCGGGATTTCTGTGACACCCGAGCGCGGTATCGACCCGACCCGCAAACGTTTTCGCGTCGAGCTGGACGGGGCGTCCGCGCACCGGCTGGCCGCGGCCGCGCCGGACGACGTTGGCGCGGTGATCGACGACGTCCTCATCGCCACCGCCGCCGACGCGCTGGGCGCCGCACGGGCGGTGATGCAGCTGGCCGTCGAATACGCAAAGGTGAGAAAGCAATTCGGTCAGGTCATCGGCTCGTTCCAGGCGGTCCAACACCTGTGCGTCGACATGTACGAGTCCGTTGAGCTGGCCCGCAGCGGCGTGATCCACGCGCTGTGGGCCGCCGACAACGCCGGCGTCGAGGAACGCCATCTCGCCGCGCTGCGGGCCAAGGCGTTCGCCGGGCGACTGGCCACCGTGGGCGACACCGCCATCCAGGTGTTCGGCGGCATCGGCTACACGTGGGAGCACGACGCCCATCTTTATCTCAAGCGCCTGCTGGGCTGGAGCGAACTCCTGGGCGGGCCCGACCGCTATCTGACCGAAATCGGTGCGCGCCTTGCCAAACGAGGCCCGTGATGGACATCGAATACCTGCTCACCGCAACCCGGTCGGCCCGCAAGTCGCTCGACCTCGATGCGCCGGTCGACCTCGCAGAAATCCGGGAGTGCCTGCGCATCGCCATGCAGGCCGCCAACGGCTCGAATCAGCAGTCCTGGCGGTGGCTGGTGGTGAGCGACCCCGCGACGCGGGACAAGATCACCGAGCTGTACCGCGAGTCGTACCTGCTTCGCGTCGGCGGGCAGCTGCTGGCCGACCTGCTGCCCGCCGGCACACCGGAGGGCCGGCTCATGTCGTCGACGGAATGGCTGGTCGAGAACATGGCCCGGGTGCCGGTGTTGGTGATCCCGTGCTACCAGCCCTACCTGCCCCTCATCGACGGCGACGAATCGTTCCACCGGGCCACGCTGTACCGCTCGATCTTCCCGGCCGTGTGGAACTTTCAGCTCGCGCTGCACACCCGCGGTTACGGAACCTGCATCACGACGCTGCACCTGCACCGCGAGGCCGAGATCGGCCGGCTGCTGGGCATTCCCCCGACCTACACGCAGGGGTGTCTGCTGCCGGTGGGCCGCCTTCGGGCCGGCCACAGTTTCCGGCCGGCTCGTCGGCGCCCCGTCGACGAGGTGGTTGCGCGCGACGCGTGGGACGGCCCGCGGCTTTAGGATGGGCCCCTAGAGGGCAGCGTCGGGGCTCTGTGCAGCGCGTTTGCCCTGCCCGGTCTGATAACCTCTAACAAAGATTTGGTTCGGGCGGGAGGACGAATGCGCAGGGCCGCGAATCCGGCCAAAGCCCGCTCGCCCGTGGCCGAGCGGCCGAGCGCCGACGACTCCGGCACCCGCCGAACCGAAATCCTGCAGACCGCGGCGTCGTTGATCGCGTCCTCGGGGTTGCGAACCTCGCTGCAGGAGATCGCGGACGCGGCCGGCATTCTCCCCGGCAGCCTCTATCACCACTTCGAGTCCAAAGAGGCGATCCTGGTCGAGCTGACCCGCCGCTATCAGGAGGACCTGACCCGGATCGGGCAGGCCGCCCAGGCCCGGCTGGACGAGCCCGGTTCGCGACCGGCCGCGGAGCAGATCGTCGAGCTGGGATCGGCGATCGCCAACTGCGCGGTGCGGCACGGGGCCGCCCTGCAGATGTCGTTCTACGAGGGCCCGGGCGACGATCCCGAGCTGATGAAGCTGACGCAGCAGGCGCCCACGGCGGTCCAGCAGGCGATGCTGCAAACGCTGCGCGCCGGCAGGTGGAGCGGCTACATCAAACCCGACATCGACCTGCCCACGCTGGCCGACCGAATCTGCCAGACGATGCTGCAGGTCGGGCTCGCCGTCATGCGCCACAATTCCCCGGCCGACCAGGTCGCCGGGCTGTTGTGCCGAATCATCTTGGAGGGCTTGGCGGCCCGGCCCCCCACCGACGCGGCGTTGAATCAAAGCAAAGCCTTCGCGGCGGCAAACGCCGTCATCGACACGTGGGCCGACGACGGCGACGCGGATCCCGACGACAAGGCGGCCCACGTCCTCGCGGTGGCGCGAACGGAGTTCGGCCGCAAGGGGTATGAGGTCACCACCATCCGGGACATCGCATCCGCGGCGGGGCTGGGCACCGGGACCGTCTATCGGGTGATCGGGTCCAAGGACGAACTCCTCGCGTCGATCATGGAGTCCTTCGGCAGGAAGGTGGAGGCCGGCTGGGTGAGCGTCCTGCGCTCGGACGCCACGGCGGTCGAGAAGCTGGACGCGCTGTCCTGGGTCAACGTCAACGCGCTCGATCGGTTTTCCGACGAGTTCAGGATTCAGCTCGCGTGGATGCGCCAGTCGCCTCCGAACACGCCGAACCCGGGCTGGTTGTACGCCACGCGGCTTCGGCAGATGAAATCGCTGCTCTCGGAGGGGATCCAGTCGGGACAAATCCGCATCGACGCCCCGTCCACGGCGATGCTGGCGCGGTGCGTCATCGGCCTGCAGTGGATACCGGAGAACATCCTGCGCGCCATCGGCAAACGCGCCGCACTGGTGCACGCCCGCGACACGGTGCTGCGCGGCGTCGCGGTCCGCGGCAAGTAGGTATTGAAACCCAATAACTGTTACCCATACAGTTGGGCAGTTAGAACCGCGTTGGCAGTGAGCGAGAAGAGGATTTCCATGACTATCGTCGATCGGTTGCGCTACGACGGCAAGCGCGCACTCGTTGTTGGCGGCGCGACCGGCATGGGCGCCGCGGCGGCCAAGTCGGCGGCCGAACTCGGCGCCGAGGTCATCGTGCTGGACTACGCGCCCGTCGGCTACGACGTCGCCCAGTCCGTGCAGGTGGACCTGCGCGACCCCGCGTCGATCGACGCCGCGCTCGCGCAGGTGGACGGTCCGATCCACGCGTTGTTCTCGGCGGCCGGCATCGCCGAAGGGACGACCGACCTGATGGCGATCAACTTCATCGGCCACCGCTACGTCATCGACCGCCTGCTGGAGAAGAACCAGCTTCCGTCGGGCTCGGCGATCTGCTTCATCTCCTCGGTGGCCGGCATGGGCTGGGAGAACGACCTGGAACTGCTGACCGAGTTCCTCGCCAACGCGGACTTCGCGTCGGCGCAGGAGTGGGTGAAAGCGCACGAGGCCGAGGGCATCATCCACTACGGCTTTTCCAAGAAGGCCGTCAACGCCTACGTGGCGACCCAGGGCTACCCGCTGCTGAAGAAGGGCGTCCGGATCAACGCGATCTGCCCGGGCCCCACCGACACCCCGCTGGCGCAGGCCAATGCCGACCTGTGGCTGACGTTCGCCCAGGACTACCGCGACGAGACCGGTTCGAAGGTGCACACCCCCGAGCAGATGGGTGACGTGATGGCGTTCCTGAACAGCGCCGCCGCGTTCGGCATCAACGGGATCACGCTGCTGGTGGACTACGGGCACACGATGGCATCGCTGACCGGCGCCTACCCGCCCGGCAAGCCGATCATCGATCTGATCATGGGCCGGGTGAAGCTCTAGTCCTCGTCGACACCGATGAGTAGGCGTTCCGGGCTGCGGCCGAGGACGCGGCGCCACGCGATGTCGGCGGGATTCTGCCCCAGGTGCAGGGCGGGACGTGCGGCCAGCGCGGCGCGAACACACTCCTCCACGGCGACTTTCGCGAGCGAGGTACCCAGGCAGTAGTGCGCGCCGGCCCCGAAGTTCATCAGCCGGGGCGTGCCCGCGCGGGTGAACCGCTCGGGAAGGAAGCGGTCCGGCGACGGCCACGCCGAGTCGTCCCGGCAGGCCGAGGCGATGCACAGCAGAACCATCGCGCCCGCCGGAATGGTGGTGCCGTGCAACTCGATCGGCGCGACGGCGGTGCGCGGGATGAGGGGGATGCTGGGCTCCAAGCGAATGGTCTCGGCGACCGCGCTCGCGAGCCGCGCGTCATCGTGCGCGACCCCGGCAAGCCGGTTGCGGTGCTGCAGCGTCACCAGCAGGCTGCACGGTATCTGACTGCCCGTCGTGTCATGGCCGGCGACAAGAAGATTCGCGATCATCGCCACGGCCTCGTCGCGGGTGAGCCGCTCCCCGCCGGCCTCTGCGGTCAGCAAGCCGGTGATGACATCGGGACCGGGATCTTCGGTTCGGCGCCGCGCCAGCGCCGCAACATAGTCCTGCAGTTCGACGATCGCGCTCGTTGCCTTCGCGATCTGCTCGGGGGTCATCACGTAGAACACCGGGCTCAGGGCATCCGCCCATCGCGAGAATGCACGGACGTCGCTGTCCGGGACGCCGAGGATTCGGCAGATCAACCGGGTTGCCAGTCCGGCGCAGGAAGCCACCAGATCTCCCCCGTTCGCCGTCGCGGACGCGATGGCAGCGGCCGCCATGTCCGCCGCGGTCGACCTCAGCTCCTCGACCGAGCGCGGCGTGAAGGCGCGGGAAACCAGCGAACGAAGGCGGCGATGGTAGTCACCCTCGGTGGTGAACATCAGCTTGCTGTACCAGTCACGCAACGGACCGTCGCCGACGCCCATGGCGTCGAACAGGGTCAGCCCGATTCCGTTCAGCCGCGCGTCGCGGGCGAGCGTCTCGACGTCGTGGTGGCGCAACACCACGGTGGCGCCCGTGATCTCGTCGGTGGCCAACGGCCCGCGCCGCGCGGCCTCGGCGAGCACGTCGTGCATCCGGGTGGTGAAGCTGCCGGTCAGATCCACCAAGGGTTTCGTCCCCATCTCTGGTTTCCCTTCCCGCCGGCTCATAGGGCGTGGTGGTGGCGCAGAATCTGCCCGGCGCGCTCGCCGATGATGACGCAGGGGGCCATGGTGTTCCCTGTGGTGACCCGCGGCATGATGGATCCATCCGCGATTCGAAGTCCCTCTACCCCATAGACTTTCAGCGACCCGTCGACCACCGACATGTTGTCGTGGCCCATCTTCGCCGTGCACGTCTGGTGGTGATAGGTGGTGACCTCGTTGCGGATGAAGCGCACCAGGTCGGCGTTGTCGAGCTTGCCCGGCATGACTTCTCGCTTGTTGAAGGGACGCAGCGCCGGTGCATTACCGATTTCACGGCACAGTTCGATGCACGCGATCGCGGCCTTGAGATCCTCGGGGCGCGACATGAGACCGTCGTGGATTCTCACGGGGTCGCAGGGATTTGGCCCGGTAAGGGTGACGTGCCCGCGGCTCTTCGGCCGCACCACCGCGCCATACATGGCCCAGCCCTCCTCGGGCACGCCGAAGGCCTGCGCGTTCTCCGTGCTCGAGAACGGGAACTCCAGCTGGTACGCCTGCAGATCCGGGGCATCGAGACTCGGGTCGCTCTTGGTGAAAAAGGTCACCTCGCCGCCGCTGTTGCGCCACGGCAGGGGTTCGCGATATTCCCAGACGCACGAGAACCCGGGGTGGTCCTGCAGGTTTCGACCGACGCCGGGCAGATGCTGCACGACCCCGATGCCATGTGACTGCAGGTGAGTCTGATCGCCGACACCCGATTGCATGAGCACCTTCGGGGTGTGAATCGCGCCGAGGGACAGCACGACCTCGGACCCCGCACCGACGCGCCGCAACTCACCGTCGTGCAGGAATTCCACTCCGGTGGCCCGCGACCCCTCGAACGCCACGCGGGTCACCAACGCGCCCGTCAGGACGGTCAGGTTGGGCCGGTCCATCAGCGGGAAAAGGTAAGAGCGAAAGACCGATTCGCGGCGTCCGTCGCGGATGCGCAGATCGACGATCGATGCGCCACCGTCGGCCTCCATGAGGCTGCCGTTCGGGCTTGCGAACGCCGGAATGCCAAGCGACTTGCCGGCTTCAAGCCCGGCGTGCGCGATCGGGCTCGGTTCGGCGGCGGGTTCGACGTAAACGGGTCCGCCGATGCCGCGATGCTGGGGATCGGGAGCCCCATGCCAGTCCTCGATGGCGCGATAGATGGCGAGCACCGAATCGTAGTTCCACCGTTGGTCTTTGGCTTCGGCGGCGAAGTAATCCCAGTCACTTTTGTGGCCGCGCGCCCACACCATGACGTTGATGCTCGAGCCCCCGCCGAGGACCTTGGCCATCGCGTACGGGATCGCTCGCCCGTTGAGGTGGCAGTTGCGCTCGGTGGTGAAGTTCCAGTCGCGCTCGCCGCCAAGGTTCGCCAGCCACATTCCCGGTTCGCTGATCTCGGGTCCTTCGTCGGGGCCGCCGGCCTCGAGCACCAGCACGCTCACGTTGGGGTTTTCCGCGAGGCGCCGGGCCACGACCGAGCCGCTCGATCCCGATCCGCACACGACGAAGTCGTATTGCGGCTTCAACTCCGCACCAAGCCGTCGCTGGTTGCGGCGGACCCGCTCGGCGAATACCGCTGTGGAACGCCCGATCTCGACGGGGGTTGATGTCATGGAGCTTCTCGCTTCCAGGGCTGGGTGGCGTCTCGGATGGCCGGCCACGGATACTTCAGGGTGACGCCGCCGGCACCGCCCGAGCGACCTGCGGAGCCCTGGAGCGCGGTTTTCGGCTATCGGTCCGCGTTGCCCGGATAGCCCCCGCGATCGCGCGGCCCGCGCAGGGTCTGCAGCGGCGACTCTCCGTACATCGCCCTGTAGGCGGCCGCGAACCGACCGAGGTGCGCGAATCCCCAGCGATGCGCAATCGCGGCGACGCCGGTGTGCGAGGGGTGGGCCGAGCGCAGCTCGCCATGCGCACGACGCAGCCTGACCGCGCGCAGGTAGGCCATGGGTGACATCCCGGCGTGCCGGCGAAAACCCTCCTGCAACGCGCGCACGCTGACGTGGCACTCGAGCGCCAACCGCGACGTCGTCAGCGCCGATTGCGGGGCGCTCTCGATGATGTCCATCGCCTCGCGGACGGCCGCCGGCCGGACGGGCCGGACCGATGATGCGAGGGCCTCGCGATGGGGATGGTCGGCCACCAGCAACAGGCCGTACACCAGGCTCTCCAGCAGCGGATCCAACACGGCCGGATGCCACATCGGGCTTTCCGAATGGGCGAGCTCCCGATTGAGCCAATGCACTTGGGTCACCCAGCCCCGCGCGGCATGGTCGGCCAGCGGCAGCGCCACGGCGAAGGGAACGGATGACCTTGCCGGCTTGCCCAACAGCGTTTCGAGTGCCGTGTCGACGACCAATTGGTCGAGCTTGACCCCCAGGTGTCGGCTGGCCGCGGGCCAGCGGGTGACGCTCATCTCGGCCTGGGGGCCGTAGATCGTGGCCGTCGCAGGAGTCGAAACCCACCGTTGCCCAAGGTATTGCGACTCAAGCCGGCCGTCGACCGGGACGTGAACGTAATAGCTGTCGCGATCCGCCGAAAACCGCAGCGACACGTCGGTGTCGTAGCTCAGATCGGCCAGCGTGATGGGCCCGGCGTGTATCAGGCGCTGGCTGAAGCCGAACCCGTCAGCGGGGCCGAGCAGCCGAAGTTTGTGGGGGTGAAAAGCCGATTCGCAAAGGTGGATAGCCTGCTCCGGCGATCGCGTGCGAAACCAGTTGTACGCCATGACGGTCATCGAGTCCGTTCGGTAGGTGCTAATCGCGCGCGCGGGGCCACACGTGGTAGACGTCGTCAACGTTCATCCGGTTCGATTCCCGTCCGTTTTGCTAACCGGAGAAGTCTCCGGTATCTTTCGGAGCGTACCGGAGAATTCTCCGCTACGTTGCTCGCGAAGGAGAGACCATTGCGATACATCAAGCTCGGCAACTCAGGCCTGGACGTGTCCCCCCTGGCGATCGGAGCCATGACGTACGGCGATCCGCGGTCCGGACATCCCGTGTGGTCCCTGCCCGAAGACGAATCGCGGCCCCTGATCAAGCATGCGGTCGAGGCCGGGATCAATTTCTTCGACACCGCCAACTTCTATTCGCAGGGGAGCAGCGAAGAGATCCTCGGACGCGCGCTGCGCGACTACGCCAACCGCGACGACGTCGTCATCGCCACCAAGCTGAGGCATCCGATGCGTTCGGGGCCCAACGGAAAGGGCCTGAGCCGCAAGGCGATCATGGCCGAGATCGACCATTCGTTGCGCAGGCTCGGCACCGACTACGTCGACCTTTACCAGGTTCACCGCAACGATCACACGACCCCGCTGGAGGAAACCCTCGAGGCGTTGCACGATCTGGTAAAGGTCGGCAAGGTCCGCTACCTGGGGGCGTCGTCGATGCCGGCATGGGAGTTTTCCAAGGCCCTTCACCTGCAGCGCGCGAACAACTGGGCGAGGTTTGTCTCCATGCAGGATCATTACAACCTGCTGGCCCGCGAGGAGGAGCGCGAGATGATCCCGCTGTGCCTCGACGAGGGCGTGGGCACCATCGTGTGGAGTCCGCTGGCGCGCGGAAGGCTTGCGCGATCGTGGTCGGACGCCAAAGTGACCGCGCGGGCATCGAACGACGGATTTGCCGACATGCTGTACGCCGGTGTCGGTGACGGCTCCGACAAGGCCATCGTCGACGCGGTCGGCGCCGTCGCCGAGGGGCGCGGCGTCAGCCGGGCCGAAGTGGCGCTCGCCTGGTTGCGCTCCAAACCCGTGGTGACCGCGCCCATCATCGGGGCCAGCAGCATCAGCCAGATCGACGAGGCGATCGCCTCGCTTGACCTCGAGCTCAGCGAGGCCGAAACGCGCCGGCTGGAGGCCCCCTACACACCGCGCTACGACTTCCAGGGCGTCTCCGACGACACTCTGCTGCAGGCGGTGGCGGAGCGGATACCCCAATTGTCCACGGCCAGTTAGCCATCTCCCCTTATCCTCGTGCTACGGCAAAGGGGTTTTGACCAGAACCAGGAGGTGGCGGTCTGTGGCCGACGACGGTGTCGCCCGGATTCGCTCCGACGCCCTGCGCAATCGAGAGCACATCATCGAGGTGGCGCACGACGCCTTCGCCGAGTCGGGAGCGACGTCGCTCAACGAGATCGCCAAGCGCGCGGGCGTCGGGGCGGGGACGCTGTACCGCCACTTCCCCACCCGGGAAGCCTTGATCCTCGCCGTATACCGCCACGACGTGCAGCGACTGGTGGATTTGGTGCCCAGGCTATTGCGCGCCCATCCGCCGCTGGACGCGTATCGCATCTGGTTCTTCAAGGCCGCCGACTACGTTCGCGTCAAACACGGCCTGGGCGATGCCCTGCACAGCGCGGCGGTCCAGGACGCGATCAATGAGACGTACGCGCCCTTCGTCGGCGCGGTCGGCGAGCTGCTCGATGCCTGCGCGCGGGACGGTTCCCTGCGGCCCGATCTCGATCCCGCGGATGTCGTGTGGCTCATGAGTTCGCTATGGCGGGTCGGTGACGGAGCAGCGGGCAAGCGACAGGCGAAACGAATAATGGAGCTCGCGATCGAGGGACTGCGTCGCAGATAGCCCGCGGTCCCGCCGGGTACGGTCGGGGCATGGCACGAGTCATCGTCTTCGGCGGCCACGGCAAGGTCGCCCTGCAGCTGGCCCGCATTCTGACCGAGCGCGGCGACGAGGTGACGTCGGTCTTCCGCAACCCCGACCACGCCGACGACGTCGCCGCAACCGGCGCCGCGCCGGTGGTGGGCGACATCGAGCGACTGGACACCGGCGCGCTGGCCGGCCTGCTGGCGGGTCACGACGCCGTCGTGTTCTCCGCCGGCGCGGGCGGCGGCAACCCGGCGCGCACCTACGCCGTCGACCGCGACGCGGCGATCCGGGTGATCGATGCCGCCGCGGGGACGGGCGTCAGGCGGTTCGTGATGGTGTCCTACTTCGGCGCCGGGCCGGATCACGGTGTGCCGAGCGAGAATTCGTTCTTCCCGTACGCGGAGGCCAAGGCGGCGGCGGACGCGCACCTGCGCGCCAGCGACCTGGATTGGACGGTGCTGGGACCGGGCCACCTCACCCTGGATCCGGCGACCGGCCGGATCGTCATCGGCAAGGGGAAAGGCGAGGTCTCCCGGGCCGACGTCGCGCTCGCGGTGGCCGCGTCGCTGCACGACGCCTCGACCATCGGCCGCACCATCGAATTCAACAACGGCGCCGACGGGACCGGCGTCCCCATCGCCGACGCACTGGCTCACCAGGGACAGGGCACGTGAAGCTTGGCGACTGCCCGGTCTTTCCCGCCGAGGCGGGAGCCGCCCTGAGCACGGACCGCGGCGTGGGGTGGCGCCTGGCGCGACAGGCCGGCCCGGTTTTGCGAGATCCGGCGGGCAATTGGGTGTTCGTCGTCGGGCGGGATGAGGTGTTGGCGCATCTCGACGACGCGAGGCTGGATCGGGCCCGCGCCCTTCCCGAGAGCGATCTCGACGTTCATCAACGGCTGTTCGCCCCGAAAGCCGCTCACGACATCGCGGCGGCGTTCCGCCCGACCGCCGCCGCGCTGATCGATCGTTTCGCCACCGCCGGCGGCGGTGACGCGCTGGCCGAGGTGACCGCGCCGATGGCGGACGCCCTTTTCGACATCGTGTCGCGCCTGCGGCTGTTGCCCGCGGAGCACCTGGCCGGGCGGTCCGGCCACGTCTTCGCCGAGGCCTGCCGCAACCTGTCCAAACACGCCGGCTGGCATTTACTCGTCTTGGCGGGCGACCCCGAATTGTGCGACGCGCTTCGACGCCACCCCGAGCTGATCCGCGGGTTCGTTGAAGAGGTCCTCCGGTTGGAGCCGATGGTGCAGGGCTGCCAACGATTCACCACCCAGCCGACGACCGTCGGCGGGGTCGAGCTACCCGCCGGCATGGTGGTGATGTTGTGCATCGCCGCGGTGCAGCGGGACGGCAGCGATGCCATGTCCACCGACGATCTCGTGATTGGCGTTAGGGCGCACCGGCATTGGAGCCTGGGTGCGGGGTCCATGCGTTGCCGTGGCGGCCACATCGTCCGGCAGGTGTTGCGCGTGCTGGTCGAGGAGTGGGTCGGCCGGGCCGGGCATCTCGGGCCCGCCCCCGGTTTCCGGCCGACGGCCGGGTTCCCCAACACCGAGAACTCCTTGTGGCTGCCGAAGCTGCCGCTGGTGACGAGGGCCTTGTAAACTCCGCTCCGCAGCTGGTTTGCCGTCGCCGCAACCGTGGCGCCGGCATCGAGCGAGGCATGTTAGGCATGCGTCGCGAGAGGGAACCCGGTGGGAGTCCGGGACTGTCCCGCAGCGGTGAGCAGGAACGACCGCCGTCACACGCACTGATCGAAAGATCGGGAAGCGACGGCCACTAGGAGCACCACTCGGTGCGCGCCTGCGAGTCCGAAGACCTGCCGGCTGCGCCGGGCGCGCCGCGTCCGGCCGGGTCATCGCCTCGTGGAATGGGCGTTTGGTCGTTGCCGTTGCGGCTTGTGTGCCGCGACGGACTCGGCTGTTGCGTCCGCCGGCGGTGATCCACCCGTCGAGTGTTAGGACGAAGAAGTGAGCACCTCTCAACCATTCACCGCCACGGTTACCGGCTCCCCCCGCATCGGCCCGAAACGCGAACTCAAGCGCGCCACCGAGGGCTACTGGGCCGGGCGCACCGACCGCACCCAACTGGAGTCCGTCGCGGCTTCGCTGCGCCGCGACATGTGGACCCACCTGGCGGCCGCCGGCCTGGACTCGGTCCCGGTGAACACCTTCTCCTACTACGACCAGATGCTCGACACGGCCGTGATGCTCGGCGCGCTGCCGGTGCGGGCCACCGCAGTCGCCGACGAACTGGACCGCTACTTCGCCCTGGCGCGCGGCAACGACGACATCGCGCCGCTGGAGATGACGAAGTGGTTCGACACCAATTACCACTACCTGGTCCCCGAGATCGAGCCCGCGACGCGGTTCGCACTCAACCCGGACAAGGTGCTTTCGGAGCTGAAAGAGGCTTTTGCGCAAGGGATTCCCGCGCGTCCCGTCGTCATCGGCCCGATCACGTTCCTGTTGCTGAGCAAGGGCATCAACGGGGGCGGCGCGCCGATCGAGCGGCTCCGCGAACTGGTGCCGATCTACTGCGAGCTGCTCTCGCTGCTCGCCGAGCACGGCGCCCGGTGGGTGCAGTTCGACGAGCCCGCCCTGGTGACCGACATCTCCCCCGACGCGCCGGCGCTGGCAGAGGCGGTCTACACCGCGCTCGGGGCGGTGAGCAACCGGCCGGCGATCCACGTCGCCACCTACTTCGGCGACCCGGGCGCGGCGCTGGCGGGCCTGGCCCGCACGCCCGTCGAAGCCATCGGGATCGACCTGGTGGCCGGCGCCGGCACCGCGGTGGCGGGCATCCCGGAACTGTCCGGCAAGCTGCTGGTGGCCGGCATCGTCGACGGGCGCAACGTCTGGCGCACCGACCTGGAATCGGCGCTGGCCAAGCTGGCCACCCTGCTGGGTTCGGCTGGCAGCGTGGCGGTTTCGACATCGTGCTCCACCATGCATGTGCCGTATTCGCTGGAGCCCGAAACGGGTCTGGACGAAAGCCTGGGCAGCTGGCTGGCGTTCGGGGCCGAAAAGGTCAGCGAGGTGGTCACTCTCGCGCGCGCACTGCGGGACGGGCGAGACGCCGTCGCCGAGGAGATCGCGGCGTCCAACGCGGCCGTCGCCTCCCGTCGCAGCGATCCGCGGCTGCACAACAGCGCCGTCCGCGCCCGGATCGAGGAGATCATCGCGTCGGGCACGCACCGCGGCGACGCGGCGGGGCGCCGCGCCAGCCAGGAGGCACGGCTGCACCTGCCGCCGTTGCCGACCACGACGATCGGCTCGTACCCGCAGACGTCGGCGATCCGCAAGGCGCGCGCGGCTTTTCGGGCCGGCGAGATCGACGAGGCCGAGTACGTCGCCAAGATGCGCAAGGAGATCGCCGACGTCATCGCGTTGCAGGAGGAACTGGGTCTGGACGTGCTGGTGCACGGGGAGCCCGAGCGCAACGACATGGTCCAGTACTTCGCCGAGCAGCTGGAGGGCTTCTTCGCCACGCAGAACGGCTGGGTGCAGTCCTACGGCAGCCGCTGCGTGCGACCGCCGATCCTCTACGGCGACGTCGCGCGGCGCCGCCCGATGACCGTCGAGTGGATCAGCTACGCGCAGTCGCTGACCGACAAGCCGGTGAAGGGCATGCTGACCGGGCCGGTCACGATTTTGGCCTGGTCGTTCGTCCGCGACGACCAGCCGCTGGCCGACACCGCCAACCAGGTGGCGCTGGCGATTCGCGACGAAACGGTGGACCTGCAGGCCGCGGGCATCGCGGTGATCCAGGTCGACGAGCCGGCGCTGCGCGAGCTGCTGCCGCTGCGCCGCGCCCAGCAGGAAGACTACTTGCGTTGGGCCGTGGCGGCTTTCCGCCTGGCGACGTCCGGCGTGGCCGACTCGACGCAGATCCACACCCACCTGTGCTACTCGGAATTCGGTGAGGTGATCGGCGCCATCGCCGACCTGGACGCCGACGTCACGTCGCTCGAGGCGGCCCGCTCGCACATGGAGGTGCTGGACGACCTGAACTCGGTCGGCTTCGCCAACAGCGTCGGCCCGGGCGTCTACGACATCCACTCACCGCGGGTGCCCAGCGCGACAGAGATGGCCGAGTCGCTGCGGGCGGCGTTGAGAGCCGTGCCGCCGCAACGGCTTTGGGTCAACCCCGACTGCGGGCTGAAGACGCGCAACGCCGACGAGGTGACCGCGTCGCTGCGGAACATGGTCGCCGCGGCGCGGGAGGTGCGAGCGGATACGTGACCCCCGAACGTCACGCTGGCGCTGCGCTCGGCGCCTCGTCGGCGCTTGGATTTTCGCGAGCCTAACCCCACTGCGATTTTCGGATCGAAATTTCGCAGTGCGGTTAGGCTCGGCGTCGCCCGGGCCCGAGCGTCACTCTGGCGTGACGTTCGGCGCCTCCTCCGTCAGCACCTGGACCGGCACGTCGTCGGCCCAGGGCTGGCGGGTCACCATGTCGGCAACTCGCACGATGCCGCGCTCGAACTCGCCGGTCGCGGCGTCGACCAGCCGGTAGGCCTGCGTCTGCTTGTGGATGGGCTGCGCGTCGAGCAGCACGACCCGCACCTCGCCCGGCTCGAAGTGGCAGCGCTGCTGCATGGCGGCGATGAGTTGCTCGTTGTGCATGTGGCCGTCGCCGAAGTTCCAGCCGATGGCGGTGCTGCAGATCCGCTCGCCGTCGGTGATCACGTAGTCGTCCTCGCTCTGGCCCGCCATGGCGCGGTGCGCCAGCGTGAACAGGGCGCGGCCGTGGGTGTTGAACCCGCGGAACGCGTACCCCATGTAGATGGGGATCTGCGCCGCTTCCGGGCTGCCGTAGAACCGCTCCAGCTGGGCCTGCGGCATGCTGGCGATCGCCACGATGCCCCGACCGATCTTGTCGTTGGCCGACGGCTTGATGCACCACAGCGTGGTGTCCCAATTGCCGGCGTAGTAGCGCATGCCCGGCAGGAACGAGATCTTGCGCGGAAACATGTTGCCCAGCACCACGATTCCCGCGACGACGACGAACAGGATCGCGACCAGCACCGGATGTCTCAGGTCCGCCAATCCCAGCCGGGCGTGCGCCACAAACAACGACAGCACACCGAAGATCATGAAGACGTTCCACTCCAGCGGCACCCCCATCGGAATGGACAGCAGGATGCCCAGGTGGAAGCAGACCATGACGATCGCGGCGACCGTCGTCGGCCAGCCGCCGTGGCAGAAGAACAGCGGCAGCGGCACCAACATCTCGATCGCGGTGCTCACGTGCGCCAGGAAGCGCGACAGCCGCCCGGGCCGCAGGTCGTCGGGGAACTTCTCGAAGAACTGCCGCTTCAGCCAGCGGGGGCGCACCAGCGGGTTGTTCGACATCATCGTCGAGATCACGAACGGGAAGTGCTTGTTGAGCTTCGACGTCGCCGCGCCCATCCAGATGATCAGGAACACCACCTTCGAGCCGACGATCATGTCGGGCCCGCCGAAGAGGAACGTCACCGCCATCGTCGCGTAGACCTCGCCGCGGGCGGCCAGGAAGATCACCTTGTCGCGCAGCCCCGCCGCCGCGAGGAACAGCAGGATCCACACGATCTCCCACGCCGGCAGCAGCCCCACCTTGGTGCCCAGCTCCGGCACCGGCCCGGTGCCGTCGGAGAACAACGCCCACAGCGTCATCACCAGCAGGCCCGCGTAGAGGAAGACGTCCACCGGTTTGCGGGTGGTGCCCCTGGTCAGCGGGACGCGGTCCGGCCACGGTGGCAGTCGGATGGTGCCGAACCGCATCCAGTACAGGATCGAGCCCATGGGCGGGAAGAACCGGTTGTTCAGCGGACCGAAGCCGCAACCTAGCCCGATCACCTCGAACAGCATCGTGTAGAGCACGACCTTCTCGAAGACGATCGGCTCGGACCACCACTGCGCGACGCCTGCGAACCCGCCGAGTCCCTTGGTGGCCGAGGCGAAGAGCCAGCCGCCGAGGATGTAGAGCAGGATCTTGATGACGTAGAACAGGTGCAGCGCGACCGGCGTGCCGAAGCCCACCTCGGCCCAGTGCCGGGCCATCGGACGGATCTTCTCGCTGCGGGTCCCCTTGTTCCATTCCTCCATGTCGAGCTGCGGCAGCTCGGGCTTGAGAAATCCCATGGTTTGACAGATTAGAACGCGTTCTAGGCGCGTGGCTTGGGAAGGGGCAAAGAATCCTTTGCCTGGGAGTTAATGCCCGGATACCGTGAAGTCGCTAGGAGAACTCCACCATGAACAGACTTCGATTCCTCGTCGCGGCGCTGATGGCTGCCGTCGCGCCGGTGGCCGTTGGTGTCGCCCGGGCCGACACCCCCGGGCCGGGCGACTCCTGCACCGTGCTGCACGCCACCACCACCGACGCCAACGGCCGCACGATGTGGTGCAACCCCACCATGACCGGCGCCCATTCGCTGGTGTGGCAGTACGGCGGGCCCTCCACGCCCTAGCCGCCCCGAGTGTGCGCTGAGGGCTTTTCGGTGTGCGCTCACGGCGACGACACGCCGGGCGGTTACGCCGCAATGCAACTCAGCGGAAGATACCCGGCGGAGTGTCCGGCGCGGCGTCCAGCACCCGCTGATCGATCACGATATTCAGCGCATCCACCGACTCGAGCTCGGCCAGGGCGTCGACGGCGGCGAGGAACCGGCGCTGCTCGGCCGGATCGACCACCCCGTCGGCGAGCCCGGTGAACTTGTCCATGTACTGCGGGCGCCGGAACGGCCGGGCGCCCAACGGATGCGCGTCGGCCACGGCGAGCTCGTCGCAGATCACCTCGCCGCCCTTGAGCGTCACCTCTGCGCGCGCCCCGAACGCCTTCTCGGCCGGGTCGGTCGAGTGGTAGCGGCGGGTCCATTCGGCGTCTTCGACGGTGGAGATCTTGCGCCACAGGTCGACGGTGTCGCGGCGGTGGGCCCGTTGCGGGGCGTAGGAGCGTTCGTGGTGCCACGCGCCGTCTTGCAGCGCGACGGCGAAGATGTAGGGCAGCGAGTGGTCGAGCGTCTCCCGTGACGCGTCGGGGTCGAACTTCTGGGGATCGCCGGATCCGGTCCCGATCACCACGTGGGTGTGGTGGCTGGTGTGCAGGACGATCGCCGCGACCTGGTCGAGGTCGCCGATCCGCCCGCGCAGCCGCAAGGCCAGATCGATCGGCGCCTGGCTCTGGTACTCCGCCGAGTGCTCCTTGGTGTAGCTGTCCAGAATGGCGCGCTTGGGTTCGCCGGGAGCGGGCAACGGCACGCGGTATTCGCGCTCGGGCCCGCCCAGCAGCCGGGCGATCACCCCGTCCTCGCCCTCCCAGATCGGGGCCGGCGACCGCTCGCCGCGCATCGCCCGGTCGACCGCCTCGATGGCGACCTTTCCGGCGTGCGCCGGCGCGAACGCCTTCCAGCTGGAGATCGCGCCCTTGCGCGATTGGCGGGTGCTGGTGGTCAGGTGCAGGGCCTGCCCGATCGCCTGGTAGATGGTCTCGATGTCCAGCCGGAGCATGGTGCCGATGCCGGCGGCCACCGAGGGCCCGAGATGCGCGACGTGGTCAATCTTGTTCTCGTGCAAGCAGATTCCGCGGGCCAGGTCGATCTGGACCTCGTACGCGGTGGCCACGCCGCGGATCAGGTCGGCGCCGCCCACGCCGAGCTGCTGCGCCACGGCGACAAGCGGGGGGATGTTGTCGCCCGGGTGGGAGTACTCGGCGGCCAGGAACGTGTCGTGGAAGTCGAGTTCGCGCACAGCGACGCCGTTGGCCCACGCCGCCCATTCCGCCGAATAGGCGCCGGCGACACCGAAAACGCGCGCCCCCCGCTGGGCTCGGTGCGCCTGCGCCTGCAGGCGGGCCACGGTGACGGGCCGCCGCAGCACGGCGGCGGCGCTGACGGCGGCGTTGTCGATGATCCGGTTGGCCACCATCTCCGCCGTTACCGGCTCGACGGCCACCGGGTCGGCCGCGACCTCCGCGATCTTGGCGGCCAGGTGTTCGGAGCGCGGGAAGTCGTCGGCGCTGCGCCGGGCCCGGACCGTGTGCACCAGCATGACCGCACCCTATGCGGGGCGGTCGCCGTTTCGTCGGATTCGCAACGCTGTCCGCCGTTTGATGCTGAGCTATCCCCTGAAGGGAGGTGCGCAGCATGTCCGCGTTGAAGTCGTGGCTGGGCGAGCCCGATCACTTCGACTGGATCACGGCCACCTTGCGCGAGCGCGGGCTGCTTCGCGCGGCACAGGTGACCCTGGCTGTCATCTCCTCGATATCGGCGCTGGTACCGGTGGCCACCATGCTGAGCCTGCGTCGCCCGACGGCCGAGGTGGTGCTCGTCGACGCGGGCGCGGCGGTCTTCGTCGTCGCGGTAAGCGTCTACTGGTTGACGCGCTGGCCGACCCGAATCCAATCGGAGATCTTCGGAGTCATCGCCGCGACATGCATCGCCGGGTGGAGCCTGACCCAGCCGACCGCCGCCCTGGCGGCCGTCGGCTGCTGCGCCATGGCCACGAATAGCGGGTATGTCGCGCTGTTCCACAACAATAGGCTTCTGGCGTTCAGCGCCACCCTGGCGGGCATCGTCACCGTCGCGACGGCGGCGCACCTGGCGCGTGAGGTCGACTTGGGCACCGGGCTCGCCGCGTTTTGGGTGATCGCGATGCTCAACGTGTCGTTCCCCGTGGCGATGCGAGGGATGTCGCGGGCCATGGGGACTTACGCCGAACGCGCCGACGAAGACTCGCTGACGGGGCTGTTCAACCGCCGAGCGTTCGCCGCCGCCCTCACCCGCAGACTCGCCGATCCGCGCGCCGACGACACCCACCTGACCATGACCATGGTCGACCTGGACGCGTTCAAGCGCATCAACGACACCCACGGCCACGCCGCGGGGGATCGCGCACTGATCGCGGTCGCCGAGGTGCTGGAGCAGCAAGCCGCGCCGACAGCGGTGCTGTGCCGCGCGGGCGGCGAAGAGTTCCTCATCGCCACCATCGGCCCGGCCCAGGACGCCGAGGCGGTCTCGGCGCGATTGGGCGCCGCCATCGCCGCCCTACCGCAGGGCCTGACGGCCAGCATCGGCACGGCCACCACCGAGCTATCCCCGATGGGCACGTCCGACATTCCCGGGATCATCGAAAAACTCATCGACGTCGCGGACAGCGCGATGTACACCGCCAAACGCCGCGGCGGCAATCAGGCTCATCACCTTTGACCGGTCGCGTCAACGGATTTGAAGCGCCCGAGAAATCGGGGTGAACACGCTACTGCCGGCCTGCCGATCGGTGTAGTTTGCTGCTGGGGCTGACCGGTGAAGGAGCCAGTCGTGTCAGATGTCGATTACTGCGTGGTCGGGGCCGGGTTCGCGGGTTTGACGGCCGCCCTGCGTCTCAGGCAGGCCGGTCGCTCGGTGGCCTTGCTGGAGGCGCGTGACCGGGTCGGCGGCCGCACGTTCACGGTCACGCGCGACGACGGCACCTGGATCGACCGCGGCGGCGCCTGGGTCGGGCCGGGCCAGGATCGCATCTACGCGATGATGGCCGAGTTCGGCGTGCCGGAATACAAGCAGCACAACGACGGCGACGCGATGATGATCGTCGACGGAAAAAAGCACCGCTACGGCGGCACCATCCCCTGGTCGATGAGCCCGTGGGCGGTCGCCAACCTCGGCGTCGGTTTGCTCTCGATCGAGAACATGTGCAAATCGGTCCCGCGCGAGGCGCCGTGGGAGGCGAAGAACGCCGATGAGTGGGACCGCATCAGCCTCGGCGAATGGATCGACAAGAACACCATGTCCAAGCAGGCCCGCGAGATGCTGGACATGGCGCTGTCCGGCGTATACACCTCGGCCGGGTCGGAGACGTCGCTGCTGTGGGCGCTGACGCAGATGGGGTCGGGCGGCGGGCCGACGTTCGTCATCTCCGGCAAGGGCGGCGCCCAGGACGCGCGGCCCGTCGGGGGGATGGGCGCCATCTACCGGCAGATCGCCGCCGAACTCGGTGATGCGCTGCACCTTTCGCGCCCCGTGCGACAGATCACCCAGGACGCCGACGGCGTGACCGTCGCCGCTGAGGGCCTGACGGTACGGGCGCGGCGGGCCATCGTCGCGATCCCGCTTGCCATCGCCAGTTCGATTGTGTACGAACCGATGCTGCCGGTGGATCGGGCACTGCTGCACCAGCGCATGCCAAGTGGCGCCGTCATCAAGATCTCGATCATCTACGACGAGCCGTTCTGGCGAGCGGCCGGATTGTGCGGCCAGTCGGCTGCGCCCGGGTCCCCGGCCACCCTCACCATCGACGCCTGCACGAACACCGCGGACCCCGGGATCATGTGCGTGATCACCGAGGGACCGGCCGCACGCCGGCTGACGAAAATGGACGAGGCCGATCGGAAAGCGGCGGTCATCGCCGAGCTGGTCGATCGGTTCGGCAGCAAGGCCAAATCGCCGCTGGAATTCCACGAGCAGAACTGGACTACCGAGCGCTATTCCGGTGGCGGCATGATCAGCCACGCGCCGACCGGCGTGCTGACCGAATTCGGTTACACCCTGCGGGAGCCCTGCGGTCGCGTGCACTGGGCCGGTACGGAGAGCTCGGCGATCATGTGCGGGTGGATAGACGGCGCGATCCGATCGGGCGAGCGCGCGGCCGCCGAGGTGATGGCGACCGAAACCGCCGCCGCCGCAGTCACTTAGGCGTCTGACATCGGTCAGGCCCAGCCGGAACCCACCGCCGAATCGGTGCTGGCCATGTTGCTGCCCGCGGACTGAACCTTGGCGCCGTGGGCGTTGGCCTGCTCGTAGATCACCTGGAAGTTGCGGCCCAACTGCGTGATGAATTCCTGGCAGGCCACCGACCCGGCGCCGCCCCAGAAGTCCGCCGCCGCCAGTACGTCTCGCACGATCGCCTGGTGCTCGGCCTCCAGCGATGCCGCCTGGGCGCGGATCAGGGCCCCGTGCGAGTCCACGTCAACGAATTGGTAATTGATCGTCATTGCCGAATCTCCTAGCTGCTCAACGTCTGCTGCGAGGCCTGCTCTTGGTGCTCGTAGTTGTTGGCGTCGCGGACCAGCCCGTCGCGCACGCCGTGCAGCATGCTCACGATGTTGCGAAACGCCTGATTCACCTGTCCCATAGTGTCGTAGGACGTCGCCTGAGCGGCCCCACTCCAGCCGCTACCCGAAATGCTTTGCGACGACGCCCACATGCGTCGCGCCTCGTCCTCGACCGTCTGCGCGTGCACCGAGAAACGACTCGCCATTTCCCGCATCGCGTACGGATCGGTCATAAGCCGACTAGTCATGTTTTTGCTCCGTTCATGAAAGTTCTTGTTGCCGAACATGCTTGGTAGAAGTAGAGCACCCCGCCCTATCCGACCCCGACCCGCGGCACCACGCTGGGCCGCGACTGCACCACATGCGGGCTGGCCCCGCCGCGGCCCACCATCCCGCCGGGCGCGCCGCCGCCCATGCCGCCCATCGGCATCGGCATCATCGGCATGCCGCCCGCCGCGGGGCCGACTCCCCCGGCGCCGCCGGGCATTTCGCCGCCCAGCCCAGGCATCGCCGCGCTGATCATCCGCGCCGGCATGGACCCCTGCCACGTCGCGGGCACCGACATCGACCCCACCAGCCGCGCCTTGCCCAAACCCGCCGCCACGGGAGAACCCGGGGCGCCGCCGAGCGGCGTCGTCACCGGGGCGGTGCTGCCGACGAGCTTGGGGACATCGGCCCCCACCGCCGCGGCGTTGGCCAACCCCGTCGTGCCGGCGTTCGCCCCTTGCGCCAGCGACATGATCGGCGACATCAGCATGCTGACGGGCAGCGTCGCGACCTGGGCCAACGACGACAGCGACTGCAGCGGCGCCCCGGAGACCAGCGACTGCACGGCGGCCACCAGGGCCGAAAGAGGATCGGCGGCTCCGCCGCCCTGCGCCGCCGCGGCGGCCATCTCGACCAGCGGCGCCGCGAATGGCGCGAGCGAGGACGCCACCGACATCGCTCCGGCGTGGTAGCCGACCATCGCGGCGACGTCCTGCGCCCACATCTGGCCGTAGTGGAATTCCGTCGCCGCGATCGCCGGGCTGTTCTGGCCCAGAAAGTTGGTGGCCACCAACGCCATCAGCTGCGCCCGGTTCGTGGCGACGGCGACGGGATGCACGGTGGCCGCCTGCGCGGCCTCGAACGCCGTCGCCGCCGCCCTGGCTTGCGCCGCTGCGTCCTCCGCCTGCGCCGCCGACCCGGCCAACCACGACACGTAGGGCGCCGCCGTGCCCGCCATCGCCTCCGACGCCGCGCCCGTCCACGGGCCACCGGCCAATGCCGAGACGATGGCGTCGAACGACGACGCCGACAAGCGCAGGTCGGCGGCCAGCCCTTCCCAGGCCGTCGCCGCCACGAACAGCGGGCCCGCGCCCGCGCCGGCATACATTCGCGCCGAATTGATCTCCGGGGGCAACACCAAGAAATTCATCAGCTGTCCTTAGTTGAAGAAGCCCGACTGCGCGTCGCGCTTGTTGAAGAAGCCCGAATCGTCGTTGCCGGAATTGCCGATGCCGGAGTTGAAGACGTTCGAGTTGCCGATGCCGATGTTGTCGAAGCCGGTGTTTCCGATCCCGGCCAGGAAACTGCCCGAGTTGCCGATGCCGACGTTGTTGCCGTTGCCCGAGTTTCGGAACCCCGATTCGAAGGCCAGGCCGGTGTTCTGGAAGCCGGACGTGTCGCCGCCCGAGTTGAAGAAGCCGGAGCTGTCCAGGCCGGTGTTGCCGAAGCCGGAGTTCTTCACCCCGGCCGGGGTGATGCCGCTGCCGAAGCCGGTGTTCAGGTTGCCCGAGTCGAAGCCCCCGGTGTTGCTCGCGCCCGAATTTCCCCACCCGGTGTTGAAGTTGCCGGCGTTGAAGTCACCGGTGTTGAGCGAGCCGGCGTTGCCGTTGCCCGTGTTCTGGAAGCCGGAGTTCCCCATCCCGAAGTTCTGGGAGCCGCCGTTGAGCATTCCCATGTTGTTCGAGCCGCCGTTGCCCGCACCGAAGTTGCTGAATCCACTGTTGAGGAAGCCGGTATTGCCCTGACCGGAGTTGGTGAACCCGGTGTTGAAGCTGCCCGAGTTCTCGAAGCCGAAGCTGTGGTTGCCGGAGTTGAAAATGCCGACGTTTCCGGTGCCCGAGTTGAAGAAGCCGATGTTCCCGGTGCCCGAGTTGCCGAAGCCGATGTTGCCACTGCCGGAATTCAGTGCGCCGAAACCGATCTGGTTGTCACCTGTGAGCCCGAAGCCGATGTCGTTGTTCCCCGTGTTGCCGAAACCGATGTTGTGGCTGCCGGTGTTCGCGGCGCCGACGTTGTTGCTGCCGCGGTTCCCGAAGCCCATGTTCGCGTCGCCGCGGTTCCCGCTGCCCATGTTGCCGGAGCCCAGGTTCCCGTTGCCGACGTTGGTGTTGCCGAGGTTTCCGGCGCCGACGTTGCCGATGCCGTTGTTCCCGAAGCCGGTGTTGTTGTTGCCCGCGTTCCCACTGCCCAGGTTTTGGCTGCCGCGGTTCCCGTCGCCGATGTTGCCGATGCCGTTGTTTCCATTGCCGACGTTGCCGCTGCCGATGTTGCCGCTGCCCAGGTTCTGGTTGCCGCTGTTGCCGCTGCCCACGTTCCCATTGCCGTGGTTGCCGCCGCCCACGTTGCCAGCCCCGACGTTCCCGATGCCCAAGTTGGCCAGGACGTTCTGCGCCGCGGCCTGCGCGGGCGCCCCGATCATCGAGGCGTTGGCGGCCTCGGCTTCCGCGTAGAGCGCCCCGCCGGCGCTCATGGCCCGAACGAACTGCTGATGAAAGCTCGCCGCCTGCGCGCTGAGCGCCTGAAACAGCTCGGCATGCCCGGAAAACAGGGCCGCCACCGCCGCCGAAATTTCGTCGGCGCCGGCGGCCAGCACCCCAGAGGTCGGGGCCGCCGCCGCCGCGTTTGCCGCGCTCAACGCAGAGCGGATGCCCTCCAGATCCGCCGATGCGGCCGCCAGCATCTCCGGGGCCGCTACCACGTACGACATTGATGTCCCTCCCGCTCGCTTGCCGTCGGGCGAGGGGTGAAACGCAGCGAATCGCGAACCCGGCCCCCGACGTCTGTTGGAATCGAGTCAAATATGCGCGGGATTGCGTCGAACTAACGTCGGTCGAATCGCGTAGATACAGAGCATGAGGGGTCGTAATTGCGGCGAGGGCCGGGGTCGTAGGACCGCCCACGGCAAAGCGGCAGCTCGTGCCCGCGGGCCCGCCGTGTCAGGCTCCGCCGCCGCGATGACCTCAATGATTCTCGATGGGTATCGGACCCTTGATATATGCGGCGGGTGGCATGAGCGAAACTGATGTGCGCGGGGGCATACGGTCACGGAACAGGAGTGACCCTGGGGTCAGGGAGTTTATGCCCACAGGAACGGTGACCCTGCTTGTCGCCGATTTCGAGGGCTCCGAGCGACTGTGGCAGTCCCGGCCGGAGCAAATGACGGCCGCGCTCGTGCGGCTGGATCGCGCCGCCGCCGAGCTGGTCCCCACCCACGACGGCGTGCTGGTGACCGAGCCGGGCGCTGGTGACAGTTTCATGGCCGCTTTCGCGCACGCGACCGACGCGGTGGCATGTGCCGTGGAGTTGCAGCGCACGCCGCTGGCGCCGATCCGGCTGCGAGTCGGCGTGCACACCGGCGAGGTCCATCTCGACGACGCCGGCGACTACGTCGGCTCGACCCCCGAGCGGGCGGCCCACCTGCGCGAGCTGGCCCACGGCGGCCAGATCCTGCTCTCGGGCATCACCCGCGACCTGGTCGTCGACCAACTACCGGCCGACGCCTGGCTGACCGACCTCGGCGCCCATCAGCTCGGCGACCTTCCGCGCCCCGAACGGGTGGCGCAGCTGTGCCACTCCGACCTCGACATCGAATTCCCACCGCTGCGCACCAGCGGCAGCGTCGTTCCGCACGGCCTCCCGGTGCAGCTGACCCGCTTCGTCGGTCGCGTGACTCTGACCAACGACGTCGCCAAGGCGCTCTCCGAGAACCGGCTGGTGACCCTCGCCGGCGCCGGCGGGGTCGGCAAGACCCGGCTGGCGGTGCAGGTGGCCGCGCAGGCGGCGGCCGAGTTCGACGGCAACGTGTGGTTCGTCGATCTGACGCCGGTCACCGACCCCGAGGTGGTGGCGGTCGCGGCGCTGCGGGCGCTCGGCCTGCCGGACCAGCCGGGCCGTTCCGCCACGGACACGCTGGTGCGGTTCCTCGGCGATCGTCAGGTGTTGCTGGTGCTGGACAATTGCGAGCACTTGATCGACGAGTGCGCCGACCTGGCGGTCGCGCTGCTGGGGGCCTGCCCGCAGCTGACGATCCTGGCCACCAGCCGCGAGCCGATCGGGGTGGCCGGCGAGGTGACCTGGCGGGTGCCGTCGCTGTCGCTCGCCGACGAGGCGATCGAACTGTTCGTCGACCGTGCGCGTCTGGCCCGGCCCGACTTCGGCATCGCCGTCGACGACACCGCCGCGGTGCGCGAGATCTGCGACCGCCTGGACGGGCTGCCCCTCGGAATCGAGCTGGCGGCGGCGCGGGTGCGGATGATGTCGCTGACCGAGATCCTCGACGGGCTGCGCAACCGCTTCCGGCTGGTCACCGGCGTCCGTCCCGGCACCCGTCGCAAACGGACCCTGGGTGAATCGGTCGACTGGTCCCACGAGCTGCTGAGCGAGCCGGAGCGTGTCCTGTTTCGCCGGCTGGCGGTTTTCCGGGCCGGGTTCGACCTCGACGCCGCGCGGGTCATCGGCGACGGCGACCCCGCGCAGCAACTCCAGATTTTCGATCGGCTCGCCCAGCTGGTGGACAAGTCCCTCGTCGTGGCGGAAAACGCCGGTGACCGGACGCGCTTCCGGCTGCTTGACACGGTGCGCCACTACGCGCTGGCCAAGCTGCTCGAATCCGGGGAAGCCGACGAGGTGCACGCGCGGCACCGCGATTACTACGGGGCGCTGGCGGCGCTGCTGGACAGCCCCGCGGACCCCGACCATCAGCGCCGCATCGAACAGGTCGAGACCGAGATCGACAACCTGCGCGCCGCGTTCGCGTGGAGCCGCGACAACGGCGAGACCGAGCGGGCGCTGGAATTGACGTCGTCGCTGCAACCGCTCTGGCAGACCCGCGGGCGCATCCAGGAGGGGCTGGCCTGGTTCGACGCCACCCTCCCCGAGGACGACGCGGGGATCTCGGCGGTGGTGCGCGGGCGCGCCCTCGCCGACAAGGCGGCCCTGGACGCGTCGCGCAGCATCGGCGACAACCTCGAGCAGGCGCAACAGGCCGTGGCGATCGCACGCGAGATCGACGATCCCGCGCTGCTGGCACGCGCGCTCACCGCCTGCGGCGCGATCGCTTCCTACAGCGCCGACGCGGCCCGGCCGTACCTGGCCGAGGCCATCGGCATCGCGCGCACGCTGGGCGACCAGTGGCGGCTGACCCAAATCCTGACCTGGCAGGCAAACGGCGCGTTCTACGCGGGGGATCCCGTCGCCGCCGAGGCGACCTCCCGCGAAGGCTGCGAGCTGGCCGCCTCGCTCGGCGACCGATTCCATGCGCGCTCGTGCCACTGGACGCTCGGCCTGGCGCACATGATGAAGGGCGAATTGGGCGAGGCCGTCGAGCAGTTCGACGAGGTGACCGCCGACGCCGACGCGGCGCACGACGTCCTGTTCCGGTGGGGCGCGCGCCTGAGCCTGAGCCTCGTGCTGTCCTTCCAAGGCCAGGTTGAGGCGGCCGCGGCCGCGGCCTCCGCGTCGCTGGAGGCGGCGTCCGACTTGTGGCCGTACAACGAGGGATTCAGCTACGCGGTGCTGGCCACCGCGGCGCTGGCCGCCGGAGACGTCGACGCGGCGGCCGCGGCCACCGAGGCGGCGCAACAGCGGGTGACCGTGGAGGGCGAGCTGGGTGCGGCGATCGCCAACCCGATCGTCGAGGTCGCCCTGGCGCGCGGCGATCTCATCGAGGCCGGACGCTGGGCCGATCACCAGGTCGCCTCGTCGGCGGGCTGGCACCTGGCCCGGGCGCTGACCAGGCGCGCGCGCGTCGCGATCGCCAAGGGCGAGCCGGATCAGGCGGAGCGCGACGCCCACAAGGCGCTCGGCTGCGCGGCGGAGTGCGGGGCGCACCTGGCCGTCCCCGACATCCTCGAATGCCTCGGCCAGCTGGCCGCCGATGGCCTGAGCCATCGCGACGCGGCGCGGCTCATGGGCGCCGCGGACACGATTCGGCGGGAGCTCAGGGCGGTCCGGTTCCGCGTCTACGACGCGGATCACGCGCGCACGCTCGCGGCGCTGCGCGACGCCATGGGCGAGCAGGACTTCGACGGCGCGTGGGCAGAAGGCGCCGGGCTGTCCCTCGCCGAGGCCGTCGCCTACGCGCGCCGTGGCCGCGGGGAGCGCAAGCGCCCGACGAGCGGCTGGGCCTCCCTGACCCCGACCGAACGCGACGTCGCGCGGCTGGTCGCCGACGGGCTGGCCAACAACGAGATCGCCGCGCGGCTGTTCATCTCCCGGCGCACGGTGCAAACCCATCTCACGCACGTGTACGCCAAGCTCGGCATCAACTCTCGCGTGCAGCTCGCCCAGGAAGTGGCCGGCCGCGGCTGAGCGCCGCATGGGCAGTCCGCGCACCGTTAAATAGGGCCGGCGCACCGCTGAACGGTCCCCCCGCGAGGCGCGGTCCCGGCCGGAATCCACCGCCGCCGATATCACGCGAAACGCGACCTTGTTGCGGCGCCGAGCGGCGGGCAATTCGAGCGGTAGATATGAAAATTCATACTTTCATGGCGTGAATCGCGAGTATCGTTCGACGTGCCGATTCCTTCTGGGGATGAGGCGCTCCCCAGTTCGGTATGACGTCCCGGTCATGTCGCAGTGGGAGGTGCCAAATGTCGTTTGTGATCGCGATGCCGGAGGCCATGGCCGCAGCGGCTTCGGATTTGACGAATCTTGGTTCGACAATCGGCGCGGCAAACGCGGCAGCGGCGGCCCAGACGACGGGACTGTTGGCCGCAGGCGCTGACGACGTATCGACCGCCATAGCGGCGGTGTTTGGCGAGTACGGCCAGGCAGTTCAGGCCCTCAACACGCAGGCGGCAGCGTTTCATCAGCAGTTTGTGCAGGCCTTGAGCGCGGGTGCGGGCTCGTATGCGACGGCGGAGTCCGCCGCCGCGCAACCCTTGCAGAGCCTGATTGACGCGATCAACGCGCAATTCGTGGCGCAGACCGGGCGCCCGCTGGTCGGCAATGGCACCAACGGCGCCCCGGGGACGGGGCAAAACGGAACGCCCGGCGGGTGGTTGATCGGCAACGGCGGGTCCGGCGGGTCCGGAACTTCCACAGCGGGCGCCGACGGCGGGAAAGGCGGCACCGGCGGGGTCGCCGGACTGTTCGGTAGCGGTGGGTCCGGCGGAGCCGGCGGCATCGCAACGACCACCGGCAAGGCCGGTGGGGCCGGCGGCGCGGGCGGCAACGCCATGCTGGGCGGCGCCGGCGGCGCCGGCGGCGCCGGCGGGGCCTCAACCGACCTCACCGCCGGTAATGGCGGGTCCGGCGGGGCGGGCGGTAACGCTGGCATGTTCTTCGGCGCCGCCGGAACCGGTGGCGCGGGCGGGTTCACATTCGGCGGAGCCGCCACCGGCGGGGCCGGCGGGGCCGGCGGCGTCGGCGGGCTGTTCTCCGATGGCGGGGTCGGCGGGGCCGGCGGGCAGGGCGGCAGCGGCGGGGCCGGCGGGGCCGGCGGGGCTGGCGGACTGTTCAGCACCGGGGGCACCGGCGGGGCCGGCGGATTCGGTTTGTCCACCACGCCCGGCACGACCGGCGGCGCCGGCGGGGCCGGCGGCGACGGCGGGCTGTTCGGCGCCGGCGGCACCGGCGGCAGCGGCGGGGCGAGCCAAGGCAGCACCGCCGGGGCCGGCGGGCACGGCGGCAACGCCGGCATGTTGTCCCTCGGTGCCCCGGGCGGGGCCGGCGGCGCCGGCGGGGAAGGCATCAACCCCGGCCAGACAGCGGGCGGGGCCGGTGGGGCCGGCGGGCACGGCGGCATGCTCTTCGGCGATGGCGGCGCCGGCGGCGTCGGCGGGTTCGGCCGCACCACCGGCGGGGCGGGCGGCGCCGGCGGGGCCGGCGGCACGCTCACCGGCTCCGGCGGCGCCGGCGGAACCGGCGGCGCCAGTACCGTGACCGGCGGTGCCGGCGGGGCCGGCGGCACGCCCGGCCTGATCGGCGACGGCGGCAACGGCGGTAACGGCGGCGCTGGTATCACCACCGGCGGCAACGGCGGCGCCGGCGGCAACGCCACTGCCGCGCTGATCGGCGACGGCGGTAACGGCGGCAGCGGTGGGACCGGCGCGACCGCCGGCACGGCCGGCAAGGGCGGCCTCGGCGCGCTGCTGCTGGGGGCAGACGGCTCCAACGCCCCCGCCAGCCCCAACCCGCTGCACACCCTGCAGCAACAGGTCCTCGCCGCGATCAACGGGCCCACCCAGGCAATTACCGGGCGGCCGCTGATCGGCAACGGCGCCAATGGAACTCCGGGGACCGGGGTGGCCGGTGGGGCCGGCGGGTGGTTGTTCGGCAACGGCGGCAACGGCGCGTCCGGAGCGACCGCGGCCACCGGGACGCCGGGCGGGGCAGGCGGGGCCGGCGGGATCTTCTTCGGCGCCGGCGGCACCGGCGGGTCCGGCGGGATCGGAACGGCCGGTGCCGGCGGGGCGGGCGGCGCCGGCGGCAGCGGCCTGTTGTCGGGCGCCGGCGGCACCGGCGGCAGCGGCGGGTTCGGCACCACCACCGGCGGGGCCGGCGGGCGGGGCGGCAACGCCGGCGTGTTCCTCGGCGCCGCCGGGAGCGGCGGCGCGGGTGCCGTTCCCGGAGGACTCGCCGGCGCCAGCCCGGGCGGCGCCGGCGGTACCGGCGGGCTCTTCACCAACGGCGGGGCCGGAGGGCCCGGCGGGTTCGGCTCGGCCGGCGGGGCCGGCGGGAACGGCTTGGTCTTCGGTGCCGGCGGCACCGGCGGGGCCGGCGCGTTCGGCGGGGCTGGCGGGGCCGGCGGGAACGGCGGGCTGTTCGGCGCCGGCGGCACCGGCGGCTCCGGCGGCTCCGGCGACCCCACCGGCGGGGCCGGCGGGCGTGGCGGCAACGCCGGCCTACTCTCCGGTGCGTCCGGCGGCGCCGGCGGCAGCGGCGGGTCCGGCCTCCTTACCGGCGGGGCCGGTGGCACCGGCGGGACGGGCGGCTTCCTCTTCGGCTCCGGCGGCGCAGGAGGCGCCGGCGGGCATGGCGGCGCCGGTGGCAGCACTACCCAGCAGGGCGGCGCAGGAGGCGCCGGCGGCACCGCCGGCCTCATCTTCGGCGACGGCGGTGCGGGCGGGGCCGGTGGGAGCGGCGCCAACGCCGCAGGCGCCGGCACCGGCGGTGCCGGCGGCACCGGCGGCAAGGCCGGGGTGAACGGCAGCGGCGGTGACGGCGGCGCCGGCGGCTTCGGCGTCACCACCGGCGGCAACGGCGGAAACGGCGGCAACGCCGTGCTGATCGGCGACGGCGGCAACGGCGGCAACGCCGGGAAAGCCGGTGCCACCGCCGGCACTGGCGGCATCGGCGGACTGCTGCTCGGCAATAACGGGAACAACGGGAAAACGTAGCCGGCGGGTACGCCGGAGGTTGGCGTCGACACTTGCCGCGTGCCCGGTCACATCGATCCACCAGCGGGCCGGTGTGCAACGGCGAGTTCAGCCAGGCATGTCGCGGCCGCTAATAGCGCGCTCGGTGCTCTCGCCCGATCCAGAGGGGCTGCACACCCTCAGCTGCCGATCTACGACCCCCGGCGTGCGCTAACTACGAGCTTTGACCGACGTTCGTCGCCCCAAACCCACGCATCCTGGACTCGATTCCAGATGAACGTCGGGCTGGGTTAGCGAGGCGCATCCCCCCGAACGCGTGATGACGACCGGGAGGAAAGCGATGTCGTTCGTAATAGTGGACCCCGAGTTGGTGGCGGCCGCGGCGGCCGATGTGGAGAGCATCGGATCCGCGCTCAGCGCCGCCCACGCGGCGGCGGCCGGCCCGACGACCGCCGTGCTGGCCGCCGGCGCCGACGAGGTGTCGGCCGCGTTGGCGACGCTGTTCTCCGGCCACGGCCAGGCGTTTCAGGCGCTCGGCGCCGAGGCGGCGCTGTTTCATCAGCAATTCACCCAGACGATGAGCACCAGCGGGGCGATGTTCGCGGCCGCCGAAGCCGCCAACGTGTCGCCGCTGCAGACCCTGTTCGACGGGGTCAACGGCGAAGTCCAGGCACTGACCGGGCGCCCGCTGATCGGCAACGGCGCCAACGGCGCCGCGGGGACCGGACAAAACGGCGGAAACGGCGGGTGGTTGATCGGCAACGGCGGCGCCGGCGGATCCGGCACCGCCGGCGGCAACGCCGGCGGCAACGGCGGCAACGGCGGGGCCGCCGGGCTGATCGGCAACGGCGGCGCCGGCGGATCCGGCGGGGCCCCGCTGGCCCTGGGCGGCCCGGGTGGGGCCGGCGGCAACGGCGGGTCCGCCGGGTTGTTCGGCTCCGGCGGGGCCGGCGGCGCCGGCGGGAACGCGTTTGCTTCCGCGGGCAACGGTGGGACCGGCGGCAACGCCGGGATGCTCTACGGCGCGGCCGGGACCGGCGGCGCCGGCGGGCATTCCGGCAGCGTCACGCTGCCCGGCGGCGACGGGGGCGCCGGCGGCGCCGGCGGGCTGTTCTCCAGCGGCGGCACCGGCGGGCTCGGCGGGACCAGCGAGGGCGGGACGGGCGGCACCGGCGGGGTGGGCGGCGCCGGCGGGATGTTCGGCTCCGGCGGCAGCGGCGGGGGTGGCGGGGCCACCGTGGGCGGCAGCGGCGGCCTCGGTGGGGCCGGCGGGGCCGGCGGGGTGTTCGGCGGCGGCGGGGCCGGCGGCACCGGCGGGCACGGCTCGACCTTCGGCGGGGCGGGCGGGGCCGGCGGCAACGCCGGCATGCTCAGCATGGCCGCCGGCGGCGCGGGCGGTGCCGGCGGGGAGAGCATCACCCCGGTGGGCGGCATCGGCGGGGCCGGCGGTGCAGGCGGCAACGGCGGCCTGCTGTTCGGCGACGGCGGGGCCGGCGGCAGCGGCGGGTTCGGGCCCCAGACCGGCGGGCGCGGCGGGGCCGGCGGCATCGCCGGCATGCTCACCGGCTCCGGGGGCGCGGGCGGCGCCGGCGGTGACGGCGCGACCTCTCAGGGCGGGGCCGGCGGCGCCGGCGGCAGGTCCGGCCTCATCGGCAACGGCGGCAACGGCGGTAGCGGCGGCGCCGGCCAGTCCGGCGCCGGCATCGGCGGCGCGGGCGGCGCGGGCGGCAACGGCCTGCTGATCGGCGACGGCGGTAACGGCGGCAACGGGGGCCTGGGCATCGTGCGGGGCACGACGGGCACCGGCGGCGTCGCCGGTCAGCTGTTGGGCCTGGACGGCTTCAACGCGGCCGCCAGCACCAACCCGCTGCACACACTGCAACAGCAAACGCTTAACGCGATCAACGCGCCCGTCCAGGCCGTGACCGGCCATCCGCTGATCGGCAACGGCGCCAACGGGGCCGCGGGAACCGGCGCCGCCGGCGGGGCCGGCGGACTCCTGTTCGGCAACGGCGGGTCCGGCGGGGCCGCCGCGATCGGCAGCGGCGCGGCCGGCGGCAACGGCGGGGCCGGCGGCGGTCTGTTCGGCGCCGGCGGCGCCGGCGGGGCGGGCGGAAACTCGGCGGCCGGCAACGGCGGTGCCGGCGGCGCCGGCGGGGCCGCGACGCTGTTCGGATCCGGTGGCGCCGGCGGGGCCGGCGGAAGAACAGCGGCCACCGGCACCACCGCCGGGGCCGGCGGGGCGGGCGGCAACGCCGGGCTGATGGCGGGCGCCGCCGGGAACGGCGGCGCCGGCGGCGTGGCCTTCCAACCGGGCGTAAACACCAACAGCACCGGCGGGGCCGGCGGCGCCGGCGGCACCGGCGGCTTGTTCTCCACCGGTGGGATCGGCGGGGACGGCGGGTTCGGGCAGCACAGCGGGGCCGGCGGGGCCGGCGGCAACGGCGGCATGCTGTCCGGCGACGGCGGGGCCGGCGGCGCCGGCGGCTTCGGCAACCTCAACGGCACCAGCGGGGCCGGCGGGGCCGGCGGCAATGGCGGACTGTTCGGCGGCGGCGGCAACGGGGGTACCGGCGGCACCAGCCAGACCACCGCGGGCGCCGGCGGGCACGGTGGCAACGCCGGCATCCTGAGCATGGGCGCCGGTGGGGCCGGCGGCGGCGGTGGGAACAACACCGGCACCGGCACCGGCGGGACGGGCGGGGCCGGCGGCAACGCCGGCATGTTCTTCGGCGACGGCGGCGCCGGCGGCCAGGGTGGCGGCGGCGGGTCCACCGGCGCGACCGGCGGGGCCGGCGGCAACGCCGGCATGCTCAGCGGCTCCGGCGGCGCCGGCGGCGCCGGCGGAAACGGCGGCGACAGCGCGCTCACCACCGGCGGCCAAGGCGGGGCCGGCGGCAGGGCCGGGGGCATCGGCGACGGCGGCAACGGCGGCGCCGGCGGCGCCGGTGCCGGCAACACGGGCGGCAACGGCGGTGCCGGCGGCAACGCCGTCGTGATCGGCGACGGCGGCAACGGGGGCAACGGCGGGACCGGGACCCCGCCCGGCACGCCGGGCGCCGGCGGCACCGCCGGGCTGCTGCTGGGTCAGAACGGGAAGAACGGGACGCCCTAGCCTGCGCGAGTGCCGCGCGAGCCGAACGTCGCCGCGAAAAATCAGGCCGATTCTCGCAGTGGCGTTCGGCTCGCGGCGCCGGAGGCGGCTACCCCGCCTGCTTGACCGGCGGCCGGTAGAAGATGACCAGCTGGCCGACCGCGCCGGCGAGGCCGAGCCCCGCCGAGATCGCCAGGCCGGGCCAGCCGTCGTACCAGTTCTTGCCGAAGATCACCCAGTCCAAGCTCAGCCGCCCGGCGCCCAGCGTGGCCACCACGACGGCGCTGACGGCCAGCACCAGGTTGTACTCCCAGCCCTCCTTGACGATGAAGAACCCGTTGGCCCGGTGCACGGTCCACGCCGCGACCAGCATCAGCGAGACGAAGCCAGCCGCCGGGATCGGCGTGAGCAACCCGGCCGCCAAGCCCAGCCCGGCGGCCATCTCCGTGGTCGCGGCCACGGTGGCATGAAACTTGCCGGGTTTCATGCCGATGCTCTCGAACCAGCGCGCGGTGCCCGGAATCCGGCCGCCGCCGAAAAACTTGTTGAAGCCATGCGCGGCGAGCGTCAGTCCCAGCACCAGCCGCAGGAGCAGTAACCCGACGTCATACACATTCATAGGTGCAAACCTAGCGGGTGACCCGCGCGAACCGGAAAGGAGCGCGACATCAAGATCGCGATCATCGGGGCCGGCAATGTCGGGCACGCGTTGGGCACCGCGTGGCGCAACCGGGGCCACCGGGTCCTGTTCGGGGTCCGCAACCCCGACGACCCCAAGTACGCGTCGCTCGACGCGGTCGAGACGAACGAATTCGCCACCGCCGCAGCCGACGTCGTGGTGCTGTGCACGCCGTGGCGCAGCACGCGGGCCGCGGTGCAGGGCTGCGGCGACCTGACGGGCAAGGTCCTCATCGATTGCACCAACCCGCTGACCCCCGACGTCGCGGCGCTCGAGGTCGGGTTCGACAACTCCGGGGCCGAACAAGTCGCGAAGTGGGCTCCCGGCGCCCGCGTCTGCAAGGCGATGAACCAAATCGGCGCCCCGATGATGGACGCGCCCCGGCTGCCCGGCCGGCCGGTCATGTTCGTCTGCGGCGACGATGACAACGCCAAGGCGGTGACCGCCGGGCTGGTCGGCGAACTGGGTTTCGAGACCGTCGACGTCGGCGACCTGACCTTGGCGCGGCTGCTCGAGCCTTACGGGCTGCTGTGGATCCACCTGGCGCTGCGCCGCGGGCTGGGCACCAACTTCGGCTTCGGCTTGCTGCGCGGACAGTCCTGACATACTCGTCGAGGCCCGCCGGGACGGTCCCGGCGGAGCGTGCCGCACGACGAGGGGGGTGCACCACGACTCCCAGCACCGCCGTGGTCGAACTGGACGGCACCGCGCGTCGTCCCCGCGAGCTTCTCGGCAACAAGGGCCACGGCATCGACGCGATGCGCCGGCAGAACCTGCCCGTGCCGCCCGCGTTCTGCCTCACGACCGAGGTGGGCCTCGACTGCCTCACGGACCCCGCGGCGACGCTGGACGCGATCTGGGCCGACGTGCTCGACCGGATGCGCTGGCTGGAAGCGGAAACCTCACGCACCTTCGGGCGGGGCCCGCGGCCGCTGTTGGTCAGCGTCCGCTCGGGGGCCACGCACTCCATGCCCGGGATGATGGACACGATCCTGGACGTCGGGATGACCGATGCCGTCGAGCAGGCGCTCGCGGCCGAGGGCGGCCCGCAGTTCGCCGGTGACACCCGGCAGCGTTTCACCCGCATGTATCGGCGCGTCGTGGGCAAGCCGGTGCCCGCCGACCCCTACGCGCAACTGCGCGCCGCGATCGAGGCGGTGTTCGCCTCCTGGGATTCGCCCCGCGCGGTCGCCTACCGCTCGCACTACGGGCTCGACGACCGGGGCGGCACTGCCGTCGTCGTGCAGGCGATGGTGTTCGGCAACCGGGGCCCCAATTCCGGTGCCGGCGCGTTCTTTTCGCGCAACCCGATAACCGGCGCCGACGAACCGTTCGGCGAGTGGGTTCCCGGCGGCCAGGGCGACGACGTGGTGTCGGGGCTGATCGACGTGGGACCGATCACGGCCCTGCGCGACGAGCAACCCGCCGTCTACCACGAGCTGACGGAGGCCGCCCGCCGCCTGGAGCGGCTCGCGTCCGACGTCCAGGAAATCGAATTCACCGTCGACGGCGGCAAGTTGTGGCTGCTGCAGACGCGGGCGGCCGAGCGCTCCGCGCAGGCGGCGGTGCGACTGGCCATCCGGCTGCGCCGCGACGGGCTCATCGATGACGCCGAGGCGCTTCGCCGGGTCACCCCGGCGCACGTCGAGGCTTTGCTGTTGCCCGCTTTGCAGCCCGAAACACGTTTTGCCGCAAAGCTTTTAGCGAAGGGCATGCCGGCATGCCCGGGCGTGGCGTCGGGCAAGGCGTACACCGACGTCGACGAGGCGCTCGACGCGGCCGACCGGGGCGAACGGGTCATCCTGGTGCGCGATCACACCAGGCCCGAGGATGTCCTGGGCATGCTGGCCGCGCAAGGAATCGTCACCGAGGTCGGCGGCGCCGCGAGCCACGCCGCGGTGGTCAGCCGCGAACTCGGCCGGGTGGCCGTGGTGGGCTGCGGCCGTGGCGCCGCGGCGGCCCTGGCGGGCCGGCAGATCACCGTCGACGGCTCCGAAGGCGAAGTGCGCGAGGGGGAGCTGAGCCTGTCCGCGTGGTCGGAGAGCGATACGCCGGAGCTGCGCGAGCTGACCGACATCGCGCGGCGAATCAGCCCGCTGCGAGCGCACGCCACCGGCGACCACCCCAGGCTCGATGACACCTCCGAGGCAGCGGTGCGCGCGGCCATCGAGGCGGAACAGACCGACGTGGTGGCGGCCACCCCGTTGATCGTCATGCTGACCGCGCTGCGACTGAAGGCCGGGGTCGCCACATGAGCGAATTGGCGGTGCTGCAAGCGGTTCGGCTGAAGGGCCGGGTGCGTCCCGCCGACCTGGCCGCAACCCTGGGCCGGGACCCGGCCGACATCGTCGAGCGACTGACCGCGTCGGGCCTGCTGATCGACGGCGCGGCACTGCGGCTCACCCCCAGCGGCCGCGCCCGGTTGGAGGACTTGCTGGCCGAGGAGCGCAAAGGCGTCGACCCGGCCGAGATGGCCGCCGCCTACGACGAATTCCGGTCCGTGAACGCCGATTTCAAGACCCTGGTCACCGACTGGCAGCTCAAGGGTGGGGCCGAAGGCACACCCAACACCCACGACGACGCCGAATACGACGCCGCGGTGCTGGCCCGCCTGGACCGGGTGCACGCGCGGGTGCTGCCGATCGTCGACGCGGCCGCGGCCCAGTTGCCGCGATTGAGCGCCTACTCGACGAAACTGCGCGCGGCGCTGGACAAGGTCAAGGCCGGCGATACCGCCTGGCTGGCCAGGCCGCTCATCGACTCCTACCACACCGTGTGGTTCGAGCTGCACGAGGAACTGATCGGCGCCATGGGCATGACCCGTGAAGAGGCGGCGAAATCGGATGACGCGCAATAGCTCTCATGGCCTGACCCCGATTGGTTGAACCACGGCTTATGAGGGTCTCGCGGGCAGGAAGGCTCGACAAGATCATGGCAAACCACCATTGCCTCGGCCATCACCTGGCGCGATTGGAGGGCCGCATCGCGAACCTGCGACTGCGTCCCATCGTGTCGTTACGGGGCCGGGAATTCTTGCCGATACGTCTGAGCTAGACGAACGCGGGCATCGATTCCCAGCCTCGGACAGCCGACGCTGATGATAAGTGTGCGTTCTGGGTGTCGATGTCCCATTCGGGGAAGCGCTTGAGGATTTCCTCGAGCGCGACTCGTGCCTCCAGCCTGGCGAGTGCCGCTCCCAGGCAGAAGTGAGCTCCCACGCTGAAGGCCAGGTGCTGACGCGGCTCGCGATGGATGTCGAATCGGTCTCCGTCAGGCGGGAATTGGCGATTGTCCCGGCAAGCTGATGCGATCAGCGGCATCATGACGCTGCCTTCGGGCACTGTGTGGCCGTACCACTTGGTATCACGAGTGACGTAGCGGGCAAGGTGCGGTACGGGGGGTTCGTAGCGCAGCAGCTCCTCGATCGTCTGTGGAATCAACCGATGATTGGCTGCGATTTCGCTACGCTGTTCGGGATGGTCGGCGAGAACTTTTCCGGCCCAGCCGAGGAGTCGGGTGGTGGTCTCGTTGCCCGCGGAGGCGACGAGGCTGATGTAAAGCAGGATTTCGTCGCGGGTCAGCGTTCGGCGCACTCCTGTCTCGTCGTCGAATTCGACGTTGAGAAGTTCGGTTGTGATGTCGTCGGAGGGATGTTCGGCGCGCCAGTCGAGATAGGCGGCGAACACCTCGTCGTGGTGGACGCCTTCCGAGGCCAGGGTCATGGGTTGGCCGGCCTCGGTCAGCAAATGCGCATTCGAGCGTTCCCGAACTTGTTCTTGGTCGCCTTCGGGAATGCCGACCAGCATTCCGATAACTCTCATCGGCATCTGGGCACCGAGATCGGCGATGAAATCGAAACGCCCAGTGCCGACGACAGGGTCGAGACATTGTGCGCAAAACGCGCGAATCTTGTCCTCGAGTTCGGCGATCTTGCGGGGAGTGAACATCCGCGCGAGCAATTTACGATGGATGTCATGAACCGGTGGGTCTTCGAAAACGATGATGCCGGGCGGTATCTCGATGTTGGCCTTGATCACTTCGAGGATCATTCCGCGGGCTGAACTGAACGTGCCGGTGTCGACAAGCGCACGACTCACGTCCTGGAAACGACTCAGCGCATAGAAATCGTATTGCTCGTTGTAGTACAGCGGCGACTCCTCGCGCAGCCGCCGGAACACCGGGTAAGGATCGGCCAGAAGTTCCACATCGTAGGGGTCGTACCGAATGTCGTTGACCTCAGTTACGGTCATGGTCCGTCCTCCTGGTGCAGTGGAACCTGCCGCGATTCCTTGATGTATCACAGCAGACCTAGCGCCAACTGACAAGACAAATCAGAGCTAAATGTCGCGTCATCGTTGACTGTTGCGGGTCCGCTGTCGTGTGGTGAACAGGAACTCCCGCGCGGCAGTCGTGCACTTGTTCTTGAGATTTCGTACGAACTGGCACGGTGAAGCAGCAAGATATCGTTGACCTCGGCCCCCGTTCGCCATACCTTTAGCTACAGGTTGTCACGTCATACCGAACTGGAGCACGATGATGGGCCTTACCCTTGCGTAGCCATGGATGGTCGGGCCACACACCGACCTCCGATGAGGAAGCCGTCAACAGGATTCTCGACGCGGTTGACTCCTTGATTGCCGACGGCGGATCCGCCATCCGCATCAGCGACTTGGCCCGCGTTCTGGGAGTGAGCCGCCAGACCATCTACCGTTACTTTCCTGGGGCTGAAGCGCTTGTGGTCGGCAGCCAGATGCGTTCGGCTAACGGCTTTCTCGATCGTTTAGCCGATCACCTGCGTGGGTGGACAAATCCGGCGGCTGCCGTCGTCGAGGGCGTAGCATTCGCCGCCGAGGAGTTCGCCGACGACCCGCTGATGGCGCGCGTCCTAGAGACACGGTTACCGGGTGGCACGTCGGCCTCGTTCACCGCCGGTGCGGCATTCGGTCTCGGACGAGAAATGTTCCGACGATATGACGTCGACTGGGTCGCCCATGGCTTCGACCACGCTGCCATGGACGACCTCATCGAACTCGCTGTACGCACACTCCAGTCGGTTCTGCTCGATCCTCCCGAGCGGCCACTCAACCCAGTGGCACTCCGCAGGCTCGTGGGCAGATGGCTTGGACCGGCCGTCCTCTACCACCAGCTGACCCGCGACATCGATGCACTCACCGCTCTCACGCATGCCAGCCAACTGGCTTCCATCGCTCGCAGATCAGCCAAATTGGCGTGACCAGAGCGCATCCAGCCGCCAGGAGCTACCAACCCCCACCCGCGACGCTGCCGCCGGTACCCACCGATCAAGGTCTCGCGTTCGCCGTGGATCAGTTCACGAGGTCCGGCCTCTCACAGCACGGCATCCAACAGCCGGACGTACTCGTCGATATCGCGGATGGCGGACTCGGCGGCGTGCACACTGATCGCGACGGTGTCGCCGATGCCGTGCACGCCGTGAGTCAGCCCCATCACCGGGGACAGCGCCGGGTATCCGGCCGTCAGCACTACCCGGGCGCCGCCGAAGCTCAGGTCGGGGGCGCCGCGGTTGACGCTGGACACCACGGTGTTGCCGGCCACCTGAGCCGGGCGGACGTCGGGGTCGAATTGCGTGACGCCCCACCGCAATAGCGCCGCGGGCACCGCGGCGAACGCCCGGTCGGAGGCACGGGTGGCCGGGTGCTCGAAGCGGCGCCGGCCATTGGCCAGATCGGCGGCGATCCGCTCGAACCGGGCATCGAGACCCAGCTTCGGGTAGAGCCCGACGACGACGTTCCCGAAGTGGTTATGCGCTTGCGGGACACCGGGTTTGGCCATCGGCACTTCGGCGCCCAGCGAGTCGGTCCCCTCGCCGAGCAATGCGGACAACGCGGTGGACACCGCGGCCAGCGCCCCGACGGTGACCGTCGGCCCGCCCAATTGTGAGCGGTGCCGCACCAGGGTGCGCACCGATCGGGCGGCGCCCGGGCGGGCGTTGGTGGCCTGCAACGGGCGTGGCCCGAGAACCGGAGCCAGCAACCCGGCGCGGGTGTCGCGAACGAGCCGGCGATGGGCGCGCGCCGCGGTGAAAGCCCGCCCGGGCAAGAAGCCCGCCGACGGCCGCGCCACCTCCGGCACCGGCGCGTCACGCCCGAAGAGCCACGCCGCCATCGCCGCGGCGCGCGCGCCGTCGGCCAGCGCGTGTGCGATCTGCAGGACGGCAACGGTGCCCGCCCCGGGCACCCCCGGGATGCCGTGCACCGGGCTGAATACGTGCAGCCGCCAGGGCATCCGGCGCACGTCCAGCTGGTCCTCGGCGAGGCCGACGACCGCGGTCAGGCAATCGCTCCAGTCGCGGATGGCATCGTGGCGGACCACCCATTCCGGCCCGACCACCGCGGGCACCCACTGCGGATAGGCCAGCCGGCCGCGCTCGGCGACCCGAACCGTCAGGCCGGGGCACTCGCGCGCCCGCCCACACACCCCCTCGACCACGCGCCCGAGATCCGCGGGCTCGCCGTCGAACGCGTACAGCAGAAACTCGTCGTTGGGCATCTTGGCCGACATCCAGTAGAACTGCGCATCGACGGCCGCCATAAGCAGCGCCGCCATGGCCTCAGCCGGGCGAGCCGATGAAGGTGAGCACCAGGTTTGCGACCTTGTCCGGCTGTTCGAGCTGCAGGAAATGTCCCGCGTGGTCGACGATGGTGGCCTCGCTGCCGGCGGGCAGGGCTTTTTCCGTCCACCGGGTGAAAGCCGATGTCATGCAACCGTCGTCGCGGCCATGCAGGTACAGACACGGCAGCAGCGGCGCCTCGGTCCACAGCCGGTTCAATTCGGCGTACCGCGCCGGCGGCCGCGGCGCGCGGATGGTGGCCCGGTACGGCCCCAGCGCCGCCCGCCAGCTCTCCGGGGTGCCGATCGCGGCATCGACGTGACGCAGGTCCTCGTCGGCGTGATAGCCCGGCGACCACCGTCGCCACAGCAGCGGCAGCACCCAGGACGCGGAACGCTCAGGCAGCCAAGGCAATTGGAAGTAGAGGATGTACCAGCTGCGCAGCAGCTGCGGCGGTAGGTGACCGATGAGCCGCGCCCGCTCGGCCACCCCGCCCCGGCGACGGAAGCCCGCCGAGACCGGCACCGACATGATCACCGCCTTGGCGAACGGGCTGTCCGGCATCGCGGCGAGACCGGTCGCGGCGATGGCCCCCCAGTCGTGGCCGATCACGACATCACGCTCGGTGCCACCCGCGGCCGAGCGCACCCGCAGCGCGTCGTCCATCAGCGCGCCGATGTGAAAATCTCCGTCGGTCGGGATCGACGACGGCGCGTACCCCCGCATGAACGGCGCGATCACGCGCCAGCCCGCCTCGGCCAGCCGCGGGGCGAAGTTGCGCCAGCCGTAGGGGGTGTCGGGGAAGCCGTGCAGGCACAACGCGATCGGGGCATCCGGCGGCCCCCAGGTGAGGGCCTTCAGGTCGCCGGCCGGACCGGGCACGTCGATCCAGCCCGGTTTACCCACCGCAGGCTCGCAAGGTGTCGTCAGCCATGTTCACTCCCCTGGTCGGCGCGCGTCCGCACCGACCAACCTAACGCCTGCGCGTCCGGCGTGGCGGGACCGACCGGCCTACCGGGCGGGCTCCCCGGCCACCGCCCGCTCCAGGTCGGCGACGATGATCTTGCGCATGCCGTACATCGCGGCGGTGGCCGCCGCCGCGCGCGCCCGATCCGGGTCGCCGATCAATTCGTAGAGCCGGTCGGGGACGATCTGCCAGCTCAGGCCGAAGCGGTCCTTGCACCAGCCGCACTGCGATTCCTCGCCGCCGTCGGTCAACCGCTCCCAGTAGTAGTCGACCTCGTCCTGGTCCTTGCAGTGGACCGTGAAGGACACCGCCTCACTGAAGTGGAAGTGGGGCCCGCCGTTGATGCCGATGAACCGGGTGCCGTCCAGCACGAAGCTGCCCGACAGGACCGTTCCCGGCTCCCCGGGCCCGGCCTCGGTGGTCCGGTTGAAGCCCTCGATTCGCGAGTTGGGGAACACCGAGGTGTAAAACTCCGCCGCCTCCTCCAGGTTGTTGTCGAACCACAGCGAGGGCGTGATCGATGGCATGGCCGTCTCCTTGCATTTGTCGTTGGGGTGTCCCACAGGTAGACCGAAGCGGCGACGAGAACTCACCGGCCCCCCAGAAGAATGCTGCCACCGGGGGCCAACGCCTCGGTGAATAGATTGCCTAGGTAACGTCGAAGGGCGATCAACCGAGAGGACGCCCATGAGCGCCGTGAGCAGCAGTTTTCAGACGGTCGAGTTCACCGGCCACCAGGGGATCACCCTGGTCGCCGACGAATGGAACCGCGGCTCCAGCCGGGCGGCCGACCGGCCCACGATTCTGATGTTGCACGGCGGCGGCCAGAACCGGTTTTCCTGGAAAAACACCGGCCAGATCCTGGCCGACGACGGATTTCACGTCGTGGCGCTGGATTCTCGCGGCCACGGTGACAGCGACCGCGCACCGGACGCCGACTACGACGTGGAGACGCTGACCACCGACGTGATGCACGTGCTGGACGCCATCGGCCGGCCCGTCGTGATCATCGGGGCGAGCATGGGCGGGCTGACCGGCATCCTCGCCGCCGACCGGGCCGGCCCCGACCGGGTGACGCAACTGGTGCTCGTCGACGTGGTGCCCCGGTTCGAGAAGGGCGGCAGCGCCCGCATCCGCGACTTCATGTTCAGCGGCCTCGACGGGTTCGAGTCGCTCGAGCAGGCCGCCGACGCCGTCGCCGCCTACCTGCCCTACCGCGAGAAGCCGCGCAGCCCCGAGGGGCTGAAGAAGAACCTGCGCCTGCGCGACGGGCGCTGGTACTGGCACTGGGACCCGGCGTTTATGACCAAGCCCGGCGACGACCCCGAACTGCGCACCGAGAAGTTCGAGCACGCCGCGACCAACCTGTCGATCCCCGTCCTGTTGATCCGCGGCAAGCTGTCCGACGTTGTCAGCCCCGAGGGCGTCCAGCACTTCCTCACCCAAGTGCCCCGCGCCGAGTTTGTCGAACTGTCCAACGCGGGGCACACCGCGGCCGGCGACGACAACGACGCGTTCAGCGAAGCCGTCGTCGCCTTCGTCGAGAGGGCTAGTTAGCCGGCTTCTCCGCGTGCCCGCCGAACTGCTTGCGCATCGCCGATAGCGCCTTGTTGGCGAAGTCGTCCAGCTGGCGGCTGGCGAAGCGGGACTGCAGGGCGGTCGTCAACACCGGCGACGGCACCCCCTCGTCGATCGCCGCGATGGCGGTCCACCGGCCCTCCCCGGAGTCCGAGACCCGCCCGGAGAACTCCTTCAGCTCCGGGGATTCGTGCAACGCGATCGCGGTCAGGTCCAGCAGCCACGAGCCGATGACGCTGCCCCGGCGCCATACCTCGGCGACGTCCGGGATGTCGAAATCGTATTGGTAGAACTCGGGATTCGAAAGCGGCGCGGTTTCGGCGTCCCCCTGCTGTATCTGCTTGCCGATGTCGGCGTTGCGCAGGATGTTCAGCCCCTCGGCGAGCGAGGCCATCATCCCGTACTCGATGCCGTTGTGCACCATCTTGACGAAGTGCCCCGCCCCGGACGGGCCGCAGTGCAGGTAGCCCTTCTCCGCCTGGGCGATCGCGCCGTCGCGGCCGGGTGTGCGCGGCGCCGCGTCCACCCCGGGTGCAACGGTGGCGAAGATCGGCTCGGCAAGCTCGAACGCGTCGTCGTCGCCGCCGATCATCAGGCAGTAGCCGCGCTCGCGGCCCCACACCCCGCCGCTGGTGCCGCAGTCGAGCAAGCGAATGCCCTTCTCGCCCAACGTCTTCGCGTGGCGGATGTCGTCGCGGTAGTACGAGTTGCCGCCGTCGATCACAATGTCGCCGGAGTCCAGCGTCTTGGCCAGCTCCTCGATCACCCCCGTGGTGATCGTCCCGGCCGGCACCATCACCCAGACCACCCGTGGGGCGCTGAGCTTTTCGGCCAGCTCCGCCAGCGAGGACACCCCGGTGGTGTTGTCCTCGCCGGCCATCGCCTGCACCGCTTCGGGGCTGTGGTCGTACACCACGCATTCGTGGCCGCCCTTGGCCACGCGCCGAACGATGTTCGCGCCCATGCGGCCCAGGCCGATCATCCCTAGCTGCATTTGTCCCGTCTCCTTAGTTGGTTGCCTGCGTGCGGTGGGGTAGCCATGGTTCCTGCCAGCTGCGGTGACCGTGCAGCAGCGACTGCGCGGCCTCGGGTCCCCACGAGCCGGGGTCGTAATGGTGGATGCGGCCCGGCTTGTCCAGCACCGGCTGCACGATGCGCCACGTCTCTTCGATGGCGTCCTCGCGGGCGAAAAGCTGGCGATCGCCGGTGAAGGCGGCGTAGAGGAGCCGTTCGTAGGGCCGCACCGCTTCGCCGAGATCCTCGGCGAACGACGAGTCGAGGTGCACGTCGTGCCAGGAGTTTCCCGCCTGGGCCGACAGCTGCAGGCGCAGCCCGGGGTCGGGGTCGATGCGCAGCACGATCTGGTTGGGCTCGGGCGGCCGCCGGTTGGGCAGGAAGGAAAACCCGGGGACGTGGTGCAGGAACATCCGCACCTCGGTGACCCTCTCGGGTAGGGCCTTGCCGGAGCGCAGGAAGATCGGCACCCCGGCCCAGCGCCAGTTGTCGATCTCGGTCCGCAGCGCGATGTAGGTCTCGGTCTGCGAATCCTTTGCCACCCCGGCGACGTCGGTATAGCCGCGGTACTGGCCGCGCACGCACCGCTGTGGATCCAGCGCCGGCATCGCCCGGAACACCTCGGCCTTCTTGTCGTTCAGGTCGTCGTCGCTGGGGCCGACCGGCGGCTCCATCGCGACGAGCGCGAGCACCTGCAGCAGGTGGTTCTGCACCACGTCGCGCAGGGTGCCCACGGCGTCGTAGAACTTGCCGCGGTCCTCGATCCCGAAGTCCTCGGCCATGGTGATGTGGATTTCGGAGATGCTGTCGCGGTCCCACACCTTGGCCAGGCCGTTGTTCGCGAAGCGCAGGTACTGCAGCTCCTCGACGGGCTGTTTGCCCAAAAAGTGGTCCACGCGCAGGATTTGGTCCTCGTCGAGCACCGCGCGCAGCCGGGCGTTCAAATCGCGCGCGGAGGCCAGGTCGTGGCCGAACGGCTTTTCCACCGCGACGCGCGCGCACTCCAGCAGGTCGACCTTCGCGAGGTTTTCGACGATCGGCGCGAACAACGACGGCGGCATCTCCAGGTAGTACAGCGGGCGGCGGTCCTTGCCGATCCGCTCGGCGAGCTGCCGGTAGAGGCCGGGATCGGTGACGTCGCCGTGCAGGTAGGACAGCCGGGCCGCGAACCGGTCGAACACCGCGTCGTCGAGTTTCTCGCCGGACTCGCCGATCGCCTGCCGCGCCCGCTCGACCAGCTTCTCGAGGGGCATGTCGTCACTGGCCACGCCGATGATCGGGCACTTGAGCAGGCCCCGCGACTCGAGCCGGTACAGCGCGCGGTAGGTCATCTTGCGGGCCAGATCACCGGTAATGCCGAAGATCACCAAAAGATTCGACGAGCCAGTCTCACCGTCGGCCAAGACGCGCACCTCCCTTGAGATTCGCTACCCGCGGCGACCCGTGCTCAACCCTAAACATTGCCTATGGGCCCGACAACCCGAAGCAATCCCGGCCTTTGGCAGGATGCCAAGCGTGGGTGACATGCTGCATCTCACGGTCTACGTCCTCGCCGGGGCGGCGGTGATCGAAGCCGGCGCCATCGCCGTGCTCTCGGTGCTGCTGGTGCGCGGCCGCCGCGAGATCGAAGAGTTGCGAGCGCGGACCGACGCCCGCAACCAGCTGCTGTCGGGCGGTCGCGAGGCCGTCAAACGGGTGTGGAACGCCGCGAACGTGATGCGCAAGGAGGGCTTCGGCGCCGCCGTGCGCAGCTCGATCGAGGACCTCGCCGACTGGGCCGAGGTCGAGCGGCCCGACCTGGCCCGGGTCACCCCCGACGGCCGGGTGGTGATCCTGTTCTCCGACATCGAGGAGTCCACCGCGCTCAACGAGCGCATCGGCGACCGCGCCTGGGTCAGGCTGATCAGCTCGCACGACAAGCTCGTCTCGGGACTCGTGCGGCAACGCTCCGGCCACGTGGTCAAGAGCCAGGGCGACGGCTACATGATCGCCTTCTCGCGCGCCGAGGAGGCCGTGCGCTGCGGCATGGACGTCCAGCAGGCGCTGCACCAAGACGCAAAACGCAAGCGGCACCAGGAGATTCGGGTCCGGATCGGCATCCACATGGGCCGGTCGGTGCGCCGCGGCGACGACCTGTTCGGGCGCAACGTCGCGATGGCGGCACGGGTCGCCGCACAGGCCGTCGGTGGGCAGATCCTGGTCAGCGAACCGGTGCGAGACGCCCTGCGCGACTGTGACGGCATCCGATTCGACAAGGGGCGCGAGGTCGAGTTGAAAGGCTTTTCGGGCAGCTACCGGTTGTTCTCCGTCGAACCCGAGGCCGATCCCGCCTTGGAGTGAAAGCTCGCCGCGTCCGATTCGGCCAGCCGCTCGTGCAGCCGCGCGCGGATCTCGTCAGGTGTGTAAGCGCGTCGCCTGCGTTGGTCGCGGGCCACCAGCACTCCCCCGGCGACGACGCCGGCGGCGCCGGCAAGCCCGATCCACTTCCAAACCCTGCGCATACCTGACAGGCTATTACCACGCAAGGACGCCCGCGAAGTCCTCCCGGGCCCATAATGACTGCGATGGTGAAACCCGAAGCGACGAGCGGACTTACATGCTGACACTGGACCAGGCGCTGGACGAGACCCGGACCGGCGACCTCTGGCTGTTCCGCGGCCGCTCACGACCCGATCGGGCGATCCAGACGTTGACGAATGCTCCGGTGAATCACGTTGGCATGACGGTGGCCATCGACGACCTGCCCCCGTTGATCTGGCACGCCGAATTGGGCGACAAACTGGTCGACTTCTGGACCGGAACCAACCACCGTGGAGTACAGCTCAACGACCTGCGCCAGGCCGTGTTGCAGTGGACCGATCGCTACCAGCAGCGGTGCTGGCTGCGTCAGTTGACGCCCTACGCCACCCGCGAACAGGAGAACCGGCTGCTGCAGACGATCGCGCGAATGGATGGCACCGCGTTTCCCACCACCGCCCGGCTGACCGGCCGGTGGTTCCGCGGCCGGCTCCCGACAATCAACGATTGGGTGCGCGGAATCCCCTTGGTGGACAAAAAGGTTCGCGAACAGACGCAACGTCGCAGGCAGGAGCGCAAGATGAGCCTGGAGACGGCGTACTGTGCGGAGACGGTGGCGATCACCTACGAGGAGATGGGTCTGCTCGTCACGGACAAGGACGCGAATTGGTTTGACCCGGGCTCGTTTTGGAGTGGTGACACGCTCCCGCTGGCCCCGGGGTATCAGCTCGGCAGCGAAATCGCGGTCACCGTCGGCTAATCGACCGTCATTTCGCCCAGCTCGGACCACCCCGTCACGTCGATGGTCTGGCTGATGATTTTGGGGGTGGACGTCAGCGCCTGCGGGAGCTCCTGCATCGCGCGCTTGAAGTGATCGCTGTTGACGTGGACGCCCCCCGCGTCACCGTCCCGGAACGCCTCCACGAGGACGTACTCCGCCGGGTTGTCCAGGCTGCGCGACCACTCGAACCACAGGTTGCCGGCCTCGGCACGGGTGGCCGCGGTGAACGGGGCGACCAGTTCCGGCCAGCGGTCGGTCCACTCGGGCTTGGTCTCGAACTTGACGACGATGAAGATCATGGCCGCAGGATACGTGCCGCGCGCCTACCGGCCGTCAGCGGTTCTCCAGCAAAATTCGCCTGGGCGTCCACTTTGACGCCTAGGCGAATTTCTGCTATTGGCTAATCTCCCGCCATTTGCGCGCAATCAAGTGACGCACGTCACAAACCTGGCGATTATCGCGACCGGTTCACATTCGCGGGGAATGGGCTCCTATTCGGATAATGAGACCGGGGCGAATCCAATTCTTTATGGATTGGGAATTGCGGGATCCGCGGGCGGCGGCGCGTCCGGGGCCGGCGGCGCGGGCGCTGTCGCGTCGACCAGAACCGCGGGCGGAGCCGGCGCCTCCGGGGGCGGCGGCGGAGCGTCCGGCGGGGGCGGCGGCGCGTCGGGCGGCGGCGCCAGCGCGAGGTCGCCGTCCGGCATCGGCAGGAACATGTGGTGCGTGAATCCGGCCTGGTAGGCCCCCGCACCCCCAATGCGCACGCCGCCGCGTTCACCGCTGGACACGGGCGTGCCGTCCGGCAGCGTCACCGCCGTGTGACCGCCGTTCCAGCCGATCACCAACGCGTTGGGCGCGGTCCCGTACTGGAAGCCGCGCTGCAGCAGCGCGGATTCCTCGTTGCCGGTGTTGAACCTGCTGCCGAAGACCGGCCTATCGGTCGCCGCATTCGCGACCCAGGAAGCGAGCCCAGAGCAATCGGTCCCGGCGGGAGAATCTCCACCCGGAATATAGGGCGTCCCGGAGACCTGATTGATGAGCGACATCAACGTTGCTAAAACAACCATGGGCAGGCACGCTAGCAATTACATTCAATGCGAGCCAAAATTTGTGGCCTTCGTCATGCGTAAATTCGACAATGGCGTGCGCCACATCGATAGCGAACTGATAACGAGCCAGCAAATTTCTATAAGGAGAAACTCCGACGGCCGGCGAGCTCAGCGAGGCTGCAACATCACGACCGGAATCTCCCGTTCGGTCCAGCTCTGGTAGGTGTCGAAGTCCGCGTAGAGCTCGACCAGTCGCGGCCACAGCCTGCTGCGCTGCGCCGCGTCGGCGGTCACGGCGCGCACCGGTCGCCGCTCTCCCCCGATTTGCACGGTCGTATCGGGGCCGGCGACCAGATTGCGGTACCACTGCGGATGGTTCGGCAGCCCCCCTTGGGAGGCGACCACGACCACGTCCCGTCCATCGCGTAGATAGAGCAGCGGCACCGTGAACAGCTTGCCCGATTTGCGGCCCCGGTGTTCGAGCAGCAGCGTCGGCACCGGTTTGCGAAAGCCGGCGCCAATCCGCCACTTGCCCCCGATGCGGCCATTCGTCTTGCGGTACACCCACACCTGCGCTCTGCTCATGTGGCGGAAGATGACCGGCAGCAGCGGCGAATCCAGCTGCTGGGGCCGCTTGGGTGCCGTCATTGCAGCGCCACGCCGAGTTCTTGGCCGAACACCTTGATCATGTGCTGCACGCCAATCTCGTTGCGGCCGATGATCATGTGGTCGTGCTGGCCGCGCCGGACGCTCTCGCCGCACTGGGGCAGCATCGCGAAGTCCTCGTCGCGAACGGCCGCGTGCACCCCTTCGTAGACCGCGTCGTAGCCGGCCCTCATGTCATCGTCGGTTGCCGGGACGCGGGCCATCCAGCTGTGCCGGACCGTGCAGCGCGTCAGCTCGCCATCGGGCAAGATATCGATAATTTCCACGCCCACAGGGCTGTTCGCGAGGATGAGGTTCGGATAGACCCAATAGATCACGCCCATGTTCATCAGCGGTTCCGTCGACACGGTGGGGTCAGCGTCGACGTTGGTGATCCAGTTGAACGGGAAGCCGATGCGGTGATGCTTGCCGAACTCGTCGTAGACCATGGTATTGGCCAGCGTGTTCTGTCCGATGAGGCTGCCGCCGTGGACGTAGGGAAAGTGGTATCCCTCGGCGAACGCTTCCAGCGCGCCCTTCCATGACACCTCGGATGTGAACTCGCGCTGCGTGTGGTACCCGTAGGCCTCGTAGTTCCACAGCGCCAGCTCGGCGTCGAGGGCGCCCAGGTGCGCGTCGACGTCGATGGTCGCATCGGCGGCCAGCACCGCCCAGATGAAGCCGTGGCGCTCCTCGGACGGCAGTTCGACCAACCCATATTCCTTCGGATCCATGGAATCGAAGCCGGCCTTGCCCGGAACCATGAACAGCTCGCCGGTGTTCCGGTATGTCCAGGCGTGATAGGGACATACGAATCGCGACGCGTTGCCCGATCCGCACGCGGGCATGGCCCCGCGGTGGCGGCAGTAGTTGAGCAAGACGTGGCTGGCGCCAGTGCGGTCCCGGGTCACCAGCAGCGAATCGCCCAGCACCGAGCGGACCACGTAGTCGTTCTTCTCCGGCACCTGCGCCGACGGAACGATAGCCAACGGCACCCTGCGCAGGATCTGCGACTCCTCGATCTCGGTGATCTTCGGATCGCGGTAATAGTGCAGCGGCACCCTCAGTTCCCGATCGGCCAGGTCCGTCGTGCCATCCAGGGCGTGGCGCAGCCCGCGCCGTGTCAGGGTCTCGTCGGTGCCACTCACAGGAGCCATCTGACCATACAATCATGACGGTTTGTATTGTCAAGCCTCGACGCCCTGTTGTGCGACGATCACGCAATGCGACGACACGGCTGGTCGGGGGACATCCCGGCGGACGACGACGAAGCGGTCGCTCGCATCATCGACGCGGCACGGACCGCCATCGACGAGAGCGGCACCGTGAGCGTCTCCGAGGTCGCCCAAAGCCTGGGCGTCACGCGTCAAACCGTCTATCGCTACTTTCCGACCCAGGAGGCGCTCCTGGGTGCCACGGCGCTCTCGGCTGTCGACGCCTTCCTCAATCGGCTTGCCACCCATCTGGGGTCGATCACCGATCCCACCGAGGCCGTGGTGGAAGGCATCGCGTACACCTACGAGCAGATCGCCCACGACAAATACCTCAGCCTGGTATTGCAGCCCGGTAAGGCCAGCGCCCTGACGGCCGGGGTGACCTCGGACATGGCGATCTCGTTCGGCAGGGCGATCTTGCAGCGGTTCGAAGTCGACTGGGCTGCAGCGGGATTCGCGGAAAGCAAGCTGGATGAACTCGTCGAGGTCATGCTGCGCGTGCTGCAGTCGCTGATCGTGGACCCCGGACGCCCCGCGCGCGGGGGAAAGCGGCTGCGGGCCTTCCTGGCGGACTGGCTCGCGCCGTCAGTGCGTGCTCACGCTGAATTTACCTCGCCGACAGTCAAATTCCGAACTTAGCGCGTGCCTCGTCGGTGACGGGAGTGAACAGGTTGACGAGGTTTCCGTCGGGATCCCGGAACAGCAGGGCCCGGTTTCCCCACGGCATGGTCGTCGGCTCCGTCACGACTTCGGTCACGCGGTCGCGGAGCCGGTCGTATTCCGCGTCCACGTCCTCGACCAGGAATTCCACGATCGCGCTGCGGTTGGCCGCCGGCTCGGCGGATCCCGCCCCGAACAGCGGCACCGTCTTGTCGCCGCCGATGGCCAACGTGCCAACCGGGGTCGGAATCTCGGCGAAAAGCTCGTTCGCCCATGCCGCGGACACCCCGGTGACCATTTCGTAGAAGTTGACGAGCCTATTGGCGTCGGCGGTGATGATGCGGGTCGAAACAAACTTCATGGGGCCCTCCCTGTGGCGTTCGGCGCGCTGTCTTGCGTCGCCGCAAGGCTAGGCGGAGCCTCCGACAAGAGGGCTAGACCGGAGTCCAAATCCCGTTGTTCCAGAATCCCCAAGCGTTGACGGTCGGGTTCCACATCAGCCGAGCCCCGGGCGCCCACGGCGGTGGGGGTGGCTGCGGCGGCGCCCACCCCGGCGGTGGCCCCCAGGGGCCCCAGCCGGGCGGACCCGGCGCGCCTTGCCAGTCGTGGCAGTGATTCCAGTCCCAGTTGTAGGCGGTGCCCCAGCCCGGGTCCCATTGATCACCGGGACACCAGTGGTTGCTGGGCACGGGAACCGGGGCCGCCTGGGCCCGCGGGCCGGGGGCGCCCGCCAGGCCGAGGGGGAGCAAGGCCAACCCGCCCAGCACGCTCGCCGCCCACCGGGGCCATCGTCTCGCCCGCGCGTTGTCTCGGTCCTCAGCGGCCACGACTTACCTTAACGCCGCGGGGCCAGTGATTGGCGAACCGGCAGCAAACCCATTCCCGGGCCTGTTTTTTCCGCTGACATGGTCGTATCGTGCTGCCGGAGGGCTACCAAGTTAGGAACGCCGATGAGGAAGATCCCCGTAGCGACGGCGGCGCTGGCCGCCATGGCTATCCCGCTCGCGGCGCCGGCATCGGCCGACCCGGTGATGGCCGCCGACGAGGTGGTGAACGGGATGTATACCGTCCACTTCGTCGACGGAAGCCTGCAGGATCTGACATTCAAGGCCACGTCGTGCGGTATCGGCTGCACCCAAGTCACTTTCTCCAACGCCTCGGGCCAGGCCCAGTTCTACGCCGATCGGTGGCATCTGGCCCTTCCGCCGAATCCCGCGGCGTGGCGGTGCAATGACGGGACGACTCATCGGGGCTTCGAAGAATGGACGTGGGACCCCAGCGCGGGGACTGGGACGATGGTCGTCGTCCGTACCGAGGCCGCCTGCGGGTACACGGACCACAGCAGCCAACCCATCGCGCACCGCTTTACCTTGACCAAGACGAGTGGCCAGTCGGGGGAGCCAAGCGTGCTTCCGCCCGCCATCGCGTAGGCGGCCCTATTTTCGCGGACTGCGGCTGCGGTGTCTGCGACGCTGCCGACGCTCGACATCAGCAAAGCCGTTCTGGCGGTTGCCAATCGGGCCGGAGTTGATGACGAGATCACTACCGTCACTGTGCCGACACTGGTGATCGTCGGCGCCGATGATGCCGCGACGCCGCCGCACCGGGCGAAGCGTTTCGCCGCGCGCATTCCCCGGCGCTCGCCTAGAACAGGTTCCGCATTGCGGGCACAGCGGCGCCGTCGAACAACCCGACCGCATCACCGCGCTATTACGCCGGTTTTTGTCACAACACGGCGAGCCGAAAGACGGAGTGTCCAACTGACGACAGTTCCGCCCCGTCTCGAAGAGGTCGGTGGTTGGCCGCGTGTGAATTGCCGCGGATCAGCAGGCTCGACACGTCGCCGCGGGCCACTGCGTACCGGCTTGCACCACTGTCTGCTGCTTGGTGCGGCGGCGACGCGCCAGCCGTCATCGTTCGGCACCGAACCGCACGCGCGGGTGAGGGACCTGGACGGCGCCGCGACCGATTCAACGGCCTATCGGGCGCCCTCCTAGGTAGGGACCTTCGGCCCTATGACGCCCTGCGGTCAGAGCGCAGTCTCTTGTGCAGAATTCTCGCTTGATCCAGGGGCACCAGCGATTGCCGGGTCAGCCAGAGCCACCCAAAGTAGTGGCTCCGATTCATCTTGAGCAAAAAGGCGCAGTTCTGTTGGCTTTTTCCGGATTGGGGCACAAAATTTGGACAAACTCCATTTTATCGGCATGGAATGCTGAATAGATCATCTCCAGTTTGTGGGGTTGAAATTTGATTGAGTCAGGTTTGCGAGATGCACGCAAGTTGACCTGGTCTGACCTGCGGAAATTGACTGAATGTAGTTTGCGAAATAGGGCTGGAAAAACCGTGAACGATGCGCGTAGTATGCCCGAACAAATACGGAGTTTCTCCTTTTCGATGGCTTGAATCTTGCGTTGCCCTAGTGATGGGAGTCAGAGATGTCGTCTTTCGTGATCGCTTCGCCCGATGTCTTGTCCTCAGCATCGTCGGAGTTGACCCGGATCGGGGCGGCGATTCGGTCGGCGAATTTGGCGGCGGCGCCATCGACGACCTCGGTGGCGGCCGCGGCCCAGGATGAGGTCTCGGCGGCGATCTCGGCGCTGTTTGGCGACGTCGGGCAGGAGTTTCAGGCGCTGGGCACGCAGGCGGCGACATTTCAGCAGCAGTTTGTGCACGCGTTGAGTTCGGGTGGGTTGATGTACGCGGCCGCGGAGGCGGCCAACGCCAGCCCGCTGGGGGCATTGGCGGGCGCCGCGCAGACGGCTGGGCAGTTCGACATCTTAGGACGGCCGCTCTTTGGCAATGGCACCAACGGCGCGCCGGGGACGGGGCAGGCCGGCGGTCCGGGTGGCTGGCTGTTCGGTGACGGCGGCAATGGTGGGTCGGGGGCGCCGGGTCAGCCGGGTGGCGCCGGCGGGGACGCCTTCCTGTTCGGTAGTGGCGGCATGGGTGGTGCCGGCGGTAACGGTGCGGCACCTGGCCTGGCAGGTGGTGCTGGTGGACCTGGCGGGGCCAATGGGTGGATTGGTGGCGGTCTTGGCCCATTCGGCGGTGCTCACGGCGGCGCCGGCGGGGCCGGCGGGATCGGCGGCGCCGGCGGGATCGGTGGGGCCGGCGGGGCCGGTGGCGCCAACAGGCAGGTGTTCTCGCTGTTTGGCCATGGCGGGACGGGCGGTGCCGGCGGGGCCGGCGGGGACGGCGCAACCGGCGCACCCGGCAGCCTCGGTGTTGCCGGCGGGACCGGTGAGACCGGCGGTAACGGCGGGGCCGGAGGGGTCGGTGGGGCCAACCAAGCGCTGCTGGGTGGGACCGCTGGGGCCGGCGGGGCCGGCGGCAGCGGCGGTGTCGGCGGCCACGGCGGTGCGGGCTTCACCTCCACCGACCCGACCATCAACGGCAGCGCCGGCGGTACCGGCGGCACCGGCGGTAACGCCGGGGCCGGCGGCGCCGGCGGCGCCTCGGGAGCCATCTTTGGGGCTGCCGGCGCCGCGGGCGCGAACGGTACCGGCGGCA
>NZ_JCALCD010000005.1:0-476311 GCF_059812165.1 Mycobacterium sp. NGS69
AGCCCGCCGGCGCCGCCTGCCCCGCCTGCCCCGCCGGCAAAGCCGGCGGTGAAGCCGGTCCCGCCTGCCCCGCCGGTGCCGCCGGCACCGAACAGGAGCCCGCCGGCGCCGCCTGCCCCGCCGTTGCCACCGGTGGTGTTGCCGCTGACCCCGCCGGCTCCGCCGGCCCCGCCGACACCAAACAGCCCGGCGGCCCCACCGTTACCGCCGGTGCCGCCGGCCCCGGTCGTGGAGCTCGCTCCAGACCCGCCTGCCCCGCCGTTGCCAAGCAGCCACCCGCCGGACGCGCCGTTTTGCCCGGTGCCGGGGGCCCCGCTGGCGCCGTTGCCGATCAGCGGGCGCCCGGTCAGCGCCAGGAAGGGCGCGTTGATCGGACCCAGCACGTCTTGCTCCAGGGTTTGCAACGGCGAGGCGTTAGCCGCCTCGGTGGCCGTGTAGGCGCCCCCCGCCCCGCTCAAGGCCTGCACGAACTGGGCATGAAACGCCGCCGCCTGAGCGCTTAGCTGCTGAAAGGCCAGCCCGTGCTCGGAAAACAGCGACGCCACTGCCGTCGACACCTCATCGGCGGCGGCCGCGAGCACCCCGGTAGTTGGCGCCGTCGCGGCGGCCGTCGCGGCGGTCACCGCCGCACCGACGTTGGACAGATCCGTTGCCGCCGAAGCCAGGAACTCGGGGGCCGTCACCAGATACGACATCAGCCCGCGGCTCCGTGCGTACTGGGAAGTCGCGAGATGTTCACAGTTGGGTTCATGCCGGTCCATTTCGCCGCGGTAGCGATAGGCTTTGAGGCGCGTTGGGGACGGATATGCGTTTGCGGGCGCCGCAGCAGGCCCCCGCGCACCTCAGTTCGTAGTGTGGGTGGGCGACTCGCCGCGGCGCATGGGCAAATTTGCCTATTTTGGTCGACGGCCACCCTGGGGTCCCCACTCAACCGATAGCCCCGGACGGCGGGAGGCCAAGGGACTGGTGAAGACGCTGCTCGAGCGTGACCCGGTGCTGGCCGGGCTGGCCGGGCTGGCCCGACGCACCGCAGGTCGGGGCGGTTCGGGTGGGATGGTGTTGCTACGTGGGGAAGCCGGGGTGGGCAAGACCGCGGTAATCGACCGCTTCCTCGAGCAGCGGGGTCGGCAGTTCCGGGTGTTGCGGGGCTGCTGTGACCCGCTCGCGGCGCCGCGCCCATTGGGGCCGCTGATCGACATGGCAACCCAGCTGCCGGCCGCGGATGCGGCCGGGTTGGCGGCGGTGATCAATCGCGGTGAATCCGAGGCGATTTACACCGCGCTGCTGCGGCTCCTCGGCGAGGGTCATCGCTGGGTGTGGGTGATCGAGGATGCGCACTGGGCCGACGGGGCAACCCTGGATCTGCTGCGGTTTGTGGCGCGGCGCATCGAGTCGCTGCCGCTGCTGCTGGTCGTGTCGTACCGCGATGATGAGCTCGGCGAGCAGCACCCGATGACGGTGGCGCTCGGGGATATGGCTGGCTGCCGGGCGCTGACCCGGGTCCGGCTGGGGCCGCTGAGCCGAGAGGCGGTGGAGGTGCTGGCCGCCGGCAGCGGCGTCAACGCCGACCATTTATGCCGGCTCACCGGTGGTAATCCGTTTTTCGTCACCGAAGTGTTGGCCTCCGGCCGCGATGGCTTGCGCGAAAATGCGATGCCGCGCAGCGTGTCCGAGGCGGTACGGGGTCGGCTGGGCCGCCTGTCGGCTCCTGCGCGCGAGACCGCGCACGTGGCAGCGGTGTGCGGCCCGCGCGCGAATCCTTCGCTGGTGCAAGCGGTCTGCCCTGCGGCGGTGAAGGGGCTGGATGAGTGCCTGGGTGCGGGGGTGCTGGTCGATGACGGCGGCGTGGTGGGATTTCGCCACGAACTGGCCCGGCGCGCCACCCTCGATCAGATCTCTGACCACCGGCGGCGCCTGCTGCATGCCGACGCCCTCGCCGTGCTGGCCAAACCGCCCGTCGACCCAGACATGTTGGCGGCGTTGGCTTTTCACGCCGATCAGGCCGGCGATCGTGACGCGGTGCTTCGCTACGGGCCGGCCGCGGCCGAGCGGGCCGCGGCGCTGGGCGCCAACCGCGAGGCCGCCAGCCTGTACGCATCGGTGCTGCACCATGCCGGCACCGCCTCAAGCGAGCAGAAGGTCGTGTGGCTCGAAAAGCACGCGTTTGCAAGCTATCTGAGCGGGTTCGCCGACGCGGCGGCAACGTCGTGGCGACGGGCAATCACGCTTCGCCATGAGATGGGCGATCGGCTCGAAGAGGGCGACGACCTGCGCTGGCTGTCCTTGGTGTCGTGGCCGCTGGGACAGGTGACCGAGGCGATCGAGGCCGCGCGGGAGTCGTTGCGGCTGTTCGAGGGGCTTGGCCGCTCTCGTGAGCTGGCGTGGGCACTTGTCAATTCGGCCGGTTTGGCCGCGCATACTTATGACCCGGCGTGCGCAAGCTATGCAGCCCGAGCCATAACACTCGGCAGCGAGCTGGGCGAACCCGCCGTCGTGATTCGGGCCCGTGGGTCTGCCGCGTTGGGCACCGTGTTGCACAGCGACACCGGGTGGGACGACTTCGAAGCGGCGTGGCGCGACGCGATGGCAACCCCGGGGCTCGCCGAACACGCCGGGATGATCGGGTCATCGCTGTGCGTTTTCGCGGCATTGCACCACCATCTGGACCGGGCGGATCGCTATATCGCCGAAACCACCACGTTCTGCGCCGATCACGACTTGGGCATGTTTCAAATATTCGCCATCGCCGCCGACGGGCTTGTGCAGCTTGACCGCGGTGATTGGGGCCGCGCCGCAGCGCTTGCCGAGGATGTGCTGACCCGGCCCGGGCTCATCTCGGTGCATCGGATTCTGCCGCTGATCACGGCAGCGCTCATCTCGGGCCGCCGCGGGCAGCGCTCGGTCGGGCCGCTGCTCGATGAAGCTCTCGCCTGTGCCGAACCCGGTGACGTGTTCCGGCTGGGGGCGGTGTGGGCCGCGCGCGCCGAGGCGGCCTGGCTGGCCGGCGATGACGATAGTGCGTGCGCCGAGGCGCACTACGGGCTGGCGGCCGCCGCCGGAGTCATGGCTGACCCGTGGGTGGTGGGCAATCTGCGGCGCTGGGTACAGCTGACCGGCGGCGTGCCGGACACGGCTGGTGTGGTCGATACCGTCACGCCGTTTCGGCTTGAAGTCAGTGGTGATTGGCAGGCCGCCGCGGCCGAGTGGATGCGACTCGGCTGCCCCTACGACGCCGCGGTGGCCCAACTCGGTGGCGACATCGATGCTGTGCAGGCCGCGCTCACCACTTTCCGCGGGCTCGGTGCCCGCGCGGCGGCGCGCCGCGCCCAACAACGGTTGGCCGAGCTGCGTGGGCGTACCCCGGGCGGTCGGCGCGCCGACACCCTCGCCGACCCCTACCGGCTGACACGGCGCCAACGTGAAGTGCTCGTGTTGCTCGTCGCCGGCCACAGCGACACCGTCATCGCCAACACGTTATGCATCAGCCCCAGAACCGTCGCCCACCATGTCGAAGCGATCCTGACCAAATTCGCTGTGAACAACCGCACCCAGGCCGCCGCCGTCTACCAATCGAATCGCCAAGCGGTCCACTGACTTCGGGCCTCCGAAGGAGTGCCCTGAGCGCCCGGTTACCGGGGCAGCCCGGTGTGACTGCGACGGCCCGTCACGGCCTCCCAGATCGCGATCAGGACGACGGCGGCGCCGACCCCGACGAAGAACGGAATCCACGCGATCCCACCGTTGGCGTTGTGGTATCCGAACTGCGCGGTCACCGCCGAGCCGATCAGGCCACCGACGGCACCGAGTACGACCGTCATGATCATGCCGATGTTCTGCTTGCCCGGCATGACCAGACGCGCCACCAAACCGATGACAGCGCCCACGATGATCGCCAGGATGATTGATCCGATCATTTGCAGCTCCTGTTGTCTTCTACGGCGCCCCGTGCGGGCGCCATCTCGGATGAGAGTTCCCCGAACCGCCGGGCTTGTAACACAATTCGATCGGGTCCAAACTCCCCGCCACAGGTGCACGAGGTGGTCGTGGCCGACGTCGTCCGGTGGATCACCGATTGATCCCGCGAACGCTGCGCTGCGCGTTGCGTTCGACACTGATATGAGTTGTCCATGACGTGGTACCGAAAAGGACTGAACATGAAGCCGAAAGCGGTGCGGGCCGCGGTCGGCGCGGTGGCGGCGGCCCTGGCCGCCGGTGTGCTGTGGAGCGCGCCGTCGGCCTCGGCGGGCACCCCGTATTGCGACTCGCTTCCTCCCCGGGACGCCCGGGAGTGCAACTGCGGATTCGACTTCGCCCCGGGCAGCCAGGAACTTCACGATTGCCTGTACGGAAACACGGTCGCGCCCCAGCGGCCGTGACCGGGCGGGCGGTCCATGCAGGCTCGTCGTTTGACGAATAGGGTGGCTGGACATGAAGCTGCCGCTGCTGGGACCCGTGTCGCTGACGGGCTTCCAGAACGCCTGGTTCTTCCTGTTCTTGCTGGTCGTGGCGCTGCTGATCGGGATCTACGTGGTGGTGCAGTTCGCCCGGCGCCGCCGGGTGCTGCGATTCGCCAACATGGAGGTGCTGGAGCGGGTGGCGCCGCTGCGCTCCGGCCGGTGGCGGCACGTGCCGACGATCCTGCTCGCCGCGTCGCTGGCGCTGCTGACCACCGCCATGGCCGGGCCGACGTCGGACATCCGGATCCCGCTCAACCGCGCGGTCGTGGTGCTGGTCATCGACGTCTCGGAATCCATGGCGTCCACCGACGTCGCCCCCAACCGGCTGGCCGCCGCGCAGGAGGCCGGCAAGAAGTTCGCCGATGAGCTGACGCCGGCCATCAACCTGGGCCTGGTCGAATTCGCCGCCAACGCCTCCCTGCTGGTCTCCCCGACGACGAACCGCGCCGCGGTGAAGGCGGCGATCGACGGGTTGAAGCCGGCGCCGAAAACGGCGACGGGCGAAGGCATCTTCACGGCGCTGCAGGCGATCGCCACGGTCGGCTCGGTGATGGGCGGCGGCGAAGGGCCGCCCCCCGCGCGCATCGTCCTGGAATCCGACGGCGCCGAAAACGTGCCGCTGGACCCTAACGCCCCGCAGGGGGCGTTCACCGCCGCGCGGGCCGCCAAGGCCGAGGAGGTGCAGATCTCGACGATCTCCTTCGGCACGCCCTACGGCACCGTCGATTACGAGGGCGCCACCATCCCGGTCCCCGTCGACGACCAGACGCTGCAGGAGATCACCAAGATCACCGACGGCCAGGCGTTCCACGCGGACAGCCTGGAATCGCTCGAGAGCGTCTACTCGACGCTGCAGCGCCAGATCGGCTATCAGACGGTCAAGGGCGACGCCAGCCTCGCCTGGATGCTGCTGGGCGCGGTGCTGCTGGCCGGCGCCGTCCTGGCGGGTGAGTTCCTGAACCGGCGACTGCCCGCCTGAGCGGTCAGACCGGCAGGCGCCGGTTGATCAGCAGGGCCAGCGCCGCGGCGATCAGCGCGACGACGACGCCCAGGCGCAGCCAGCCGGCGCTGCCGGGTCCGGGCACCGTGCGGAACCCGATGTCGTTCTCGATGGCGTTGTAGCTCTTGTTCAGCTCGCTGATGTTGGTGGCGGTGTAGAACTGGCCACCGGAGAGCTGGGCGATCTTGCGCATCTGGTCCGTGGACACGGGGACGGCGACGCGCTGCCCGTCCATCTCGATCTCGCCGCCCTTCGTGCCGAACGAGATGGTCGAGATGGGCACGCCCTGGTCCTTGGCCAGCCGGGCCGCGGTGAAGGCGCCGTCGTGCGGGTCGCTCGGGTCGGTCGGCTTGTTCTCGCCGCCGTCGGACAGCAGCACGATGCGCGCCGGCGGTGGGGTGTCCCCGCCCGTGATGGCCGCGGCGCCGACCGCGTGCAGCGCGGTGAAGATCGCCTCCCCGGTCGCCGTCCCGTCGGCGAACTCGAGCTTCTTCAATGCCTCGAGCGTCGCCTCGTGCTGCGGGGTCGGTGGCACCAGCAGGTAGGGCGTCCGCGCGAACCCGACCAGTCCGAGGTTGATGCCCGGCGTCAGCTGGCTGGCGAACTGGCTGGCCGCCTGCTCGGCCGCCTTGAGCCGATTCGGTTCGACGTCGGTGGCGCGCATCGAGTTGGACATGTCGATGATCAGCACGACGCAGGCGCGGTTGCGGGGGATGCGCATGTCGTGCGTGGGGGTGGCCAGAGCGACGGTCAGCAGGAACAGGGACAGCAGCGACACCGCGATGGGAAGGTGCTGCCACCACGACTGGGGCACGTCGGCGTCGGTGTACCGGCGCAGCCGCTGTCGGCGCCGGGCCTGCACCACGACATAGACGGCCAGCAGCGCCAGCGGGATCAAACCGAACAAGAGCATGCCCGGACGCTGGAATCCGTACAGGGGCAACGGGCCGACGCCGGGAAGCGACACCTGCGCCAGTAAAGAGCAGTCTGGGTGGCCCGTCAAACGCGGCCGCTATTCGCGCCCTACTCTCGCCTCAGCCGCCCGTCGACGAATTGCTCCAACTTCTCCCACTCGCGCACGGCGGCGGCGTACGGGGGTGTGGGCTTGGCGACCGACTCCGGCTCCAGCACGTGGCCCACCAGCTTGCCCAGCGGTCGGCCGGTGTCCAGCGCCTTGTCCACGGTGCTCTCCTCGGAGTAGTCGCCGATGTCGCGGAGCAGCTCGACGGCCAGGTCGAGCTGGTCGCGATCCACGGCGTCGGGCCCGTCGGCGAAGTCGTCGGCCAGCCCACTCAGCACGTAGATGTTCTCGTCGGTGATGTCCACCGCCAACGAGCCGTCCGTCGCGGCGGTGCGGATGTCGTCGTAGGTGCTCAGGTCGGACAGGTCGTGGTCGTGCTCGTCGGCGAGGTAGCGGGCCAGCGCCCGCTCCGAGCTGAACACGCTGATCCGGCCGTTGCGGCCCAGGAAGATCGGGCGGTCGTCCAGGTAGCAGCGCAGGGTGTAGAACGTGCCGGAGCTGGTGATGATCCGGATCGGGTCGATGCCGACCTGCGCCCAGAAGTCCTCGTCGCCGCCCAGCACGGCGGTGTCGCCGGGCGCGCGGGCCTCCTCCTCGCTGTCTTCGTCCTCGGCGTCTTCGTCCTCGTCTTCGGCGTCTGCGTCCCCGTCGGCCTCGACGGCTTCTTCTTCGGCCTCCGCCTCGTCCTCTTCTTCCTCGGGCTCCTCGCGCTCCTCGGCCAGCTCCTCGGCGGCCTTTTCGGACGCGTCGTCGTCGACCTCGGGGGTGCTGATGATCTCCTCGATCGCGCCCAGCACGTCGTCCCAGCTGCGGCCGATCACCTCGGCGATCGCGTTCCAGCGCTTCTGGCCCGCCTTGCCGGTGAAGGTGTCGATGCCGCCGGCCACCGTGCCCAGGTTCGGGTTGCCGTTGAAGAACTTCGACACCGCCGCCAGCTCGCACACCGATCCGATCGACGACACGATCGCCAGCGCCCCGGCCAGCGCGCTCACCGACTCCTCGGTGGGCTTCTCCGACACCAGCTCCTCCACCACGACCAGGTCGAACTGGCGGTCCTCGCCGGGCTCGAAGTCGTGCGCGTGCGCCGACGTCAGGTCCTGCCAGCCCGGGTGGTCCGCCAGATCGTTGTCGGCGCCCGAGCGCACGAACGCGACCAGGTCGGCGACCGAGGAGAACGCGTACAGGTCCTCGTCCTTGCCGAGGAACGCCTCCCACTCGTCCCCGGCGTCGCGCCAGCGCGGCGCCCACACCGTGTAGCGGTCACCGGCGGACAGGCTCAGGCGAATCGGCACGAGGTCAGCAGCCATGCGGCACACAATAGCGACGGGCGGCGCGGGCGCCCGGCCCCGGGCTAGCCCGCCCAGATCGTCGCGATCGGCGCGGCACCGGCCGCGTAACCGGTTTTGGGCAGCCCGTACATCTGCTCCAGCGTGGAAAGCACGCTGTAGTGGTTGATCTGCTCGGCGTAGTTGCCGGGCTGCACGTGCCCGCCGTAGATCACCGTCGGGATCTGGTTGCGCGGGCCGCCGTCGTCCTCGTCCCACGTCACGATGAGCAGGCTGTTGTTGGCCGCCGCCCAGTTGGCGTAGCCCGACAGCTCGCGGCTCAGCCAGGCGTCGGCCTGCGCGATCGAGCCGTCGTGCATGTTGTCGTCGTTGTTGGGGATGACGAACGACACGGTCGGCAGGCCGGCGTAGTTGCCCATCGGGAAGGCCGAGAACGGCTGCGAGTTGGCGGGTGGCACGTTGGTGAAGTTGGCCCACGGCACGTGCTTTCGCGCGTACTTGCCGGCGCTGCACACGGTGGACCCCGGCGCGGGCAGGCCCTCGGCGTAACCGACGAACGTGTAGCCGGCGGCCAGCAATTCGGAGCCCAGGTTGGGGGTGGCGCCGCCGTCGACCGGGCACGAGTCCTTGGTCACCCCGAGGGTGCTGCCGGCGAACAGCGCCAGGTAGTTGGGCTCGCTGGGATGGGCCTCGGCGAACGACTGCACCATGTTCGCCCCGCCCGCGGCCAGCGCGTTGATGAACGGCGCCGACCTGTTGCCGATGATGTTGGTCGCGGAGCGGTTCTCCTCCACCACGATCACCACGTGCGCGGGCTGCGGGAGCGCGGCGGCCGTGAGCTCCACCCGGGGCGCTGACGGGACGATCGCCAGTCCCGCCAACGCGGCCGCGCCGGCCAGGCTTCTGATTGTGCGCAGCACGCCGGGAGTATATGGGCGGATCCGCCCGCCCGACGGCGGCCACGCGAGCGTGTCGGCGTAGCTATTCGCAATCGTTATATAGGGTCAAATCCCGTGGACGTGCGCGTCATTGATCACCCGCTGGCCCTGTCGCGGCTGACGACGTTGCGCGACGAACGCACCGACAACGCCCACTTCCGGGCCGGCCTGCGGGACCTGACCGCGATGCTGGTGTACGAGGCCACGCGCGACGCCGCCCGCGAGACCTTTCCGATCCGCACGCCGCTGGCCGAGACGCTCGGGGTGCGCCTGGCCCACCCGCCCCTGCTGGTGCCGGTGCTGCGCGCGGGCCTGGGCATGCTCGAGCGCGCCCTGGAGCTGCTTCCGGAGGCACGGGTGGGCTTCGTCGGCGTGGCCCGCGACGAGGAAACCCGTTGCGCGACGGGATATCTCGAGTCGCTGCCCGACGACCTGTCCGGCATGCCGGTGATCGTTCTCGACCCGATGCTGGCCACCGGCGGGTCGATGTGCCACACGATCGGCTTGCTGCACCGGCGCGGCGCGTCGGGCATCACCGTGCTGTGCGCGGTGGCAGCGCCGGAAGGCGTTGCGGCGCTTGAGAAGGCGGCGCCGGACGCGCGGCTGTTCACGGTGGCCGTCGACGACCGCCTCAACGAGATCGCCTACATCGTGCCGGGTCTCGGCGATGCGGGCGACCGCCAATTCGGGCCGCGCTAGCGACGACGCGGCACCAACAGCCAGACCGCTGCGACCGCGAAAATCGCACCGCAAATGAACAACGCCTTCGGGGACGGCGTGCCGTGATGTCCGTAGAGCTGGTAAGCGCCGAAGCCGAAGGACAGCAGCGAAAACACGGCGCTCCAGACGCCGGCCATCCGGTATGACTTGGTCTGGTACCGCCGGCGGGCGTCGAGCAGCTGCTCCGCGGCGTCCGCGCCTTGGGTGGCCGAGAACTCCCGCAGCTGCGCGGCCAGTTCTTCCGCGATGCCGCGGCCGCTGGACAGTTCCAAGTCCAGTTCCGCCGATTGGGCAAGGGATTTCAGGCGATAAAGCCACAACCCGTCGGCGTCTCTGACGGCGGTGATCTCGGCGTCTCCTCGCGTCAGCGTGAGGATCGGCGAGCCGAGGACGGGCCGATAGCCGGTGCCGCCTCTCTTGGTGTCGGTGATCAGGACGCGCGTCGGTGTCAGGATGAGGAACATCGTCCGCGGCAGTCGGGTCTGCGGCCGCCCGTTGACGGTCAACGACGGCCGCCACATGAGTGCGAAGCTCTCGTTGTCCATCCGGTCGTGCGCCCCGGCGGCGTTGAGCGCGATGCAGCGCAGGATCGTTTCGCCGAGCTCCGATGACAGTTGCGGCGCCAACCGTTGCTCATATTTTCGGAGAAACATGATCTAGTTCACCACGCCTGCACGGCCGAGACCAGCTCGTCGCGCAGCGCGCGGGCCCGCCGCCGGGCCGAGGGCAGGTCGTCGGTCGGCGCGCAGCGAATCTCCAAGTAGCACTTCAACTTCGGTTCGGTGCCCGACGGCCGCACCACCACCCGCGCCGACGTTTCGCCGTCGCCGCCGGTGAAGACGAGCGCGTCGCCGATATCGGTGGTGGTCGCGGCGAAGCCGGCCAGCCGGCCCGGCGGGGCCGCCCGCAGCCGCCGCGTCAGTTCGGCGGCCTCGTCGGCGTCGGCGACGCGGCGCGACACCGCGGCGACGTCGTGCACGCCGTGGCGGCGGGCCAGGTCGTCGAGCGCGTCGGGTACCGAACGGCCCTGGGCCCGCAGCGCGGCCACCAGGTCGCACACCAGCACCGCGGCGCTGATGCCGTCCTTGTCGCGCACGGCGTCCGGGTCGACGCAGTGGCCGATCGCCTCCTCGTAGGCGTAGACCAGCGTGCCCCCCGGCACACCGGAATCGGCGCGCGCCAGCCACTTGAAGCCGGTAAGCGTCTCGACGTGGGTGGCGCCGTGTTCGGCGGCGATCGCCGCCAGCATCCGCGACGACACCACGGTGCTGGCCACCACCGCCGTGCCGGACTTGTCGCGGGACAGGATGTAATCGCCCAGCAGCCAACCGGTTTCATCGCCGGACAGCATCCGCCAGCCCGCGGGGGTGGGGATGCCGACGGCGCACCGGTCGGCGTCGGGATCCAGCGCGATCGCGACGTCGGCGCGGGTTTCCTCGGCCAGCGCGAGTAGCGCGTCGGTGGCGCCGGGTTCCTCCGGGTTGGGGAAGGCGACGGTGGGAAAGTCGGGATCCGGCGCGAACTGGGCCCCGACGGTGTGCACCTGGTCGAATCCCGCGCGGTGCAGCGCCGCAACGGCCACCGCGCCGCCCACGCCGTGCAGCGGTGTCAGCGCCGCCCGCACCGATCCGGCGCCGCGGCGCACCGCGGCCGCGCGCTCGAGGTAACGCTCGACGAGGTCGGTCTCGGCGGGTGCGACGGGCGTCCTGGCGATCCGGTCGGCCGGGGGAGCGGCGGCCATCGCCGCCTCGATCCGGCGGTCGGTGGGGGAGACGATCTGGATGCCGCCCTGCCAGTACACCTTGTAGCCGTTGTCGCCCGGCGGGTTGTGCGACGCGGTGATCTGCACCCCCGCGGCCGCGCCGGTGTGGCGGACCGCGAACGCGACGACGGGTGTGGGCACCGGTCCCGGCAGGAGCAGCACCGAAAAGCCCTCGGCGGCAAGCACTTCGGCCGTCACGGTGGCGAACGCCGCCGAGCCGTGCCGGGCGTCGCGGCCGACGATCACCAGCCCCGGTTCGCCCAGCACCCGCGCCACCGCCCACGTGGCGCGCGACACCACCGCGACGTTCATCGCGTCGGGCCCGTCTCGCACCGGCCCGCGCAACCCCGCAGTGCCGAACCGCAGCGGGCGGGCCGGCGTCACGTCGTCACAGCCGGGCGACCACGTCGGCCAAGAGCGCGCCGATCCGGCTGGCCGATTCGGTCCCGGCGGCCAGCACCTCGGCGTGGCTCAACGGCTCTCCCGAGAGCCCCGCGGCCAGGTTGGTCACCAGCGACACCCCGAGCACTTCGGCGCCGGCCGCGCGGGCCGCGATCGTCTCGTACACCGTCGACATGCCGACCAGGTCGGCGCCCAGCGCCCGCAGCGCCCGGATCTCCGCGGGCGTCTCGTAGTTCGGCCCGGGCAGGCCGGCGTAGACGCCCTCGGTCAGCCCCGGGTCGGCAAGGCGGGCCAGCTCGCGCAGCCGCGGCGAGTAGGCGTCGGTCATGTCCACGAACTGCGGGCCGACCAGCGGTGAGCGCGCCGTGAGGTTCAGGTGGTCGCTGATCAGCACCGGCTCGCCGACCGCCAGCTCGGGGCGCAGCGCGCCGGCCGCGTTGGTGAGCACGACGGTGCGCGCACCCGCCGCGCAGGCCGCGCGCACAGCGTGCACGACGTGGCGCAGGTCGTGTCCCTCGTAGGCGTGCACGCGACCGACCAGCACCAGCACCCGATGCGCGCCGATGCGCACCGACAACAGCTCACCGGTGTGCCCGACGGCCGTTGGCGGCGCGAACCCGGGCAGGTCGGCCTGAGCGAGCGTGACGGTCGGGGGGCCCAGCGCCGCCACCGCCGGCCGCCATCCCGAGCCGAGGACGATGGCGATGTCGTGCTCGGCGGCCCCGGTGCGCTCGGCGATCGCCCGCGCGGCCCGCCGCGCGAGCTCGTCGGGATCGGGCAGGGGTTCGGCCACAGTCGGCGAGCTTAGCCCCGCATGTGTCAGGATCTGCCGTATGCGTCGTCCGGGGTGGTCGAATTTTGGTCTGGTAGTTGCGGTTGCGGTGTCGGTGGCCGCGATCGCGTGCGGCCGCGCGCCGGTGGCGGCGGCCGACCCGTGTCCCGCTGTCCAGCTCATCTTCGCCCGCGGCACCGCCGAGCCGCCCGGCCTGGGTGCGGTGGGCGATGCGCTGTTCGCCGCGCTGCAGTCCTCGCTCGGGGCGCGCGGCGTCGACGCGTACCCGGTGAACTATCCGGCCAGCTACAACTTCCTGACCACCGCCGACGCCGCCAACGACGCGCGCGACCACATAGCCGCGATGGTCGACCAGTGCCCGGCGACGCGGCTGGTCCTCGGTGGCTTTTCGCAGGGCGCCGCCGCGGTGTCGATGCTGGCCGGCGTGCCGCCCCTCGGGCAGCGCATCGGCGACTTCGGGTCGGCGCCCGCGCTGGATCCCGCGCTGGCCGACCGGGTGCGGGCGGTCGCGGTGTTCGGCAATCCGGGCAACCGGTTCAACACGCCCCTGTCGTCGACGGGTGCGTGGGCCGGTCGCGCCATCGACCTGTGCAGCGACGGCGATCCGGTCTGCGTCGTCGGCGGTCGCGACCGCGACGCGCACCACGTCTACGAGGCGCCGCCCTTCCCCGGCCAAGCGGCGGCGTTCATCGCCGGGCTGGTGTAGATCGCCGAGCCGGTAAATCCACAGGGGAAGTACGGGCTGCGAAACTACAGGCTCGAGCTTGGCGACCGGCCCGCGCCGCTACAGGCCCGCGAGGATGTTGCGCGGGCCGTTGATGCCCGCGGTGAAGGCCGCCGACGCCCGCCAGGCCGTCCCAGGCCGCCGCGGCCTCTAACATCGGTGCCGACCCCGCGCCGACGAACATTCGCAACGAGTTGGTCTCAGGCGGCAAGACTAAAAAACTCATGTCACATAGATGGCGGAATTACATATTTTAAGTCCAGTTGAACGTGTGATCGCTAGTTAAATGGTTTGGCAGCGGGGCGCGACCGCGGCGGTGAGATACTGCGAAGGTGCCCGCTCCGTCGTTGGACCACCCGTTAGGTCGCGTCGAGGACGTCGTGCGGCGACGCGGTGCCGACCTCGTCGAGCTGTCCCACGCCATCCACGCCGAGCCTGAGCTCGCGTTCGCCGAGCATCGCAGCTGCGCCAAGGCGCAGGCGCTCGCCGCCGAGCGCGGTTTCGAGATCACCGCGTCCGCGGGCGGTTTGGACACGGCCTTCCGCGCCGACTTCGGCAGCGGACCGCTGACCGTCGGGGTGTGCGCCGAGTACGACGCGCTGCCCGAGATCGGCCACGCGTGCGGGCACAACATCATCGCGGCGTCGGCGGTGGGCACCGCGCTGGCGCTGGCCGAGGTGGCCGACGACCTGGGCCTGCGGGTGGCGCTGATCGGCACTCCCGCCGAGGAGGCCGGCGGCGGCAAGGCGCTGCTGCTGCGGGCGGGCGTGTTCGACGACGTCGCGGCGGCGGTGATGCTGCATCCGGGACCCGCCGACATCGCCGCGGCCCGCTCGCTGGCGCTGTCGGAAGCGACCGTGCACTACCGTGGCAAGGAATCCCATGCTGCCGTCGCGCCGCATCAGGGGATCAACGCCGCCGACGCCGTGACCGTCGCGCAGGTGGCTGTCGGGCTGTTGCGGCAGCAACTGGCGCCGGGCCAGCTGGTGCACGGGATCGTCACCGACGGCGGGCAGGCGGTCAACGTCATCCCCGGGCACGCGGCGCTGCAGTATGCGATGCGGGCGGTCGAATCGGAATCGCTGAGACAGCTGGAGGGCAGGATGTACGCGTGCTTCGCCGCGGGCGCGCTGGCCACCGGCTGCGAATACGAGATCGACAACCCGGCGCCCGCGTACGACGAACTCAAGCCCGACGAATGGTTGGCCGACGTCTTCCGTGACGAGATGCTCCGGCTGGGGCGTGAGCCGGTGGCCCGCGAGGTGGAGGCTTCGCTGCCGATGGGCAGCACGGACATGGGCAACGTGACGCAGGTGCTGCCGGGCATCCATCCGATCGTCGGGGTCGACGCCGGCGGCGCCACCGTGCACCAGCGCGCCTTCGCGGCCGCCGCCGCCGGCCCCAGCGCCGACCGCGCGGTGGTCGACGGCGCGATCATGTTGGCGCGCACGGTGGTTCACCTCGCCCAGGTCCCCGAGCAGCGCGACCGGGTGCTGGCCGCGCGGGACCGCCGACCCGGCGGGGCGCGCACATGAGCCTCGTCGACACCGCCGAATCGTGGTTGGCCGCCCACCACGGCGACCTGGTGGAATGGCGCCGGCACATCCATCGCTACCCGGAGCTGGGCCGGCAGGAGTTCGCCACCACCCAGTTCGTCGCCGAGCGGCTGGCCGACGCGGGGCTGAAACCGAAGCTGCTGCCCGGGACGGGGCTGATCTGCGACATGGGTCCCGAGCACGAGCCGAGGATCGCGCTGCGGGCCGACATGGACGCGCTGCCGATGGCCGAGCTGACCGGCGCGCCGTACGCCTCGACGATGCCCAACGTCGCGCACGCCTGCGGGCACGACGCGCACACCGCGATCCTGCTGGGCACGGCGCTGGCGCTGGGTTCCGTGCCGGAGCTGCCCGTCGGGGTGCGGCTGATCTTCCAGGCCGCCGAGGAGTTGATGCCCGGCGGGGCGATCGATGCCATCGCCGCCGGGGCGCTGACCGGGGTGTCGCGGATCTTCGCCCTGCACTGCGATCCCCGCCTCGAGGTCGGCAAGATCGCGGTCCGGCAGGGCCCGATCACCTCGGCGGCCGACCAGATGGAGATCACGCTGTATTCGCCCGGCGGGCACACGTCGCGGCCGCACCTGACCGCCGACCTGGTCTACGGCCTCGGCACGCTGATCACCGGGCTGCCGGGGGTGCTGTCGCGCCGCATCGACCCGCGCAACAGCACGGTGCTGGTGTGGGGCGCGGTCAACGCGGGCGTGGCCCCCAACGCGATTCCGCAGACCGGCGTGCTGGCCGGCACCGTGCGCACCGCGAGCCGCCAGACCTGGATCGCGCTCGAGGAGGTCATCCGCGAGACCGTGTCCACGCTGCTGTCCCCGCTGGCGATCGAGCACACGCTGCAATACCGGCGCGGCGTGCCGCCGGTGGTCAACGAGGACGTCTCGACGCGGATCCTGACCCACGCGATCGAGGCCGTCGGCCCCGACGCGCTGGCCGACACCCGGCAGTCCGGCGGCGGTGAGGATTTCTCCTGGTATCTCGAGGAGATTCCTGGCGCGATGGCGCGATTGGGGGTGTGGTCGGGCGAGGGACTGCAGCTGGACCTGCACCAGCCGACCTTCGACCTCGACGAGCGGGCCCTGGCGATCGGGCTGCGCGTGATGGTCAACATCGTCGAGCAGGCGGCCCTGTTCTAGGGCCGCGAGCGCGCTCATTTGTACGCCGACACGCCGTCCAAGCCGGCATTTTGAGGACGCTCGGCAAGTGACTGGCGTAGTCGTCGCGGAGGACTGACGATATCCGGCATGCATGCTGAGCTCGACCGTGTGCTAGCCGCACAGGGCGGGGTGGTTACCACTGCCCAGGTGTTAGCTTTCGCGACCCGCCGGAACCTAGAGGCAAGTCTCAAATCCGCTGCATTGCAGAAGGTTTGGCATGGCATATACGGCCGCGGCGAAGTGACCGCTGCGTTGCGATTGCGGGGGCTGGACCTGCTGGCCGGCACGACGGTCGCGGCGTGCATGCACACTGCAGCGGCCGCTTATGGATTCGACACCGAAGACACCTCGAATCTGCATGTGCTTAACCCCGGCGGTCGGCGCTTGCGCTCGGCTCGCGGTCTGGTGGTGCACCGTCGAGAAGGGGCACCTCTGACTGTGATGCGGGGTCGGCCGGCCACGGCACCCTCATGGACGGCGATCGAAGTTGCCCGCAGCCTGCGGCGGCCTCGCGCACTCGCGACCCTCGATGCCGCGCTGCGCAGCAGGACGTGCAGCCGCGGCGAGCTGGCGCGGGCCATCGGGTTGCAGTCCGGTCGTCGGGGCGTCGTCAACGTCCGGGAACTCCTTTCCCTGGCTTCGCCGCTGGCCGAGTCGCCGATGGAGAGCGAGGCTCGGCTGGTCATGATCGATGGCGGCCTACCGCGGCCAGTGCTGCAGTACGAAGTCATCGACCTGACCGGCCGCCTCTGGCGGCTCGACTTCGCCTGGCCCGAGTTTCGGGTGGCTGCCGAGTACGACGGAGTCGACTGGCACAGCGGGCCCGACGCATTTCGACGGGACCGCAAAAGGTCCGCGGCCTTGCAGGACCTGAGTTGGGTGGTAGTGCCGATCATCGCCGAGGATGTCAGGTATCAACCCGCACAACTTGTGCGTCGGCTCAACGCTCGATTAAGTCGGGCAGCGTGAGTGGCCCCAAAATGCCGGCCGCGACGGCGTGTCGGCGTGCATATGAGCGCGCTCGGCGGAAGGGGAGTCAGCCGCCGGTTCCCGGGCCGATGTTGTGCGCCGGGCGGGTTCGCAGATCGTGCACGTAATCCTCCGGCGCGCCGGCGATTTCGGCCGCGTCGGCCATCACGCCGAGGTAGCGCGCCGACGGCAGGCCGCCCTCCCAGGCGTCCAGCACGTACAGCCACGCCAGCGCGGGGTCGGTAGTGGTGTCCGACGAGATGCGCTCCACCCGGCACCGGATCTTCTTGTGGACGCCGAACTCGGAGCCCTCCCACCGGTCGAGGTTGGTCTCGTCGGCCGGCGTCATGTCGTAAAGCACGACGAACACCTTCGACTGGGGGTCCTCGACGATCGTCGCCAGGGCCCCTTCCCAGCCGATGTCCTCGCCACCGAACGTCAACCGCCACCCGTGTAACCAGCCAGTTCCGGCCATCGGCGAGTGCGGCGCGCGCTTGAGCATCTGCTCGGGATCCATGTTCGACCCGTACGCGGCGTAGAGCGGCACGGGGAAAGCTTAGACGTCGCCTGCTCGCGCGGTATTCACCCGAGCGATTCGCGGGGTCCCGGCCGTCCCGATAGGTTAGGGGCCGTGGTGACCCGCATCGTCATCCTCGGGGGAGGTCCGGCCGGATACGAAGCCGCGCTCGTCGCCGCGACCTCCCATCCCGATACGGCTCACGTCACCGTCATCGACTCCGACGGCATCGGCGGGGCGGCCGTGCTGGACGACTGCGTGCCGTCCAAGACGTTCATCGCCTCCACCGGGCTGCGCACCGAGCTGCGCCGGGCGCCGCGGCTGGGCTTCGACATCGACTTCGAGGACGCCAAGATCTCGTTGCCGCAGATCCACGCCCGGGTCAAACGGCTGGCCACCGAGCAGTCGGCGGACATCACCGCGCAGCTGCTGGCCGTGGGCGTCGAGGTGGTCGCGGGCCGCGGCGAGCTCGTCGACCCCACGCCCGGGCTGGCCAAGCACCGCATCAAGGCGACCCATTCCGACGGCACCACCAGCGAGCACGAGGCCGACGTCGTGCTGATCGCCACCGGCGCCAGCCCGCGGATCCTGCCGACCGCCAAGCCGGACGGCGAGCGGATCCTGACCTGGCGGCAGCTCTACGACCTCGAGGCGCTGCCCGGGCACCTGATCGTGGTGGGCTCCGGGGTGACCGGCGCCGAATTCGTGCACGCCTACACCGAGCTGGGCGTGCGCGTGTCGGTGGCGGCCAGCCGCGACCGGGTGCTGCCGTACGAGGACGCCGACGCCGCGCTGGTGCTCGAAGAGTCGTTCGCCGAACGCGGGGTGCAGCTGTTCAAGAACGCGCGCGCCGAGTCGGTCACCCGCACCGACGCCGGGGTGCTGGTCACGATGACCGACGGCCGCACCGTCGAGGGCAGCCACGCCCTGATGACCATCGGGTCGGTTCCCAACACCGGCGGCCTGGGCCTGGAGCGGGTCGGCATCGAGCTGGGACCCGGCAATTACCTGACCGTCGACCGGGTTTCACGCACCTCGGTGCCCGGCATCTATGCCGCCGGCGACTGCACCGGGCTGCTGCTGTTGGCGTCGGTCGCGGCCATGCAGGGCCGGATAGCGATGTATCACGCGCTGGGGGAGGGCGTCAGCCCGATCCGGTTGCGCACGGTCGCCGCGACGGTGTTCACCCGGCCCGAGATCGCCGCGGTCGGGGTGCCGCAATCAATGATCGACGACGGTTCGGTGTCGGCGCGGACCATCATGCTGCCGCTGCGCACCAACGCGCGGGCCAAGATGTCGGGCCTGCGGCAGGGCTTCGTCAAGGTCTTCTGCCGGCGGTCCACCGGTGTGGTGATCGGCGGCGTCGTGGTGGCGCCGATCGCCTCCGAGCTGATCCTGCCGATCGCCGTGGCGGTACAGAACCGCATCACGGTCAACGAGCTGGCGCAGACGCTGGCCGTTTACCCGTCGCTGTCCGGCTCGATCACCGAGGCCGCGCGCCGGCTGATGGCCCACGACGATCTCGATTAGGGCTTAGCCTGGGAACCGCACGCCTACCGACGAGTAACCGGACAGGAGCCCCCGCAGTGAGCGACCCGATCGACGCGCTGGGACCGCAGCAACGCACGCTGGCCTGGGAGCGGCTGGGCGCCGAGCAGTTCGACGTGGTGGTCATCGGCGGCGGCGTGGTGGGCTCGGGGTGCGCGCTGGACGCCGCCACGCGCGGGCTGAAGGTGGCGCTGGTGGAGGCCCGCGATTTCGCGTCGGGCACGTCGAGCCGGTCGTCGAAGATGTTCCACGGCGGGCTGCGTTACCTCGAGCAGCTGGAATTCGGGCTGGTCCGCGAGGCGCTGTACGAGCGGGAGCTGTCGCTGACCAAGCTGGCGCCGCACCTGGTCAAGCCGATGCCGTTCCTGTTCCCGCTGACCCATCGCGTCTGGGAACGCCCCTACACCGCGGCGGGCATCTTCCTCTACGACCGCCTGGGCGGCGCGAAATCCGTTCCCGCGCAAAAGCATTTGACCCGGGCGGGCGCCCTGCGGTTGAGCCCCGGCCTCAAGCGGGCGTCGCTGATCGGCGGGATCCGCTACTACGACACCGTCGTCGACGACGCCCGTCACACCATGACGGTCGCGCGCACCGCGGCGCACTACGGCGCGGTGGTGCGATCGTCCACCCAGGTGGTCGCGTTGCTGCGCGAGGGCGATCGGGTGACCGGCGTGCGGGTTCGCGACTCCGAGGACGGTGCGATCACCGAGGTCCGCGGCCACGTCGTCGTCAACGCCACCGGGGTGTGGACTGACGAGATCCAGGCGCTGTCCAAGCAGCGCGGGCGGTTTCAGGTGCGCGCGTCCAAGGGCGTGCACGTCGTGGTGCCGCGGGACCGCATCGTCAGCGACGTCGCGATCATCCTGCGCACCGAGAAGTCGGTGATGTTCGTCATACCGTGGGGCGGCCACTGGATCATCGGCACCACCGACACCGACTGGAACCTCGACCTGGCCCACCCCGCGGCCACCAAGGCCGACATCGACTACATCCTGGGCACCGTCAACACCGTGCTGGCCACACCGCTGACGCACGCCGACATCGACGGCGTGTACGCCGGGCTGCGCCCGCTGCTGGCGGGGGAGAGCGAGGAAACCTCCAAGCTGTCCCGCGAGCACGCCGTGGCCGTGCCGGCGCCCGGGCTGGTCGCGATCGCCGGCGGGAAGTACACCACCTACCGCGTGATGGCCGCCGACGCGATCGACGCCGCGGCCCAGTTCGTCCCGGCCCGGGTGGCGCCGTCGATCACCGAGAAGGTGAGCCTGCTGGGCGCCGACGGGTACTTCGCGCTGGTCAACCAGGTCGAGCACGTCGGCACGCTGAAGGGTCTGCACCCGTACCGGGTGCGCCACCTGCTGGACCGCTACGGCTCGCTGATCGGCGAGGTCCTGGAGCTGGCGGCCGAGACCCCCGACCTGCTCAGCCCGATCAAGGAGGCGCCGGGATACCTGCGGGTGGAGGCCCTCTACGCCGTCACCACCGAGGGTGCGCTGCATCTGGAGGACATCCTGGCCCGCCGGATGCGCATCTCCATCGAGTACTCGCACCGCGGCGTCGACTGCGCCCGCGAGGTCGCCGACGTGGTCGCGCCCGTGCTGGGGTGGTCCGCCGCGGACGTCGACCGCGAGGTCGCCAATTACACGGCGCGGGTGGAGGCCGAAATCCTCTCGCAGGCCCAGCCCGACGACGTGTCGGCGGACGAATTGCGGGCCAGCGCGCCCGAGGCGCGCGCCGAAATCCTCGAGCCGGTGCCGCTCAGTTGAGTCTCCGGTGAGGCCGGCGCCCCTTCCCGTGCGCGACGGGCTCGGCCCGGCACGGGTGCGGCTGCGCGGCGGCCCGGTGCTGGCCGAGCTGACCGCCCGGTTCGGCGCGCCGGCCGGCGAGGTTGTCGACGCCGACGGCACCCCGGTTGGCGAGACGACGGTGCTACCGGCGGGTTCGTTCGTCTACCTGTATCGCGAGCTGCGCGAAGAGGTGCCGGTGCCCTTCGGCATCCCGGTCCTGCATCAAGATGGCGACATCGTCGTCGTCGACAAGCCGCACTTTTTGGCCACCATGCCCAGGGGGCGCCACGTCGCGCAGACCGCGCTGGTGCGGCTGCGCCGCGAACTCGATTTGCCCGAGCTGAGCCCGGCGCATCGGCTCGACCGGCTCACGGCCGGGGTGCTGCTCTTTACGACCCGGCGGGAGGTGCGCGGCGCCTACCAGACGTTGTTTTCCCGGGGATTGGTTCGCAAGACGTATTTGGCGCGGGCCGCCGTCGACCCCTCTTTGGAGTGGCCGCGGGTGGTGCGCAGCCGAATCATCAAGCGCCGCGGGGTTTTACAGGCCTCTTGCGAGCCCGGTGTGCCGAACGCGGAGACGGTGGTGGAGCTGTTGGCCGACGGCGTGTACCGGCTGACGCCGCGCACCGGACGCACCCATCAGTTGCGGGTGCACATGGCCTCGCTCGGCGTGCCGATCGAGGGTGATCCCTTGTACCCCAACATCATTGACGTGGCCCCCGACGACTTCAGCACGCCGCTGCGGTTGCTGGCGCAGCGCATCGCGTTCGACGACCCGCTGTCCGGGGTGCGCCGCGAATTCGTCAGCGGGCGGCTGGGTCCTTAACCGCAAGAATTTCGCATGCGGCCGTCTCTAGCCTTCCGTCATGCATTCACTTAGGAAGGCCGTTGCCGGGGCGCTCCTGTCGGGCGGGCTCGCGGCGGCCGGCGTCGGCCTCGCCGCAGGTACCGCTCAAGCCTTGCCCGCCCCCGCGCCGCTCAACCACTTCACCTGGTGCCCAGGGAACTAGTCGATACGCTCACACGCTCGTCAATTCAAGGTCCACTCAGACTCGATCAGTGCTAGTCCGTATCCAGTGCTGTGTTCGCTTCGGCGGTGTCTTGCGGCTAGATCCCTTCGCTAGAACTGCTGCTCGCAATACGGACGTATCCACATGAATTGTATGATCAGCGTAGGCGGCACATTGTCCTAACGGCATAAATATGCTACTCATTGACTAGTCTGAGGTGATGGTCATACGCTTCTAGAAAGTATGTCGGGAACGCTCGCAACGAGGGCCTAGTGGAAGCTGAGACATCGCGATGAACGTGAACACTGCCGCTCCCAGCGTCTTCGAAGCTGGCCTTCCCACGTTCAGCTACGACTTTGCCGCCACTCCGCAGGACATTCTCGAAGACGTGCGAACTGCGCAATCGTGTGCGCCCATTGCCATTGGCCCTCTCGGTCCGGAAATACTGGCTTACGATTTGGCTCGGGATATCCTGCGCGACAGCAGGTTTCGGTTGCCACCCGGACTCACACTGGCAGCGCAGGGCGTCACCTCAGGTCCGCTATACGACAAGCTGATGAGCAGCCTTCTCGGTCTCGAAGGTCCGCCACATACTCGCTTACGCAAGCTGGTGTCCAGGGCGTTCACTCCCCGCGCGACGTCACCTTTACAAGACACGATTCATGAGGTGGTGAACGAGCTGATCGATCAAGTAGTAGAGGAGGGTCGTTGCGACGTGGTGACCGACATCGCGCGGCCCTATCCCACCCCGATCATGTGTGCGCTGATCGGTGCGCCTCGGGAAGACTGGCATCTTTTCGCACAGTGGACCGACCAAATCTTCAAGGCTTTCAACTTTCAGCCCGACGTCACCTTCGATGAAGCCGCGATCATGCGGTCGTGGAGCGAACTGGACGCCTACGTCGATGACATGGTCGCCGCACGCCGGAGGCATCTGACTGATGATCTGTTGTCTGAGCTCATACTCGCCGAAAGCGAGGGCGACAGGCTCAATCTGGATGAACTGCGCATGCTGGTGGCTGGCTTCTTGATGGCGGGGACGGACACGACGCGAAACCAACTGGCCGCGTCGGTGCAGGTGCTGTGCGAGCATCCGGATCAATGGGCGAAGCTCGGTGAGCAACCAGAGCTTGCGATGCAGGCGGTTGAGGAGAGCATGCGGCACTCGCCCGCGGTCTGTATCGCGGTGCGAGCCGCCACAGAGGATGCCGAGTTCGGTGGTTACACGTTCCCGGCGGGGACCTTGGTCGTCGTGAACACCTTTGCGGCCAACCGTGATCCAGCGATTTATGACGATGCCGATCGCTTCGACATCGCCCGCAACGACTCACCTGCGATTCTGACTTTCGGTGGTGGTGCGCACTATTGCCTTGGGGCGAACCTCGCACGCCGGGAATTGGCGGAAGCACTCATAGTCCTCACCCGACGTCTCACCGCACCCCATCGCATCGCTCCTGCGCCGTGGAAATCTCTGCTCGGTATGACCGGCCCGACGACGCTTGAGATCGAGTTCGACAGCGAAATGCTTGTGGCAGCGGATGCGTAGTCGCGGCTGGGCGGGTGTCACACCCGCCTCGGATGAGGAGGCAATCGCCCGCATTCTGGATGCGGTAGACGACGTGATCGCTGAACACGGACCGGCGCTACGACTTGCCGACGTCGCCCGAAGGCTCGGAGTCACTCGTCAGACGGTGTACCGATATTTTCCCAACGCCGACGCGCTGCTCATTGCCAGCGCAATGCGTGCGGTCAACGGTTTCATCGACCAAGGTGTTGACCACGTCAGCGGCCTCAATGACCCGGTCACTGCGATCGTCGAAGTAATCTCGTTCGCGGTCGAGAACCTCACCGGCGATCCACAGTTGGAAAGCTTGCTCACCCGGCCACCTGAGGGCGAAGCTGCCACCTCGCTCACCTCCGACACAGCGATCATTTTCTGCTTGTCGGCCTTCCACCGCTTCGATGTCGATTGGAAGCTTCACGGCTTCGACACCGCTGCGCTCCGTGAGCTTGCTGAAATGACCTTGCGCACTGTGCAGTCCATTCTGACCGATCCTGGGCAGCCGCCACGCGAAGGCCTCACACTACGCCGCTTCGTTGCCCGATGGCTCGGTCCAGCGATCCTCTATCCACGGATGACGTCGTTGCCGGTCCACGAACGGCACGCATCATCGGACGAGCACATCGAGCCGGAAAGGTGCGCTGAATCGTGAACTTCGGACGAGAGGCCGCCGACGGTGCCACTATCTGACGGACAGGCTTGCAATTACCCTGCAAGGGCGAGCGATTATCCTTCGTCAACGGCATCGAGCGTGTCGGGGAAGGTTGCGTTCGTTACCGGCGGGGCGTCCGGCATTGGCGCCGCGTTGGCGGCCAAGTTGGTCGACGGGGGCGCCGAGGTCTGGATTGCCGATCGTCAGATCGGCGCCGCGCAGGATCTGGCGAAACGCCTCGCCAGGGGTGGCGCAAAGGCGCACGCGATTGAGCTGGATGTGCGCAGCTACCCATCGTTTGAGCGTGCCGTCGCCGAGGCGGTAGGGCAGTCCGGGCGGATCGACTACCTGTTTAACAACGCAGGCATTTTGGTCGACGGTGAGGTCGACTCGTACACGCTCGATGACTGGAACGACGTGTTCGATGTGAACCTGCGCGGTGTGGTGCACGGCATCCAGGCGGTCTATCCGATCATGATCGGGCAGCACTCCGGCCACATCGTGAACACAGCCTCGATCGCCGGTCTCGCCACCGGCGCAGTGCCGGCCAGCTACGCCGCCACCAAGCACGCCGTTGTCGGGATCTCCAAGTCGTTGCGCATCGAGGCCGATCGCCATGGCGTGCAGGTGTCTGTGCTGTGTCCTGGCATGGTCTCGACTCCGATGGTGCTAACGGAGAGACATCGGGGGATGGCACCAGGACCAATAGAACGCTTTCTAGAAACGTCAAAACCCGAACGGTTCGCCGAGCGCGCCCTTCGTGCCGTGTTGCAGGGAGACGCGATCATTGTCTTGCCGACGTGGTGGAAGGCATTCTGGTACCTGGAGCGGTTCTCGCCCGCGTTGTCGATGCTCGTCGCAAAAGCCATGATTAGGCAAAAACGTCGGATGCAGTCCACCGCCGCCTGATCTGCTGTCTTATGGCTAGGCACACCCGGTTCTAAAACTCGCGTGGGCCGGTACGGTGGGTAATCTTTCGGCAGGCCACCCCGGCCGGGCGCACCTATGTCACCACCCCGGGCAGTGCGTTGCTGTTGCCCGGTTTGTGTCGCGGGGTCGGCGGTGTCTTCCCGACCCCCGAAGCGGAACCGCCGCTCGATTACTGTGACCAACGCGCCGCGATGATGCCCCGACGCCGCCGCACCCGCGCCCAAGACCGCGCCTACCGGGTGGCAACCGAACGCCGCCACAACCGCGAGACCCGCCTGGCCCGCAAAGTCGAGTGGCCCAGCTACTTTGGGGTCGCCCCGCCCGGTCGCGACGACGACGAACCGCCGCCATTTTGACCGCGGGTCAACCTACCAGGAACACCGAAAGGTACCGGCCGTTGGCCGCGAAATCCGAGTACTGGCCCGCCGTACGCTTGGCGGGTGCAACAGGCGACCAAAGCCGACATCCTCGCCGCGCTGGATGACAGTGGGAAGCGGCTCGTCTCGATCGTCCGGGGGCTCGATGCCGATCGCGCCGCGCGACGGGTGCCCGGGCTTGCCTGGACGGCCGTGGAGACTGCGGCGCACGTGGTAACCGTGCTCGGCAGGCTGCTTGGCGATCGTCGACGCGCCGCCACAAACGAGGGGGTTGCCGAGCTGAATGCGACCTGCCTCTCGGAGTACACCGACCGAGATATCAACGATATCGCCGACCGGCTCGAGGCAAATCTGCGTGCAGTGATCGACCACGTCTACCCCAAAGTCGACTTCGACCGTTTGTATCCCTTCCACGGTGGATCAACGATCTCTGCCGGCGGTGGGGCGCGATGGATCTTGTGCGAGCTGCTCGTCCACGGCTACGACATCGCCGCTGCAACCGGAGACGATTGGGCGATACCGGCCGCGGCGGCATCCATGGCAATTCGTGGCCCTGCTGAGTCGATGAATCGGCAGGTTGAGAGCAAGACCTCGACCCGGCATCGGGTGCATCTGGGAGAAGACGACACTGTCGAATTCGTGGCATCCTCCGGATCCCTACCTGCCGGTGACGAGCCGATCGACGCGGAACCCGACGAGTTGCTCCTGGCCTTCTTCGGAAGGATTGAAGTGTCCGATCCGCGTTTGGCGGTGGTTCTCGCTGATCTGCCGAACCTCTAACTAGGTCGGGGCCGCGCGGACCTCTTCGGGATTGAGGTGGGTTAAAAGCGTGCGCGACGGCGCCTTGATCCTGACCTCAACGAGCCGGGTGGTGCGCCGCAGTTCCCGACGGTGACCCGCCCCACCTCTGACGGCTTGAACGTTTGCCGGACCCCTGAACTATCGGCCGGAACCGGCGTGAACTTTTACCTCCCTCAACTCGTCCAATTCATCGAGATGTCAACGACGTGGCGGGAGGGCAGCGATGTCGTATGTGGTGGCGGCCCCCGAGTTCTTGGCTCGGGCGGCAACGGACCTGTCAAACATCGGCTCGGCGGTGACCGCCGCGAATGTGGCGGCGGTGGCCCCAACCACCGCGGTCATGGCCGCCGCTGATGACGAGGTGTCGGCGGCGATCGCGTCGCTGTTTTCCGGCCATGCCCGGGCCTTCCAGTCGTTGAGTGCGCGGGCGGCGGCGCTTCATGGCGAGTTCGTGCGCGCCTTGAGCGGTGCGGGGAACGCGTATTCGCTGACCGAGGCGGCCAACGCCTCGCCGCTGCAAACGATCGAGCAAGACGTGCTGGGCGCGATCAACGCGCCCACCGAGCTGCTGTTGAATCGCCCGCTGATCGGCGACGGCGCCAACGCGACCACGCCCGGGGGCAACGGCGGGGATGGCGGCATCTTGGTCGGCAGCGGCGGCAACGGCGCTAACGGTGCGACGGGCCAAAACGGCGGGAACGGGGGGTCGGCGGGCCTGTGGGGCCACGGCGGCAACGGCGGGGCCGGCGGTAACGCCCTCGCCGGCACGGGCGCAAGCGGCGGCAACGGTGGCAATGGTGGGGCCAACGGGCTGCTCGGCGGCGGTAACGGCGGCGCCGGCGGGAGAGGCGGCAACGGCGGGTCCGCCGGTTTGGTGGTCGGCCCGACCGGCGCGACCGGTGGGACCGGTGGCAACGGCGGGGCCGGCGGCGCCAACATGCACCTGTTCGGCGGTCAGGCCGGGGCCGGCGGGGCCGGTGGTACCGGCGGGCTTGGCGGGGCCTCATCCGTGAACGGCGGGCACGGCGGGCCCGGCGGCGCCGGTGGGGACGGTGGCGCCAACCACGCGCTGCTGGTCGGCCACGCCGGGACGGGGGGCACCGGCGGCAACGGCGGCACGGGCGGCGGCGCGGGCGCCTCGAGCGCCACCGGCACGGCCGGCACCGGCGGCAACGGCGGCGCTGGCGGCAACAGCCCCGGCGGCATCGGCGGCACCGGGGGCCGGGGCGGCGACGGCGGCTTCGCCAACTTCACCGTTGGTAGCGGCGCCGCCGCGTTCAACGGGGGCGACGGCGGCACCGGCGGCCGTGGCGGCACCGGGGTCATCGGCGGCGCCGGCGGCAACGGCGGGGCCGGTGGTGTGGCCATCGTCCATGCCCCCGATGCCGGCGCGTCCGGTGGGGCTGGCGGGGGCGGCGGCGCCGGCGGCAACAGCACGGGCGGTGGTCCCGGCGGCACCGGCGGTCGCGGTGGCGCCGGCGGGAACGCCGATGCCGTGGGCGCCACCACCACCGCGTCGGCCGGCGGCGGTGGCGGCGGCGATGGCGGCGGTCCCGCCGGTGCCACCGGTGGCCCCGGTGGTGGCGGTGGAGGCGGTGCCGCCGCCGTCTTCGGTAACGAGTCGGCCGCTGGCGCCCTGGGCCAGTCCGGTCAGGGCAACCCGACCGGCGGGGGCGGTGGCGGCGGCGGCGCGACGGTCGTCGGGACCGCAGGCACCATCGCCTCGGGCGAGGGCGGGGGTGGCGGCGGCGGCGGAATCACCGGCGGCACCGGCGGCACCGGCGGAACGGGCGGCGGCGACAGCGGTGCCGGTCAAGGCGGCACTGCCGGCACGGCCGGCGGTACTGCCCTGCCGTCACCACCCGGCGGCGTGGGCGGCACCGCCGGCATCGGCGGTGGGGGCGGCGGTGGCCTCGCCAGCGCCTTCGGCACCCCGATCACCCTCCTGCTCGGCGGCCACGGCGGCACCGGCGGCGGTCCCTAGCACCGACCAACGCCGGTGGCCCTCAAACCGGCCCCCTAGCTGCCCGAAAAGGCCGACGGCCTCGTGCGGGGAATTCTTCGCTGACCAGCGCCAGCGGTATTGTTCGTGTCATGCGGTACGTGAACGGGGCAGGACCCCGGCCGCACGTTAAACGCGTCGACGTGCAATGTTTCCGCGTTGGTCGCGGCGCAGTCAGCGCAACTTTGCTGGATGGTTTCCCGAATAAGGGATGTGAGATGTCATGGACTTTTTAGCGCTGCCGCCAGAGGTCACCTCGGCGCTCGTCCATACCGGTCCGGGGGCGGGCTCGCTGATCGAGGCGTCGGCCGCCTGGCAGCGCGTCGGCAACGAGCTGGACAGCTCGGTAAGCACCTATACATCGGTGCTGTCTTCGCTGGTGGACTCCTGGGACGGCCCGTCCGCCGCGGCGATGGTTCAGGCCGTCCAGCCCTACCTCACCTGGCTGCGGGACACCGCCCAGCAGGCCCAGCAGCTGGCCTCCTCGACGCAGACCGCCGCGACGGCGTTCACCGCCGCCCAGTCGGCCGTGGTCCTGCCCGCAACGGTGACCGCCAACCGGACGCGGCTGGCACAGCTGATAGCCACCAACGGGTTCGGTCGCAACCTTCCGGCGATCGCCGCGACCGAAGAGCAGTACCAGGCCATGTGGGCGACCAACTCCGCGGCGCTGACGCGCTATCAGACGGCGACGGCGCAGGCGCTCGACCTGCAGCAGTTCACCACCCCGCCGGCGATCACCGATCCGGCCGGGACGGCAGCGCAGGCCACGGCCACGTCCACCGCCGCCGCCACGCCGGCGTCCCAGATCGGTGATTTCCTGACGAACGTCCTCAGCACCCCCTTCGGCTTCGACCCGAACGCCGGCTGGTTCGGGCTGGCGAACACCTACGCCAACCAGTTCATCTCGTCCGGGTTCCCCATCAACCTGCTCAGCTACCTCGCGCAGAGCACGTCGGCCCAGGCGCTGCAGAGCGTGGGCGGCGACATCGGCCAGGGCCTCTCCGAGGGGGAGTCGGCACTGGGAGCGGCGGGGGCGAGCTTGTCCAACGCGGTCCGGTCGCTCGGATCGGCGCCCACCGGGGCGATGGCCGTCGGCGTGTCGATGGGCAAGCTGACCGCGCCGCCCGCCGTGGTCGGGCTGCTGCCGGCCGCGCAGACACCGGTCCAACTCGCCTCGGCGGCGTCGCCGCTCGACGGCGCCGACGCCGGGTTCGGCATGCTTCCGCCGCTGATGCCCCCGCCGGTCTCGGCGGGCAGCGGTTGGCGCAAGCGCAAGCAGACCAAGCTCGAAGACCTCCAGGTGGGCGCAGAGGTCAAGGGCAAAGTGATCCGCACACCGCCATCGGCCGGATGAAGGCATGGACTTCGGGACGCTGCCCCCAGAAATTAGTGCGGCGCTGATCCACTCCGGACCCGGTGCGGAGTCGTTGATCGAGGCTGCCGCCGCGTGGGAGCTGTTGGGCGTCGAGCTGGAGGAATCCCTGCCCGGCTACGGCTCGGTGCTCTCGACGCTGGGTGAGGCCTGGGGCGGCCCGTCCGAGGCGGCGATGACCCGGGCCGTCGACCCCTTCCTCACCTGGCTGGCCACCACCGCGCAGCAGTGCGAGCGGGTCGGCTCCTCGATGCAGGCCGTCGCGGCGGCATTCGAATTGACCCGCCGGACGGTGGTTTTTCCGGTTCAGGTCGCGGCCAACCGGACCCGGTTGGCGCAGCTGATCGCCACCAACTGGCTCGGGACCAACTTTGCGGCGATCGCCCAGACCGACGCCGAGTACGAGGGCATGTGGGTGAACAACTCGGCAGCGATGAATCGCTACGCGGCGACGTCGGCACAGGCCACCCGGCTGGCGCAGTTCTCGCCGCCGCCCGCGATCGTCAGCCCGACGGCGGCGGCCGCGCAGGCCACCGCCACGTCCGCCGCCGCCACCACCCCGGCGGCGTCGACCCCGCTGGGGGATTTCTTGACGAACGTGCTCAGCACCCCTTTCGGCTTCAACCCCCAGAAGGGCTGGTTCGGCCTGCTCAACGCGTACGGCGACCAGTTCATCGCGGGCGGAATTCCCGTCAACCTGCTCAGCTACCTGGCGCAGCTGAATTCGGCCCAGGCGTTGCAGAGCGTGGGCACCGACGTGGGTCAGGGTCTGGCGGAGGGGGAGGCCGCGCTGGGCGGGGTCGAGGCCGGTCTCGCCGACGCGGTCCGGGCGGCCGGAACGGCGCCGACGGCGGCGGTGGGCGTCGGGGTTTCGCTCGGCAAGCTGACCGCGCCGCCCGCCATGGTGGGGCTTCTGTCCGCGTCGAAGCCGGCGGTGGCGCTCGCCGCGGCGGTGTCCCCGCTGGCCGCCGACGAATCCGGCTTCCCCTTCATGCCGCCGCCGATGATGCCGCCGGTGGCGCCGCGCGACAAGGGCAAGCGCGGGGGCCGCGACTACGACGACATCGAATACGGGCTGGAGATCAAGGGCACCTTCATGACCCGCCCGCCCTCAGCCGGTTGATGCCTCGTCGGTGGCCAGGGTGAAGTAGTTCTCTTCCTCCTGCGCGAAGTGCAGGCGCAGCAGGGCGTACAGCCCGTACAGGCAGGCGAGCAGGTCGTCGACCTGGTCTCCTCCGATGGAGCCGTTGGCCGCGGCAAACTCCACCTGCGCGCCGATCCGGTCCGACAGCCGTTGTATCTCCGCGTGGGTCCGGCTCATGGTCGCGGTTGCCTCGCCGGTGCCCAGGGGATGGGCCAACGCGGGGTAGAGCTCGGTTTCCTCGGCGCGCTCGTGCGGCAGGACGCGCTCGACCAGCAAGCCGTGTGCGCGCGTAATCGCCTGCAGTGCAGCCTGATCGGGCGCTTCTGCCAGGCGGTCGGCCGCTTCGCGCAGCAGCCCGATGGCGTCGCGCAGTTCGTCGTGTTCGGCGTCGAAGCGGCGCAACATCCGTTCGGTTCGCGCGGGCAGGTCGACCTCGACCGCCGGGTTGCCGCGCAGGGCGCGCAGCGCGTTGAGGATGACGGCGACGTCGATGCCCTCCTGCAGCAGCGCACCGGCCGCGGGCGGCAGCCAGCCCACCGCGGCGACGGCCATCGCGACCAGCGACAGGCCCATGCCGACGACGGCGCTCTGCACCGCGATGCGCCGCGACCACCGCGCGATGTCCATCGCGTCGGCGAGCCGCTCCAGCCGGTCGGTGGTCAGCACCACGTCGGCGGCCTCCGAGGAGGCGGTGGCGCCGCGCGCGCCCATCGCGACCCCGACTCCGGCCGCGGCCAGCGCGGGGGCGTCGTTCACCCCGTCGCCGACCATCACGGTGACCGCGCGCTCCTGTTCGGCGCGCACCGCGGCGACCTTGTCCGCGGGGCTCTGTTCGGCGTAGACCTCGTCCAGCCCCAGCACGGCGCCGACCTCGCGGGCGGGCCCGGCGCGGTCGCCGGTGAGCATCACCACCCGGCGCAACCCGGCGGCGCGCAGCCGCCGCACGGTGCGCGGGGCGTGGCGGCGCAGCGGGTCACGCAGCAGCACCGCACCGGCCGGTCGCCCGTCGACGCACACCCACGCGATCGCGGCGGTGTCCAGCAAGGCCCGGTTCGCGGCGGCCCGGGCCCATTCCGTCGAGGTGTCGCCGCCCAGCTTGCCGACCTGGATGCGCCGATCGCCGACGGTGGCCGTGACGCCGCGCCCGGGTTCCTCGACGACGTCGGTCGGCAGCTCCAGCCGCAGGCCGCGGGCCAGCGCCTCGGTAACGATCGCCTCGGCCAGCACGTGCGGGGACAGCTGGTCGACCGAGGCGGCCAGCCGCAGGATTTCCATAGCGTCGCGCCCCGGCGCGGCCGCGACTTCGATGACGACCGGGCGCCCAATGGTCAGCGTGCCGGTCTTGTCCATCACCAGAGTCGTTGCGCGCCCGAGGTTTTCCAAGGCCGCGCCGCTGCGGATCACCACGCCGTGCCGCGAGGCACGCGACAGCCCGGACACGATCGCCACCGGCGCGGCCAGCAGCAGCGGGCACGGCGTCGCCACCACCAGCACCGCCACGGCCCGCACCGGCGACCCGCTGGCCAGCCAGGCCGCGCCGGCCACCGCCAGCGCCAACGGCAGGAACCACGCGGCGTACCGGTCGGCCAGGCGCACCACCGGCGCGCTCTGCGCCCCGGCCTCCGCGGCCAGCCGCACGATCTGGGCGTACGTGCTCGCTTCGGCGGTGGCGGTGGCGCGCATCTCGAACGCGCCGCCGGCGTTGACCACCCCGCTGCGCACCGGTTCGCCGGCGCCGCGCTCCACCTGCAAGGGCTCGCCGGTCAGCACCGACTCGTCGAGCACCGCGACCGCGCCGACGACGCGCCCGTCTACGGGCACCACCTCGCCGGAGCCGACGACCAGCAGGTCGTCGATCGCGACCTCTTCCAGCCCGATCGTGGCGACCGTGGATCCGACGCGCCGGCGGGCGAACCGCGGGGCGTGCTCGAGCAGGGCTCGCAGGTCGTGGGACGCGCGCCGCTCGGCCGCGGCCTCGAGCGCCCGCCCGCCGGCCAGCATCACCGCGATCAGTGCGCCGGCGAGGTACTCGCCGACGGCCAGCGTGCCGATCAGCGACAGCACCGCGATCAGGTCGACCCCGAACCGGCCGTGGCGCAGCCCCGCCACCACCCAGACCACCGCCGGGACAAGCGCCACCACCGTGCCGGCGATCCAGCAGCCGTCGGCGACGCGCTGCGCGCCGGCCAGCCAGGCGATCCCGCCCGACGCCAGCGTGCCAACACTGCCCGCGACCAAAATCGCGGATCCCCTACCGCCCACACCATTCCCTTCGGGAGACGGGTCTGCAGCCAGCCTGAACCGGCCTCGCCTCGTTAAATAGGGCCGGGTGTCCCTGAACTAGGGACTCAGGTCACTAGAAAGGTTGGCCAAGTTCCGGTGAACATTGCTGGCGTGACTGGCTTTTCTGCACCCGGGCTCACCCCCGGCTCGCTCCCGATCCATACCATCACCGGCGACCCGGTGGCGCGCGTGGCCGCCGACGCCACCGTCGCGGACGTGGCCATGGCCATCGCGGACTGCGACGTCGGGGCCGTCGTGGTGGGCGACGACGAGCGGCCCGCGGCGCTGGTGAGCGAGCGCGACGTCGTCCGCGTGGTGGCCGCGGGCAAGGATCCGGCGACCGTCCTCGCGTCCGACATCGCCAGCACCAAGCTTGTGTGGTGTGACGCCGAGGCGACGGTCGACGACGTAGCGGCCCGGATGATGGATCACTACATCCGCCACGTCCTGGTGGAGCGCGACGGCGCGCTGGCCGGGATCGTCTCGGCCCGCGACCTGCTCGGCGTCTACGGCGCCTACGGCGCGTGAAATCCCGGCTGGCCGGCCTCGTCGGCGGGAGCCTGGCCGGCCTGACGGCCTGGGACCTGCTGCAACGCCGCCACACCATTCTGCGCAACTACCCGATCGTCGGTCACCTGCGGTTCCTCCTCGAGGCCGTCGGCCCCGAGCTGCGCCAGTACATCGTCACCGACAACGACGCCGAACGGCCCTTCAGCCGCGACCAGCGGCGCTGGGTGTACACGTCGGCGAAGCTGAGCAACCGCTACTTCGGCTTCGGCACCGACAATGACCTGGAACGGGTGCACAACTACCCGGTCATCAAGCACGCGGCGTTCCCGGTGCCCACCCCCGCCGGCGAACCCGAGCATCCGGACCCGTCGGTGCCGCTGCCGGCCGGAAAGGTGCTCGGCGGCGCGCGTGGCCGGGCGCGGGCCTTCCGGCCGTCGTCTCTGGTCAACGTTTCGGCGATGAGCTTCGGCTCGCTGTCGGGCGCGGCCGTCACCGCGCTTAACAAGGGCGCGGCTTTGGCCGGTGCCCTGCACACCACCGGCGAGGGCGGGGTGTCGCCGTACCACCTGGGCGGCGGAGACCTGGTCTGGCAGATCGGCACCGGCTACTTCGGCTGCCGCGACGACGACGGCACGTTCAGCCTGCCCCGCCTGATCGACCGGGTCGCCGCCACGCCGTCGATCCGGGCCATCGAGATCAAGCTGAGCCAGGGCGCCAAGCCGGGCCTGGGCGGCATGCTGCCCGGCGCCAAGGTCACCCCCGAAATCGCCGCCATCCGCGGCATTCCGGTCGGGGTGGACTGCAAGAGCCCCGCCGGCCACTCCGCGTTCCGCGACGTCGACGGGCTGCTCGACCTGGTGGAAACCATCGCCGCCGAGACCGGCCTGCCGGTCGGCATCAAGTCGGCGGTCGGGGAGGATGCGTTCTGGCTCCAGCTGGCCGAGCGCATGGCGCGCACCGGCCGGGGCGTCGACTTCGTGACCGTCGACGGCGGCGAGGGTGGCACGGGCGCGGCCCCGCTCGTGTTCAGCGACCACGTCGCCCTGCCCTTCAAGTGGGCGCTGCCCCGCGTCTACCGGGCCTTCGCCGAGGCGGGCCTGCACCACGACGTGGTGTTCATCGGCTCGGGCAAGCTGGGCATCCCGGAGAACGCCCTGCTGGCGCTGGCCGCGGGCTGCGACATGATCAACGTCGCGCGAACCGCCATGTTCTCCATCGGTTGCATCCAGGCCCAGCGCTGCCACACCGGCCGCTGCCCCTCCGGCGTCGCCACCCAGTCCGCGTGGCTGCAACACGGCCTCGACCCGGCGCTGAAATCGGTGCGCTGCGCCAACTATCTGGCCACCCTGCGCTTCGAGCTGCTGTGCCTGGCGCGCGCCTGCGGCCAGGTGCACCCGGCCCTGGTGCCGCTGGAGGCGATCGAGCTGCTCGACGTCGACCTCAAGACCGTGCGGGCCGACGAGTTGCTCGACTACCGGCCCGGCTGGGGCGTGCCCGGCCCGGCCGACGTCGCGGCCATCACGGAACTCATGGCGCGTCGCTTGTCGACGTAGCGCAGTATCAGTTTGCGCAATTCGCTGACCCACACCACGGTGCTGGCCAGGGCAGTGCACACCAGCCACTGGTCCAGCGAGAGGGGTTCGGTGGTGAAGGCCTTGTTGAGGAAGGGCAGCTGAACCACGGCCACCTGGAGCAGCGCCGACAGCGCGATCGCCGCCCACAACCAGCGGTTGGCGAAGAAGCCGCGAAACACGGTCTGCGTCTCCGAGCGGGCGTTGAGGGTGTTGAACAGCTGCGTGATCACCAGCACGGTGAAGCCCGCGGTCCGAGCCGTGTCGACGGACGACGGCAGGGGACCGCTGGGCACATACAGATGAATCGCGACGAGGGTCGCGGCCGCCACGGCCGAGCCGATCACCAGGAAGTTGTTCCACATCCGGCCGTCGATCACCCGATCCGTCGCCGAGCGTGGCGGGCGGCTCATGACGTCTTCGGTCTGGGGATCGACACCCATCGCCAACGCCGGAGCGCCGTCGGTGAGCAGGTTGATCCACAGGATCTGCGTGGCCAGCAGCGGCAGTGCGACGGTGTGCCCCTGTGTCAGGCCGACCGCGCCGGCGAGCACGACGCCGAAAAAGACGGTCAGGACTTCCCCCATGTTGGAGGAGAGCAGGTAGCGCAGCGACTTCTTGATGTTCGAGAAGATGCCGCGGCCCTCACGAATGGCCTGCACGATGGTCGCGAAGTTGTCGTCGGCCAGGATCATGTTGGCCGCTTCCCGGGCGACCTCCGTGCCGGTGCGGCCCATGGCGATGCCGATGTCGGCCGATTTCAGCGCGGGAGCGTCGTTGATGCCCTCGCCGGTGACCGCGACGATTTCGTGGTCGGCGTGCAGGGCGTCGATTATGCGCAGCTTGTCCAGTGGGCCGACCTGGGTGTACTGCGAGTGGCGGCGGACCGTTTCCCGGAGGCCGTCGTCGTCCAGCGCGGCCAGCTCGGCGCCGGATACCGCCGACTCCTCGTCTTCGATGCCCAGCTGCCGGGCGATGCGGGCCGCCGCGCGGGGATGGTCGCCCGTGATCATCACGACCCTGACCCCGGCGCCGTGCGCGCTGGCGATGGCTTCGGCCGCCTCCGGGCGGGGTGGGTCCGTGATGCCGACCATGCCCACGTAGGCCAGGACCCCCTCCGTTGCGTCCGGCAACCGGTACGCCACCGCCACGGGATGAAACGCGTCGCCCGCGAGCCGCTCGGCGTCGCCCCGGATCGTCGCCCTCGTCGGGTCGTCGAGCGGTTCCAGCCGATCACCGATCCTCAGGTACGCGCAGTGGTCGAGCACCACGTCGGGGTCGCCCCGTTCCGCGGGGACCGTGGGTGAGCGGTGACGCGTTCCGGTCTTCGCCCGGGCCACCAGGAACGCCGCCTCGATGGGATCACCCTCGATGGTCCAGTGCCCGTCCTTTTGCTGGAGCGTGGCCTCGGCGCCGCCCCCGTCGAGCACCAACGCGGCCTGGCGCGACAGGTCGCTGCCCTCCTCGAGCGGAACCCCGTCGCGCTCCAGGCGGCCCTCGGGCCGGTATCCCGCGCCCGTCACGACGACCTCGCCCAGCGGCGTGACAACCCGCTCGATCGTCAACTCGCCCGTCGTGAGGGTGCCGGTCTTGCCGGAGCAGACGACCGACGCCGAACCCAGCGTCTCCGCGGAGGACAGCTCTTTCACGATCGCGCTTTGCGCGGCCATCCGCCGCATCCCCAGCGCGAGCACCACCGACATGATGGCGGGCAGCCCCTCCGGCACGGCGGCCACGGCCAGCGAAATGCCGAGCAGTACGGCCGTGATCACGTCGTCGGCGCCGTGGATGCCGAAGACGACGAAGATGGTCGCGATCACCACCATGGCGATCGCCAGCACGGCGATCCCCAGCAGCCGGCTGGCCCGGGCGACCTCGCGCTGCAGCGGCGTCTCGGCGTTGCCGACGGCGCGCACCAGGCTCGCGATTTGACCCGTCTGGGTTGCCATCGCCGTGGCGGTTACCACCGCCCGCGCGGCGCCCTTGGTGATCGCGGTGCCCTTGAACACCATGTTGAGCTTGTCCCCGAGTGCTGCCGGGTCCGCCACGGCGCCGGCGTCTTTGGCAACGGGTTCGCTTTCTCCGTTGAGTGCGGCCTCCGACACCTGCAGCCCGGCGCTCGACAGCAGCCGGGCGTCGGCGGCGACGGCGTCGCCTTCGGCCAGCAGCAGCACATCGCCGGGCACCAGCTCGCTCGCGGGGACCTTGTGCGGCGTCCCGTCACGTACGACGGTTGCCGTGCCGACCGTCATGCGTGACAGGGCATCAACCGCGTGCTCGGCGTGCGCTTCCTGGACGTAACCGAGCACCGCGTTGAGGACGAGGATGACGCCGATCACCACCGCGTCGACGGGCCAGCCGGTGGCCCCCTCGACGGCCCACACCGCGAGCGACGCGATCAGGGCGGCCAACAGCAGGTAGATCAACGGGCTGCGAAACTGCGCGACGATCTTCTTCCACGTCGGCACCGGCGCGACGCCCTCGACGGTGTTGGGACCGACCTCGACGAGTCGCCGCGCGGCTTCCTGCGTGGTCAACCCGCGGCCGGGATCGGTCCGCAGGCGTTCGACGACGGCTCGCGAATCGAGCCGTGCGGGATCGGGATCGGTAAGGGCGCCTACCACCGACACGGTCGCGCTGGCTAGGGCGCGGGGGCGACGGCCTTGACGCGGGATTCCATCATCCGGTTCCGGACGATGTGTTCGACGAGGATCGGAACAAAGGCCTGGACGGGGGCATCGACGAACTGTCGAGCGGCCTCCTCACACCAGCGCATGATCTGTGCGGTTCGCTCGGGGTCGTTGTGCCCTTCGTGGCGGTCGAGCTTGGCCGCGACGTCGGCGACCGACTTCGCTACTGTCGGAACGCCGGCCGGGGCGTCGCCGGCGTCGGCGGTTCCCCGCGCCTCGTCCAACGCCTGCCGGGCGGCCTCTTCGCTGGTGTCCGGCCGGATGACGTGCAGCGTGATGTGACGACCGTCCGCGCCGATCAGGATGACGCTGGTCGGCTCGTCACTGGTGAACCCCAGCAATTCGACAGTGCGGCCGGCGATCTCGACCAGTGGCGGCGTCGCGTCCCAGCCATTGCGGCGGTAGCCGATCATCACGACCTGCCCCAGCCGGTCGGATACCGAGGCCACCAACGCCGGCAACTCGTCGACCAGGTGCCTCGACCGGGGCCACCAGGCTCCGTCGACATGCTCCGCCGCAGCCCGAAATGGCTTGAGCTGCAACCGACTTTCGCGCTCCATCTCGACCACCTGTCCGCTAACTCCTGGGGTTGCTGCCCGACGCACCGGGGACGCTGCCTCCAACGGTAAGGGCTTGCTGACCAACCCGCGACACGAGCGGCCAATCCCTGAGCCGTCGCTGCGTGATCTCGGACACACGGAGAAGCAGGTCGGGAGCTACCACCGACACCAGGCTCGCCACCGCGGCCGCGGTCAAACCCTGACCCCAGGCGATCGGGTCCACGGGGGTGCAGCCGAACACCTGACTCACCCCCGGGGTGCTGATCACCACCACCAGGGCGCCGAGGGAGCCGACCGTCGTCAACACCACCAGCGGGGCCTGCGAGTCGACCAGTGTCTGGGCGAGTTGCGAGCCGACCAACGCGATCAATGCCACCGTCCCCGCGCGGCGCGGTGTGCCCGTCACGCTGCCCATCGTCCAGCCCAGCGTGGCGCCGATCGTGGTGGATGCGCCACGAATCCCGATCGCCCGCCACATTGCCGCCTCGTCGCGGTCGACCTCGGCGGTGCCCTTCTGCGGGCTGACGGCCAATGCGGCGGCGGGCAGCGCGTCGGTCAGCATGTTGACCAGCAGCATCTGGCGGGCGTTGAGCGCCGAGCGCCCGGTCAGGATGGTGGTGAGCAGGGCGAAGCACACCTCGCCGAGGTTGCCGCCCAGCAGCATCGACACCGCCGACTGCACACGCCGCCACAGCTGCTCGCCTTCGTCGAGGGCGTCCAGCAGGGCCTCGATCCGCTCATCGAGCAACACCACGTCGGCAGCGGTGCGGGCCGCATCGCTGCCACGCGCGGCCACCCCGACGCCCACGCTGGCGGCCCGGATAGCGGCGGCGTCGTTGACGCCGTCACCGACCATCGCCGTGACCAACCCCGCTCGCTCCAGGGTCTGGACCACGGCGATCTTGTGTTCCGGCGTCATCCGCGCGAAGACCAGCCGCGACTTCGCCGCCTCGGCCCGCTGGCCGGACGACAGCGCTTCCCAATCGCTGCCCGTGATCACCTGCTCGGCGGTGACGTCGATGCCGAGCTCCCGGGCGATCGCGGCCGCGGTGGTGGGATGGTCCCCCGTGATCAACCGGACCCCGATGTTGCGGTCGGCGAGGGCCTTCAGCACGGCCGGGGCCGTGGGCCGGGGGGTATCGGCCAACCCGAGCAGACCGATCGGTGTCAGTTGCGACGTGCAGAGCGCCTCGAGCCGGTCGGGATCGGCCGCGGCCGCCGCGGCTTGATCCGTGCTGAGTTGACGCTCGGCGACCGCCAACACCCGCAACCCGTCGGCCGCCATCGCGTCGATCTGTTGCGCCAGCGGTTCGTCGTCCCGGAGCAACGCCGACGAGAGCACCTCGGGTGAGCCCTTGATGGTCAGCCGGGTGCCGACGAGTGCGGCGGCGAACGGGCGACCGGACTGGAACGGCAGGAACGCGTCGCGTGTCGGTCGCGGTTGCGGGGGCGAACCGTCGCGGAGCGAGGGGTCGTCGGCCGCCTGGTTGATCGCGTCGTCGGTGGCGTGCTCCACCCGGTGGGTGTGCCGTTCGTAGCTCGTGGTGACCGCCGCGTCCAGCACTTCACCGGGGGTGAAGCCGGCCATCGGACGCACCGCTTTGACCTTGAGCCGGTTTTCGCTCAGCGTGCCGGTCTTGTCGAAGCACACCACGTTCAACCGGGCCAACGCCTCGATCGCGTGGGCGTTGCGGATCAGCACCGATTCGCCGGTGAGGCGGCGGGCGGCGGCCTGCTGGGCCAGCGTCGCCACGAGCGGCAACCCTTCCGGAATGGCGGCGACGATCAGCGTGACCGCGCTACCCACGGCTTCCCGCAACGGGGTGCCCCGCGCAACGCTGAGCAATCCCACCAGGCCCCCGCTGGCCACGCTGAACGGCAACGCCCGGCGGGTGATGTGCCGCAACTGTCGCTGCAGGCCGATCTCCTGCAACTTCCTCGGTGCCATCGCCAACGCGCGGCGCATCTCTGAACGCGAACCCACCGCCGTCACCACGGCCACCGCCGTGCCCGCGACCACCGTGGTGCCGGCATAGATCATGCAGGTCCGTTCGGCCAGCGGGGCGCCTGGCGTGGGTTCGGTCTGCTTGGCTACCGGCAGTGACTCGCCGGTCAACGTGGATTCGTCGACCTCGACATTCAGTGCGTGCAGCAGCCGGGCGTCCGCGGGAACCACCTCGTCGGCGTGAACCTCGATGATGTCGCCCGGGCGCAGCCGCTCGGTCGGCACCTTCTCGCGTCGCTGTGCATCCAGTGGGCCTACGCGCCGTCGCGCGGGCGGATCCTGCACGGCCAGTAGGCGATTCAGGATGCCTTCGGCGTGCAGCTGTTGCTCGGCCGACAGCGCGGCGTTGACCAGCAGGACGCTGCCCACCAGGACCGCATCCAGCGGCGAGCCGAGCAGCGCGCTGGCCAGCGCGCCGGTGGCCAACAGGGGGGTGATCGGGTCCGCCAGGTCGCCCCGCATCTCGTCGACGAAATCGCGGACGGATCCCCACGATGCCACGCTCGCGTCATGCAGCGCGCGAACCGGCGGCAGCTTCTGCCACCACGCGGACAGCTCTTCGTGGTGCTCGTCCGGAGGGCGGGGCAGCAGCCGTTGCACCTCGGCAACCGGCAGGCCGTGCCATTCGTGCCCGGCTTCGGGCTCGGGCAGCGGGTCCCGGAGCGCCTTCAGCGCCGCCCGGTATCCGAACCACAGGCTGGCCACCATGCCGACATTGACCGATGCCGAACTGCGTCCGGGCACACCGGGAATCAGCATCAGCGCGCCGAGCGCCGAGGCCGAGGCCGACAACCGGACGGCGCCGTCGGTGGCGGCGCGCGCGGCGGGTAGCGCGTGCAAGACCCGCCAAGCGCCGGTGAGGTCCTTCGCGATCAAATCGGCGCCCCAAGGTGCGGGGTGTCCGTCCCGCAGCACGCCGATCGTGACGTCGGACCGGTGCGAGGCTTGCATCTCCGACGTGGTCAACAACGCGACGGTGGCACCGCCGGCCTTCAATTCGGCGACGGCCGCCGCCACCGCGTGGTCGATCGACCCGTCCGCCGGATACAGCTGGTCGAATCCCTGTGCCAGGGAACGCAGTCCGTCGTCGTCGAGAGAGAAGACCCGTGGCTGCGCCTGCCGCGCCTCGGTCAGCACCGCCGCGGCGAACGGATCGCGAACCGGGCTGATCAGTGCCTCGCCCGAGTCGCCGGCTCCGGGGATGTCGGCCAGCCGGTGCCATCCGGGCCGCACGCCGTCGGTGTCGAGCGCCGTTCGAACCGCTTCCCAGGCACGGGCGCGCTCCGAATTGTCCACCCCCAGAACGCGACTGACCGTCAATTCGTCGGTGTACAGCGCTCGCGGGTCGACCATGATCGCGTCAATCCGGTCGAGTGTGCGCAATGCCCGGGGACGCAGTACGAGGGCGTCGTGCCGGGTGGTCAGGCCGCGGCTCATCGCGGCGCCGAAGGCCTCACGCACGGTGCGCAACGGCTTCGGTACGGCGGTCAGCGCGGCGGCGCCGGCGGCGTCGGGGTTGCGCGACAGCACACCGACCGCGGCGGCGGCGCCGACGCCGGCCAGGCCGATACGGTTGGCGTAGCGTTCCGCGGGCCCGTCGGGCGGATTCGGGATGCTTCTTGGTGTCAGCACAGGTGTCAGAGCCGCGTCGTCGGGCACCGCCCGGCCGCCCAGCACCCATTCATGCCGGGCCCATGTCAGCCGAGAGTTCCACGCCTCGGCCGCGAGCATCGTGCGGGTGGCGGCCTCCGCGGCCGCGGCTGTCGGCGACAGGGTCAACGCGGCCGTCGCGGAGTTGACGAAACCGAACAACACGTCGGTGCCTTCCGGCCCCAGGCGCCGCTCCAGCTCTCGGCGCACCCGCGGGTGGTGGTCGGCCAGCGTGGTAGGAACGGCCACCAAGTCGGGCAGCCGGGGCAGGCGCAGCAGGCTGCCGGTCAGCGAAAGGCCGAGCCCCACAGTTGCGGCCGCGGCCGTCATCGTCCGCCCCATCAGCAGCGCATCGTCACCGGGCAGGCTGGCCGGGTGCGCCAGCAGGGCCCGCGCTCGGTTTCGCTGTTCGGCGCGGGCGACGATCCGGCCGAGCTCGGCGACCGAGGGCCCGTCCGCGTCCACCGTCACCACCACGCGGGCGAGGGTGGGGTTCAGAAAAGCCTCGCGCACGCCGGGCGCTGCGCGGACTGCGGCCAGCACGTCGGTGGCGATCGCCGAAGCGTGCTCGCCGCCGAGGCCCCGCACTTCGATCCAGCGCCGCGGCCCGTTGCTGCTGTTACGCCGCGCCGGCGGGCCTCCCACAGCCTCGATCGACATGCCCACCGCCGCGCGGGCCAACGCCGAAAAGTCCGGCGCGGCACGGGTTACCGACCGGCCCAGGCTGGCCGCAATGCTGCCGCCCAGTAGAGCCGTGCTTCCGGCAGTCCCCGCGGCGACCGCGCCGACGGTGACGGCCATCCGGGTGCTCATGGCGGCGACGCGCACTGGCGCTGCCAGCCAGTGGGTCCGCGACATGTGTCGAAGACTAATCCGGCGGGGGGTCGGTCGCAGGAGCCGATTAGACCCCCTTCGGGTGGCTTTCGTCACTTGCGGAAGTCGCCGAAATCAGGCGAACATCTCAGGCGTGGACTCCGACAACTCAGGTTCCGAGAGGCTCCTACCGATGCGAACCTCCTATCGCAGACAGTTAGAGGTCTTAGCCACGCAATTGGGGGAGATGTGTGGACTGGCCGGGATCGCGATGAAGCGCGCGACCCAGGCTTTGCTGGAGGATGACATCGCGGCCGCCGAGCGGGTGATTCGCGACCACCAGCAGATCGTGGCGATGCGAGCGCAAGTCGAAAAAGAGGCGTTCGCGCTCTTGGCCTTACAGCAACCGGTAGCCGGTGACCTGCGGGCAATCTTTGCGGGCATACAGATCATCGCCGACGTGGAACGCATGGGCGCATTGGCCGTACACGTGGCCAAGATCGCCGAGCGGGCGCACCCGAAGCAGGTGCTGCCCGAGGAGGTCCGCCAATGTTTCGCCGACATGGGCAAGGTGGCGATTGCATTGGGCGACAGCGTAAAACAGGTGCTGGTGTCGCGGGATCCGAAGGCTGCCGCCCGACTCCACGAACAGGACGACGCGATGGACGAGCTGTACAGGGGTTTGTTCAGCGTGCTGATCGATGACGATTGGAAGCATGGCGTCCCGGTGGGTGTGGAAACGGCTTTGCTGGGCCGTTTTTACGAGCGCTTCGCCGACCACGCCGTGGAAGTCGGTCGCCGCGTCATCTTCGCGGTCACCGGCGATCTACCCGCCGAGGACCAGATATCGACCTACTGAGAGTGGTTGGCCCCGCGGGCTTTCGGTGATTGACCAGTGGGTGGCGAGTTGGCAAACAACCGGTATTGCCAATGCGAACGGGCGGCGCACATGACATCGTCCGGGATGGATCGACGTAGGAGACCCATGCAATGTCGCTGAGGCCGAACCTGACCGCCACGCCGGACGCGGCGCCGCTGACCGCCAAACGGGTCGCCGAGGCCCCCGCCGAGGCGGTCCTGGAATGGCTGGACAGCTCGGCCGCCGGGCTGTCGAGCACCGAGGCGGCGGCCCGGCTGGAGCGGCACGGCCCCAACGCCGTGCGGACCCATCACGTCAACGCGCTCGCGGTGCTGGGCCGCCAGCTACGCTCCGCGGTGCTGATCCTGTTGGCCGGCACCGCGATCGTGTCGTACTTCCTGGGCGACAGCATGCAGGCGGTCATCATCGGGATAATCCTGGCGGCCAGCATCGGTTTGGGCTTCGTCAACGAGTATCGCGCCGAGCGAGCCGCCGCCGACCTGCACGGCCGGGTGCACCACAACGCCCTGGCGCGCCGCGACTCCAAATTCGTCACGGTCAGCGTCACCGACCTGGTGCCCGGCGACGTGATCCGGCTGTCGCTGGGTGAGGCCGTGCCCGCCGATGTCCGGCTGATCGAGGTCACCGGCCTGGAATGCAACGAAAGCATCCTCACCGGGGAGTCGACGGGCTCGGAGAAATCACCCCAGCCGGTACCCGCGGGCGCCGAGCTGGCGGAATCGACGGACCTGGCGTTCATGGGCACCATCGTCAGCGCCGGGGAGGGCGTCGGCGTGGTCTACGCCACCGGCCGCAACGCCGAATTCGGCCGCATCGCGGCGGGTTTGGATCAGCGGCAGCCCGAAACGGAGTTCCAGGTGGGGCTGCGCAAGTTCTCCTATCTGCTGCTGCAGGTCGCGATCGCGCTGATGGTGATTATCCTGGCCAGCAACCTGCTGCTGGCCAAGCCGATCATCGATTCGGTGTTGTTTTCGTTGGCGATCGCGGTCGGCATCACGCCCCAGCTGCTGCCCGCGGTGGTCAGCACCAGCCTCGCGACCGGGTCGCGGCAGCTGGCCAAGTCGAAGGTGCTCGTCAAACGGCTGGTGTGCATCGAGGACCTGGGCGACATCGACATCCTGATCACCGACAAGACCGGAACCCTGACAGAGGGCCAACTCCGCCTGGTCGACGCGATCGACCCGGCCGGCGCGCACGCCGACCCGGTGCGCCGGCTGGGGCTGCTGGCCACCGACGTCGACCCGGATTCCGGTGGCGTCAGCGCCAATCCGCTCGACGCCGCGCTCTGGGAATCCCCGGGGGCGCAGGAATTGGTCGGCGACGCGGTGCGCCGGGTAGCCATCCTGCCGTTCGACCACGAGCGCCGCGCGACGTCGGTGTTGGTCGACGACGACGGGAAACGCGTGCTCGTGGTCAAGGGCGCGCCCGAACAGGTGCTGGCCCGCTGCGGCGAGACGCCGGCGGCGGCGGACGAGACCCTGGCGGGCCTGTTCGCCGCCGGCCGGCGGGTGGTGGCCGTGGCCGTCCGGCCCGCCGGCGAGCTGAGTGCCGTCACCACCGACGACGAACGCGACCTCACCTTGGTCGGCTTCCTCGTCTTCGCCGACGAACCCAAACCCGCTGCGCGCCAATCCCTGTCGCAGCTGTCAGCCCTGGGCATCGAACTGAAGATCGCCACCGGCGACAATCCGCGGGTCGCCGAAAAGGTCTGTGCCGACCTCGATTTGGCCTCCAAGGGCACGGTCACCGGTGGTGACCTCGAAGCCCTCGACGACGACGCCTTCGCCGAGGCCTCCCGCAACAACACGATCTTCGCCCGCATCTCCCCCGAGCAGAAGGCGCGGCTGATCGTCTCGCTGCGCCGCCACGGGCGATCCGTCGGCTTCCTCGGCGACGGCGTCAACGACGCGCTCGCCCTGCACGCCGCCGACGTGGGCATCTCGGTCGACAGCGCCACCGACGTCGCCAAGGACGCGGCCGACGTGGTGCTGCTGGAAAAGGACCTGGGCGTGCTGGCCACCGGTGTCGCCGAGGGACGGCGGATATTCGCCAACACCATCAAGTACGTTTTGATGGGCACCTCGAGCAACTTCGGCAACATGTTCAGCGCGGCCGCCGCCTCGGCGCTGTTGCCCTTCCTGCCGATGCTGCCCAGCCAGATCCTGCTCAACAACCTGCTCTACGACAGCTCGCAACTCGCGATCCCGACCGACCGGGTCGACGCGGAGCAGCTGCACGCGCCGTCGCACTGGAACGTCGCCTTCATCCGCCGGTTCATGCTGATCTTCGGGCCGATCAGCTCCCTGTTCGACTTCCTGACGTTCGGGTTGATGCTGGGCGTGCTGCACGCCGGCGCCGTCGAGTTCCGCACCGGCTGGTTCGTGGAATCCCTTGCGACGCAGACGTTGATCATCTTCGCCATCCGCACCCGCAAGGTGCCGTTCTTCCGCAGTCGAGCGAGCGTCCCGCTGACCATCACCAGCCTGACAGTGGTCGCGGTCGGCGTTGTGCTGACGATTTCGCCGCTGGCCCACACCCTCGGCTTCACGACGTTGCCGTGGCAGTTCTTTGCCGTGCTGGCCGGCTTCGTCGGCACTTACCTGGTCCTCGTGGAGCTCGCCAAGCTGATGTTCTACGTCGAGCCGATGCACACCGGCCTGCCACACCGCACCCGCGGGGACGCCCACCGCATCCGGCGCCGCGCCGCGCGCTTCCACTACGTCAATGGCATTTCGCACCACGCCCGGACTTGATCGGTCGGCCATCGGATGAGTCTTGCCGCCAGCCCGGTCGCCGGTAAGGGGCTGCGGTCGGGGGCTGTCGGCCTGACCGGCAGCCTCGTCATCGCGCTCTCGTCGGTGGCTCCGGCCTACAGTTTGGCCGCCGTGCTGGCCGGTATGGTTGCGGCGGCCGGCGCCAAGACCCCCGCGCTATTCGTGATCGGATTTGTTCCGATGATGCTCACCGCCTTTGCTTTTCGTGAACTGGCCCACGAGACCCCCGACTGCGGGTCCACTTTCACCTGGGTAACCCGCGCGTTCGGTCCGTGGGTGGGTTGGCTGGCCGGCTGGTGCTTAGTGATCGCGGCCGTCGTGGCCGTCGGCAACGGCGCGCAGATCGCCGCCATCTACCTGCTCGAGGCGTTGCACTTGCATGCCGCGGCGAATTCGATGGCCGTGCAGACCATAGTGGCCGGGCTGGCCATCGTCGTATTGACGCTGCTGTGCGTGCGGGGCATCGGCGTCACCGAGCGGACTCAGGCCGTGCTGGTGGGCGCGCAGTTTGCGATGCTGGCACTGGTCAGCATGGTCGCTCTGACGAAGGTGTTCACTCACCACGCCGGTGCGCAGGCAGTCATGCCGCAGTGGTCCTGGCTGGCGCCCACGGGGCTGTCCGCGTCGGCGATCGCCCACGGAATGATCCTGTGCGTGTTCGCATACTGGGGGTGGGATGCCTGCCTGTCGGTGTCGGAGGAAACCAAAGACCCGCACAAGAACCCCGGCAAGGCCGCCGTGCTCGCGACGGTCGTGGTGTTGGGCACCTATGCGACGGTCAGCTGCGCGATTCAGGCCTACGCCGGGTTCGGCACCACCGGAATCGGTCTGAAAAATCCGCAAAACGCCAACGACACCCTCGGCATCCTGGGGGACCCGGTGGTGGGCGGCGCCCTGGCGGTGCTGCTGCTGCTCGCCATCAGCTCGTCAGCATTGGCCTCGGCGCTGACCTCGCTGGCGAAGACCGCGCGAAACATGCTGGCCATGTCGGTTTACCGGGCCCTGCCCCGCCGGCTCGCCCGGGTACACCACCAATACCGCACGCCGTGGTTGGGCACCCTGGTCGTCGGCGTCGGTGGATTCACCATCTACCTCGTGATGACGCTGCTCAGCCGTGACTCGCTGGCGGACATGGTGGCTTCGGTGGGCCTGGTGACCGCTTTCTACTATGCGATAACCGCCTACGCGTGTGTGTGGACCTACCGGCACACGCTGCTGTCCTCGGCGCGCGACTTCTGGTTGCGAGGCGGTCTTCCGCTCCTCGGCGCGCTGGGCATGACGTGGGTGTTCGTGCAGAGCACGGTCGACATGTACGCGCCCGACTACGGCAAAACCCATGTCGGACCGGTCGGTGGCGTGTTCATCCTGGGCATGGGTCTGGTCGTGCTGGGCGTCCCGGTCGCGGTGCTCAGCGCCACGGCCGGTGGCCGCGACTTCTTTCGCGGCAAGACGCTCAATGCGGCCACCGAGATCACCATCCTCGATGCGACACCGACAGGGTCCCCAGAGTAGAGGTCTATATTTCGGACCGACGACGCCGCTATCCGTCTGCGAGGGAGTCCCGCTATGAGCGAAGATCAAGCGCTGGTCATTGTCGCCGGTTACCAGGACCTCGACGCGGCTCGCCGCGACTTCGAAACGCTGACGGAGCGAACCAAGGCCAAGGACGTCGCGCTGCGCGGCGCGGTGCTCGTCGGCAAGGACGCCGACGGCAATGCCGTGCTGCTCGACACGGGCAACCGGCTGGGCCGCCGGGGCGCCGCGTGGGGGGCCGGCGCCGGCCTGGCGGTCGGGCTGTTCTCGCCGGCGCTGCTTGCCACTGCGGCCATCGGTGCCGCGGCCGGCGCGCTGGCGGGCACGTTCGCCGACCACCGGATCAAGACGGGGCTGGGCGACAAGATCGGGCAGGCGCTGGCCGCGGGCAGCGGCCTGATCATCGCCGTGACGCCGGCGGAGGGCCGCCTGGGCGTGGAGCAGGCGTGCGCCGGCTCTCCGATGAAATCCGTTGCGGAGCTGAGCCGTTCGACGCTGCGCAGTCTGGGTGCGGCGCTGGAAGAGGCGATGGGGAAGTTCAACCCCGACCGAACCCGCCTGCCGCTGCCGCAGCGCGCCTTCGGCGGCACCATCGGCCGAACCATGGCGGACTCGGTCGGCGACTGGACGATCGTGCCCGGGGCCAAGGCGCCCGACGGCGCGCCGAACGTGCTGATCGTGCTCATCGACGACGCGGGGTTCGGCGGCCCGGACACTTTCGGCGGCGCCATCCGGACCCCCACGCTGACCCGCGTGGCGCAGAATGGGTTGACCTACAACCGCTTTCACGTCACCGCGGTCTGCTCGCCGACCCGCGCGGCCCTGCTCACCGGGCGCAACCACCACCGGGTCGGGTTCGGGTCGGTCACCGAGTTCCCCGGCCCCTTCCCCGGCTATTCCTCGGTCAAGCCGCGCAGTTGCGCCGCGCTGCCGCGCATCCTGCGCGACAACGGTTACGTGACGGGCGGTTTCGGCAAATGGCACCTGACCCCGGACAACGTCCAGGGCGCGGCGGGCCCCTTCGACAACTGGCCGGTGGGCTGGGGCTTCGACCATTTCTGGGGCTTTCTGTCCGGCGCCGCAGGCCAGTACGACCCGATCATCACCCAGGACAACTCCGTCACCGGCGTGCCCCAGGGCAAGGACGGCGGGCCCTACTACTTTCCCGACGACCTCACCGACAAGGCCGTCGAGTGGCTGCACGGCGTGCGGGCGCAGGACGCCGAGAAGCCGTGGCTGATGTATTACTCGACGGGCGCCACCCACGCGCCGCACCATGTGTTCGCCGAATGGGCCGACAGGTACCGCGGCCAGTTCGACGAGGGCTGGGACGCCTACCGGCGCAAGACATTTGAACGGCAAAAGCAGCTCGGCGTCATTCCGCCCGACGCCGAGCTCACGGAGCGGCCCGACCTGTTCCCGGCGTGGGACGGCCTGTCGGACAACCAGAAGAAGCTCTACGCCCGCCAGATGGAGGTGTTCGCCGGATTCTCGGAGAACGCGGACTGGAACGTCGGCCGGCTGCTCGACGCGATCGAGGACCTCGGCGAGTCCGACAACACGCTCGTCTTCTACATCTGGGGTGACAACGGCGCCAGCATGGAGGGCACGGTCACCGGCTCGTTCAACGAGATGACGTTCCTGAACGGGGTGCTGCTCGACGCCGACCACCAACTGGAGCTCATCGAGCAGTACGGCGGGATCGAGGCGCTCGGAAACGAGTTCACCGCACCGCATTTCGCGAGCGCCTGGGCGCACGCCAACAACACCCCGTTCCAGTGGGGCAAGCAGATGGCCAGCCACCTGGGGGGCACGCGCGACCCGATGGTGGTCGCCTGGCCGAGCCGGATCAAGCCCGACGCCGCCATTCGCGGCCAGTTCACCCATTGCATCGACATCGCGCCGACGGTGTTGGAGGCCATCGGTTTACCGCAGCCGGTCAGTGTCGACGGCTTCGACCAGGAAGCCATGGACGGGACCAGCTTCGCGCACACCTTCGACGACGCGGCGGCCGAAGAGCGCCACACCGTGCAGTACTTCGAAATGTTCGGCAGCCGGGCCATTTACAAAGACGGCTGGTGGGCGTGCACCCGGCTGGACAAGGCGCCGTGGGACCTATCCCCGCAGACGCTGGCGCGGTTCGCGCCCGGCACCTACGACCCGGACAGCGACGTCTGGGAGCTGTACTACCTGCCCGACGACTTCTCCCAGGCGCGCGACCTCGCCGCCGAGCATCCCGACAAGGTCGCGGAGCTCACGCGGCTGTGGTGGCAGGAGGCCGAACGAAACCGGGTGCTGCCCCTGCTCGGTGGGCTCGCGGTGATGTTCGGCAGCCTGCCGCCGCTGCCGACCACCACGCGGTTCACCTTCAAGGGGGACGTGCAGAACATCCAGCGCGGCATGGTGCCCCGGATCTTCGGTCGCTCGTATGCCATCGAGGCTCGGCTGGTAGTTCCCGAGGGCGGCGCGCAGGGCGTGATCGTCGCCGACGCCGACTTCATCGGCGGGTTCGCGCTATGGGTGGACGAGGGCGGGCGGCTGCGCCACACGTATTCGTTCCTCGGCGTGGACACCTACAAGCAGGTGTCCACCGAGCCGATTCCCTCCGGGGACGTGACGGTGCGCATGCTCTTCGAATCCGATCAGCCCGTGCCGGGCTCGGGCGGACGGGTGACGCTGTGGGCCGGCGACCGGCTGATCGGCGAGGGCGCGATGGCCAACACGGTGCCGCTGGCCTTCACGTCGTACGCGGGGATGGACATCGGGCGTGACAACGGCCTGGTCGTGGACCGCGATTACGAGGACCGGGCGCCCTACGCGTTCACCGGCACCGTCAAGGAGGTCGTGTTCGACCTCAAACCCGTTCACCCGGAAGCCGAGAAGGCGCTGCACGAGCACGCGGCGGTGCAGGCCGTCGGGCGGGGCGCCGCGGGTTGAAGGCCGCCGATTACTGCTGGGCCCGGGCGACGTTGCCGCCGGCGAGGCCGGACTGGATGCCCCGGTTGATCTGGTCGGCGACGGTGGACCCGCCGTTGGAGACCGTCTGCGGGCAGCTGCAGGACAGGTCGTTGAACACGCTGGGGTCAGCGCCTGCCGGTGCCGCGATCGAAATCGCCATCCCGACTGCGAGGGCGGCGCCGGTTAAAATTCTCGATACCACGTAGTCAGTTCTCCGAGCTGGTAGGTGATAGCGGGAGTGTATGACCGGCAGATCTCGTGAGAGCGACCGTGCGCGTTGCCGTCAGGTTAAGAAAAATGCACGTTCGCTGTGAGGTCAGGACGCGTATTTGGGACAGTACGCCCGGATGCTCGCCCCGACGAAGTAGCCGGCGTGGTAGCCGTCCAGGCTGCTGTTGCTCATGACGGTGGACGCGACCTGGTTCACCGTTCGGCCGGTGTCCAGCTCGTCGCAGACCTCGTGGCCCGCGATCAACGCCTTCTCCGGCGAACCGAAGTGGATGCCCTTCGCGCTCAGCGCCGCGAGGAAGGCGTCGTCGCTGGCGTCGGCGCGGGCGATCGCGGCCGTCGCCGCCACGGGGGCGAGCGCGGCCAGCACGACCAGCTGGGCGATCCGGGTCATCGTCATCTCGCCTCCTCCCTCGTCAGCGCCTTTGCCGGAGCCGGGAATTTCGCACATTACAGCTTTGCACAATGCGGCGATCAACGAATTCAAATCAGGACGACACGAAAGGCGTTCGCCCGGCCGGATTCCGCGATTTACCCCGCTGTTCCGCCGTTACGACGGCACGTCCGCATATTGCGGGCAGTACGCGCGTTCGGCCAGGGCCACGAAGTATCCGGCGTCGTCGCCGTCGATGCCGCTGCTGTTCATCACGTCGGTCGCGATCTGTTCCTGAGTCTTACCCATATCGAGTTGGTGGCACACCAAATGGCCCGCCGCGATGGCGGATTTGGGCGACTCGTGCTCGATGCCGTGGTTGTGCAGCGCGGTGATGAAGGCGTCGTCGGTGCCGTCGGCGTACGCCGACGGGGCCGCCGTCACCGGGCCGAGCAGCGCGACCGCCGGGATGAAGCCGGCGGCCAACAGCGGGAGCAGCCGGCGAGGCTTGCGGGTACCGGTACTCGTCATTTCTAATACCCCCAAGGTTCTGAAGTTCCGTTGTTTGACGACTGAAGGTTCGGCCGCCAACGTTGCAAGCAGGTTACAGCTCGCCGTCATCTAATCATCGCGGATATTGCGAACAACGCAACAATGGTTCGCGCACGGCGTACCCACGCTGGTTCTGGCTCGTCGTCCTGGCGGCGTGCGCCGCGAGCGTCGTGGGATGTGACGTGCGCCACGTCTCGGCGGCCAGCGCCCGGGATCTGTCCGGCACCTTGCATTCCGGCGGAATGGACCGCACGTACACGTTGCACGTGCCGCCCGGCGATCCCGTCGCGCTGGTGCTCAGCCTGCACGGCGGCGGCGGCACCGGAACCGGCCAGCAGGGCCTGACCGACTTCGACGCCGTCGCCGACGCCAACAACCTGCTGGTGGCCTATCCCGACGGGTACGACAAGAGCTGGGCCGACGGGCGGGGCGCGTCCCCGGCGGACCGCCACCACGTCGACGACGTCGGCTTCCTGGTCGCGCTGGCGGGCAAGCTGCAAACCGACTACAACATCGCCCCCGGGCGCGTCTTCGCCACCGGCATGTCCAACGGGGGCTTCATGTCCAACCGGCTCGGTTGCGACCGCGCCGACGTCTTCGCCGCGATCGCGCCGGTGGCCGGCACGCTGGGCGCGGGCGTGGCCTGCCACCCGTCGCGCCCGGTGTCCGTGCTGGCGGCGCACGGGACCGCCGACCCGCTGGTGCCGTTCAAGGGCGGGGACGTGCGCGGCCGGGGCGGAGTCAGCCATTCCGTCTCGGCGACCGGCATGGTGGACACCTGGCGCTCGGCCGATGGGTGCCAAGGCGATCCGGCGACGCAGGTGCTGCCCGGCGTCGGCGACGGCACCGTCGTGCACCGGTTCGAGTCCGCGGCGTGCGCGGCGTCCACTGAGGTGATCTTCTACCGGATCGACAACGGCGGCCACACCTGGCCGGGGGGCAAGCAATACCTGCCCCAGGCCATCATCGGGCGCACCTCGCGCGCCCTGGACGCCTCGGAGGTCATCGCCCAGTTTTTCCTCGCGCACGGCCGGAACTAACGGAAGCGGTTACTATGCCTCATGGCCTTGACGAGGGCATCCCATTGAAACTCAATCGATTTGGTGTGACGCTGGCCGTTCTGGCCACCGGCGCGGCGATGCTTTCGGCGTGCGGCAGTGACAACCATCCGGGTGGCGCAAGCGGCACGACGGGCCCGTCGCCGGCAAAGGTGGCGTGCGGCGGCAAGCCGACACTGCGGGCCAGCGGCTCCACCGCCCAGGCGAACGCGATGACCCGTTTCGTCAAGGCCTTCGAACAGGCCTGCCCAGGCCAGTCCCTGAACTACACCGCCAATGGCTCCGGCGCCGGGATCGGCGAATTCGTGGGCAATCAAACCGATTTCGCCGGATCGGACTCGCCGCTGAGCAAGGACGAGCACGCGAAGGCGCAGCAACGGTGCGGCTCGCCCTCGTGGAACCTGCCGGTGGTGTTCGGCCCGATCGTCATCGGCTACAACGTCAACGGCGTGACCTCGCTGAACCTCGACGGCGCGACCGCGGCCCGGATCTTCAGCGGCGGCATCAGCGGCTGGAACGATCCCGCGATCGCGGTGCTCAACCCCGGCGTCACCCTGCCGGCCGAGCCGATCCACGTCGTGTTCCGCAGCGACGAGTCCGGCACCACCGACAACTTCCAGCGGTATCTCGACAGCGCCTCCAACGGCGCGTGGGGCAAGGGCGCCGGCAAGACGTTCAACGGCGGCGTCGGCGAGGGGGCCAAGGGCAACGACGGCGCCGCCGCCGCCGTCAAGGGCACCGAGGGGGCGATCAGCTACCTCGAATGGTCGTTCGCCCAGGCGCAGCACCTGAATACGGCCAAGGTCCTCACGTCGGCCGGCCCGGACCCGGTGACGATCAGCGCGGAGTCCGTGGGCAAGACGATCGCCTCCGCCTGGTTCATCGGCAAGGGCAACGACCTCGCCCTCGACACCATCTCGTTCTACCGGCCCAACCAGCCCGACGCGTACCCGATCGTGCTGGCGACCTACGAGATCGTGTGCTCCAGATACCCCGATCCGCAGGTCGGCGCGGCGGTAAAGGCGTTCCTGCGCAGCACCATCGGCGCCGGCCAGGACGGCCTCGCGGACAACGGATACGTCCCCATTCCGCAGGAGTTCAAGTCGCGGCTGTCGACCGCGGTCGACGCCATCTCCTGAGCCGGCCTCAGCTTCCGCGGTACCTGGGGCAGTACGCGGCGATGCTCGCGCCGATGAAGAACCCCGCGCGATAGCCGTCCAGGTTGCTGTTCGCCATCACCTCGGAGGCGATGTCGGACTTCTGCTTGCCGATGTCGAGTTCGTCGCAGACCTCGTGACCGGCGACGATCGCGGCCTGCGGCGAGGCGAATTCGATGCCCTTGTTCTTCACCGCCGTCACGAAGAGGTTGTCGACGGCGTCGGCGTTCGCGGTCGGGGAGACCGCCACCGCGAGGCTCAACAGGGTCAGGGCGAGGCCGGCCGATAGGCGCGTTCGGGTGGTCGTCATCGCTGGGACCTCCCGCCGGGTAGTGGTTCAGGGCCATCCGGGCCGTTTTCGCACTGAGATCATCGCATGCCGACCTGGCAGGACGGGCACCAATACCTGACGCGATCGGCGTGATCGTCGTAACGGATGGGGGTGCCGCAGCGACGGCAGGGTTGCCCGGCCCGCCCATAGACCCACAGCTGCCGGCCCGCCCGGGTGTCGCCGGTGGTGCAGCGGTTCCAGCGGAAGCGGTTGGCCCACAGCATGTCTCGGGCGCGGGAGACGAGCCGGCGCGGATCGGCGATCGCGCCGACCGGCGCGGTGGGTGCATGCCCGGTGACGAAACACAGCTCGTTGCAGTAGACGTTGCCGATGCCGGCCAGCACCCGCTGGTCCAGCAGCGCCTCGGCGATCGGCCGGTCCGGGCGCGCCGCCAGGTTGGCGGCGGCGCGGGCGGGGTCCCAGTCCGCGCCCAGCAGGTCGGGCCCCAGGTGCGCGACCACGTCGCCGTCGGTGTCGCGATCCAGGATCTCCAGCACGCCCAGGTCGATGCCTACCGCGCGAACCCCGTTGGCTTCCAGGATGATCCGGGCCCGGTGATCCACCCGCACCGGCCGGTTGCCGACCCGCCAGCTGCCGTCCATCTTCAAATGCGAGTGAATGCTGGCCCGCCCGACCCGGATGAACAGGTGCTTGCCGCGGCTGAGCACCTCGTCGACGGTCTGCCCGGTCAGGTCGACGGCGGCGAAGCGGGGCACCCGGACGTCACAGCGCGTCAGCGTCTGCCCGGCCAGGTGCTCGCGCAGCAGGGCCGCGGTGTGCCAGACGGTGTCGCCCTCGGGCATGGGTTATCGCAACCGCATTCCGCGCGGGGTGCGGGCGAACCCGGCCCCGGCCAGCGCCTCGGCGACGGGGCCCGGTCCCCCGGCGTGGGGGTGCAGCGCCGGCGTGCCGTCGATGCGCTCGACGAGGATCGACGCGACGCGCCGCGCCGCCACCAGCTCGGCCAGTGCCGCGGCCGCGGCATGGTGGGCCGCTGGGTCGTCGGTGAACGTCAGCAGCGATCGGCCGCCGCGCTCCAGGAACCAGGCCAGCGCGCCGTCCACCAGCACGACGAGTGCGCCCGCCTTGCGGCCCGGCCGGGCCGCCGGGGCCTCGCCGGCCGCGCGGGCGGCGGGCCACGGCAGGGCGGCGCCGTAGGGGTTGGCGGGATCGGCGGCGGCCAGCGCGACCGCCCGGTATTCCGGCCGTTCCTGGTCGACGTCGTCGGTGTAGCTGCGCAGCCGGTCGACCGTGGAGGCCACCGCGAATTGCGCGCCGCCCAGCGACTCGACGAAATAGCCGCGCTGGCACCGGCCGGCCTCCTCGAACGTACTCAGCACCTTGTAGAGGGTCGCGAATCCGCCCGGCACCGATTCGGCCGCCACCGCGCCCCGGGTCAGCACCCCGTGGCGGTTCAGCAGCAGCTCGGCCTGGTAATGGGCGCGCAACGTGGAATCCGGCTCGGGGGCCGGCAGGGCCGACCACCTGCCGGCCACGGCCGGGTCGGCGCTGCGGTGCGCGGCGTGCGCGACGCTGTAACGGCTCAGCCGCGGCGCGCGCCGCGTCCGGTGTGCCGGGGCGGAGCGCTTGCGGGCCCCGGTGCCGGCGAGCATCGCGCGCAGCGGCGCGAACGTGTCGCCGGTGACCCAGCCGGCCCAGATCAGTTCCCACAGCGCGGTTTTCAGTTCCGACTCGGGGATCGGGCCCTGGGCCAGTTGACGGAAGAAGTACGCGCCGCCCCCGGCCAGGGTGTCCAGGATCGCGCGGTGGGCGTCGGTGAAGTCGAGCTCGGCGGGCCCGGGCAGGGTCAGCGGGGCGGAATCGCTGGCGTGCAGCGCGATCCAGCCGTCGCCGGCCGAGATCGACCCGCCGCCCGACCAGGTGACCTCGCCGGTGGCGAGCAGTTCGTCGAGCATCGCGGGGGAATAGTCGCGTACCCGCGGGGCCAGGACGAGCGGTTCGAGCGCCGAGGCGGGTATTCGGACGCCGGCCAGCTGATCGATCGCGGAGACCAGGCCGTCGATGCCCGACTGGGGCGACGACACGTGGTGCCAGGCCGGCAGGAACCGCCCGTAGGCGGCGGTGCTCACCGGCTCCACCTGCGCGCGCAGCGCCGCCAGCGAACGGCGCCGCAGGATGCGCAGCACGTCGGCGTCGCACCACTGCTCGCCGCCGGCGCCCGCGGTCAGGTCGGCGGCGACGAACTCGCCGCGCACCAGCCGGCCGTCGGTGGCCAGCCGGTTCAGCACGTCGGCCGTGACGCGCAACCCCAGGCCGAACCTGGCGGCGGCCTCGGCCGTGGTGAACGGGGTGTGTGTGCGCGCGTAGCGACCCAGCAGCTCGCCCAGCGGGTCGGCCACCGCCTCGGTGAACGCGGCCGGGACGCCCAGCGGGACCGCCGCCCCGACCCCGTCGCGCAACCGGCCGATGTCCTCGACGGCCACCCACCAGCTGCGGCCGGCGAACGGCACGGTCAGTGCGCGCCGGGCGGCCCGCAGCCCCTCCAGCCACCCGGCAACGCTTTTGCCGTCGGCGACGTCAGTGCGGGCCGCGACCTCCTCCTCGGTCAGCGGGCCCAGCAGCCGCAACAGGTCCGCGACCCCTTCGGCGTCGCGGGCGGCCCGGTCGGCCGACAGGTGCTGCAGCTGCCGCCCGGTCGCGGCGACGACGTCGACGTCGAGCAGTTCGCGCAGCTCCACGTGGCCCAGCAGCTCGGCCAGCAGCGTGCTGTCCAGGGACAGCGCGGCGGCTCGGCGCTCGGCCAGCGGAGTGTCGCCCTCGTACATGAACGCGCCGACGTAACCGAACAACAGCGAGGCGGCAAACGGCGACGGCCGCTGCGTCTCCGTCTCGAGCACCCGGACCTTGCGCTGGGCGATGCCGGCCATCAGCGCCGTCAGGGCCGGGACGTCGTAGACGTCCTGCAGGCATTCGCGGACGGCCTCCAGCACCACCGGGAAGTCGGGGTATTTGCGGGCCACGTCCAGCAGCTGGGCGGCGCGCTGGCGCTGGTGCCACAGCGGCGATCGCTTCCCCGGGTGCCGGCGGGGCAGCAGCAGCGCCCGCGCCGCGCATTCCCGGAACCGCGACGCGAACAGCGCCGAGCCGCCCACCTCGGCGGTGACGATCGGGTCGATCTCGTCGGCGTCGAAGACGAACAGGTCCGCGCCCGGCGGCGTCTCTTCGAGGGTGTCGGGCAGGCGCACCACGATGCCGTCGTCGGAGGCCGTCGGCTTCTCGTCCAGGCCGTAGCGCTCGCGCAGCCGCCGGCCCACGGCCAGCGCGAGCGGCCCGTGCACCCGCAGCCCGTACGGCGAGTGCAGGATCACCCGCCAGTCGCCCAGCTCGTCGCGGAACCGCTCGACCAGAAGCGTGGCGTCGGTGGGGACCACCCCGGCGGCGGTACGCTGCTCGTCCAGCAGCCCCCACAGGTTGTCGGTCGCATAGGCGTCGAAACCCAAAGTGGTGCAACGCTTGTCGAATGCGCCGCGGTCGAGGCCGGCCAGCTCCCCGGTGAACGCGCCGAGCGCGGCGCCCAGCTCTGCCGGGCGGCCCACGTCGTCGCCGCGCCAGAACGGCAACCGGGCCGGCTGCCCCGGCGCGGGGATCACCAGCACCCGGTCGTGGGTGATCTCGGTGATCCGCCAGCTGGTGGCCCCCAGCGAGATCACGTCGCCGGGACGCGACTCGTACACCATCTCCTCGTCCAGTTCGCCGACCCGCGACGGCTTTTCGACCTCGGAGGCCAGGTACACGGTGAACAGCCCGCGGTCGGGGATGGCGCCGCCGGACGTGACGGCCAGCCGCTGCGCCCCGGGCCGCGCGGTCAGCGTGCCGGCGTCGCGGTCGTAGACCAGGCGCGGGCGCAGCTCGGCGAACTCGGTGGACGGGTACTTGCCGGCCAGCAGGTCCAGGGTGGCCTCGAACACGCTGCGCGGCAGGGTCGCGAACGGGGCGGCCCGCCGCACGGTGTCGAACCACCGGTCCGCGTCCAGCGGCTCCAGCGCGGCGGCCGCCACGGTCTGCTGCGCCAGGATGTCCAGCGGGTTGGCGGGCACCCGCATCGTCTCGATCTGCCCGCCGAGCATGCGCTGCACCGTCACCGCGCACCCGATCAAATCGGTGCGGTGCTTGGGGAACAGCACGCCCCGCGAGACCTCGCCGACCTGGTGGCCGGCCCGGCCGATGCGCTGCAGGCCGCTGGCCACCGACGGCGGCGCCTCCACCTGGATCACCAGGTCGACGGCGCCCATGTCGATGCCCAGCTCCAGGCTCGACGTCGCCACCACCGCCTTGAGCAGCCCGCGTTTGAGGTCCTCCTCGACCAGGGCGCGCTGCTCCTTGCTGACCGAACCGTGGTGGGCGCGCGCCAGCAGCGGCGGCGCGCCGAAACTCTGGCCGCTACCCATCAGGTGCGCCGGGGCGCCGCCCGCGACCTTGGGGTTGAGGTCCGCGTCGAGCGAGATGCCGGCGCGTTCGGCGTGGATCTCGTTGAGCCGGGAGGTCAGCCGCTCGGCCAGCCGCCGCGAGTTCGCGAACACGATGGTCGAGCCGTGCGACTCGATCAGGTCCACCAGGCGCGCCTCGACGTCCGGCCAGATCGTGTTGTTCGCCAGATTGGCCATGTCGGGCACGGGCACCTGCACCGTGAGCTCGATGGTCTTCGCCGACGGCGGCGCCACGATCCGTGTCCGGCTGGCCGGGCCCGCGCCGGACAGGAAGCGCGCCAGCTCCTCGGGCGGGCGCACGGTCGCCGACAGCCCGATGCGCTGCGCGGGCGGTCCCTCACGCAGGTCGTCCAGGCGTTCGAGGGACAGGGCCAGGTGGGCGCCGCGCTTGCCGCCGGCGATGGCGTGGATCTCGTCGACGATCACCGTCTGAACGCCGGCGAGCGTTTCGCGCGCCGCCGAGGTCAGCATCAAGAACAGCGACTCCGGGGTGGTGATCAGCACGTCGGGCGGGTGCGCGATGAGCTGGCGGCGCGCTGCGGGCGGGGTGTCGCCGGAGCGGACCCCGACGCTGATGCCGGGCGGGGGCAGGCCGCGCCGCTCGGCGATGCGGGTGAGCCCCGCCAGCGGGGTGCGCAGGTTGCGTTCGACGTCGACCGCCAGCGCCTTGAGTGGGGACACGTAGAGCACGCGGGTGCCGGCCGGGCGGTCGGCCGACGTGGCGAGGTTGGCCAAGGAATCCAGGGCCCACAGGAACGCCGCGAGGGTCTTACCCGACCCGGTCGGCGCGATGACCAGGGTGTCGTCGCCGTCGGCGATGGCGTCCCAGGCCTGCGCCTGCGCGGTGGTCGGGGCGGCGAAGGTGCCGGCGAACCACTCGCGGGTGACCGCGCTGAACCGGCCCAATGGGTCGGGTGCTCGGGGGTCGGCGCGGGTGCTCACCCAACCATGGTGCCAACGGGCACCGACATCGGCTTGGGTGAGCGGCTTCTCACAGCCTCGCGGTGGCCATGGCGTGTGACAGCTCGTCCGGGATCTCCGGGACCCGGGCGATGGAGTCGAGCAGGGTGTGCGCGCAGGCGTCGGCGAGCCGGTCGGCGTCGGTGGTGGGGTCCATGATGCGCTGCCGGCAGATCTCGAAGGTGAACGCGAGCCAGCCCTGGATGATCACCCGCAGGTCCCGCTCGACGTCCGCTGCCAGCGCGCTGGTGTCCGGCATCCCGCTGACGACCTCGCCGATGCGGGACATGATGTGTTCCATCTGGCGGTTCTTGGCCTCGTCGTCGATGCCGAGCAGGACCGGGTCGGACCGGCCCAGGCCGACGTACGCGGCCCAGGCGGCCTCCGGGTTGGACTGGTGATAGGCCATGTAGGCCAGCACACCCATCCGGATCTCCTCGAACATCGTCAGGCCCGGGGGCGGCGGGTTGTTGGTCGCCTCGTACAACCGGTCGGCCTCGTCCTTGACGACGGCGGCGAAGAACGCCCGCTTGTCCGGGAAGTAGTGGTACATCAGCGCGCGGGACACGCCCGCGCGCTCGGCTATCTCGTCGATGCGGACCTCGTCATAGGGTCGCTTCCCAAAGACTTCTGCCCCCAAAGCGAGCAGCTCGGCGCGTCTATCCTCGGGGGATAACCGCCTTCTGGCTGTCGGCATGTGTCAGATAGTACTCATACGGTATGAGAGCCCCGCCACATTGGCTCAACCAAACCGCACGCCCTGGGCCAGCGGTAATGCGCCGGAATAATTGACGGTATTCGCAGTTCGGCCGCTCGCCGTCGCGCTGGCGATGCCGTGGCAACGCCGCGTGATTGGGTTGGGCTGCGCCCGAAACCGGGCGGAAACCGGCGCGCCGGCGTGCGCCCCGAGCGGCGCGTTGGCGCCCGTGAGCCGGGCCGATGGCGGTTTATCGTGGCGTGGCGCAGGGTACCCACATCTTCACCGTCGTGGCGCGTAACCATTGCGACGCAGCGAACGATGGATTAAGAGCTAATCAGAATCACGACTCGGGGGATCAGGGATGCAAACAGCAGATCCGCGGTCGCCCGGTGACCGCCTGGGGCAGGAAGACCGCGAGGTGCACGCCGCCATCCGGTTCGCCGCCCTGGCCGCCACCGCGGGCATCGGCTTCGTCGTCCTTGCCGCGTTGTGGGTCAGCACCTGCCCCGGGACGGGCGTCGACACGGTGGCTTGTGGCACGCCCCAGCGCACGATGCTGGCGTTGGGCGGCCCGCTGATTTTGCTGACCGGGGGGCTCTGGGCGTTCCTGCGCACGTATCGGGTGTGGAAGGCCCACGGCACCTGGTGGGGGTGGCACGGCGCGGGCTGGTTCCTGCTCACGCTGATGGTGGTGACGCTGGGCCTGGGCGTTTCGCCGATCGCCGGCCCGGTGCTGGCCCTCTGACCTATCGACTCGACGCGGGAGTCCCGGGACTCTGGGTGCGTGGGGTGGGGTGCCACTGCTCGTCGATGCGGCTCACGCGGCGATGCTCCATGACGAACCACAGCGCCCCGGCGATCGTCCCGAGCACGGCGACGAGCACCGTCGTGGCGATCCACTCGTAGTGGCCGTAGGCCGCGGCGGCCGTGGTGCTGATCATTCCCCCGATGGCCACGAGGAGCAGGATGAACCCGGGCCAGTAGAGGTTGTCCTTCATCGTGAAACCGGCGTGCGGTTGGGTCGTCCGGAAGTGATCTGTCGGATCGCGATGCCTGTCGCTCATCACCTCTCCTTCCGTCGTCGGACGAGTTAAGGACACCTACTCAGTGACACGTCCGCCGTGGGGGCGAAGTTCGGCGGACCCGATGAAACTCGCGTTTTCGCGCACGGGCGCCTCGGGCAGCGAAATCGCCCCGATCGTGGTCACCAGCCACACGACGATCGTGGCGGCGAGCCAAGAGGCGGCGCCGCGGATGGTAAGCCCGTGGGTGAACGCCGTGGCGAGGCTCAACGCGACCAGGGTCAGCACCAGCCCGCTGCCCCCCAGGAGAAGCGACGCATAGGCCCGTGGCAACTTCACGATCAGCAACGACAGGGCCGCCTGCGCCGCCGAGAACACCACCACGGCGACGATGAACCCCGAGGCCGACACCGAAACGCCCGGTACTACCCAGGCAGCCGCCAGCAGGCCGACGGCCCACGACGTCAGGAGCACAACCGCCCGAAGCAGAGACTGCTTCATGCCAATAAGTGTAGGTCGCGGGGGAGACGGTGTTAAGGGTCTGCTGACGGGGTTATCCGCCGCCGCAAATGGGTATCAGCTCTAAACCATGATGAGTGCCGGAAGGGTTGCGTTGGCGACACCGACATCGATGCCCACTGCCATAACCATCGACATGACCAGCGGCGGCGATTGTGACTAATCGGTTAGAGCCCACGGTCGACGGCGGGCTGCGCGGCAATAGTAGTGTCAAGCAGACATTGCCGGGAGACCAGATGACCGATGCGGGATTTCGCGCGAGCAAGCGTCAACGCGGCCAGCGGGCCGTCGAGCTCCACGTCGCGGCACGCCTCGAGAACCTGGCGATGCTGCGCACGCTGGTCGGTGCGATCGGCACCTTCGAGGACTTGGATTTCGATGCGGTTGCCGATCTGCGCCTCGCGGTCGACGAGGTGTGCACCCGCCTGATCCGCTCGGCCACCCCGGGCGCCACGCTGGTGGTCGTCGTGGACCCGCACGACGACGAGCTGGTGGTGGAGGCCTCCGCCGCGTGCGACACCCACGATGTGGTGGCGCCCGGCAGCTTCAGCTGGCATGTCCTGACTTCCCTGGCCGACGAAGTCCAGACCTTCCACGACGGTCGCGAACCCGATGAAACCGGCAGTGTTTTCGGGATCACGCTGACCGCGCGACGGGCGGCCTCTAGCAGGTGACAGCGCGAGCTGCCGGCGGTTCGGTTTCGCGACCGAACGAGTATGCGGACGTCCCGGACATGTTCCGGGAGTTGGCCGGCGTTGCCCCCGACTCGATGGAATTCCAGCGCCAGCGGGACAAGATCGTGGAGCGTTGCCTGCCGCTGGCCGACCACATCGCCCGCCGGTTCGAGGGCCGCGGCGAACCGCGCGACGACCTGGTTCAGGTGGCGCGCGTGGGCCTGGTCAACGCCGTGGTCCGCTTCGACGTCGAGACCGGCTCGGACTTCGTCTCTTTCGCGGTGCCCACGATCATGGGCGAGGTCCGCCGTCACTTCCGCGACAACAGCTGGTCGGTCAAGGTCCCGCGGCGCCTGAAGGAACTGCACCTGCGGCTGGGCACCGCCACCGCGGATCTGTCGCAGCGGCTCGGCCGGGCGCCGACCGCGACGGAACTCGCCGCCGAACTCGGCATGGAGCGCGACGAGGTGGTCGAGGGCCTGGTGGCCGGCAGCTCCTACAACACGTTGTCCATCGACACCGGCGGCGGCAGCGACGACGACGACGCCCGCGCCATCGCCGACACCCTGGGCGACGTGGACGCCGGCCTCGACCGCATCGAGGACCGCGAGGCGTTGCGCCCCCTGCTCGAGGCGCTGCCCGAGCGGGAACGAATGGTGTTGGTGCTCAGGTTCTTTGAGTCGATGACGCAGACGCAGATCGCCGAGCGGGTCGGCATCTCGCAGATGCACGTGTCGCGGCTGTTGGCCAAGTCGCTAACGCGGCTGCGGGACCAACTGAAGTAGCGGCCGGGACCCGTCGCGGTCGGCCCGCGCCGGCCTCAGCAGCGGCTCGGCCTGCGGCGTCGTCACCGGCAGGGTGCCGTCGGGGTCGCAGATTCTCAACAACCGCGCCACGGCCGGGCTCGGCACCATGGCCCAGTGCACCTGGGCGCCCGAGCACGCGACGTTGATTCGGTGTAGCGCCGAAAAGCCCGCGGTGCCAATGAATCCCAGGCCACGCAGGTCGACGATGATCCGGCGGGCGCGCCTGACGCTGCGTTGCGCGTAGATGGCGAGCTGGTCGGCGTTGGCGGCGTCGAGCTCACCGTCGACGGTGATCAGCGCCCCCCGCGCGCTCCAGCGTGAGGTGAATTGTGCGGTGCGGCTTTGTTGCCAGGATTGGGCCACAGACATGCTTGTCTCCGTCATTTGGAGGATCCTGCTGTGGATGACGTCAGGTGGTCGTTAATAGTTCAACACCGGGAGTTCGCACCCCGCGTGCCTGGCGTGATCCGGGCGGCTGTGAACTCAACCTGACCCGACCCTACCCGCGACGGGCAGAGTCGGACAACATTTGGTTGATCTGGGATTCAATTGATCCCGGATCTACTTGATCTCGGCGAGGACCGTGCCCTGGGTGATGGCCGCGCCGGCCTCGACGGCAAGCCCGGTTATGGTGCCGTCCTTGTGCGCGGTCACCGGGTTTTCCATCTTCATCGCCTCGAGGACCACCACCAGGTCCCCAGCGGCGACCTCCTGGCCCTCCTCGACCGCGACCTTGACCACGGTGCCCTGCATGGGCGCCGTCACCGCGTCACCCGAGGCGGCCACGCCCGCGTGCGATCCGCGCTTGCGCGGCTTGGGCTTCTTGCGGATGACCCCGGCCGGGTCGGCGGAACCGTTCGACAGCGCCAGGTCGCCGGGCAGCGACACCTCGAGCCGGCGCCCGCCGACCTCGACGACCACCGTCTGGCGGGGCCGGGCGTCCTCTTCGTCGATCGGTTCGCCGCCGGTGAACGGTTCGATGGTGTTGTCCCACTCGGTCTCGATCCAGCGGGTGTGCACCGAGAAGCCCTTGTCGTCGCCGATGAACGCCGGGTCACTCACCACGGCGCGGTGGAACGGGATGACGGTGGCCAGGCCCTCGACCTCGAACTCGGCCAGGGCGCGCCGCGCGCGGGCCAGCGCCTCGTGCCGGTCGGCGCCGTACACGATCAGCTTGGCCAGCATCGAGTCGAACTGGCCGCCGATCACCGAGCCGGTCTCCACGCCGGAGTCCATCCGCACGCCGGGGCCAGCGGGCGGGTGGAACTTGGTCACCGGGCCGGGGGCGGGCAGGAAGCCGCGGCCGGCGTCCTCGCCGTTGATCCGGAACTCGATGGCGTGCCCGCGCGGGATGGGGTCCTCGGTGATGTCCAGCTTCTCGCCGTTGGCGATCTTGAACTGCTGCAACACCAGGTCGATGCCCGCGGTCTCCTCGGTGACCGGGTGCTCGACCTGCAGGCGGGTGTTGACCTCCAGGAAGGAGATCAGGCCGTCCTGGCCGACCAGGTACTCGACGGTGCCGGCGCCGTAGTAGTGCGCCTCCTTGCAGATCCGCTTGGCCGACTCGTGGATCTCCTTGCGCTGCGCGTCGGTCAGGAACGGCGCCGGCGCCTCCTCGACCAGCTTCTGGAAGCGGCGCTGCAGCGAGCAGTCGCGGGTGCCGGCGACGACGACGTTGCCGTGCTGGTCGGCGATCACCTGGGCCTCGACGTGGCGGGGCTTGTCCAGGTAGCGCTCGACGAAGCATTCACCGCGGCCGAACGCCGCGACGGCCTCGCGGGTGGCCGACTCGAACAGCTCGGGGATCTCCTCGAGGGTGCGGGCGACCTTCATGCCGCGGCCGCCGCCGCCGAAGGCGGCCTTGATCGCGATCGGCACGCCGTACTCCTTGGCGAAGGCCACCACCTCGTCGGCGTCCTTGACCGGGTCGGGGGTACCGGGCACCAGCGGCGCCTGGGCGCGGGCGGCGATGTGGCGGGCGGTGACCTTGTCGCCGAGGTCGCGGATCGACTGCGGGCTGGGACCGATCCAGATCAGGCCGGCGTCGATGACCGCCTGGGCGAAGTCGGCGTTCTCGGACAGGAAGCCGTAGCCGGGGTGGATGGCGTTGGCGCCGGACTTCGCCGCCGCGTCGAGGAGCTTGCCGAAGTCCAGGTAGGACTCCGCGGACGTCTGACCGCCGAGGGCGAACGCCTCGTCCGCCAGCCGCACGTGCGGCGCGTCGGCGTCGGGCTCGGCATACACCGCCACGCTGGGCAGGCCCGCGTCGCGGGCCGCGCGGATCACCCGGACGGCGATCTCACCGCGATTGGCGACGAGCACCTTGGCGATCCTCGAGCTGGCGTGACTAGCCACTTCGCCTCCTGTTCGGCTGGACGTCTCTCTCGTCTCTTCGTCTCTAAGAGAATTTCTTACAAGTCTTGTCCGGGGAAGTTTATGCGCCGCGCCGCGCGGGCTGTCACCCGGTCTCCAAATCCCTTTCTGATCAGGCCGTCTCGCGCAATCGCCGCTTGATGCGGGTCAGCATCGCCGACATGCCGCGCAGCCGCAGCGGGCTGATCAGAGCGGCCAGGCCCAGCTCGGTGTAGAAATCCTCGGGCACCGCGAGGATGTCGGCGGCGGGCTGCTCGTCCAGCCCGGCGGCCAGGATCGACGCGAATCCCCTGGTGGTGGGCGCCTCGGCGGGCGCGCTGAAGTGCAGCCGCACCCGGTTGCGGTCGCTGGCGTCGACGTGCAGGAACAGCGGCGACTGGCACTCGGGCACCGGCTCCATCGCCGCCTCTTCGAGGTCGGACGGCAGTGCGGGCAGGTCGTTGGCGAACTCCAGCAGCAGCGTCAGCTTGTCCTGGCCCTGGACTTCGGCGAAGTCGGACACCACCTCGGCCAGCGGGGCGGGCATGCTCATCAGACCGGAACGGCTCCCGGCTGCTCGCCCGCGACGATCGGCACGCGCACGGTGTTGCCCCACTCGGTCCAGGATCCGTCGTAGTTTCGCACCCCCGGCTTGCCCAGCAGGTGGGTGAGCACGAACCAGGTGTGGCTGGACCGCTCGCCGATGCGGCAGTAGACGACGGTCTTGTCGTCCGGCTGCAGGAAGCCGTAGAGCTCCTCGAGCTCCGCGCGGGGACGGAAGCGGCCGCTCTCGTCGACCGCCTTCCCCCACGGGATGGACACGGCGGTGGGGATGTGCCCGGCCCGCAGCGCGCCCTCCTCGGGGTAGTCGGGCATGTGGGTGCGCTTGCCGGTGTATTCGTCCGGCGAGCGCACGTCGATGAGCGGCTCGGCGCCGAGGATGGCCAGCACGTCGTCCTTGTACGCGCGGATGGGCTCGTCGTTGCGCTGAACGACGGGGTAGCCGCTCGACGTCGCGGTCGGGACGTCCAGGGTGGTGTCGCGGCGCTCGGCCAGCCACAGGTCGCGCCCGCCGTTGAGCAGGCGCACGTCGGGGTGGCCGAACAGCGTGAAGACCCACAGCGCGTACGCCGCCCACCAGTTGCTCTTGTCGCCGTAGATCACCACGGTGTCGTCGCGGGCGATGCCCTTGCGGTCCATCAACTCGGCGAACTGCTCGCCGTTGATGTAGTCGCGGACCCGCGGGTCGTTGAGGTCGGTGTGCCAGTCGATCTTGACCGCGCCGGGAATGTGGCCGACGTCGTAGAGCAACACGTCCTCGTCGGACTCGACGATCGCCAGGCCCGGGGCGCCCATGTTGGCGGACAGCCAGTCGGCGGTGACCAGTCGTTCGGGGTGGGCGTATTCGGTCAGGGACGGGTGTGGATCGGGGGGTAATGACACGACTTCGAGCCTACCGCTGGGCCGTCCACAGCGCGGCCACCGAGAGCCCCGCCCGGCCCAGCAGCGCGCGCAGCAGCGGCAGGCTCATGCCGATCACGTTCGACGGGTCGCCGTCGATCCCGTCGACGAACCAGCCGCCCAGCCCGTCCAGGGTGAAGCCGCCCGCCACGCCCAGCGGTTCGCCGTGGGCGACATAGGCCCGCAGGTCCGCCTCGGCCGGTACGGCGAAATGCACTGTGGTACAGGCGGATTGGACATCGCGATGGGCGACGGCGCCGTCGCGCAGCCGCAGCAGGCAGTGCCCGGTATGCAGCCGGCCCGACCGCCCGCCCATCAGCCGCCACTGGTCGACGGCGGCGTCGGCCGATCCCGGCTTGCCGCACAGCCGGCCGTCGACCCAGAGCATCGAATCACAGCCCAGGACAACGCAGTCCGCCGCGGTGGCGGCGTCGAGCCGGCCCGCGACGTCGTCGGCCTTGGCCGCGGCCAGCGCGCAGACCACGTCGTCCGGCGAGGCGTCGGACCCCAGGCCCGTGGCGATCAGATCTTCGTCGACGCCGGACACCACGACGGCCGGTTCGAGGCCGGCCTGGCGCAGCACCTTGAGGCGGCCGGACGAGGCCGACCCCAGCACCAGCCGGGTCAATGCCTCATGTGCGTCATTTGCTGCAGGGTCAGCCGCTGGTAGTTCGACATCGCGTAGCGCAGCCGGTCGACCGCGAGCCCCCAGCGGGTGCTCTCGGGCTGGGCGGGCTCGGGGGAGGCGGCGCCCACGCCGCCGAGCACGGCCACCAGCGCCGCCAGCTCCGCATCGGTGGGATTCCCCTTGACGATGTGGATGTGCGGATCGTGCTCGGTCACAGCGGAATGTTCCCGTGCTTCTTGGGCGGCAGGTGGCTGATCTTGCGTTCCAGCAGGCGCAGCGCCGTGCCGATGTAGCCGCGGGTGTACGACGGCGGGATCACCGCGTCGACGTAGCCGCGCTCGGCCGCGACGTAGGGGTTGACCAGCGTGTCCTCGTACTCCTGCTGCAACTGCAGGCGCAGCGCGTCCACGTCCTCGCCGTTGCGGGCGGCCTCGGCCAGCTGCTGGCGGTAGACGAACCCGACCGCGCCGGAGGCGCCCATCACCGCGATCTGGGCCGTCGGCCAGGCCAGGTTGACGTCGCAGCCCATGTCCTTGGAACCCATGACGCAGTAGGCGCCGCCGTAGGCCTTGCGGGTGATGACGGTGATCTTCGGCACGGTCGCCTCGCCGTAGGCGAACAGCAGCTTGGCGCCGCGCCGGATGATGCCGTTGTATTCCTGGCCGGTGCCCGGCAGGAAGCCCGGGACGTCGACCAGCATCACGATCGGGATGTTGAAGCAGTCGCAGGTCCGCACAAAGCGGGCCGCCTTCTCCGAGGCGTTGATGTCCAGGCAGCCGGCGAACTGGGTCGGCTGATTGGCGACGATCCCGACCGGCCGGCCGTCGATGCGGCCGAACCCGACGACGATGTTCTGCGCGTAACCGCCCTGGATCTCCAGGAACTCGTCGTCGTCGAGGATGCGGGTGATCACCTCGTGCATGTCGTAGGGCTGGTTGGGCGAGTCCGGGATCAGGGTGTCCAGCTCGAGGTCCTCGTCGGTGAGGTTCTCCTCGATGGGCCCCGCGGGGGCGGGCTCGGCGTAGCGCGGCGGGTCGGTCGCGTTGTTCGGCGGCAGGTAGCTCAGCAGGTCGCGGACCCAGTCGAAGGCGTCCTGCTCGCCGGAGGCGACGTAGTGCAGGGTGCCCGACTTGGCCATGTGGGTGTGGGCGCCGCCGAGCTCCTCCATGGTGACGTCCTCGCCGGTGACCGTCTTGATGACGTCGGGGCCGGTGATGAACATCTGGCTGGTCTGGTCGACCATGATCACGAAGTCGGTCAGGGCGGGGGAGTAGACGTGGCCGCCCGCGGCCGCGCCCATGATCAGCGAGATCTGCGGGATGACGCCCGACGCGATGATGTTGTTGCGGAAGATCCGGCTGTACAGGCCCAGCGAGACGACGCCCTCCTGGATGCGCGCGCCGGCGCCGTCGTTGATGCCGATGAGCGGGCGGCCGGTCTTGATCGCCAGCTCCTGCACCTTGACGATCTTCTCGCCGTACACCTCGCCCAGGCTGCCGCCGAACACCGTGGCGTCCTGGCTGAAGATGCACACGTCGCGCCCGTCGATGGTGCCGTAGCCGGTGATCACGCCGTCGCCGAGTGGGCGGTTGTTCTCCAGCCCGAAGTTGGTGCTGCGGTGCTTGGCCAGCGCGTCGAGCTCGACGAACGAGTCCTCGTCGAGCAGGGCCAGGATGCGCTCGCGAGCGGTCAGCTTGCCCTTGGCGTGCACCTTCTCGACGGCCTCTTCACCGACCGGGTGCAGCGACTCCTCCCGCCGCTTGTGCAGCTCGGCCAGCTTGCCCGCGGTGGTGTGGATGTCGATGGTGTGCTCGGCGGCCGGCTCGGCCGTGTGGTCGGTAACGCTTGTCATGGGACTCGATGCTATCGGCAGACCAGCTCGACCCGTCGGAGGCCCTTAATAACTCCTTAAGCAGTCTCCGGACAAGTAATCTCCGGAACATGCGCGGCGCGGGAGTCGACTGGGTCGAAGAACATGACGTGCTCGTCGCCGGATCCGGCGGCGGCGGTGTCACCGGCGCCTACACCGCGGCCCGCGAAGGCCTCGACGTCCTGCTCGTCGAGGCGACCGACAAATTCGGCGGCACCACCGCCTACTCCGGTGGCGGCGGGGTCTGGTTTCCGTGCAATCCGGTGCTGGTCCGGGCCGGCACCGACGACACCATCGAGGACGCCCTCACCTACTACCACGCGGTCGTCGGCGACCGCACGCCCCGCGAATTGCAGGAGGCATTCGTCCGGGGCGGCGCGCCGCTGATCGAGTACCTCGAGCAGGATCCGGACATCAAGTTCGTGCCGTTGCCCTGGCCCGACTACTACGGCAAGGCGCCGAAAGCCCGTCTCGACGGCCAGCGTCACATCGCGGCGAAGCCGTTGAAGGTCGCCGCCGCGCCGGAATTGCGTGACGCGATCCGCGGACCGCTGGACACCGACAGGCTCGGCGCCGAGACCCCGCCCGACTACTACGTGGGCGGCCGCGCGCTGATCGCCCGCTTCCTCAAGGCCATCGGGCAGTACCCGACCGCGACGCTGCAACGCGACACCGCGCTCGTCGAGCTGGTGCGCTCGGACGGCCCCGAAAGGCGCGTCGAGGGTGCGATCGTGGAGAGCGACGGCCTGCGCCGCGCGATCCGCACCCGCCTCGGGGTGCTGCTGGCCGCCGGCGGATTCGAAAACAACGACGTCCTGCGCCGTCGATACGGCGTGCCGGGCGAGGCGCGAGACACCATGGGCGGCCCGGGAAGTCGTGGCCAGGCGCTGCAGGCCGGCATCGCTGCGGGCGCGGACACCGACCTGCTGGATCAGGCCTGGTGGTCGCCGGGCATGACTCATCCCGATGGACGCTCGGCGTTCGCGCTGTGGTTCACCGGCGGCATCTTCGTGAACCAGTCCGGTGACCGATTCGTCAACGAATCCCGCGCGTACGACCGCGCCGGACGCGAGATTCTCGCTCAGCTCCAGGACGGCTCGATCACGTTGCCGTACTGGATGATCTACGACGACAAGGAGGGCGAGGTGCCACCCGTCAAGGCGGCCAACGTCTCGATTGTGGGGACCGAGAAATACGTCGCCGCCGGCTTGTGGCACTCCGCGGACACACTCCAGGAGCTGGCGGCCAAGATCGGGGTGCCATCGGACCGGTTGGCGGCGACGGTGGCCCGGTTCAATGCCTTCGTCGCCGCCGGCGTCGACGAGGACTTCGGCCGCGGCGACGAGGCGTTCGACCGCGCGTTCTCCGCGGGCGCGTCGCCGTTGGTGTCCATCGACAAGCCGCCGTTTCACGCCGCCGCGTTCGGCCTGTCCGATCTGGGCACCAAGGGCGGCCTGCGCACCGACACAGCGGCGCGGGTGCTCGACGGGTCGGGCAACCCGATCCCCGGCCTGTACGCGGCCGGCAACACGATGGCCGCGCCTAGCGGCACCGCGTATCCCGGCGGCGGCAACCCGATCGGGACCAGCATGCTCTTCAGTCACCTGGCCGTGATGGACATGAGAAACCGGCGCCACTGACACGACACCTGCTGCCCGGTTGCTCGACGCGTCCGGTGAGCCCAACCCGACCGACATGCGATCTAGGCTGGGTGGAGTGACGGATCGCGCTTCGCTTCGGCTACCGCTGGATCAGGCCGCGCTGCGCGCCGAGCTGATCGGGACCGGGTTGGGCTGGCGCCAGCTCGACGTCGTCGAGCAGACCGGCTCCACCAACGCCGACCTGCTGGCGCGCGCGGCGGCCGGCGACGACGTCGCCGGGGCGGTGCTGATCGCCGAGCACCAGACGGCCGGCCGGGGGCGCCACGGGCGCGGATGGACGGCCAGCCCGCGGGCCCAGATCACGATGTCGGTGGGCGTCAGCGTCGTCGACGTGCCGACCGAGGGATGGGGCTGGCTGTCGCTGGCCACCGGGGTGGCGATCGTCGACGCGGTGCTGGCCGTCACCGGGGTGCAGGCCGGCCTCAAGTGGCCCAACGACGTGCTGGCCGGCCCGCCGGACTCGCCGGGCAAGCTGGCCGGCATCCTCGCCGAGGTGGCCCGCCCGGTCGTGGTAATCGGCTTGGGGCTCAACGTGACTCAGGCACCCGAGGAGGTCGACGGGCCCGGCGCGACGTCGCTGTTCGACCTGGGCGTGGCGGCGCCCGACCGCGGGCGGCTGGTGGGCGCGGTGCTGACCGAACTGGGCCGGCGGATCGTGGCCTGGCGGGCCGCGCGGGGCGCCGACTGGGCGCTGGCGGCCGACTACCGGGCGCGCAGCCTGACCATCGGGCGCGCGGTGCGCGCCGTGCTGCCCGGCGGCAAGGAGGTCGTGGGCACCGCGACCGCCGTCGACGACCAGGGCCGGTTATGCCTGGAGGCCGGCGGCCAAACCGTCACGGTTTCCGCCGGCGACGTGGTGCATCTACGTTAGGAAGCGGTAACTTCGGCACGTGAGCTATCCGGACAACGCCCTGGCCGCCGGCGAGCAGGTCGTCCTGCACCGCCACCCGCACTGGAAGCGCCTGATCTGGCCCGTCGTGGTTCTCGTGCTGGCGACCGCGCTGGCCGCGTTCGGCTCCGGCTACCTCAACTCGACGCACTGGGAGCAGCTCGCCAAGAACATCCTCTACGGAGTCATCTGGGGCATCTGGCTGGTGGTCGTCGGCTGGCTCGCGCTCTGGCCGTTCCTGGGCTGGCTGACCACACATTTCGTCGTCACCAACCGCCGGGTGATGTTCCGGCACGGGGTGCTGACCCGCAGCGGCATCGACATCCCGCTGGCGCGCATCAACAGCGTGGAGTTCCGGGACCGCTTGTCCGAGCGCATGTTTCGCACCGGGACGCTGATCATCGAGTCGGCGTCACAAGATCCGTTGGAGTTCTACGACATTCCGCGGCTGCGCGAGGTGCACGCGCTGCTTTATCACGAAGTCTTCGACACCCTGGGTTCGGAGGAGTCGCCGAGCTGAGGAGACCGGCGCGCCTTCTTGCGCCAGGACCGCAACAGGGTGACGTTCCCGCCTTCGAGCTCGTCTTCCAGCACCTCGGCGAAACCGCCTGCGGTAAGCGCGGATTCGATCGCCTTGTCGGGGTTGCGGGCGAACTCCTCGGGGAACACCCAGCGCCGGAACGCCCAGAAGCGGAACGCCATCTGTAGCAGGTTGCCGATGATGTAGGCCGAGATGAAGTCGGTGATGTTCTCCAGGGTCAGCGACACCTCGGGCACCCGCAGCAGCAGCACGTAGTGCGAGAACCACAGCGGGGCCATGGAAAGCAGCACGCCCACGCCGCTGAACGCGAAGAACAGCAACGCCTCGTGGTGGCGCTCGCGGCCCCCGCGGTCGCGGAAGCTCCACTCGCGGTTCAGCACGTAGGAGGCGATGACGGCGACGATGCCCGCGATCACCTTGGCGGTCACCGGCTTGGGTTCGAGGACGGTCAGCTTCAGGGTGTAGAAGATCGCCGAGTCGATGACGAATGTGGTGCCGCCGACGATCGCGAATTTGATCAGCTCGTGATGGCGCAGCAAATAGGGCTGAACGGCCTCTGGCAGGCGCGTAATGACGGCATCGGCGAAGGACACAACACGCCAGTGTACGGACGGACGCAAAAACGACGCAAAATGTGTCTCGCCGGGGGCCGTGACACCATGAGGGCCGTGCCCAACACGCGCTCACCGAAGGCCGCCCCCGTGGTTGCGATGGTCGGCGGCGGTCAGCTCGCCCGCATGACCCACCAGGCCGCGATCGCGCTGGGCCAGACGCTGCGGGTGCTGGCCACCGCCCCCGACGAGCCGGCCGCGCAGGTCAGCCCCGACGTGGTGATCGGATCGCACACCGAGCTCGAGGACGTGCGCCGGGTCGCGGCCGGGGCCGACGTGCTGACCTTCGACCACGAGCACGTCCCGTCCGAGCTGCTGGAAAAGCTCGTCGCGGAGGGCGTCAACGTGGCGCCGCCCCCGCATGCCCTGGTGCACGCGCAGGACAAGCTGGTGATGCGGCGGCGGTTGGAGGCCCTGGGCGCGCCGGTGCCGCGCTACGCCGGGATAGACAACCTCGACGAGCTCGACGCGTTCGCCGTCCGGGTGGGCGGCCCGGTGGTGGTGAAGGCGGTCCGCGGGGGCTACGACGGGCGCGGGGTACGGATGGCCCGCGACCCCTCGCACGCCCGCGAAATCGCGGAAAGTTTCCTGGCCGATGGGGTGCCGGTGATGGCCGAGGAGCAGGTGGACCTGCGCCGCGAACTGTCGGCCCTGGTGGCGCGCTCGCCCTTCGGGCAGGGCGCGGCCTGGCCGGTCGTGGAGACGGTGCAGCGCGACGGGATCTGCGTGCAGGTGATCGCGCCCGCGCCGGACCTGGGTGACGACGTGGCCGCCGGAGCCCAGCAGCTGGCGTTGCGGTTGGGTGCCGAGCTCGGTGTCGTCGGCGTGCTGGCGGTCGAGCTGTTCCAGACCACCGATGGCGCGCTGCTGGTCAACGAGCTCGCGATGCGACCGCACAACTCCGGGCACTGGACCATGGACGGGGCGCGCACCAGCCAGTTCGAACAGCACCTGCGCGCGGTGCTGGACTATCCGCTCGGCGACACCGACGCCATCGCGCCGGTGACCGTGATGGCCAACGTGCTGGGCGCCCCGCAGCGCCCGGCGATGAGCATGGACGAGCGGCTGCATCACTTGTTCGGGCGGATGCCCGATGCCCGGGTTCACCTGTACGGCAAGGAGGAACGGCCCGGGCGCAAGATCGGGCACGTCAACTTCCTGGGCGCCGACCCGGGGCGGCTGGTCCAGCTGCGGGAGCGCGCCGAGCTGGCGGCACACTGGTTGTCACACGGGCAGTGGACGGACGGATGGGATCCGCATGGCTAACAGTCCCCGCGTCGGGGTCATCATGGGCAGCGACAGCGACTGGTCGGTGATGCACGAGGCCGCCGAGGCGCTGGCCGAGTTCGACGTCCCGGCCGAGGTCCGGGTGGTCTCGGCGCACCGCACGCCGCAGGTGATGTTCGACTACGCCCGCACGGCGGCCGACCGCGGGCTACAGGTGATCATCGCCGGCGCCGGCGGCGCCGCGCACCTGCCCGGCATGGTCGCCTCGGCCACGCCGCTCCCGGTGATCGGGGTGCCGGTGCCGCTGGCCCGGCTGGACGGGTTGGACTCCCTGCTGTCGATCGTGCAGATGCCGGCCGGCGTTCCGGTCGCCACGGTCTCCATCGGCGGCGCCCGCAACGCGGGCCTGCTCGCGGTGCGCATCCTGGCCTCGTCCGACGCGGCGCTGCGGGCGCGGCTCGTCGCCTTCTCCGACCAGCTGGCCGAGAGCGTGAAGGCCAAGGATGCGGCGCTGCAACAGCGCCAGGGTAAAGTTACCGGCCAGTAACCGGAAGAGTGCTAGGAGGCCGAACATGGCTGGATGGGCCGGAAACCCGTCGTTCGATCTGTTCCAACTGCCCGAGGAGCACCGGGAGTTGCGCGCCGCGATCCGCGCGCTGGCGGAGAAGGAGATCGCGCCGTACGCGGCCGACGTCGACGAGAACGCGCGGTTCCCCCAGGAGGCGCTGGAGGCGCTGAACGCCTCGGGGTTCAACGCCGTGCACGTGCCGGAGGAGTACGGCGGGCAGGGCGCGGACTCGGTCGCGGCGTGCATCGTGATCGAGGAGGTGGCCCGCGTCGACGCGTCCGCCTCGCTGATTCCCGCCGTCAACAAGCTGGGCACCATGGGCCTGATCCTGCGCGGCTCGGAGGAGCTGAAGAAGCAGGTGCTGCCCCAGCTCGCGGAGGGCGGGTTGCTGGCGTCCTACGCGCTGAGTGAGCGGGAGGCCGGCAGCGACGCGGCGTCGATGCGCACCCGGGCCAAGGCCGACGGCGACGACTGGATCCTCAACGGCGCCAAGTGCTGGATCACCAACGGCGGCAAGTCGACCTGGTACACGGTGATGGCGGTGACGGACCCGGACAAGGGCGCCAACGGCATCTCGTCGTTCATGGTGCACTCCGACGACGAGGGCTTCACCGTCGGTCCCAAGGAGAAGAAGCTGGGTATCAAGGGGTCGCCGACCACCGAGCTCTACTTCGAGAACTGCCGCATCCCGGGGGACCGCATCATCGGCGAGCCGGGCACCGGCTTCAAGACCGCGCTGGCCACGCTGGACCACACCCGTCCCACCATCGGCGCCCAGGCCGTCGGCATCGCGCAGGGCGCGGTGGACGCCGCGATCGCCTACACCAAGGACCGCAAGCAGTTCGGCGAGTCGATCAGCAGCTTCCAGGCGGTGCAGTTCATGCTGGCCGACATGGCGATGAAGGTCGAGGCCGCGCGAATGTTGGTGTACCAGGCGGCCGCCCGCGCCGAGCGCGGCGAATCCGACCTCGGCTTCATCTCCGCGGCGTCGAAGTGCTTCGCCTCGGACGTCGCGATGGAGGTGACCACCGACGCCGTGCAGTTGTTCGGCGGCGCCGGCTACACCACCGACTTCCCGGTCGAGCGGATGATGCGCGACGCCAAGATCACCCAGATCTACGAGGGCACCAACCAGATCCAGCGCGTGGTGATGTCGCGGGCGTTGCTGCGCTGATCGCGGGGCTCCGTTTGGGATCGCGTCGGCGCACCGAATAGGATCTCCGACGGCAACGAGATGGGCCGGTAAGTCCGACCCCAGCGTCGGTAAACAGGCACCGGCTATCCACTCCGACCGTCGTCCCAGAGCAAAGTCCTATCGCGGCCAGGGGAGCGTCCAATGCCTGACATGGCTTCCCATGGGCTTCCATGGGTGACCGGGAATTGATGCCCGTGCGCTCTCCCCTGTCGCTGCTGTTGGTCGAGGACGACCGCGCCGACGCGCTGCTCGTGGAAGAGCTGATCGCCGACGCGCTTGCCGACATCCGGGTGACCTGGGCGCAGTCGATCGCGCAGGCGGAAGAGGAGCTTGCGTCGGCGCGGCCCGACTGCGTGCTGCTGGACCTGAACCTGCCCGACGCCAGCGGGATGGACGCGCTGGACCGCATCGCCAAGCGCGACGCGACGGTCCCCATCGTCGTGCTGACGGGGTTGAACGACGAATACTTCGGCGCCTCGGCGGTCGCGGCCGGCGCGCAGGACTACCTCGTCAAGGGGCGCGTCGAACCCGAGATGCTGCGGCGGGCGCTGCTCTACGCGATCGAGCGCAAACGGGCCGAGCTCATCGCGGCCGCCCTGCACGCAAGCCGGCTGCGGGCCCGGGAGAACGCGCTGCTGGAACGCGGCCTGCTGCCGTCGCCGCTGCTGCTCGACGAGCCCGGCATCGACATCGTCGCCCGGTACCGGCCGAGCCGCGAGGACGCGCTGTTGTGCGGGGACTTCTACGACGTCGTGCAGACGCCCGACCGGGTCGTGCACGTCGTGATCGGCGACGTCGCCGGCCACGGACCGCACGAGGCGGCGCTGGGCGCGGCGTTGCGCATCGCGTTCCGCGCGCTCACCTTCGCCGGCGTGCATGGCGTCGAGCTGCTGCGCCGGCTCGAGCGGGTCCTGCAGTCCGAACGCACCGGCACGGGGATCTTCGCGACGGTGCTCAGCCTGGAAATCCAGCCAGAGGGCACCGGCGTCACCGCCGTCCGGGCCGGCCATCCGGGGATGCTGCTGCACGGCGACGACGGGGTGGAATGGCTCGAGCCACCGGCCGGACCGGCCCTGGGCCTGGGCAACGACGACTGGCCGCGGCACGAGCTCGAACTGCCCCCGGGCACCGGGCTGCTGCTGCTGACCGACGGGCTCTTCGAGGGATACTCCGGGCACGGCGCGCGGCGCCTGGGCGAGGACGGCCTGCTGGCGCTGGCCCGCACGCACGCACGGCTGCCCGGTCCGCAGTTCGTCGACGCCCTGATCGACGGCGCGCAGGAACTCGCCCGCCCCCGCGGCGGGCTCACGGATGACATCGCGGTGCTGCGCGTCGAGCGGACGACGCGGTGAGCGCCGTCCGCCCGCTGCGCCTGGCGCAGCTCACCGTGCGCGGATGGCAGGCGCTGCTGCTGTCCACCATGGGCGTGATGGTGCTCGCGGGCGCCGTGATCGGTGGGCTGTTGCTGCACCGCACCGACGACACGTCGCGCACGCTGACCGACGCGATCCAGCCCGCGCGGGTGGCGGCGTTCCAACTGCAGTCGGCGCTGCGGGACCAGGAAACGGGCGTCCGTGGCTACCTGATCACCGCCGATCGGCAGTTCCTCACCCCGTACTACGACGGCGAGCACGCCGAACGGGAAGCGGCCGAAGACATCCGGCGCCGGCTGGGGCAGCGCGCGGACCTGGTCGCCGACCTGGACTCGATCGAGAAGGCCGCCGCCAACTGGCGGACGAACTATGCCGAGCCGGCGATCGCCAGCGTGGCCCCGGACTCCCGGAACGTCACGAACCGGCCCGCCACCGAACGCGGCAAAGCCGAATTCGACCATCTGCGTGCGCTTTTCGACAGGCAAAACGCGAACCTGGCGGGGGCCTCGGCGAGCGCGGCCGCCGATCTGCAGCGCACCGATGTCTGGCGGGACAGGGTGCTCGGGGCGATGGTGCTGCTGTTCTTCGCTACGGCCGCCGCGCTCGGGCTGTTGATGCGCGACGCGGTCACCGTCCCGCTGGCGGCGCTGGCCGCGGCGTGCCGGCGGATCACGCGGGGCGACTTCGGCGAGAGCATCTCACCGCCCAAGCGTCCCAAGGACATTCGCGGCATGGCAATCGATGTGGAGAACATGCGGAAGCGCCTCGTCGAGGAGCTCGAGGTATCGCGTTCGGCCCGAGCCCTGTTGGACGAGCAGGCCGTCGAATTGCGGCGTTCGAACGCCGAGCTCGAGCAGTTCGCCTACGTCGCGTCCCACGACCTGCAGGAGCCGCTGCGCAAGGTCGCCTCGTTCTGCCAGCTGCTCGAGAAGCGGTACGGCGACCAGCTCGACGAGCGCGGGATCGAATACATCGGCTACGCCGTCGACGGGGCCAAGCGCATGCAGGTGCTGATCAACGACCTGCTCACCTTCTCCCGCGTGGGTCGCCTGGCAACCATGCAAACCGAGGTCGACCTCGGCACGGCGCTGGACCACGGCCTGGCCAACCTCGCCGCCGCCATCGAGGAGACGGACGCCGAAATCGTGCGGCCCGCGCAGCCGCTGCCGGTCATCATCGGGGATCCCACGCTGCTGACCATGCTGTGGCAGAACCTGATCGGCAACGCGGTGAAGTTCCGGCACAAAGACCGCCGGCCGCGCGTGGTCATCGACTGCGAACGGCGTACCGACGAGTGGCTATTGTCCGTGTCGGACAACGGCATTGGCATTGCCGAAGAATTCGCCGAGAAGGTCTTCATCATTTTCCAACGGCTGCACGGCCGTGAGGCGTACTCGGGAACCGGGGTCGGTCTGGCGCTGTGCAAGAAGATCGTCGAGCAGCACGGCGGCGCCATCTGGGTCGACTCGACCTACACCGACGGAACCCGGCTGCAGTTCACCCTGCCCATCGCGACTTCGGAAGGAGGCCACGATGACATCGCCATCATCGGCCGGTAGAGCGATCGAGATCCTGCTCGTCGAGGACGATCCGGGCGACGAGCTGATCACGCGAGAGGCGTTCGAGCACAACAAGCTCAAGAACAACCTGCACGTCGCCCACGACGGCGAGGAGGGCCTGGACTTCCTTTACCGGCGCGGTCCGTACGCGGACGCGCCGCGACCGGACCTCGTCCTGCTCGACCTGAACCTGCCGAAATACGACGGCCGACAGCTGCTGGAGAAGGTCAAGTCCGACCCGGACCTGGCCCGCATACCGGTCGTCGTGCTCACCACCTCCTCGGCGGAGGAGGACATCCTGCGCAGCTACCAACTGCACGCCAACGCCTACGTCACCAAGCCGGTCGACCTCGACCAGTTCATCAACGCGGTTCGGCAGATCGACGAGTTCTTCATTCAGGTGGTGCGGCTCCCGGGGCTCTAGCCCGTGAGGAACTCCGCGTTGTGCTGCCCGGGCGCGGGCGGGGGATCGGTGGCCGCGGCGTCGAAGCTGGCGTAGCGCGCCGGCATGCGCACGACCGTGATGGCGTCCTCGCCGCCGCCGACCCGCAGGGCGAGTTCGTTCTCGGCGAACAGCGGGGTGCCGACCACCTGCTTCCAGGTGTAGGCGTGGCAGGCCATCAGGCCGCCGTCCTGCAGCAGCTGGACCCATTCGGCCGCGGTCTTGGCCGCCAGCGCCGATTCCAACTCCTCGGTCAATTCGTGGTAATTCATTGCGCGGGAACGCTGGTCGATGAACCGCTCGTCGGTCAGCAGCTCGGGGCGGCCGATGATCTCGCACAGCTTCGCCCAGTGCTTGGGCACGTACGCGCTGATCACCAGGTAGCCGTCGGCGGCCCTGAACGCGTCCGACGGCTGGGTGGCGAAGCCAACTCCCTTGCGCTTCTTGGCTTTCGGCTCCGAATCGAGTTTCGGCTCGCTCGGCTTGTTGAGGTGGATGGTGAGCTGGCTGGCCTGCAGGTTGACCGCGACGTCGTACATCGCGACCCGGACGACGTCGGCCACCCCGTGGCGCTCCCGGTTGAGCAGCGCGGCCAGCACCGCCTGGGCCAGCACGTGACCGCTCGCGGCGTCGACGAGCTGGAAGGGGATGATTTGCGGCTTGCCGGTCGGCGTGGGCATCCCGGTGCTCATGCCCGACTCGGCGGCGACCATCAGGTCGACGCCCGGCCGGTTGCCCTGCGGGCCATTGCCGCCGTAGGCCGACAGCCGCGCGTAGATCAGCCTCGGGTTGCGCGCCCGCAGCTCGTCGGGACCCAGACCCATCCGTTCCATCACCCCGGGCCGAAACCCTTCCAGCACAACGTCGGCGGTGTCGACGAGCCGCAGGATCTGCTGCTTGTTCTCGTCGTCGGTGAGGTCCACCGCCACCGATTTCTTGCCGCGGTTGTGGGGCAGGAACAGGGTCGGAAGCGGCGGGCGCCCGGGCAGGACCGCGGTGATCTGCCGGGCCGCCTCGCCGCCGGGGGCCTCCACCTTGATCACCTCGGCGCCCAGGTCCGCCAGCACCTGCCCCGCCAGCGGCCCGGCGATGTTCTGGGTGAAATCGAGTACCCGGTACCCGTCAAGTGGCTTGGCGGGCTTGCTGTTTGGCATGTGCGGCCTTCCTCTAGGCTGCCCGGTGCAGCACCGCGGTGCAGTAGTAGTTGCGTGCGAAGGGGGCGTCGGGGCCTTCGGGTTGCAACGGCAATCCCGCGTCGGCCAACACCCGATTCAGCGGCGTGCGGGACGGCCGCCAGCCGCGCCCGGTCAGGTAGGTCGCCACGTCGCTGCGCTCGCCCGGGAAACCGAGGTCGCCCAGCGCGATGTCGAGGCCGTTCTCCCGCCACTTCTCGCTGGGCGCGTTGAGCGCGTCCCCGCTGACGCCCGTGTTGAAGAAGACCTCGGCCATCAGCCGGCTGCCGTCGGCGGACAGCGCGGTGATGTCGTCGAGCAGCCGGTCCTGGGCGTCGCCCGGCAGGAAACCGAGCAGGCCCTCGGCGACCCACGCGGCCGGGCGGGCGGTGTCGAACCCGGCCTGCCGCAGAGCCTCCGGCCAGTCGTGGCGCAGGTCGATCGGCACGTTACGCACCTCGGCGGTGGGCCCGGCGCCGAGCTCGGCGAGGGTGGCGCTCTTGAACTCGATGACCCGCGGCTGGTCGATCTCGAACAGCGTCGTGCCCGGCGCCCACGGCAGCCGGTACGCGCGCGCGTCCAGGCCGGAGGCCAGGATCACCACCTGGCGGATGCCCGCGCTTTGCGCCTCCGCGAGGAACGCGTCGATGTGGCGGGTGCGGGCGGCCATCATGTCGGTCATGCGCTGCATACCCCACGGGGCGCCGGGCATGTCGACGTCCTCGGTGCTCAATTCGCCGGCGGCCCACCGGGTCATGAAGTCGACTCCGACGGCGCGCACCAGCGGCTCGGCGAACGGGTCGTCGATCAGCGCGTCCCGGGTCGCGCGGGCGCGTCCCGCGGCCACCATGGTGGCGGTGGCTCCCACGCTGGTCGCCAGGTCCCAGGTGTCGTTGTCGGTGCGCGCCATGCCGTCCCTTCTCGCCGCTACTGGTTAGCCACAATAACGACGGCGCCCGGGCGCCGGCCGCCCGCGGGTGCGGTGTGTAAGAGCCCGGACACGGTTGTGTTACGTCCGCGTGTGCGGGCCCGCAGGCCCACCCCGCCGTCGCTAGCCTCGCGCAATGACCATTTCGCCCGCCGTCGTCGGCGAATGCCACGCCGCCGGGAGCCGGGATGTGGGCTGGCGGACCGACGCCCGGTGGGCGCGCCAGTTGGCCTGGATCAGCCTGGTCGTGGTGCTTGTCGAGGGCGGCGTCGGCTTGTGGCAGGGACTGGCGGTCGGGTCCATCGCGCTGACCGGGTGGGCGCTCGGCGGCGGGGCCGAGGCGCTGGCCAGCGCGATGGTGATCTGGCGGTTCAGCGGCGCACGGGAGCTCTCCGAGACGGCCGAGCGGCGCGCGCAACGCGGTGTGGCGGTGTCGTTCTGGCTGACCGCCCCGTACATCGCCGCCGAATCCATCCGGGACCTGACCGAGGAGCACCACGCCGAGACGTCGGTGATCGGCATCGCGCTCGCCGCCCTCGGCCTGGTGCTGATGCCGATCCTCGGGCGGGCCAACCGCCGACTGGGCGCGCGGCTCGGCTCGGAGGCCACCGAGGGCGAAGGCACGCAGAACTACCTGTGCGGCGTGCAGGCCGCCGGGGTGCTGATCACCCTCGCGCTGACGGGACTTTGGTCGGGCGCGTGGTGGGTTGACCCCGCGGTGGGTCTTGGGGTCGCCGGGGCCGCGGCCTGGCAGGGCGTCCGGACCTGGCGCGGCCACTCCTGCGGCTGCTGAGCCGTCACTGCGGTTCCCACGTCCGGGGGAGCATCGGCAGCCGCGGCGCCTCGGGCTCGGGGTCCATGTATTCGTAGCCACGGCCCGGCCGCGTCGCTTTGGGCCGACGGCGGCGCCGCGGCGATCCGGCTTCCTCGGGCGTCGCGGCGACCACCGGAGCCTCGGCGCTGTCCGGCTCCGGCGCCCCCTTCCGCGCGGCGGCGCCCGCCGCCCGACGAGTATCCGCGCTCAGCCCACCGACCAGGTAGGCCGAGCCGTCCATGCCGACGCCCATGGCCGCCCCGGTCAGCGTCGGTGGCGTACCGGCCGGCGGCGGCGGCCCGGCGGTGGGAGCGGCCGCCGTCGCGGCGGCCGGAGCCGGCGCCGGGACCGGAGCGGGCGGCGGCGGGCTCGGGGCCGGCATGGCCGGGGCGAGCGCGACCACCGGCGGCATGGCGGCGGGCAGCGCGGGCGGCACCACGACGATCAGGCCCTTGATGCCGGCCAGGCCGGACAGGCCGCCCAGCGTGGCGGGGACGGCGGCCAGCGGCGCCAAGGAGGCGCTGATCAGCGGCAGGAAGACCGCGAGCAGCACGATGTTCTGCTCCAGCAGGGTCTTGAGCAACGCGATAGTGTCGGTGATGATCGTGCCGACGGCCTCGACGGTGACGAAAACCAGGGTCCAGCCGATGGTCGTGGGATTACCCGAGGCGAGCGCCGCGGTGACATCCACCGCGATGAACGCGAACGTTTCCGCCAGAAAGGCGGAGTACGAACCGAAATCCATCGGGTAGCCGAGGGCGAACGCGATGTTGAACGGGCTGAGGAAGCTCAGGGGATTGCCGAGCACGGGCAGCCACGGATCGAAGCCGGAGAACAGCGACTGGAAAAACGGGTCGAGCATCAGCGAGTCGATCAACGGCTGCAGGTGGGCGTAGTAGAAGTCGGTAAACCCGTTCTGCTGCAACCATTGCAGGACGTCGTCCTGCCGGTCGGGGGGTAATGGCGCGGCGGCCGCGGCCACGAGCGCATCGGCCGTCACGATCTGCGGCGCCGCGGTGGTCCGGGGTGCCGCCGCCACCGCCGCCGTCGTCGCGCCCTGATACGCGCTCATCACGGTCGCGGCCTGAATCCACATCCGCGCATAGTCGGCCTCGTTCAGCGCGATCGGGATCGTATTGATGCCAAAGAAATTCGTCGCCACCAACCCCGCGTGGGTCGCGTGGTTGGCGGCCAGCTCCGCCAGGGTCGGCATCGCCGCCAGCGCGGCGGCGTAGGCGGCGGCTGCGATCTCCTGCTGGGCGGCCGTCGCGGCGCTGTCCGCGCCGGCCCGCTCCAGCCACGCCAGATACGGGGCGTGCGCGGCCGCATGGGACTCGGCGGCCGGCCCGGCCCACGAGCCCGCCCGCACCGCGGCCAGTAGCGCCTCGAGTTCCTTTGCCGCCGCCGCGTATTCGGTGCTGAGCGCACCCCACGCCGCGGCGGCCGCGAGCAACGCACCCGGCCCGGGGCCGCTGCCGATCAACGCTGAATGCACTTCCGGCGGGGACGCCATCCAGATCGGGGCGCGATGCCATGACGAATGTGGCATGAGGGATTGCCAGCTCTCTCGGGGTACACCGCCCCGGGTCGCAGGATGCGACGACGCGAGTGTCCTGGCTCTCGGATCGCTGCTCGCCTCGCCTTCCAGCTCACGCCGTGGCTGCTGAGGGTCGCTCCCCGATGACAGTGGCGGGACCGCGCCGGATTCGCACCGGCTTCCTGCATCGTCATCGCCTTACGCGCAGTATTGTTGCACGCCCGCGGTTGCCGCGCCGTGACCAAAGTCCCGGCAGGGGGTGGCGTTGCGCCCTAAGCCACGCCGCGATCGATCGGCAGAGTTAAAGCAATGACCGCGAAACTGCTCAGGCGTCTCGGGTTGGAAGCTTCGTCGCTGCTGATGTATGCCCGGTCCGGGGGATTGCGAACGATGCCGCCCGGCCGGATCGCGCCGGTGCTCCGCGCGCTCGACCGCTACGGCCTGATGGGCGCGGCGACGGTGATCGCGGCCGCGCGGGATCGCGACGGGCTGGCGCTGATCGACGAGCGTGGGCCGCTGACGTTCGGCGAGCTGGACGAGCAAACCAACGCGCTGGCCAACGAGTTCCGCCGGCGCGGCCTCGGCCCGGGCGCCAGCGTGGCAATCCTGACCGGCAATCACCGGGGCTTCCTGGAGGCGGTCTTCGCCACCGCCAAGTCGGGCGCCGGTGTGCTGCTGCTCAACACCGGCTTCGGTCGCACCCAGCTGGCCGAGGTGCTGGCCCGCGAGGGTGCCGACCTCCTGGTCTACGACGAGGAGTACGCCGGCGTGGTCGCCGACGCCCATCCGCGATTGGGCCGCCTTCGGGCGTGGGCGGACACGCCGGGGGCCGACACCCTCGATGCGCTGATCGAGCGCGGCGACCCCGGCCCGCCCCCCAGCTCCGGCGGCCGGCCCAAGATCGTCATCTCGACCAGCGGGACGACCGGTGTCCCGAAGGGCGCCCTGCGCTCCGAGCCCGCCTCGCTGATCCCGGTCGGCGGGCTGCTCGGCAAGGTGCCGTTTAGGGGTCGGGAAGTCACCGAATGCTGTGTGCCGCTGTTTCATTCGATGGGCTTCAGCCATGCGATGTACGCGATGGTGCTGGGCTCGACGCTGGTGTTGCGCCGGCACTTCGACGCCGAGCGGACGCTGGACAGCGTGGCCGCGCACCGGGCCAGCGCGATGATCGTCGTGCCGGTCATGCTGCGGCGCATTCTCGACCTGGGCTTCTCGGCGCTGGCCGAGCACGATCTGACCTCGTTGCGCATCGTGTTCGTCGGCGGATCCCAGCTCGGCGCCGCGCTCGCCACCCGGGCCCTGCGGGACCTGGGGCCCGTCGTCTACAACATGTACGGCTCGACCGAGGTCGCCTACGCCACCATCGCCACGCCGGCCGACCTGTCCGTCGCGCCGGGGTGCGTCGGTGGGGTGGTGCCCGGGTCGGTGGTCAAGGTTTTCACCGGCGAGGGGCAGGAGGCGCCCGTCGGGACGCCGGGACGGATCTTCGTCGGCAACGTGCTCGCCTTCGAGGGGTACACGGGCGGCGGCACCAAGGAGTCGATCGGGGGCATGATGTCCACCGGCGACGTCGGTCATTTCGACGCCGCCGGCCGGCTGTTCATCGACGGGCGCGACGACGAGATGATCGTGTCCGGTGGGGAGAACGTCTACCCGGGCGAGGTCGAGGATGCGCTTGCGCAGCACCCCGACATCCTCGACGTGGCTGTCGTCGGCGTCGACGACGACGAGTTCGGGCAGCGACTGCGCGCCTACGTCGTGCCGCGGGCGGGCGCGTCGCTGACCGAGCGCGACGTCCAGGAGTATGTGCGGAACCGGTTGGCGCGCTTCAAGACTCCCCGCGACGTGCTGTTCGTCGACGCGTTGCCCCGCAACGCCGGCGGCAAGGTGCTCAAGCGGCTGCTGGGCGTGCAAGCGGCGCAATCGGTCCAGTCGGTACCGGATCAGCCGTGAGCTGTTGGCCTGCTTCCGCCGAGGGCCTCAGGGCAGCAGGCGGCTCAGGCTGAAGAGCCCGGACACGAGGGTGCCGGTGTTGAACAACCCGGAGAGCTGACCGCTACTGCCGGGCCCCACCACGCTGCCCGGGATGCCGACGTTGAAGAAGCCGGAATTCTCGCCGTTGACGACGGACCCACCGGTGGCCGAGTTGAAGATGCCCGAGACGTCGCCGTTGAAGAACGACGGTCCGCTGGCCGAGTTGAAGAAGCCCGAGCCCACGCCGTCAAAACCGAAGAGGGAGTCCGAGCCGCTGAAGTTGTTGCCGAAGCCCGAGACATCGCCATCGCCGCCGGACCCGCCGGTGGTCGAGTTGAAGAAGCCGGACACACCGGTTCCGGTGTTGCCGAAGCCCGAATTCGCCGCGCCGCTGTCGGTGGCGGCCCCGAAGCCGGTGTTGACGTTGCCCGAATTCCAGTAGCCCGTGTTGGTGCTGCCCGAATTCCCGTTGCCCGTGTTGAAGTTCCCCGAATTGCCGAAGCCGGTGTTGGCCAAGCCCGCGTTGCCGGCACCGGTGTTCACCGCGCCCGCGTTCACGAAGCCGGTGTCCTGCGCGCCGGAGTTCCCGAAGCCGGTGTCGTAGCCGCCGGAGTTGCCGATGCCGGTGCTGACGGCGCCGGAGTTGCCGAAGCCGAAGTTGTTGGGAATGTTCGCGTTATAGGTGTTGCTGCCGGTGTTGAACATGCCGATGTTGCCGTCGCCGGAGTTGAAGAAGCCGACGTTGTTGTTGCCCGAGTTGAACAGGCCGATGTTGCCGCTGCCCGAGTTCAGCCCGCCGAAGCTGAACTGATTGGTCGCGGTGTTGAAATACGTGTTGCCGATGCCGATTTCGTTGCTGCCGGTCAGCCCGAAGCCGATGTTGTTGTTCCCGGTGTTGCCGGCGCCGATGTTTCCGTTGCCGGTGTTCCCGCCGCCGGTGTTGTAGGCGCCGGTGTTGCCGAAGCCTGCGTTGTTGTTGCCGGTATTGCCCATGCCCACGTTGTGGTCGGCGCCGTCCGTCGAGGTGAGGTAGCTGGTGCCGGTGTTGCCGAAACCGAAGTTCGCGTTGCCGGCGTTGCCGCCGCCGATGTTGGAGTTGCCGAAGTTCCCCGGGCCGGCGTTGCCGCTGCCGTTGTTTCCGCCACCGAGGTTGGAGTTGCCGGTATTTCCGCTGCCGAGGTTTTGGCTGCCGGTGTTCCCGCTGCCCACGTTCGCGTTGCCCTTGTTGCCGACGCCCAGGTTGGGCAGGGTGGCGAGGAGGTCCTGCAGCGTCTGCGCGGGGGTTTGCAGCGGCGCCACGCTGGCGGCCTCGGCGCCCGCATATGCGCTTCCCGCCGCGGCCAGTGCCCGCACGAACTCATCGTGAAACGCCCCGGCTTGCCTGCCCAGCGCGGCGAATTGCTGGCCGTGACCGGCAAACAGCGCGGCGATGGCCGCCGAGACTTCGTCGGCGGCCATCGCGGTCACCGTCGTCGTCGAGGACGCCGCCGCGGCGTGGGCTGCGGTGAGGGTTGATCTGATATCGGCGACCTCGGTTGCCGTCTGGGCCATTAGGTCCGGAGCTGCGATCAGGTAGGTCATAGCTGGCCTTTCACCGGTCGTTCCCGCCGCCCACCAGGTCAGAGGCTTGACCACGCCGGGGGCGTGGTTGAACGGCAGTTTATTTCGCCACTGAGCGGCACGACATACGGCAAAGCGCGTATCTTCGCCGAGGCTGGTCGAGCTGGCCCCTGCCGACTCGCTCAGCTATCCAAACTGTGGAGACGGAAGGCCTCTCGGTGTGTTATCCAATGAGATAGGTTGCGCGCCAACGAGTTCGGGCGATCCGACGCTTAGCGGACTGGGCGATGGCCCTGTCGCAGGGCCATCGCAACGGCTTCGGTCCGGGATCGCGCCCCGAGTCGGGTGTAGATGTTTTCGAGGTGTTTGCGGATCGTGGCGGGGCTGAGGTACAGCTGGTCGGCAATCGTCTGGGTGCTGTTTCCGTTGGAAAGTAGGCGTAGCACCTCCGCTTGACGGTTCGTCAGCCCCAGGGCGAGTAGTGATTCGACAGAGGGCAGGGGATCGGCGGGCAGCTCATCGAGCAGCAGGGTGCGCCATCCCTCGGCGGTGCGACCGGACAGGGCGCGAACCCGCAGCCGGCCCTGCGGCCGGGTGACGCACATGCTGTTGAGGACGTCGCCGTTGCCAGTGTGCAGCCAGTTGGCCAACGATTCGGGCAGAATGCCGCCGATGTCGTGTTGCCCCGGGAAATACGTGTCGAGCAGCTGTCGGCTCAAACCCGATGCGTGCAGTACGTGCCCGCGGTCGTCGAGAACGATCACCGCCGTGTCCGCCTCTTCCAAGCCCGCCGCCTGTGCCGCGATGACCGCCTTGGCCAGATCGCGTTGGTGCGCTTGTAGATAGGCGCGACGCAAGTGTGGTTCCAGCAGCTCGACCATCGCGCGGTGACGCCCGGTGAAGCTGCGCCGGGATCGGCTGATGGCGACGGTGACCAAATTGGCCGACTCGGTGAGGTTGAAATAGATCTGGTCTTCCATCCCCAGGTGCCGGTAGACCTCCTGGTAGAGGTCCAAGCGGTGATACTCGCGGGTGGTCAGCAGGTCCGAGAGGAAGTGGGGGCGGAAGTCGCCACGCTGACACAACTGCACTCCAGGATGCTGGTGCGAGGTCGCGGCGAACGCCTCGACAAGTCCGGCGTAGGTCGCCTCCGGGGACTCGACAAAAACGATTGCCTGGCCTGTCTCCAAGTCCAGCTCGTTGTAACCATGCAGGTCACCTGGAATCAGACGCCGCACACAAGGCAACAGCTCGCGGCGAAAGCTCTCCAGCCCGTCAAACGCGTAGGCCGCCAGCGCCACCTCCATGACGGCGGCGAGGCTATCGCTGTTGAGACTTCTCATTCTGCGAGTCCGATGCTCCGATATGGCGCGCTTGGAGCAGAACATACGTGGTCTGCCGTATTTTCGCGGGCGGTTCAGTCCAGCCGGTAGCGGATCAGCCGGGAGCTGTTGGCCACCACCGCGACCGACGACGCGTTGTGCAGGATCGCGGCCAGCACGGGGGAGAGCGCCCCGCCGGCGCCGATGATCAGCCCGGCCGCGTTGACGGCGATGGACATGCCGTAGTTCTCCCGGATCACGTCGACGGCCCGGGCGCCCAGGTCGCGCACGTCGAGCAGGCGGTGCAGGTCGTCGTTGGCCAGCGCCACGTCGGCGGTCTCGACGGCCACGTCGGTTCCGGCCAGGCCCATGGCGATCCCGATGTCGGCGGCGGCCAGCGCCGGGGCGTCGTTGATGCCGTCGCCGACCATCCCGACGACGAAGCCGTCGCCCTGCAGCTCGCGCACCACCTCGAGCTTGTCCTCCGGCATCACCTCGGCGCGCCACTCGTCGATCCCGAGCTCGGCGGCGACCACCTCGGCGATCTCGGGATGATCGCCGGTGAGCATGACGATCCGGCGAATCCCGCTGGCGCGCAACTTCTTCAGCACCGCGGCCGCCTCGGGCCGCACCTCGTCGCGCAGGCTGATCAGCCCGACCAGGCTGCCGTCCACCGCGAGCAGCAACGGCGTCTCCGCCTGGCGGCGCAGCCTGTCCACCCACTCCTTCGCCTTCTTCGACACCTTGACCTTCTCGGACTGCAACAGCGAGGGGCTGCCCAGCAGCAGCGTCCGGCCGTCGGCCCAGGTCCGCATGCCCATGCCCACCAGCACCTCGCACTCCTCGTGCGGCGGGATGCTGATGTGGCGTTCCTCGGTCGAGCGGATCACCGCCTCGGCCAGCGGATGGCGGGAGTGGATCTCCGAGCTGGCCGCATACGCCAGCACCTGCTCCGGCTGCCAATCCTTATGCATCGCAACGATATTGGTGACGACGGGGCGCCCGACGGTCAGGGTGCCGGTCTTGTCGAAGACGATCGCGTCGACCTGGCCCGCCTGTTCGAGGTGGGAGCCGCCCTTGATCAGGATGCCGCGGCGCGCGCCGTTGCCGATGGCCGCGCTGATCGCGGTCGGGGTGGCCAGGCCCACCGCGCACGGGCACGCGATCAGCAGCATGGTCATGGCCCGGCGGACGTCCCCGGTGACGGCCAGGGTGATGGCCGAGACGATGAACGAGGTGGGAACGAAACGGCGGGAGAAGTTTTCGCCGACCGTCTGGATCGGCGCCCGGACGTGCTGCGCCTCCTCGACCCGCGCGATGATCCGCCCGATGGTGGTCTGGTTGCCGACGGCCTGCGCGCGCACCACCAGCCGCCCGCGCACCACGACCGAGCCGGCGTGCACGTGCGCGCCGACCATGATGGAAACGGGCAGGTTCTCGCCGGTGATCGCCGACTGGTCGACGATCGCCTCGCCGTCGACCACCTCGCCGTCCACCGGTATCGCGACGTGGTCGTGCACGACCACCTCGTCGCCGATTTCGACGGTGTCGATCGGCACCTGAATCTCGCCGTCCGCCAGCCGGATCCACGCCGTGTCCTGGCTGCCCCGCAGCAACTCGGAGATGGCGCGGCGGGTCCGCCGCAGCGTCAGGTCCTGCAGGTACTCGCCGATGTTGAGCAGCCACAGCACGGTGAGGGCCACGACGTTCTCCCGCAGCACCAGGCTCGCCACGGTGGCCGCCGACACCAGCGCGTCGGTGCCGGCCCGCCCGGAGCGCAGCGAGCGCAGCGCGCCGCGCAGGAACGGGTAGCCGGTGAAGACGGTGACGCCGGTGGCGAAGAGCCGGCCGCTGGGGCCGAGCAGCGGCGGCCGCGCGAACACGTACCGGCGCACGCCGAGCAGGGCCAGCGCGGCGCCGCCGATGACCATGCGAAGCACGTCGGTGTTGCGGATCTCCGACGAGTGCGGCGCGCGCGCCGGGATCAGCTCCGCGGCGACCCGGGCGGCGCCGGCGACCGCGTCCAGCATCGCCGAGCGGTCGGCGCGGCGGGGCGAATACCAGACGACCACGGAGCCGGTGCGCGGGTAGGCGTGCACCGCGCGCACCCCCGCCACCTTGCCGACGGCCTCCTCGACCGCCACGGCGCGCCTCGAGTTGGCGCGCACCCACCCGACCGAGACCCGCATGCGCCCGGCCGCGTCCGAAAGCACATGCAGGGCGGGGTCTTTCGCCTGCGTCACGCGATCAGTGGTCGTGCTCGTGGGCCTCGGTGACGGACGGCGTGGGCGCCTCCTCGCCGATGCGCTCGCGGGCCTCGGCCATGACGTCGGCGAGCTTGAGGCGCGCCGACTCGGCGGCCTCCTCGGCCTTGCGGGTACCGCGCAGCCCCAGCTCCGCCGCCGACACGGCGGTCTCGTGCAGCGGCGCCTTGGCCATGGCCTTGCGCACCACCTCGTAGGCCGTCACGCCCACCAGCCCGGTGACCACCGTCCCCGCCGCCTTTGCCAGGAGCCCGTAGACCGCCATCGCCGCACCCTTCCTGTCGTCACAGCGTCGGTTAATGCTTGCACGACGTTAACATCCAAATATTGCGATATCAATATGTGTCGGTGCGCGCCGGCGGCGTTAAAGGACCCGGGTGACCTTTTCGGTCGCGATCCTGCGCTCCAGCGCCGACGGGTCGGGATTGGCGACCTGCACCAGCGACGCGCCGACGGCCAGGATCGCCAGCAGGCCGTCCACCAATTCGTCGGGATCGGACCAGGCGGCGGTGGACAGGACCCGGTCGCCGGATGTCAATTCCCTTGTCGCGGCCGACCTTTCGCAATCGGCCAGGACCTCTTCGACCGATCGGCCGGCCAGCGCCGGGCCGGGGTGGCGTTCGGCGACGATCTGGTCGCCGTGCACCCGGACGGCGGTGGCGTAGTCGGTGACGCCGATCGGCAGGTCGGGCGCGGGACGGCCGAACGCGTCGAGCGAAAGGACCGCGACCTCGCCGCCCGCCACCGAAGCGTCGGCCTCGTCGAGCCGCTCGGCGGTGCACAGCGCCAGGTCGGTGGCCGCGCCCGGTTCGAGCACCGCCTCGGCGCCGATCCACCACACCCCGAACAACACGGCCGCCGTCTGCCAGTGCGCCGGCAGCAGGACCGCGACCCGGCTGGCCGGCCCGGCGCCCAACTCGTCGCGCAACAGGTTGCCGGTCTTGGCCGCCCAGTTGGCCAGCGTGACGGCGGACAGCTCGATGCGCTCGCCCGTCGCGTCGTCGTAGTAGGTGATGCGCGGACCGACCGGGTCGGCCCGCAGCATCGGGTCCAGGATCGCGCCCGACAGGGTGCTCAGTTGATGCACTCGGGCTTGTCGGAGCCGGCGGTCAGGATCGGCGACGGCGGCGGCGTGTTGGGGCCGCCGGCGCCGCCCGCGTTGGACGCCCCGGCGGGCAGCACCTGGGTGTCCGGGCCGCCGGAGAGGCCGGAGCCCGGCCCCGTGTAGTCGTTGGCGAGCACCACCTTGACGGATCCGGCCGGCAACGACGGGTCGGCGATGACCGGCAACCCGCCCAGTTCCTTGCCGACCTGCTGCGCGCCCAGGTCGTCGGTCTTGGCGGCGCGCACCTGGCTGCCCTTGACGTGGCCGCCATCGTTGTTGCCGACGGTCCCGGAGCTGAACCCCTTGGCGCTCAACACGTTCGACACCGCGGCCGCCAGCCCGTTGATGTCGGTGTCGTTGACCACGTCGACGGTGGTCTTGGCCGGCGTGTAGGCCAGTTCCTCGGTCTTGCCCTGCGCCTGGTCCTGCAGCAGGCTCCCCACCCAGTCGGCGACCTGGTGCGGGTCAATCCGGACCACGCTCTGCATGCCGTCGTCGCTCCAGCCGGCCCCGTCGAGCACCGGGATCGTGGCGAAGGCGACCTTACCGCCGGCCAGCTTCTGCAGCTGCTGGACGAAATCCATGACGTCCCAACCCGACGAGATCACCACCGAGCGCTGGACGGCCGCCTCCAGCCGCTTCAGCGTGGTGGGGCTGGACAGCGTGTGGCCGGAGATGATCCGGTGCGCCAGCGAGGCCATCACCACCTGCTGGCGCACCACCCGGTCCAGGTCGCCGCGCGGCAGGTCGTGGCGCTGGCGGACGAAGCTCAGCGCCTGCGGGCCGTCGAGCTTCTGCCGGCCGGCCGGGAAGTCGGCGCCCGAAAGCGGTTCGTACACGGGCTCTTTGAGGCAGACCTCGACGCCGCCGAGCGCGTCGGTGATCAACGCGAAGCCCAGCAGCCCGATCTCGGCGTAGTGGTCGACGGTGACCCCGGTCAGGTCGGCGACGGTCTTGATCAGGGCCTCGCGGCCGGCCTCGGTGCCCTGCGCCTCGGCCTCGGCGGCCGACGCGCCGGCCTTGACCAGGCTGGCCCGCTTGGCCTCCCGGGTTTGGCCGTAGACGCCGTTGATCTTCGTCTTACCCAGGCCGGGCGCCGAGACGTAGGAGTCCCGCGGGATCGAGATCGCGGTCGCCGACTTCCCGTTGTTCGGGATCCGGACCAGGATGATCGTGTCGGTGTTGGTCGCCTCCTCGTCGCCGGCCCGCAGCGTCGCCAGCTCCTCGGCCGACAGCGGGTTGCCGTGCGCGTCGGTGCGGCTGTCGAGGCCGACCAGCAGGATGTCGATCGCGCCGTCGTCGCCGCCCTTGCCCAGCGACGGTGCGGACATGTGGAAGATGCCGTCCTCGAAGGCGCGGACGTTGCTCCAGGCGATTCCGGTCCCGAAAACGACCGCGACGGTCAGCACAGTGGCAACCACACGAACCACACGTTGCACAGGCATCACAACAGATTACTTGTGACACAGCCGCTTCTCGGGTAGCTGAAAGCGGCGTGCCTGTGCCATGCCAGACTCAACACATGTCGGAAAGGCTTGTGATCAGCGGCGGGGGCGGGCAATTGGGCACTTCTCTGACGGCGCTGGCCGCCGATCGGGGCCGCGACCTGCTGTCGCTGACGTCGGCGCAGTGGGACATCACCGACCCGGCCGCGGCGGAACGGATCATCCGGGCCGGCGACGTCGTCGTCAACTGCGCCGCGTACACCAACGTCGACGGCGCGGAAAGCGACGAGGCGAGGGCCTACGCGGTCAACGAGACCGGCCCGGGGCACCTGGCGCGAGCGTGCGCGAAGGTCGGCGCCCGGCTCATCCACGTCTCCACCGACTACATGTTCACCGGCCCTCCACCCGAGAGCGGGCCGCGCCCGTATGAGCCGAGCGACAAGACCGACGCGCGCGGCGTGTACGCGCTGTCCAAGCTGGCGGGTGAGGAGGCGGTGCTGGCGGCGCTGCCCGACGCGGTGGTGGTGCGGACCGCGTGGCTGTACACCGGCGGAACCGGCAAGGACTTCGTCGCCGTCATGCGCCGCCTGGCCGCCGGGGACGGCCCGGTGGACGTGGTCGACGACCAGGTCGGATCGCCGACCTACGTCGGCGACCTGGCCGTCGCGCTGCTGCAGGTCGCCGACGAGCGGGTGCCCGGGCCCATCCTGCACGCCGCCAACGAGGGGGCCGTGTCGCGTTTCGAGCAGGCCCGCGCGGTGTTCGCCGAATGCGGCGCCGACCCGGACCGGGTGCGACCGGTCAAGACCGACGACTTCCCGCGCCCCGCGCCGCGCCCGTCCTACTCCGCACTGGGCAGCCGCGAGTCCGCCGCGCTCGGCCTGACACCGTTAAGGCCCTGGCGCCCTGCGCTTGTCGCGGCGCTGGCCGCGTCCGCCGGCGATCGACCGTTACCCTCGACGCGTGACTGACGTCCTGCCGGTCGTGACGGTGACCTACTCGCCGGGCCCGCACCTCGAGAGGTTCCTGGCCTCCCTGTCGATCGCCACCGAGCGCCCGGTCAGCGTGCTGCTGGCCGACAACGGATCCACGGACGGGTCGCCGCAGGCGGCCGTCGAGCGCTTCCCGAACGTTCGGTTCTTCGACACCGGCGCCAACCTCGGCTACGGGACCGCGGTGAACCGCGCGGTCGCGCAACTGACCGAGGGCGGGGGAGTAGACGACGACTGGGTGATCGTGGCCAACCCCGACGTGCAGTGGGGCCCGGGCAGCATCGACGCCCTGCTGGACGCCGCCGCCCGCTGGCCGCACGCCGGCGCGCTGGGGCCGCTGATCCGCGACCCCGACGGGTCGGTGTATCCGTCGGCGCGGCACCTGCCCAGCCTCATCCGCGGCGGCATGCACGCGGTGATCGGGCCGTTCTGGAAGCGCAACCCGTGGACGGCGGCCTACCGCCAGGAACGGCTGGAGCCCAGCGAGCGGGCGGTCGGCTGGTTGTCGGGGTCCTGCTTGCTCGTGCGGCGGTCGGCGTTTCACCAGGTCGGTGGGTTCGACGAGCGCTACTTCATGTACATGGAGGACGTCGACCTCGGTGACCGGCTGGGCAAGGCCGGCTGGCTGAACGTCTACGTGCCGACGGCCGAGGTACTGCACGACAAGGGCCACTCCACCGGCCACGACCCGGCACGCCACCTGGCCGCTCATCACAAAAGCACCTATTTGTTCCTCGCCGACCGGCATTCTGGTTGGTGGCGTGCGCCGCTGCGCTGGACGCTGCGGGCCTCGCTGGTGGTGCGTTCGCGGCTGATGGTGCGCAGCGCGCGTCGCCTGAGTAGACGGAACGCGGCGGGAGGGCGGCACTGAAATGGGAACCTCACAGGTCGACGCGGTGGTCCTCGTCGGCGGCAAGGGCACCCGGCTGCGGCCGCTGACGCTTTCCGCGCCCAAGCCCATGCTGCCCACCGCCGGGCTGCCGTTCTTGACCCACCTGCTGTCGCGGATCGCCGCGGCCGGCATCGAGCACGTCATCCTGAGCACGTCCTATCAGGCCCAGGTCTTCGAGGCCGAGTTCGGCGACGGCTCCAAGCTGGGCCTGCAGCTCGAATACGTCACCGAGGAACAGCCGCTGGGCACGGGCGGGGGCATCGCCAACGTCGCAGACCACCTGCGCCACGACACCGTGATGGTGTTCAACGGCGACGTGCTGTCCGGCGCCGACCTGGGCCAGCTGCTCGAATTCCACGAGAACCAGCACGCCGACGTCACCCTGCACCTGGTGCGGGTGGGCGACCCGCGCGCGTTCGGCTGCGTGTCCACCGACGAGTCCAACCGTGTCGTCGCCTTTCTCGAGAAGACGCAGGACCCGCCGACCGACCAGATCAACGCCGGCACGTATGTCTTCAAGCGCGCCATCATCGACCGGATCCCACGCGGCCGTGAGGTCTCGGTAGAACGCGAGGTGTTCCCGGCCCTCCTGTCCGACCCCGACGTGAAGGTATGCGGCTACGTCGACGCCACCTACTGGCGCGACATGGGCACCCCGGAGGACTTCGTGCGCGGGTCGGCGGACCTGGTCCGCGGGATCGCGCCGTCGCCGGCGCTGCACGGCCACCGCGGCGAGCAGCTGGTGCACGACGGCGCGGCGGTGTCGCCGGGGGCGGTGCTGATCGGCGGCACGGTCGTCGGGCGCGGCGCCGAGATCGGCCCCGGCGTGCGGCTGGACGGGGCGGTGATCTTCGACGGTGTGAAGGTCGAGGCCGGCAGCGTGATCGAGCGCTCGATCATCGGCTTCGGGGTGCGCGTCGGCCCGCGGGCGCTGATCCGTGACGGCGTGATCGGCGACGGCGCCGACATCGGGGCGCGCTGCGAGCTGTTGCGCGGCGCCCGGGTGTGGCCCGGCGTCGCCATTCCCGACGGCGGGATCCGCTACTCGTCCGACGTGTGAGGCAGTTGTTTGCGCCGAACGTCACGCTGGCGTACCGCTCGGCGCCGACAGCCACGCTAGCGTGACGCACGGCCCATAGCCCGCGAAACCAGATACGTCAGCGCGTGATCGGTGCCGTCCGGCAGGGCGTCGGCGGGCCACCACCGCAAATCGTCGGACTCGTCGCTGATGGCGATCCGCGCGCCGGCGGGCGCGTGGGCGATGAATTGCAGGTCGAGGTGGCGGGTGGGCACGCCCAGCGAGCAGGTCACCGGGTGCACGTGCACGGCGGCCAGCTCGGGCTCGATGCGCAGGCCGTCGACGCCGGATTCCTCGGTCGCCTCGCGCAACGCGGCGGCGACGACGTCGGCGTCATCCTCGTCGCAGTGCCCGCCCAGTTGCACCCAGCGGCCCAGGCGGGGGTGCAACGTCAGCAGCACCTGCGAACCGGTGTGGTCGAGCACCAGCGCCGACGCGGTGACGTGCCCGGGCACGCACTCGCGGCGGCAGGCGTCGGGACGGCCGTGCACGAAGGCCAGCACCGCGTGCCGCAACGAGTCCTGCCCCGGGTCGGGGGCGCGCCAGTTGCCGAGGATCGAGACCGCCGACTCCCAAAGGCTCACCGCGATCCCCGCCTCGTTCGGCGATCCCGCAGCGAGACCCAGGCCGCGCGGCATCGGATCACGACGTCGGGGGACAGGCCGAGCCCGTCGATCAGCACGCGCCGGTCGACGAGGTCGAGCGCCTTGTCGACCTCGCCCGCCTTCAGTAACAGGTCGACGTCGCAGGCGAGTCCGTCGCCGGCATAGGCGGGCGGGGGAATGGGCAGCTGCTCGGCTTCGCGGGGTTCCAGCTCCAAGATGCCCCCACCGTAGCTGCGGCCCACGATCTCGGCGAAGGCGAACGTCACACTGTTGTGAAACACCGCGGCCAGCGCGCTCGCGTCGACGCCGGGCGCGAGCCGGACGCGGTGCACGGTGTCGGTGCTCGTCGCCGCGGCGGCGTTGACGGTCAGCCGCGGGGACCGGTGGATCTGGCGCAGCAGGAACAGGTCGGGCATCCACAGCGACGGGGTGATCCACCACGGCTCGCGGATCGAGCACTTGTAGCCGCGGTGCACCCCGGCGGCCTCCCCGGCTTCGATGTGGCCCAGCAGGGCGGTGTCGGCCGGCTCGGGCGGCGCGTCGAGCAGCCACGTCCGATGTCCCGCGGCGAGATCGCTTGCGCGGCAGTCGCCGTCGTAAACCAGCCCGGACAGCTGCGCGCTGCGGGAAACGAGCGGGACGCAGTGCGGCCGCAGCGCCAGTTCGCCGGCCTGCTCGTCGGTGAAGGTGAAGAAGCTGTTGCGGCCCGTCACGATCCCGACGTCCACGTCGGCGAGCGAGCCGAGCCTGGCCATGGCCGGCGACGCCTTGAGCCCGCGCAGCAGCCGGATCGCGGCGGGATCGAGGAAGTACTTGGTCCACTTCTCCTTCTCGTGCAGCAGCGCGGGGGCCCACGCGGCACCGAGTTCCGCGCCCGCCAAAGCCTCGGCGTCGCTGAGGTGGACCGTGCGCATGCGCGCCGGGCCCGGCCCGGCGACCCCGCAGAACAACACGACCTCCTGCAGGACGCCGTCGAACACCAACCGCTCGAACGTCACCAGCGTGATCTCGCGGAACCGGCTCAGCAGGAACTCGCGCAGCGGCGCGGCGTAGCCGACCTGGAGCAACTCGGCCGGAAGCACCAGCCCCACCCGTCCGCCGTCGCGCACCAGGACCGCGCTCGCGACGACGAACGGCACCCAGGCGTTGGTCAGCCGGCTGGGGCGCAGCCCCTCGCGGCGCATCAGCTCCAGCGCCGGGTCGCGCTGATCGGGCGCCCAGTTGCCGAAGCGGATGTAGGGCGGGTTGCCGGCGACACCGTCCCAGCCGCCGGGCTCGGCACGGGCCAGCCAGGCGAACAGGCTCTCGGCGTCGACGGGCGCGAACCGCCGGGCCTTGGCCGCTTCCTCGGGGATCAGCTCCACCCCGCGCACCCGGTCGCTGAGGCCCGCCAGCTCGCGCAGGATGCGGCCGTCGCCGCAGGACGGCTCGACGATGCGCGGGCCGGCCTCGCGGACCCAGTGGGCCAGGAACCGCGCCACCGGTTGCGGGGTGTAGTAGCCGCCGCGGACCTTGTCGGCCGACGCCGCCGCCTTGCCCGCGAAACGCATGGGCTCAGTATTACTTGCGCAGCAGCAGATCCCCGGGTTCCGGCGCGGCGCGGGGCCCGGGCGGCTCCTCGGCGTATCCGATCGCGATGGCGCCCAACGGCTCCCAGTCGGCGGGCAGCTCGAGCTCGGCGCGGACCAGGTCGGCGGCGAAGATCGTCGAGCCGATCCAGCAGCTGCCCACACCGCGCACCGCGAGCGCGACCAGCAGCGCCTGCACGGCCGCCCCGACCGCGACCGTGAACATGGTGCGTTCGGCGGCGGTGCGGGCGGCGTCGGGATAGGCGTGGGCGCCCTCGGGGACCAGGAACGGGATGACGACCTCGGGCGCGTCGTAGAGGATCTGGCCGCGCGCCACCCGCCGCTCGACCGAGTCGGCGGGCCGGCCGTCCCCGGTGAGGTCGGAGCGCCACTTGTCCTTCATGCGGTCCAGCAGCCGGGTCCGGGTGGCCGGGGTGCGCAGCCACACGAACCGGACCGGCCGGGTGTGATGGGGGGCCGGCGCGGTGAGCGCCTCGGCGACGGCGGCCTCGATCAGCTCGGGTGGCACCGGCTCGGCGCTGAACCGGCGCACCGACCGGCGCAACAGCTGGGCCTGGCGGCGGCCCAGGTCGAGGGCCTCGGCGGTGCCGAGCCAGAACAGGTCCTCCTCGCCGGGCCGCAGCAGCTGCCGCGCCGTCGTGCCGTCGTCGGTCACAACGCCGCCGGGCAGCCCTCGCACCACGGCCACCGGCATCGCGGTCAGCTTGCCCTTGACCAGATCGGCGGCGGCCGCGACCTCGTCGGCGATCGCGATCTCGGTGACCAGCAGCTCGTTGCCGTGCGCATCGACGGCCCCCGAATAGCCGTGCAGCACGCGAAGGCCCGCCGCGCCGACGGCCGCGTCGGTCTGCCCGTTGCGCCAGGCGCGGCCCATCGTGTCGGTGATGACCACGGCGATGCCGACGCCGAGGCGCTCGCGCAGCCCGGCGCGCAGCGCGGCGGCGCTGGCGTCGGGGTCGACCGGCAGCAGCGCCAGCTCGTCGCGGCCGACGTTGGATCCGTCCACCCCGGCGGCGGCCTGGACCAGGCCGAGCCGGTTCTCGGTGATCAGCGTCTGGCCCTTGCGCGCCAGCACGCGCACGGCCTCGTCGTCGACCAGCTTGCGGCGCAGCCGGTCGCGCTCCTCGGCGTCCCGCGGGGCCGGCACCAGGCGGCCCTCGCATTTGGACACCACCTTGCTGGTCACCACCACGACGTCGCCGTCGCGCAGCCACGGCGCCGCGGCGGCGACGGCCGCGCCCAGGTCGTCGCCGGGCCGGAATTCGGGGAGCCCGGTGACGGGGAGGATCTCGATCGCCGCGCCGGTGCCGTGCTCGGTCACAGGTTCACGCCCGCGAGCTCCAGCCCCGCGGCGACCATCTCGGCCGTCGCCTTGGGGTCGCGCATGATCAGCGGCGCCGCGCGCACCGCCACCCCCTCGATGTGGGCCTCATCGCCCTCGTGGATCAGCCAGCAATCCAGGATCCCGGTGGCCCGCCGCGCCCCGTAGTGCCGGCCGACCGCCTCCGCGGTGGACTCGACCCCGATCACCGAAAGGCATGCATCGGCCATGCCGCGCAACGGCTTTCCGCCGATGATCGGTGAGTAGCCGACCACCGGGGCCGTGGCCGCGCGCAGCGCCCCGCGGATGCCGGGGACCGCCAGGATGGCGCCGACGCTGACCACCGGGTTGGACGGCGCCAGCAGGATCACGTCGGCTTCGCCGATGGCCGCCACCGCTTCGGCTGTGGCGCTGGCCTTTTCGGCGCCGACGAACGCGAAACTGTGCGTGGGCACCTGGGCCCGGTGGCGCACCCACCACTCCTGGAAGTGAATCGCGCGCCGGCCGTCGTCGGCGGGATCGGTGATCACCACGTGCGTCTCGCAGCGGTCGTCGGTGGCCGGCAGCAACCGCGCGCCGGGTTGCCAGCGGTCGCACAGCGCGGTGGTGATCTGCGACAGCGGGTAGCCGGCGTTCAGCATCTGAGTGCGCACCAGGTGGGTGCCCAGGTCGCGGTCGCCGAGCCCGAACCAGTCCGGCTGCACGCCGTAGCGCGCCAATTCCTCTTTGGCGTGCCAGGTTTCGTCGCGATGACCCCACCCTCGCTCCGGGTCGACACCTCCACCTAAGGTGTACATGCAGGTGTCCAAATCCGGACAGACGCGCACCCCGTGGATCCACGCATCATCGCCGACGTTGACGACCGCGGTCAGTTCGTGTCCGCCGCCATTTTGGCCCTGTTGCGAAAACTGACCGAGCCCGAGCAGCTGTTGAACCCCCAGCAGGAACCGGGCGCCGCCCACCCCGCCGACCAAAACCGTGACCTTCACTTGACCTTCACAGGGCTCGACAGTACTGCCCGCGTGGGGACTGTGATCGACACGCCGAAGACCGCAAAACAACGGAAACGCCGGAATTTGGTCACGAGATGATATGGAAATTCGCCATTACGCTTGACCAGGCAGGTCAACAAGTGTCTAATCACATCAGTGTCATTTCCCGGTTGGCCGGCCGATTCCGGTGTCGCAGACCGAGATTCGATCACATGTTCGAATTGTCTGTACATCAGAACAGTGGGAACTCACTCACTCTCTCAAATCAAACCTGAGGAGGCGGACGAAGCATGTCTTATGAGCACCTTCGGGGCGTTATGACAAGCACACCGCACAGCACCATCGGCGCGATGCCGGCGGCACCCGTCCGCCCGCACCTGACTGTGGTTCCCGACGCCCCAGTCGTTTTCGAGCCCGAGCCCGAACCGCTGCCGACCCCGGATCAGTGGCAGGACCGCGCGCTGTGCGCGCAAACGGATCCCGAGGCCTTCTTCCCGGAGAAGGGCGGCTCCACCCGCGAGGCCAAGAAGATCTGCCTCGGTTGCGAGGTGCGCCACGAGTGCCTCGAGTACGCCCTGGCCCATGACGAGCGCTTCGGCATCTGGGGCGGCCTCTCCGAGCGCGAGCGCCGCCGCCTCAAACGCGGCATCATCTGACCCCGGCGCCCGCCCGCAACGTCATTCGTCGTCGATCGTGGGATCGATGACCGAGGGCTCGACGTCCAGGTAGATGGCCACCTGGGCCACCAGGATTTCGTGCAGCAACTCGCCAAGTTCGACGGTGTCCTTGGCCCGTCTCTCAATCGGCTTGCGGAACAAGACAATTCGTGCCCGCGTGGAGTTGCCGCGGACGTCGACGCCGGCCGGGATCAAGCGGGCGAGCGCGATCGGCCCGTCGGCGATCACCTCGGGTGGCCACTGCACGGCATCGGGATCCTTCGCGGCGATGCGGGGGATCTCGTCGACCGCCACGTCGAGCTCCGAGACGCGTTCTTGCCAGCGCCGCTCGATCGGTTCGTAGGCCTCCAGCACCGCCATGTCGAACCGCTCGGCCCGGCTTCGCCAGCCCGGCACCGTCGGCGGCAGCAACGGGCCCCGCATATCGCGGCCGCGGCGCGACGCACGGTAGGAAGCCGAACGGCGCCGCGACCGATCGCTTTGCGGGGAGCCGCGGGAATCGCCGCGGGAATCGCTCATCGGGCCGATGGTAACGGTTGGGAATCGCGGGTCGTGCGGATGCGCGTGTCCGGCGCTTCCACGACGTTTCCGCACGATAGCCTTTCGATCGTGAACGTTCCCCGTCGCTGTTGCCGGCCCGGGTGTCCGCACTATGCCGTGGCGACCTTGACGTTCGTCTACTCGGACTCGACGGCAGTGGTTGGCCCCCTGGCCACCGCGCGGGAACCGCACTCGTGGGACCTGTGCGTCGGCCACGCCGGCCGGATCACCGCGCCCCGCGGGTGGGAGCTGGTGCGGCACGCCGGACCCCTCCTTTCCGAGCCCGCCCATCCGGACGAGGACGACCTGGTCGCCCTGGCCGACGCGGTGCGCGAGGGTCGCCCGGCCGACGCGGCGATGCCGTACGGGGCCGCGCCGGTCAACGGCTTTGCCGATCCCCACATTCAGCACGCGGGGGCCCATGCCACCGCGCCGAGCAGCGGGCTGCTCGCGCCCCCCGAACATCGTTCCGGTCGGCGCCGGGGCCATCTGCGGGTGTTGCCCGACCCGGCTGACTAGCCGCGGCTAACGCGCCACAGGTTTTTCCCGGGCCGATAGGCTGGCGCCAAGAGCCACACTGTCAGGAGCGTCAGGAGTTTCGCATGCCCCGGTCCGCCGCGACCGTTCGCCGTGTCGTCAAGGCGTACGACGTGCGCGGGCTGGTCGGCGAGGAGCTCGACGAGTCACTGGTCACCGACCTCGGCGCCGCGTTCGCCAGGCTGATGCGCGCCGAGGGGGCCAGCCGGGTGGCCATCGGCCACGACATGCGGGACAGTTCGCCGGGGCTGGCCGCCGCGTTCGCGGGCGGGGTGATCGGCCAGGGCCTCGACGTGGTGCGCATCGGCCTGGCGTCCACCGACCAGCTCTATTTCGCCTCGGGGTTGCTGGACTGCCCCGGCGCGATGTTCACCGCGAGCCACAACCCGGCCGCCTACAACGGCATCAAGCTGTGCCGGGCCGGCGCCAAACCGGTGGGCGCCGACACCGGGCTGGGCGTCATCACCGAGGACGTGATCGCCGGGGTCGCGGCGTACGACGGGCAACCCGGCACGGTCACCGATCAGGACGTGCTGGCGGACTACGGGAAGTTCCTGCGGTCGCTGGTGAACACCTCCGGGCTGCGCCCGCTGCGGGTGGCCGTGGACGCCGGCAACGGCATGGCCGGCCACACCGCCCCGGCGGTGCTCGGCGCGATCGACTCGATCACGCTGTTGCCGTTGTACTTCGAGCTCGACGGCTCGTTCCCCAACCACGAGGCCAACCCGCTCGACCCGGCCAACCTGGTGGACCTGCAGAAGTTCGTCCGCGACAGCGGCGCCGATATCGGGCTGGCCTTCGACGGCGACGCCGACCGGTGCTTCGTGGTCGACGAGGGCGGCCACCTGGTTTCGCCGTCGACGGTGACCAGCCTGGTGGCCGCGCGCGAACTGGGCCGCGAGATCGGCGCCACGATCATCCACAACGTGATCACCTCCCGCGCGGTGCCCGAGCTGGTCACCGAACGCGGCGGCACACCGCTGCGCTCGCGGGTCGGCCACTCCTATATCAAGGGCCTGATGGCCGACACCGGCGCGATCTTCGGCGGCGAGCATTCCGCGCACTACTACTTCCGCGACTTCTGGGGCGCCGACTCGGGGATGCTGGCGGCGCTGTACGTGCTCGCCGCGCTCGGCGAGCAGGACCGGCCGCTGTCGGAACTGACCGCCGACTACCAGCGCTACGAGTCCTCCGGCGAGATCAACTTCAAGGTGGCCGACGCGTCGTATTGTGTGGACGCGGTGCTGAAGTCGTTCGGCACCCGGATTCAGTCCATCGATCATCTGGACGGGGTGACGGTCGATTTGGGCGACGGCAGCTGGTTCAACCTGCGCAGCTCCAACACCGAGCCGCTGCTGCGGCTCAACGTGGAGGGCCGCACGACCGAGGACGTCGACGCGCTGGTCGCCGCGATCAGCACCCAGATCGCGGCCCAAGAGGCCGCCCCGTGAGCACCACCCGGGTGATCGACCTGGAGGACACCGGCGGCCTGCTGGACGCCGACCGGGAGGGCCTGCTGCGGGCGGCGTCGTCGGCGGGCGCGCAGGTGCGCGCGATCGGCGCCGCGGCCGACGAAGGCGCGCTCGAGGGGCTGCGGGCCGACGACCGCGCGCGCAGCGTGATCTGGGTGGCCGGCCGCGGGACCGCCGAGACCGCCGGTGCCCTGCTGGCCGCGACGCTGGGCGGGTCGGCATCCCAGCCGATCACCGTCGTCGGCGAGGCGCCGCCGTGGGTCGGCCCGCTGGACGTGCTGATCGTCGCCGGCGACGACCCCGGCGATCCCGCGCTGGTCAGCTCCGCCGCGACCGGGGTGCGCCGGGGCGCGCGGGTCGTCGTGGCGGCGCCGTACGAGGGTCCGCTGCGCGACTCCACGGCGGGGCGGGCCGCGGTGCTCGAGCCGCGGGTCTTGGTTCCCGCCGAGTTCGGGTTGTGCCGGTACCTGGCCGCCGGCCTGGCCGTGCTGCGAACCGTCGACCCGCGACCCGGTGTCGACCTTGGGTCGCTCGCCGATGAGCTGGACGCCGAGGCGCTGCGCAACAGTGCCGGCCGCGAGCTGTTTACCAACCCGGCCAAGACGATCGCCGAGCGGCTGGCCAATCGCCGGGCCGCGCTGGCCGGCGACTGCGCCGCGACGCTCGCGCTGGCCCGGCACGGCAGTTCGGTGCTGCTGCGGGTCGCCCACGAGGTGGTCGCCGCCACGGGGCTGGCCGACGCGGTGGCGGCGCTGCGGGCGGCGGCCCATGGGGGCGCCGCGTCCTCGGTCGAGGACCTCTTCCACGACGAGGAGATCGACGGGCCGCGGCCCGACCGGCTCCGCGTGCTGGCGCTGACGCTGCGCGACGAGCAGACGGTGGTGGCCGCCCGCACCGCCGGGCTCGACAACGTCTACCTGCTCGCCGCCGAGGATGTGCCCGACGGGCCCGGCGGCGCGGCCGGCTCCACGGTAGCGCCGGCGTTGGGGGGCGCCATCAGCGCCGAGCAGCAACTGGCAGTATTGGCCGTTCGGCTGGAGATGGCCGCGGTTTATATGCGACTGGTGCGGGGATAAAGAGACAAGTGGAACTGCTTCGCGGGGCCTTACGGACGTACGCGTGGGGATCGCGCACCGCCCTGGCGGAATTCACCGGGCGGGCGGTCCCGGCGGCCCACCCGGAGGCCGAGCTGTGGTTCGGCGCGCACCCGGGCGACCCGGCCTGGCTGGAGACGGGTAAGGGCGAGGTCTCGTTGCTGGAGGCGCTGGTCGCCGACCCGGAGGGGCAGCTCGGCCCGAGGTCGCGCGCCCGCTTCGGGGACGTGTTGCCGTTCCTGGTCAAGGTGCTGGCCGCCGATGAGCCGCTGTCCCTGCAGGCCCACCCGAGCGCCGAGCAGGCGGTCGAGGGTTACCTGCGCGAGGAGCGGCTGGGCATCCCGGTGACCTCGCCGGTCCGCAACTACCGCGACACCTCCCACAAGCCGGAGTTGTTGGTGGCGCTGCACTCGTTCGAGGCGCTGGCCGGCTTTCGTCAGGCGTCGCGGACCGTCGAGCTGCTGCGCGCGCTGGCCGTCTCCGACCTCGACCCCTACATCGACCTGCTGAACGACCAGTCCGACGCCGACGGACTGCGCGCGCTGTTCACCACCTGGATCACCGCACCCCAGCCCGACATCGACGTGCTGGTGCCCGCCGTGCTGGACGGCGCGATCCACTACGTCAGCTCCGGTGCAACGGAATTCGCGGCCGAAGCCAAGACGGTGCTGGAACTGGGCGAACGCTATCCCGGTGACGCCGGGGTGCTGGCGGCGCTGTTGCTCAACCGCATCACCCTGGCCCCGGGGGAGGCCATCTTCGTGGCGGCTGGCAACCTGCACACCTATCTGCGCGGTTTCGCCGTCGAGGTGATGGCCAACTCCGACAACGTGTTACGCGGCGGGCTCACCCCCAAGCACGTCGACGTGCCCGAGCTGCTGCGGGTGCTGGACTTCACGCCCACCACCGAGGCGCAGCTGCACCCGCCCATCCGCCGGGAGGGGTTCGGCCGGATCTACCAGACCCCGACCGACGAGTTCGCGGTCGCGCTGCTGGCGCTCGACGGCGAGTACCTGGGCCACGAGGTCGACGCGGGCTGCGCCCACGAGGGCCCGCAGATCTTGTTGTCCACCCAGGGCTGCACCACGGTGCACGCCAAGTCCGGATCGCTCACGCTGGAGCGTGGAATGGCGGCATGGGTGGCGGCCGACGACGGACCGATCCGCCTCGTCGCGCGCGAGCCCGCCAAACTTTTCAGGGCGACCGTAGGGCTGTGAGGGGCCGCCGGGGCTTGGCGGCCGTCCGGCGCTCGCGCAGCCACAGCCGCATGTTGTGCGCCATGGCGCGGCCGACGATCCGCGGCGGCGGGACCATGTACAGGCTGTCCAGCAGCGAGAACCGGCGCAAAAACCATTCGGCCAGCACGGGATCGGTCTCGGCGGCGCCGAGGAACTGGTCGAACAGCGCGCCGGACGGCCGCCACCACCACGGCGCCGACCCCTTGGGCCGGGCGTGGTGGAAGGTGACGTCGCCGATGGCGTTCATCATCCACACCGGGTAGGTCGTCCTGGCCGTGGCCCGATTCAGTTCACCGGCAAGGTCATTCGATGCCAGCGCCCGCCGCAGGTGGCCGGCCTGCAGCACCGTCATCGTCATGCCCTGCCCGAAGGTGGGGTTGAAGCTGGCGACGGCGTCACCGAGCGGGACGATGCCGGCCGGGAAGCGGTCCAGCTTGTGGTAGCGGCGCCACCGGCTGGCCGGAAACGCGTGATAAGCCGGCTCGCCCACCGGTTCCGCCTGCGCCAGTGCGGCATTGAAGTGCGCGGGCAGCAGCTTGCCGGCCAGCGCCAGCATCTCGGGGAACGTCGCGGGCGGCTTGGCGCCGGCCACGCCGAAAGTCGTCAGCACCCACACGCGGTCCTCGTAGTGCAGCATGCCCAGCCCGAGCGACTCGTCGTGGGAGGCCCCGGCGACCACGACCTTCTCGGCGATCAGGCCCTCCGGCATGCGGAATTGCTGGGTGGCGTAGTTGATGCCGATGTCGATGGTCGCTTCGACCGGGCGCCGGTATCCCCACTGCTCCAACCAAACCGGCAACCGGGTGCCCCGGCCCGCGGCGTCGACGACGAGGTCGGCCGGCACCAACTCGGGCTCGCCGTCACCCTGCGGATCCAGCAGCACGCCGGTGACCCGCTGGCGCGCGGGGTCGAACCGCGGCTCGGCGACCGAACGGCGGATGATCTCGACGTTGTCGATGTCGCGGACGCGCCGGCGCAGCTGCCACTCCAGGTGCGGGCGGCTGGGCACGTAGGCGGTGAACTCGTCGCGCAGCGTGTGCCCCGTCCCCAGGACGTGGCCCGCGGCGCCCAGGTGGATGCAGTCGGGCCGGTTCTCCAGCATGGGCACGCCCGCGTCGACCATGTCGTCCAGCAGGCCGGGGAACAGGCTCTCGAACTCCGCCGCGCCCCGGGCCATCAGCATGTGCAGGTGCCGGTCCTGGGGGACCGTCGCGCGGTGCGCCGGCGCGCTCGGCAGCTCGTCGCGCTCGTAGACGCTGACCCGCGAATAGCACTCCGACAGCACCCGCGCGGCGCACAGGCCGGCGATGCTTCCCCCGATCACCACGGCGTGGTCCCTCATGTTTCCCCCGCTCTCCCGCATGCCCGCAGACTACCCAGTACTGTGCGGTCCAACGGGTCCCAACGGGCCCCGGCGGGGCGGAAAGGCGGCCAATGGCAAATCGATGGCGGACGAAATCGGTCGAGCAATCGATCGCCGACACCGACGAGCCGGAGACCCGGCTGCGCAAGGAGTTGACCTGGTGGGACCTGGTCGTGTTCGGCGTCGCGGTGGTGATCGGCGCCGGCATCTTCACGGTCACGGCGTCGACCACCGGCGACATCACCGGGCCGGCCATCTGGATCTCGTTCGTGATCGCCGCGGTCACCTGCGCGCTGGCGGCCCTGTGCTACGCCGAATTCGCCTCCACGCTGCCGGTGGCGGGCAGCGCCTACACCTTCTCCTATGCCACCTTCGGTGAGTTCATCGCCTGGATCATCGGCTGGAACCTGGTGCTGGAGTTGGCAATCGGGGCCGCCGTCGTGTCCAAGGGCTGGTCGAGCTACCTGGGCAACGTGTTCGGATTCGCCGGGGGCACAGTGCAACTCGGATCGGTCAACCTCGACTGGGGCGCGCTGCTGATCGTCACGGTGGTCGCCACCCTGGTCACCCTGGGCACCAAACTGTCGTCACGCTTCTCCGCCGTGATCACCGGCATCAAGGTGTCGGTGGTGATTTTCGTGGTGCTGGTCGGCGTCTTCTACATCAAGGGCTCCAACTACTCGCCGTTCATCCCGAAGCCGGAGTCCGGGCACGAGGCGTCGGGCATCAACCAGTCCGTGCTGTCGCTGCTGACCGGGGCGCACAGCAGCCACTACGGTTGGTACGGCGTGCTGGCGGGGGCGTCGATCGTGTTCTTCGCGTTCATCGGGTTCGACATCGTGGCCACCATGGCGGAGGAAACCAAGAAGCCGCAGCGCGACGTGCCCCGGGGCATCCTGGCGTCGCTGGCGATCGTGACCGTCCTCTACGTCGCGGTGTCGGTGGTGCTGTCCGGCATGGTCTCCTACACCCAGCTCAAGACCGTGCCCGGCGGTAAGCCGGCCAACCTCGCCACGGCCTTCGCGGCCAACGGCATCGACTGGGCCAGCAAGATCATCGCGATCGGCGCGCTGGCGGGCCTGACCACGGTGGTGATGGTGCTGGTGCTCGGGCAGTGCCGCGTGCTGTTCGCGATGGCCCGCGACGGGCTGCTGCCGCGGTCGCTGGCCAAGACCGGCGCGCGCGGGACCCCGGTTCGGATCACCGTGCTGGTCGCGATCGTGATCGCGGCGACGGCCTCGGTGTTTCCGATCGCCAAGCTGGAGGAGATGGTCAACGTCGGCACGCTGTTCGCGTTCGTGCTGGTGTCGGCGGGCGTGTTGGTCCTGCGGCGCACCCGGCCCGACCTGGAGCGGGGGTTCCGGGCGCCCTGGGTGCCACTGCTGCCCATCGCGTCGATCGCCGCCTGCGCGTGGCTGATGCTGAACCTCAGCGCGCTGACCTGGGTGCGCTTCGGCGTGTGGCTGGTGGTGGGCACCGCGATCTACGCCGGTTACGGGTACCGGCACTCCGTTCAGGGGCGTCGGCAATCCGGGGAGCTCTCCTCGGTCGGCTGAGCACTGCGGTTTACAAAACAGCGCTCTGTGTCTAGACACGAGACGCAAACGATTGTATTGTCCAATCTCGACGTGGCATGACTCACAAGGAGGTTTGGCAGATGACCACACTGAGGCCCGACGAGGCGCCGGTCTGGCGGGACAAGAAGCGCCATCTGTGGCTGATGGGGCTGATCGCGCCCACGGCGTTGTTCGTGATGCTGCCGATCGTCTGGGCGTTGAACCGGCTCGGCTGGCACGCCGCCGCGCAGGTGCCGCTGTGGATCGGGCCGATCCTGCTCTACGTCCTGCTGCCGATCCTCGACCTGCGGTTCGGGCCCGACGGGCAGAACCCGCCCGACGAGGTGATGGAACGGCTGGAGAACGACAAGTACTACCGCTACTGCACCTACGTGTACATCCCGTTCCAGTACCTCAGCGTGGTCCTGGGCGCCTACCTGTTCACCGCGTCGAACCTGAGCTGGCTCGGATTTGATGGCGGCCTGGGCTGGGCGGGCAAGCTGGGCGTGGCGCTGTCTGTCGGGGTCCTCGGCGGGGTGGGGATCAACACGGCCCACGAGATGGGGCACAAGAAGGACTCGCTGGAGCGGTGGCTGTCCAAGGTCACCCTGGCGCAGTCCTGCTACGGCCACTTCTACATCGAGCACAACCGCGGCCACCACGTGCGCGTCTCGACCCCCGAAGACCCGGCGTCGGCGCGTTTCGGCGAGACGTTCTGGGAGTTCCTGCCGCGCAGCGTGTTCGGCAGCCTGCGCTCGGCGCTGGGCCTGGAGGCGCAGCGGCTGCGCCGGCTGGGCAAGAGCCCGTGGGACCCCCGGACCTACCCGTCCAACGACGTGCTCAACGCGTGGGCGATGTCGGTCGTGCTGTGGGGCGCGCTGATCGCGATCTTCGGCCCGGCGCTGATCCCGTTCGTGATCGTCCAGGCGGTCTTCGGGTTCAGCCTGCTGGAGGCGGTCAATTACCTGGAGCACTACGGCCTGCTGCGGCAGAAGCTCGACTCGCCTTCCGGGAAAGCGCGCTACGAGCGGTGCGCGCCGGTACACAGCTGGAACTCCGACCACATCGTGACCAACCTGTTCCTGTATCACCTGCAGCGGCACAGCGATCACCACGCCAACCCGACCCGTCGCTACCAGACGCTGCGCAGCATCGAGGGCTCGCCCAACCTGCCGAGCGGGTATGCGTCGATGATCTCGCTCACCTACTTCCCGCCGCTGTGGCGCCGGGTGATGGACCACCGCGTGCTGGCGCACTACGACGGCGACATCACCCGGGTCAACGTGCAGCCGCGGCTGCGCGAGAAGCTGCTCGCGAAGCGCGGGGTGGCGGCATGATCGCCTACCGTTGCCCGGGCTGCGGCTACGTTTATGACGAGGCGAAAGGCGCTGCGCGGGAAGGCTTTCCCGCCGGGACGCGGTGGGAGGATATTCCCGACGACTGGGGCTGCCCGGACTGCGCGGTGCGCGAGAAGGTGGACTTCGAGACCATAGGAGCTACGGCATGAGCGACTACAAGCTGTTCCGCTGCATCCAATGCGGCTTCGAGTACGACGAGGCGCTGGGCTGGCCGGAGGACGGGATCGCGCCGGGCACTCGCTGGGACGACATCCCCGACGACTGGAGCTGCCCGGACTGCGGCGCCGCGAAATCGGACTTCGAAATGGTGGAAGTGGCCAGACCGTGAACGCCTCGACCACTACTGTCGCGCCTGTGAAGCGGATGCCCTACGCCGAGGCGTCGCGCGTCCTGTTGCGCGACTCGGTGCTCGACGCGATGCGGGACCTGCTGCTGGCGCGGGATTGGTCCGCGATCACGCTGTCGGACGTGGCCCGCGCCGCGGGCATCAGCCGGCAGACCATCTACAACGAGTTCGGCTCGCGCCAGGGCCTGGCGCAGGGGTACGCCCTGCGGCTGGCCGATCGACTGGTCGACGCCGTCGGGTCCGCGATCGACGCCAACGTCGGGCACATCCACGAGGCATTCCTGCAGGGTTTCCGATCCTTCTTCGCGGAGTCGGCCGCCGACCCGCTGGTGATCTCGCTGCTGACCGGCGTCGCCAAGCCCGACCTGCTGCAGATCATCACCACCGACAGCGGGCCCATCATCACCCGGGCGTCGGCGCGCCTGACCACGTCGCTGACCCAGAGCTGGGTCGCGACCAGCGACGAGGACGCCGGGGTGCTGGCCCGCGCCATCGTGCGGCTGGCGCTGAGCTACGTGTCGATGCCGCCGGAGGCCGACCACGACGTGGCGGCGGACCTGGCCCGGCTGATGACGCCGTTCGCGGAGCGTCATGGGGTCGCGGCTACAGTGGCGGAAGAACATACCTAAGCTAAGTACCGCTTGGAACCCTTAAGCCACTGATAAAGGAAGCGCAAACGCTATGACGACGACCGAAAGTTCGTTAACCGCCGACGTCCGCAACGGCATCGATTTCAAGGTCGCCGACCTGTCGCTGGCGGATTACGGCCGGCGGGACATCGAGCTGTCCGAGCAGGAGATGCCGGGTCTGATGTCGCTGCGCCGCGAATACGCCGACGTGCAACCGCTCAAGGGGGCGCGGATCTCCGGCTCGCTGCACATGACCGTGCAGACCGCGGTGCTCATCGAGACCCTCGTCTCGCTCGGCGCGCAGGTCCGCTGGGCGTCGTGCAACATCTTCTCCACCCAGGACCACGCCGCCGCCGCGGTGGTCGTCGGCCCGTACGGCACCCCGGAGGAGCCCAAGGGTGTCCCGGTGTTCGCCTGGAAGGGCGAGACGCTGGAGGAGTACTGGTGGGCCGCCGAGCAGATGCTCACCTGGCCCGACGAGCCCGCGAACATGATCCTCGACGACGGCGGCGACGCCACCATGCTGGTGCTGCGCGGCGCGCAATACGAGAAGGCCGGCGTGGTGCCCCCCGCCGAGGACGACGACCCCACCGAGTGGAAGGTCTTCCTGGAGCTGCTGCGCAACCGCTTCGAGACCGACAAGGACAAGTGGACAAAGATCTCCGAGTCGGTCAAGGGCGTCACCGAGGAGACCACGACCGGCGTGCTGCGGCTCTACCAGTTCGCCGCGGCCGGTGACCTGGCCTTCCCGGCCATCAACGTCAACGACTCGGTCACCAAGTCCAAGTTCGACAACAAGTACGGCTGCCGGCACTCCCTGATCGACGGCATCAACCGCGGCACCGACGTGCTGATCGGCGGCAAGAAGGTGCTGATCTGCGGCTACGGCGACGTCGGCAAGGGCTGCGCCGACTCGGTCAAGGGCCAGGGCGCGCGCGTCGTCGTCACCGAGATCGACCCGATCAACGCGCTGCAGGCGCTGATGGAGGGCTACGACGTCAAGACGGTCGAGGACGCGATCGGCGAGGCCGACATCGTCATCACCGCCACCGGCAACAAGGACATCATCACGCTCGAGCACATGAAGGCGATGAAGGACCACGCGGTGCTCGGCAACATCGGCCACTTCGACAACGAGATCCAGGTCGCCCAGCTCGAGAAGTCCGGCGCCACCAAGGTGAACATCCGCCCCCAGGTCGACGTGTGGACGTTCGGCGACAGCGGCAAGTCGATCATCCTGCTGTCCGAGGGCCGGCTGCTCAACCTGGGCAACGCCACCGGGCACCCGTCGTTCGTGATGAGCAACAGCTTCTCCAACCAGGTGATCGCGCAGATCGAGCTGTGGACCAAGAACGACGAGTACGACAACGAGGTGTACCGGCTGCCCAAGCACCTCGACGAGAAGGTGGCGCGCATCCACGTCGAGGCGCTCGGCGGCCAGCTGACCAAGCTGACCAAGGAGCAGGCCGAGTACATCGGCGTCGACGTCGACGGCCCCTACAAGGCCGACCACTACCGCTACTGATTTCCTGCGCGAGCAGACGCAGAATCGCACCACCGAAGCCACTCGCGTGCGATTCTGCGTCTGCTCGGCATACCGGCGATAGGCTCGCGCCGTGTTGATCGCGATCGAAGGGGTCGACGGCTCCGGCAAGCGCACCCTGTCCGACGGCCTGCGCAAGGCCTTCGAACGCGCCGGCAAGTCGGTTGCCACACTGGCTTTCCCGCGTTACGGGCAGTCGGTGACCGCCGACATCGCGGCCGAGGCGTTGCACGGCGGGCACGGCGACCTGGCGTCGTCGGTGTATGCGATGGCCACGCTGTTCGCGCTCGACCGCGCCGGCGCGATCGGGGAGATCGCGGCGCTGGGCCGTGACCACGACGTGGTGATCCTGGATCGTTACGTCGCCTCCAACGCCGCCTACAGCGCGGCGCGGCTGCACCAGGACGCGGCCGGCGAGGCGGCGGCCTGGGTGCACCGGCTGGAATACGAGCGGTTGCGGGTGCCCGCGCCCGACTGTCAGGTGCTGCTCGCGGTGCCCGCCGAGCTCGCGGCGCGGCGGGCCCGGCACCGCGCCGAGCACGAGCCGGGCCGCGAGCGCGACAGCTACGAACGCGACGACGGGCTGCAGCAGCGCACCGGCGCGGTCTACGCCGAGTTGGCCGAAGCGGGCTGGGGCGGGCGCTGGCTGGTCGTCGACGCCGACGTCGATCCGGGGCGGCTGGCGGCGTCTTTGACGGCCGATTAGCACAAAATTGTCACGATTTGCCCGTATCGAATACGAAACGCCCGTGTGGTGCGCCGAATTTGTCCCGATCTGGTGACACCATGGACTCCATGAGGCAAAGGATTTTGGTCGTCGACGACGACGCTTCGCTGGCCGAGATGCTCACCATCGTGCTGCGTGGGGAGGGCTTCGATACCGCGGTCATCGGCGACGGGACCCAGGCCCTGACGGCGGTGCGCGAGTTGCGCCCCGATTTGGTGCTGCTGGACCTGATGCTGCCGGGCATGAACGGCATCGACGTGTGCCGGGTGTTGCGCGCCGACTCCGGCGTGCCCATCGTGATGCTGACCGCCAAGACCGACACCGTGGACGTGGTGCTCGGCCTGGAGTCGGGCGCCGACGACTACATCATGAAGCCGTTCAAGCCCAAGGAGCTGGTCGCCCGGGTGCGGGCGCGGCTGCGGCGCAACGACGACGAGCCCGCCGAGATGCTTTCCATCGCCGACGTCGACATCGACGTGCCGGCGCACAAGGTCACCCGCAACGGCGAGCAGATCTCCCTCACACCGCTGGAGTTCGACCTGTTGGTCGCGCTGGCACGCAAACCGCGCCAGGTGTTTACTCGTGATGTGCTGCTCGAACAGGTGTGGGGATACCGGCACCCGGCGGATACTCGCCTGGTGAACGTGCACGTCCAGCGTCTGCGGGCCAAGGTCGAGAAGGACCCGGAGAACCCGACCGTGGTGTTGACCGTTCGAGGAGTGGGATACAAGGCCGGACCTCCGTGATCCGGGAGGTTCGTTGATCTGGGGGTCTCGGCAACGCACTAGGAGTCGCTGGGGGCGTTCTGGCCCCATGACGCGTGGCATGGGTGCGGTGAGTCGGGTCGTGGGCGCTGCCTGGCGCCGATCGCTGCAATTGCGGGTGGTGGCGCTGACCCTCGGCCTGTCGCTCGCCGTCATCCTGGCGCTGGGTTTCGTGCTGACCAGCCAGGTCACCAACCGCGTGCTGGACGTGAAGGTCCGGGCCGCCATGGAGCAGATCGAGCGGGCGCGCACCACCGTCGCCGGGATCGTCAACGGCGAGGAGACCCGCTCGCTGGACAGCAGCCTGCAGCTGGCCCGTAACACGTTGACGTCCAAGACCGACCCGGCCTCGGGCGCCGGCCTGGCCGGCGCGTTCGACGCGGTGCTGATGGTGCCGGGCGACGGGCCGCGCGCCGCCAGCGCGGCCGGGCCCGTCGACCAGGTGCCCAACGCGTTGCGCGGCTTCGTCAAGGCCGGGCAGGCGGCCTATCAGTACGCCACCGTGCACACCGACGGGTTCTCCGGACCGGCGCTGGTCATCGGCACGCCGACGTCGTCGCAGGTCGCCAACCTCGAGCTGTACCTGATCTTCCCGCTGAAGAACGAGCAGGCCACCATCCAGCTGGTGCGCGGCACGATGATCACCGGCGGCGCGGTGCTGCTGGTGCTGCTCGCCGGGATCGCGTTGCTGGTCTCGCGCCAGGTGGTGGTGCCGGTCCGGTCGGCGTCGCGGATCGCCGAGCGGTTCGCCGAGGGGCACCTGTCCGAGCGGATGCCGGTGCGCGGTGAGGACGACATGGCGCGGCTGGCGGTGTCGTTCAACGACATGGCCGAGAGCCTGTCGCGCCAGATCACCCAGCTCGAGGAGTTCGGCAACCTGCAGCGCCGGTTCACCTCCGACGTCAGCCACGAACTGCGCACCCCGCTGACCACCGTGCGGATGGCCGCCGACCTGATCTACGACCACAGCGCCGACCTCGATCCCACCCTGGCCCGGTCCACCGAGCTGATGGTCAACGAGCTGGACCGGTTCGAGACGCTGCTCAACGACCTGCTCGAGATCTCCCGGCACGACGCCGGTGTGGCCGAGCTGTCCGTCGAGGCGGTGGACCTGCGCGCCACGGTGCAAAGCGCGCTGGGCAACGTGGGCCACCTGGCCGAGGAGGCCGGGATCGAGTTGCTCGTCGACCTGCCCGACGAGGAGGTGATCGCCGAGGTCGACGCGCGTCGGGTGGAGCGGATCCTGCGCAACCTGATCGCCAACGCCATCGACCACGCCGAACACAAGCCCGTGCAGATCCGGATGGGCGTCGACGAGGACACCGTGGCGGTCACCGTCCGCGACTACGGGGTGGGGCTGCGGCCCGGCGAGGAGAAGCTGGTGTTCAGCCGGTTCTGGCGCTCGGACCCGTCGCGGGTGCGCCGTTCCGGGGGCACCGGGCTGGGCCTGGCGATCAGCATCGAGGACGCGCGGCTGCACCAGGGCCGGCTGGAGGCGTGGGGCGAGCCCGGCCAGGGCGCCTGCTTCCGGCTGACGCTGCCCCTGGTGCGCGGCCACAAGGTCACCACCAGCCCGCTGCCGTTGAAGCCGATCCCGGAGCCGCCCGCGCCGCCGCGCCCGGACGCGCCGCGCCCACGCGAGCACGCCGAGCGGAGCGTCTGATGCGGCGGTTGCTCGCGGTTCTCTCGCTGGCGTTCGTCCTGGCCGGCTGCGCGGGGGTGCCCAGCTCGTCGGCCCCGCAGGCCATCGGCACCGTCGAGCGGCCGGCGCCGTCGAACCTGCCCAAGCCGACCCCGGGCATGGACCCCGACGTGTTGCTGCGCGAATTCCTCAAGGCCACCGCCGATCCGGCGAACCGGCACCTGGCGGCCCGGCAATTTCTCACACAGTCGGCGTCCAACGCGTGGGACGACGCTGGTAGTGCCCTGCTGATCGACCACGTGGTGTTCGTGGAAACCCGTGGCGCCGAACGGGTTTCGGCGACCATGCGTGCCGACATCCTGGGCTCGCTGTCGGATGTCGGGGTGTTCGAAACGGCCGAGGGCGTGCTGCCGGACCCGGGGCCGATCGAGTTGGTCAAGACGTCGGGCGGCTGGCGAATCGACCGCCTGCCCAACGGCGTCTTCCTGGACTGGCAGCAGTTCCAGTCCACCTACAAACGCAACACCCTGTACTTCGCCGACCCGACCGGCAAGACGGTGGTGCCCGACCCCCGCTACGTCGCGGTGTCCGACCACGACCAGCTGGCCACCGAGCTGGTGTCCAAGATGCTGGCCGGGCCGCGGCCCGAGATGGCCCACACCGTGCGTAACCTGCTGGCCCCGCCGCTGCGGCTGCGCGGGCCGGTGACCCGGGCCGACGGCGGCAAGAACGGCATCGGCAAGGGCTACGGCGGCGCCCGCATCGACCTGGAGAAGCTGTCCACCACCGACCCGCACAGCAGGGCATTGCTTGCGGCACAGATCATTTGGACGCTGGCCCGGGCCGACATCAGGGGCCCGTACGTGATCAACGCCGACGGCGCACCGCTGGACGACAGGTTCGCCGAGGGGTGGACCACCTCCGACGTCGCCGCCACCGACCCGGGCGTGGCCGACGGCGCCGGCGCGGGGCTGCACGCGCTGGTCAACGGGTCGCTGGTCGGGCTGGACGGACAGCACGCCAACACCGTGCCGGGGGCGTTCGGGCGGGTGGGTGACCAGACCGGCGCCGCGCTGTCCCGCAGCGGGCGGCAGGTGGCGTCGGTGGTGACGCTGCGCCGCGGCGCGCCGGACCAGGCGGCGTCGCTGTGGATCGGCGATCTGGGCGGCGAGGCGGTCCAGGCCGCCGACGGGCGCACCCTGACGCGGCCCAGCTGGTCGCTCGACGACGCCGTGTGGGTGGTGGTCGACAACAACAACGTGCTGCGCGCGATTCAGGAACCGGCGACCGGGCAGCCCGCCCGCATCCCGGTGGATTCCGCGGTGGTGGCCTCCAGCTTCCCCGGACCCATCACCGACCTGCAGCTGTCCCGCGACGGCACGCGCGCCGCGATGGTGATCAACGGCCAGGTGATCCTCGCCGGTGTGGAGCAGACGCAGGCCGGGCAGTACGCGCTGACCTACCCGCGGCGGCTGGGTTTCGGCCTGGGCAACTCGGTGGTGTCGCTGTCGTGGCGCACCGGCGACGACATCGTGGTGACCCGCACCGACGCCAACCATCCGGTGTCCTACGTCAACCTCGACGGGGTGAACTCCGACGCCCCGTCCCGCGGCCTGCAGATGCCCGTCACGACGGTCGCGGCCAACCCGTCGGCCGTGTACGTCGCGGCCCCGGAAGGGGTGCTGCAGTATTCGGCGTCGGCACCCGAAAGCCAGCAGAGCTGGTCGGAGGTGTCCGGGTTGTCGACGCCCGGCGCGTTGCCGGTTTTGCCGGGCTGAGCGGGCACCGCAGCGGCCTGCCGGCCGAATTACGCGGCGCCCTGGCCGAATAGCGCGGGGTCGCATGATCGGCGTCGCGCGGCAATGCGGGCGGGGCTAGCGTCGCGTTTACCAGCATGAAAACCCTCGCTAGAGAGTCGGAGCTTCGCGGTGTTTGATCGATTCACCTTGGCGGACTTGACCGTTCCGGTGTTCGGTGCGCCCATGGCGGGTGGGCCGTCGACGCCGGCGCTGGCCGCCGCGGTATCCAATGCCGGCGGCCTGGGCTTCCTGGCGGGCGGCATGTCGTCCGCGACGGAGCTGGCCGACGCGATCGTCGCGGCGCGAAGGCTGACGTCCGGACCCTTGGGCGTGAATTTGTTTGTCCCGCAAGGGCCGACAGCCGACGTGGACCAGCTCACCGCGTTCAGGAAAACCCTGGCGCGCCAAGCGCACCACTGCGCTGTATCGCTCGAAGAACCTTCCGCTTCCGCGTACGACGACGAATGGGACGCGAAACTCGATGTGGTGCACGAGCTTCGGCCGGAGGCGGTGTCATTCACCTTCGGCTCGCCCGGCGCCGCGGTGTGCAGGTCGATGCACGACGCCGGCGTCTCGACCGTCGCCACCGTCACCACTGTTCGCGAGGCGGTGATCGCGCTGAACTGCCCAGTGGACGCTTTGGTGGCCCAGGGCCCCGACGCGGGCGGGCATCGGGCGACGTTCGACCCGCTCGCCGCGCCGCCCCACGATTCGCTCGACGACCTCGTCACCGCCCTGGTGGCCTGTTTCGATCGTCCCGTCGTCGCCGCCGGGGGCCTCGGGACGCCCGACGACGTGGGGCGGCTGCGCGACGCCGGCGCCGCCGCCGTCCAGCTCGGCACTGCGTTCCTGCTCGCCGACGAGGCCGGAACCAACGCCGTGCACCGCGCGGCGTTGCGTGATCCGGCGTTCGCCGACACGGCAGTGACGCGCGCGTTCACCGGGCGCCACGCGCGCGCCTTGCGCAACCGGTTCATCGACGCCTACGACGCCGATGCGATTTCCGGTTTCCCTCAGGTGGCGATGCTCACCGCGCCGCTTCAGGCCGCCGCGCTGAAAATCGGTGATCCACACGGCATCGCCATGTGGGCGGGCACGGCCTTCCGCAAGGCCAAAACGGGCCCGGCCGCAGACATCATGCACTACATGGCGGGCTGAGCGCCCGGGCAACCAGGGAGGTTCGCACACAATGGAATCCGGCTACGGCAAAGTCGCGGTCATCACCGGCGCATCGCGAGGGATCGGCGCGGGCCTGGTCGAGGCGTACCGCAAGCGGGGCTACGGGGTGGTCGCCACGTCGCGCGCCATCACGGCCTCGCCGCATCCCGAAGTCCACTGCGTCGCAGCGGATATCGGCGAACCCGGCACGCCCGGACTTCTCGTCGACGAGGCGCTGGCGCGGTTCGGCCGCATCGACACGCTGATCAACAACGCCGGCGTCTTCCTCGCGAAGCCCTTCACCCGCTACACCCCCGAGGACTACGAGTTGGTGACGTCGGTCAACACGCTCGGCTTCTTCGGGATCACGCAGCGCGTCGTCGCCCAACTGCTCGCGCAGGGCGGCGGCGGCCACATCGTCAACATCACCACCACGCTGGTGGAACACGCGCATTCCGGCGTCCCGTCGGCATTGACCGCACTCACCAAGGGCGGGCTTACCGCCGTCACCAAATCGCTGGCCATCGAATACGCCCGCGAAGGGATACGCGTAAACGCGATATCGCCCGGCGTCATCGACACCCCGATGCACGCCGGTGTGGACGCGTCCGCCGCCTACGCGGGCATGCATCCCCAGCGGCGGATCGGCGCCATCGCCGACGTCGTGCAGGGCGTGCTCTATCTGGAGACCGCGCCCTTCGTCACCGGCGAGATCCTGCACGTCGACGGCGGACAGAGCGCGGGCCACTGACCCGCGCCCGGTAGTCGATTTTATCGATATCCGTTGTAAGGCCGAAGAATAACACTGGGCGCTTAACACCGGTAGTGCGCAGACAAAGTGACATCGCCCGTTGTATCGGGGTAAATCCCCACCGTTTGTCATCGTCCGGATCGCCAGCGGTGATGAGTGAATTATCCTGTAGCAGAAGATAATTCATGATCTAGCCCTACTTCTGTGAGTGGATGTTGACGTGCCCGCTACGGTGGGAAATCTCCGGGTAACACGCCAAATTTACCGTTGGCGGCGCAGATTGACGTCGCAGCGATCCCATTCAAACGACCTTGACGGAAGCGGTCGTGTGGCAGGGCCGCGGCGGTATCAGACGGGTTGGCCGCGGGGCGGTAGCCCAGGGCGAAATCGAAACGGAGGACCATGGTGACTGCTCGCACGGACATACTGGACGGCGCGGCCCCGGCGATCGCGCCGGCCATCGCGCGCAGCCGCTGGCTTCAGCTCGGCCTCGGTCTGGTGTGCATGATGACGATATCGAGTCCGCAATACGTGTGGACGCTGATGACGAAGCCGCTCGCCGCCAAACTTGGGATTGCCCTGCCAGAGTTGCAGGTGACCTTCTCGATTCTCGTGATGTTGCAGGCCTTTTGCTCACCCTTCCAGGGGTCGCTGGTCGATCGTTTCGGGCCCCGCCGGTTGATCTCGATCGGCACGTTGCTGGCGGGCGCGAGCTGGGTGCTCGCCTCCTACGCGCATACCGTCTCGGTGCTGTATCTCACCTATGGCGGTGTCGGCGGCATCGGCACGGGGATTGTGTACGTCGGCGTCGTCGGGCTGATGGTCCAGTGGTTTCCGGCTCGACGCGGATTCGCTGCCGGTGTGGTGGCGGCCGGCTACGGAATGGGCGCGATCCTCACCACTTTTCCGATTGCCTCATCGCTGGCCGCGCGCGGCGTCGACTCCACGTTGTGGTTGTTCGGCATCGCGTTCGCCGCCGTGGGTTTCGTTGCGGCGCAGGGGTTGCACGCGCCACCGCTGGGTCCGGCATTGAACGCACCGAGCTCCCGCGCGTCCACCACCGTGCGCGATTATCGGCCGTCCGAAATGCTCAGACGGCCGGTCTTCTGGTTGATGTTCCTGATGATGACGATGATGGCTACCTCGGGCCTGATGGTCACGTCGCAGATGGCGACGTTCGCCACAGAGTTCGGTGTGAGCAAGGTCTTGGTGTTCGGGCTCGCCGCCGTGCCGCTGGCCTTGACCATCGATCGCTTCACGAACGGGCTGACCCGCCCGTTGTTCGGTTGGATATCGGATCGGCTGGGCCGCGAGAACACCATGGGTGTCGCCTTCGCGTTGGAGGGTGTCGCCATGACGCTCTGGTTGCTGACGCGGCACGACGCCACGATGTTCGTCCTCCTTTCGGGTTTGGTGTTCTTCGGATGGGGCGAGATCTTCTCGCTGTTCCCCTCCACGTTGACCGACACCTTTGGGACCCGTTACGCCACGGCGAACTATGGCTGGCTCTACATCTCCTTCGGGATCGGTTCGGTCTTCGGCGGCCCGCTCGCGGCGCTGTTGCATCAGCAAGCCGGCAGCTGGATTCCGGTGTTCGAGTGTGCGATTGCACTCGATCTGGCAACCGCGGCGCTGGCCGTGCTCGTGTTGAAGCCGGCGCGCAGGCATTTCGTCGAAGCAGCACCGATCGCGCCGTCGTGAGCGCCCCGTTGTCACCCGTCACCGCCACACTGGCAGGCATGCTCGACCTGATCCTGCCGCTGGAATGCGGCGGCTGCGGCGCGCCGTCGACCCGCTGGTGCGGCGCCTGCGCGGCAGAGCTCGGGGTCAGGCCCGACGAGCCGCACGTCGTCAACCCCCGCATCGACCCCGAGGCGCCGGTGTTCGCGCTCGGCCGCTACGCCGGCGCCCGCCGCGCCGCGATCCTCGCGTGCAAAGAGAACGGGCGCGGCGACCTGGTGACCCCGCTGGCCCGCAGCCTCGCCCTCGGAATCCACCGTCTGCTGACGTGGGGGATGGTCGAGACGCCGCTGACCATCGTGCCCGCGCCGACGAGGCGTTCTGCGGCGCGGGCCCGCGGCGGCGACCCCGTCACGCGGCTGGCGCGGGCCGCCGTGGCCGGGCACCCGGACATCGCCGTCGCGCCGGTGTTGCGGATGAAGGCGCTGGCCCGCGACTCGGTGGGCCTCGGCACGTCGGCCCGCGAGCGCAACATCGCGGGCCGGGTGGTGCTGCGCGGCCGGCGCCCGGCCAGCGAGGTCGTCATCGTCGACGACGTCGTCACCACCGGTGCGACGGCCCGTGAGTCGGTGCGGACGCTGCGCGGCGCCGGGATCCGCGTCGCCGCCGTGCTGGCGGTCGCCGCCGCCTGAACCTGTGCGGCGGCCAAGCGGTTGTGAAGAACTCGCAACAGCTGTGCGAAATCAGTGGCATCCCAAGGCGAACACGAGCTAACGTCGAGGACAACCTTCAGGAACATCCTTGGCCCGGGCCACAACGAGGGGGTGAGAATTCGGCACCTTGCATCGGCGGGCTGCCTGCGGCGGTGACCTATAGGAAACCGCTCCCAACCCCCGTCGGCGCGTCTTGTAGAAGCCGGCACGCCCCGCGTGCGACGTGGAAAAGGAAACGAGTTGACACGTATGTCAAGGCTTACCGTGGATTCCGGTCAGACTCTCGACCAAGCGCCGGCAGAAAGCAGCGAGCCGGCCGAACTGACCCTCAACGCCGAAGTCGTGTTCAAGGGCCGCAACGTCGAAATCCCCGATCATTACCGCTTCTACGTCTCGCAAAAACTCGCCCGCCTCGAACGATTCGATCGCTCCATCTATCTCTTCGACGTCGAGCTCAAACACGCGCCCAACCGCCGCCAGCGCAAGTCCTGCCAGCGCGTCGAGATCACCGCCCGCGGCCGCGGGCCGGTCAGCCGCGCGGAGGCCTGCGCCGACAGCTTCTACGCCGCCTTCGAGTCGGCCGTCGACAAGCTGGAGAGCCGGCTGCGCCGCGTCAAGGACCGCCGCAAGGTGCACTACGGCGACAAGACGCCGGTGTCGCTGTCCGCCGCCACCGCGGCGCCGCTTCCCGCGAAGGCCTTCAACGCCGAACCCGTCGAGCCGCACCAACACGACGGAGTGGGTCTCGACCACGGGGACCTGCAAGACCACGAGCCGGGGCGGGTGGTGCGCACCAAGGAGCACCAGGCCACGCCGATGTCGGTCGACGAGGCGCTCTACGAGATGGAGCTGGTCGGGCACAACTTCTTCTTGTTCTACGACAAGGAGACCGAACGGCCGTCCGTCGTGTACCGCCGGCACGCCTACGACTACGGGCTGATCAGGCTGGCTTGAGGTTCGGCGGCCGTCGGCGGCTCGTCACCTACGATGGGGGTCGGTCTAACGAAGAAGAAGACTCCTATCAACAGGGGATATAGCTGTGCTGGATAAGTTGCTGCGCCTTGGCGAAGGTCGCATGGTCAAGCGCCTCAAGAAGGTGGCCGACTACGTCAACACCCTGTCCGACGACGTCGAGAAGCTGACCGACGCCGAGCTACGGGCAAAGACAGACGAGTTCAAGAAGCGCCTCGACGACGGCGAAACCCTCGACGACCTGCTGCCCGAGGCGTTCGCGGTGGCCCGCGAGGCCGCGTGGCGGGTCCTGGACCAGCGCCCCTTCGACGTGCAGGTGATGGGCGCGGCCGCGCTGCACCTGGGCAACGTCGCCGAGATGAAGACCGGTGAAGGCAAGACCCTGACCTGCGTGTTGCCGGCCTACCTCAACGCGCTGGCCGGCAAGGGTGTGCACATCGTCACCGTCAACGACTACCTGGCCAAGCGCGACAGCGAGTGGATGGGCCGGGTGCACCGCTTCCTGGGCCTGCAGGTCGGGGTGATCCTCGCGCAGATGACGCCCGACGAGCGGCGCGTCGCCTACAACGCCGACATCACCTACGGCACCAACAACGAGTTCGGCTTCGACTACCTGCGCGACAACATGGCGCACTCGCTCGACGACCTGGTGCAGCGCGGGCACAGCTACGCCATCGTCGACGAGGTCGACTCCATCCTGATCGACGAGGCCCGCACCCCGCTGATCATCTCCGGCCCGGCCGACGGCGCCTCCAACTGGTACCTCGAGTTCGCCCGCATCGCCCCGCTGATGCAAAAGGACGTCCACTACGAGGTCGACCTGCGCAAACGCACCGTCGGCGTGCACGAGAAGGGCGTGGAGTTCGTCGAGGACCAGCTCGGCATCGACAACCTCTACGAGGCGGCCAACTCGCCGCTGGTCAGCTACCTCAACAACGCGCTGAAGGCCAAGGAGCTGTTCAACCGCGACAAGGACTACATCGTCCGCGACGGCGAGGTGCTCATCGTCGACGAGTTCACCGGCCGCGTGCTGATCGGCCGCCGCTACAACGAGGGCATGCACCAGGCCATCGAGGCCAAGGAGCACGTCGAGATCAAGGCCGAGAACCAGACGCTGGCCACCATCACGCTGCAGAACTACTTCCGCCTCTACGAGAAGCTGGCCGGCATGACCGGCACCGCCCAGACCGAGGCGGCCGAGCTGCACGAGATCTACAAGCTGGGCGTGGTCTCCATCCCGACCAACAAGCCGATGGTCCGCACCGACCAGTCCGACCTCATCTACAAGACCGAGGAAGCCAAGTACATCGCGGTGGTCGACGACGTCGAGGAGCGCTACGAGAAGGGCCAGCCGGTCCTGATCGGCACCACCAGCGTCGAGCGCTCGGAGTACCTGTCGCGCCAATTCACGAAGCGCCGCATCCCGCACAACGTGCTCAACGCCAAGTACCACGAGCAGGAGGCGGGCATCATCGCCGTGGCGGGCCGGCGCGGCGGCATCACGGTCGCCACCAACATGGCCGGCCGCGGCACCGACATCGTGCTGGGCGGCAACGTCGACTTCCTCACCGACCAGCGGCTGCGCGAGCGCGGCCTGGATCCGGTGGAAACGCCCGAGGAGTACGAGACGGCGTGGCACGAGGAGCTGGTCCTGGTCAAACAGGAGGCCGGCAAGGAGGCCGAAGAAGTGATCGAGGCCGGCGGCCTGTACGTGCTGGGCACCGAGCGCCACGAGTCGCGGCGCATCGACAACCAGCTGCGCGGCCGGTCCGGCCGGCAGGGCGACCCGGGGGAGTCGCGCTTCTACCTGTCGCTGAGCGACGAGCTGATGCGCCGCTTCAACGGCGCCGCGCTCGAGGCGATGCTGAACCGGCTGAACCTGCCCGACGACGTGCCGATCGAGAACAAGATGGTGACCCGCGCCATCAAGAGCGCCCAGACCCAGGTCGAGCAGCAGAACTTCGAGGTCAGAAAGAACGTCCTCAAGTACGACGAGGTGATGAACCAGCAGCGCAAGGTGATCTACGCCGAGCGCCGCCGCATCCTCGAGGGCGAGAACCTCAAGGAGCAGGCGCTGGACATGGTCCGCGACGTCATCACGGCCTACGTCGACGGGGCGACCGCCGAGGGCTACGCCGAGGACTGGGACCTGGACGCGCTGTGGACGGCGCTCAAGACGCTGTACCCGGTCGGCATCTCGCACGAGACGCTGACGCACCGCGACGCCGACTCCGACCGCGACGACCTCACCCGCGACGAGCTGCTCGAGGCGCTGGTCGAGGACGCCGAAAAGGCTTACGCGGCAAGGGAAGCCGAGCTCGAGGAGATCGCGGGCGAGGGCGCGATGCGTCAGCTCGAGCGCAACGTGTTGCTCAACGTCATCGACCGCAAGTGGCGCGAGCACCTCTACGAGATGGACTACCTGAAGGAGGGCATCGGGCTGCGGGCGATGGCGCAGCGCGATCCGCTGGTGGAGTACCAGCGCGAGGGCTACGACATGTTCATGGCCATGCTCGACGGCATGAAGGAGGAGTCGGTCGGCTTCTTGTTCAACGTCACCGTGGAAGCGGTGCCCGCTCCCCAGGTCGCCCCGCAGGCGACGCCCGAGGGGCTGGCGGAATTGGGCAGCGGCTCGTCCGGACAGCCCGACGGCGAAGGCGAAGCCCCCGCCGCGGCCCGCGAAGAGACCCCAAGCGTGTTGCGCGCCAAGGGCATTGATGACGAGGCGCCTGCGCTGACCTATTCCGGGCCGTCCGAGGACGGCTCGGCGCAGGTGCAGCGCAACGGCGGTGGTGCGCAGAAGACGCCGGCCGGTGTGGCGGGCGGCGGCAGCCGACGCGAGCGTCGCGCGGCCGCGCGACAGCAGGGGCGCGGCGCCAAGCCGCCGAAGTCGGTCAAGCGGCGCTAGTCATTGCGCTCGGGCCGGTGCCAGCCCGCGCAGGAGCACGTCGATGCCGGCCTCGAACTCGCGCTTGTAGTTCGTCCGGGCCATGACCTCCAGGAAGTGTGCCGCCAACGGCGCCTCGCTGAAATCCGCGGGGGGGTTGTCGGAGCGGGCCAGCGGACCGCCGAGTCGATTCGCGGCGAGCTCGTTGTTGATCGCCCCGGTCGCATAGGTGAGACAGAGGCACAGCGCCCGCGCCGCCTCGTCCTCGGACAAGCCGCCCTCGGTGAGCGCCTCCATGCCGGCCTGCAGCGCGGTGGCGCTGACCGCGGTCACGGCGCCCTGACTGACAAGGCCGAAGGCGGCGGGGTACTTGAGTGCCACCCGTCGCAGGTCACGGAGTAGGGCACGCAGCGCGGCGTCCCACCCGGTCGCGGCCCGGGGCACGCGGATCTCCGCGATGACCGCCTCGCCGACCAACCGCAACAGGTCGGCCTTGTTCGCGACGTGACGATAGAGCGACATCGCCTCGCAGCCGAGCCGCGCTCCGACCGCGCGCATCGTGACGGCGTCGACTCCGTCCTCCTCGATCAATTCCAGCGTCGCGCTGACGATGGCGTCGCGACCAAGTCGGGCTTGCATGCTTACAGTGTAAGCGATAGTCTCCGCTTACAACGTAAGCAAAGGATGCCGATGCACGCACTTGCCGCTCTCGCGACGGGAACCCTTCTCGCGAACGCGATTTGGGGTCGCCGCCCGCCAAAGCCCCCACCCGCCGGCCGGCTCGCCGATATCGCCGGCCGTCGCATCCACTACGTCGAACGCCCGGGCGCCGGCGTTCCCATAGTCCTGTTGCACGGCATGCCGGGCACTCACCGCGACTTCGAGCGGGTGGTCGCCGAGCTCCCCGGCGCTCACACCATCGCCGCCGATCGTCCGGGTTACGGCTGGTCAGAAGCCGGCCCGCTGGACTTTCAGAGCCAGATCGACATGATCCCCGCGCTGTTCGACCACCTGGGCATCGAGCGAGGCGTGTTGGTCGGCCACTCGTTCGGTGGGTTGTTGTCGCTCGGCGTCGCGGCGCGCTTCCCGGAGATCGTCGCCGGCCTCGCGCTCATCGCGCCGTCGGGTGGTGGGCTGCGTTCGGGGCCGTTCCGGATGGGAGCGGCGTGGCTGGTTCGCGCCACCCAGCTGCCGGGCGTGCGGCAGCTCAACGACCTGACGGTCGGCGGTCTCGTCCGGCGTGTCGGCGCAATCATCGACGGGCGCTTCGCTTTTGCGCCCGATCCGGTCGACCCGGTGTACCGCGGCCGGCTCGGCGAGGTCACCCTGCATGACGACAACCTGCGGGCGATGGCCGAAGATCGCCTGGCGTACCACCGCAACATCGACTGGGTGGACCGCCGCCTCGCCTCGCTGAGGGTGCCCGCCGTCGTCGTGTTGGCACAGGGCGATCGTCCGATCCCGATTCGTCACGGTCGACGGTTGGCCGCGGCGCTTGGTGGCGCGGAACTCGTGGAGGTGCCCGGCGGCCACATGCTGCCGATCGTGCAGCCGGGTGTCGTCGCCGCCGCGATCGAGCGGGTATCGGCTCGGGTAGCACAGGCCTAGTCAGAATTGCATGCGCGACGGACACTTGGCCCATGAAGCGTTACTTGACTCTTGGCTATGGCGCGGCGGCTTACCTGCCGTTCCTCGTCGCGTAACCGGTCGAGAAAGGCGCGGGTTCATGCCCTTCGACGGAGCGGTGTCGCGGACTGAGGTATTGGCGGCGCTGTCTTTGGCGATCGACCTCGGGCTCGGCCAGCCAATGGATCACATGCTGCGGTCGGCGGCGATGGGGACGAGGCTTGCCGAGCGCCTCGGCCTCGGCGAGTGTGAGCGCGGGACGGTTTTCTACACGGGCCTGGTGATGTGGATCGGGTGTCATGCCGACTCGCACGAGTACGCGCGGTGGTTCGGCGACGACATCGCGGTCCGACATGACAGCCACTTCATCGACTGGTCCGGCCCGGAGTTCCGGCGATTCCTCGTCAGCAACCTGGGCCGCGGGTCGACGTTGCCGAAACGGGCCCAGCTGGCGGCGAAGCTGTTTTTGGACGCACGCGGAAACCTCGGCACGCTGATGCACTCCCATTGCCAGTCGGCCGCGCTGCTTGCCGAGGAGATCGGCCTCGGCGAGGACGTGTGCGAAGCCCTGCCCTTTGCCTACGAGCGGTGGGATGGCAGCGGTCTTCCCACCGGTGCCGCGGGAAGCCGGATACCCGTGACCATGCGGGTGGCGCAGCTCGCCGACATCGCCGAAGTGCATCATCGCGCCTTCGGCGCGAGCGGCGCGATCGCGGAGGTTCGCCGTCGCAGCGGCAAACAATTCGACCCCGACATCGTCGCAGTGTTCTGCGACGTCGCCGACCAGCTGCTGCGCGACGACGAAGACGCGTGGGAGACGGCCGCCGGCTTGGCGCCGGATCCCGGGGAAACGCTGAGTGGTTCGGCGCTGGACCGGCTCTTGCGTGCGATGGGCGATTTCGTGGACCTGAAATGCCCCTTCACCCTTGGCCATTCGCGAGCGGTGGCCGAGCTGGCGGAGAAGGCCGGCAAGTGCGCCGGGCTGGCGACAGACGAGATCGACACGCTGCGCCGCGCCGGCTACGTTCACGATCTCGGCCGGATCGGTGTGTCCAACCGGGTGTGGGAAAAGCCGGGTGAACTGACCCACGCGGAGCGCGAGCGTGTGCACTTGCATCCGTATCTGACCGGCAGGATCCTGGCCCGCGTCGGTGGACTCAAGGCCGTCCGGGAGGTCGCGGTCAACCACCACGAACGGCTGGACGGGTCGGGTTACCCGAACGGGCTCCGTGGCGACGATCTTTCGATATGCGAGCGGATACTCGCCGCCGCCGAAAGCTATTGCGGCTCAACCGAGCCGCGACCGTATCGCGATGCGCTGGATGGGCCAGCCGCGGCCACGCAATTGCGCAGCGAGGCGGCGCGCGCTCGCCTGGACGGCGACGCGGTTGAAGCCGTGCTGGAGGCCGCGGGTCACCGGCCGTCGCGCAGAGCCGCCAGGCCGTCGGGCCTGACCCGGCGCGAGGCCGAGGTCTTGCTCCATGTGGCGCAGGGGCGGTCCAACCGCGAAATCGCCTCGGCTCTTTGGATTTCCGAGAAGACCGTGCGCAATCACGTCGAGCACATCTATGCCAAGATTGGGGTCTCGAACCGGATCGGGGCCAGCCTGTATGCGACCCGGCACGGCCTGACCGGCAGCGCGCCCAACTGAAAACCGGCCCCGGGCGGCCGAATGTTTGGGGCGAATGCCTCATGTGCACGCGGGAAATCGAGGCGACCATTTCTGCATGTTTAGCATTGGCCGAAGCCACCCTTACGAATCGCACACGGGGCTCTCGCCGCGGTTGTGGGACAAGGTGCTGACCGAGGGCCACTCGTCGCTGGTCCGGGCGCGGCACGCTTTCCGCTACCTGCCGTCGGCGCCACGATGCAAGCTGTGTAACAACCCGTTCGGCGGCCCTGTCGGCCGGCTCTTTGCCGTTGTCGGATTCCGCCGATCGCGCAAAAACCCCAACCTGTGCACGCGATGTTGCGATGCGCTGCCGCGCGGAGGAGCTGAGGTCGATATCGCGGTGCTGTTCGTTGACGTTCGAGGCTCCACGGCGTTGGGTCACCGCCGGGCCGCCGCAGACTTCGCCGCGTTGCTCAACCGGTTTTACGGCGCCGCGACGCAGACCCTGCTGCGCCATGACGCCGTGATCGACAAGCTCATCGGCGACGAGGTGATGGCGTTTTTCGTCCGCGGCATCAGCGGCCCCCGGTACCGGCAACGAGCCGTCGAGGCGGGAATCGAGCTGCTCCGAGCCGTCGGTTGCGGCACGCCGAACGGACCTTGGCTGGACGTCGGCGTCGCCGTGCACGCGGGCGTCGCATACGTCGGCAACGTCGGTGGGGCCGTCGTCGACTTCACCGCCCTCGGCCGCCCGGTCAACGCTGCGGCTCGGATGCAACAACGCGCCGCGGCCGGGGAGTTGCTCGTGGCCAGTGGGGTCGCCGACGAAATGACGGCCGGCATGCAGCAACGCACGCTGATTCTGCGAGGGCAGGACGAGCCGATCAACGTCTTCGTCCACGGGCTTTGAGCCTTCGTTCGGCTCGCTCCCGTCATCGCATGGGCGCTCCGGGCCGGGATCGCCGGTCCAACAGCCAGGCGGTTGCCACCGTGAGGGCGATAGCGAACGAGGCGAGCGCGATGAGACTGGCGGCGTTGCCTCCCTGGAAGGTCTCGCGGTACACGGACATGGCCGGCAGCGTCGCGGTATAGCGGTCGAGTTCCAGGTCGCGCCCCAACGCATCGAAGGCGTGGCGGTTGGACAGGGCCAGGCTCATCAGGCGTCCGGGGGTGGCCATCTGGTCGGTGGGCACGATCGCACCGCCGAACAGCACCTGAGGGAAGCACAGCATCGGCAGGGCGAGGGCCGCCTGCGCGGCGTTGGAGACGGCGGCCGAGGCGAAGAGGCCCAGGGCCAGCGCCGAGATCGCTTCGATCACAATCGTCGCGAACAGCGAGGCGTAGACGTCCCATCCCGCCGCGGGCAGCCTCCCGAGCGCGCGCAGCACAAGCAGTAACACCGCGCTCACGCCCGCGAGAATCGGAAGCAGCGCCGTCACCTTTGACGCCACGTACGCGCCCACGCTGAGCCCGGCAAAGCGTTCACGCCGGAAGACGGCCATCTCGCCGACGATCTGCAGCAGGCCGTACGTCAGCCCGAAGAAGAAGCCGTCGAAAGCGATCCAGAACACGATCTGGGCCGGGCCGATGTCGGCCGCGCCACCAGGATCGAACGCACCGCGCTTGAACAGTGTCGCCATCATCGCCGTCACCAGCACCGGTGATCCGAGCAGGATCGCAAGGGTCAGCCGGTTGCGGACGAGAACGTCGACGTTGCGCCGGGTTAGGAGCCACCATTGCCGGACCATGCCGGTTCGCCTGACGTCGGATTTGGTCGCCGAGACGGCCTGCCGGGGGAAGCCGGGCCGGGCGTTTGACCTCGCGCGGCTCTGCGCGAAACGCTCGGCCCAGATCCGCGGGGTGTGCTCCGCGGCCAGGCGCTCGTAGACCGCCGTGAGATTCTCCACGCCGAAGTAGTGCCGCGCCGCGGCCGGACTGCCGGCAAAGGCCAGGTGGCCGTCGCGGGCCAGGAAGACCACCCGGTCGCACTGGTCGATGCCGGTGGGCTCGTGGGTGGTGAGAACGATGGTGACCCCGCGCTGGCTGAGCCGGCGCAGCAGGCGCATGACGTCAGCCGCAGTCGAGGGGTCGAGCCCGGAGGTGGGTTCGTCCAGGAAGAAAAGGCGGGGCCTGGTCAGGAGCTCCACGGCGATGCTGGCCCGTTTGCGCTGGCCGCCGGACAGGGAACGCACCGGCACGTCGGCCCGATCGGCCAAGTCGAGGTCGCGCATGGTCTCCTCGACGATCCGCTCCGCTTCGACCGCAGGTGTGCCCGCCGGGAGCCGCAGCAGCGCCGCGTAGCGCAGCGTCCGGCGCAGGGGCATCTCGAGGTGGATGATGTCGTCCTGGGGCACGAAGCCGACTTTCGCATCGGCGCTGACGCGCGCGCGGCGCACGACTCCGTCGTGCCGAACCTCACCGGCGGACGGCGGTTGCAGGCCCGCAAGGATCTCCAGCAACGTGGTCTTCCCCGCTCCGCTGCCGCCGGCGATGGCGACCAATTCGCCGGGTTCCACCGAGAGCGACAGCTTGTCGAGGATCTGCCGGCCGGCGACGCGCCGGCCTACGTCGATCGCATCGATCCGCGCGCCACCCGGCGGCTCGGCGGACCGGGTACCGAGTACCTCGATGGCTGATGTGTCGCATGTCGTTTCGCTCATGATCCGGTCTCCGTGTCTTCTCGAAGTGGCCTTGTCGTGGGCGATCATCGGTCCACCGCTGCGACGGCCGCATGAGGCGTTTGCCTCAAATGCTCGAGCCCAGGACGGAATAGTCAAAAATAACTAGGGCGCCGCCGCACAAAGATGAGGCAGATGACCTATATACCGGGCTGCCGATGCGGTCGACACTGGGGCCATGAAGCGTTACTTGACTGTTGCCTACGGCGCGGCGGCTTACCTGCTGTTCCTCGTCGCCTTCCTGTATCTCGTTGCGTTCGTGGCGAACCTGTGGGTGCCGCGCACCGTCGATCACGGGATCACGTCGTCCATCGGCGAGGCGATTGTGGTCAACGTGTTGCTGGTCGGCGCGTTCGGAATCCAGCACAGCGTCATGGCGCGGCCGGCGTTCAAGGCGTGGTGGACCCGATTCGTGCCGCGGTCGATCGAGCGCAGCACCTACGTGGTGCTGTCGAGCGCCGTGCTGCTGCTGCTTTATTGGCAGTGGCGCACGATGCCGGACGTCGTATGGGACGTGCGGCAGCCGGCGGCGCGGCTGGCAGTTTGGGCATTGTTCTGGCTGGGCTGGGTGATCGCGCTGGGCGCGACGTTCATGATCAACCACTTCGACCTGTTCGGGCTGCGGCAGGTGTATCTGGCCTGGCGCCAAAAGCCTTACACCGAACTACATTTCCGCACCCATTTGTTCTACCGGCTGGTGCGCCACCCGCTGATGCTGGGATTCCTCATCTCCTTCTGGGCGGCCCCCACCATGACGACCGGGCATCTGCTCTTCGCGATCGCCATGACGGGGTACATTCTGATCGCCGTGCACATCGAAGAGCGCGGCCTCGTCAAGGCGCTGGGCAAGGACTACCGCCAATACCGTCGCGAGGTCCCCATGCTGGTCCCGCTGAAGCACCGGCCGCGCCGGCGTTCGGCGGAAGCGGTTGGCCAGCACTAGCTCTCGACGCAGCGTCAAACGCTCTGCCCGGCGTTGGCCAATTGATCACATGGCGGATACCTGAACATGGCACGGTACTCGTGTGCAAACCGGGTCGCGGGTCGGTCAAGCGCGCCGGGTGGACCGGTTCCACCAGTGGTGCGAGGCGGTCGTCGATCGGCTGCCGTTCGGGCTCGGATCGGTCGTCGCGCCCACGTTTCTCGGCTTCTGCCTGATCAACGGGCTCACCTTCGGCATCGACTTGGCGATCCTCACGGGCCTGCGCGGCGGGCTCGGCCTTCCGGTGCCGATCGCCGTCACGGTCGCCTACGCGTGCGCCTTCGCGCTCAGCTATGTGCTCAACCGCACCTTCAACTTTCAATCCCACGCGCCGGTCGGACAACAGGTCGCTGTGTACGTCGTGGTGGTCGTCGTCAACTACCTGGCGCTGATCCTCGGTGTGTCCAGCGCGCTGACGGCAATCGGGGTGCAATACCAGCTGTCGCGGGTGCTGGCGGGTGTCTGCGAAGCGGTGTACATGTACTGCGCTATGCGGTGGTTGGTCTTCCGGCGCTGACCGCCTTACGATCGACCTCCCGCTAGCCCCCGGTGGAGGAGCGCCGCCATGCCCACGCCCGTCAAGCCCGCGTCGCCGCTGCGCGCCGTCTTCGGCACCGAAAAAGCTCGCTCGTCGCTCGTGATCGGCGCGCTCGGCGTCGTGTTCGGAGACCTCGGGACCAGCCCGATCTACACGATCCAGACGATCTTCGACCCCCACGACCCGCACCCGATACCGATCACCACGGCCAACCTGTACGGGGTTGTGTCCCTGGTCTTTTGGTCGGTGATGACCATCGTGACCCTCACCTACGTCACCCTGGTGATGCGCGCCGACAACGACGGCGAGGGCGGCATCATGGCGCTCATCACGCTCGTGCGCCGGTTGGGCGGCCACCGGGGGCGTCGCACGGCGGCGATGCTGGCCGTGCTCGGCATCTTCGGCGCGTCGCTGTTCTTCGGTGACAGCATGATCACCCCGGCGATTTCGGTGGTGTCCTCGGTGGAGGGCCTCAAGGTGATACAGCCGCACCTGGGTGACTTCGTCGTGCCGATCACCGCGGTGATCATCGTGGCGCTGTTCGCCTTTCAGGACCGCGGCACCGCCACCATCGGGCGCTTCTTCGGACCCGTGATGGTCGTGTGGTTCGTCGCGATCGGCGCGTGCGGTGTCGCCGGGATCACCGCCCACCCGGAAATCCTTGAGGCGCTGTCACCGACGTACGCGCTGACGTTCATGGTCGGGCACTTCGACGTCGCGTTCTTTTCGCTGGCCGCGGTCGTGCTGGCGGTGACGGGTGCCGAAGCGCTGTACGCCGACATGGGCCACTTCGGCCGGCCGGCGATCACCCGGGCCTGGCTGTTCGTGGTCATGCCGGCGTGCGTGCTCAGCTATTTCGGTCAGGCCGCGCTGCTGTTGGGCAACAAGAGCGTCGTCGCCGCGCCCTTCTTCCTGCTCCCGCCGGCTTGGGCGCGCTTGCCGATGGTGTTGCTCGCGACCGCCGCGACGGTCATCGCCTCCCAGGCGGTGATCACCGGCGCCTTCTCGGTCGCGTCGCAGGCCGCGCAGCTCGGCTACCTGCCGCGCGTGCGGGTCGTGCACACGTCCGAGTCGACGATCGGCCAGATCTACGTGCCCTGGATCAACGGCATGCTGATGCTCGCGGTGCTGATCCTGGTCTTCGCGTTCCGCAGCTCGGCGGCGCTGGCGTTCGCGTTCGGCATGGCGGTGACCGGGACGATCACCATCACCACGTTGCTCTTCTTCTACATCGCCCGCACCCGCTGGGGCACGCCCGTGTGGCTGGTCGTCATCGGCGCCGGGGCCCTGTTGTCGGTGGACCTGCTGTTCGTGGCGGCGAACCTGACCAAGCTGGTGCACGGGGCGTGGGTGCCGCTGCTGATCGGCGCCGCGGCATTCACCGTGATGACCACGTGGCAGCGGGGCCGCGAACTGGTCACCCAGGCCCGGGCGCGGGCCGAGGGACCGCTGCGCGAATTCGTCGATCAGCTGGCCGGCTGTAAGCCACCGCTGGTGCGAGCGCCCGGGACGGCCGTATTCCTCAACCGCGGAAAGGAGACCGCGCCGCTGGCGATGCGGGCCAACGTCGAACACAACCGTGTGCTGCACGAGCAGTCGGTGATCATGTCGATCGAGACGCTTCCGGTGCCGCGCGTGGCGGACGAGGAACGAATCGAGGTCGATCCCCTGGGCTATGCCGAGGACGGGGTCGTGCACGTCACGGCGAAGTTCGGATACATGGAACGGCCCAACATCCCGGCCGCGCTGCGCCTGCTCGACCCGAAGCAAACCGAGGGCCGGATCGCCGTCGACGAGGCCTCGTATTTCCTCTCGAAGCTGGAGCTGAGGGCCGGCACCGCGCCGACCATGGCACCTTGGCGCAAGCGCCTCTTCATCGCCACCGCCTACATCGCCGCCGACGCCGCCGAATATTTCGGCCTGCCCATCGACCGGACGGTGATCATGGGCGCGCGAATTCAGGTGTAGCTCAGATGTAGCGCGGGCCGTCCGGCTGGAAGGATGGACGGTATGGATGTCAAGGAGGTGTTGCTGCCCGGTGTCGGCCTTCGGTACGAATTCACCAGCCACACCGGGGAGCGGATCGGGATCATCGCGCGCCGCGGCGGCGATTTCGACGTCGTCCTGTACGGCCCCGACGATCCCGACCAGGCCAAGCCGGTTCTGCACCTGACCGACGCCGAGGCCGAGGCGGTGGCCCAGATCCTGGGCGCGCCGCGCATCGCCGAGCGGTTCACCGAGCTCTCCCGAGGGCTGCCGGGCATCGAGACCGGGCAGGTCCACATCGTGGCCGGCAGCCCGTTCGTCGACCACCCGTTGGGTGACACGCGAGCCCGGACCCGCACCGGGGCGTCGATCGTCGCGATCGTGCGCAACGAGGAAGTGCTCGCCTCGCCCGGCCCGGCCGAAATGTTGCACGCGCGAGACGTTCTGATCGTGATCGGCACCGAAGACGGCATCGCCGGTGTCGAGCAGATCATCGACAAGGGTTGAGCCGATGCAGGTTTCGGGGGCGCTACTGTTTCAACTCGGCGCCCTCCTGGCCACGCTGGCCGTATTGGGCGCTCTCGCAAGGCGTTTCGCGCTTTCGCCCATACCGGTTTACCTGTTGGCGGGCCTCTCGCTGGGCAAGGGTGGCCTGCTGCCCGTCGCCGCGGCCGGCGAGTTCATCGAGACGGCCGCGCCCATCGGCATTGTGCTGTTGCTGCTGACCCTGGGCCTGGAATTCTCGGCGACCGAATTCGCCAGCAGCCTGCGACATCACCTGCCGTCGGCCGCAGTCGACATCGTCCTCAACGCCACCCCCGGCGCGGTGGCCGGCTGGCTGCTCGGGCTGGACGGCGTCGCCGTCCTGGCCCTGGCCGGGGTCACCTACATCTCGTCGTCCGGCGTCATCGCGCGGGTGCTGGTCGACCTGGGCCGGCTCGGCAACCGGGAAACGCCCGCGGTGCTCTCGGTGCTGGTGCTCGAGGATTTCGCGATGGCCGCCTACCTGCCGCTGTTCGCGGTGCTGGCGTCGGGTGGGGGCTGGGTGCACGCCGTCGTCGGCATGGCCGCCGCGGTAGGCGCGCTGCTGGCCGCGTTCGCCGCCTCCTACCGGTGGGGGCACCACGTCGGCCGGCTGGTCGAACACCCGGATTCCGAGCAGCTGTTGCTGCGGGTCCTGGGCATCACTCTGATGGTGGCGGCGGTGGCCGAGGTCCTGCACGCGTCGGCCGCCGTCGGCGCCTTCCTGGTGGGTCTGACCCTGACCGGTGCGACGGCCGACCGGGCACGGGAGGTGCTCGGCCCGCTGCGCGACCTGTTCGCCGCCATCTTCTTCCTGGCGATCGGCCTCTCGGTCGACCCGCACGAGCTCCTTCCGATGCTCCCGGTGGCGCTGGTCCTGGCCGCCGTCACCGCGGCGACCAAGGTGGCCACCGGGATGCTCGCCGCCCGGCGCGACGGCGTGGCCCGGCGCGGGCAGCTGCGCGCGGGCGCCGCGCTCATCGCCAGGGGCGAGTTCTCGCTGATCATCATCGGCCTGGTCGGCACCTCGATCCCCGTGGTAGCCGCGCTGGCGACGTCGTATGTGTTCGTCATGGCGATCATGGGCCCGGTGCTGGCCCGGTACGCGGGTGGCCGCGCGGCCACCTAACCGATGTGCAGGGCCACCATCAGCCAGCGCGTCCCGGCGCCGGACGGGACCCGTTCCACGCGGCAAGCGATTGCGTGGATCCGGTCCCCGCGGCTGTAGGACCCGAACACCTCGGCCGCGGCCTCCGGGTCGCGGCGCCCGGAGGGTTGCAGCCGCAACCGGCGCAGCACCGCCGCCCCGTCCCGTCCGCGCCCGCGGGCGCCCGCCGAACCGCCGATCGCGACCACTGAGTCCACCAGGCCGGGCGCCAGCATCGGGCGCAGCTGCGCGGCGGGACGGCGGCGGTCGACGACCTCGAGTACCCGGCGCAGCGCGGCGTCCGCGAAGGCGGCCGCCTGGCGCATAGGCGCGGACGGTCCCGGCGGCCCGGCCGGCTGCCCGGCCGAGGGCCGGCGGGGCGCACGCGCGCGGCGGCGCGGCGTCGCACGGGGCGGCTGCCAGCGTTTGGGGACATCCCGCCTGGGCGGCTCGTAGTCGACGACGGGCGTCACAGCGAAAACGGTCAACGCGCACTCTCCATGGATAGGCCTGCTGGAGAGTGGCAGACGGGCTGGTAAGTGGTCATCATGGCACAGGTCGGGCCGGCGCGTATCCGCTCGATTACCGTGGGCGGGTACATCCGTTCACCCAAGGAACCGAGGACGAATTGACCAGGAGGGACGCGCCGTAATGGTGACCCGGTTGTCCCCGACGGACGCGTCCTTCTATCGGCTGGAGAACACGGCCACCCCGATGTACGTGGGGTCGCTGTCCATCCTGCAGCGTCCGCGCGCCGGGCTGAGCTACGAGACGCTGCTGGCCACCATCGAACAGCGGCTGCCCCAGATACCGCGCTACCGGCAAAAGGTTCGGCAGGTGCGGATCGGCACGGCCAGGCCGGTGTGGCTCGACGACAGCGACTTCGACATCACCTATCACGTGCGGCGCTCGGCCCTGCCGTCCCCGGGCAGCGACGAGCAGCTGCACGAGCTGGTCGCGCGGCTGGCCGCGCGGCCGTTGGACAAGTCGCGGCCGCTGTGGGAGATGTACCTGGTCGAGGGCCTGGCCAAGAACCGGATCGCGCTGTACACCAAGTCCCACCAGGCGCTGATCAACGGCATGACGGCGGTGGAGATCGGCCACGTCATCGCCGACCGGACGCGCCGGCCGCCACCGTTCCCCGAAGACATCTGGATACCGGAACGCGACCCCGGCAACACGCGGTTGGTGTTGGGCGCGATCGGCGACTGGATGGCGGGGCCGGGCACGCAGCTGCAGGCCGTCGGGTCGGCGGTGGCCGGGTTGGTGACGAACTATGGCGAGCTGCTCGAAGCCGGCCGCCGCGCGGTCGACATCGCGCGCGCGGTGACGCGGGGCACCGCGCCCAGCAGCCCGCTGAACGCGACCGTGTCGCGGCACCGAAGGTTCACGGTCGCACGCGGCAACCTCGAGGACTACCGGGCCGTGCGCGCGCGCTACGACTGCGACATCAACGACGTGGTGCTCGCCGTGGTGGCCGGCGCGCTGGGCAATTGGCTCCTGTCCCGTGGGGTGGCGGTGTCACCGACGGCGACGATCCGCGCGATGGCGCCGCTGTCGATCTACGCCGACGACGGCCTCGACTCGACCGGCCCGGGCCAGACGATCAGTCAGGTCACGCCGTTCCTGGTGGATCTGCCGGTGGGGGAGGCGAACCCGGTGGTGCGGCTGTCGCAGATCGCCCACGCCACCGAATCCAACCCGACCGCCGGCAGCCTGGTCGACGCCCGCACCATCGTCACCCTGTCGGGATTCGCGCCACCGACCCTGCACGCCATGGGCATCCGGGTCGCTACCGGCTTCCCGAGCTTTTCCAAGCGGACGTTCAACCTGCTGATCACCAACGCCCCGGGCGCCCAGTCGCAGATGTACATCGCCGGCACCAAGCTGCTGGAGACCTACGCCGTCCCACCGCTGTTGCACAATCAGGCGCTGGCGATCAGCGTGACGTCCTATAACGGCATGCTGTATTTCGGGATCAACGCCGACCGTGAGGCGATGAGCGACGTCGACCTGCTGCCCGGGCTGTTGAGCCAATCGCTCGAGGAACTTCTCGAAGCTTCCCGCTGATTAGTCGGGGTGAAAATCGGTGCCTGGTTCTATGATCCGTTCTTGTGAGCACCGCGACAAATGACGGGGCGTCGGCGAAGGCGAGCGCGAAGAAATCGAGCACCGCGACCGTGCGCAGAATTCCCGACGATGTCTACCGAACCGAAATATTCCGGTTGCAAACGGAATTCGTTAAATTGCAGGAGTGGGCGCGGCACGTCGGCGCGCGCGTCGTGGTCATCTTCGAGGGCCGCGACGGGGCCGGCAAGGGTGGAACGATCAAACGGATCACCGAATACCTGAACCCGCGCGTCGCCCGGATCGCGGCGTTGCCCGCGCCGAGTGACCGGGAAAAGGGCCAGTGGTACTACCAGCGCTACATCGAGCACCTGCCCGCCCGGGGCGAAATCGTGCTCTTCGACCGGTCGTGGTACAACCGCGCCGGCGTGGAAAGGGTGATGGGATTCTGCACGCCGCAGGAGTATGTGCTCTTCTTGCGGCAGACACCCATCTTCGAGCAGATGCTGATCGACGACGGGATCCTGTTGCGCAAGTACTGGTTCTCCGTCTCCGAGGTCGAGCAGTTGCGCCGGTTCAAAGCGCGCCTGAATGACCCTGTCCGCCAATGGAAACTCAGCCCCATGGACATGGAGTCGCTGTATCGGTGGGAGGACTACTCGCGCGCCAAGGATGAGATGATGGTCCACACCGACACCCCTGTAAGCCCTTGGTACATAGTGGAATCCGACGTCAAGAAGCACGCGCGGCTGAACATGATGGCGCATCTGCTGTCGACGATCGAGTACTACGACGTGGGCCGGCCCAAGGTCAAGCTGCCCAAGGAGCCGGTGGCGGCCGAGAACTATCAGCGCCCGCCGCGCGAGCTGTCGAACTACGTCGACGACTATGCGGCCACGTTGGTCGGGAGCCAATGATCCAGGTCTACATCCCGGCCACGCTCGAGATGCTGCAGCGGCTCGTCGCCGACGGCTCCCTGTGGCCGGTCAACGGCACCGCGTTCGCGGTCACGCCGACGTTGCGCGAGGCCTACGCCGAGGGCGACGACGACGAGCTTGCCGACGTGGCGCTGCGCGAGGCGGCGCTCGCGTCGCTGCGGCTGCTCGCGGCCGGCGTGGACGCCGGTCTGCCGCCCCGGCGCGCGGTGCTGGCCGCCGAGGTCGAGGACGCCACGTACCGCCCCGATCTCGACGACGCCGTCGTTCGGCTCGCCGGGCCCGTCACCATGGACGAGGTGGTGGCCGCCTACGTCGACAATGCCGCCGCCGAGCCGGACGTCATCCGGGCCATCGAGATCATCGACGCCGCCGACCTGGGCGACGAGGACGCCGAGCTGATCGTCGGGGACGCGCTGGATCACGACCTCGCCTGGTACGCGAACCAGGAATTGCCGTTCGTGCTTGACCTGCTCTGACGTCGAATGTGAGGAATTCGAGCTAGCTACGACATCGTAGGTTACGGTACCGTAGGTTTCGTGAAGCGCACAGAATCGGCGACAATATTGGGCGTAAGCCAGACGCCGGCTAGTGAGCAGGAGCTTCCGCTGGGCAGACGTAACCCATCGATCCGGGGCAACGTCGTCGACACCAAGCGACCCGTTGTGGCCGGCGCCGAGCGGCACCCCGGCTGGCACGCGCTACGCAAGCTCGCCGCCCGCATCACCACCCCGCTGTTGCCCGACGACTACCTGCATCTGGCCAACCCGCTGTGGTCCGCGCGCGAATTGCGGGGCCGCGTCCTCGAGGTCCGCCGCGAGACCGAAGACTCCGCGACGCTGGTGATCAAACCGGGCTGGGGATTCAGCTTCGACTACCAGCCGGGCCAGTACATCGGGATCGGGCTGCTCGTCGACGGGCGCTGGCGCTGGCGGTCCTACTCGCTGACCTCGAGCCCGGCCGAGACCTCCGGCTCGCCGCGCACGGTGACCATCACCGTCAAGGCGATGCCCGAAGGGTTCCTGTCCACCCACCTGGTGGCCGGCGTCGAGCCCGGGACCATCGTGCGGCTGGCCGCGCCGCAGGGCAACTTCGTCCTACCCGACCCGGCGCCGCCGTCGATCCTGTTTCTGACCGCCGGGTCCGGGATCACGCCGGTGATGTCGATGCTGCGAACGTTGGTGCGCCGCAACCAGATTGGTGACGTCACGCACCTGCATTCGGCGCCCACCGAATCCGACGTGATGTTCCGCGCCGAGCTGGCCGCCCTGGCCGCCAACCAGCCGGGCTACCGCTTGCAGGTCCGCGAAACCCGCACGCAGGGCCGGCTCGACCTCTCCTCGCTGGACCAACAGGTTCCGGACTGGCGCGAGCGTCAGACCTGGGCGTGCGGGCCGGAGGGCATGCTCACCCAGGCGCAGAAGGTGTGGTCGTCGGCGGGCATCGGCGACCGGCTGCACCTGGAGCGGTTCGCGGTGACCAAGGCCGCACCCGCCGGGGCAGGCGGAACCGTCACGTTCGTGCGCAGCGGGCGCGAGGTCGCGGCCGACGCCGCGACGTCGTTGATGGACGCCGGCGAAGGCGCCGGTGTGCAGATGCCCTTCGGCTGCAGGATGGGCATCTGCCAGTCCTGCGTGGTAAGCCTGGTGGAAGGCCACGTTCGCGATCTGCGAACCGGCGCCGAACACGATCCCGGAACCCGGATTCAGACCTGTGTGTCGGCCGCGTCCGGCGATTGTGTGCTCGACATCTAAAGGCTACTCAAAGGTAACCTACGGATTCGTAGGTTACGATAGCGTAGGTATTGCACCGACAAGACGACCGTAGGGAGATGACGACGAGTGGCAATCACAGACGTCGACGTATTCGCCCATCTGACGGACGCTGACATCGAGAACCTGGCCGTTGAGCTGGACGCCATCCGCCAGGACATCGAAGACTCTCGGGGGGCGCGCGACGCCCGCTACATCCGCCGCACCATCGCCGCGCAGCGCGCGCTCGAGGTGGCCGGCCGGCTGCTGTTGGCCGCGAGCTCGCGCCGCTCGGCCTGGTGGGCGGGCACCGTCACGCTGGGCGTGGCCAAGATCGTCGAGAACATGGAGATCGGCCACAACGTCATGCACGGCCAGTGGGACTGGATGAACGACCCGGAGATCCACTCCTCGACGTGGGAGTGGGACATGAGCGGGTCGTCCAAGCACTGGCGCTACACCCACAACTTCGTGCACCACAAGTACACCAACATCCTCGGGATGGATGACGACGTCGGCTACGGTCTGTTGCGCGTCACCCGGGATCAGCGCTGGAAGCGCTTCAACATCTTCAACCTGTTCTACAACACCATGCTCGCGCTCCTCTTCGAATGGGGCGTCGGTCTGCAGCACGTGGAGCTCGGCAAGATCGTCAAGAAGCGGATGGCGCAGGACGACGCCCGGCAGCGGGTGGACGAATTCCTGGCCAAGGCGGGCCGGCAGGTCGTCAAGGACTACGTCGCGTTCCCGGCGCTGACCGCGCTGTCGCCCGGCGCGACCTACCGCTCCACGGTGACGGCCAACGCGGTCGCCAACATCATTCGCAACGTGTGGGCCAACGCCGTCATCTTCTGCGGCCACTTCCCCGACGGCGCCGAGAAATTCACCAAGACCGACATGATCGGCGAAACCAAGGGCCAGTGGTATCTGCGCCAGATGCTGGGCAGCGCCAACTTCGAGGGTGGCTGGCTGCTGCGGTTCATGAGCGGCAACCTCTGCCATCAGATCGAGCATCACCTGTACCCGGATCTGCCGAGCAACCGGCTGCACGAGATCTCGGTGCGGGTGCGCGCGCTGTGCGACAAGTACGACTTGCCGTACACCACGGGCTCTTTCCTGGTGCAGTACGGCAAGACGTGGCGCACGCTGGCCAAGCTGTCGCTGCCGAACAAGTACCTGCGCGACGACGCCGACAACGCGCCCGAGACGCGTAGCGAGCGGATGTTCGCCGAATTGGAGCCCGGTTTCGCCGGCACCGATCCGGCCACCGGACGCCGCCGCGGCCTGAAGACCGCCATCGCCACCGTGCGGGATTGGCGACGCGCGAAGAAGCAGCTGAAGCAGGGGTATCGCGACGGCCTGGCCGCCTGACGTCCGGGGTCCTAGGCTCGATGCGGGACCTCGACGCCGGGACTAGAAAGGCACGCGATGCTCGCTGCATTCGGATTCGAAAACCTCGGTGTGGTGGTCGGGGACATGTATTTCGTCGACCCGACCCCGCTGGCCGGACAGGAAACGCCGGAGCGGGGAGTCAGGCTGGAACTTCGCCTGATCGACAAGGACGAGCCGCAGGGATCGATCTACGCGGGCGTCCCGATCGCCTTCACCCGCCCGGTGTGGCGGGTGGACCTCTTCGGGTCCACCGAGAGCCCGCCCGGGACGCTGGACCGGGCCCATCACCATCCGCGGTTCGACGGCTGGGAGCCGGGTCGCCGGCACTTCGTCCCCGAACTGTCGGCCGACCCGGTGGCCTGGCTCGCCGGCCAGCTGGCCGACCCGGCCGCGGTGCTGGAACGGGCGGGCGTCGCGCTGGATGACGTCAGCGAGGCCGATCTGGCCGGGCTGGTCGCGGCGGCCCCGGAGATCGTCGCCGCGGTGAAACGGATGCTCGACGGCGTGCGGGACGGGACGCTGGCCCCCGCCCCCGCCGAGCCGGTTGCCGCCGCCCGCACCGGCTGGCTGTAGACCCGTCGCGATTTGCGAGGCAGCCGGATCCAGATAATCTATTTGCTGCCGCGTAGGCACCAGGGGGGCCACACCGAGGAGTCAACGAATGAAGAAGGCCGCACGATTGACCGCCCCGCTCGCCGCCGTCGTGGGCGGTATCGCCGTCTTCACCGCCGCGATCGCGAGTGCCGACTCAATGGATGACGCGTACCTGCAAACGCTGAAGGACAAGGGAATCACCTGGCCGAGCAGCGCGGACCAGACGATGGTCCAGATCGGGCACGCCGTTTGCACGGACTGGTCTCACGGGTTCACGTTCGAGCAGACCTTCGCCGATGCGAAACAGGGGCTCCCGCAGTTGCAGGACACCTCGCTGGCCAAGATCATGGGTGCGGCGACCGGCGTTTACTGCCCGCAGTACTCCAGCAAGTTCGACTGAGCGAGCGCAGCGTCCAGCTGGCCGACCGGGTTTCGAGGGAGGCGCACCCGTGACCTATATGGGCAAGCCCTATTACCCGATATGGCTGGACAACCTCGCCGAGGACGTCACCTTGGAAGCCGCGGCAATGGACGGCAGCGCCCACGGCGCGGAAGACGTTCGCTCAATCGTGGTGACCGCCCGCGACGTGTACGACGACCAGGAGTTCAATTTCGCCGGACCCGCTGGCGACTACGGCTTCGTCGAGGACTACACGACCGAGATCCGCGGCGTGCGAACCAACGTAATCGTCTGGGTCAGCTTCAACGCCGCGGGGCAGACGCAGCAAGTCGTGGTGAACCACCGGCCTCGCAGTGCGTTGCTGTCGTTCTCCCGTCTGATGCTCGAAAAGTACTCCGGCACCCCGCTTGCCAAACATTGGCAGGGCACTCCGTAAGGGGCGCAAGTAGTTCGGCCAGGCGTGTATCATCCGGTCGATGCCGAACGACAACGCGGCAGCCCGCTGTCCGACGATTCGTGTTGCGGCGATTCAGATGCTCGCCGAATTGGGCGATGTCGACGCCAACCTGGCGATGGCGCAACGCCTCGTGCGGGTCGCCTTCGAACGCGGGGCAAGCTTGGTCATCCTGCCGGAGCTGTTTGCCTCCGGCAATGCGTTTTTCCCCCACATGGCGTCGACGACTCGGGCGATCGACGGCCCGCCGGCCCAGTTGCTCGTGGACTTGGCGCGCGAAGGCAACGCCATGGTCGGCGGCTCGTTTCTGGCGTGGCGCGACGGCCACGTCTATAACACCTTTGTTCTGGCGCTGCCGGACGGAAGCACCCACCGGCACGACAAGGATGCCCCAACCTTCTGGGAGAACTGCTATTACATCGGAGGAGACGATGACGGCGTTCTGCACACCCCCCAGGGCACCATAGGCGCCGCGCTGTGTTGGGAGTTCATCCGATCCAGGACGGCGACGCGGTTGAAGGGAAAGGTCGACATCGTGGTGGGCGGTTCGGGATGGTGGGGCGGGAAGGACAGCGGCCAATCGGATGGCCCTTCGGCCGAGTTCGGCCTTGAAGTGATGAAAGCCGCGCCGAGCCGATTCGCCAGAATGCTTGGCGTGCCGGTGGTTCACGCCGCGCACGCGGGACGGTTCGTGGGGGAGTCCTGGCCCGATGCGGGCGAGAGCTACCCGTCTCGCTACCTGGGCGAGGCTCAAATCGTCGACGGTAACGGCCGCATTCTCGCGCGGATGTCCCGCGAAGAAGGCGAAGGCGTCATCACCGCTGACGTCACGCTCGGTCCCGTAGCGAATGAGCCGGAAGCGATACCGGACAGCTTCTGGATCGCCGATTTTCCCGAAGCGGTTTATCGCCAATGGGAACGTGACCTCGAGACCGGCCACCAGTACTACTTGTCGACCACGCTGCCCTACGTCCGGGAGATGTTCATTCGCTGACTCGGGCCGCAGCTTGCATTCAGGCCGTTACCTTTTCGGCCAGCGCAGCCAGCTTGGCGTCGAGTTCTTCTGCTGCGCTCAGTAATTCGGCGTTGGGTTCGACCACCATCAGCGATGACGGCTTGACATAGGTCAGGCTGGAGCCGGCCCCCTCATCGAGGATCAGCAGCTCGACCGGGGCGAACAGGCCCGCGCTCACGTCGTGGCGCAACATCGTGATCGCGATCAGCGGGTTGCCGAGGATGACGCGTAACACCTTTCGGTTGATGCCGGCTTTCGCGATCCATGCGCCGTGGTCGAACAAACCGAACAACATGAATCCGCTTGGTCCGACGTATTTTCCGACCTCTTGCCGATATGACTCCCAGTCGTCATGCGTCTTGGCGATCTCGTTGATCGGCACCGTGTTGTCGCCGATGTCGGCCAGTAGCGCGGCTAGGAGCTCGTCGAAACCCTTGGCGCTGTCGTGCCGGACCCGCACGCCGTCGAACCTGATTTCGGTCATCGGGCTACCCCAGCCGTTCGATGATGGTGGCGTTGGCCATGCCGCCGCCCTCGCACATCGTCTGCAGCCCGTACCGTCCGCCGCGCTGCTCGAGCGCGTTGACCAGCGTGGTCATGATCCGCGCGCCGCTGGCGCCCAGCGGGTGGCCGATCGCGATGGCGCCGCCGTTGACGTTGGTCTTGGCCAGATCCGCCCCGGTGTCGTGCGCCCAGGCCAGGACGACGGGCGCGAACGCCTCGTTCACCTCGAACAGGTCGATGTCGGCCAGCGTCAGCCCGGCGCGCTGCAACACCTTCTCGGTGGCCGGGATGACCCCGGTCAGCATGTACAGCGGGTCGGAGCCCACCACGGTCGTGGTGTGGATCCGCGCCAGCGGGCGCAAGCCCAGCTTCTTGGCGACCTCGCTGCTGGTGATCAGCACCGCCGCGCTGCCGTCGGACAGCGGCGAGGAGTTGCCGGGCGTGATCTCCCAATTGATCTGCGGGAAGCGCTCTTTCATCGCGTCGCTGTAGAACGCCGGCTGCAGGGCGGCCAGCGTCTCGACCGTGGTGCCGGGCCGGATGATCTCGTCGGTCGTCAGCCCGGCGATCGGGATCAGCTCGTTGTCGAAGAGCCCGTCCTTGGTGGCCCGGGCGGCCTTGTCGTGGCTGCCGGCGGAGAACTCGTCGAGCTGGGTGCGCGAGAAGCCCCACTTGGCCGCGATCAGCTCAGCGCTGATGCCCTGCGGGACGAGCCCGTCGGGGTAGCGCGCGTCCATGCCCGCGCCGAACGGGTTGCTGCCGGGCAGCACCTGGGTGCCCATCGGTACCCGGCCCATCGATTCCACCCCACCGGCGACGACGAGGTCATACGCGCCGGCGATCACGCCCTGGGCGGCGAAGCTGATGGCCTGCTGGCTGCTGCCGCACTGGCGGTCGATGGTGACACCGGGGACCGAATCCGGGAATCCGGCGCCGAGCAGCGCGTTGCGCGCGATGTTGACGGCCTGGTCGCCGACCTGGGTGACGGCGCCGGCGATGACGTCGTCGACGCGCTCCGGGTCGACGCCCGTGCGGGCCACCAGTTCGCGCAGGCTGTGGGCCAGCAGGTCGGCGGGCAGCACGTCGTGCAGCGCGCCGCTGGCCTTGCCCTTGCCGATCGGGGTGCGCACGGCATCGACGATGACGGCGTCGCGACCTTGAACCATGGCTCCTCCTCGAGTCCGAAGCTGGGTATCACTAGCTGTACCCAGGTAAACATCTAGGTACACTAAAATCAACCCAGACTGGGAGGTGATCTGCGTGACATTTCTTCAGGGCGCGCTGGCGGACCGCGAGAAGTGGTCGCCGGTCGGCGAATGCGCGATCGAGAAGACCATGGCGGTGATCGGCACCAAGTCCGCGATGCTGATCATGCGCGAGGCCTACTACGGCACCACCCGGTTCGACGACTTCGCCCGCCGGGTCGGCATCACCAAGGCGGCCACGTCGGCGCGGCTGGCCGAACTCGTCGACTTGGGCCTGCTGGAGCGGCGGCCCTACCGCGAACCCGGGCAGCGCGGCCGCGAGGAGTACGTGCTGACCGACGCGGGAGTCGACTTCATGCCGGTGGTTTGGGCGATGTTCGAGTGGGGCCGGCGCCATCTGCCCGGCCGCAACCGGCTGCGGCTCACGCACGTGGGCTGCGGCGCCGAGGCGAGCGTCGAAATCCGCTGCACCGAGGGGCATCTGGTGCCGCCGGGCGAGCTGGGCATGCGGCTGGCCAAGTCCGGTTGAGCACCGGCGCGAGGGTGCGCAAAATGTACGCCTATTACGGCGCGTCGGCGCACCAACACGCACGCTCGCCGAGCTTGTCAGCTCTCCCTGAGCACGGCCAACAGCCGCCGGGCCGCGGCCACGCGGCGCGCCGCCGGTCCGGACAGGGTGTCCAGCGCGCATTCGGGGTCGGCCGGCGGGCCCATGTGTCCGCAGCCGCGGGGGCAGTCGTCGATTGCCTCGGCCAGGTCCGAGAACGCGTCCAGGACGTCGTCGGGCCGGATGTGGGCCAGCCCGAACGAGCGGATTCCCGGGGTGTCGATCACCCAGCCGGATCCTTCCAGCGGAAGTGCGACCGACTGGGTCGACGTGTGCCGGCCCCGGCCGATCTCGGTGACCGCGCCGACGGCCCGATCCGCTTCCGGCACAAGGCGATTCACCAGGGTCGACTTGCCGACGCCGGAGTGCCCGAGCAGCACGGTGATCTTCCCGGCGATCAGCCCGGCCACCGCCAGCAGCGGATCGTCGACGCCGGCGGCGACCACCGTCAGGTCCAGGTCCACGAAGTGCTCGGCGAACGGCCCCGGCGGGGCGAGGTCGGTCTTGGTCAGGCACAGGATCGGCGTCAGACCGCCGGCGTAGGCGGCGATCAGCGCCCGGTCGACCAGCCCGGTGCGCGGCGGCGGGTCGGCCAGCGCGACGACGATCAGCAGCTGGTCGGCGTTGGCGACCACCACGCGTTCGGTGGGGTCGGTGTCATCGGCGGTGCGCCGCAACACCGTTCGCCGCTCGCTGCGGCGCACGATGCGGGCCAGGGTGTCCGTCCGCCCGGACAGGTCGCCGACCAGGTCGACGTCGTCGCCGACGACGATCGGGGTGCGGCCCAGCTCGCGCGCCCGCATGGCCGTGACCCGGCGGTCGGGCCGGCCGCCCAGCACGCACCCCCAGCGCCCGCGGTCGACGCTGACCACCATGGCGGCCTCGGCGTCGGCGTGCTCCGGACGGGTCTTCGTTCGCGGTCGCGAGCCCCTGCCGGAGCGGACCTTGACGTCGGACTCGTCGTAGTCGCCGGGCTTCAAACGCCGGGCTCCAGCATGTCGGCCCACAACCGCGGAAACTCCGGCAGCGTCTTGCCGGTTGAGCCGATGTCGTCCACCGCCACCCCGGGGACCCGCAGCCCGACGATCGCGCCGGCCATCGCCATCCGGTGGTCGGCGTAGGCGCGCCAGGTGCCGGCGTGCAGCGGCTTCGCGGTGATCACCAGGCCGTCGGGCGTCTCGACGCAGTCGCCGCCCAGGCGGTTGATCTCGGCGCTCAGCGCGGCCAGCCGATCGGTCTCGTGGCCGCGCAGGTGGGCGATGCCCGACAGCCGGGACACCGACCCGGGGGTGGCCAGCGCGGCCAGCGCCGCCACCGACGGCGTCAGCTCCCCGACCGCGCGCAGGTCGACGCCAAAGCCGGGGTACCCGGCCGGCCCGCTCACCTCGAGATACGAATCGGTTTGCGTCACAACGGCATTGAGCTTGCCCAGGACGCTCAGGATGTCGCCGGCGGGTTGCACGCTGGTCGCCGGCCAGCCGGTGATGCGCACCGTTCCGCCGCTGACCACGGCCGCCGCCAGGAACGGGACGGCGTTGGTGAGGTCGGGTTCGACCTCCCAGTGCCGGGCCGCGACCGCGCCGGCGCGCACGCGCCAGCGGTTGGGGACGGAGTCGTCGACGTCGACCCCGGCCTGGCGCAGCATCACGATCGTCATCGCGATGTGCGGCGCGGACGGCACCGCGGACCCGGTGTGCTGGACGGTCAGGCCCTGCGTGAACGACGCCGCGGACAGCAGCAGGCCCGAAACGAACTGCGAGGACGCCGACGCGTCGATGGCCACGGTGCCGCCTGCCACCGACCCGCCGCCGTGGACCCGAAACGGCAGACCGCTGCCGTCGATCTTCACGCCCAGGCCGCGCAGGGCGTCCAGCAGCGGCGCGATGGGCCGGGCCCGGGCCTGCTCGTCGCCGTCGAACTCGACCACCGAATCGGCCAGCGCCGCCAGCGGCGGCACGAACCGCAGGACCGTGCCCGCCAGGCCGCAATCCACCGTGGCGCCCGGCGCCGGCGCGATCCCGCCGCCGACGGTCAGCTCGGAGCCGGGCCCGTCGACACGCAGGCCCAGGGTGCGCAGCGCCCCGATCATCAGGTCGGTGTCGCGGCTGCGCAACGCCCCGTTGAGGGTCGAGGTGCCTTGTCCCTGCGCGGCCGCCAGCCCCGCCAGCACCAGCGCCCGGTTGGTCTGCGACTTCGAGCCGGGGACCGTGACGGTCGCGCGCACCGGTCCGGTCGCCTGGGGGGCCGTCCACGAGCTCACGTGCTTCATCCTGCCGTACCGGGCACCATGGGTGTTATGTGCGGACGTTTTGCCGTGACGACCGATCCGGCCAAGCTGGCCGAGAAGATCAAGGCGATCGACGAGGCGACCGGCACGTCTGAACGCGCGGGCGGGCCCAACTACAACGTCGCCCCCACCGCGACCATCGCGACCGTGGTCACCCGGCACACCGAGCCCGACGACGACCCCACCCGGCGCGTCCGGCTGATGCGGTGGGGCCTGATCCCGCCCTGGGTCAAGGCCGGTCCCGACGGGGCGCCGGAGGGCAACGGCCCGCTGCTGATCAACGCGCGCGCCGACAAGGTCACCAATTCGCCCGCCTTCCGCTCCAGCGCCAAGTCGAAGCGCTGCCTGATCCCGATGGACGGCTACTACGAATGGCGCGTCAACCCCGACCGCGACGGCAAGAAGTCGCGCAAGACGCCGTTCTTCATGTACCGCGAGGACGGCGAGCCGCTGTTCATGGCGGGCCTGTGGTCGGTGTGGAAGCCCAAGGACCAGCAGGACGCCGCGCCGCTGCTGAGTTGCACGATCATCACCACCGACGCGCCCGGCGAGCTGGCGGAGATCCACGACCGGATGCCGTTGGCGCTGCCCGAACGCGACTGGGACCGCTGGCTGGACCCGGACGCCCCGGTCGACGAGGAGCTGCTCACCCGCGCGCCCGACGTGCGGGACATCCGCATGCGCGAGGTGTCGACGCTGGTCAACAGCGTGCGCAACAACGGGCCGCAGCTGCTCGAGCCGGTCGAAGAGCAGTCGGAGCAGATGAAGCTGCTCTAGCGCGCCCCGATTGTCGGATCGCGCCCGAAGCCGGGTCGAACCTGGCTAGCATCTTGAGCCTGGCGGTGCTGGAGATGGGAGCCACCGATGTCGTCGTACGTGATCGCCGCGCCCGTGGCCCTTGTCGAAGCGTCGCAGGGCCTGACCGGGATCGCGGACGCGATCAAGGCGGCCGCCGCCGGGGCGGCTGCGCCGACGACGGGGGTTGTCGCCGCGGCGGGCGATGAGGTTTCGGCGGCCGTCGCGAACGTTTTCGGCAGTTGCGCCACGGAATTTCAGACGCTGACCGCGCGGACGATGGCGATGCAGACCCAGTTCGTGCGGGCGTTGAGTGCGGCCGGCGCCGCGTACGCGGCGGCCGAGGCCGCGAACGTGCCGCCGCTGCAGGCGCTGGAGCAACAGGTCGAGAGCCTGGGCGTGTTGGCGCCCATCGAGCGGCTGCTCGGGCACCCGCTGTTCGGTAGCGCCACCCCCGCCGGTCAAACCGGGTCGCTGCTTGCCACGACCCCCACCGGCGGGGCGGTGACCACCGCGCCGACCACCAACGGGGTGACCGGGGTCAAGACGGGGTTCTCCTTCCTGCAGATCCCGCTCGGCGAGGCCTCGATCTTCGGAATTCCGCTTGGTCAGCTCAGCCTCCCAGCCCCCGCGCACTGGTACTTCCCGACCCAGGCCGACGGCTCGGTGCACGCCAACGGCGTGATCTACCTGCAGCACGGCTTCGGGGCGATCGGGTGGTTCTACGACCCGCTGGCCATGCAGCTGGCCCAGCAGACCGACAGCATCGTGGTGGTGCCCACCGTGCCGTCGCTTCCGTTGCCGTTCGGCGCCTGGCTGGGCGGCCCGCAGCTGCAGCAGGGCGTGGCCTCGCTGTTCCTCGGCAGCGAGACGGCGCTGAACATCAGCGCGAACCACGCCGGCTACCAGGGCACGCTGCCGGTGGATTTCATCCTGGCCGGACACTCCGCCGGCGGTGGCCTCGCCACGATCGCCGCCGGCGATTACATCGCGGACCTCGGGACGAACACCGCCAGCAATCACCTCCTCGGCGTGGTGATGTTCGACGGGGTCGCGATGGATTCCTCGGCCTTCGCGACGGCGGTGGCCAACCTGCAGGCGTTGCACATTCCCGACTACGTGGTGGCCGCGCCGCCCCAGCCGTGGAACGCGTTCGGCGCCACCACCAACCAACTGATCAGCCTGTACCCGGGGCAGTTCGTCGGGGTCGAGCTCGTCAACGGCTCGCATGTCGACTCGATGGTGGGCGGGCATCCCCTTGTCGACTTCGTCGCCCAGCTGGTGACCAGGTTCTCCCCGCCCGGCAACACCGCGGCGGTGTACACCCTGGCCACGGGCTGGATCAACGACATCTACGCCGGGGCGGGCCCGACCGACCCGATCTACGGCGTCTACGGGCCCACCGGCGGCTACCTGCCCCCCGGCGGCCAGCCGATCATTCTCGGCAACGCCGCCGGGATCGTGCTGTGACCGCCTATACGTACACATTCGAGGACGTCCGCGACCGCCCGGTGGCGGTGGTCGGGGCCGGAACGCTGGGCCGGCGCATCGCGGTGATGTTCGCCAGCCGCGGTGGAACCGTGCGAATCCACGCGCGGCGTGCGGAGCAACTGGAAGCGGCCACCCGGTATGTGGACGAGACCCTGCCAAGGGTGCTGCAGCAGAGGGGCTTTGGCGAAGCCGGTGCCGCGACGGGCGTCGGATCGCTGGACGAGGCGCTCGAGGACGCGTGGCTCGTCGTGGAATCCGTCCCGGAGAAGCTCGAGATCAAGATCCCGCTGTGGGGCGAGATCGACCGGGCGGCGCCGCCGGGCACGATCTTCGCGACCAACTCGTCGTCGTACCCGTCGCGCCTGATGGCCGAAAAGGTCCGCGACAAAACGCGTTTGTGCAACATGCACTTCTACATGCCGCCGGAGCTCAACGCGGTCGACCTGATGTCGGACGGCCAGACCGACCGCGGCCTGCTGGACACGCTGCTGGCCGTGCTGCCCGAATTCGGCATTGCGCCCTTCGAGGCCCGCAAGGAGTCCACCGGCTTCATCTTCAACCGCATCTGGGCGGCCATCAAGCGCGAGTCGCTGGCCGTGGTCGCCGAGGGGGTGGCCCGCCCGGAGGATGTCGACGGGATGTTCAAGGCGAACTGGGGCGTGCCGGCCGGGCCGTTCCAGATGATGGACCTGGTGGGCCTCGACGTGGTGCTCGACATCGAAAACCATTACGCCGCAGAGTTTCCGCACCTACCGAAGAGCGTGCGCGACCTGCTGGCGTCCTACGTGGATGCCGGCAAGCTCGGCGTCAAGACCGGCGAGGGTTTCTACAAGTATTGACTTGGCTTTTCAGTTGCTGAGCACCAGGCGCCACTGGCCGGCGGCCGTGCGGTCGGGGACACACCAGAAGTTGTTCCAGTTCCCCGGCGTCGATGCCTTCACGCCCGGCCCGGCGTCCTGGCAGGCCTCCCGGGTCGGATAACTGCCCTCGGTCTGGATCGTGTCCGCCTTGCTGATGCCCACGCCGGTCGTCAGTAACCCGGCAAAGGCCAGCACGACCGCTGCGACAATCTTGTTCACCGCATCCTCCTAGCGCGCTCGATGCATGCGACGAGCGTAGTCATATGACTACGCTCGCACAAGGGTGCGCAGCGCGAGCTGGGCGGCGTTGGCGCCGCACATGCCGTGCGCCCCGGGGCCCGGCGGTGTCGCCGCGGAGCAGATGTACATCCCGGGAACGCCAATGGTATAGGGCGACAGCGTGATTCGGGGTCCGAACGTCAGCTGTCGGATGTCCTTGGCGCCGGTCATGATGTCGCCGCCGTCGTAGTTGGGGTTGAAGGTCGCCATCTGGGCGGTCGAACGAACCGCGCGGCCGACGACGCGTTCGGTGAATCCGGGGGCGAATCGCTCGATCTGGGCGACGATGGCCTCGGTGGCGTCGCCGGCGTAGCCGTTGGGGACGTGCGCGTAGGTCCACACCGGGTGCGTATCGCCCACCGAGCGTTGCGGATCGGCGAGATACTGCTGACCGACCAGCACGAACGGCCGCTCGGGCATGCGGCCGGCGTGGATCTCCCGCTCGGTCGCGGCCAGCTCGGCGTAGGTGCCGGCCAGGTGCACGGTGCCGGCCCGGCGCGCGTCGGGGTTCGCCCACGGCACGCCGCCCTCGACGGCGAAGTCGACCTTGAACGCGCCGGGGCCGCGGCGAAACCTGCTGAAGGCGCGGGAAACCCGGCGTGGCAGGCGATCCCCCAGGATCCGGGCGACCGCGCCCGGATCCAGGTCGAACATGGTGATGTCCGTGGGCGGCAACTGCGCGGCCGCCTTGACCCGCACGCCGGTCTCGATCTTGCCGCCCAGGTCGGTCAGCAGCGCGGCCAGGGCGTTGGCGATCGATTGCGATCCGCCTTCGGCCACCGCCCAGCCGTGCCGGTGGCCCGCGGCGATCAGGCCCAGGGCGATGGCGGAGGTCATCGGGTAGTGCAGCGGCCGAAAGGTGTGCGCCGCAACGCCTCCGAACAACGCGCGGCCCTCGTCGGTGCGGAACAGCCGGGCGAACGTCGATCCCGGAAGGAGCGTGGGCGCGCCGAACCGGGCCAGCATCATCGGGTGATGCGGGACCCGCAGCAGCGGCCCCATGATGTCCTCGCTAAGGGCGTCGAACCGGGCGGCGGAGTAACCGAACGCGAGCCGCCAGCGCGGCCCGTCGGGGCCCAGGCCTGCCGCGGTCTGGTCCACCGAGCGGTGCAGCACGCCCGCGCCGCCGCCGTCGAGGGGGTGCACACAATCGATCTCGGGCCAGCGCCACCTCAGCCCGTACCGCGCCATGTCGAAGCGGCCCAGGAAACTCGAGCCGACGGCCATCGGGTGGATCGCGGAGCAGTGATCGTGCAGCAGACCCGGGACGATCGCCTCGCCGCTGCGGGTGCCGCCGCCCACCTCGTCGGCGGCCTCGAGCAGCGTCACCTGCACGCCCTCGGCGGCCAGGCAAACGGCGGCCGCCAGGCCGTTGGGCCCGGCGCCCACCACCAGCGCGGTTGTCATGCCTCCATACAACAGGAATTTTGGGTGGACGTTGTTCGCGATACCCGTGCGCGATACCGAATCGTGTCGCCAGAGACATTTTCTTTACGCCGACGAGGGCGAATCATATTCACATGACGAATACCGATCAGACCGTTTTTGAAGGTCCACTGAAGCAGCTTGCTCGCAGCGCGTGGCAGCTGCTGCTGCTCATCGGCCTCGCCGCCGTGGCGCTGGGCGTCATCGTGCTGGTCTGGCCAGGCAAGACACTGTTCGTTGCGGGGGTCTTGTTCGGCATCTACCTGGTGGTGTCCGGGATCGGATACATGTTTGCTGCCTTCGGCACCCACGCCGGGGTGGCAATGAGAGTTCTGACATTCATCACCGGTGTCGTCTCGCTGGTGCTGGGATTCTTCTGCTTCCGCGAAGAATTCGAGGCGGTCTGGCTGTTGGCCATCTGGATCGGCATCGGCTGGCTGTTCCGCGGGATGACGCTGCTCGCCGCGGCGTTGTCGTTCGACCACATGCCGGGGCGCGCCTGGCAGGCGCTGACCGGGCTGATCATCGTGATCGGCGGCGCCGTCATGATCGTCTCGCCGCTCCGGTCGATCGCGATCCTGACCCTGGTGGCCGGCTGGTGGTTGATCGTCATCGGCGTCATGGACATCGTCACCGCGTTCCAGACCCGCAGCCGGGCGAAGCACCTGCCCGGCTAGGGCAGTCGGCGCTCGACCTCGAACGCGAGGCACAGCTCGGCGAGATCCCTTGGCCGCGAGAGGGAGCGGCTCGTCAGCTCCTCGATGCGGTGCAGCCGGTGGCGCACCGTGTTGGGGTGGCAGAAGATCCGCGTCGCGGTGTCGTTGGCCGAGCCGCCCGCCTCGACCCAGGCCCGGAAAGTGTCGATCAGGATGCTGCGTTCCTCGGCGGGCAGTTCCTCGACGCGGGAGAGCACCAGCGCCTTGATCCTCGCCATCACTTCGGGCGCGCTGACCGCCGCGACGGCCAGTGGGGTGTCATCGAACAGGGAGATCAGCGAGTCGCCGGAGGGCTTGCCGGTCACCGCGACCCTGGCCAGTCGCAACGCGTCGCTGGTCTCGGCCAGGTCGCGAAACGCCGGGCTGATGCCGACTCGCGCCGTCGCGGCCTCGTGCAGCACCTCGACGAGGGGCTCCACCGTCGCCGAATTCGCCGGCCCGCGAAGATGGACGATGCCCACCTGCAGGTCGGGCAGGAGCCGCCACGCGGACCGGATGTCGCGGGCGGACAGCTTGTTCTCGATCGCCAGCAACCCCAGCTTCCCGATCGCGGGCAGCTCGGCCGCCACCACGACGTAGGGTCCCACGGTGGGCAGCCGCAGCAGATCGGCTGCCTCCCAGAGGCTTTGCTTGTCGGTGATCCGGTGCGCCAGCAGCGCTTCGACCAACGCCGATCGTTCTTCTTCCCGCTCGACGATCTGCGCGGTCAGCTGTTGACGGTAGGCGTTGGCCATCGCCTGGGTGAAGGTGTCCTGCGCAAAGAAGATCCGGGCGGTGGCGTCCAGGACCGCGTCGGTCGGTATTGCCGCGGCGCGGGCGACGGACAGGGTCTCCTCCCACACGAACCGAAAACCGATCCGGTAGGCGGTCATCACCGCCGGCAGCGGCACACCGGCGAGCGCGCGCTCGGTGCCGGTACGCTCCGCGCGCGAAACATCGACGTCGACGTCGGCGGCGCCGGCGAGCGAGTTGAATATGAACGTCACGTTCGCCACGCAGCTTTCGGCCACCTGCTCCGTCGTGACGACGGTGCCGTCCCGGTAGGCGTCGATGTCGCGGCACAGCACGTCCGCCATCGCTCGTCCCAGTTCCGGTGCCCGGGACAGCATGAGCCTGCCGAGCTCGACGACGTGGGGGTCCACTGTCGTCGCGCCGGGCCGGACGCCGCGGCTTTTCGATGCCACGCCCATACCGCAAACCTTATGCCCGGGCGCCGGTGAGTGTGAGCGGTCACAGCCAACCGGCGCGGTTGTTGTTTTCGCGAACATTGCTGGCCGGGCACGGCCGGATCACGCTTGAAGCACAGGAAAGCACGTCCCGGAGGCACCCCATGACCGCCTTGAGCGCCAATCTCGTTGCGTCGAAAGACCGTCACCCGGACCGGGTGGCGCTGCGGTGTGACGAATTGCGGTTCAGCTACGCCGAATTCGACGCCGCCGCGGCCCGGGTCGCGACGCTGCTGGAACGTGCCGGAATCGAGCCCGGTGACCGGGTGGGCGTGATGCTGCCCAACACACCCGCGTTCGCGATCGTGTTCTACGGCATCATGTACCGCGGCGCCGTCGCGGTCCCGATGAACCCCCTGCTCAAGCGCCGCGAGGTGGCCTACTACCTGTCCAACACGGCCGCCAAGGCGTTGTTCGCGACGCGGGCCTTCGGCGAGGAGGCCACCGCGGGCGCCGCCGAGACCGGGGCGCAATGCGTGCTCGTCGACGACGCCGCGCTGGGCGCCCTGATCGCCGACCTGCCCGCCGGGCACGCCCCGGTGCGGCGTGACGACGAGGACGTCGCGGTCATCCTGCACACCTCGGGAACGACCGGAAAGCCCAAGGGCGCCATGCTCACTCACAGCAATCTGGGTCGCAATGCCGAGGTCAGCGTGCGCACCCTGGTCGAGATCGGTCCCGACGACGTGGTGATGGGCTGCCTGCCGCTGTTTCACGTCTTCGGCCTCACCTGCGGGCTCAACGGCGCCGTCCTCGCCGGCGCGACGTTGACCCTCGTTCCCCGATTCGACCCGCGCAAGGCGCTCGAGGTCATCGAGCGCGACGCGGTGACGGTGTTCCAAGGGGTGCCGACGATGTATTCGGCGCTGCTCGGCGTCGCCGACGAGGCCCGACCCGACGCCACCCGGAGCTTGCGGACCTGCGTCTCCGGCGGCGCCGCGCTGCCCGTCCAGGTGCTCACCGACTTCGAGGAGGCTTTCGGCTGCTCCGTTCTCGAGGGGTACGGGTTATCCGAGAGCTCCCCGGCGGCCGCGTTCAACCATCCCGACCGGCCCCGCAAGGCGGGTTCGATCGGCACCCCGATCGAGGGCGTCGAGATGCGGGTGGTCGACCTGAACGGGGTCGAGGTTCCGCGCGGGGAGGCGGGCGAGATTCAGATCCGCGGCCACAACGTGATGAAGGGCTACTGGAACCTGCCGGACGCCACCAAGGCCACGATCACCGCCGACGGCTGGCTCAACACGGGCGACGTCGGGCGCGTCGACGAGGACGGCTATTTCTACATCGTCGACCGCACCAAGGACATGATCATTCGCGGCGGATACAACGTCTATCCGCGCGAGATCGAGGAGGTGCTCTACGAGCATCCGGCGGTGGCCGAGGCCGCCGTCATCGGCGTCCCGCACGACTCGCTCGGCGAAGACGTCGGCGCCGCCGTCGCGCTCAAGAAGGGCGCGGCCGCAACTCCGGAAGAATTGCGCGAGTACGTCAAGGCGCGGGTCGCCGCGTACAAGTACCCGCGCCTGGTGTGGCTCGTCGACGCGCTGCCCAAGGGGCCGACCGGAAAGGTCCTGAAACGCGAAATCACCCCTCCGACAACGGAAAGCGCACGATAATCATGGCAACTGTAAACACGAAACCCGACGAGCTCGCCGCGCCGCTCGACCTGCTGCTGACCAGCGCTACCAAACCGTTCGTCAGCCGCATGATGCCCGATGCAACCTGGAGCCACTTCGGGGCGAGCCTCGCCCGGCGGCCGGGCGCGGTGGCCGACCGGATCGGCGCGCTGACGCGCGAGCTGGGCGCCATCGCGGTGGGGGATTCGCACCGCGTCCCGGCGCGGGCCGACAAGCGCTTCAGTGACCCTGCCTGGCAGGAGAATCCGGTGCTGCACCGGATCATGCAGGCCTACCTCGCCGGCGCCGAGACCGCGGACGGGCTGCTCGCCGACGCCCAGCTGGACTGGCGCGACAACGAGCGGATGCGGTTCGTCCTCGACAACCTCGTCGAGGGCCTGGCCCCCAGCAACAACCCGCTGATCAGCCCGCTGGGCTGGAAGGCGATGATCGACACCGCGGGCCTGAGCGCGGTCCGCGGCCTGAAAGCCTTTGCGCGGGACATGCTTTCGAAGCCACGGGTGCCGGCGATGGTCGAACCCGACGCGTTCGCCGTCGGCGAGACCCTGGCCGTCACCAAGGGGGCGGTCGTGCTGCAGACCCCGATGTTCGAACTGATCCAGTACGCCCCGCAGACGGCCAAGGTGCGCGAGGTTCCGCTGCTCATGGTGCCGCCGGTGATCAACAAGTTCTACATCATGGATATCGCGCCGGGCCGCAGCATGATCGAGTACTTCGTCCAGCAGGGCCAACAGGTCTTCACGATCTCATGGCGAAATCCGCAAAAGCGACACCGGGATTGGGGATTCGATGCGTACGGCGCCGCGATCGTCGAGGCGATGGACGCGGTGCAGAAGATCGCCGGGACCGACAGCACCCACCTGCTGGCCACCTGCTCGGGAGGCATCCTGGCCGCTATGACGGCGGCCCACCTCGCCGACATCGGCCAGGGCGATCGCATTGCGGGCCTGAACCTGTCGGTGACCGTGCTCGACGAGACCCGCGCCGGATTCGCCGCGGCGGCGATGAGCGACCGCGCGGCCCAGGCGGCGATCCGGGTTTCGGGCCGCAAGGGTTACCTGGACGGGCGCGACATGGCGGAGATGTTCGCCTGGCTGCGGCCCACCGACCTGGTGTGGCGGTACTGGGTGAACAACTATGTGCAGGGCCGGAAGCCGGCGGCGTTCGACGTGTTGTTCTGGAACGCCGACACCACCCGGATGGCCGCCGCGCTGCACCGCGACATGGTGCTGATGGCGGTGCGGAACGCGCTGGTCACCCCCGGCGCGGTCAGCATGCTGGGCAGCCCCGTCGACCTGGGCAAGGTCACGTCCGACGCCTACGTCGTCGGGGGGGGTCGCCGACCACATCTCGCCGTGGCAGGCCACCTATCGCAGCGCGCGCCTGCTCGGCAGCAAGGATAACCGCTACGTGCTGTCCACCAGCGGCCACATCGCGGCGCTGGTCAACCCGCCGGGCAACCCGAAGGCGTCCTTCCGGACCGGTGCCGTCGACGCCGAAGATCCCCAGCAGTGGCTGGAGTCGTCGCAGAAGTCCAGCGACTCCTGGTGGCCGGACTACGCGAATTGGCTCGCCGGGCGGAGCGGCCCCGAGGTCAGGGCGCCGAAACAGCTTGGCGGCGAAGGACTCCCGCCGCTCGGGCCCGCCCCGGGCCGCTACGTGATGGACAAGTGAGTGACGGCACAACGCAGGCGGCTACGGGTGGTTACGCCGAGCACGCTCGGCGAGGAGCGCTACGTCAGCGCGGGCGGGCAGCGCATCCGCGTCAACGTGCGCCGGGGGACGGGCGTGCCGCTGGTGCTGTGCAACGGCATCGGCGCCAGCCTCGAGGTGCTCGATCCGCTGGTCGAACAGCTGCCGATGACCGTGATCAGGTTCGACGTGCCGGGCACCGGGGGATCGCCGACCTCGCCGCTGCCGTATGGGATTCCCTACCTCGCCTGGGTTTTGGGCCGGGTGCTGTCCCAACTCGGCATCAGCGTGGTCGACATCCTCGGGCTGTCCTGGGGCGGTGCCCTGGCGCAGCAGTTCGCTTTCCAGAACCCGCGTCGTTGCCGTCGCATGGTGTTGGTGGCGACCGGCACCGGCGTGCTCATGGTGCCCGCTCGCTTATCGGTGCTGTCCAAAATGATTACCCCGCGCAGGTTTTCGGATCCCGACTACGCCGCTTCGATCGCCGGTGACCTCTACGGCGGTACCGTGCGCGCCCACGGTGAAGACGTGGCGCGCCTGTTCGTGCGGCGGTTGCACGCCGGATCGAAGATGGGCTACCTGCACCAACTGCTCGCCGGGTCGATTTGGACGAGCCTGTTCGCGCTGCCCGCCGTGCGCCAGGAGACGCTGATCGTCGCGGGTACCGACGACCCGATCATCCCGGTGGTCAACGCCCACATCCTGCACCGGCTGCTGCCCCATTCGATTCTGTACCTGCATCCGGGCGGTCACATCGACATCGTGCACAACGCGACCGAACTCGCCCCCGTCATCGAGGGCTTTCTCAGCGAGGCGGGCGACCGCGCCTAGGCGGCAACACCTTCTGGTGCACGAGCCTAACCCGGCTGCGACATCCGGCGGGGATTTTCGCACTGCGGTTAGGCTCGCGGAGCCGGAACGCGCCTAGGCCCGGATGTCCGCGGTGACCGCCCCGGTCAGCCGGATCAGGTCGTGCGGCGAGACCGCGACGTCCCAGCCGCGCCGGCCCGCGCTGCAGTACACGCGTTCCCAGCCCAGCGCGCTCGCGTCGACGACGGTGGGCAAGCGGTTGCGCTGCCCGAACGGAGAAACCGCGCCGACCACATAGCCCGTCGCCCGTTCGGCGGCACCGGGTTCGGCCATGCCGGCCCGGGCCACCCCCAGCGCCGCGGCGGCGGCCTTGAGCGACAACTTCGCCGCCGCCGGCACCATCGCGACGGCCAGCCCGTGGGGCACGGCGATGATCAGGGTTTTGTAGATCTGCTCGGGTGCCACGCCGGCCCGGCTCAGCGCCTGGACCGCCTCGACGCCGAACGACGATTCCCGGGGATCGTGACCGAACTTGACGATCTCATGCGGCACACCGGCTTTGGTCAGAGCGGCCAGAGCCGGCGTGGCAGCGCCGGGCACGGCTAGGGGCCCGTGTACCCCGGCGGGTTGACGCCGTCGACCCAGAAGTCGACGCCCAGCTTCGAACCCGGAATGCAGTCGTAGACCGACAGGTCGGTGACGCCGGATTCCACCAGCACGTCCTCGCACAGCAGCATGTTGCCGGTGTACTCGCGCGCGGGCTTGTTGAGGATGACGTAGGCCGCGTCGGAGTACACCTCGGGCTTGCGGGCCCGGCCCATCGCCTCGTCCCCGCCGAGCAGGTTCTGCACCGCGGCGGTCGCCACCAGCGTGCGCGGCCACAGCGTGTTGGAGGCGATGCCCTCGTCACGCATCTCCTCGGCGATCCCCAGCGCGCACAGCGTCATGCCGAACTTGGCCATCATGTAGGCCGTCGGCTTCAACCACTCCTTGCCCAGCAGCACCGGCGGCGACAGCGTCAGGATGTGCGGGTTCTCCCGGCCCTTCATGTGCGCCAGGCAGGCCTGCGAGACGGCGTACGTGCCGCGCACCTGGATGCCGTTCATCAGGTCGAACCGCTTCATCGGCACCTCGGTGATCGAGCCCAGGTTGATCGCCGACGCGTTGTTCACACAGATGTCGATGCCGCCGAACTGCTCGACGGTCTTGGCCACCGCAGACTCGACCGAATCCGGGTCGCGGACGTCCCCGACGATCGGCAGGGCCTGCCCGCCCGCCTCCTCGAGCTCCTTGGCGGCCGTGTACACCGTGCCCGGCAGCTTGGGGTGCGGCTCGGCGGTCTTGGCGATCAGCGCGACGTTGGCGCCGTCCTGCGCGGCCCGTTTGGCGATCGCGAGGCCGATTCCGCGACTGGCTCCGGAGATGAACATGGTCTTGCCGTTCAGGGACATGGCGTCACATTAACGCCATGCCCGAACCGCCCCGATTCCGCCCGGGAAATAGCCGGCTGGCGGATGCTGTTAAAACAGTCGGTTTCTGATGCAGATGCGCAGCCCGGACGGACACTGTCGGGAGCAGCCTTTAGATTGGGAGGAGCAGTCTGGTGCCAACCGCGACGTGCCTCTTGGAGGACGAGCAGTTGACCCGCTCGCTTGCGAGTTCGGCGGCGCTTTCGGTGCCCACCGGCGTCACCGCTGCAGAAGGGACCGTGTTAATCGAGATGGCCGACACCGACGGGGAGACGGGCCTGGAGGCTGCCGAACCGGCACCACCACGGGAGACCGACGAGGAGCTCACGGCGCGCTTCGAGCGCGACGCGATTCCGCTGCTGGACCAGCTCTACGGTGGCGCGCTGCGCATGACGCGCAACCCCGCCGACGCCGAGGATCTGCTGCAGGAAACGATGGTGAAGGCGTACGCCGGGTTCCGCTCGTTCCGGGCCGGGACCAACCTCAAGGCCTGGCTTTACCGCATCCTGACCAACACCTACATCAACAGCTACCGCAAGCGGCAGCGCCAGCCGGCGGAGTATCCGACCGAGGAGATCACCGACTGGCAGCTTGCGTCCAACGCCGAGCATTCCTCGACCGGCCTGCGTTCGGCCGAGGTCGAGGCGCTCGAGGCGCTGCCCGACAACGAGATCAAAGAGGCGCTGCAGGCGTTGCCGGAGGAATTCCGGATGGCCGTCTACTACGCCGACGTCGAGGGTTTCCCGTACAAGGAAATCGCTGAGATCATGGACACGCCCATCGGGACGGTAATGTCTCGGCTGCACCGCGGCAGACGTCAGCTGCGCGGTCTCCTGGCCGACGTGGCCAAGGAGCGCGGCTTCACCCGCGGTCAACAGGCGCACGAGGAGGTGCCGTCATGAGCGAGTCTGCCGGCCCCGCCGAGCCCCGCGCCGACGACAGTCATTCCCACGGTCTGGGCTGCGCCGAGGTGATCGCCGAGGTATGGACCCTGCTCGACGGCGAGTGCACCCCCGAGGCGAAGGAGAGGCTGCGCCAGCACCTCGAGGCGTGCCCCGGGTGCTTCCAGCACTACGGGATCGAGGAGCGGCTCAAGGCGCTGATCGCGACCAAGTGCACGGGTGAGAAGGCCCCCGAAGGCCTGAAGGAACGTCTCCGGCTGGAGATTCGCCGGACCACCATCATCCGCGGGATGGAGTAGCTACCCCTCAGGAATGGGGCCCGTCAGGAATTGGGCCGCTTGCCGTGGTTGGCCTTGCTGTACTTGCGGTCGCGCTTCTTCCGGCCACGCTTGGCCATTTCTTCCAACCTCCGTGATTGTGCATCGATCGGGCGCCGCGCACCCGTTAGCTTGTCTCACATTGTCTCACGCCCCGCGTGCCGCGGCCCGCACCGGTCCTGTGGTTCGATATACATGAGCTTGATAGACCAGCAGCCAGCATGCGTCGATGGCCAGGATGAGTGGGGTGAAGATGGCGGAGGATGTTCGCGCCGAGATCGTGGCCAGCGTGCTCGAGGTGGTCGTCAACGAGGGCGACTCGATCGGCAAGGGCGACATCGTGGTGCTGCTGGAGTCCATGAAGATGGAGATCCCGGTCCTGGCCGAAGTCGACGGCACCGTCAGCAAGGTGAGCGTGTCGGTGGGTGACGTCATCCAGGCAGGCGACCTCATCGCCGTGATCAGCTAGCCGCCGGGCCACCCGAAACCCTCGTATCCGCATGTCCACGCTCGGTGATCTGCTTGCCGAACACACGATGCTGCCGGGCAACGCGGTGGACCACCTGCATGCGGTGGTGGGGGAGTGGCAGCTGCTGGCCGACCTGTCGTTCGCCGACTACCTGATGTGGGTTCGCCGCGATGACGGCGAGCTGGTGTGCGTGGCGCAGTGCCGCCCCAACACCGCGCCCACGGTGCTGCAAACCGATGCGGTGGGGACCGTCGTCGCCGCCGACCGGCTGCCGCTCGTCGCCGAGACTTTCGACACCGGCGCCGTCGCGCCCGAAAGCGATGCGGGCCAACAACATTCGTGGGAGCTGCCCGGCACCCACGTCGCGGCCTCCCCGGTGCGGTACGGCGGCCACGTGGTCGCGGTGCTGACGCGGCATCAGACCGCGGAGGCCGCGGACCGCGCGTCCGGCCAGCTGGAGAGGGCGTACCGGGAGTGCGCCGCGGACCTGGTGCACATGCTCGCCGAGGGCACCTTCCCCGACGTCGGCGACGTGGTCATGTCGCGCTCCACGCCGCGCGCGGGTGACGGCTTCATCCGCCTCGACGTCGACGGCGTCGTCGCGTACGCCAGCCCCAACGCGCTGTCGGCCTACCACCGGATGGGGCTGACGTCGGATTTGGAGGGCCACCACCTCGTCGACGCGACGCGGCCGCTGATCTCCGACCCCTTCGAGGCGCAGGAGGTGGCCGAGCACGTGCGCGACCTGCTGGCCGGCGGCCGGAGCATGCGCATGGAGGTCGACGCCGGGGGCGCCACCGTGCTGCTGCGGACGCTGCCGCTGGTGGTCCACGGCGCCGGCGCCGGGGCCGCGGTGCTGATCCGCGACATCACCGAGGTCAAGCGCCGCGACCGGGCCCTGATCTCCAAGGACGCCACCATTCGCGAGATCCACCACCGGGTGAAGAACAACCTGCAAACGGTGGCCGCGCTGCTGCGCCTGCAGGCCCGGCGGACCGCCAACGCCGAGGGCCGGGAGGCGCTGATCGAGTCGGTGCGCCGGGTGTCGTCGATCGCCCTGGTCCACGACGCGCTGTCGATGTCGGTGGACGAGCAGGTGAACCTCGACGAGGTCATCGACCGGATCCTGCCGATCATGAACGACGTGGCGTCGGTGGACCGGCCGATCCGGATCAACCGGGTCGGCGACCTGGGCGTGCTGGACTCCGACCGCGCGACGGCCCTGATCATGGTGATCACCGAGCTCGTCCAGAACGCGATCGAGCACGCCTTCGACCCGGCCGCCCAGGAAGGGTCGGTGACCATCAGGGCCGAGCGCTCGGCGCGCTGGCTCGACGTCGTCGTGCACGACGACGGGCGCGGGCTGCCCGACGGGTTCAGCCTGGAGAACTCCGACAGCCTGGGCCTGCAGATCGTGCGGACCCTGGTGTCGGCGGAGCTGGACGGCACGCTGGGGATGCGGCACGCCCCGGCCCGGGGCACCGACGTGGTGCTGCGGGTGCCGATCGGCCGGCGGACGCGGCTGTTGCTGTAAGTGCCCCACACAACGGTGCGGCCCCGACGATCCGTCGGGGCCGCACCGTATGCAAGCTGCCGTCAGACTCCGCTGCGGGCCTTCGTCCGGGCGTTGCGACGCTTGAGTGCGCGCCGCTCATCTTCGCTCATGCCCCCCCAGACGCCCGAGTCCTGGCCGGTGTTCAGGGCCCAGGAGAGGCACTCCGTGGTCACCTGGCACCGATTGCAGACCAGTTTCGCGTCAGCGATCTGCGCGAGCGCCGGGCCGCTGTTCCCTACCGGGAAGAACAGCTCCGGATCCTCGTCGCGACAGACCGCCTTGTGGCGCCAATCCATAAGTTGTTACTCCTCACTGAGTGCGCAGCAAGGCGCACGGTCTTTTTCTTCGGCTGTTAAAGCGTGCACAAGAAAAGGGTCCGCGCCCCTACATGAATTTCTGCATGCAACCTTTCGATCGTTTCACAGGCTCAACAGATGTCAATAGTCGTGCGCAGCCTCGTGGGCTATCTCACTTCACCGACTTCTTATTCAAGCCCTTAGTCCGTTGTACTACACTGCGGGGCCGTTTCCGCTGTGATATTGCTCCCGAACGCTGGTCGCCGCAGCTCAGAGGTGATTTTTGCCGGGCGGGGCGGCCACGGCCAGCGCATCCGGAACCGACCTGAACGTCATGGTTTGGCGCAGCCCGAGGTAGTCGCCGTCGAATTGGCTCGCCACCGGGCCGGCGGTCGAGGCCACCCGCAGACAGGCGGCGTCGTCGTCGCGGACGAGCTGTGGCGGGTCGCCCTTCGGCCCGCTGCCCAGCAACTGGCTGACCAGCCGCAGCGTGGGGAACACCTTCATCTCGGTCAGGGCGAACACCCCGAGGCCCGACTCGAAGCTGCAGCCGGGGTTGGTCACCAGCGGGCGGCTGTTGCTGTAGGTCCAGGGGCTGGTGTTGGACACCCAGGCGAAGTGCACGCCGGTGACGGGCTCGCGGCCGGCCAGCTCCACCGTGAGGAGCGGTTCGCGACGGCGGAAGGCCAGCGTGACGGGTATCGCCACGCGCCAATACCGCAGCGGGGTGACCTTGACGCCCTTGTTGCGCTGCTTTTCCACCCCGGCGACCACCTCCGCGTCGACGCCCATCCCGGCGTTGATCACGGCCCACTGCTCGCCGCAGTCGATCAGGCTGATGCGCCGCCACGTCTGGTGGCGGCGGTAGTCGTCGAGCAGCTGGATGAGCTGGTTGGTCGCCGCCACCGGATCCGGGGAAATGCCCAGCGACCGGGCCAGCACGTTGGCCGACCCGCCGGGCACCACCGCCAGGGCGGGCACGGGCCCCGCCGCAGCGGTGCCCGGATGGCCCAGCAGGCCGTTGACCACGCCGCTCACCGTGCCGTCGCCGCCGTGCACGACGACCAGGTCGACCCCGTCCTGGACCGCCCGGTGCGCGAGCTCGGTGCCGTGGCCCCGGTGGGTGGTGTGCTCGACGGTCAGCTGCAGGCGGCTTTTGAGCGCGTGCGCGAGAAGGTCGCGACCGGCTGGAGTGGTGGACGTGGCTGTGGGATTCACGATCAGCACGGCGCGCATGATGCACGAGCTTATGCGTGGCGGTTAAGGCCCCGCTTTGGGGCAAGCGGGCCTGACTACGCTGTCGCTGTGACCCCGCGCGCCCCGTCCCCCGTCCGTGCGGCGGGCGTGATCGTCGCGGTGCAGGGCGCGGCCGCCCTGGTCATGGCCATCGTGTTGGTGGTGCGCGGCATCGCGGGGGCCGACCAGCGCGTGGTCGACGGACTGGGCACGGCGGCGTGGTTCGTTCTGGTCGGCGGCGTGGTGCTGGCCGCGGGACGCGCGCTGCTGCTCGGCAAGCGGTGGGGCCGCGGGGTGGGCGTCTTCACGCAGCTGCTGTTGCTGCCCGTGGCGTGGTACATCGCAGTCGGCTCGCACCGGCCGGCCTTCGGCGTCCCGGTGGGGGTGGTGGCGCTGAGCGTGTTGGTGCTGCTCTTCACCCCGGCGGCCGTGCGCTGGGCCGCCGCCGGCGATCAGGGCCGCCGCGCCAGCTCGGCCAACGGCGGGCCGGACAGCCGGTAGGTGGTCCACTCGCGCTGCGGCGCGGCGCCGACGCCCTCGTAGAGCGCGACGGCGTCGACGTTCCAGTTCAGCACCGCCCACGACAACCGCGTGTAGCCCTGGTCGACGCATTCGCGGGCCAGCGCCGCCAGGAGCTTGCGGGCCAGGCCGCGGCGGCGAAAACCGGGCCGTACGAACAGGTCCTCGAGGTAGATGCCCGCGACGCAGTCCCAGGTGGAGAAGTTGAGGAACCACAACGCCATGGCGGCGATCGCGCCGTCGACTTCGGCCACATGCCCGTGCACGACGGGCGAATTACCGAAAAGCGCTGTGGAAATTTGTGGTTCGGTGACGGTGCATTGCTCGGCGGCGTGTTCGAATTCGGCGAGCGCGTGAATCATGTCGGCAATATCGCCGGCGTCCTGCGGGATGGCGCGGCGGATGTTTTCCGTCATTGCTCAACTTCCAGCGCGTTCAATATCGTGACGAATTTCGTTGTGGTTTCCGCGACTTCGTCGTCGGGATCGGATTCGGCGACGATGCCCCCGCCGGCGCGCGCAAGCGCGGTGCGGCGGTCGGCCGACAGCTGTGCGCAGCGCAGCGACACCACCCAGTGGCCGTCGCCGCCGGCGTCGCACCAGCCCACGGCGCCGGCGTAGAAGCCGCGGTCACCCTCCAGCTCGGCGATGAGCTCGGTCGCGGCCTTCGTCGGAACGCCGCCGACCGCCGGGGTGGGGTGCAGCGCCAGCGCCAGATCGATTGCGGTGGTTGACTTCTCGCGAAGCCGGCCGCTGATCGGGGTGCACAGGTGCCAGACCGCCGCGGTGCGGCTCAACTGTGGTTCTCCCGCGATGGTCAATTCGTCGCACAGCGGCTCCAGCGCCGCGCGCATGGTGTCGATCACCAGCCGATGCTCGTGGCGGTCCTTGGCGGAACGGGCCAGCGCGGCCCCGTTGGCCGCGTCGACCTCCGGGTCGGCGGCCCGCGGGGCCGAACCGGCGAACGGCTGGCACACCACGCGATCGCCGCTGCGCGCGACCAGGAGTTCGGGGCTGGCGCCCACCAGCGCCGCGCCGGCGTAGTCGTCGCCGGCTGCGGTCAGGTCGACGAGGTAGCCGTAGGCGGCCGGGTCGGCGGCGACCAGGCGGCGCAGGATCTCGCGGGCATCCAGCGGCGCGTCGGCGACCAGTCGCAGGGCACGGGCCAGCACCACCTTGTGCAGCGGGTTGTCGGGTGCCGCGAGTGCGTCCCGCGCGCGAATGATCCGGGCGCGGTAGTCAGCCGGCGACGGGACCGCGGCGGCGACGCGCACCGGCGGCAGCGGGCCCGCCGGCCAGTCAGGCGGCCCGTCGGTGGATATCACGGCGCCGGGCACCAGCAGGGCCGCGGGCCGGTTCACGTCGAAAGGCAACGCGCCCAACACTATTGGGGCCGAGCCCGAGCGCAGCGCGGCCTGGGCCGCGCCCAGGTCGCGGTAACTTGCGCGCACCCCCTCGGCGAGGAGCGTCCCCCGGGGACCGCACAGCGCGAATGGCGGTTCGGTGCTCACCCGGGTGCGATCGCCTGAGGGTTGCCCGTCAATCCGAGCGCGGCGAGCTGTCGCACGCCGTGCTCGAACCCGCACACGGCGACCGAGCCGGCGAGCATCCAGAACCGGCTGCCCTCGACGAGCGGCAACTCGACCCAGCGGGTGATCACCGAGCGGGAAAAGTGGCTGTGGCCCACGAACACCACGTCGCGCGTGCCCATGTGCCCCAACGCGAATTCGACGGCCTTGTCGGCGCGGTCGCTGACCTGAGCCACGCTCTCGCCGCCCGGGCACCCGTGCGTCCACACCAGCCAATCGGGGTCGGATTCCCGGATCTGCGGGGTCGTCAGCCCCTCGTAGGAGCCGTAGTCCCACTCGGCGAGCAGGGGCGACACCTCGTCGACGGTGAGGCCGGCCAACTTGGCGGTGGTCAGCGCGCGGATGCGCGGGCTGCTGACCACCAGCGGGTCGGCGAGATTCAGTTCAGCCAGAACGCGGCCCACGAGCTCGGCCTGGACGCGGCCGTGATCGGTGAGCTCGAGATCGGTGCGTCCGGTGTGCTGGCCGGACTTGGACCACGGGGTTTCGCCGTGGCGGAGCAGCACCAGCCGGTGGTTGTAGATGCCCATGCCGACCGATTCTGCCGGACGGACATGCCGGGCCGTCGGCCGAAGCGCATGGCGGTCGAACATGCCAGGATGGGCACTGTGACCGCGGCAACACAATGGAGGGGCGGGCGTTCGTGAGTAAGACCCGGGTATTGGCGGTGGCCAACCAGAAGGGCGGGGTCGCCAAGACGACCACGGTGGCCTCGCTGGGGGCGGCGATGGCGGACGAGGGCCAGCGGGTGCTGCTCGTGGATCTGGATCCGCAGGGTTGCCTGACCTTCTCGCTGGGCCAGGATCCCGACAAGCTGCCGGTGTCGGTGCACGAGGTCCTGCTCGGTGAGGTCGAGCCGAACGCCGCGCTCGTCACGACGATGGAGGGAATGACGCTGCTGCCGGCCAACATTGACCTCGCGGGCGCCGAGGCGATGCTGCTGATGCGGGCCGGGCGCGAATACGCGCTCAAACGCGCGCTGGCCAAGCTCTCCGACCAGTTCGACGTCGTCGTCATCGACTGCCCGCCGTCGCTGGGCGTGCTCACCCTCAACGGGCTGACGGCGGCCGACGAGGTCATCGTGCCGCTGCAGTGCGAGACGCTGGCGCACCGCGGCGTCGGCCAATTCCTGCGCACCGTCGCCGACGTCCAGCAGATCACCAACCCGGACCTGCGGCTGCTGGGCGCCCTGCCGACGCTGTACGACTCCCGCACCACCCACACCCGCGACGTGCTGGTCGACGTCGCCGACCGCTACGAAATGCCGGTGCTCGCCCCGCCGATCCCGCGCACGGTGCGGTTCGCCGAGGCGAGCGCGTCGGGGTCGTCGGTGATGGCCGGGCGCAAGAACAAAGGGGCGGTGGCCTACGCCGAGCTGGCGAAGGCGTTGCTCAAGCACTGGAAGACCGGCAAACCGTTGCCGACGTTCGCCGTCGAGATCTAGCCGCGGCGACGGCGTTAGTGTGAACTGACGGCGTTGGGTGTGCGCTGACGGCGTCGCCGTTCGGCGTGTCGCCGCCCAGGGTTCACACCCGAAGCCCAGGATTCACACCCAAACCCCGGGCTCAGCCCAGGGCCACGACGGTGTCGCCGCGCTGCTCGAACACCCGGGAGCCCGAAACGGCCGGGACCACCGCCGCGTCGCCCGGCGCCCGGTTCACCGGGATGTAGCGCTCGTTCGCGCCGCTGAGCGGGTCGTAGACGCCGATCGCGCCGGTGACCGGCACCAGCAGCCGGCCGGCCATCATGACGCCCGGCCCCAGCGGCGCCGTCGTCTCGCCCGCGGCGATCGTGTAGCGCAGGGTCAGGTTGGTCGCCTCGAAGACCATCAGCGAATCACCGGTCCACCAGGTCACCAGGTTGCCGGTCTGCGACACCGCCGCCGAGCTCGACGGTGGCTTGGCCAGCAGCGTGCTCGCCACGGTGGTGCCGGTGTCGTCGACGACGTCGATCCGGGGTTGCGGGGACGGCAGATACACCGCGGTGTTGTTCTCCCAAACCGTCAGCACCCGGGCGCCCGAATCGGCCCCGATCCCGGGTTCGGCCACGACGTGTTGCTGAGGTTCGTCGTCTTCCTTGCCCGGGCGCAGCAGGACCAGCCGCAGGTCGCCCTGGGGCGCGCAGCTCTCCAGCACCGACACCGCCGACGAGCTGGCCGCCGCCGAGATCAGCCGGCATCCCGAGTGCAGCCCGCGCGCCGACGGTTTCACCCGCGCGTCCGTCTCGCCGTAGGCCAGCATCCGGACCATGTCGGAGCGCCACAGTTCGAGCCGGGTGTCGCCGGCCGATAGCACCGTGGTGCCGTCGGAGGAAAGGCGCACGCTCGGGTCGGCGTAGCCGCTGCGGGCGGCGCCGCGCCGGCCGGTGGCGCCGTCGAGGGTGCTGACCTGCCCGCACCCGCGGTCGTCCTGATAGACGGCCACGGCGTAGTGGTAGACCCAGGACAGCCCGCACAGGTCCCTGTCGCGGGCGTAGCTCCAGTGGGACTGTCCCGTGCCGGGGTCGCGCCCGTCGACCCGGCGGCCGTCGGCGGTCGCGATCGTCCCGCTGACCACGACGGGCGCGGTGGTGCCGGGGCTGCGCGCCGTCCACAGCTGCTTGAGGGTGGCGGGGACGTCGCGGGCGGGCGTCGGCGCGGGCGCCGGAGTGGCGGCGGGACGGCTGACGGTGGCCCGCGCGTCGCTGGTCCACCAGATCAGCGCCGCCGCGACGGCGACGACGACCGCGATCGCCGCGGCGGCCAGGATATCGCCCTTCGTGCGGCGCTCCGGTTTGACCATGCGGCGGCGCGGGCCTCAGTTGGCTGCGGCGGGGGCTGTACTCGGTTGCGAGGCGGGCTTGCGGCGCCGGCGGCGGCGCCGGCTGCTGCTGGAGGTCCCGGTGGGCGCGCCCGAGGCTGTCTCCGACGTCGTCACGGCGGCTTCGCCGTTGGCGGTGGCGCGGTGGGCGGTGACGGGCTGGCCGCCGCGGGTGCGCCGGCGCGGCGCGCCGGAGCGCGAACGGCCGGACTTCTCCGGCTTGTCCGCACCCTGGCGGCCGTCGCGGTCGGTGTCGCGGCGCTTGACCGGTGACTTGCGCGGCGAGCCGACCGTGCCAGCCGCCTCGGCGGGGATGCCCATCTCGTCGTAGAGGTGCGGCGAGTTCGAGTAGGTCTCGGCGGGCTCGGGGTTTTCCAGGCCCAGCGCCTTGTCGATCATCGACCATCGGGGCAGCTCGTCCCAGTCCACCAGGGTGACGGCGATACCGGTCTTGCCGGCGCGGCCGGTGCGGCCGATCCGGTGCACGTAGGCCTGTTCGTCCTCGGGGATCTGGTAGTTGATGACGTGGGTGATGTCGTCGATGTCGATGCCGCGGGCGGCGACGTCGGTGGCGACGAGCACGTCGATGTCGCCGTTGCGGAACGCCTTCAGCGCCTTCTCGCGCGCGATCTGGCCCAGGTCGCCGTGCACGGCGCCGACCTTGAAGCCGCGCTCGGCCAGTTCGTCGGCGACCTTCTGCGCGGTGCGCTTGGTGCGGGTGAAGATCATCGTCGCGCCGCGGCCCTCGGCCTGCAGCACGCGGCTGACCAACTCCACCTTGTCCAGCGCGTGGGCCCGGTAGACGAACTGCTCGGTGGTGTCGTGCGTGGCCGCCGAGTGCGGCGCCTCAGCGCGGATGTGGGTGGGCTGGTTCATGAAGGTGCGGGCCAGCGTGATGATCGGGCCCGGCATGGTCGCCGAGAACAGCATGGATTGCCGGTCCTCGGGGATCTGGCGCAGGATGCGCTCGATGTCGGGCAGGAAGCCCAGGTCGAGCATCTCGTCGGCCTCGTCGAGGACGAGCATGGACAGCCCGCCCAGCTGCAGGTGGCCCTGCTGGGCCAGGTCGAGCAGCCGGCCGGGGGTGCCGACCACGACGTCGGCGCCGGCCTGCAGCGCCTCGATCTGTGGCTCGTAGGCCCGTCCGCCGTAGATCGAGACGACGGACAGGCGGCGGCCCTTGTCGGCGGTGAGGTACTTGGCAGCGGCGGCCAGGTCCTCGGTCACCTGCAGGCAGAGCTCGCGGGTGGGCACCACGACCAGGGCCCGGGGTGTGCCGTTGAGCTCCCGGACGCCGATTCCGGACGTGATGCGGTTCAGCAGCGGGACGCCGAAGGCGAGGGTCTTGCCCATGCCGGTGCGAGCTTGGCCGATCACGTCGTCGCCGGCGAGCGCCAGCGGCATGGTCAGTTCCTGGATGGCAAAGGGCCGCTCGATGCCCTTTTCGGCGAGGGCGCGGACGATTTCGTCGCGAACGCCGAGGTTGGCAAAAGTCAGTTCAGTTGTGCTCATGCGTGGGTGGTAAGCCTTTCGGTGACATATCGGTTTGTGTCGGTGTTTCTCTGTCGCGGTCACGCGCGCACGAGTTCCGACTCCGAATACGTCGCCGAGGCGCGGCCCTTGATACGGCCTGACCGGGTCAGGACGGGCGGGCCAGCTGTGCACGCACATTTCGCAGATACTGGCGGGCGGTAAAAATTCAGCCAATACCTGTGTCCATGATAGCTGGTCGCAAGCTGGCGCCCATTTGGTGCTAATCCCGCCGACTAGAGTGTTGCCATGACCCCGCCCCTTTCCGGGCCCTCCCATGCCGATCAGGTGGACGATCCGCCTGCCTCGCGGCTGTCGGCGGATCACCCCGGCGTCAACGAGTTGTTCGCGGTGCTGGCCTACGGCGAGGTCGCCGCGTTCTACCGGCTCACCGACGAGGCGCGGATGGCGCCCGACCTGCGGGGACGGATCTCGATGGCGAGCATGGCCGCCGCCGAGATGCAGCACTACGAGCTGCTGCGGGACGCGTTGGAACGCCGCGGCGTCGACGTGGTGCCGGCGATGTCGAAGTACGTCTCGGCGCTGGAGAACTATCACCGGCTGACCATGCCGAGCACCTGGCTGGAAGCGCTGGTGAAGACCTATGTCGGCGACGCGCTGGCCGCCGACCTGTACCTGGAGATCGCCGACGGGCTGCCCGACGAGGTCGCCGACGTGGTGCGCGCGGCGCTGTCGGAGACCGGGCATTCGCAGTTCGTCGTCGCCGAGGTGCGCGCCGCGGTGACATCCAGTGGCAAACAGCGCAGCCGGCTGGCGCTGTGGTCCCGCCGGCTGTTCGGAGAGGCGATCACCCAGGCCCAGTACGTGCTGGCCGAGCACGACGAGCTGGTCGACCTGGTGGTGTCCGGGCCCGGCGGCCTGGGCCAGCTCACCGCGTTCTTCGACCGCCTGCAGCAGACGCACGACCGGCGGATGCGCGAACTCGGCCTGAGCTGACGCCTCAGCGGGTACAGGTCGCCACGACGCCGTTGTTGGCCGACGTCACCACCGGCTGACCGGCGGCGTTGACGACCGAGCAGTTGAGCCGGCCGTAGAAGCTGGTCGCGATCACCGACACCGTCTGGACCCCGGGGTTCAGGACGATCATCTTCGACCACGGCAGCGACACGTTGAACTCGGTCTGCGGATAGCCGCGGGCGTCGGTGTAGGCCACGTTCACCAGGTCCAGCAGCTGTTTCGTCCCGGTGACGGTGTAGACGACGGTGCGCGGGTTCAGCGCGACCGGCGGCGGTGCTTCCGCCGGGGGCGGCAGGGCGGTCGGCGTCTGCGCCGGCGTCGGCAACGGGCTGGGCGAGGCGCTGGGCGGCGGGGCGACGGTGGTCACCGTCTCGGGCGGCAACGGGGTCTGAGACGGGCTGGGCTGGGCGACAGGGGTTCTGGGCGCGGGCGGCGCGGAGGTCAGCGTCCGGGGCGGTGTCGCCCCGACGGTCGCCTTCGTCGACGCGCTGTCGCCGCTGTTGACGATGACGGCGGTCGCGATGGCGCCGATGGCCACCACCGCGCCGAGGATCGCGGCGGCCGGGCGCCAGCGCGTGTCGGCCGGCCAGGCCAGATCGCCGTAGCCGCCCAGGACGTCGGTGTCGGCTCCGTCGTAGTCGTCGTCGGGGTAGTCGTAAACCGGGCCGAGACGATCGGTGAGCATGTTTCTGATGGTGCCGATGTTACCGATGTGACTATCGCGAACCGGGCGGCGAAGGCCATGTTGGCCGAGCTGGGAGCGAATCGTTATCTTCGGTCGGGCCGCGGTTCGCTTATCGCGAACCGGGGGGCCGGGGAGACATGCGGCCCAGGCGCGTCCACTAGCCTGCTGCTGACACGTCTGAGGAACTTCAAAGCCTTTGATACGAACGGAAGGGGCCACCGTGGAGGTCAAAATCGGTATCACGGACAGTCCGCGGGAGCTGGTCCTGTCCAGTACGCAGACGCAAGCCGAAGTCGAAGAGCTCGTGGCGGCCGCGCTGCGCGACGGCTCAGGCCTGCTCAGCATGAACGACGAGCGGGGCCGTCGCTTCCTGATTCAGAGCTCCAAGATCGCCTACGTCGAAATCGGTGTCGCGGACGCGCGCCGGGTCGGGTTCGGCATCGGCGCCGAGTCGGCGGGCAAGCACGCGGGAAAGGCCGCTAAGGGCGAGTAAGCGGCACGTGTGACAGCCCGCCCCAGGCGAACTGGACCGTGCCGTCGACCGCGTCGGCCTTGGAGATCGGGCGGTCGGAGTCCAGCCAGTACCGGGCGCAGTCGACGCTGATGCCGACCAATCCCACCGCGATCATTCGGGCGCGGTGGGGGTCGAGCCCGGAATCGGCGCTGATCAGATCGAACACGGCGTCCGTGCAGGATTCGGTCGCGACCCGCACCTCCGCGGCGACCTCGGGCTCGGTGACGTAGTCGTTCTCGAAGATCAGCCGGTAGCCCTGGCTGTCGTGCTCGATGAAGTCGAAGAACGCCTGCACCGCCGCGTGCAGCCGCCGCCGGTTGTCGGTGGTGGTGCTCAGGGCCTGCTGCACACCGGAGACCAGGTTTTCGACGTGCCGGTGCAGCACCGCCAGGTAGAGCTCCAGCTTGCTGGAAAAGTGTTGGTACAGAACCGGTTTGCTGACCCCGGCCCGGTCGGCGATCTCGTCCATGCCGGCCGCGTGATAGCCGCGGTTGACGAAGACGTCGCTGGCGACGATCAGCAGCTGGCCGCGGCGCTCGTCGCGGGGCAAGCGGTTGCCGCGCCGGTTGGCGGCCACGACGCCGTCTCCCGGCCGACCGCGGTCGGCCGATTTGACGGCGCGTCGTGCCGCCGGCTTGGCGAGATCGCTCATCGAGTCCTCATCTGCTTGTCGCCGCCGCTCGCGGCTCGTCGCAAAGACATTACTACCCGTGGTCCGTTCGTGATCGTCATCGCCGCCGTCTGCGCTGGCAGACACGGTGTCGCGGGCCGCATTCGGGCGCGCCAAGGGCGGTCACCGTGCCTGCTGTGCAATCCTGGGGCAATGACGTCCCAGCGGCCCGTGCGCGGCACCGGTCGGGTTCCCATGGTGCGCGACGAGTGGCGAGAACCACTTCGCGCGCTGCGTGACCCGATCGGCCCCGGGGCTGGACGCACCCGCGCCGACCGCGAGCGGCAGCGCCAGTGGCGCAAGCAGACGTGGCTGGGGCGCTTCGTCTCCACCTACGGCTGGCGGGCCTATGCGTTGCCGGTTCTGGCGGTGCTCACCGGGTTGGTGATCTATCAGACCGTCACCGGAACGAGCGTGCCGAAACCGACGGCGACGCAATCCATCCAGGGCACGCCGGACATCGGCGCGGTGGGCACGTCGATCATCGACGCGCCGCCCCGCGGGCTCGCCGCCTTCGACGCCAACCTGCCCGCCGGCACCCTGCCGGACGGCGGCCCGTTCACCGAGGCGGGCGACAAGATGTGGCACATCGTGCCGGGCGCGATGCCACAGGTCGGTCAGGGCACCGCCAAGGTGTTCCGCTACACCGTCGAGGTCGAAAACGGCATCGACCCAACGATGTTCGGCGGCGACGAGGCCTTCGCCGAGATGGTCGACCAGACGCTCGACAACCCCAAGGGTTGGACGCACAACCCGCAATTCGCGTTCATCCGGATCGACGGAACGGGCGGGGCCAAGCCCGACTTCCGGATCTCGCTGGTGTCCCCGGTGACGGTGCGCGGTGGATGCGGCTACGAATTCCGGCTGGAGACCTCCTGCTACAACCCGGTTTTCGGGCCCGACCGGCAGGCGCGGGTCTTCATCAACGAGGCGCGCTGGGTTCGTGGGGCCGTGCCGTTCGAGGGCGACGTCGGCTCCTATCGGCAGTACGTGATCAACCACGAGGTGGGCCACGCCATCGGGTACGTGCGGCACGAGCCCTGCGAGCAGCAGGGCGGCCTGGCGCCGGTGATGATGCAGCAGACGTTCTCCACCTCCAACGACGACGCGGCCAAGTTCGACCCCGATTTCGTCAAGGCCGACGGCAAGACCTGCCGGTTCAACCCCTGGCCGTATCCGATCGCCTGACGCGCGCATCGAACGTCGCGCCAGCGCGACATCCAGCGGTGTTTGTCGGGCCCTGCCCGGCCACCGTCACGCCGGCGCAGCGTTCGCGCCGGCCGCGGGAAGCAACGGTGGTTTGTTTGCCGTTGATTGGCGCAACTGCTGTGATGGATAGAGCTGACGAAAGTTACCGAGGAGTTGTTCGGTGTCGACATCCGAGACGTCACTGCCGCCACTGGTCGAGCCCGCGGCCCGGCTGAGTCGTGACGAGGTGGCCCGCTACAGCCGGCACCTGATCATCCCGGACCTGGGTGTCGACGGGCAGAAGCGGCTGAAGAACGCGCGGGTGCTGGTGATCGGCGCCGGCGGCCTCGGCGCCCCCGCGTTGCTCTACCTGGCCGCCGCGGGCGTCGGCACCATCGGCATCGTCGACTTCGACGTCGTCGACGAGTCCAACCTGCAGCGCCAGATCATCCACGGCGTCGCCGACGTCGGGCGGTCCAAGGCCCAGTCGGCGCGCGACTCGATCGCCGCCATCAACCCCCTGGTCGACGTGCGCTTGCACGAGTTCCGGCTCGAGCCGCACAACGCGGTCGACCTGTTCCGCCAGTACGACCTGATCATCGACGGCGCCGACAACTTCGCCACCCGGTATCTGGTCAACGACGCCGCGGTGCTGGCCGGCAAGCCCTACGTGTGGGGGTCGATCTACCGCTTCGAGGGCCAGGTGTCGGTGTTCTGGGAGGACGCGCCGGCCGATGAGGGCGGCAATAAGCGCGGCCTGAACTATCGCGACCTCTACCCGGAGCCGCCGCCGCCCGGGATGGTCCCGTCCTGCGCCGAGGGCGGGGTGCTGGGCATCATCTGCGCGTCCATCGCGTCGGTGATGGGCACCGAGGCGATCAAGCTGATCACCGGGATCGGGGAGCCACTGCTGGGCCGGTTGATGATCTACGACGCGCTGGAGATGAGCTACCGCACGATCCGCATCCGCAAGGACCCGTCGACGCCGAGGATCACCGGGCTGATCGACTATGAGGACTTCTGTGGCGCGGTGTCCGAAGATGGCGCCGCCGCGGCCGCCGACTCCACCATCACCCCGCGCGAGCTGCGCGAGTTGCTGGACTCGGGCAAGAAGCTGGCCCTGATCGACGTCCGCGAGCCGGTGGAGTGGGACATCAACCACATCGACGGCGCCCAGCTGATCCCGAAGTCGTTGCTCAGCTCCGGCGAGGGCCTGGCGCGGCTGCCGCACGACCGCAAGGCCGTCCTGTACTGCAAGACCGGCGTGCGCTCGGCGGAGGCGCTGGCCGCGGTTAAGAAGGCCGGCTTCTCCGACGCGGTGCATTTGCAGGGCGGCATCGTGGCGTGGGCCAAACAGATGCAGCCCGACATGGTGATGTACTGACCCGATCCGGCCGATCGGCTCCATTACGCTACCGGTGTGACAGTCGAGCCACCGCCGGAGCATGTGCTGGCGGCGTTTGGTTTGACCGGCGTGAAGCCCGTCCTGCTGGGGGCCAGCTGGGAGGGCGGCTGGCGCTGCGGCGAGGTCGTGCTGTCGATCGTCGCCGACCACGCCCGCGCCGCCTGGTCGGCGAGGGTGCGCGAGACGTTGTTCGTGGACGGCGTCCGGCTGGCCCGGCCGGTTCGCTCCACCGACGGGCGCTACGTGGTGTCGGGATGGCGGGCGGACACCTTCGTCGCGGGCACGCCGGAGCCCCGCCATGACGAGGTCGTCTCCGCGGCCGTGCGCCTGCACGAGGCGACCGGAAAACTGGAACGCCCCCGCTTCCTGACCCAGGGCCCCACCGCACCCTGGGGCGACGTCGACGTGTTCATCGCCGCCGACCGGGCCGCGTGGGAAGAGCGGCCGCTGGCGTCCGTGCCGCCGGGCGCGCGCACGGCGCCGCCGTCGTCGGACGCCGAGAAGTCGGTCGAGCTGATCGGCCAGCTCGCCAGCCTGCGCAAGCCGACCAAGAGCCCCAACCAGCTGGTCCACGGGGACCTTTACGGCACGGTGCTCTTCATCGGCACCGCGGCGCCCGGCATCACCGACATCACCCCCTACTGGCGGCCCGCGTCGTGGGCCGCCGGCGTCGTCGTCGTCGACGCGCTGTCCTGGGGCGAGGCCGACGACGGGCTCATCGAACGCTGGAACGCGCTGCCGGAGTGGCCGCAGATGTTGTTGCGGGCGTTGATGTTTCGGTTAGCCGTGCACGCGCTGCACCCGCGGTCTACCGCCGAGGCATTCCCGGGCCTGGCCCGCACCGCGGCCCTGGTCCGGCTGGTTCTCTAGGCCTGATCGCGCACCGGAGTGTGAGCTCACGGCTTTCAATGTGCAATGGGAGCGGTATTTCCGCGAAATGTGCCCCGAAGACGCTCACTCAAAGCCATGAGCGCACAATGGAATTCAGTAAAAAGCTCCGGCGGGTGCACTAGGCCCCCGAGGGAAACTCGTAGCGGACCTCGTCCAGCGCGATCCTGCCGTCTTTCGCGAGGACGCCCTCGGCGCGCAGCAGCTCCAGCTGCCGGGTGGTCAGGTGCCGCGCGGGGCGCCCGGACGCGGTGATCACCCGGTGCCAGGGCAGGTCGGAGGAATCGGTCCGCATCACCCACCCGACGATGCGGGGGCTGGAAAGCCCTGCGACAGCGGCGATGTCGCCGTAGGTGGCGACCCGGCCCGACGGGATCGCCGCGACCAGGGCACGCACCCGCTCGACCTGCTCATCGGTGACCGGCGCCACGGTCAGCGGGCTTCTGACAGCTCGCGGATCAACGCCGCGACCTCGGTGGGCCTGGAGTGCGGCACCATGTGATTGCAGTCGAAATCCAGCAGCCGGAAATCGGATCCGAGGCGCCCTTGCAGCCCCTCGATCAACTGATCGCTGACGTACGGCGGCGACGTCTGCTTGGCCCGAACCAGGGTCGTCGCGGTTCCGGCCCGCGGCAGCACGACGTTTCGGGCCAGCTCGCTCCAGTAGGACATCATGGCCGGCAGGCTGACGCGCCAGCCGTAGCGCCCGTTGGGCAGCTCGATCAGGTGCTCGTCGATCTCGGTGTCGAGCCACGCGGGATCGACGTCCGCCCAGGAGCCGGCGGCCTTTTCCAGGCGCGCCTCGTCGACGTCGGGGTAGTCGGGGGAGGCGAACATCGCCGCGGCGATGTCACGCATCCAGCCCCCGTCCAACCCGACCGCCGGGTCGAGCAGCAGCAGCGCCGCCACCCGCTCCGGGTGCGCCGCGGCCACCTGCAGCGCCAGCGCGCCGCCGAACGAGTGCCCAACCACCAGCACCGGCGCGTCGGCGGTGTCGTCGAGCAGCGCGGCCAGCGCCGAGACGTTGGCGTCGATGGTCCACGGCGCCGCCCACGACGACGCGCCGTGGCCGAGCAAATCCGGTGCGGCGATGTCGATTTCGGGCAGATAGCCGGCCAGGTGCTGCCAGCGCCCGCCGTAACCGGTCAGGCCGTGCAGGGCCAGCATCCGCACCGGACCGCCCGGGCCGAAGCGGTGCACGTGCAGGTCGGCGGTCACCCGGCGGTGTCATCCCGGTCGTCGTCGGCGGGGAGGACGAACGCCTGCTCGATGACGTCCGCCTCGTTGGCATCGCGATCGGCGGCGTCGGCCAGGTAGTCGGTGTCCAGGCCGGCTTCGTCCTCGGCTTCGAGAGCCTGACGCTGCTCCGCCGCGTCCGCCTCGGGCACTACGTCGTCGGGACCAATACCCATCCAATCTCTCCTTGCCTAGCGGGGCGTTTCGGGTTCCTTCTATCCAGTATCCGGATTCTGTCAGACCCACGTGATTGCATGCAGCCATGTCATACACCTGGGACGACGAGGCGGGTGCGCTCCTGGCGCCCGGCCTGCGCGGCCGGGTGCGTGTCCTGGGCGGGCCGGGCACCGGCAAGAGCAGCCTGCTCATCGACGCTACCGTCGCCCAGATCGGCGCGGGCGTCGCTCCGGAATCGGTTCTGCTGCTTACCGGTTCCGGCCGGATGGGGCCGAGGGCGCGCGCTGCGTTGACGACGGCGCTGCTGGGATCGCGTTCCGCCGGCGCGGCCCGGGCCGCGGTTCGCGAGCCGTTGGTGCGCACCGTGCACAGCTACGCATATGCGGTGCTGCGCCGGGCCGCCGAACGCGCCGGCGACGCCCCCCCGCGGCTGGTCACCAGCGCCGAACAGGACGCCATCATCCGGGAACTGCTGGCCGGTGACCTCGAGGACGGGGCGAGCGCGTGGCCGGCCCACCTGCGGCCCGCGCTGGCCACCGCCGGGTTCGCCACCGAGCTGCGAAACCTGTTGGCGCGCTGCGCCGAACGGGGTGTCGATCCGCAGGAATTGGAGCGGCTCGGCCGTCGCTGCGGGCGCCCGGAATGGACCGCTGCCGGCCAATTCGCGCGGCAGTACGAGCAGGTGATGCTGCTGCGCGCGGCCGTCGGGACGGCGGCGCCGCAGGCCACGTCGCCGGCGTTCGGCGCCGCGGAGCTGGTCGGAGCCGCGCTGGAGGCCTTCGCCGTCGATCCGGAACTGCTGGCCGCCGAGCGCGCCCGGGTCCGCGTCCTGCTGATCGACGACGCGCAACAGCTCGACCCGCAGGCGGCCCGGCTGGTTCGGGTGCTGGCCGCGGGCACCGAGGTGACGCTGACCGCCGGTGACCCCTACCAGGCGGTGTTCGGCTTCCGGGGCGGCGAGGCGTCGGGGCTGCTGACCGACGATTCACCGGCGGTGACGCTCACGAGATCCCATCGCTGTGCTCCAGCCGTCGCGCGCGCCGTCAGCGGCGTCGCGCGCCGGTTGCCCGGCGGCAGCGCCGGCAGGTGCATCGAGGGCGTCGGGCCCGAGGACGGATCCGTCCATGCGCGGCTGGCCGCGTCGGCGCACGCGGAGGCGGCCCTGATCGCCGACGCGCTGCGGCGCGCCCACCTGATCGACGGGATCCCGTGGTCTCAGATGGCCGTCATCGTCCGGTCGGTGCCGCGCGCCGGGGCGCGGCTGCCGCGCGCTCTGGCCGCCGCCGGCGTCCCGGTGGCCGCACCCGCGTCAAGCGGACCGCTGTCCGACGAGCCGGCGGCGCGCGCGCTGCTCACCGTTCTGGCCGCCACCGCGGGAAGTCTCGACGGGGACCAGGCGCTGGCGTTGCTGACCGGCCCCATTGGCCGCGTCGACCCGGTGGCGCTGCGGCAGCTGCGCCGAACCCTGCAGCGCGCCAACGCTGATCGTGCGCCCGGCGACGTCGGCGGCCTGCTGGTGGAGGCCCTGCGGGCCGACTCGCCGCCGCACGGACCGCACGCCCGGGCGCTGGGGCGGGTGCGCGCGGTGCTGGACGCGGCCGCGCGCTGCCACGGCGCGGGCCAAGACCCGCGCTACACCCTGTGGGCCGCCTGGCATCGGTCGGGCCTGCAGCGCCGCTGGCTGTCGGCCAGCGAGCGCGGCGGCCCGGCCGGCGCCCAGGCCACCCGGGACCTCGAGGCGGTGACCGGCCTGTTCGACGTCACCGATCAGTACGTGTCCCGCACGCCCGGCGCGTCGCTGCGCGGGCTCGTCGAGCACGTCGCCGCGCTTCAGCTGCCCGGCGCCAACCCCGAGCCGGTGTCGCAGGCGGAGCAGGTCAGGGTGCTCAGCGTCCACGCCGCGCTGGGGCACGAATGGGACTTCGTGATCGTCGCCGGGCTGCAGGAAGGGCTGTGGCCCAACACGATTCCGCGCGGCGGCGTGCTGAACACGCAGCGGCTGCTCGACGCGCTCGACGGCGTCACCGCGGACGCGTCGGTGCGGGCACCGCTGCTGGCCGAGGAGCGCCGGCTGCTGGTGGCGGCGATGGGCCGGGCCCGGCGCCGGCTGCTGGTGACGGCCGTGGACAGCGACACCGACGGGACCGACGGGGACGCCGCGCTGCCGTCGGCGTTCTTCTCCGAGGTCGCGCAGTGGGCCGACGACGATCCCGTTGACGGGCAACCGATCTCGGCGCCCCGGGTGTTGTCCGCGGCGGCGCTGGTGGGCCGGCTGCGCGGCGTCGTGTGTGCGCCCGGCGGGGCGGTGGATGACGCCGTGCGCCGTTGCGCGGCAATGCAATTGGCCCGGTTGGCCGACGCGGGTGTGCCCGGCGCCGACCCGGCCGGCTGGCATGGCCTGATCCCGGTCAGCACGACGGAGCCGCTGCGGTCCGCCGCGGCGCCCGTCACGCTGACGCCCTCGACCCTGCAGACGCTCAACGACTGCCCGCTGCGCTGGCTGGCTGAACGGCACGGCGGAACCGACGCGCGGGATCTGCGGTCCACGATCGGCTCGGTGCTGCACGCGCTGATCGCCGAACCGGCCAGGACGGAATCCGAACTGCTGGCCGAGCTGGACCGGGCCTGGAAGCACCTGCCCTTCGACGCGCGGTGGCATTCGGCCAACGAGCTGGCCCGGCACCGCGCGATGGTCGCGGCCTTCGTGCAGTGGCGGGCGCAGACCCGGGGCGAGCTGACCGAGGTCGGCGTCGAGGTGGGCGTCGACGGAACGCTGACCCAGCCGCGCGATAACGGCGGCGAGATCCGGCTGCGCGGGCGAGTCGACCGGCTGGAACGCGACGCGGCCGGCCGGCTGGTGATCGTCGACATCAAGACCGGCAAGAGCCCCGTCAGCAAGGACGATGCCCAACAACACGCGCAGCTCGCGATGTATCAGCTGGCGGTGGCCGAGGGCATGATCGACGCGGGAGCCGAGCCCGGCGGGGCGCGGCTGGTCTATGTCGGCAAGACCGGGGCCGGCGGCGCGACGGTGCGTGAGCAGGATCCGCTGACCGCGGCGGCGCTCGACGACTGGCGCGACCTCGTCCGGCGGGCCGCCGACGCGACGGCCGGGCCGCAGTTCATCGCCCGGCGCAACGACGGCTGCACCCACTGCCCGATACGGCGGTGCTGCCCGGCCCACGTCGACGGGGCAACGCCGTGACCCCACGCTACAGCCCGGCCGAATTAGCTTGCGCGCTGGGGCTTTTCCCGCCCACCGACGAGCAGGCCGCCGTCATCGCCGCACCGCCGGGGCCGCTGGTCGTCATCGCCGGCGCCGGCGCCGGCAAGACCGAGACGATGGCCGCGCGGGTGGTGTGGCTCGTCGCCAACGGCTACGCGGCGCCCGGCCAGGTGCTCGGGCTGACGTTCACCCGCAAGGCCTCCGGGCAGCTGCTGCGCCGGGTCCGGTCCCGACTGGCCCGGCTGGCCGGCATCGGCCTCGGGGCGACCGGCGAAGCGGACGCGACCCCCGCGGTCAGCACCTACCACGCCTTCGCCGGCTCGCTGCTGCGCGACCACGGCCTGCTGCTGCCCGTCGAGCCGGACACCCGGCTGCTCGGCGAGACCGAGCTGTGGCAGCTGGCCTTCGACGTGGTCAGTGGGTACCGGGGCGAGCTGCGGACCGACAAAACACCGGCCGCTGTCACCTCGATGGTGCTGCGGCTGTGGGGGCAGCTGGCCGAGCATCTCGTCGACACCGGCCAGCTGCGCGACACCCACGTCGAGCTGGAGCGGCTGATCCACGCGTTGCCGGCAGGCCCCTACCAGCGCGACCGCGGGCCCAGCCAGTGGCTGCTGCGGCTGCTGGCCACCCAGACCGAGCGCGCCGAGCTGGTGCCGCTGCTCGACGCGCTGCACCAGCGGATGCACGCCGCGAAGGCGATGGACTTCGGCATGCAGATGGCGTCGGCCGCGCGGCTGGCGGTGGCCTTCCCGCAGGTGGGTCAGGAGCTGCGGAACCGCTACCGCGTGGTGCTGCTCGACGAGTACCAGGACACCGGGCACGCCCAACGCATCGCGCTGTCGGCGCTGTTCGGCGGCGGCGCCGACGACGGGCTGGCGCTGACGGCCGTCGGCGATCCGATTCAGTCGATCTACGGCTGGCGCGGCGCCTCGGCGACCAACCTGCCGCGGTTCTCCACCGACTTCCCCCGCTCCGACGGCACCCCGGCGCCGGTCTTGGAGCTGCGGACCAGCTGGCGCAACCCGCCGCGCGCCCTGCGGGTGGCCAACGCGATCTCGGCGGAGGCGCGGCGCCGGTCGGTCGCGGTGCGCGCCCTGCGCCCCCGCCCGGGCGCCGCGCCCGGCACCGTGCGCTGCGCGTTGCTCTCCGACGTGGCGGCCGAGCGCGAATGGATTGCCGACCAGATCCATGAGCGGTACCGGCAGGGTGACGGCGCCGCCCCGCCGACCGCCGCGGTGCTGGTGCGCCGCAACGCCGACGCGGCGCCCGTCGCCGACGCGCTGCGCGCGCGCGGAATCCCGGTCGAGGTGGTGGGTTTGGCCGGCCTGTTGTCGATCCCCGAGGTCGCCGACGTGGTGGCCATGCTGCGGCTGGTGGCCGATCCGACCGCCGGCGCGGCGGCCATGCGGGTGCTGACCGGCCCGCGCTGGCGCCTCGGCGGTCGCGACATCGCCGCGCTGTGGCAGCGTGCGGTGGCCCTGGCCGGGGAACGCCCGGGCGCGACGTCGCCCGAGTCGATCGCGATGGCGGCCGGGCCCGACCCCGATACGGCCTGCCTGGCCGACGCGATCAGCGATCCCGGCCCGGCCGGCGCGTACTCGGTCACGGGCTATCGGCGCATCGCCGCGCTGGCCGCCGAACTGGGCGCTCTGCGCGGCCACCTCGGTCACTCGCTGCCCGACCTGGTCGCCGAGGTGCGCCGGGCGCTGGGTGTCGACTGCGAGGTCCGCGCCGGCGCGGCGATCTCGGCCGGATGGACCGGCGCCGAGCAACTCGACGCCTTCGCCGACGTCGTCGCAGGCTACGCCGAGCGAACACGCGCCGCGGCAGACCAGCCGGTGACGGCGTCGGTCGCCGGCCTGCTGGCCTACCTCGACGCCGCCGAGGCGGTGGAGAACGGTTTACCGCCGGCCCCGGCGGCGGTCGCGCGCGACCGGGTGCAGGTCCTCACGGTGCACTCGGCGAAGGGCCTGGAGTGGCAGGTCGTTGCGGTCGCGCACCTGTCGGGCGGCATCTTCCCGTCGACCGCGTCGCGCAGCACCTGGCTCACCGACCCCGCCGAGCTGCCGCCCCTGTTGCGCGGCGACCGCGCCTCGGCGGGCGCGCTGGGCATCCCGGTGCTGGACACTTCGGCTGTCACCCATCGAAAGCAGCTGTCGGACAAGATCTTCGAGCACCGGCGCCAACTCGAGCAGCGGCGCGTCGACGAGGAACGCCGGCTGCTGTACGTGGCGATCACCCGGGCCGAGGACACCCTGCTGCTGTCCGGCCACCAGTGGGGAGCCACCGGGGTCAAACCGCGCGGCCCGTCGGAGTTCCTATGCGAGCTCAAGGACATCATCGACCGTTCGGCCGCCGACGGCGATCCGTGCGGGGTGGTGGACCACTGGGCGCCCGACCCGGCCGACGGCGAGCGAAATCCCATGCGCGACAACGTCGTCGAGGCGGTGTGGCCCGCCGACCCGTTGGCCGCGCGGCGCGCCGCCGTCGAAGCCGGGGCCGCGCTGGTGGCCGGGGCCATGGCGGGCGAGCTGGACGGGGCCGGCGCCGACGTCGACGGGTGGGCGGCCGACGTCGACGCGCTGTTGGCCGAGCGGGTGCGGTCGGCCGCACCACCCGTCCACGCGCTGCCCAGCCAGGTCTCGGTGAGCGGGCTGGTCGACCTGGCGCGCGACCCGGTGGCCGCGGCGCAGCGGTTGGTGCACCGGCTGCCCACGCGCCCGGACCCGCATGCGTTGCTCGGCAACGCCTTTCACGCGTGGGTGCAGCGGTTCTACGGCGCCGACTCGCTGTTCGATCTCGGCGACCTGCCCGGCGCGGCGGACTCCGAGGTCGGCGACACCCGGGAATTGGCCGCGCTGCAGGCGGCGTTCGCCCAATCGCGGTGGGCGGCCCGCACGCCGGTGGCCGTCGAGGTGCCGTTCGAGATGCCGATCGGCGAGACGGTGGTGCGCGGTCGCATCGACGCCGTGTTCGCCGACCCCGACGGCGGGGCCACCGTCGTGGACTGGAAGACCGGCGAGCCCCCGCGCGGGGCGGAAGCCATGCGGCAGGCCGCGGTCCAGCTCGCCGTCTACCGCCTGGCCTGGGCGGCGCTAACGCAAGTCCCGGAGTCGTCGGTGCGCACCGCCTTCTACTACGTGCGCACCGGCGCCACCGTCACCCCCGACGAACTGCCGGATCCCGCCGAGCTGGCCGCATTGCTGGGCGACCCGATACCCGGTGGGCGGCCAGCCAGCGTGGTTACATAGGAGTCGTGGGCAACGGTAGGGCGCGCAAGCTCAGCGGCCTGGACGAAACCCTGACCGCTCAGCCCGGTCACCAGTTGGTCGGCGTGCTGCGCATCCCCGAGGACCCCGCCAGCCCCACCCGCGTCATCACCCGCCGGGTCGCGATCGCGCTGCTGGTGTTGTTGGCCGCCACCGTCGTCGTGTACCTGGATCGCGGCGGTTACCGCGATGTGCGGGGCGGGCGCCTGACGTTCCTGGACTGCCTGTACTTCTCGGCGGTGTCGCTGTCGACCACCGGCTACGGCGACATCACCGCGTACTCGGAAACCGCGCGCCTGGTCAACACGGTGGTCTTCACGCCGCTGCGGATCGCGTTTCTGGCGGTGCTGGTCGGCACCACGCTGGAGGTGCTCTCGGAGCGGTCCCGGCAGGCGTGGAAGATTCAGCGTTGGAGGAGCAAAGTGCGCAACCACACCATCGTGATCGGCTACGGCACCAAGGGCAAAACGGCGGTGGGCGCCATCCTCGGCGACGAGGCCTCCCAGGGCGAGGTCGTCGTCGTCGACATGGATCCGTCCGCCCTCGAACACGCCGCGACGGCCGGGCTGGTCACCGTGCGCGGCGACGCCACCAGATCCGATGTGCTGCGGCTGGCCGGGGCGCAGCACGCGGCCTCCATCGTCGTCGCCACCAGCCGCGACGACACCGCCGTGCTGGTCACGCTGACGGCGCGGGAGATCGCGCCCAAGGCCAAGATCGTGGCCTCGATCCGCGAGGCCGAGAACCAGCACCTGTTGCAGCAATCGGGCGCCGACTCGGTGGTGGTCTCCTCGGAGACGGCCGGCCGGCTGCTCGGCCTGGCCACCAGCACCCCAAGTGTGGTGGAGATGATCGAGGATCTGCTGACTCCCGACGCCGGGCTGGCCATCGCCGAACGCGAGGTCGAACCGACCGAAATCGGTGGATCCCCAAGGCATCTGCGCGACATCGTGCTCGGTGTGGTGCGCGACGGCCACCTGCTGCGCATCGGCGCCCCCGAAGTGGACGCCATCGAGGCCACCGACCGGCTGCTCTACATCAAGCACGCGGGGCACTAGTGCCGGATTTTCAGCTGCAGAGCGTTCCACTGCTGTCGCGCGTCGGCGCCGACCGGGCCGACCAACTCCGCACCGACGTCGAGGCGGCGACGGCCGGATGGGCGGATGCGGCGCTGCTGCGGGTGGATTCGCGCAACCAGGTGCTGGTCGCCGACGGGCGGGTGGTGCTCGGCGCCGCGGCCGCGCTGGCCGACAAACCGCCGCCCGACGCGGTGTTCCTGGGCCGCATCGAGGGCGGCCGCCACGTCTGGGCCGTCCGTGGCGCGCTGCAGGCGCCCGAGGACCCCGACGTGAAAACCGAAGTGCTGAACCTGCGCAGCCTCGGCCCGATCTTCGACGACACCAGCAGCCAGCTGGTGTCGTCGGCCATCGCGCTGCTGAATTGGCATGACAGCGCGCGATTCAGCTCGGTGGACGGCTCACCGACGCGACCCGCCCGGGGCGGCTGGGCGCGCGTCAACCCCGTCACCGGCCACGAGGAGTTCCCGCGCATCGACCCGGCGGTGATCTGCCTGGTCCACGACGGCGGCGACCGCGCGGTGCTGGCCCGCCAGGCGGTGTGGCCCGAGCGGATGTTCTCGCTGCTGGCCGGGTTCGTCGAGGCCGGTGAGTCTTTCGAGGTGTGCGTCGCCCGCGAGATCCGCGAGGAAATCGGCCTGACCGTGCGCGACGTGCGCTACCTGGGCAGCCAGCCGTGGCCGTTCCCGCGCTCGCTGATGGTCGGCTTCCACGCCGTGGGCGACCCGGGCGAGGAGTTCTCGTTCAACGACGGCGAGATCGCCGAGGCGCAATGGTTCACCCGCGACGAGGTGCGCGCGGCGCTGGCGGCCGGCGACTGGACCAGCGCCTCGGAGTCGAAACTCCTACTGCCCGGCTCGATTTCAATCGCCCGGGTGATCATCGAGTCGTGGGCCGGGCTGGATTGAGCCCCGTCAACCGGCCTCGGCCAGCTTCGCCTTGACCTGGGCCGCGCTCGGGTTGGTCAGCGTGGACCCGTCGGCGAACTTCACCGTCGGGACCGTCCGGTTGCCGCCGTTGACCGAGCTGACGAACTGCGCGGCGGCCGGGTCCTGTTCGATGTCGACCTCGTCGTAGGAGATGCCGTCGGAGCGCAGCGCCGTCTTGAGCCGGTGACAATAACCACACCAGGACGTCGAGTACACGGTGATGGACATAGCCGCATTAACGTAGCGCGTCGACGATGAATTCCGAAGCGACGCGATTCACGCGTGGCGATGCGCCCGGTTTGTCGGACATCGCTGACAAGATGGACGCCATGCCGATGCTCGCCGATCCGCTGACCGCGGAACTGGACGATGAGCAGCGCGAGGCCGTGCTGGCGCCCCGCGGGCCGGTCTGTGTGCTCGCCGGCGCCGGAACGGGCAAGACCCGCACCATCACGCACCGCATCGCCCAGCTCGTCGCGGGCGGCCACGTCGCCGCCGGCCAGGTCCTCGCGGTCACGTTCACCCAGCGGGCGGCGGGGGAGATGCGCTCGCGGTTGCGCGCGCTCGCCGACTCCGGCGACGCGGGTCCCGGCGTCGGCGCCGTGCAGGCGCTGACCTTCCACGCGGCCGCGCACCGCCAGCTGCGGTACTTCTGGCCGCGGGTCGTCGGCGACACGGGCTGGCAGCTGCTCGACAGCAAGTTCGCGGTCGTCGCCCGCGCGGCCAGCCGGTGCCGGATGAACGTCAGCACCGACGACGTGCGCGACCTCGCCGGGGAGATCGAGTGGGCCAAGGCGTCGCTGATCGGTCCCGAGGAGTACGCGCCCGCCGTCGCCGACGCCGGCCGCGACGTCCCGATGGACGCCAAGCAGATCGCCGCCGTCTACACCGCCTACGAGGCGCTGAAGGTCCGCGACGAGTCGGTGACGCTGCTGGACTTCGACGACCTGTTGCTGCACACGGCCGCCGCCATCGAGAACGACGCGGCCGTGGCCGACGAGTTCCGCGGCCGCTACCGCTGCTTCGTCGTCGACGAGTACCAGGACGTCACCCCGCTGCAGCAGCGGGTGCTCGCGGCCTGGCTGGGCGACCGCGACGACCTGACCGTCGTCGGCGACGCCAACCAGACCATCTACTCGTTCACCGGGGCCACCCCCCGGTTCCTGCTCGATTTCTCCCGGCGGTTCCCGGAAGCCACGGTGGTGCGCCTGGAACGCGACTACCGCTCCACCCCGCAGGTGGTGTCGCTGGCCAATCAGGTGATCGCCGCCGCGCGCGGCCGTGTCGCCGGCAGCAAGCTGCAGCTGTCCGGCCAGCGCCCGCCCGGCCCCGCGCCGACGTTTCACGAGCACCCCGACGAAACCGTCGAGGCCGCCGCGGTCGCCAAGTCGATCGCCCGGCTGATCGAATCCGGCACCGCACCATCGGAAATCGCGGTGCTCTACCGGGTCAACGCGCAATCCGAGGTCTACGAGGAGGCCCTGACCGAGGCCGGCATCACCTACCAGATCCGCGGTGGCGAGGGGTTTTTCAACCGTCAGGAGATCAAGCAGGCGCTGTTGGCGCTGCAGCGCGCGGCCGACCGGGGCGACCCGGACCCGCAAGCCCCGTTGCCCGACGTCGTGCGTGCGGTCCTGGAGCGGCTGGGGCTGACGGCCGAGGAGCCGACCGGCACCCGGGCCCGGGATCGCTGGGAGGCGCTGGCCGGGCTGGCCGAGCTGGTCGACGACGAGGTGGCGCAGCGCCCGCAGCTCGACCTGCCCGGGCTGCTGGCCGAGCTGCGGATGCGCGCCGACTCGCGCCACCCGCCGGTGGTCCAGGGCGTCACGCTGGCCTCGCTGCACGCCGCGAAGGGACTCGAGTGGGACGCGGTGTTCTTGGTCGGGCTGGCCGACGGCACGCTGCCCATCTCGCACGCGCTGGCGCACGGACCCGAAAGCGAGGCCGTCGAGGAGGAGCGTCGGCTGCTGTATGTCGGAATCACCAGGGCGCGAATACATTTGGCGCTCAGCTGGGCGCTGGCCCGCAGCCCCGGCGGACGGCAGAGCCGCAAGCCGTCCCGGTTCCTCAACGGCATCGCGCCGCAGACACGCGGCGACGCCGCGCCGGCCAGGTCCCGGCGCAACCGCGGGGCCGCGACGCGCTGCCGGATCTGCAACAACAACCTGACCACCCCGGCGGCCATCATGCTGCGCCGCTGCACGACGTGCGCAGGCGACGTCAACGAGGACCTGCTGCTCAAGCTCAAGGCGTGGCGCCTCAACATCGCCACCGAACAGAAGATGCCGCCGTACATCGTGTTCAGCGACAACACCCTGATCGCGATCGCCGAGCTGCTTCCCGACGACGAGGCGGCGCTCATCGCGATCCCGGGTATCGGCGCGCGAAAGCTCGAGCAGTACGGGCCCGACGTGCTCGAGCTGGTCCGCCAGGCCCGCTGAGGGTGCCGAAATCCCAGGTCAGAAAATAAGTTGTGGGCGGCGGCCGCTAACATTTACCCTCGAAACCGCAGACTGCTGCCAGCCGAGAGGAGGTTCGCCACGATGATCACCAACGCGTTTGGTGTATGCGTGGCCGCCGCGGTGTTCCCCGCGGCTACCTCCCATGCCTCCCACGCCGCCGTGTCGGCGGCAGCGGTTAAGCACCGTGTCGCCGCCGCGACCGACGCGTCCGTGAATCGGGGTCATACCTAACTAGCCCGGTTTTGCCCAGATGGCCACGGACCCGAAGTCAAAAGGATCCGTGGCCACAGTTATCTGGGAAGCCTCCCAGCCTGGTCCGGATCACCACGAAGGAAACCCGACCAGGAAGCAGGTGAGCAGGACATGTCGGCACTGCCAGTCCGAAGACCGACGCTGCCGGAATTGCCTTGTCACGTCGACGATCCCGACCTGTGGTTCGCCGAGGCCCCGGCCGACCTCGAGCGCGCCAAGACGCTGTGCGCGGGCTGCCCGGTCCGCCGCCAGTGCCTGACGGCGGCGCTGGAACGGGCCGAGCCCTGGGGCGTGTGGGGCGGCGAGATCCTCGAGCGCGGCTCGATCGTCAGCCGCAAACGACCGCGTGGCCGGCCGCGCAAGGATGTCGTGGCGGCCTAACGCCTAGACGACCGCGGTGTCGGGCTCGGCGAAACCGGGGATCAGTTCCTCCGACAGCGCCTTGATCGGCACGTGCGCGTCCAGCTGGCAGAGGATCGCGGCGACCGACGCGATGACGCGCATCGGTATCGCCAGCTTGGGCGGCAGGTCCATCTGCCGGGCGGTCTTGATCTGCGAAACCGACCGGTCCATCTGAACCAGGGTCATCCTCTGCAGCCACTTACGGGTGTAGTGGAAGACGTCGACCTGGATGGGTTCGACGTACTGGCGCAGCATTTCGTCGATGTCGCGGACCGACACCTGCTGGCCCTTCTGGATGAAGCCGACCTTCTCCATCGTCGGCAACAGCAGGTCGTAGTTCTTGTCGCGCGCCAACCGGATCGTCATGCCGAGCTCGACGGGATAGCCACCCGGCAGCGGCGCGACCGCACCGAAGTCGATGACGCCCATCCGGCCGTCGGGCATCAGCATGAAATTCCCCGGGTGGGCGTCGCCGTGCAGCATCCCCAGCCGGCGCGGCGCGTCGAAGGTGAGCTCGAGCAGCCGGGTGCCGATCAGGTCGCGCTGCTCGCGGGTCCCGGTGCGGATGATCTCCGCCATGTGGATCCCCTCGATCCACTCCTGGACCACCACCTTGGGCGCGCTGGCCACCACGTGCGGCACCAGGAAGTGCGGGCTCTCGTGATACGCCTTGGCGAACTTGCGCTGGTTGTCGGCCTCCAGCCGGTAGTCGAGTTCCATCTCGGTGCGCTGGATCAGCTCGTCGACCACGCCCTGGACGTCCGCGCCCGGCGAGAGCTGTTTGACGACGCCGACCATCCGCTGCATGGTCTTGAGGTCGGCGCGCAGCGCCTCGTCGGCGCCCGGGTACTGGATCTTGACGGCGACGTCGCGGCCGTCCGACCACACCGCCCTGTGCACCTGGCCGATGCTGGCCGAGGCGATCGGGGTGTCGTCGAACGAGCTGAACCGGTCCCGCCACTTGGTGCCCAGTTGGGCGTCCAGCACCCGGTGCACCTTGGCGGCGGGCAGCGGCGGGGCGTCCTTCTGCAGCTTGGTCAGCGCTTCGCGGTAGGGCTCGCCGTACTCCTCGGGGATCGCGGCCTCCATCACCGACAGGGCCTGGCCGACCTTCATCGCCCCGCCCTTGAGCTCCCCCAGCACGGTGAACAACTGGTTGGCGGCCTTCTCGAGCATCTCGGCCTGGACTTCGTCCTTGGACTTGCCCGTCAGCCGCTTGCCGAAGCCCAGGGCCGCCCGGCCGGCGAAGCCGACGGGGATGCTGGCCAGCTTCGCGTTGCGCGCAGCGCGGCCGCGTTTGATGTCTGCCACGTATCCATCATCCACGACGGTCGGCGCGCGGGACCCGTGATCCGGACCATAGGTTGTCTTTGCACTTGGGAGACGAGGAGACAAAGCCATGGCAGCAAAGCAAGCCCAGCACGACGCCGCCGACGCGCTGTATCGGGCGATCATCGAAACGCTGGACAAGAACCGGAACGACGGCACCCTGACGGCGCCGGTGCTGGAGGAACTGGCCAGGGCGTACGCCTCGGTCTCGACGTGCGTCCCGGACCAGGGGCGGCTCGGCTAGCACGAGCACAGTGGATGCTTGGTCCACTGACGCGCGACGATCGACCCGGCGCCCAGGTCGAACTCCAGCGTCGCGTTCAGCGCGGGCGGCGGCGCGGGGTCGGGCACCGCCTGCTGGCCGCGTACCGCCGCGATGACGCGGTTCACCTGGCTGAGGGCTAGGGCCGCGGTCGCCAGCAGGGTGGCCCGGTCGGCCACGCCGACGGTGTCGCGCAGCTGGGCGGCGATGGCCGGCCACGCGGCGTCGCGGTCGCTGCGGTGCAGGTCGGCACACCCCAGGCAGCTGGTCACGCCGGGGATGACCAGCGGGCCCACCAGTCCGGTGCCGTCCCGCACGCGAACGGGAAGGTGCGGCACGCCCCGGGCGTGCAGCTCGCGCACCATGCGCGGGTCGGCGACCAGGTAGTCCGACAGCACCACCAGGTCGACGGCGTCGGGGGACACCGCGGCGTGCGGCTGGCTGCTGTGCGCCACGCGGGCCCCCGAGCAGCGCAGCGAATCCACGAGCAGCTCGGACAGCGGTCCGCGGCCATGGATGCGGATCGATGCCGCCCGGCCCCGGGGGCGACGGCATTCGCTCGCGACGCCCGCGCCCACCAGTTGCGCGACGAGGTGTGTCAGACCGTCACAATCCCGCAGGCCGCGGTCGACGGCCTGGCGCCGCAGCTCGGACAGCGGCGTCGGTGACCGCATCGACCGCAGCAGCGTGGCCAGCTCGGCGGCGGCCAGGCCGCACGGCGGGCGCACCAGCACGGCCCGGCGCGGGTCCCAGCCGACCTGCACGGCGCCGTCGGGCCGCAGCAGCACCGGAAGCGCCGGATCCAGCGCGTACAGCGAAAGCACGGCGGCCCGGGTCATGGGTCCAGACTGTGCCAGCCCGACGGCCGCGCCGCGCTCGGTTATCCACAGCGCCGTCACCCGGTGACGACGATCGATTTCTGCCCGACCTTCCAGGCGGTCATGAAGCGTTTGATGCTGACCTTCGTGTCCGCGTGGTCGGCGTAGGGGTCGTTGAGGTGAACGGTGTCGTTGTTGGTGTCGACCCCGGTGACCACGAGCAGGTGGTCGGGCGCGCTGCGCTGGTCGTCGCCGTCCAGGATGGTTCCGCCGTTGACCCACGCGATGACCTTGCGGCCGGCGCCGAGGTACTGCTCCAGCGCCGGCAGCCCGGTCTGGTCGGGCTCGGTGTCGTAGATCATCTGCGATTTGATGCCGTAGTGCTCGAGCAGTACGACGGTGTCGGCCATGTCGATGCCGCCCTTCTCCGTCTCGTGCCCGGGGTCGCCGGTGGGCAGGTAGATCGGGCCGTCGCGGATCACCGAGGGTGTGTTCTGGGCCAGCTTGATGATCTGCGTCTCGGTCGGGGCGTTGCCCGTGACCTCGCCGACCACGTCGGCCACCGACGCCAGCCCGCAGGTGTCCTCCAGCGACTGCTGCACCCAGTATTTGGCCGCCGCCTCGGGGTCGCCGTACACGCCGTCGGCGGTACTCCGTACCGTCGCCGTCGGCGGCGAGCTGCCGTGGGTTGTGGTGGCTGACGGGGTCGCCGGGCCGCATCCCGACACCGTGGCAACGCCCGCCAGACCGATGCAAGCGCAAACCAGGGCAGCGCGCACAGCGGTGGCAATCCTGACCATGTTCGCTCGCAAATAGTCGGCCCGACATTCGACTGGTGTGCAACGTAGCACCGCCAGCAAACGGCCGCGAGCTAATCAGCCATCGTGGGAATCGGGATCCTCGAGCTTGGCGATGGCCTCGTCGATGCCACTGGTGTCGCCGCCGATGACCCGGTCGATGAAGCCGGCCGGCTCGTCGAGGTCCTCGGCCCCGGGCAGCAGATCGGGGTGTTGCCAGACGGCGTCGCGCGCGTCGGCCCCGGCGGCCTCCGTCAGCCGCTCCCACAGCGCGGCCGCCTCGCGCAGCTTGCGCGGGCGCAGCTCGAGGCCGACCAGCGTCGCGAACGTCTGCTCGGCCGGCCCGCCGCTGGCCCGGCGGCGGCGCAGCGTCTCGCTGAGCGCGGCGGTGCCCGGGATCCGATCGCCCAGGGCGGCGGTGACCACCACCTGCACCCAGCCGTCGATCAGCGCCAGCAGCGTCTCGAGCCGCTCCAGCGCCTGCTTCTGCGCCGGCGTCGCCTTCGGCTCGAAGACGCCCTGCCCGAGCAACTCCTCGATGGCCGCCGGATCCGACAGCGACGCCGGATTGAAGTCGCGCGCCAGCTCCTCGATGCCGGACATGTCGATCTTCATGCCGCTGGCGTAGGCCTCGACCGCGCCCAGCAACTGGCTGGACAGCCAGGGCACGTGGCTGAACAGCCGGTGGTGCGCCGCCTCGCGGGCGGCCAGAAAGGTCAGGATCTCGCTGCGCGGCTGCTCGAGTCCGGAGGCGAAGGAGTCGACGGCGTCCGGCATGATCGCGGCCACCCCCTTGGGGCCGAGCGGCAGGCCGATGTCGGTCGAGGTCAGCACCTCGCGGGACAACCGTCCCAGCGCCTGGCCGAGTTGCGAGCCGAACGCCATGCCGCCCATCTGCGACATCATCGCCATCAGCGGGCCGGCCATGCTCTTGGCCTCTTCGGGCAGGGACGACGCCCACACCGTGGCGATCTGCTCGGCCATCGGGTCGCACAGCCGCTTCCAGGTCTCCAGCGTGTTGTCGACCCAGTCGCCGGGGCTCCAGCCCACCGCCTTCGACGTGCCCGCGGGCAGCGCCGTCGCGCCGTCCAGCCAGGTCTCGGCGAGGTGGACCGCGTCGGCGATGGCCTTGGTCGTGGAGGCGGGAATGGGCGCGACGAACCCGATCGAGCTCGACGCGACCCGGCGCGCCAATTCGTAGTTCACCGGGCCCGACGCCTTGCCGCCGGCCATCACGGTGCCCGCGCTGGAAAACATCTGGCCCAGCTGGGTGAAGATCTGCCCGAGGTCGCCCATGCCGAACTCGCCGCCCAGGCCGAAGGCGCCCAACGGGTCGGATCCTCCCGAGCCGGAACCGGGATCTTTCTTCTCCCGCTCCGGGTCGTCGCCGGAGGAAAAGCCGAATGGCAGGTCAGGCATAACGTCAACGGTACTCACCGCGGGCACCCGACGCGCCATCTGTGGTCACGCTCGTAGCTGAACGAGGCCGAGCGGGCGCCGGATAGGGTAAGCCCGTGAACAGGCGGATTCTCACGTTGATCGTCGCGCTGGTGCCGATCGTGGCCTTCGGCGTGCTGCTCGCGGTGGTGACGGTGCCGTTCGTGTCGCTGGGACCGGGCCCGACGTTCGACACGCTCGGTGAGGTCGACGGCAAGCAGGTGGTCGCGATCGAAGGCACCCAGACGCAACCGACGACGGGCCACCTCAACATGACGACGGTCTCCCAGCGCGACGACCTGTCGCTGGGCGAGGCGCTGACGCTGTGGCTGTCCGGCCAGGAACAGCTGATCCCGCGCGACCTCGTCTACCCGCCGGGCAAGTCGCGCGAGGACGTCGACAAGGCCAACAACGCCGACTTCAAGAACTCCGAGGACAGCGCCGCCTATGCCGCGCTGGGGTTCTTGAAGTACCCGGCCGCGGTCACCGTCGCGACGGTCACCGACCCCGGCCCGTCGGCGGGCAAGCTGAAGTCCGGCGACGCGATCGACGCGGTCAACGGCACCCCGGTCGCCAGCGTCGAGCAGTTCACCGGATTTTTGAAGGGCACCAAACCCGGTCAGGTGGTGACGATCGACTATCGCCGCAAGAACGACGCGTCCGGCCCGATCGGCACCACGCAAATCACGTTGGGCACGAACAAGGATCGTGACTACGGCTTCATGGGTGTGGCGGTCCTCGACGCGCCGTGGGCGCCGTTCACCGTCGACTTCAACCTCGCCAACGTGGGCGGGCCGTCGGCCGGGCTGATGTTCAGCCTGGCGGTGGTCGACAAGCTCACCACCGGTGACCTGGCCGGGTCGACGTTCATCGCGGGAACTGGCACCATCTCCGTCGACGGCAAGGTGGGCCAGATCGGCGGCATCACGCACAAGATGGCCGCCGCCCACTCGGCCGGCGCCACCGTGTTCCTGGTGCCGGCGAAGAACTGCTACGAGGCGACCTCGGACAATCCGTCCGGCCTGCGCCTGGTGAAGGTCGAAAACCTCAGCCAGGCGGTGGACGCGCTGCACGCCATCAAGTCGGGCGGTCAGACCCCCAGCTGCTAGCCCGTGTAGCCCCGCCGGTCGAAACCGAGGCCCCCTCTCTCCGAAACGGAGAGCCGCTGATGCGGGCTGCGAACGGGTGGGCGGCGCAGGTACTGGGCGAACCCATTCGACGATGTAGTCGAGGTCGACGAGCAACCGGCCGGGATGGGGCGGCGCCGGCTCGACCGCGACGGCGTGCACGGCACAGTCGTGCCAGCTCATCTGGTCGAAGTCCGCGTCGGTCCACACCGCCTTGGCGATTGTCGGGCCGGCGCTTCCGCTCTGATCCGCCACTGCCCAAGCAGACCACACCCGGCGTCCAGCAATGCGTAGAGTTGTGACCGTTCTAGAAAATCTCTAGCAACCAGCAAGATCAGGGAGCGTAGCCAGTGGGGATGCGGCCCACCGCAAGGATGCCGAAGCTGACCCGGCGCAGCCGGATTCTGATCCTGATCGCACTGGGTGTGATCGTTTTGCTGCTCGCCGGTCCGCGGCTGATCGACGCCTACGTCGACTGGCTGTGGTTCGGTGAGCTCGGCTACCGCTCGGTGTTCACCACGGTGCTGGTCACCCGCATCGTCGTGTTCCTGGTCGCGGGCCTGCTGGTGGGCGGCATCGTGTTCACCGGGCTCGCGTTGGCCTACCGCGCCCGGCCGGTGTTCGTGCCGAGCAACACCAACGATCCCGTGGCGCGCTACCGCGCCGTCGTGATGTCGCGCCTACGGCTGGTCGGCATCGGAATCCCCGCTGCCGTCGGTCTGCTGGCGGGCATCATCGCGCAGAGCTATTGGGTGCGGGTCCAGCTGTTCATGCACGGCGGGACCTTCGGCATCAGGGATCCCCAATTCGGCAAGGACCTCGGGTTCTACGCTTTCGAGCTGCCGTTCTACCGGCTGCTGCTCAGCTACATGTTCGTGGCGGTGTTCCTGGCGTTATTGGCGAACATCTTGGCGCACTACATCTTTGGCGGCATCCGGTTGTCCGGCCGGACCGGGGCGCTGAGCCGCTCGGCGCGCATCCAGCTGGTGAGCCTGGTCGGGGTGCTGGTGCTGCTCAAAGCCGTCGCCTATTGGCTGGACCGCTACGAGCTGCTGTCGCACACCCGCGGCGGGAAGCCGTTCACCGGCGCCGGCTACACCGACATCAACGCGGTACTGCCGGCCAAGCTGATCCTGATGGCGATCGCCCTGATCTGCGCCGCCGCGGTGTTCTCGGCGATCGTGCTGCGCGACTTGCGGATTCCCGCCATCGGCCTGGTCCTGCTGCTGCTGTCGTCGCTGATCGTGGGGGCCGGGTGGCCGTTGATCGTCGAGCAGATCAGCGTCCGGCCCAACGCCGCGCAAAAGGAAAGCGAATACATCAGCCGCAGCATCACCGCGACGCGCCAGGCCTACGGCCTGACGTCGGACCAGGTGAGCTACCGCAACTACACCGGCGACGGGCAGGCCACCGCCCAGCAGGTCGCGGCCGACCGCGCGACGACCTCGAACATCCGCCTACTCGACCCCACGATCGTCAGCCCGGCGTTCACCCAGTTCCAGCAGGGCAAGAACTTCTACTTCTTCCCCGACCAGCTGTCCATCGACCGCTATCTCGACCGCAACGGGGCGTTGCGCGACTACGTCGTCGCGGCCCGGGAGCTCAACCCGGACAGGCTGATCGACAACCAGCGCGACTGGATCAACCGGCACAGCGTCTATACCCACGGCAACGGGTTCATCGCGTCGCCGGCCAACACGGTGCGCGGAATCGCCAACGACCCCAACCAAAACGGTGGCTACCCCGAGTTCCTGGTCAACGTCGTCGGCGCCAATGGCAGCGTGGTGTCCGACGGGCCGGCGCCGCTGGACCAGCCGCGCATCTACTACGGGCCCGTCATCTCCAACACCTCCGCCGACTACGCGATCGTCGGCAAGAACGGCAACGACCGCGAATACGACTACGAGACCAGCGCCGAAACCAAGAACTACACCTACAGCGGGCTCGGGGGAGTGCCGATCGGCAGCTGGATCTCGCGCAGCGTGTTCGCGGCGAAGTTCGCCGAGCGGAACTTCTTGTTCTCCAACGTGATCGGGTCCAACAGCAAGATCCTGTTCAATCGGGATCCCGCCCGCCGGGTGGAGGCGGTGGCGCCGTGGCTGACGACCGACAGCGCCGTGTACCCGGCGATCGTCAACAAGCGGCTGGTGTGGATCATCGACGGCTACACCACCCTGGACAACTACCCGTACTCGGAACTGACTTCCTTGGAGTCCGCGACCGCCGACTCCACCGAGGTGGCGTTCAACCGCCTGGCGCCCGACAAGAAGGTCTCCTACATCCGAAACTCGGTGAAGGCCACCGTCGACGCCTATGACGGCACCGTCACGCTGTACCAGCAGGACGAATCCGATCCGGTCCTCAAGGCCTGGATGCAGGTGTTTCCGGGCACCGTCAAACCCAAGAGCGACATCACCCCCGAGCTTTCCGAACACCTGCGTTACCCCGAGGACCTGTTCAAGGTGCAGCGGATGCTGCTGGCCAAGTACCACGTCAACGACCCCGTGACGTTCTTCTCCACGTCGGATTTCTGGGACGTGCCGCTGGACCCGAACCCCACCGCCAGCAGCTACCAGCCGCCCTATTACATCGTCGCGAAAAACATTGCCAAGAACGACAATTCGGCGTCATACCAGTTGATCAGCGCGATGAACCGGTTCAAGCGCGACTACCTGGCCGCCTACATCAGCGCCAGCTCCGACCCGGCGACGTACGGCAAGATCACCGTGTTGACCATCCCGGGTCAGGTCAACGGCCCGAAGCTGGCCAACAACGCGATCACCACCGACCCGGCGGTGTCCCAGGACCTCGGCGTGATCGGGCGCGACAACCAGAACCGGATCCGGTGGGGCAACCTGCTGACGCTGCCGGTTGGCCAAGGTGGGCTGCTCTACGTCGAACCCGTCTACGCCTCGCCGGGGGCCAGCGACGCCGCGTCGTCGTACCCGCGGTTGATCCGGGTGGCGATGATGTACAACGACAAGATCGGATACGGCCCGACGGTGGGTGACGCCCTCAACGGGCTCTTCGGGCCCGGCGCGGGCGCGACCGCGACCGGGATACAGCCCACCGAGCCCGGCGCGGCCCCGAACCCGACCCCGCCGGCCAGCCCGGCCGGGCCCGCCGGCCCGCCGGTGCCCGCGGCGCCACCCGGCCCGCCGCCGCCCACCGCCGTGCCGCCATCCCCGGACGGCTCGACCACGCTGTCCCCGGCCAAGGCGGCCGCCCTGCAGGAGATCCAGGCCGCGATCGGCGCGGCGAAAGACGCCCAGAAGAAGGGCGATTTCGCCGCCTACGGTGCGGCGCTGCAGCGGCTGGACGACGCGATCAACAAGTACAACGCCACGAAATAACTTGCCGCGAACGCGCGTGTTGGTACGGCGACACGCTGTAAACGTTGGCATTCTGCGCACCCTCGCGCAGCGCTAAGGGGCCTGCAACCGCCGGGCCACCTCGCCGTAGCGCTCGAAGCGCTCGTGGTTGCCCTGGGCGTTGTAGAACACCAGGCGCGTCGCGATCCGACCGTACTTCTTCCTCAACGCGCCGGCCAGGCCGTCCCATGTGGACTCGGTGGCGAAGGCGGCGATGTGCTCGTCGCTGATCTGGGCCGCCATCCCGGCGAAGTCCCCGGCCTTCTGCTTCTCGCGAATGCGCGCCGTCGTCCCCTCGAACCCGGCCTCGTCCCAGATGAACGCGTAGTTGGGTGTGCTGCCGTAGAAGGACATGCTGGCGCGCACCGACTCGCGTTCGTTGTCGCGCTCCTCGTCGGTGTCCCCGACGATCGCCATCACCGGCACGATCACCGCGATGTCCGACGGCGCGCGCCCCGCCTTCGCCGCCCCGTCCGCGATGTTGGGCACGACGTGACGGGCGAGGTAGCCCGGCTCGCCGAGCGGGTGGACATGCACGCCGTCGGCCACCTCGCCCGCCATCCGCAGCATCCACGGATTGACCGCCGCCACATCGACTTTCGGGTCCGGCGCGTCGATGGGTCCGGCGCTCCACTGCGGGCTGATGAAGTCGAGACTGTAGAAGTCGCCGTGGTGATCGAGCTTGCCCGTCCGGAAGGCGGTGAAGCACGCCTTCACCGCGAGCACATAGTCGCGCAGCCGTGGGCCCGGGCGTTCGAACGCCATGCCATATCGCCGCACGACGTGCGTGCGCACCTGCGTGCCGAGACCGAGCCGGAACTTCCCACCGGTCGCCTCCTGAAGCTCCCAGGCGGTGGCCGCCGTGATGAAGGGGCTGCGCGGGAAGGCGACCGCGACGCCCGTGGACAGCTCGAGGCCGGGCGCGGCCTGCGAGGCGACGGCGGCGTTGAGGTAGGGCGTGCGTCCGGTCTCGGTGAGCAGCAGGCCGGAGAACCCCGCCGCCTGGGTGCGACGGGCGAGGTCGCCGACCCTGTCCAGCGGCTGCGGGACCGCCATCACGTCAATGTGCATGGCGGAACAGTATGCTCCCGTCGCTCAGCCGCGGGACGCGGTCCGGAATCTGTCCCGGTAGGCCTTCGGCGAGACGCCGAGGTGGTCGACGAACACCCGCCGGAGGGTTTCGGGGCTGCCGAACCCGGCGATGCGGGCCGTGTCGGCGACGCTGCGGCCGGCGTCGAGCGCGGCGCGGGCGGCGTCGATGCGCACCATCTCGACATAGCGGGCCGGCGTCGTGCCGAGGTCGGACTGGAATAGCCGGGTCAGCTGCCGCGTGCTCAGGGAGGCCTGCGCGGCAAGCGATTTCACGCTGTGGTTGGCCGCCGGGTCGGCCGCGATCGCCTCGGTGACCTTGCGCAGAGGGGACTGCGGCGGGGGGTCGGCCTCGACCAGCGTCGAGAATTGCGACTGGCCGCCCGCCCGCTTGAGGTAAACGACCAGCCACCGGGCCACGTCGCGGACCAGCTCGGTGCCGTGATCCATTTCGACGAGCGCCAGCGCCAGGTCGATGCCCGACGACACCCCGGCCGAGGTGAAGACGTCGCCGTCGCGGACGAACAGCGCGTCCGGCTCGACGGCGACGTCGGGGAAGGCCCGGGCGAACAGCCGGGCGTCATGCCAGTGCGTGGTGGCGCGCCTGCCGTTGAGCAGGCCGGCCTGCGCCAGGATGAACGACCCTGTGCAAATCGACGCCAGGCGCCGGGTCCGCTCCGCGGCCGACTTGACCGCGTCGACCAGCGCGGGATCGATGGCCCGCCGCGGCAGGTTGTCGCTGCCGGCGACCAGGATGATGTCGGCCGACTCGATCGTCGACAGCGCGTCCGTGACGCCCAGTCGGGTCCCGATCGAGGTCGTCACGTCGCGGCCGTCCACCGACGCGATCTTCAGCTGGTAGTCGGCGCCGAATCGGTTCGCCTCGGCGAAGACCTCACCGGCCCCCGCGACGTCGAGCATCGTCACCTCATCGAAGACGACGATGACCACGACCCGCGACCGCACCCCGGCTTCCGCCACGGGCCCATTGTCTCAATCTGGGGTAAAGACGGCTCAATCGCCGTGGGTGGACCGCACCCCGCGCCCGCACACTGGCTGCATGTTCACTCAGCCGATCGAAACCATCGCCGACATCGTCATCCCGGACACCCCGCTGGTGCGCGAGGTCACCGAGTACATTCGCGAGGCCGAAGACGATCTGCTCTTCGACCATTCCCGCCGGGTGTTCCTGTTCGGTGCGCTGCAGGGCCGGCGCCGGGGACTGCAACCGGACCTCGAATTGCTCTACGTCGGGGCCATGTTTCACGACCTCGGTCTCACCGAGCGCTACCGCAGCTCCACCCAGCGCTTCGAGGTGGACGGCGCCAACGCGGCGCGCGATTTCCTCCTGCAACACGGCGTCGACAAGGCCGACGCCCACAAGGTGTGGCTGGGCATCGCGCTGCACACGACGCCGGGAATTCCCGAATTCCTCGAACCCGAAATCGCCTTGGTCACAGCGGGTGTCGAGACCGACGTGGTCGGCGTCGGCCTCGAGGCCCTGGACCCGGAAGCGGTCGACGCGGTGACTGCCGCCCACCCGCGTCCCGACTTCAAGAACCGCATCCTGGCGGCCTTCAACGACGGCATGAAGCATCGCCCCGCCACGACTTTCGGGACGATGAACGCCGACGTGCTGGCGCACTTCGACCCCACTTTCAAGCGCTGGAACATGGTCGACCTCATTCTCAGCAACGGCTGGCCCGAATAACGGAGAGGAGCGGACAAATGGAGATCCACGAGGCGCTGTACACCACCAGGATGATGCGGCGGTTGCGGCCGGACCCGATCCCGCTGGACGTGCAGGCCCGCATCCTCGATGCGGCCGTCCGCGCACCCAACGGCGGTAACACCCAACGCTGGCACTTTGTCGCGGTCGACGATCCCAAACTCATCCACGAGTTCGGCGAACTGTTCCGGCAGGCCCGCGCGCTGGAATACGAGAAGTTCCGCACGGGGCAGGGACCGATGGTCGTGCCCGGGCCCGGCGCGGACCTCAGCGCTCACGCCGAGACGATGCGCCGGATCAAGGGCTCCGGCAACTACCTGGCCGACCACTTCGACGAAGTTCCCCTGCTGCTCTTCGTGTTCGCGATCGACGATCTCGGCGGCGCCAACATCTACCCCGCAATCTGGAGCGCCCTGCTCGCCGCCCGCGCCGAGGGCATCGGCGGCGTCATGACGATGGTGCTCAACAACTTCCGGGACAAGGTGAACGAGATGCTGGGTGTGCCCGTCGAGGAAGGCTGGAAGATGTCGGCCATGCTGACCCTCGGCTACCCACTGGGCAAGTGGGGCGTGGCGGCCAATCGCCGCCCCGTGCACGAGGTTTCGTCCCGCAACAGCTGGGACGCGCCGTTCGGTGTCGAGGTGCCGCAACCGCTATGGTCGCCTCAAGACGACATGACGACCGGCCTGGCCGCCGTGGGATGAAGCCGAAAACGGGAGGGTGAGCAGATGGTCGAGGCGAATGGCATCCCGGTCACGGTGGTGCAGCCGGGTCAGGGTGACTACGTAGCCCTGCCCGGTTTCGGCGCGGTGTTCAAGCTGTCCGGCAAGAACAACGGGGGCGAGGTCTCCATCGTCGAGCACCCGTTCGAAGTCGGCCTGCTGACCGCGGCGCACCGGCACACCCGCGAGGACGAGCATTCGATCGTGTTGGCGGGCGAGATCGGGTTCCGCTCCGACGACAGCGAGGTGGTTCTCGGTCCGGGTGGCTACATCACCAAGCCACGCGGGCAGATGCACGCGATGTGGAACGCCGGCACGGAGCCCGGCCGGATCATCGAGATCATCACCCCCGGCGGATTCGAGAACTACTTCCGCGAGCTCGGTGAGCTGCTCGTCGAACACGCGAACGACCCCGTCGGCAAAGCCCTGCACGAGCTGCCCGAATTCGGCGAGCTGGCAGACAAATACGGGCTGACGTACGGGAACCCGGAGTGGATGGACGACATCGCGCGGCGATACGGGCTGAACCCGCCGTCGCACTGAGCCCCCCTACCCGGCGGCCTCCTTGTCGAACTCCGAGGCGATGTCGCGGGCGACGCGCTTGAGCAGGGGGGTGACCTCGGTGGCGGATTTCAGCGTGACGCGCGCCGCGGGGCCCGAGATCGAGATCGCCGTCAACGACGGCGCGTCGGGCACGGGCACGGCGAAACACCGCACGCCCACCTCCTGCTCGCCCTCGTCGACGGCGTAGCCGCGTGACCGGCACAACTCGATGTCCCGGAGCAGCTCCTTGGGGGTCGTGTGGGAGTTCTCGGTCGCGGCGGGCATCCCGGTTCGTGCCACCAGGGCGCAAACCGCGTCGTTGGGCAGCTGCATGAGCAGCGCCTTGCCGACGCCGGTGCAATGCGGGTAGACGCGGCGGCCCACCTCGGTGAACATCCGCATCGAGTGCGGCGAGGGCACCTGCGCGACGTAGACGGCCATGTCGTTGTCCATCAGCGCCATGTTCGCCGTTTCACCGGTGCGCTCCACCAGCTCGAGCAGGTGCGGCCGCGACCAGGTACCGACGAGGTGCGCCGCGCTCTCGCCGAGCCGGATCAGCTTGGGCCCCAACGAATAATGGCGGTTGGGCAGCTGCCGCAGGTAACCCATGCCCAGCAGGGTGCGCGCGAGCCGATGGATGGTCGGCGCCGGCAGGTCCGCCCGCGTCGCCAGGTCGCCGAGCGCGCCCGTACCGCCCATGGTCGCCAGGATCTCCAGCAGCTCGAACGCCCGCTCTACCGACTGAACGCCGCCCGTACGTGCAGCTTCGCGAGCCATCACCGCTTCCGATCCAGCCCCGAGGGCCCGTCATCCCGCCTGCGCTTTTTCGTATCACGAAATTGGCGCCGGCAGCAAGCAGCCCGCCGGTCAGTCGGAGGGCAGCGTCGCGAGCTCGTCGTATTCGGTGATGTTGTCGATCTCGGTGCCCATCGCGATGTTGGTGATCCGCTCCAGGAACACCTCGACCACAACCGGGACCTTGTGTTCGCGCGCCAGTTGTTGCGCCCGGCTCAGCGCCGGGCCGATGTCGGACGGCTCGGTCACCTGAATGGCCTTGCAGCCCAACCCTTCCACGACGCTGCGGTGATCGACGCCGTATCCCTTTGGCAGGTCGGTGTCGCCGGATTCCTGGGCGTTGATGTTGTCGAAGGCCAGCGAGACGCAGTAGTCCATGTCGAAATTCAGCTGGGCCTGTCGGATGAGCCCGAGGTAGGAATTGTTCACCACCACATGGACGTAGGGCAGGTTGAATTGCGCGCCGACGGCGAGTTCTTCGATAAGGAATTGGAAGTCGTAGTCACCCGACAGCCCGACAACCGTGGCGGTCGGGTCGGCGGCGGCCACGCCCAGCGCGGCGGGCACCGTCCATCCGAGCGGTCCCGCCTGACCACAGTTGATCCAGTGCCGGGGCTTGAACACTTTCAGGAATTGGCCGCCGGCGATCTGCGAGAGGCCGATCGCCGTGACGTAGCGGACGTCGCGGCCGAAGGCGCGGTTCATCTCCTCGTACACGCGCTGCGGCTTGATCGGAACGTCGTCGAAGTGGGTCTTGCGGTGCAGGGTTTCCTTGCGATGCCGGCAGGCGCCGACCCATCCGCTCCAGTCCGGCAGCGAGCCGGCGGCGGCCCGCGCCGCCCCGAGCGCCACCAGCAGCTCCAACGCCGCTTTGGCGTCCGAGACGATGCCGAGGTCGGGCGCAAACACGCGGCCGATCTGGGTGGGCTCGATGTCGATGTGCACGAAGCGACGCCCGCGCCGGTAGGTGTCCAGCCCGCCGGTGTGGCGGTTGGCCCAGCGGTTTCCGATCCCGAGCACGAAATCGGACTCGAGCATGCTGGCGTTGCCGTAGCGATGCGCGGTCTGCAGCCCGACCATGCCGGCGGCCAGGGGATGGTCGTCGGGGATCGCGCCCCAGCCCATCAGCGTGGGCACGACGGGGACGTCGAGCACCTCGGCCAGCTCGACGAGCAGGTCGCACGCGTCGGCGTTGATGATGCCCCCGCCCGCGACGATGAGCGGGCGCCGCGCCGTCTGCAGCATGTCGAGCGCCTTGTTGATCTGCGCGGGGCCGGCACACGGTTTGTAGACGGGCAGCGGGGCGTAAGCCGTTGGGTCGAAGTCGATCTCGGCGAGTTGCACGTCGATGGGCAGGTCGATCAGCACCGGGCCGGGCCGGCCCGACCGCATCAGGTGAAACGCCTGGGCGAACGCGCCGGGCACCTGCCCGGGCTCCAGCACCGTCATGGCCATCTTGGTCACCGGCGCCGCGATCGACGCGATGTCGACGGCCTGGAAGTCCTCCTTGTGCAGCCTGTTCACCGGCGCCTGCCCGGTGACCGCCAGGATCGGGATGGAATCCGCGCTGGCCGAATACAACCCGGTGATCATGTCGGTTCCCGCCGGGCCGGAGGTGCCGACGCAGACGCCGATGTTGCCGGGCGCGGCGCGGGTGTAACCCTCGGCCATGTGGCTGGCGGCCTCGACGTGGCGGGCCAGCACGTGCCTGATCCCACCGTGGGCGCGCATGGCCGAATAGAAGGGGTTGATCGCCGCGCCCGGCAGGCCGAACGCCTGTGTGGCACCCTCGATCTCGAGAATCCTGACGGCCGCGTCGACCGTGCGCATCCGCGTCATGGCGCTAACTTTCCCCGCGTCCCGACAGCCGCTCGACGCCCAGCAGCAGGCCCGAGTGATCGAGCGCCCCGTCGCCGTTGGCGAGCGCGGACGCCATCAATTGAGCCACGACGGCGCCCAGCGGGATGACGACGTCGACCTCGCGGGCCGCGTCGGTCACGATGCCCATGTCCTTGTGGTGCAACTCGATCCGGAAGCCCGGGTCGAAGTTGCGGGCCAACATCTTCGCGGCCTTCTGATCGAGGACCGCCGAGCCGGCCAGGCCCCCGCCCAGCACCTTGATCGCCGCGTCGAGGTCCACCCCGTAGGCCCGCAGGAAGGTGATCGCCTCGGCGAGGAGTTCGATGTTGCCCGCGACGATCAGTTGATTGGCGGCCTTGACCGTCTGACCCGCCCCGTTGGGGCCGACGTGGACGATCGTCTTGCCGACGGCCTCCAAAATCGGCTTGGCTGAGTCGAAGTCACGGTCGATGGCCCCGACCATGATCGACAGCGCCGCGTTCTGGGCGCCGGCCTCCCCGCCGGAGACCGGGGCGTCGATCATGCGCAAGCCCCGCCGCCGCGCCTCCTCGGCCAGCTCCCTGCTGACGTCGGGGCGGATCGAGGAGAAGTCGATCACCAGGGTGTCGGGCTGGGCGTGCGCGAAAACCCCGCCATCCGAGGACAACACGTCGCGCACATCGGGGGAGTCCGGAACCATGACGGCCACCACGTCGGCGTCCTTCACCGCCTCCGCGATCGACTCCGCCGCGACCCCGCCGGCTTCTACCAGCGCGGCGGCGCGCTCCGGCGAACGGTTGTAGCCGACGACCCGGTGGCCGGCACGGGCCAGGTGGCACGCCATGGGGCTGCCCATGATGCCCAACCCGATGAACGCGATGGTGCTCATTTGCTCCTCATTCCCGCTTGTAACGCAAGGGATTCGATGTTGACGCCGCCGCGGCCCCGGTCGGTAGCCGGCAGCCAGTCGAAGGTGTCGGGCCGGCTGGGCTTGTACTCCAGGCCGATGTACCCGTCGTAGCCGCGGTCGAGCAGTATTCCGACGTATTTGTCGAGCGCGATCTCGCCGGTGCCCGGTTCGCCGCGACCGGGCGCGTCCGCGATCTGGACGTGGCCGACCCGGTCGGCATGCGCGTGCAGCGCGGCCGCCACGTCGTCGCCGTTGACGTACAGGTGGTAGAGATCGGCCAGCACGCGCAGGTTTTCGTACCCCGACCGGCTGCGCACGCGCTCGACGACCCGGACCGCGTCCGCCGCGGTCCGGACGGGGTAGCGGGGCGCGCCGCTGACCGGTTCGATCAGCACCGTGGCGCCGATGCGCTGAGCGGCCTGGGCCGCATACGCGAGGTTCTCGGCCGCCACGTCGTCTTGGGCCGCCGGCGAAAAATCCTCGATGCGGTTGCCGTACAGCGCATTGAAGGCCCGGGTGTCGAGCGCCTTCGCGATCTCGACCGCGACGTCGACGCTGTCCCGGAACGCGGTCACCGACGCGGGGTCGGACACGATGCCCCGGTCGCCGGCCGGCATGTCACCCGCCGCGAAGTTCAGCCCGCTCAGCTGGACGCCGGCGTCGCGGATCGCGCGGACGAACGGATCCACGTCGCCGTCCGGCGGTGCCGCCTCGGCGAACGGCCACCAGAATTCCACCGCCGCAAAGCCCGCCTCCCGGGCCGCCGCCGGCCGCTTGAGCAGGGGCAGGTCGGTGAACAGGATCGAACAGTTCACCGTGTAAGTCGCAGGCGACACGGCACTCCCCTCCCACAGTCATTTCGTAATGCGAAATAGATAAGTCGAATACTGGAATCAGTGAAGGCCCCCCTCGGGCCCGTTGTCAACCGGCGCGGAGTCGGTTTTCCGGTGATGGCCGGTCAGGCGCGGTGAAGTTGGGGAAAGGACTTACTGACAACCGAGGTTTCCTTTGACAGTCAAACGTGAGCCATGCCACGGTGAAAAACGCGAAATGAAAATTCCGACATACGAAATGGAACTCGCCAATGACGGCACTGGACGAACGCGGCGGTGACGTGCTCACCGGCATCCCAGACGTGCTTGTGCTCACCGACCCGGACGTGGTCGAGAGCTATCGACAAGATCGGGCCAAGGATCCAGACGCCGGGCGCCCGTTGGCGGTGGTGCGCGCCCGGAGCACGGAGGACGTCCAGGCGGTGCTGCGCTGGGCCAGCGCTTCCGGCATCCCGGTCGTGCCCCGCGGCGCGGGCTCCGGTCTGTCGGGCGGCGCCACGGCCGTCGGCGGCGGCATCGTGCTCACCACCGAGCTGATGCGCGGCATCGACGTCGATCCCGTTACGCGCACCGCGGTGGTGCAGCCGGGGCTCATCAACGCCGACGTCAAACGAGCCGTCGCCGAGCATGGTCTGTGGTATCCCCCCGATCCGTCGTCGTTCGAGTTCTGTTCCATCGGCGGCAACGCCGCGACCAACGCCGGGGGCCTGTGCTGTGTGAAGTACGGCGTGACAACCGATTACATTCTCGGGCTGGAAGTGGTCCTGGCCGACGGGACGGTCGTGCGCCTCGGCGGGCCGCGCCTCAAGGACTCGGCTGGCTTGTCGCTGACCAAGCTGTTCGTGGGCAGCGAGGGGACGCTCGGCGTCATCACCGAGCTGACGCTGCGCCTGCTGCCGCCGCAGCCGCCGGCCAGCACCGTGGTGGCGTCGTTCGCCTCGGTGCGCGATGCGACCGAAGCGGTCTGCAACATCACCCGGGTCATGCGGCCCGCGATGCTCGAGTTCATGGACCGCACCGCGATCGCGGCGGTCGAAAGCCACCTCCGGATGGGCCTGGATCTCGGCGCCCGGGCGATGCTCATCGCCCAGTCCGACTCGCCCGGCGACCGGGAAAACGAAATGGCCTTCATCGCCCAGGCTTTCACGCACGCCAACGCCACCGACGTGTTCGCCACCGACGACCCGAAAGAGGGCGAGGCCTTCACCGCCGCGCGGCGATTCGCCATCCCGGCCGTCGAGCGCCTCGGTGACCTCCTGCTCGAAGACGTCGGCGTGCCACTGCCGGCGCTACCGGCGCTGATCGAGGGCATCGAGGCCATCGCGGACCGGCGTGGCATCGTCTGCGCGGTCATCGCCCATGCCGGCGATGGAAACACCCATCCGCTGATCGTGCACGACCCGGCCGACGCCGACCAGTCTCGGCGCGCGCACTTGTCCTTCGGCGAAATCATGCACCTGGCAATCGAACTCGGCGGCACCATCACCGGCGAGCACGGCGTGGGCCGGCTCAAGAAGGCCTGGCTGCCGGATCAGGTGGGCCCCGACGTGATGGAACTGACCCGGCGCATCAAGGCGGCCCTGGATCCGCAGAACATCCTCAACCCCGGGGTGGTGCTCTAAATGTTTCAGCCCGACTACACGCCCGTCGCCCATTCCCTCGGGTGGAGCGCCGCCGTCGCGGCGGTGCCGCTGGTGATCATGTTCGTCCTGCTGGGCGGCCTCCGGGTGCGGGCGCCCATCGCGGCCGCCGTCGGGGTCGCCACGGCGGCGCTGATCGCGTGGGGGGTCTATCACATGCCCGCGGCCCAGGTCGCCGACTCCGCCGCGCTCGGGTTCGCCTACGGCATGTTTCCCATTATGTGGTTGGTGCTCAACGCGATCTGGATCTACAACCTGACCGTGCAGACCGGCCATCGCGACGTGTTGTGCAGGTCCATGGCGTCGATCTCGCCGGACCATAGGATTCAGGCCGTCATCGTGGCCTTCTGCTTCGGCGCGCTCATCGAGGGCCTGGCCGGCTTCGGGACCCCGGTGGCCATCACGTCGCTGATGTTGGTCGCGCTGCGCTTCTCGCCGCTGAGGGCCGCCGCCGTGGCGCTGGTGGCCAACACCGCCCCGGTGGCCTTCGCCTCCTTGGGGATTCCGATCGTCGCGCTGTCGGGGGTGACCGGGCTGCCCCTCGACACGCTCGGCGCGATGGTCGGGCGGCAAACCCCGATCCTGGCGTGCATCGTCCCGTTCATCCTGATCTTCATGGTCGACGGCCGCAACGGCCTCAAGCAGGCGTGGCCGGCGGCCGCGATGGGCGGCGGCGTCTACGCGATCGTCCAATTCCTTTGCTCCAACTTCTTTTCCGTCGAGCTCACCGACATCGCCGGATCGATCATCAGCGCCGGTTCCATCGTGCTGCTGCTTCGGGTCTGGCGCCCGAAGGTCCCGCTGGACGGCGCGGAGGTTGCGGGCAGGAGCGAAACCGAAGGCGCGGCAGGGCCGTTGAGTCGCCCGCACGCCGTGCTTCCGAATGGATCGGTGCTGACCGCAAAGCCGGCGAGCGGGGTGCGCGACGAGGTGACCGACTCCCGCAAGGACATCCTGCTGGCGTACGCGCCGTACGTGATGGTCACCGTGATCTTCTCGCTGTCGATGTGGAAGCCGTTCACCGCGCTGCTCAAGCGCGGCGGTACCAGCGTCTCCTGGCCCGGCCTGCACGTCGCCAACGCCGCGCACAAGGCCTCGCCGCTGACCACCTACAAGCTCGACTTCCTTGCCGCCGCGGGTACGTTGCTTCTCGTCAGCGGCCTGCTCACCATGCTCGTGCTGCGCACTTCCCCGCGCCAGGCGGGACGCGCGTACGCGCAGGCGGCGATCCAATTGCGCAGCGCCGCAATCACCGTCGGATTGGTGCTGGCGCTCGCCTATCTGCTGAACCTGTCCGGCGAAACCACCACGCTGGGCCTGTGGATCGCAGGCGCCGGCGGCCTGTTGGGGATCGTCTCGCCGATCATCGGCTGGCTGGGGGTCACGGTCACCGGTTCCGACACCTCCTCCAACTCGCTCTTTGGGGTGCTGCAGGTCAGCGCGGCGCACGCGGCCGGTCTCAGCCCGACCCTGCTGGCGGCGGCCAACTCGTCGGGCGGCGTGATCGGGAAGATGCTCTCGCCGCAGAGTCTGGTCATCGCCACCGCGGCGGTGCAGATGAAGGGCAAAGAGGGCGACCTGTTCCGCACGGTGCTCAAGTGGAGCCTGCTGTTGCTGGCGCTGATGTGTGTCCTGGTGTACCTGCAGAGCACCCCGTGGCTCGGCTGGATGGTCGTTTGATGGGCGGCCACATCGTCCTGGCGCCAGACAAGTTCAAGGGATCGTTGCGGGCGGACGAGGCCGCGCGGGCGATGGAGCAGGGCGTGTGGCGGGCCGACCCGCGGGCGACCATCGTCGCTTGCCCCGTCGCCGACGGCGGGGAGGGCACGCTAAATGCCGTCCTGGCCACCGGGTTTGAGCGGATGCCCGCCTATGTCAGCGGACCGACCGGTGCGGGGGTGCACACCGCCTACGCGCGCAGGGGCAGGCGCGCGGTCATCGAGCTGGCCGACGTGTGCGGCCTGCAGCGGCTGCCGTCCGCGACGCCCGCCCCGATGACCGCCACCACCTACGGATTGGGCAGCATGATCGGCCGCGCGCTCGACGACGGTTGCCGCGACATCGTCGTCACCGTCGGGGGCAGCGCGAGCACCGACGGCGGCGCCGGCATGCTGGTCGCGCTGGGTGCCGAAGTCCTTGACCACCACGGGAACTCGGTCCCGCCCGACGGTCACGGTCTGGCGCGGGCCGATCGGCTCGACCTGAGCGGGCTGCATCCCGCGATCGGGCGGAGCGCCTTCACGCTCGCCGCCGATGTGGACAACCCGCTGTGCGGCGCGAACGGTGCCGCGATCGTCTACGGGCCCCAGAAGGGAGCCGACGGCGACCAGGTGGCCGCGCTCGACCGCGGCCTGTCCCGGTGGGCGGACATCGTCGACCGGGCGACCGGTACCGACTGCCGAAACCAACCCGGCGCCGGCGCCGCGGGCGGCGTCGGCTTCGCGGCGCTGTCCGTCCTGGGTGCCCGTATGCGTCCCGGCATCGAAATGATCCTCGAACTCATCGAGCTGGACCGAAACCTGTTGGGCGCCAGGGTGGTATTGACCGGGGAAGGTTCGCTCGACGTCCAATCCCTGCGCGGCAAGGCGCCCGTCGGCGTGTCCCGGCGTGCCCACCGGCACGGCGTGCCGACGTTCGCCATCGCCGGGGTGTCGACCCTGACCGGCGCCCAGGCTCGCGCGGCCGGCTTCGCCGCCGTCCGCACCCTGAACGAATTGGAGCCCGACCTTCGGCGCTGCACCACCCACGCCGCCGGCCTGCTGACGCGGGCCACCGAAGCGCTGATCCGGGAATCCACGCCGCGCCAGGGAGGAAACGATGAGTGAGCCCTACTACGACGAACGCACGGTGTTGCACTGGTACGACTTCGCCTGCCCGTTCTCCTATGTCGGGCAGCACCGGACGGCCATCCTCGTCGAGGCGGGGTTCGACGTGGTCCTGCTGCCGTTCCAGGCGCACCCGGGCATGCCGCCCGGCGGCGTGCCGATGAGGTTCGGCCACGGGCCGAGGCACGCGCTGATCGAACGGCAGGCCCGAGCGGTGGGGATGCCCCTGCACTGGCCCAGGCGGATGCCGCACAGTCGCAGGGCGCTGGCCGCCGCCGAGTGGGCGCGGCTCAATCAGCCCGACGCGTTCGCCGAACTGCACCGCCGGCTGTTCGACGCGCACTTCGTTTTCGGCGAGGACATCGACGACCAGGCCGTCGTCGACCGGCACGCCCTCCTGGCCGGGGTCGACGTGGGCCGCCTGCACGCCGCCCTGTCCGACGGCGGCGCGGCGGCGTCCGTCGCCCAGGCCGAGTGGGTCGCGCGGCACCGCGGCGTCGACGGCACGCCGGCGTGGCTGGTCGACGGGCGGTTGATGGTCGGCCTACAGCCCGCGCGCGACTTCGCGCGCCTCGGCGAGCTGACCGCGCGCGTGCGCCGGTGAGAACGGGCTGGTCAGGCGGCGATTTGGCCGCCGCGACGCGCGTTCGGTAACCTGTCATTTACCAACGCGGGGTGGAGCAGCTCGGTAGCTCGCTGGGCTCATAACCCAGAGGTCGCAGGTTCGAATCCTGTCCCCGCTACCAGGTGAAATGGCTCCCGGAGATTTCTCCGGGGGCCATTTTCGTGCCCGCTGGGACGCTTACCCGCGTCCGGGCTCGTCTTCGGCGGGGGAGTCGCCGTCTTCGGCCAGGTGGCGCAGGACTCGTTCGTTGAGGGCGGCGAGCATGTCGAGCTCTGCCGGGGTGAGCAGGTCGATGAAGTTCCGGCGGACGTCCTCCACGTGCCCGGGCGCCGCCTTCTCGATGGCGGCGCGGCCGGCAGGCAAGAGGCAGACCATGGTGCTCCGGGCGTCGCCGGGGTTGGGCTCGCGACAGATCAGCCCGGCCTTCTGCATGCGTCGCACCTGGTGGGAGACACGGCTCTTCTCCCAGCCGAGCGCGTTACACAGGTCGCGGGCGGGCATGCGGTCCCCGTCGTGACTGGAGAGCACCGCCAGGATCTCGTAGTCGGCCCCGGACAGACCCGATTTCTGCAGGCCCCGGTTCAGGTGCACATCGAGCTGATGATGCGCATGCTGGAAGGCCCGCCAGGCGCGGTCTTCACCAGGGTTCAGCCAGTTCGGTTCCATTAGCTCCCATGTTAACCGATTGGTTGACGCGTCACCAAAATATCCCTAAGGTAGACACGTCAACCTTTCGATCATCGCTTTCCAGGGGGAACCTCCATGAGCAGCATCAGCATCATCGGCACCGGCAACATGGCCCGCGCCATCGGCGCGCTGGCGGTAGCGGGCGGCAACACCGTCGAGGTCATCGGCCGCGACCCGGCCAAGGCGGCCGACCTGGCCAAGGTCCTCGGCGGCGGCGCCACGACGGGAGAGTTCGGGGCCGTCCCGGCCGGGGACATCGTCATCGTGGCCCTGTTGTACGCCGATGTCGTTCCGGTCGTCGCCCGGTACGGAGACGCCCTCGCGGGCAAAGTCATCGTCGACATCAGCAACCCCTTCAATTCCGCCGCCGACGGGCTGGCCATCCCCGACGACACCTCGATCGCGCTGGAAGTTGCCAAGGCGGCCCCGGCCAGCGCCAGCGTGGTGAAGGCGTTCAACACCATCTTCGGTGTCGTCCTGTCCAAGGGCCGGCCCCTCGACGTCTTCATCGCCGGCGACGACGCGCGCGCCAAGGCGGGCGTGGCGGAGTTCGTCGAGAGCCTCGGGCTGCGTCCGCTGGACGTCGGCGGCTTGAACATGGCGCATTGGCTGGAAGGAACGGGCCTTGTCGTGATGGGCCTCGCCCGCCACGGGGTGGGGAGCTTCGACTTCGCCCTCGGCGCCGCAGTTCCGGGCTGAGCCGGGCTGCCGAGGGTTCGAGCCGTGAATCAGCAAGAGCGCCGTGCACCCAAATAATGGTTGATGGATCATCTAAAGAATTTTGGAGAGGATTTCCGCGATGAAGCTCGGTTTCGCACTTCCCATAGTCGGGCCCGCTATCACCAGCGCCGCGGGTCTGAGCGCGTTCTGCCGCGGACTCGAGGACCTTGGCTACGACACGCTGTGGGTCGGCGATCGGCTGGTCACGCCGGTCGACATGCACAGCACCTATCCGGGCAAAGAGCAGCCGTACCCGGCACAAATGACGCGTTACCTCGATCCGGTGCTGCTCTGGACGGTCGCCGCGACCGCGACCAGCCGGGTGCGGCTCAACGCCAGCACGCTCAGCACGTTTTACTACGAGCCGGTGCACCTGGCCCGGCTGCTGACCACGCTCGACGTGCTCAGCGACGGCCGCCTCGACGTCGGCGTGGGAATCGGGTGGATGAAGGACGAACACGACATCGCCCGTAGCGCGGACTGGCGCCGGCGCGGGCAGATGCTCGATGACCTGCTGGCGTTCCTCCGCGAGTGGTGGACGACGACCCCGGTGTCCTGGGATAGCGAGTTCTTCTCGCTGCCGCCGGTCCATGCCGACCTGCGTTCGGTCCAGCCCGGCGGCCCGCCCATCTGGATCGGCGGTGCGAGCGAGGCCGCGATGCGCCGGGTCGGCCGCAGCGGCGTCGGTTGGCTCGGGGTGGAGGGGCTGCAGGACGAGGTCACCGACCACCTGTGGTCGATTGCGCGCCGTGCGGCGAAGGACGCCGGCCGCGATCCTGACGCGCTGAAGACGGCGATGCGGATCAACCTCGAACCGGGCACGTCCGTTGACTCGGTTGCCGTCAGGCTCGAGCGCCTCGCCCAGTCGGGGGCTGATGAGGCGATCCTGGATGCCTTCGCAATGTTTCCCACCCTCGACCAGATGCTCGACTTCGCCGGCCAGGTGATCGATCGATGGGGTAATGATGGGAAAGCTTGACGGCAAGGTAGCGGTGATCACCGGTGGATCAAGCGGGATGGCGGTGGCTGGTGCCAAGTTGTTCGTCGACGAGGGAGCTCACGTCTTCATCTCGGGTCGGCGGCAGGAAGCGCTGGATGAAGCCGTCGAGCTGATCGGCCGGAACGTGACGGGCGTGCAAGCGGATTCGGCCAACCTGGACGATCTGGACCGCTTGTTCGACGCGGTCGGGCGGGAAAAGGGCGCCGTCGACGTGTTGTGGGCCAGTGCCGGGATGGGTGAGCCGCGCAAGCTTGGCGAGATCACGGAGCAGCACTTCGATGCGACTTTCGGGCTGAACGCACGCGGCACGCTGTTCACGGTGCAGAAGGCCTTGCCCCTGTTCAACGACGGGGGCTCGATCTTCATGACCGGGTCGATCGCTTCGGTCAAGGGTTTTCCTTCCTGGAGTGTGTACGCGGGCAGCAAGGCTGTCCTGCACGCCTACGCGCGCGTGTGGTTGAACGAGTTGAAGGGCAGGAGGATTCGGGTCAACGTGCTGACCCCGGGGCAAGTCGCCACACCGATACAGGAGCAGCTGTTCGACGAGGAGACCAAGGCACAGTTTGAATCCCTGATCCCGCGGGGAAAGATGGGCCGCCCTGAGGAGATCGCGACGGTCGCCCTGTTCCTCGCCTCGGACGACTCGAGCTATGTCAACGGTATGGAGTTGATTGTCGACGGCGGCACCACGGCAGTCTGACTACGCACTGTTCGGATCGATGCTCGGCCTAGCGGCTCTTTTGTAGTCTGCCGGTGAACTCGTCGACGAGAAGTTGGAGACGCTCCGACTCGTACTCGGGGCGCAGCCGTCCGGTACGGCCCAGGGTGACCAGGCCGTGCAGCGCGGCCCAGAACACTTCGGTGAGCGTGTCTGCATCCTGTTCACCGGCGACAGCGCCGACCGCTTGATGCAACGCGGAGAAGGCCTCCATCAGCTGGGGCGGGGTGTCCTGGGCGGCGAATTGCAAAGTGGTCGTGCGGGTAAACATCGCGTCGTACACCGCCGGGTTGTCGCGGGCGAAATCCAGGTAGGCGCGTGCCACCCGGGTCAGGGTGTCACCGGCCGCGCCGGTGTCGGAATGGGCGGCCCGGATCACTTCGGCGAGTTCGGCGAACCCGTCGAGGGCGACGGCGTCGGCGATCTGTTCCATGCCGGCGAAGTGCTTGTACAGCACCGGCTGGCTGTACTCGATCTCGGTGGACAGCCGACGGGTGGTGACGGCATCCCAGCCCTCGGCCTCGGCCAGCCTGCGTGCGGTTCCGACGATCAGCCGCCGGCGGGCGGTCCGTTCGCGCTCACGACGATCCTCGATGGGCATGGCCCAAGATATCACGGCTATAAAGACTAGCAATGCTATTGACGCAGACCCGGCCGAAGGGTTAGCGTTGCTAACACCTACCACCGAGGGGAGCTACGAAATGAACTTGGACGACATCACCCGGGCCGCGGCGCTGATCGCGGTGCTGGGCACCGCCGCGGTCTATGGCACCGACGTGTTTTGCGCCATGGTGATGCGACCGGCCCTGGCGTCGCTGGACAACGATGCCCTGGTCGCGGTCATGGGACGGGTGCACCGGTACGGAGACCGGCGCATGCCGGTGCCCGGGGTGCTCGGCGTCGTGGCCGCGGCGGTGAGCGCGGCACTGGCCGCGGTCTCCGCGCACTGGGCGCAGGCGATCGCGGCGGGCGCCGCGCTGGTCCTGCTGGTGGTGTGGCTCGTGCTCTACACCCGGATCAGCGCACCGATCAACCGGCAGATGACGGCGGCCAGCGACGCGGGCCACGTGCTCCCTAACGGGATTGCGCTGCAGGCGAAATGGGACTCGATCATCGCCGTCCGCGCGACGCTGCAAGGTCTGGCGGTGGCGGCCCTGTGCGCGGCGCTGGTGCTCTGATGCCAACCGAATTCGACTGCGAGGAGACCGATTCCGATGTTTCAGCTCAGGATCTACACGCTGCGATCGCCGGAGGCTCTGCACCAATATGCGACGGTGCACTGGGCGCGGCACCTGCCCACCTTCGAGAAGTTCGGGGTCGCCACGCACGGTGTCTGGACCGAGCGCGGCGGCGACGCGAACCGACTCGTCGCGCTGATCGGCTACCCCGCGGGCGCCGACCCCGACCAACTCACGCGCCACATCATGGCCAGCCCGGAGTTCGCCGCCGACATGGCCGGCTTCGACGTCGAGGACATCGTCGATGTCCAGACGAGACTGCTTGACCCGACACCGTTTTCACCAATTCGCTGACGAAACTCTAGGAGTGCTCGACATGACCGTCATCGCCATCATCGGCTACGTCCTCGCCGGCCTGCTCGCCGCGGCCATCATCTTCATCGGCGCCCGCTTCCTCGCCGCGCCGCGCGTCGCGGCCGCCGGCTACGGCGTGGTACCCGATCTGGACCAACCGGGTGCGGGCGCCTACCTCAGCGTCAAGGGTGTGCGCGACATCGCCTCGGGGCTGTTCGTCATCATCCTGATGATCGCGGGCGCGACCCACCTCGTCGGCTGGGTGATGTTGGCCGCCACGATCATTCCGGTTGCCGACGCCGCCATCGTGCTGCGCAACGGCGGCTCCAAGTCGGTCGCCTGGGGTGTCCACGGCGGGACCGCCGCCGTCATGCTCGTCACGACCGCGCTCCTGTTGGTGTCCTGAGCGACGACGCCGGTATGGCGACGATCACATAACACCCGGGGAATTGCTTCGATATCGAAGCGAGTTGTAAGCGGCGTAACTGCTTCGAACTCGAAGCAACCGACCAAGGAGGGACACCATGAAGGCTGTGCGGTACCACGAGTACGGCGGTAGCGACGTTCTGCGATACGAGGAGGCCCCGCGCCCGGTGCCGGGCCCGCAGCAAGTGCTGGTGAAGGTCGCTGCCACCTCGTTAAACCCGGTCGACGCCGGCATCCGCGGGGGCTATCTGGCCGAGGTGTACCAGGTCAGCTTCCCGCACACTCCCGGCGTCGACGTGGCGGGGACCGTAGCCGAGCTCGGCGAGGGCGTGACGGGCTGGAAGGCCGGCGACGCGGTGGTGGCGTTCCTGCCCCTGGACGCCGACGGCGCCGCCGCCCAGTACGCGCTGGTGCCGGCCGACTCGCTGGCCGCCGCCCCGATGTCGGTCCCGCTGGCCGATGCGGCGGCCCTGCCCGAACCGGCGCTGACCGCATGGCAGGCCCTGTTCGAGATCGCCGGGCTCACCGCCGGGCAGTCGGTGCTGATCAACGGGGCCTCGGGTGCGGTCGGCGGCTACGCCGTTCAGTTGGCCAAGCAGGCCGGCGCAGTGGTGACCGCGACCGCCAAGGCGCGCGACGCCGAGCGGCTGCGCGGCCTGGGTGCCGACCGCATCGTCGACTACATCGACTACACCCACTCGCCGATCGACGTCGAGGGTGGGCCGTTCGACGTGGTGCTCAACCTGGTCAGCACCACCGACGAGCAGACCGAAGCCCTCATCGGCGTGGTCACCGACGGCGGATTCCACGTCGGCACAATGGTTTTCGGACCAGAAAACCCGGGCCGGGGAGTGCGCTCGCAGCGGGTCTTCGTCCGCAGCGATGCCGCCCAGCTCGCCGCCCTGGTCAGTCGCGTCGACGACGGTCAACTGCGGATCGAGGTCGCCGATCGCCGCCCGCTCGAGCGGGCCGCGGCCGTGCACGCCGACTCCGACGCCGGCCACCTGCACGGCAAGACCATCCTCATTCCGGCCGAGTAACGCACTGCCACAACCACATTCAGTGAGATGGGGCCGTCGCCCGCGACGGCCCCACCCGAAAGGAACAGCATCATGGGCAAGCTCGCACTCGTCACCGGGGCCACCTCGGGAATCGGTCGCGCATACGCCGAACGCCTCGCCGCCGAAGGCTACGACCTGGTGATCGTCGGCAGGCGCGCTGAGCGGTTGGCGCAATTCGCCGACGCGCACCCCGAGGTGAAGGTCCGAACCGTGGTCGCGGATCTTTCGAACACCGCCGGCTGAACCGATGGCGCTTCGATGTCGAAGCACTACGCTCGAACCGTGGCCAAGGCCCTCAACCCCGTCCAGCTGCGGACGTACTTCGCCCTGATGGAGGCCGTCAGCCTGCTGCAGTACGCGGTGCGCGAGCAGCTACAGGCCGACGGCGGCCTGAGTTACGTGCAATTCGAGATCCTCGCCAAGCTTGCCGACGCGGGGCGCCCACTCACCATGACCGACCTGGCCGACGGCGTGGTGTACAGCCGCTCCGGCCTGACCCATCAGGCCGGGCTATTGGAAAAGGAGGGCCTGATCACGCGGGCCGCTTCGCCCGACGACCAGCGCGCCACCGTCGTCAGCATCACCGACGACGGCCGAGCCCGCGTCGCCCAGGTCCTACCCGGCCACATCGACGTCGTGCGCGACGCGCTGTTCGACTCGCTCTCCGATCGGGACGTCCGCACCCTCGGCGAGATGATGGGCCGCGCCCGCGACCACATGCGTTCTCGGCCACCCCGTTCCGCCGCACGCGCGCGGCGCGCACGCTGACCGGCTGCGTGTTGCCGTCAAACGTGGAGCCGTTTGGCCCTAGGCGCTCAACGAGTGTTGAGCAGAAACTGGGTCATGGACGAAAAACGGGACCGGGAGTTGGGAACTGAAGCTTAAGCAACTCGTCGCTATGGCGGTGGTGTCCGGCGGACTGAGTTTGGCCACCGTGGGACTGGGTGCGGGCGTGGCACAAAGCGACCCGTCGTCTCCGGTGCCCACGCCCACGCGCCCGACCAAACCCTCCAAGCCGCCGGGGCCCGACCTCCCGCCTGGCATCGTTGACGCTCCCTCCATCCCGCTGGGTCCGCTGATTCCGGATTCCTAAGCGTTAGTCGCTCGAAAGGGTTGCCCCGCTCGACTACTACGCGACACGTCGGGGATGCGAAACTCCATATTCCGTAACGGTATTCGAGTTTCCCAATTTCGGGGGAGATCCCGGTCGCCGGGAATCGCGGCCTCCTCGCCCTGCCGGCGGCAACCGGAATGCGACAAAGGGTCCGACGTCGAAGGACTTTGGCCCCTACTTCCAATGGAAGTGGAGGGCCGACAGTGAGATCGCACGACCTGCTGGCTTGGTCGGACAGGAGAGAAAAATGAACCGCGAAGTGAGCAAATTCTTCAGTGGAGCCTTCGGTGGAATTGCCTACGCCCACGCAGGCTACGCCATAGCCGCATCCAACGGCATCATCGATGAGCCGATCTTCCTGGGGCGGAAGTGGGGCGTCGGATTCATGTGGACTGAGGCCATTGTCTACACCGCCATCAGCGTGGCCCTCGGGTACCTGGGCTGGCGCTCGCAGCCCGTCAAGCTGCACGAGGTGACCGCACCTGAAACAAACGGGCAAAGCAAGCAAGGCGCGAGCCCGCCGCAAGTGCCGCTGTCAAAATCGGGTTGATAGAGCAGCGCTCGTTCATTTGGGTCGTCGTTGACTGGAATGCGATCGCCCGCACAGACAGGAGGCCGCGACCCGCATGAACGCCGGTCCCGTGAAGTGGTGGAGAGTCTGCGCGGCGCTGCTATGCACGACCGCGCTGGTTCCCGCAGCGTCGGCGTCGGCAGACCCCAACGATGATGCGTTCATCGGGGCGCTGTCGAACTACGGAATCAACACCGACAACCGCGACACCGTGATTGCGCACGGCCATGGGGTGTGCGCCGCACTCGACAAGGGCCAAGACTCAAGCGTCATTGCGCTCAAGCTGATGAACGACTCGAAGCTCGACATCTCGTCGAGGCGGGACGCCGGGTTCTTCGTCGGCGCTTCGGTGGCAGCATATTGCCCCCAATATCGAGGCTCTGTCGACCCATCGGTGATCTGGCTGCTGCCGTTTCCCCCGATGATGTGATCGCAATGGCCATAACGCCGGTCGGCCCCTAAGACCCGCCCGGGGGCCATTTCCGTGCTCGGCGCCACGTTGGGATCGGTAGCTGCGCGAGCGGCGTCTAGTCGTACTGCAAGGAACGAACAGGCTTCCCGAGACAAGGAGCAGGCGACATGGGATTTATGGACAAGCTGAAGGGCACCGCCATGCAGGCGATGAACCCGGTGGGCCAGGCGGCCACGCGCGACAAGATCATGAGGCTGAACCAGTCAGGTGTGCTGACGCCGGCCACGGTGGACTCGATGCGTGAAACGGGCACTCAGCTCGGCGGTGGGCACCAAATCGATTTCGAGCTCACAGTGCACCCGGCTAGCGGTGCTGACTACCAGGTGCGGGTATCGCAGTCGATGCACGATGTAACCCTCAACGGAATCTCCGAGGGGGCTCGGATCAACGTCAAGGTGGATCCCGCAGATCCGCAGTCACTGCTGGTTTGGGGCGCCGCCGGTTAGCGCAACCGGGCTTCGTGGCTTTCACTCCACTTCCTCGGCGTGTGACCAAGTCCATTTGACAGCCACTAGCGGAAATGGCCCTCGGAGTGACTGCGGGGGCCATTTTCCTGCCCAACGGGGACACCTCTGGGACCATTAGCGCGTGACTGTGCGCCAAGCCGACGCCGTAAGCACCGCTCGCGGCGTCGTAAGCCATGCTCAAGGGGGGTCGGCCCAGCGGCCGGCGGAGCCCGGGTTCCGCGACGATATCGAGGGCTTGCGCGGCTTCACGCTGCTGGCCATTCTCGGCTTCCACATCTCCATGCCCGGCGTCAGCGGTGGCTTCGTCGGTCCCGACATCTTCTTCGAGATCTCGGGCTTCGTCATCACGGGGCAGCTCTGGCGCCAGGTGAGCACTACCGGCACCATCGGGCTGCGCAAGTTCTATGGGGCCCGCGCCCGCCGGCTGCTGCCGGTGTCGGCCACGGTCGGCGTCGCCACCGCGATCGCCGCGGCCCTGCTGCTGCCCCTGGTGCAGGCGCAAAGCGCCTTGAAGGACGCGATCGCGTGCGCGCTGTACGTCCCGAACTTCTGGTTCATCGTCCAGCAGGTCGACTATTTCTCCGGCGGCACGCCCTCGCCGTTCCAGCACTACTGGACATTGGGCGTGGAGGAACAGTTCTACCTGTTGTGGCCGCCCATGATCGTCGGCACGGCGTGGCTGATCCGGCGGTTGCCGCGGCGCGCGAAGGCCGGTGAGGCCCCTGCACCGAGTCCATCGAGAAGCCCGTACCTGGTCCTCGTGACGGTGATCGCGGCCGTGTCGTTCGCGCTGTCGCTGCTGATCACCTACGTGATGCCGCTGGCGGCGTACTTCTCGCTGTTCACGCGGGCCTGGCAGTTGGCCGCCGGCGCCTTGGTGGCCCTCACGGCCGAGTACTGGCGACGGCTCCCGGCGCGAGCGGCGGTGATCACGGGATGGGGCGGGATGGCCATGGTCCTGTGGGCCTGCGTCTTCTTGACCCCGGACGTTCCCTATCCGGGCACCGCCGCGCTGTTGCCCGTGGTGGGCACCGCGCTGGTGCTCGGCGCCGGGTGTTCGACCCCGTCGCGGGGCGCGGGGCGCGTCCTCGGCTGGTCACCGATGCGGTTTATCGGGCGGCTGTCCTACTCGTGGTATCTGTGGCACTGGCCGGTGCTGGTGTTCGCGCCGATCCTGGTGGGTCACCCGCTGGGGCTGGCCGGCAGGTTCGTGGCGGCGGTCGTCGTCTCTGGCGGGCTGGGGTGGCTCACGCTGCGGTTCATCGAGAACCCGTTGCGATACGCCGCTGTGCTGCGCAAGTCCCCGATGAAAAGCCTGGCGGTCGGCGGTGTCGCCACGTCGGCCGCGGCCTGTGTCGGCGTCGCCTTGCTGATGTGGGTGTCGTCCATGCCGATGCCCGTCGCGGTTGCGCGCGGCGCGCAGGCCACGCCGCTGACGATCACCGCGCCTGCCCGCCCGACCGGGGACAGCATCGAGGCCTATGACGCGGCGGTGCAGGACGTGTTCTCACAGGTGCAGGCCGCGGTCGCGTCGTCCGCCGATGTGAAGGCCGTGCCGTCGAACATGAGCCCGACGCTCGGCGACGCGGCGGGCGAAATCGGGGCGATGTTGTTCAACGGCTGCCTGCGCGCGCCCTTCCAGAGCGGACAACCCGAATGCGCGATGGGTGACACCGCCTCCAAGACGACGGTGGCCATGGTCGGCGACTCGCATTCCTCGATGTGGATTCCGGCGTTCCAGCAGATCGGCAAGCAGCGGCCGTGGCGGCTCGAAGCCATGGCGAAGGCGGCCTGCCCGATGATGGACCTGCCCGTCGCCAACCCGATCGTCAGTCCGCTGGTCGAATACCTGCAGAAATGCGGGCAATGGCGCGGTCAGATCATGGACCGGCTACGCGCCGAGCACCCGGCGCTCGTCATGGTGAGCGTGTTTCGCGGGTACACGGCCACCCACAGCAACGGATTCCTGTCGGGGTTCTCGTCATACGACCAGGCATGGAACGACGGCCTGACCCGCCTGGTGCGTCAACTGCGCGAAACCGGCGCCAAGGTGCTGGTGCTCGGGCCGCTCCCGCACCTGACGACCTCGGTGCCGGGCTGCCTGTCCGAGCACCTCGATGACGCGACGGCCTGCTCGCCGCCCATGTCGTACGCCTTCGACCGGCCCGGCATGGCGGCCGAGGCCGCCGCGGTCAAGGCCGGTGGCGGACAGTACGCCGACCTGTCCGAGCTGTTCTGCACCGCGAAGCGCTGCCCCGTCGTCGTCGGAAACACCCTGGTCTATGTCGACGCGGGCCACCTGACGCTCGAATACTCCCGGCTGCTGGCGCCGGCGATAGCGGCCCTGGCCGACCGCGCGTTGCACTGACACGACGCCGCTGAGCCGTTGTCCTGCCGCAGAAATGGGTAACCGAATCGCATGGTTCGTCAGGAGGAGGGCCGGTGGGATGTCAGCGTCAAGAGCAACGCGGTTTGCCTTGAGCGCATCTCTGACGGCGACAAGCAGTTATTCGAAGATACGTTGGCACCCGAGGAGGCCCGCAAGCTAGCCGGGCTCCTGACCAAGTACGCCGACAAGGCCGACGAAGCGGAGAAGTCCGAGGACTCGGATAAGTCCGAGAAGTCCGACGACTCCGACAAGTCTGAGGACTCCGACGAAGCGGATAAGTCGGAGGACGAGTCCGACGACTCCGACAAGTCAGACGAGTCCGATAAGTCAGAGGACTCCGACAAGTCCGAGGACTAGTGCCGTCGCGCTGTTAGAAGCACCCGCTCACATGAACTCGCCGGCCCACCCCGGCGCAGACGTTCACGTTCGGCGTGAAGTCTTGCGGCAGTGGCGCATAGTCGCCCGGCGGCGGGGCGTAGGTGTTGACGGTGTCGGCGACGTTGGTGCACCCGCTCACCGAAACGCGCCGGCCGACGCTCGCGCAGACGTCGGCGTTGGCCACGCCGGGGGGCTGCACGACGGCATAGATTTCCGGGATCGCGGTAAGGGCCAGCACCGTGGCTCCCGCGACGGTCCACGACCGCGCCCACAGATTCATCGCGATCTCCTTTCCTACGGGGTGGCGCCGCTGTCGCCGAGCAGCGGAGTCCACTGGCAACGCTGCCTGATGTCGACGAGCGGCTGACGGATGTTCTCCAGGTCGGCCTGCTCTTGCGGGTTGGCGTTGAAGTAGTTCTGCACGTCGTCGCGGATCAGATCTTTGGGCCGATCCTGAAGGCCGGTGTAGAACCCATTGACGTCCGGGTGGGTGAACAAATAGGTCGAGAGCGACGCCGCGACACCGGCGGCGACACCCGCCACGTCCCCGGCAGTGCAGTTGGCGGGCCGTGGTGGCGGATCGGCCGCGGCGGTTCCCGCGGCGGCAAACAGCAGTGTGCCGGTGACCGCGCCGGCACCGATCGCACCGACGACAACCCGGCGCCGAATGGAGGTGGTTGGGAGAAACATGGCGAGCCCCTTCCTGCGCATAGACCATCTTCTGCCAACGTCGCCGGATGCGGAAGGGTCGCGAGCAGCCAAGACCAGGCTGATCGCCGCCAAGTTCCGTTAGTGTCCAAAGGCCGACAGGAAGGACCGCAATGAACCGATTGCATCCGCGGGCCGCCGGATTCGCGTCCGTGGCAACCGCAGTAGGGCTGTGCGCCGCCATTGTGGTGCCCGCGACGGCACACGCGACGCCGCCCATCGGGATCACCGCGGTGACCCTGTCGAAGCAAACCATTGACGGCAAGGATTACATCGTCAGCGAGATCACGGTCGCGCCGAACGGGAGCACCGGCTGGCACACCCACCAAGGTGAGATCTACGGCGTCATCAAGTCCGGCATGCTGACCCACTACGGGTCGGACTGCCGGGAAGACGGCGTCTACGGCCCGGGGGCCGCCATCACCGATCCCACGGGCCCGGAGCACGTTCACCTCGCCCGCAACCTCGGAACGACGCCGCTGGTCCTCGATGTGACCTACATAGATCCGGCGGGCGCGCCGACCTCCGACAGCGCGGCCAACCCCGGCTGCGACTTCTCATGAGCACATTCGGTTTTCACACCCTGGCGCTGCTGACCGCGATCGGTTTCGCCGGGCCGCTGCTGGCGTCCGTGCCGCGGCTGCGAATCCCGATCATCATCGGCGAGCTGGCCGCGGGGCTCGTCGTCGGCAAGACCGGCCTCGGCATCATCGACGACGCCAACCCGACCCTTCAGTTGCTCGCGAACATCGGCTTCGCGCTGGTGATGTTCGTGGTGGGCACCCACGTCCCGATTCGCGATCCCGCGCTGCGCTCGGCGGCGCCGCGCGCGCTGCTGCGCGCGGTCGTGATCGGCGCGGTCGCGGCGGTGATCGGTGTCGGGCTGGGCGAGGCGTTCGGCACCGGCCACGCCGCGCTCTACGCGGTGCTGATGGCGTCGTCGTCGGCGGCGCTGGCGCTGCCGGTGATCGATTCGCTGCGGTTGCAGGGGCCCGACGTGTTGTCGGTGACCGTGCAGATCGCCATCGCCGATGCCGCGTGTATTGTGTTGCTGCCGTTAGTAATTGACCTGAAACGCGCGCCGATCGCGGCGCTCGGCGGGCTTGCGGTCGCGGCCTGCGCGGCGGTGTTCTTCGCCCTCCTGCACGCTGCCGACCGCAAGGGCTGGCGTCAGCGCCTGCACAAGTACTCCGAGAAGCAGCGCTTCGCGCTGGAACTGCGCACCAACCTGGCCGTGCTGTTCGCCCTGGCGGCGCTGGCCTCCAGCACCCACGTGTCGATCATGCTGGCGGGCTTCGCCCTGGGTCTGGTGATCGCGATGGTCGGCGAACCGCGACGGCTGGCGCGTCAGCTGTTCGGCATCACCGAGGGGTTTTTCAGCCCGCTGTTCTTCGTGTGGTTGGGCGCCTCGCTGCAGGTGCGCGAGTTGGGCGCGCACCCCAAGCTCATCCTGCTGGGGCTGGGCCTGGGGCTGGGTGCCGTGCTGGCGCATTGCGTGGGACGGCTGCTCGGCCAGCCGCTGACGCTCGCGGCGCTGTCCGCCGCGCAGCTGGGCGTGCCGGTGGCCGCGGCCACCATCGGCAACGAGGAACACCTTCTCGTCCCGGGCGAGGCATCGGCGCTGATGTTCGGCGCCTTGCTGACGATCGCCGGCACCTCGCTCGCGGGCGCGCTGGCTGCTCGCGGTCGGCCGGCCCCCGCCGTGTGAGGAAGGGACCGAAGAACTCCCATCCGGGTCCATTCGGCCCTACGGGCCGCCTTCGACCCAGTGGTCGGATGAAACCTTCGGCCGATCTAGGGGGCAACCATGAGGGATCGTTTGTATCGGGTCTCCGATCGCCTGCACCAGGGCCGCACCGTCGCGGTGCCCGGTCACGAGATCGCACACGTGGTGTCGGGCTGGCTCGCCGAGTTGGGCGCGGACAGCCCACTGGCGGACGATCTCGAGCGGGCGGTGCGCGTCGGCGACTGGGCGGCGGCCCGCATGGTCGGTGACCAGTTATCCGTCGACGTGGCCGTCATCGCGGCCTAGGACTTGTCATGTCGAGCTCCGCAATTGGCCCAAAGTCCTTTTGCCTAGTGCCGTCCTGCTCTCGCATCGCCGCACGTGATTACGCCATCGTGAACGTGACGAAGCTTTACCGAAGGGAACCAGAGCGATGAACGCGCGCTTTCCGGATGCCGGCACAGTCCGGACTGTCCTAACCCTGGCGGGCCGCGCACCCTCGGTGCACAACACGCAACCGTGGCGGTGGCGGGTCGACGACACCAGTCTGCACCTGTACGCGGATGCGGAACGCCAACTGCCCAACACCGACCCCGACGGGCGGGACCTGATCTTGAGTTGCGGCACGGCGCTGCATCACTGCGTCATCGCCTTCGCCGCCGTCGGGTGGCTGTCCAAGGTGACCCGGCTGCCGAATCCCGACGACCCCAATCACCTTGCCGCGATCGAGTTGTCGCCATACCCCGCCGACGCCGTCGACATCGCGCTCGCCGCGGCGATACCGCGGCGCCGCACCGACCGTCGCCACTACAGCGCGTGGCCGGTGCCGGTCGGGGACATCGCCCTGATGGCCGCGCGGGCCGCCCGAAACGGCGTGACCCTGTGCCAGGTCGAGGACCTCGACAAGCTGAACGAGATCGTCGCCGAATCCGTCGCGGAACACTTCAATCGCGACTACCTCGCCGAGCTGACGGCCTGGAGCGGGCGCTACGCGTCGGTGGCGGGCGTTCCCGCGCACAGCACGCCGGCCTCGGACCCCGCGGCGAAGATCCCGGGCCGGTTCTTCGCCGGCCCCACGCTGCACCAGGCGCCCGAAGCGTCGTCCGCGGAGGACAACGCCGTGGTGCTCGCGCTGGGGACGCGGGCCGACGACCGGCTGGCGCGGCTGCGTGCCGGCGAGGCCACCAGCGTCGTGCTGCTGACCGCGACGTCGATGGGGCTGGCCAGTTGCCCGGTCACCGAGCCACTGGAGATCGCCGACACCCGCGAGCTGGTTCGCTCCGACATCTTCGGCGGGGGCAACTACCCGCAGATGCTGCTCCGGGTGGGCTGGGCGCCCATCAACGCCGACCCGTTGCCCGCGACACCGCGGCGCGAACTAACCGATTTCGTCGACTGGGTGAACGAATAAAGAAGGCAAGCAGCGCACGCGATTTGGATGGATGATGTGTCGGTGAACGCAGACGGCGAACACCATCAGGTCGCGTCGTTCGACGCGGCCGGGCTGCAGCGGCTGGTCGAGGTGCTGATCGAGCGGGGCTACCGCGTGGTCGGCCCGACGTTGCGGGATAACGCGATCGTGCTGGCCGAACTGCAGTCCGCGGACGACCTGCCGCGCGGCTGGGGCGTCGACGTCGGGCCGGGGCATTATCGGGTACGCCGCCGCGACGACGACGCCGCGTTCGGGCACTCGGCCGGGCCGCAGTCGTGGAAACAATTCCTGCATCCCCCGCGGCAGCGGCTGTGGGCCGGCACCCGGGACGGGGCCGGCGAGGCCCTGCCCGACGACCCGGTTCCGGCTTACGCGTTCCTCGGGGTGCGCGGGTGCGACCTGGCCGCGATCGCGACCCTCGGCGGGGTGCTCGGCCGCTCCGAGTACCCGGACAGCTCCTTCGTGGGCCGCCGGCGGCGGGCCTTCGTGGTCGCGGTGAATTGCACCGAGCCCGGCGGGCTGTGCTTCTGCGCGTCGATGGGCACCGGCCCCGCGGCCGGACCGGGCTACGACCTGGCCCTGACGGAGCGCCTCGACGGGGACGCGCCGTCGTACCTCGTCGACGTCGGCAGCGAGGAGGGCGCCGACGTGCTCGCGGCGGTGGCGCACCGGGCGGCCGGCGATGACGAAATCGCTTCCGCGCGCGCCGATGTCGAGGAAGCAGCGCATCACATGGGGCGGCACATGCCGGACACCGACCTGCGCGAGCTGCTGATCGCCTCGCGCGAATCACCGCAGTGGGACGAGGTCGCCAGCCGCTGCCTGACCTGCGGCAACTGCACGATGGTGTGCCCGACCTGCTTTTGCACCACCACCGAGGACGTCAGCGACCTCACCGGCGAGCACGCCGAGCGCTGGCGCCACTGGGCGTCGTGCTTCGAGTTCGACTTCACCTACGTCCACGGCGCCGGAAGCGTGCGCCAGTCCGGCGCCTCGCGCTACCGGCACTGGCTGACCCACAAGCTGAGCACCTGGCACGACCAGTTCGGCACCTCGGGCTGCGTCGGCTGCGGCCGGTGCATCGCCTGGTGCCCCACCGGAATCGACATCACCGCGGAGATGAACAAGATGGCCGGCGATGAGTGAACGGGCCGAACGCGGCGAGCTCGCATCGGCCATGGCGCCGGTGCCGTACCGGGTACGCAGCCGCATTGTGGAGAGCCCCGATTCGGCGACGCTGTGCCTGGAACCCGTCGGCGAATCCCTGCGGCCCCCGCAGCCCGGGGAGTTCATGATGCTCTACGCGTTCGGCGTGGGTGAGGCCGCGATCTCGATCAGCGGCGACCCCACCGTGACCGACGGCTCGATCACCCACACCATCCGCGCGGTCGGGGCGGTGAGCCGCGCGCTGCACGACGCCGAGCCCGGCAGCGTCATCGGCGTCCGCGGTCCCTTCGGCACCACGTGGGGTCTGGAGGAGGCGGCCGGCCGCGACCTGGTCATGGTCGCCGGGGGCGTGGGCCTGTGCCCGTTGCGCCCGGCGGTGCTGGGCGCGCTGGCCGGGCGATCGCGCTACGGCAAGGTGACGCTGATCGTGGGCGCGCGCTCGCGGGCGGATTTCGTGTTCGCCGAACAGCTCGAAAAGTGGGCCGCGGACCCGCAAATCGAACTGCACGTCACGGTCGACGTCCCGGTCCAGGGCTGGCGCGGCGAGGTCGGCCTGGTCACCGAGCCGCTGCGTCGGCTCACGATCGACCCCGACCGCACCACCGCCTTCCTGTGCGGGCCCGAGCCCATGCTGCGATTCGGCGCGGAGGCCCTGCTGGCGAAAGGCCTGGCCGCCCAGGACATTCGGGTCTCGCTGGAACGCAACATGCAATGCGGAATCGGGTGGTGCGGCCACTGCCAGCTGGGACCGCTGCTGTTGTGCCGCGACGGCCCGGTCGTCGGCTACGACGTCGCCGGCCCACTGCTTTCCGTGAAGGAGCTTTAGATGAGCCCGACCACACTGGCCGTGTGGAAGTTCGCGTCCTGCGACGGCTGTCAGCTCACCCTGCTGGACTGCGAGGACGAGCTGCTCACCCTGGCCGACCAGGTGCAGATCGCCACGTTCGCCGAGGCCTCCAGCGCGATGGTCGGCGGACCCTACGACGTGTCGCTGGTCGAGGGCTCGGTCACCACCCACCACGACGAGCAGCGCATCCGCGAGATCCGGGAGCAGTCAAAGGTTCTCGTCACCATCGGTGCGTGCGCGACGGCCGGGGGAGTGCAGGCGCTGCGCAACTTCGCCGACGTCGCCGAGTTCGCCTCCGTCGTCTACGCCAAACCGGAGTACGTCGACACGCTGGCCACCTCCACGCCGGCGTCGGCGCACGTCAAGGTCGACTACCAGCTGCCCGGCTGCCCGATCGACCGCGGGCAACTGCTCGACACCCTCGCCGCGCTGCTGATCGGGCGCAAACCCCGGATCCCGGCCAAGACGGTGTGCACCGAGTGCAAGCTCCGCGGCGTCACATGCGTTGTTGTCTCGGAAGGCATTCCGTGCCTCGGGCCGGTCACCCACGCCGGCTGCGGGGCGCTGTGCCCCCGGCACCACCGCGGTTGCTTCGGCTGTTTCGGGCCGTCGGCGGCGCCCCAGACGGCGACGTTGATCCCGCTGCTGCGCCGCGACGGCATGTCCGGTGGCGACATCGATCGGGTGTTCTCGACGTTCAACGTCGCCTCGTTCGCCGCCGAGCGGAGCGACCAGTGAACCCGTCCACGCGGACCCTGAGCGTGGGCACGCTGACCCGCGTCGAGGGCGAGGGCGCGCTGCACGTCGCGTTGAAGGACGGGCGGCTGGAAAGCGTCGAGCTGAACATCTATGAGCCGCCGCGGTTCTTCGAGGCGTTCCTGCGCGGCCGCGCCCACACCGAGCCGCCCGACCTGACGGCGCGGGTCTGCGGCATCTGCCCGGTCGCCTATCAGGTCAGCGCGTGCAACGCGATCGAAGACGCCTGCGGTGTCGAAGTCGACGAGGAGATCGTCGCGCTGCGCCGCCTGCTGTACTGCGGCGAATGGATCCACAGCCACATCCTGCACGTCTACCTGCTGCACGCACCGGATTTCCTGGGCTACCCCGACATCATCGGGATGGCGCGCGACCACGCGCCGGAAGTCGAACGCGGGCTGTCGCTGAAGAAGGCGGGCAACCAGCTGATGGAGTTCGTCGGCGGGCGCGCGATCCACCCGGTCAACGTGCGACTCGGGGGATTCTATTCGGTGCCAACGCGATCCGACTTCGCGCCGCTCGCCGAGAAGTTGCGCCGCGCCCTGGATGACGCGATCGCGACCGTCGAGTGGGTGTCGCGCTTCGAGTTCCCCGACCTCGAGCTGGACCACGAGTTCCTCGCGCTCACGGCACCCGGCCGGTACGCGATCGAGAACGGAACCATCGCGCGCAGCGCCGGGCCGCCGTTTCCGGTGGCCGAGTTCACCGACCACGTCGTCGAGTCCCAGGTGCCCCACTCCACCGCCCTGCACGCGACGCTCGACGGCGGCCGCCACCTGACCGGGCCGTTGGCCCGGTACTCGCTGAATTCCGCGGCGCTTTCACCCGTCGCGGCGCAGGCCGCCGCGCAGGCCGGCCTGTCGGGCGAATGCCGAAACCCGTTTCGCAGCATCATCGTCCGTGCCGTCGAGGTGGTCTACGCGATCGAAGAGGCGCTGCGCATCATCGACGAATACCAGCGCCCGGCGCGCCCGTTCGTCGACGTCCCGGCGCGCGCCGGCGTCGGCCACGGGGTCAGCGAGGCCCCCCGCGGCCTGCTCTACCACGGCTACCGCATCGGCGAGGACGGGCTGATTTCGGCGGCGACCATCGTCCCGCCGACCTCGCAGAACCAGGCGGCCATCGAAGCCGACCTGGCCAACCTGGTTTCCGGAAACCTCGCCCTCGACGACGCCGCGCTGACCGCGTTGTGCGAGCAGCTGATTCGCAGCTACGACCCGTGCATCTCGTGTTCCGCGCACTTCCTGACGCTGACGGTGCAACGGGGATGACCGCACCCGTCGTCGTTATCGGCCTCGGCAATCGCTATCGCGGCGATGACGGCGTCGGTGTCGCCGCGGCCGCCGAGCTGGACCGGATGGCGCTGCCCGGGGTTCGCGTGGTGACCGACATCGCGGAACCGACGAGCCTGCTCGAGGCGTGGTCGGGCGCCACGCTCGCCGTGGTGATCGACGCCGCGGTCGGCAGGTCGCCGACGCCGGGCCGCATCCGCCGGTGCGGCCTGGGCGACGTGGCGGCGGGCGACGGATTGAGTTCGCACAGCGTCGACGTGGTTCGCACGCACGCGCTGGGTGAGGCGCTTGGCCGGGTACCCGCCGAACTGGTCCTGCTCACGGTGGAAGTCGCCGACACCGATCACGGGACGGGTTTGACCCCCCAGGTTGCTCGCGCCGTCCCCGAGGTCGTGGGCATGACGGTGGCCGAAATCAACCGGGGGCGAGCAGGAAGGGCCGTTCGGTCGGACGGGCGGGGACTTTTGGCCGCTGACCGACGCCGGCCGCTGCCCTAGCGTTGGTGACACGGCGTTGTCGCCGCAGCGCTGGTTGGTGCGATGGAGAGGTGGTCGTCATGAGCCAGATCGCAGCGATTTGGACGGTTTCCGGGTTGGTGGTGGTGCTGCTGCTGGCGCTCGCGTCGATCAGGGTGGTGCAGCAGTATCAGCGTGGCGTGCACTTTCGGCTCGGCCGGGTTATCGCGGTGCGCGAACCCGGTTTGCGGTTCATCATCCCGATCATCGACCGCCTGTGGCGGATTTCGATGCGCATCGTCACGATGCCGATCCAGTCGCAGGGCATCATCACCCGCGACAACGTCAGTGTCGACATCGCCGCGGTGGCTTACTTCCGCGTCGTCGATGCCCGCAAGGCAGTCGTCGTGATCGAAAACGTCAACGCCGCTATCGACCAGATCGCGCAAACGACCCTGCGGAACGTTGTCGGACAGCATTCCCTCGATGAGGTGCTCGCCCAGACCGAGAAGATCAACGGCAGCATTCGTCAGATCCTGGACACCACGACCGTGGAATGGGGTGTCGAGGTCACATTGGTTGAACTCAAGGACATCCAGCTGCCGGACAGCATGAAGCGCGCGATGGCCCGCGAAGCCGAAGCGGAACGGGAGAAGCGGGCCAAAATCATTGCCGCGGAAGGGGAAGCCCGGGCAGCGGCCGCCCTCGGCGATGCGTCCGACACCATGATGAGGCACCCGCTGGCCTTGCAACTGCGCAACCTGCAGACCCTGCTCGAACTCGGGGTGGAGAAGAACACGACCATCGTCTTCCCCGCCCCGCTGATGACCGCGATCGGAGAACTCACCGCCTTCCTGACCCGTGAGTCGGACGCCTCGAGGTCCACCCGGCAAGCCGTCGAACTGGCCGACGACAAGCTGGTCCATGCCGCGACCCTGCAGTGAACGTGGCGCGAGCACGCCGTGAGAACTAACCAGGGAAGCGGCAGCGGCGTGGCGGCACGCAGTCGCGAACGGGTCCTGGTCAGAGCCGATATTCCGGCGGCCCGCATCGGCAGCGTCGTGATCCTGCTCTGCGCCCTGGGCTGGTTGATACTGCTGGAGGTGCGCGAACACCTGGGCTTCTATCGGGCGGCGCCCGGCAGGTTCGGCTGGTCGGTGGCGTTGCTCGCCTCGGCCGCATTTATCGCGCGCGGCGTGTTTCTTGGCCGGCCGGTCACCGCCGGACATGCGACGATCGCCGCCGCCGCGATAGGCGCCGGAGTGTTTGCTCACTTCCTTTCGTACGGCGTGCTCGGGAACTTCCTCATCGCCGGCAGTGGGCTCGCGCTCGTCGTGCCGACGACGGCGAAGCCGCAACCGGAGCTGCTGGACCGGGTGTGGCCGCTCGTCGACGCCACCCGCGAGGATCCGTTGTCGCCCTTCGCCATGCACTCGAGCAAGAGTTACCACTTCAACGCCGACGACTCCGCGGCGATCGCATACCGCACCCGGCTGGGGTTCGCGGTCGTCAGCGGCGACCCGATCGGCGACGCCACCCAATTCGACGAGCTGGTGGCAGATTTCGTCCGGATATGCCGAAGCCGGGGATGGCAGGTCATCGTGCTGGCCGCCGGCGAGCGGCACGTGAGCCTGTGGCGCAACGAGGTCGTCGGTCAGCGGATGCTCGCGGTGCCGATCGGCCGCGACGTCGTCGTCGACGTCCCCCACTTCACGTTGGCGGGGCGCCGCTTTCGCAACCTGCGCCAGGCGGTGCAGCGCACCCGCAACAGCGGCGTCACCACGCGGATCGTCGACGAGCAACAGCTCGACAGTGCGCTGAGCGCCGAGCTGACCGACGTGCTGTACGCCGCGCATCGCGCGGCGCGCACCGAACGCGGGTTCTGCATGAACCTCGACGGCGCGCTGCAGGGCCGCTATCCGGGTATCAAGCTGGCCATCGCGCGCGATCGGTTCGGGCGGGTGGTGGCTTTTCACCGCTACACGACCGCCGACGCGGGTCTGGAGGTCAGCCTCGACGCGCCGTTTCGCCGCCCCGACGCGCCGAACGGTGTCGACGAGCGGCTCAGCGTGGACATGATCAGCGACGCGAAAGCCGCCGGGGCGCTGCGTCTTTCGCTGGCTTTCGCCGCGTTCCCGGAGATCTTCGACGCAACGGACCCGACGCCGCTGCAACGGGCCGCGTACCGGTTGATCCACCTGCTGGACCCGTTGATCCGCCTCGAGTCGCTGTACCGCTACCTCTACAAGTTCCATTGCGTGGCCGAGCGGCGCTACGTGGTCTTGTGTGCCCACCACATCCCGGCCGCGCTGGCCGTGTTGCTGTCGCTGGAGTTCCTGCCGCGCCCGCGCCGTCACCGGCTGGTGAGATGACTCAGGCGCGGTCGCGGCTGCCCAGCAGCGGCGGGCCGAACCGGAACCGGCGCCCCGTGACCGCGTCGGGAAGCACCCGCACGTAATGCGTCTTCTCGGAGGACAGCCACGGCAGTAGCTGCGCGCGTTCGGCTTCCTGGATCTGTTCGTCGGTGCGCAGCGAGCGCGCCCGGCCTTTGACGATCACGCTCCATCCCTCGGCGACGTTGTGCTCGTCGACCTCGAACAGCACGCGGTTGTTGATCGCAGTGCTGACCAGCTTGGTGCCTTCCGAGGTGCGAAACAGGATGGACTTGTGCTGGACGACGAAGTTGACGGGGAAGATCTCGGGCAGGCCGTCGACGCTGGTGACCAGTCGTCCCAGGGCGACCCCGGACATCAGGTCCCAGCATTCGTGTTCCGGCAGGATCGTCACGCCGTCATCGGTTATGGACATCAGCCACCCTTCTGCGATAGGTCAAAGTCATTCAACCGCTTGGCCGTTCGTGCAAGTGTAGCTAGCGAATCCGCAGCACGTCCTTCGGCGCTCGTCTCGGAGTCGGCGCCGGAACCGCCTCCATCGGCGGCGCTATGCCGGCGCGGATCAGCACCTGCGGCTGGCCGTCGTGGTCCAGCAGGCCGCGCACGACGTCACGGCTTTCGTCCAGCTCGATCAGGTGGGTCAGCGTGCAGGTCGCCAGGAACGCCATCGTGCATTCCAGTAGCACGGTCGACAACGCTTCGCCGCACCGCAGCACGTCCGCCCTGGTGTCCTCGGGGGTGGACAGCACCAGAATCTTCGACCAGTCCACCGCGACCTCGGGACGCCGATCCTGCTCGGTCCGCGCCGGGAATTCCCGCGCCACATCCACGCGGCCAATTTCCTTGCCGGACAACAGCGCGCTCGGCGGGACGCCCGCGTTCGCCGCGAACGGCGAAGTCCACCATTCGAGTTCGGCGTGATATGACGCGTCGTCGCGGCGCAGCGCTTCGGTGAGTTGTGAGGCCTTGGCCAGCGTGGGCCGCTCGTGGTCGCCGAGCACGTCGAGGGTCACCAGGTCCTCGTCGACCGTGCTGCGCAGCACGGGTTCGAAGAGGTCCCAGTACGTGGGCTCGCCCATCGGCAGCCGGTCGGTTCGGCGGTGCAGGATCGCGTTGGCGCGGTCGCGCTGGGCGCGCGTGACGTGCTCGACGGGATGGAATTCGACGGTCGCCAGATGGTCGGGGTCATTGGGATTGGGAAACCGTTCGACGTCCGCGCCCCAACCCGAGGCGAGCATGGCGACCCGAAGGTGATCCAGGGCGGCGCCACAGCTGAGGATCGCTTCCCGGCCGGAGCGGTCCGTGCCCGGCACCGTCCGGTCGCGGTCGACGAACAGTCGCAAAGCCCCGCCCTCGGCGACCCACCGCCACGGCTGGCTGTTGTGCACTGACGGGGCCCTACACGCGAGCTGCACCGCTTTGCTGAGAGTCTGGGTGTCCACGGTCGTTTTCATGGCCGCCAATTCCTTGCCGAAGTTTCGCTTCGCCATCACGGTAGGCCGCAACCCGGCTGGTGGCCAGGGTCATTTGTCCCGGGCGGCGGGGCAGGTCGGGTGCCGAAAGGCCTACGCAGAAGAGTTCTTTTCGACGTAACCGACGACGTCGGCCAGCGTGCGAAGCGATCCGTAGTCCGATTCGGGGATGTCCACGTGCAGCTGCCGGTGGATGCCGCGCAGAAAGCTCAGCCAGTCCATTGAATCGAGGTCGACCTGATCGCGCAGCAGGACGTCGTCGCTGATGTCGTCCGGCTCGACCTCGGGGGCGATGCTGGTCAGCACGGAAAGGACTGCCGCCCGGGTGTCTTCGTTCGTTGTCGTCATTTGCACTCACTTCTCCAAGAGGTCGGGCTGCTGGAGCAGCTCGTTGATCGCGGTGAGGAACAGCGCACCCCGGTGGCCGTCGCTCGCGCGATGGTCGGCGGCGAGCGTCGCCTGGACGGTGCTCACGACCCGGATTCCGCCGTCGATGACGCAGACCCGCTGGGCCGGCTGACCGAAACCGACGATCGCCACCTGGGGCGGGTAGATGACGCCGAAGACCGTGTCGACGCCCTTGTCGCCGAGGTTGGTGACGGTAATCGTCGGGTCCGACATTTCCGAACTTCGCAGCGAGAAGGAGCGCGCCCGCGCCACGAGATCGGTGAGGTCTTCCATCAACTCGTCGAGCTTCTTCTCCGGGACGTCATGGATGGCCGGCGCGACCAGGCCGCCGCCGCGCAGCGAGATCCCGACGCCGACATGGACCCCGTTCGCGGGCTCGAACCCGTCGTCGCGCCAAAAGCCGTTGAACTCGCCGAATCGCTGCGCGGCGAGGCCGACGGCCTTCAACAGCAGGACGGCCGGCAACACGCGTTCGTCGATCGATCGTTGCGCGTTTCGGGTGGTCAGCCACGTCAGCGACTTCTCCAGCACGATCTCGTCGGCGAGGTAGTAGTGCGGGATCTCCCGCTTCGACCGGCTCATCGCGGCGGCGATCGACTTTCGCATCGCGGCCGCGCGGTCGGCCGCCGTGCTCTTGCTCGGCGCGCCGCCTTTCGGTTCTTTCGCTTTCTGGACCGCGGCGGCGTGCTGGATTGTGGCGGCGGCGTGCTCGACGTCGCTGATGATGACGGCGCCCTGCGGACCGGTGCCGTCGAGCGCGTCGATGTCGACGTGCAGGCTCGTCGCGAGGCGACGAGCCGCCGGGGATACCCACCGACGATGCTGTGGGGCGGCGGGGACGGCGACGGGCGTCTTGGCCGGTGCCGCCGCCGGTTTCTCGTCGCTCACCGGGGCCCGCTGTTTCTTTCGCTTTTCGGCGCGCTCGCCCTCGGCCAGCAGAGTCGCCAAAGTGGTTCCCACTTGGACGGTTTCACCGACCGGTACGAGCAGCTCGCCGACCGTGCCCTCCTGCCAGCATTCGATTTCCACCGCCGCCTTGGTGGTTTCGACGACCGCCACGATCTGGCCGCGCGTCACCTTGTCGCCGGGCTTCACCAGCCACTCGTTGAGCGTGCCCTCGTCCATGTCGGCGCCCAGAGCGGGCATCTTGAACTCGATCATTGCTGCGGCTCGCCGAACAGGTTCTGGACCGCGGCCACGATCTGGGCGGTTTGCGGCAGCGCCGCCTGCTCCAGGTGCTTCGCATACGGCATCGGGACCTCGGCGCTGCACACCCGCGCGATGGGGGCGTCGAGGTCATAGAACGCGCCCTCCACCACCCGCGCGGTGATCTCGGCGGCCAGGCTGCCGCTGCGCCACGCCTCGTCGATGACGACCAGCCGATGCGTCTTGCGCACCGATTCCAGGATGGTGTCCTCGTCGAGCGGTCGCAGGACCCGCAGATCGATTACCTCGCAATCGATTCCGGCCAGCGACAGCTCATTTGCCGCGTCGAGCGCCTTCCACAGCGAGCCGCCGTAGGCCACCACGGTGGCATCGGTGCCGCCGCGCCGGATGGCCGCCCCGGAGATGTCGGTGGGGCCGAGGGCCTCGATGTCCGACGAGGTGTTGTAGAGCTGGACGTGCTCGAAGATCACCACCGGGTCCGGGTCGGCCAGTGCCGGGCCCAGCATGCCGTAGGCATCCTCGACGGTCGCCGGCGCCAGCACCTTGATGCCGGGGATGTGCGCATACCACGGCTCCAGGCTGTGCGAGTGCTGCGCGGCGAGCTGGCGTCCGGCGCCCGTGGCCATGCGCACGACCAGCGGGACCGAAAACTGCCCGCCCGACATATGGCGAAGGGCCGCAGCGGTATTGACGATCTGATCGAGCGCCAGCAGGCTGAAGTTCACGGTCATGACTTCGACGATCGGGCGCAATCCGTTGAGGGCGGCCCCGATGCCGATGCCGACGAATCCGAGTTCCGACAGCGGCGTGTCACGCACCCGCTCCGGTCCGAATTCGTCCAGCAGGCCCTTGGACGCCGCGTATGTCCCGCCGTACCGGCCGACGTCCTCGCCCATCAGCACCACGCGCGGGTCGTCGCGCAGCGCGTCGCGAATCGCGTCGTGAACGGCGGCCCGGTAGGTCGTCTTCGCCGTCTTCATCGTGCCTCCTCCGCAGTGGGTGTGAGCACGTCGCGTTCGAGATCCGCCACGTCCTCCCACGTACCCGCCTCGGCGAACGCCACCGCGGCCTCGATCTCGGCGACGGCCGAATCCTCGATTTCCCGAACGTCGTCGGCGGACAGTGTGCCGTCGCCCAGGCATCGGTCGGTGAACGACCGGATCGGGTCGCGCTGGCGCCAGCGTTCGACCTCGCCCTTGTCCCGGTACAGCTCCGGGTCGAACATCGAATGCGCCCGGAACCGGTAGGTGCGGAACTCGATGAAGAACGGGCCGCCGGTGTCGCGGACGTGATCGACGCCCTGCTGCGCGGCGACATGGCACGCCTCGACGTCCATTCCGTCGACGGCCACGGTGGGGACGCGGTACGACGCCGCCTTGACGGTGAGGTCGGTCTGCGACTGCGCCCGGTCCAGCGCGGTGCCCATCGCGTAAAGGTTGTTCTCGCAACAGAACAGCACCGGCAGGTGCCACAGCGCGGCCATGTTCAACGACTCGTGAAACGCGCCCTCGGCCACCGCGCCGTCACCGAAGTAGCAGGCCGTCACCCGCTTCTGCTGCAGCATTGAGTCGGCCAGGGCGATGCCCACCGCGAGCGGCAGACCGCCGGCGACGATCGCATTGCCGCCGTAGAACCGCTTGGCCGCGTCGAACAGGTGCATCGACCCGCCGCGGCCACGCGAGCAGCCCTCCCGCTTGCCGAACATCTCGGCCATGATCGAGGTCATCGGGATCCCGCGCAGCAGCGCGTGCGCGTGCTCGCGGTACGTCGCGACCACCGCGTCATCGTCGGCCAACGCGCGCAGCGACCCGGCGGCGACGGCCTCCTCGCCGACGTAGAGATGCAGGAACCCGCGAATCTTGGCCGCGCTGTACAGCTCCGCGCATTTTTCCTCCATGCGGCGCACCCGAACCATGTCCGACAACAGTTCATGGGCCAGCTTCACACCGTCCATCGGGCGCCGCTCCTCCTCATCGCTTCGCTCTGCATCGTCACTGGCGCGCGTCATGACGGCACCCCCTCGGCGTGGTGGTCGGGTTGTCTTTCGATGGTGGAGGTGTCGCCCTCGGGCAGCCCGAGTTCGCGGGCCTTCAGCAGCCGGCGCATGATCTTGCCGCTGCTGGTGTGCGGCAACGCGTCGACGAACTCGAGCTCCTTGGGCGCCACGGTGGCCCCCAGCCGCTTGCGCGCGTGGCCGATCAATTCCAGGCGCAGGTCCTCGTCGCCGACCACGCCGTTCTTAAGCGTGACAAAGGCTTTCACCATTTCGCCGACCGTCGGGTCGGGGATGCCGATGACCGCCGCCTCGGCAACCGCCGGGTGGTCGGTGAGCGCGCTTTCGACCTCGAACGGGCCGATCAGATGCCCCGCGGACTTGATCACGTCGTCCTTGCGCCCGACGAACCAGAAGTAGCCGTCGGCGTCTTTTTTCGCGAGATCCCCGCTCAGGTAGAGGCCGTCGACGAAGGCGTTGCGGTAGCGCTCCTCCGCGTTGAGATAGCCGCGGAACATCGACGGCCAGCCCGGCTTGAGCGCGAGCTCGCCCTCGACGTCGGGTTCGTCGAGGACCGTGGTCGATCCGTCGTCGTTGTGGCGCACGATGAACGCGTCCACGCCGGGCAGCGGCCGCCCCATGGAGCCGGGCTTGATGTCGAACGCCGGCGTGTTGGCGATCATGATGCCGCCCGTCTCGGTCTGCCACCAGTTGTCGTGAATCGGCAAGCCCAGCACCCGCTTTCCCCACCAGACGGCTTCGGGGTTGAGCGGCTCGCCCACGCTGGCGATGAAACGCAGGCGCGGAAAGCGATACTGCGCGGGCAGCTCCGGACCCGCTTTGATCAGCATCCGGATCGCGGTCGGCGCCGTGTACCACACCGACACGCCCTGGTCCTGCAGGATCTGATACCACCGCTGGGCGTCGAATTCGGCCTCGTCGACGATCGAGGTGACCCCGTGCAGCAGCGGGCTGATGATGCCGTAGGACGTTCCCGTCACCCAGCCGGGATCCGCTGTGCACCAATAGGTGTCGTCGGGATGCAGGTCGAGCGCGTACAGGCCGGTGACATAGTGCATCGCCACGGCGCCGTGCACGTGGACGGCGCCCTTCGGGGTCCCGGTGGTGCCGCTGGTGAAGTGCAGCAGCGAGGGGTCTTCGGCGGTGGTCGGCGCGATCGGCGCGTTCTCGTCGGCGGCGTCCACCCAGTTCCAGAAGTTGAGCGTTCCGGGTGGGGGATCGGCGGTCTCGTCCTGGTCGACGACGAAGATGTGCCGCACCGACGGCAGCCGATCGCGGATCTTGGCGATCTTGCGCCGGTAGAGCGTCGCGGTGGTGACCAGGACGTCGGCCTGCCCGATGTTCACCCGGGTCGCGATCGGCTCGGGCCCGAAAGCCGAGAACAACGGCGAAACGACGCTGCCGTTGCGCAGCGCGCCCAACATCGCGATGTACAGCTCGGGCGAGCGGTTCATCATCGTGAAAACGCGGTCGCCCTTGCCGATGCGGAGCGAGCGCAGCGCGCTGGTGAATCGTTTGGTGAACCGGCCGAGGTCCGCGTAGCTGAGGTCGCGGGTGGTGATCGCGCCGTCACAGCCCCCGTCGGTGGCGAATCGCAACGCCGTGCGCGTCGCGGTCGGGCCCTCGGCGTGACGGTCCACGGCGGCGTAGGCGATGTTGCACCGGCCGGGCCCCATGCCCTCGCACAAGGGCGGCACGTCGGACCAGTGGAACCGCGCGCGCGCCCGTTCGTATTCGGTGAGGTTGGGGCGGACGGTGCAGTCCTCGAGGGTTTTGTGGATGACATCCATAAGGGATCCTTGCGGTATGGCCTGCGCTGTCGCCTGGGCATGTTCATCGTTTGCCCGGCCCGCGATGCCGCAATAGAGACAAAAGTCATCAACTCACGACCCGGGGACCAAGGACCCTGGCGGCCAAAGGCGCGCATGCCCGAGGGTCGACGTGGGACAGGAAGTGAGAGTGCGCAATGACCCAGACGATGGTGGATATCGGTGTGATCACCAGTGCGGTGGAGCTGGCGTGCCGGGCTCCCTCGCTGCACAACATTCAGCCGTGGCGATGGGTGGCGGGCAGCGCGAGCGTCGATCTGTTCGTCGACCCGCACCGGACGGTCACCGCGACCGACAGGTCGGGTCGCGAGGCGATCATCAGCTGCGGCGCGGCGCTCGATCACTTTCGCGTCGCGATGGCCGCGGCCGGTTGGGAAACCAACGTCGATCAGTTCCCCAACCCAAACAACCTCGACCACCTCGCCTCGGCCGACTTCACTTCCCTGGACTGTGTGACGCAGGCGAGGCGCGATCGCGCCGACGCGATACCGCGTCGCCGGACCAACCGGCTGCCGTTTCGCGCGCCGAGTCGCTGGCCGTCGCTGGAAGCGGTGTTGCGCAGCTCGTTCGACAACGAGTTGGTGACCCTCGACGTGCTGACCGACGATGCGCGCCCGCGGTTGGCCGAGGCGTCGCGGCTCACCGATGCGCTGCGCCGCTACGACGATTCCTATCAGAATGAATTGCTTTGGTGGACATCGCCGTTGCGGGAGGCCGAGGGCATCCCCGACAGCGCGCTCACCTCGGAATCGGACGCCCGCCGTGTCGACGTCAACCGCCGGTTCCCCATCGACCCGGCCGACGAGCACAGTTCCGCCGGCACCTACGACCAGGCGAAGATCCTGGTGTTGTCCACACCCCGGGACGCGCGGGTCGATGCGCTCAATTGCGGCGAGGCGCTTTCGGCGATCCTGCTGGAGTGCACGATGGCCGGCCTGGCCACCTGCCCGGTAACGCATCTCACGGAGCTGCAATCCAGTCGCGACGTCATTTCCGATCTCACGGCCGATCCCGCCGCGGTACCCCAGGTTTTGATCCGGGTCGGCATCGAACCCGAGGGCGGGCTGACGCCCGGCCCGACGCCGCGGCGGCCCATGAGCGACGTGTTGGAGATCCGGCGATGAAGGCCGAAGTCGGGGACTGGCTGGTGATCAAGGGCGGCACGGTCGGGCGTCGGGACCTGCGTGGGCTGATCACCGCGGTGCCCTCGAAGGACGGCGAGCCGCCGTTCCTGGTTCGGTGGCTGGACACCGGCGAACGGGCGACCGTGTTCCCGGGCCCGGACGCGATCGTCGTCACGGCGGCCGAGCAGCGGGCCGCCGACGAGAGAGCGCGGTCGCGGTTCGCCGCGATGCAGGCGGCCATAGCGGGCCAGGCTAAGGGCCACTGAAATGTCCCTTCTGCCAGGCGGTCCGCCGCTGCTGACCGACGGTGACGTCGATACGCTCGCTTGGCAGTTCCTGCGTTCGCCGTACGCGGACGACAGCTACGCCGACTGGCCGCTGGACCGACGCCTCGACGGCTTCCTTCGTCGTGAGGGGCTGGCCCGCCTCGTCGAGGACGGCGACACGTACGACCTGATTCTCGATCGCGTGATGGCCTACATCGCCGCCCGGGCCCGGCTTTCCGACTGACGGGGACGGAGCCGACGAACGGCCCGCGACGCCGGGACTTCCGTCCCTACCGGCGGTCGCGCCGGACTGGTCGGATGGACTCGTAACTGCCACAAATGTCGAGTTCTAGGAGACATCATGAGCACCCTTTCTGTTAGGCGTCAGCCAAGGTCGCTCTTCCCTGAGTTCTCTGAGCTGTTCGCCGGCTTCCCCCCGTTGGCCGGACTCCGCCCCGTCTACGAGGCCCGCGTGATGCGGCTCGAAGACGAGATGAAGGACGGCCGCTACGTGGTGCGCGCCGAGATGCCGGGGGTGGATCCGGCCAAGGACGTCGAGATCACGGTGCGCGACGGACAGCTCACCATCAAGGCCGAGCGCAGCGAGAAGAAGGACTTCGACGGCCGCTCGGAATTCTCCTACGGCTCGTTCACCCGCACCGTGTCCCTGCCGGCCGGCGCAGACGAAGACAGCATCGAGGCCACCTACGACAAGGGCATCCTGACTGTCTCCGTGGGCATTTCGGAGCCGAAGCCGACCGAGCGGCGCGTCCAGGTACGAACGGCCGACTGACGCCATGACCAGAGCAGCTGATGCCACCCGCCGCGCCCCGCGGCGCGTGTTCCGTGACCGCGCCGAGGCGGGCCGGGTACTGGCGAGCCTCCTCGGCGCCTATCGCGACCGGCCGGGCGTGATCGTGCTGGGCCTGGCGCGGGGCGGCCTCCCGGTTGCCTGGGAGGTGGCGGCCGCGCTAAATGCCCCGCTGGACGCCTTCATCGTGCGCAAACTCGGGGCCCCCGGCCACGAAGAGTTTGCGGTCGGGGCGCTGGCGAGCGGCGGCCGCGTCGTGCTCAACGACGACGTCGTGCGGGGACTGCGGATGACACCGCAGGAACTGCGCGCCGTCGCCGAGCGCGAAGGCCGCGAGCTCGTCCGGCGCGAGGCGGCCTATCGCGACGGTCGGCCGCCCGTCGACGTGACCGGCAAGACGGTCATCCTCGTCGATGACGGCTTGGCCACCGGCGCAAGCATGTTCGCGGCCGTGCAGGCGCTGCGCGAGGCCGAGCCCGCACACATCGTGGTCGCCGTGCCGGCGGCGCCGGAATCCACCTGCCGGGAACTCGCCGGCCAGGTCGACGATGTCGTGTGCGCGTCGATGCCCACCCCCTTCCATGCGGTGGGCGAGTCGTTCTGGGATTTCCGCCAGGTCACCGACGACGAGGTTCGGCGGCTGCTCGCCACCCCGACCACCGGGGCATCGACAAACAAAGCAGCGGCCCGGACACCGGCCGAGGTAATCGGCAGCGTGGCCATCGATGCGCCGCAGGGCATCCCGTCGCGCGAAACGCTGGAGGAGCTGATCGGCGACGCGCGGATCGTGCTGATCGGCGAGAGTTCGCACGGGACCCACGAGTTCTACGAGGCTCGGGCGGTCATCACGAAGTGGCTGATCGAGGAAAAGGGTTTCTGTGCCGTCGCCGCCGAGGCGGACTGGCCCGACGCGTACCGGGTCAACCGCTACGTTCGCGGCCTGGGCGACGACAAGAGCGCCGACGACGCGCTGAGCGGGTTCGAGCGCTTTCCCGCCTGGATGTGGCGCAACACCGTCGTGTGCGAGTTCGTCGACTGGCTGCGCGCGCACAACAAACTCCACGAGTCGAACGGCCGGCAGGCCGGCTTCTACGGCCTGGACCTCTACAGCCTGCACCGGTCGATGCACGAGGTGATCGCCTACCTTGACAAGATCGACCCCAAGGCGGCGGCGCGGGCACGCGAGCGCTACGCCTGCTTCGACCACGCGTCGGCCGACGACGGTCAGGCGTATGGCTTTGCGGCGGCGTACGGTGCGGGCCCGTCCTGTGAAAATCAGGCGATCGAGCAGCTGGTGGAGATCCAGCGCAACGCGCTGGCCTACGCGCGCAGGGACGGGCTGCTGGCCGAGGACGAGCTGTTCTACGCCCAGCAGAACGCGCAAACGGTGCGCAACGCGGAGGTGTACTACCGCGCGATGTTCAGTGGGCGTGTCAACTCGTGGAACCTGCGCGACAAGCACATGGCGCAGACCCTCGAGGCGCTGTTGAATCACCTGGACCGCCACCAGGACGCACAGGATGTGCCCCCCGCCCGAATCGTGGTGTGGGCCCACAACTCTCACGTCGGGGACGCCCGGGCCACCGAAGTGTGGGCCGACGGGCAACTCACGCTCGGCCAACTCGCCCGTCAGCGATACGGCGAGGATTCGCGCCTCATCGGGTTCAGCACCTACTCCGGCACGGTGACCGCCGCCAGCGAATGGGGCGGCGTTGCCGAGCGAAAGGCGGTGCGCCCGGCGCTCAATGGCAGCATCGAGGAACTGCTGCACGAGACCGGCAGGGGCGCGTTCTTGGTGTCGGCGGCCATCAGTCCCGCGGCCGCGGATCCGCTCAGCACGGTTCGATTGGGACGCGCCATCGGCGTGATCTACCGGCCCGAGACGGAACGGCAAAGCCATTACTTCCACGTGCGTCCGGCCGACCAATTCGACGCGATGATCCACATCGACACCACCACGGCGCTCGAACCCCTCGAGGTGACGAGCCTGTGGATCGCCGGCGAAACCCCGGAAACGTACCCCTCCGGCCTATAACTGACGACGAGCGGAGCCAACGAACATGCAGACGCCGGCACGACCGCCTGCGAGCCGACCGCAAATCGTCACGCTGACCATGAACCCGGCGCTCGACATCACCACGAGCGTCGACGTCGTGCGCCCGACCGACAAATTGCGCTGCGCCGAAACCCGTTACGACCCGGGCGGTGGCGGCATCAACGTCGCGCACGTCGCGCACGAGCTGGGCGGCTCGGTGCTGGCGGTTTTCCCCGCGGGCGGCACGACCGGTGGCTTGATCGCAAAGCTGCTTGCCGACGAGGGCGTGCCGTTCTGGCAGGTTCCCATCGGGGCGGCCACGCGCGAGAGCTTCACCGTGAACGAGGGCAGCAGCGGTAAGCAGTACCGCTTCGTCCTGCCGGGGCCGCAACTGACGCTGCGCGAACAGGCGCACTGCCTCGAGCAGCTGCGCATGACGGCGAAGTCGGCCGAATACGTGGTGGCCAGCGGCAGCCTGCCGCCGGGCGTGACCACCGACTTCTACCAGCGGGTCGCCGACATGTGCCGGCACGTGGGCGCCCGCCTCATCCTCGACACCTCCGGCGGCGGCCTGCGACACGTCTCCTCCGGCGTGTTCCTCCTCAAGGCCAGCGTGCGAGAGCTGCGGGAATGCGTCGGGCGCCCGCTAGAAACCGAGGCCGAACAACTCGCCGCCGCACACGAACTCGTCGACGACGGTCGCGCGGAAGCGGTGCTGGTGTCCCTGGGATCGAAAGGCGCGCTCCTCGCGACAGCGCATGCCAGCCAGCGCTTTTCGGCGATTCCGATGCCCGGCGGCAGCGGTGTGGGGGCCGGCGACGCGATGGTCGCGGCGATCACGGTCGGGCTCACCCGTGGCTGGCCGCTGGTCAAGTCCGTTCGGCTGGGCATCGCGGCGGGGGCGGCGATGCTGATGACGCCCGGCACGGCCGCCTGCCTTCGGGCGGACGTGGAGAAGTTGTTCGCCCAATCGGCGGAACCGTGCGACCTCGCAGATGACGAACGGCTACCCAGGTGAGGCCTAACGACCCCTCTGTAACGAGCGGCGCGGCAATAGCCTATTTGAGAGCCTGAATTTGAGGACTCGAACGTTTCAGGAGCCGACATGAACGAGCTGGACGCCAAGTCGGTGGTGGTGGGCGTCAACGGATCACAAGCCGCGGTCAACGCCGCCAAGTGGACGATCGACGAGGCGCTGAGCCGGCAGCTGCCCATGCGCCTCGTGTATGTCGTGCCTCGCCGGGACGGGCAAACGGGCGCCCACCCCGTCTCCGAGTGGGAGCTGGAGCGCGCCGAGATGGCGCTGTCCCAGGCGGAGTGCGCCATCCAACAGGCGAAAAAGCCGGTCGAGGTCGAAACGGCAATCCTCTCGGGCGATCCCGGGAAAGTGTTGGTCGACGAATCGCGGGACGCGGCGCTGATCTGTGTGGGCACCTCCCGGCGCGGGTGGGCGTCCGACGGCCTGCTGGGGCCGACCGCCACCGCGTTGGTCGCGGAAGCGAAATGCCCGGTGGCGATCATCCGCACCAACCCCGACGGGTCGCCGACCGATCTCGGCGTGATCGCCGTCGTGCTCAACGACGAGCCGGACAACGACGAGGTCGTACATCAGGCAATGGAACAGGGGCGGCGCCGCCACGCGACCGTGCGACAGATCGATCGGCGGCTGAACAGCTGGGTCCGGCGCTACCCTGACGTGCAGGTCCAGACCGTCGCCGCGGGCACCGGCGTGAGAACCGGCGAGAGGCAGGGCGGCGCCGTCAGTTTGGCAGTGGTGGGGAGCGCCGACGCCGCCGAGATCGCCGGTCTGTCCACGCCGAACTGCCACCCGATCGTGGGCTATCCGGACTGCTCCGTGCTCGTGGTCCGCCATTAGAGGGCCAGTCCGTGAACGAATTGGCTACGCCGCGGTCGATCGTGGTCGGCATCGACGGCTCGAAGGCGGCGATACGGGCGGCGCTCTGGGCCATCGACGAGACGGTGAGTCGTGCTGCCCCCCTGCGCCTGGTCTGCGCGACCGAGCAGTCCGAGCAGGAGCGCGGGCAGGCCGCCGGCCAGGCGGCAATTCGCCAGGCGGTCAAGGCAATTGAGGCCGCGGGCAAGCCGGTAAAGATCGAAACCGAGGTGGTCCACGGTCCGGCGATCGGCTGCCTGATCAGCGCGTCGGCGTCGGCGGCCATGGTGTGCGTCGGCGCGGTCGGCTTGCGTCACTTCCGGCCGGGCCGGGTGGGTTCCACCGCCGCGGCCGTGGCGATGTCGGCACACTGCCCGGTGGCGATAATTCGCGCCCGCGACGACCACCCGCACCGCCCGGACGGCATCGTCGTCGAGCTGGACGGGTCGCCCGACAACGGCGTCCTGCTGGGCGCCGCCGCCGCGGAGGCGCGGCTGCGCAACGCCGCCATCCGGGCGATCACCTGCCGAAGGACGACGGAAGAAACGGGGCCGGGCGGGGCCGAGGGCGATCGCCGAGCCCTCGCCGACCTGGATCGCCGGCTGGCCCGTTGGACGCGGCAGTATCCGGACCTGCGGGTGGAGTCGGTGGCCGTGCACGGCGGCCTGCTCGAGTACCTGGCCTGCAACCGGCGGTCGGTGGGGCTGGTGATCGCCGGCGCCCGCGACCGTCGGCGGCTCAGGGAGCTCCTCGGGCCGGCCGGCAGTGCGGTGCTGCAAGAAGCCGACTGCTCGCTGTTGGTCGTCAACCAACAGCATTTGTGAGGCGGGCGATAATGAAAACGTGCGATATTGAGAGTCGGTCGCTGCAGAAAGGGCTCTTAATGGTCAAGGTGTTCCTCGTCGATGACCACGAGGTCGTCCGCCGCGGTCTTGCCGATCTGCTCGCGTCGGACCCCGAACTGGAGATCGTGGGCGAGGCCGGTTCCGTATCGGAGGCCAAAGCGAGAATTCCGGCTCTGCGGCCAGATGTTGCGGTCCTCGACGTCCGCCTTCCCGACGGAAACGGCATCGAACTATGCCGCGACCTGGTCTCCGACCATCCGGATCTGCGGTGCCTGATGTTGACGTCGTTCACCTCCGACGAGGCGATGCTGGAGGCGATCCTGGCCGGCGCCAGCGGATACGTCGTCAAGGACATCAAGGGCATGGAGCTGGCCCACGCGATCAAAGAGGTCGGCGCCGGCAAGTCGTTGCTGGACAACCGGGCCGCCGCTGCTTTGATGGCAAAGCTTCGTGGGACGACGGAACACGAAGACCCGCTCTCCGGGCTGACCGAACAGGAGCGAACGCTGCTCGGGCTGCTCAGTGAGGGCTTGACCAACAGGCAGATCGCCGCCCGGATGTTCCTTGCCGAAAAGACGGTGAAGAACTACGTGTCGCGGTTGTTGGCCAAATTGGGCATGGAGCGCCGGACGCAGGCGGCCGTGTTCGCCTCCAAGCTGGACCAACGGTCCGGGCGGCCGCCCGCGCCGCCGGACGCCCCGCGGGGATAGCCGACAGCTCGACACAGTCGCCGCCCGGTTCGCGGGCTGGCCCGACACCCACCCGGCCGCTCACCTTGGGTGCCCGACCTCTTGGGGTTAAGCTGACTGTGGCATCTTCGCGTTTCGCGGATACTGGCTGTTTGCCAACGCAGAGCTGCCTCATGGCTGAGTTGTCGTGGAGGTATGAGGTCGGGTGGCCGACGGCGACGATCGCAGCTCGGCGTTAGCCGGGCTAGGCCGGCGTGGGCTGGTGACCAGGATGCACGCGCAGCTGGACGAGTTGCTGGCGGCGCGCGATCAAATGGAGCACCTGCTGCGCGTGTTCGTCGAGATCGGCACGAACGTCGATAACCTCGACGCCACGTTGCACCGGGTCATCGGCGCGGCCAGGGAGCTGACCTCCGCCCCCTACGGCGCGCTCGCCATCCGCGATCCCGACGGCACGTTGCTCAGGTTCATCCACGAGGGCATGGACGCCGACACCGTCGAACGCATCGGACCCCTGCCGGTGGGCAAGGGCCTGCTTAGCCTGTCGCTCCTCGACACCCCGGCCCTGCGCGTGGACGACATGAGCGCACACCCGGCCGCCGCCGGGTTCCCCGCGCACCACCCGCCCATGCGCGCCTTCCTCGCGGTGCCCATCACCATCCGCGGGATCGTCTTCGGCAACATCTACCTGACCCACGTCGATCCGACGCGGGTGTTCTCCGAGTCCGACGAGGTGGCCGCCCGCGCGCTCGCGTTCGCGGCCGCGGCCAGCATCGACAACGCCCAACTCTTCGAGCGCGAGCGGCTGTCGGTGAAGTGGATGGATGCGAGCCGCGAGATCACGACCGCGCTGCTGTCCACCACCGAGCCGCACCGCCGCCCTCTGCAGTTGATCGCCGAGAGCGCGCGCAGGCTGACCGACGCCGAACAGGCGATCGTCCTCGTCCCGGCCGACGCGGACCTGCCGTACGACGAAACCGACACGCTGGTGGTGTCCGCCGCGGTGGGTGTTCACGCCGACGAGGTAATCGGCCGCCAGGTCCCGGTGGAAGGTTCCTCCAGCGGCGAGGTCTTCCGGACCGGCCAACCGATGATCACCGAGTCGTTGCGCTACCCGATCCAGGCCTTCACCGATGTCGGGCAGCGCCCCGCGATCCTGATGCCGCTGCGCACCGACGACCAAGTCGCGGGCGTGATCGCGATCGCACGCGGCGCGGAGGCGCCACCGTTCGACGAGAGCTACCTCGACCTGGTCAGCGATTTCGCCACCCACGCCGCGATAGCCCTGGTCCTGGCGGCGGCGCGGGACGACTCGCGTCAGCTGACCATCGTCGCCGAACGCGAGCGCATCGCCCACGACCTGCACGACCATGTCATCCAGCGGCTGTTCGCCACCGGCATGGACCTGCAGGGCACGCTGGCCCGGTCCCGTTCCCCGGAGGTGGCCGAGCGCCTGAACCGCACCCTGGACGATCTGCAGACCATCATCGAGGAGATCCGAACGACGATCTTCCAGCTCAAATCGCCGTTGGGGAAGGGCGCCGACTTCCGGCAGCGGATCCAGCAGGTGGTTGCCGACCTCACCCAAAATCGGGAGATCGTCACGACGATGCGCCTGCACGGGCCGATGACCGCGGTCGACGGCGAACTCGCCGAGCACGCTGAGGCGGTGACCGCGGAGGCGGTCAGCAACTGCCTCCGCCACTCGGGTGCGTCGCGGCTGACCGTCGAGGTCGACGTCGCCGACATGTTCATCCTCGACGTCAGCGACAACGGCTGCGGCATCCCCGCCGACAACGTCCGCAACAGCGGGCTGGCCAATATGAAATACCGCGCCGAACAACTCGGCGGCACCTGCGAGGTCACCAATCCACCGGAGGGTGGCGCCCGCGTCCACTGGATCGCCCCGCTGACCGACGGCTAACGGGCTGGGGTCTAACGGCCCTGCCGAGCGGCGCCAGATCCGAATAGCGTCATGGATCATGAGCGATCGGGCGGTGGAAGCCGCGGACACGGTCCAACTGCTCGACGGACGTGTCGTGTCGTTGCGGCCACTCGGCGCCGGGGACGCGGAGGCCGTCATGGATCTGCATCAACACCTCAGCGATCACGACCGCTACTACCGCTTCTTCACGCTCCAGCCGGTCCAGCTCGACGAGGTCGTCGACGAGCTGACCACACCCGCCCCCGGCCGGTACGCGCTTGGGGCGTTCGACGCGGGCCGGCTGATCGGCGTGGCCAACTACACCGTCGTGCGCGAGCACCCGAAGGCCGCCGAGTTCGCGATCGTGGTCGCGCACGAAGATCATTCGCTCGGTGTGGGAACGGCCCTGCTCAAACACCTGGCCCGGATCGCGCGGGGCCGGCGAATCGGGCACTTTGTCGCCGACGTGCTGAGCGAGAACCACCTGATGCTGATGGTCGTGTTCGACCTCGGCTGGCGGTGCGAGCCCGCGGAGTACGGATCCGTCCGGCACCTCGAGATCGAACTGCCCGACTTCGACGACGAGGACGCGAAATGTCTGGCGTGACAAAAAAATTCGGGATCCTGGTCTCCGTCGACGGTTCGCCGGCATCCGATGCCGCCGTCGCCTGGGCGTCGCGCGAGGCCATCATGCGCAAGCTGCCCCTCACGTTGATGCACGCGGTGGCACCGGTGGTGGTCGGCTGGCCGGTGGGCCAGTTGTACGACGAGATGCCCGAGTGGCAGCGAGACGACGCACGGCACGTCATCGATCAGGCCCGCAAGACGCTGAGCGCGGCCCTGGCGGGCGCACAGCCACCCGAAACACGCACCGAGACGGTCTATTCCGGCGTCGTGCCGGCATTGATCGAGGCTTCGAAAGACGCGTTGATGATCGTCGCCGGCAGCCAGGGCCTGGGCGCGATGGGCCGCTTGCTGTTGGGCTCGGTCACGACGGGGCTGGTGCACTACGCCCACTGCCCGGTCGCGGTCATCCACTCCGATGTCCCCGCGGACGCCGACGCGCCGGTGCTGCTGGGCATCGACGGATCGCCCGCGTCGGAAGCGGCGACCGCCCTGGCCTTCGACGAGGCGTCGCGCCGCGGCGTCGGGCTGCGCGCGCTGCACGTGTGGAGCGACGTCGCGGTGTTCCCGGTGCTGGGGATGGACTGGCACGACCGCGAGCGGGAGGGCCAGGAGATCCTCGCCGAACGCCTGGCGGGCTGGCAGGAACAGTATCCGGATGTGCAGGTCGAGCGATTGCTCTTCTGCGACAAGCCATCCCACTGGCTGCTCAAGGAGTCCGAGCGGGCCCAGCTGGTGGTGGTCGGCAGCCGCGGGCGCGGCGGGTTTCCCGGGATGCTGCTCGGGTCGGTGGGCTCGGCCGTCGCGCAATCGGCGAAGGTTCCCGTGATTGTTGTCCGTGAGGAGAATCGATGATCGAACAGCTGGAGGACATGCCGGAAGGGGTGACCGGCATCCGTGTGTCGGGCCGGCTGCGTGGTGACGAGCTACGCCACTTCAAGCCCGAGATGGAAGAGATGCTCAAAAAAGGCGAGATCAGGATCGTGGAGGTCATCGCGCCCGATTACGAGGGCTTCGGGCCGGGCGGGTTCGCCGAGGACCTCAAGCTCGGGTTCGGCATGCTTTTCACGCATTACTCGGACTTCAAGCGGATCGCCGTGGTGTCCGACAAGGACTGGGTCGGCCATGTGATGCACGCGGTCGCTTGGATGATGCCCGGCGAGCTCGCCGTGTTCGGGCTCGACGAACTTGACCGCGCCAAGGAGTGGGCCGCCGCCTAGGCGGTCTATTCGTAATCCCTTGTGTCACCGTGGTTTCAGGCGTCACAAATCTGGGATTCTTGTCGGTGGGTGTTCCTAATCTTGGGGTATGGGTTCGGGCAGTCGTGAGGAGATCGTCGAGGTGTTCGACGATCTCAAGGGGAATCTGAAACGGCTGCGCGATTTGTCCTTTGACGTGTTGACCACCCCGGAACGACTTTCGGCCCTAGAACAACTGGAATCCTTCGCGCGCGGGCTGCGCGCCCCGCAGCACACGCTGATCAATCAGGTCGGCGTCCAAGCCAGCGCCGAAGAACTTTAGGTGAACGCCGCGCGCTCACGGGTGAGTCGTTGCCGCCGCTCATGCCCGCGACCGCCACCGCCCAACGCGAGGGGCTGATCGGCGACGGGCATGTGCGGGTGATCCGCAGCTTTTTCGCTCACCTGCCCGCCGAGGTCGACCCGGGCACCCGGGAAGCCGCCGAGGCCGACCTGGCCGACAAGGCCCGCCACTACCGTCCCGACGAGTTGGCCAAGTACGCCCGCCGGATCATGGACTGGCTGCACCCCGACGGCGAGTTCAGCGACGCCGAGCGGGCCCGTAAACGCGGCATCGTGCTGGGCAACCAGGAATTCGACGGCATGTCACGTATCAGCGGGCTGGTGACTCCCGAATTGCGGGCCGCGATCGAGGCGATGTTGGCTAAGCTGGCCGCCCCCGGCGCGTGCAACCCCGACGATGAAAACCCGGTCGTCGACGAGACACCCGACGAACAGGCGGTGCGCCGCGACACCCGAACCGGCGCCCAGCGCAACCACGACGCCTTCCTCGCAGGGCTGCTTGCCCTGTTCGCCTCCGGCAAGCTGGGCACCCACAACGGGTTACCGGTGTCCATCATCGTGACCACCACGCTGCAGGAGCTGGAGGCAGCCACCGGCAAGGCGCTGACCGGCGGCGGCAGCCTGGTGCCGATGTCGGATGTGATCCGCTGGGCCGGCCACGCCCACCACTACCTCGCCATCTTCGACCAGGCCAAGCCCTTGGCGCTCTATCACACCAAACGCCTGGCCAGCCCGGCACAGCGAATCATGCTCCACGCCAGGGACCGCGGCTGCACCAAACCGGGCTGTGACGCCCCGGCCTATCACAGCCAGGTCCACCACGTCACCGGCTGGAAAACCACCCGCCGCACCGACATCGACGACCTCACCCTGGCCTGCGGACCCGACAACCGCCTCGCCGAACAAGGCTGGACCACCCGCACCAACGCCCGCGGCGAAACCGAATGGCTACCCCCACCACACTCCCCCGCAAGCGGGAGGTACCCCCACGACGCGGACAACCCCGCACCAACAGCTTTCACCACCCCGAACGATTCCTCCGCGACACCGACGACGACGAACCCGTTTGACGCCGGGCAGTTTTCGCGAGGCGCTGGCCTCAGTCGCGCACCACCAGCACCGAGCATCCGTCATGGCCGGATTGTCCCGGCGGGCCGATCATCTGCGACACCTTGTCGGCGTCCTCGCTGCCCACCACCGCCAGCTGGACGGATTCCTGCGTGTGAGCGAGGAATTCGGCGGGCCCGCGCCTCGCGGCGGCCGGCATGACATGCACTTCGGGATAGCGGGATACCCACTGGCGAAGCCGCTGCTCGAGCTGGCGGTAGGGGATCTCGCCCAGGCCCCACCGCCAAACCCCGAGCGCGAGGATCGGTGCTCCACGCAGCCGCGCCTCGTGGAAGCCGAGCTCGAGCACGGCATCGTTGGCCGGCGAATCGTCGACGACGACGGCCACCCATCCCGGTTCCGCCTCCTGGCCGTCGGCCCGTACGACCGCGACCGGGCATTGGGCCTTTCGGGCGACGGCGTCGACGGTCGAGCCGAGCAGCTTGCGAGCGACGCGTCCGATCCCCACGGAACCCGCGCAAACCATGGCAGCGCTTCGTGATTCGTCGATCAGGACGCCCTCCGGCGACCCGCGCACGATGTCGCATTCGACCTTGACCGGCTTGCCCATGGCCTGCAGCGCTGCATCGGCGTCGCGCAGCGCCCCCTGCGCGTACTGGACCTCCATGCTTGTCGAATCGCCGGATCGATCGGGCACGGCCTGGACCAGCCGCAGCGCGATGTTGCGGCCTATCGCCTCCGTAAGGGCCCATTTCGCGGCGTTGACGGCGGCTTCTGAGCCGTCGATGCCTACCACGATCTTGGCCGGTGTTTGCGTCTGGTCCATGATTCCTCCCGATCCGGCGGCCGGGCCGCCAATCGCAGACGTTATTGCGCGACCTACCTTTTCGGCAGGGTCGTTCGACCCACATTCCGGAGCATTAGGGCTTCACGCGACCTCGATGCTCTGCCCGGGCGAGAGACGCTGCACGCGGCCGCGGCATTCGACCATGATCGGGCCGGCATTGCCCGCCTCGGACGTCAGAACGCCGGTCCGTCCACTGATCCGCAGATGAACCCGCTGACCCCGGTAGACGAATGGGAACTCGATGGGGCCGAGCGCCTCGGGCCAGTGCGGGCCGAGCACCAGCCGATCGTCACGCGTTTCCAGCCCGGTGAAGCATCGTTGCAGCAGATCGACGCTGCCCGCCATCGCCGCGAGGTGTATTCCTTCCGAAGTGGTGCCACCCTGGATATCGATGACATCGGAGCTCAGCACCTGGACGAAGTAGCGCATGGCGTGGTGCCGGTGGGCACGGGTGAGCACCCACGAATGGACGATCGCGGACAGCGTCGATCCGTCTGAGGTCCGGGACAGGTAGTACTCAATCGTCTTGGGAATCTGCTCGGCCGAGAACCGGTAGCCGAGCCGGCCGAACAGGCCCAGCAACTCCTCCGAGGACAGCAGGTAGAAGAGCATCAGCGCGTCGGCCTGCTTGGACGCCCGGTAGTTGTTCACGCTGTCATCCTCGGCCTCCAGGATGCGGTCGAGTCTTTGGATGTTCCCGTAGCGCTGTCGGTAGCCCTCCCAATCCAGTTCGCCCAGTTCCGAATAGCCCTCGAACTGGCTGATCACCCCGTCGTGGAAGGGCACAAACATGCGCCGCGTCACGTGATCCCACCGGTCCAGCTCGTCGGCCGTCAGGTCGACCTTTCCGACCAGATCGAGCCTGTCGCGCAGCGGCAGCAGGTCCAGCGCGTCCATGGCCCGCATGATCACCCAGACCGCCATCACGTTGGTGTACGCGTTGTTGTCGATCCCGTCGTACTCCTTGCCGGGGTAACCCGAATGGAACTCGTCGGGGCCGATGATTCCGCGGATCGTGTAGCGGTCGCGGGTGTCGTCGAACGTCGCCAGGCCTACCCAGAAGCGTGCGATCTCGACCAGCATCTCGGCGCCGTAGTCGCCAAGCCACTGACGGTCACCGGTCACCTGGTAGTGCTGCCACGCGTTGTACGCGATCGCGAGGCCGACGTGATGCGCGCGCGCACTGGCGTCCGGGTTCCACCGGCCGGACTGCGGATTGAGGTGCACTTCCTGACTCACCTCGCGCCCGTCGCTGCCCGATTGCCAGGGGTACATCGCGCCGCGATACCCGGCCCGCCGCGCAGCGCGGCGCGCCTCGGGGAGCCGGCGGTATCGATAGAGCAGCAGCGAGCGGGCGACGTTGGGCATACGCAGACTCAGCACCGGCGAGACGAACAGCGCGTCCCAGAACACGTGCCCGCGGTAGGCCTCGCCGTGCAGCCCCCGCGCCGGCACCCCGGCGTCGAGTTCGGCGGTGTGCGGCGAAATCGTCTGCAGCACATGCACCAGATGCAACCGGAGGACCCGCAGCATCAGCGTGTTGTCGGCTATGCCGATGTTGCACTGCTCCCATAGCCGGTCCCACGCCCGGGCGTGCTGCCGGCGCAGGTCGGCGTACCGGCCGGCGGCGTCGAGGTATTGCTGGGCGGCGCTTGCCGATTCGGAGATGGCGGTGTCGCGGCCGGAAAAGATCGTCACGACCTTCTCACAGGCGACCGACTGGCCCGCCGAGAGGGCGACCGCGATGTTGTGACCGCCGCGGTCGCCGTCGGCCACGACGGTGTACTCGGCATCGGCTCGGCCGTCCCCGCACCACAGGGTGGTGCGGGCCGCGACCGCGACCGAGATGTGCGACTGCGACGTTTCCGTGCGCAACAGCACGGAGTCGGGCCCTATTTCGTCGATCACCGTTCCGGTGAGGTGTGCGCTGGACAACGACCGGTAGCGCTCGACCATGGTGTTTTGCACGCTTCCGTCCAGCAGGGAGCTGAACTCGATTGTGCCCGACCAGTTCTCGGCGCTGACGGTGGTCTGCATGGCGAGCAGGTGCGGCTGGTGCATGGACGCGAAGCGCTGCTGGTCGAGCGTTGTGATCTGGCCGGATCCGTCCCGGAATCGCAGACTGCGGGTCAGCGTCGCGCTACGCAGGTCGAATGTCTGTCGATAGGAAAGTAGTTCGGCATCATCGACATGGAACCACGGGCCGCCGTTGACCCGGAACGTCAGCGACAGCCAGTTCGGGAGGTTGACCAGGCTCTCGTTCTCGATGGTCCGGCCCGCGACCCGATCCGCCAGCGTGTTGTACACGCCGGCGGCGTAGGTGCCGGGGTAATGGGAGTCGGACGCGGCCGCCTCGGGTGCGCAGCCCCGGGTCGCGACGTAGCCGTTGCCGACGGTGCACAGCGCCTCGCGCAACCGCTCGTACTGCGGGTCATAGCCCTCGTACACGAGTTCCCACGCGTCGTCGGCTCTCGGCGCGGCGGATGCCAGGTCCTGAGCCAACCTGCCTACGAACTCGGCTACTGCGGCGGGGCTTTCGAGGCTGAACAGCGCGGCGGACGTGCGATCACCATGCTCTTCGTGCCGCACCACGATTCCCACGCCGTCGAACTGGACCGCGTCGAAAGCATCCTCGTCGGTGATGTCGTCGCCGATATAGATCGGCAACACGGCACCCGGATCGGCGCCGATGATGCGCTCGAGCAGCCAAGTGAGCGTCGAGCCCGTGTCCGTGCTCGGGCGCAGTTCGATCACCTTGCGACCGGGGGTGACCCGGAGGCCCTCGGAGCGGCCGAGTTCACGGGCGGTCCTGATCACCCGGTCGACGTTAAAGGGATCGGCATGGCGATAGTGAACTGCGATGCTGAAGCGCTTGCGTTCCAGCACTATTCCCGGGATAGCGCTCAGTGTCTCGGCGAGGCGATTGGCGGCGCGGGCCAGGGCGTCGGCGACGCCGGCGGCGGCATTCTGGTGGCTAGTGCCATCCGGCGCCACCAATTCGAACCCGTGGCTGCCGGCGTACCAGACCCCGTCGACGTTGACCCGGTCTCGGACGTCGCTGACATCGCGGCCGCTGACCACGGCCACGGGACACTGGGCGGCCAGCGCGCGCAGCGCGTCGCCGGCGCCCTCGACGAGAGACGCCGAGTCCGGCTGTTCGGCGATTTCGGACAGCGTGCCGTCGAAGTCGAGGAAGATAACCGGTTGCCGGTTCGCTACCAGTTCTTTCACCTGGCTGTACGCCTGCAGGGCGTCGATGATCGTGGACAGGGTCGCTTCACCGCTGCGCACCGATATCCCGCCGAGGTCGGCGATCACGGTGTCGGCCCCGCAGGACAGCAGCTCGTCGGCGTCTCCGTTGCGAGTAAGGCCGATGACGAGGCCGAAGCCGGACTCCCTGCCGGCCTTGACGCCGGCCGGGTCGTGGCCGATGACCACGCACCGGACGGGGTGCACCCCCAGCTGGTGCGCCGTCTGGGCCACGTCGCCGTTGGCGACGCCCACCAGGTCGTCGATTCCCGCGCTGCGCAGGACGGGCACGCAGTCCCGCTCGGGCGCGTAAACGGCCGTCGCGACGCCGGCATCCCGCAGCCGCCGCAGCAACGGGACGGTCGAATCCTGCGCCTCGACGCCACCCGTCGCGGTCTCCGTCACGACGCTGTCCAGGCCGAGGATCACCGCATCGTGGTAGCGCTTGTCGACGGTGGCGGGCCATTCGGTCACGCCTGTGACGATGCCACTTCGCGGCCCGGGTCAACGGGGCCTGATGGCCATGGCTTTGGGGACTAAAGCCTCATGCTCGGCCACCGTACGGCCAATAGCGTTTTTCCTGACTAAGGGAGGAAAAGATGTCTACACCCATGAACCGCGACGGCATCGTCGTCGGAGTCGACGGATCGCCCGCTTCCAATGCCGCCGTCTGCTGGGCGGCCCGCGATGCGGCGATGCGCAACGTGCCGCTGAAGCTGGTTCACATGTACAGCACGTACGTGCCGACCTTCCCCCAGATACCACTTCCGGCCGGCGTCACGGTGTGGCAGGAGGAGGACGGACAGCAGGTGCTCGAGCAGGCGCTCAAGATCGCCGAGGAGGCCGTTCAGGGTCACCAACGGCTTGCCATGACCAGTGAACTGAAGTGCTCGCCGCCGGTGCCGACGCTGATCGACCTGTCCGAAGGGGCCGAGATGATCGTCGTCGGCAGCAACGGGCGCGGGGCCTTGGGCCGGGCGTTGTTGGGTTCGGTCAGTTCCGGCGTCGTCCGGCACGCGAAGTGCCCTGTCGCCGTCGTCCGGGACGAGGACATGTTGATGGCGCACCCGCAGCAGGCTCCCGTGCTGCTGGGCATCGACGGCTCGCCGGCCTCCGAGCTCGCGACGGCGATCGCGTTCGACGAGGCATCGCGGCGCGGGGTCGACCTGAATGCGCTGCACGCGTGGAGCGACGTTCAGGTGCTCGAGCTGCCCGGGTTCGATTGGGAGGTGGTGAAGGCCGAAGCCGAGCGCAGCCTCGCCGAACGGCTCGCGGGCTGGCAGGAACGCTATCCGGACGTCACCGTGCACCGACTCCTGGTGTGCGATCAGCCGGCCCGCCAGTTGATCGAGAAATCGGAGGCCGCGCAACTGGTCGTCGTCGGCAGTCACGGCCGGGGCGGCATCGCCCGGACGCTGCTGGGTTCGGTCAGCAACGCCGTCGTGCACTCGGTCCGGATGCCGGTGATCGTGGCGCGGCCTGAGTAAGGCTTGGCACAATAATTCGGTGCCCGACGTGCCCTTCGTGCCCTATGCAGCTGTGCACGAAACCCACACGGGCGTGGTGGTGCTCGCCGGTGATCGGGCGTTCAAGGCGAAGAAGCCGGTGCTGACCGACTTTCTGGACTTTCGCACGCCGGAGCGGCGCGAACGCGTGTGCCGCCGCGAGGTCGAGCTGAACCGCCGGCTCGCACCCGACAGCTACCTCGGGGTCGCCCACCTGTCCGACCCGGGCGGCGGGCCGGCCGAACCGATCGTCGTGATGCGGCGCTACCGCGACGAGGACCGGCTGGCGGCCATCGTCGGCCGCGACGCCGACGGCTCGGTGCGCGGGCTGCTGGACACCATCGCCGCCGTGCTGGCCCGCTTTCACGAGCGCGCCGAGCGCGGCCCGGCGATCGACGCGCAGGGCGAGGCCGCGGCGATCGAGAAACGCTGGAATGACAACCTGGCGGAGCTCGACCGCTACGCGGGCACCCTGCCGAGCGAGACGCTGTCGCGAATCCGGCGGCTCGTCACCGAATTCATCGCCGGCCGCGGACCCCTGTTCCGGCGCCGCATCGCCGACGGGCTCGTCGTCGACGGCCACGGCGATCTGCTCGCCGACGACATCTTCTGCGGCCAGGACGAACCGGCGCTGCTCGATTGCCTGGAGTTCGACGACCAACTTCGCTACGTCGACTGCGTCGATGACGCCGCGTTCCTCGCCATGGACCTCGAGTTCCTCGGCCGCAAGGATCTCGGCGAGCACTTCCTGCACCGCTACTCGGCGCACTCGGCGCGGACGGCGCCGCCGGCGCTCGCCCACTTCTACGTCGCCTATCGCGCCGGAGTTCGGGCGAAGACCGACTGCGTGCGGCTGTCGCAGGGCAAGCCGCAGGCCGCCGACGCCGCCGCCCGGCACCTCGCGATCGCCGACGAACACCTGCGCGGCGGCGCCGTGCGCTTGGCCCTCGTCGGCGGAAACCCCGGCACCGGCAAGTCCACGGTCGCCCGTGCACTCGCGGAACGGACTGGGGCCCAGGTCATCTCGACCGACGACGTGCGCCGCGAACTGCGGGACTCCGGCGCGATCGCCGGCGACGCCGGCGTCCTGGACCAGGGACTGTACAGCCCGGACAACGTCGCGGTGGTGTACGAGGCCGCCCTGCGCCGGGCCCGCCCGCTGCTGGGCGACGGGCAGTCGGTGATCCTCGACGGCACCTGGCGCGATCCCCGGACCCGCGCGCGGGCCCGTGACCTCGCCTCCGAAACACATTCGGCGACGGTGGAACTCATGTGCGCGTCGGCCGCCGACACGGCGGCCGGCCGAATCACCACCCGGCGGCCGGGCAATTCGGAGGTGACCCCCGAGATCGCCGCGGCGATGGCCGCCGAACGCGCCGGTTGGGACACCGCCCACCGGATCGACACCTCGGGGGCCGTCGAGGACTCGGCGCGCGCGGCCCTCGACGCCTGGCGCCGGGCGATTTAGGTCCGATCCCAGGAGTCGAACGCCCCGGTCGTAGGGGACCAACGGCCCTGTCAGCACGGCGAACCAGCTCCTTATGGTCAGTTCGAGAGACCCGAGTGGAGTGGTTGAGATGCTGTTGAAAGCGCCGGATTCCGAAGTCATCCGCGACGCCGTTATGCTGGCGAGCCGGGCCCCGTCGCTGCACAACAGCCAGCCGTGGCGGTGGGTGGTCGAGGGCGCGCGGCTGCAGCTGTGGGCCGACCCCCGCCGGCTGATGTACGCCACCGACCGCTCCGGCCGGGAACTGACGCTGAGCTGCGGCGCGGTCCTCGACCATCTTCGGGTCGCCATGGCCGCCGCCGGCTGGGACAGCTCCACCGAGCGCCTCCCGGATCCCGCCGAGCCGGACCACCTCGCGACGCTCGAGTTCCGGCCCGCCGACACCGTGACGGAGTCGCAGCGCCTGCGCGCCGCCGCGATCCATAACCGTCGTACCGACCGGCTGCCGTTCGCCGCTCCCGCCGGCTGGCCGGTGGTGGAGGCGCAGCTACGCCTCGCGGTCCATCCACATGACGTGCTGCTCGACGTGGTCGCCGACGATGACCGGCCGACCCTGGCGGAGGCGTCCGCGGTAACCGAGCAGCTACGGCGTAACGACTCGGCCTACCTGTCCGAATTACGCTGGTGGACTTCACCGTTCGAGTCGGATGCCACCCACGTGCCAGAAAGCTCGCTGGTGTCGAGCGCGGAGGCCGCCCAGGTCGACGTGGCCCGGACCTTCCCGCCGGCGGGCGGGGGCCACCGCGGTGCCGCCCTCGATCGCGACCACTCGAAGATCGTCGTGCTGTCCACCCTCCACGAGGACGACCGGCTGGACGTCTTGCGCTGCGGCGAGGCGCTGTCGGCGGTGCTGCTCGAGTGCACGGTGGCCGGCCTGGCCACCTGCACGCTGACCCACATGACCGAAATGGCGATGAGCCGCCACATCATCGCGCAGATCACCGGGACCGCCGGGCAGCCCCAGCTGCTGATCCGGGTCGGCAAGTCCGCGCCGAACGGCCACCACGTCGAGCCCACCGCCCGGCGGCTGGTGACGGAGGTCCTGAAGTTTCGCAGCGACCCGCGAGGGGAGTGAAAGGAGGTGGCGCCGATGGCTCGGCACTGGCTCGTGATGGAGACCGCCGGGGAGGGCGTCCCGGCCCCGTTCGTCGCCCGGCTGGCCGGCGCCGGCCGGCAACTACCCGAAACCCGGCTCACCACGGACGAATTGATGGCGACCACGCGCCACCACACCCACATCGACCTGGAGCGGCTCACCGGGATCCGCGAGCGCCGCGTATCGGTGGGCGACGAGGACTCCTACAGCCTCGCCACCTCGGCGGCGTTGAACTGCCTGGCCACCGCGCAACAGGACCCCGCCGCGCTCGACGTGGTGATCAGCTGCAGCATCACGAAATTTCGCGGCGGGCTCACCCAATGGCTCGAGCCGACGATGAGCAGCGCGGTGGCCCGCGCGATCGGTGCGCCGCAGGCGATGACCTTCGACGTGTCCAACGCGTGCGCCGGGATGCTCACCGGGGTCACCATTTTGAACAACTGGATCCGGCAGGGCATCGTCGAACGCGGGCTCGTCGTCAGCGGCGAGTACATCTCGCAGCTGAGCCACAACGCCGCCCGCCACATCCGCAACATCATGAGCAAGGAACTCGCCTGCCTGACCCTCGGCGACGCCGGTGCGGCGCTGCTGCTCGAGCGGGCCCCCGCGGGATCCGCCGGGATCGGCCTGGCCGGGTTCACCACCGTCGCCGATTACAGCCGGCTCTGCCTGGCTTATCCCGAAGGCCACGACCCGGGCGCGCGGATGTTCACCAACTCGCGCGCCATTCAGAAGGCTGCGATCTCCAACACCCCGCTGTTGTTGAGCGAAGTGCTTGACGCGGTGGGCCTTTCGATTCACGACATCGACCACGTCATCACCCACCAGACCTCGGCGCGGGCCATCCGCAAGGGCATGGCGCGCATGTCGGAGACGTTCGGTGACAGCCCGCGCCACGACGCGGTGATCACCGTCGACCGGTACGGCAACACCGCGTCGACGACCCACACGGTGGCCCTGGTCGAGGAGCTCGAGGCCGGAAACATCCGGCCCGGGGAACGGGTCGCCCTGCTCGCGCTGGCCTCCGGCCTGGAGATCGGCGTTGTCCTGTTGACACTGGATGAGGATTTGGTGAAGCGCTATGGGCACGGTGATTGATCGAGTCGACGTCGCACATCCGCGGTTGCGGGGCCGGCACAGCGCGCTGCATCTTGCGGTAACCGCCGCCAAGGACTGCCTGCACCGGGCCGGATGTGACCCCGACGACCTGGATCTGGTCGTCAACGCCGGGATTTACCGCGACCGCAACCTGGGGGAGCCGGCGCTGGCCGCGCTCATCCAGGACGACATCGGGGCCAACCCGGAGGATCCGCACGCGGGCGCGCACGGCACCTTTTCGTTCGACATCGCCAACGGGGCCTGCGGGGTCCTGACCGGGCTGCAGATCGTCGACGGGTTCTTGCGGTCACGCAGCATCGACCGCGCGCTCGTCGTGGCCAGCGACGCCGATCCGGGTCATGGGATGAGCGAGCACTTCCCGTTCTCGGCCGCCGGCGCGGCCCTGCTGTGCCGCTGGACCGACGACGACTCCGGCTTGAGCCGGGTGTCCTGGGTGAACACCGACGACACCGACGCGTTCTCGGCGACGGTCGGATTCGCCGACGCGCGAAATGTGTTGCGATTCAATCGTTCGGCCGACATGGACGAGCGGTTCGCCGCGGCGGCCGCCGCGGCCGCGCGGGCGTGCCTGGACGCGCAATCCGTGGGCCTGGACGACGTCGACCTGATCGTCGCCGCCCCGGCCCGGCCCGAGTACCGCGCGGCGCTGAGCCGCCTGCTCTGCGTGCCGGCCGAAAAGATCTGCGTCGCAGCCGATCACCGCATGCACACGGCCGCCCTGGCGGCGGCTTTCGAGCCCGAGGCCGAGCGGCTTCCGGGGGGCGCCCGGGTGCTGTTCGTCGCGGCGGGCGCTGGCATCACCGCCGGTGCGGCGCTGTATCGCCAGCCGTAGCCGCCGAGATCCGCGCCAGCGTAACGCTGGAGCTCGAGCGCCACGCCAGCGTAACGCTCGGCTTAGCGACCGGGCCCCGTCACTGCAGCGGCACCGCCTGGCGCTCCAACTCGAGGATCTGGCGGGTGGTCTTCACCACCACGTCGGGGTTCAGGCTTATCGAGTCGATGCCGATGCGGACCAGGAACTCGGCCATGTCCGGGTAGTCCGAGGGCGCCTGCCCGCACAGCCCCGAGTGAATTCCGTTGCGCCGACAGCCCTCCACGGCCAGGCGAATCATCTCCTTGACGCCCTCGTCGCGCTCGTCGTAGTCGAAGGCCACGATCTCGCTGTCGCGGTCGACGCCGAGGGTGAGCTGGGTCAGGTCGTTCGAGCCGATGGAGAAGCCGTCGAAGCGTTTGGCGAACTGATCGAGCAGGATCACGTTGTTCGGGATCTCGCACATCGCGTACACCTCGAGTCCGTTCTGGCCGCGCTGCAGGCCGAGTTCGGCCATGGTCTTCAGCACCAGGTCTGCCTCGGTCACCCGGCGCACGAACGGCAGCATGATGACGACGTTGGTCAGGCCCATCTCCTCGCGGACCCGTTTCATCGCACGGCATTCCAGCGCGAAGCCCTCGGCGTAGGCCGGGTGGGCGTAGCGCGACGCGCCGCGGAACCCGATCATCGGATTGCTCTCAACCGGCTCGAACGCGCTGCCCCCGATCAGGCTGGCGTATTCGTTCGTCTTGAAGTCCGACATCCGGACCACCACGGGCTTCGGCCAAAAGGCGGCCGCGATCGTGCCGATACCCTCGGAGAGGCGCTCGACGAAAAAGGCGCCGCCGTCGGGGTAGCCGCGGGTGAGCCGTTCGATCGTGCGGAGGGCCTCGGCGTCGCCGACCTTTTCCGGGTGCAGCAGGGCCAACGGGTGGACCTTGATGTATTCGCTGACGATGAACTCCATCCGGGCGAGTCCCACACCGTCATTCGGCAAGAACGACGTCTTGAACGCGAGGTCGGGATTGCCGAGGTTGACCATGATCTGGGTCCGCGGCCGGGCCAGGCCGGCCACTTCGGTGCGATCCACGTGGAAGCCCACCTCGCCGCGGTACACGCGCCCGGTGTCGCCCTCGACGCAGGACACGGTGACGGCCTCGCCGTTCGGGACGCTGGTGGTGGCGTCGCCCGCGCCGACCACGGCCGGGATGCCCAGCTCGCGCGCGATGATCGCCGCATGGCAGGTGCGCCCGCCGCGGTTGGTGACGATCGCGGCGGCGATCTTCATCACCGGCTCCCAGTCCGGTGTGGTGGTGTCGGCGACCAGCACCTGGCCGGGCTGGAAGTCCGAGAGGTGCTCGAGGTTGTCGATCAGTTTCGCCTTACCCGACGCGACCTTCTCGCCGACCGAGCGGCCCTCGGTGAGTATCTCGCCGCGACCCTCGAGCACGTACGTCTCCACCGTGCTCGGGCTGCGTTGGGAGGCAACCGTTTCGGGGCGCGCCTGGACGATGTACAGCCGCCCGTCCAGACCGTCCTTGGCCCACTCGATGTCCATCGGTCGCCCGTAGTGCTGCTCGATGGTGCACGCGTAGCCGGCCAGCTCGAGGACGTCGTCGTCCGTGATGCAGAACCGGGCGCGGTCGGCCTTCGGCGTGGGGATGTTTCGGACCGTGTTCTTGGTACCGCCCTCGACGAAGACCATCTTCACCGCCTTGTCGCCGACCAGGCGGCGCAGGACGGCGCGGTGGCCGGCCTGATACGTCGGCTTGTGGACGTAGAACTCGTCGGGGTCGACGGCGCCCTGAACCACGTTCTCGCCCAGCCCGTAGGCGCCGGTCACGAAAACGACGTCGTTGAAGCCGGATTCGGTGTCGATGGTGAACATCACGCCCGACGAGGCGAGGTCGGAGCGCACCATCTTCATGATCCCGATCGACAGCGAGACCTTGAAGTGGTCGAAACCCTGGTCGATGCGGTAGTGGATGGCCCGGTCGGTGAACAGGCTGGCGAAGCAGCGACGGCACGCGTCGAGCAGGCTCTCCGGGCCCTTGATGTTGAGGAAGGTCTCCTGCTGGCCGGCGAAGCTCGCCGTCGGCAGATCCTCGGCGGTCGCCGAGCTGCGCACCGCGAGGCTGACCTCCTCGCCGTACTCCTGCTGCAGCATGCGGTAGGCGGACACGATCTCTGCGGCCAGGTCGTCGGGAAGCCCCGCGCCGTAGACGATCTCGCGGGCGCGTTTGCCCCGGCGGGCCAACGCGGCGACATCGTCCGGGTCGAGGTCGTCGAGTTCGGCGTGCAGCGCGTCCCAGGCGCCGGCGCTGTCCAGGATGTGCCGGTACGCCTGGGCCGTCGTGGCGAACCCGTGCGGGACGCGGATGCCCCGCCCGGACAGCTTCTGGTACATCTCGCCGAGCGAGGCGTTCTTGCCGCCGACCACCGGCACGTCGTCGATGCCGATTTCTTCGAAGAAGCGAATGTAGTTGAAACTGCCCATGATGTGTTCCTCCGTGGTTGCTGCGTTCAATAGGTTTCGTAGATACCGCTGTTGGCTTTGCGCAATGCCCAGATGTAGTCCGCGCGTTCCTGTGCCTCGCAGTCCTCCGCTTGGGCGGCGGCCAGTAGCCCGCGAACCTGGTTGAGGTCGTGAAATCGCTTGCGGTTCATCCAGTTCTTCAACTCCCGCAACAGGACACCCGCATAGTCGGGGCCATGGCGCAGCAACGCCGACGCGCACTGGACAACATCGGCCCCGGCGAGCAGATACTTGGCCACGTCGCCGGCGTGCTCGACGCCGGTGCTGGCCGCCAGTGAGGCGCGTATCCGCCCGTGCAGCAACGCGATCCAGGTCAGCGGCAATCGTGTGTCCGAAGGCGTTGACAGGGAGACGGTGCGCACCATGGACAGCGTCTCGGGGTCGATGTCGGGCTGCAGGAACCGGTTGAACAGCACCAGCCCGTCGGCGCCCGCGGCGTCCAGGCGGTGCGCCATGTCGGCGGTGGCGCTGAAGTAGGGGCTGAGCTTGACGGCGACCGGAATCGTTGCCGCGCTTTTGGCCTCGGCCAGTACGTCGAGGTGGCGCTGCTCGACCTCGGCGCCGGTAACGGCGGTGTCCCCGGGAAGGTAATAGATGTTGAGCTCGATCGCTGCCGCGCCGGCGTCCTGTATCCAGCGCACGTAGCGCGCCCAGCCGCCGGGTGTCGATGCGTTCAGGCTGCCGATGACGGGAATGTCGATCGCGGCGGCCGCGCGCTCGACGAGCCGCAGATACCGGTGACCGCTGCGACCATCGTCGACGGTGTCCGGAAAGTAACTGAGCGACTCGGCGTAGCTTTCGCTGCCTTGGGTCGCCATCCGCTCGTTGTGTGCGGCCTCGCGGCGCAGCTGTTCCTCGAACAGCGAGTACAGCACCACCGCGCCGACCCCGGCGGTTGCGAGCCGGCGCACGTCATCGACCGTGGCGGAAAGGGGTGACGCGGAGGCCACCAGCGGGTTGCGCAGGTTCAGACCGAGGTAGCGGGTGGACAGGTCCATCAGTCCGTCCTCCGTGCGTCGGACGGAAAGTGGTGCGGGGCAAGGGAAGCCATGTCCTCGTAGGTGCTCCAGCGCTGGTCGATTGACTCCTGCGCCAGCTCCAGGAGCCGTTCGGCCTCATCGGGGTCGGAGTTGGCCAGGCTGCGGTAGCGCAGTTCCCGGTAGCGGTAGTCGGCAAGCGGGAGGCGGGGGCGGTGGGAATCCAGCAGGAACGGAGGTGTGCCGGTGGCACGAAGCACCGGGTTGTACCGGATCAACGGCCAGTGTCCGCTGGCCACCGCACGGTGTTGCTGGTCGAGTCCGTAACGCAGCTCGAATCCGTGAGCTATGCAGTGGCTGTAGGCGATGACGATCGACGGGCCGTCGTAGGCCTCGGCCTCACGGAAGGCCAGCAGGGTCTGTTGCGGGTCGGCGCCCATTGCGACGCGTGCGACGTAGACGTTGCCGTACGAAATGGCCTGTAGCGCGAGATCTTTGCGCGGTACCGTCTTGCCGGCGGCGGCGAACTTGGCCACCGCGCCCAGCGGTGTGCTCTTGGACATCTGCCCGCCGGTGTTGGAGTACACCTCGGTGTCGAGTACCAGCACATTGACGTTGCGCCCGCTGGCCAGCACGTGGTCGAGGCCACCGGCGCCGATGTCGTAGGCCCAGCCGTCGCCGCCGACGATCCACACGCTGCGGCGGATCAGGTGATCGATGACGCTGCGCAACTCGTCGCCGAGCGCGGGCGGAAGCCTGTCGAACCGGTCGGCCAGTTCGGCCACGCGCTGGCGCTGGGCGTGCAGCTCCGACTCGCGCTGCTGCGGGGCGGCCAGGATGGCGTCGACGAGGTCGGCGCCCAGGACCTCGCGTTGTACGGTCAGCAGCTGACGGGCTTGGTGCAGGTGAGCGTCGGCGGCCAGCCGAAGGCCGAGGCCGAATTCTGCGTTGTCTTCGAAAAGCGAATTGGACCAGGAGGGGCCGCGCCCCTCGGAGTTGGTCGTCCAGGGCGTGGTCGGCAGGTTGCCGCCGTAGATCGACGAGCAGCCGGTGGCGTTGGCGATCATCAACCGGTCGCCGAACAGCTGCGAAAGCAGTTTCAGGTAGGGGGTCTCCCCGCAACCCGCGCACGCGCCGGGGAATTCGAAAAGCGGCTGCAGGAACTGCGCGCCGCGCACGGTCCCGAAGTCCACCATCGAGCGGTTGGCCACCGGCAGCGTTTCGAAGAACGCGATGTTCTCGCGTCCCGCGGCGACCAGCGGCTCGCGCGGCGCCAGGTTGATCGCCTTGGTGACCGGCGAGCCTGGGACGACGGCCGGGCAGGCCTCCGCGCACAGATTGCATCCGGTGCAGTCCTCGACATAGACCTGCAGCGTGTAGCGGGTCTCGGGCACACCCACCGCGTTGAGCGGCGCTGAGGGAAACGTCTCCGGCGCGTCGCGCAGTCGCTCCCGGTCGTAGAAGGTGGTGCGAATGACGCTGTGCGGGCAGACAAATGCGCAATTGCCGCACTGGATGCAGGTGTCTGGATCCCACACCGCGACGAGGTCGGAGATGTTGCGTTTCTCGTAGGCGGCGGTGCCGCTGGGATAGCTGCCGTCCACCGGCAGGGCGCTCACCGGCACGGCATCCCCGCGGCCCGCGATCATTTCACCGGTCACTCTGCGCACGAAATCCGGTGCGCCGGCGGGGATGAGGGGCTCGGGCTCGTAGCTGGAGCTGATCCGGTCGGGGACGTCGACCCGGTGCAGTCGCTGCAGGGTGCGATCCACCGCGTCGACTTCGCGGGCCACCACGTCGGCGCCCTGCCCGGCGTAGGACTTGGCGACACTGTCCTTGATCCGGGCGAGCGCCTCGTCGGTGGGCAGTACGCCGGAGATCGCGAAAAAGCAGGTCTGCAGGACGATGTTGATCCGCCCGGCCAGCCCGACCTCGCGGGCGATGGCGCTGGCGTCGACGGCATGCAACCGGATCTGTTTGTCGATGATCTCCTTTTGCACGGTGCCCGGCAGGCTGTCCCACACCCGCTCGGGTGCATGCCTGCTGTTGAGCAACAGTGCGGCGCCCTGGGCGGCGCGACCCAGCACGTCGATCTGGTGCATGAACCGTTCGTGATGGCAGCCGACGAAGTCGGCGTGCTGCACCAGGTAGGGCGCGTGGATCGGCTCGGGCCCGAACCGCAAATGCGAAACGGTCTGCGAACCGGACTTTTTGGAGTCGTAGACGAAGTAGCCCTGCGCGTACAGATTCTGCTCGGCGCCGAGGATCTTGATGGTGTTCTTGTTGGCGCCGACCGTGCCGTCGGAGCCCATCCCGAAGAACACCGCGCGCACCGTGTCGGCGGGTTCGATGTCGAAGCGGGCGTCGTAGTCGATGCTCGTGCCGCTGACGTCGTCGTCGATGCCGACGGTGAATCGCGGCCGCGGCCGCTCCTGGCCCAGCTCGCCGAACACGCCCGCCACCATTCCAGGGGTGAATTCCTTGGAGGACAGGCCGTACCGCCCGGCGCACACCCGCGGCAGCGACGACCGGTCGCCGCCGTTGTACGCCTCGGCCAGTGCGGCAACGACATCCAGGTACAGCGGTTCGCCCAGCGAACCCGGTTCCTTGGTGCGGTCCAGCACCCCGACGACGCGGACGGTGGCGGGCAGCGCCGTCAGCAGCGCCTTCGCGGGAAACGGCCGATACAGCCGCACCTGCACCACCCCGACGCGTTCGCCGCGTGCGCCCAGGGCCGACACGGTCTCGGCCGCGGTCTCCCCGCCGGATCCCATCAGCACCAGCACCCGCTCGGCTTCGGGATGCCCGGTGTACTCGACGATGCGCATCGGCCGGCCGGTGCGCCGGCCGAGCTCGTCCATCAGTTCCTCGACCACCTCGGGCACCCGGGCATAGAACGGGTTGACGGTCTCGCGGGCCTGAAAGTAGGTGTCGGGATTCTGCGCGGTGCCCCGGATGAACGGCCGGTCCGGCGACAGCGCGCGGTCGCGGTGGGCCAGGATCAACGGCTCGGGGACCAGGGCGCGCAGGTCGTCGTCGCCGAGGGAGTCGATGGTGTTGAGCTCGTGCGAGGTGCGAAAGCCGTCGAAGAAATGCACGAACGGCACCCGGGTGCGCAGCGTCGCCGCCTGGGCGACCAGCGCCAGGTCGTGGGCTTCCTGCACCGAGGCCGACGACAGCAGCGCGAAGCCGGTCTGGCGCACCGCCATCACGTCCTGGTGGTCACCGAATATCGAAAGGCCCTGTGCGGCAATGGATCGCGCGGCGACATGGATCACCGCCGCGGTCAGCTCACCGGCTATCTTGTACATGTTCGGGATCATCAAAAGCAGGCCCTGCGACGAGGTGAACGTCGTCGCCAACGCCCCGCCCTGCAAGGCGCCGTGCAGGGCGCCCGCCGCCCCGCCCTCGCTTTGCATCTCCACCACTGTCGGCACCGTGCCCCACACGTTCGGCCGCCGTTGGCTCGACCAGGAGTCGGCCAGCTCGGCCATCGGCGAGGACGGCGTGATCGGGTAGATGCAGCACACCTCGTTGAGCCGGTAGGCCACCGAGGCCGCGGCCTCGTTGCCGTCCACCGTGATACGCGTCATCTCGGCTCCGGCGTCATCTCGATGGCGTGCACCGGGCACTGCTCGTAGCAGGTGGCGCAGCCGGTACACCTGTCGTAGTCGAAGCGGTAGCGGTTACCGGGCCCGAGCTTGATCACCGCGTCCTCCGGGCAGGCGCCCAGGCAGCCGTCGCACTCGAAGCAGTTGCCGCAGGACAGGCACCGGCCGGCCTCGAATACCGCGGCCTGCGCCGACAGGCCGCCGACGATCTCATCGAACCCCGTGACCCGTTGCGCGGGAGCGAGTTCCGGCTGTGGGCGCCGGTGCGCATCACCGAAGTACCACAGGTGCAGCCCGTCGAACTCCGCGGTCGGGTGCTTCGGCGGGCGCTCCCACGAGCCGCCGCGCAGCCACGCGTCGATGTGGTGGGCCGCCTTCTTGCCGTGCCCCACGCCGACCGTGACGGTGCGTTCGCAGGGCACCATGTCACCGCCGGCGAACACGCCGGGGCAGCCGGTCATCAGCGACGACGACACCCGCACAGACCCGTCGTCGTCGAACTCCACGCCGGGCAGGCTGCGCATGAACGCCGACTCCGTCTCCTGGCCCAGCGCCATGATCACGGTGTCGGCAGCGAGCGTCTCGAATTGTCCGGTCGGCGACGGGCGTCCGGACTCGTCGAGGCGCATCAGCTCCACTCGCAGCTCGGGGCCCTCGAAGGCGGTGATCGTGCGCAACCAGGTGATCCGCACGCCCTCGCGCTCGGCCTCGTCGACCTCGTGCTGGTGGGCGGGCATTTGGGCCGCCGTACGGCGGTAGATGATGACGGTGTCCTCGGCGCCCAGGCGGCGGGCGACGCGGGCGGCGTCCACCGCGGTGTCGCCGCCGCCGTAGACGGCGACGCGGCGGCCGAGGTCAGGTCGCTCGCCGGAGGCGACGCCGCGTAGGAACGACACGGCGTCCAGGAGCGATCCCGCGTCGCGGGACGGGATGTCGACGCGTTTGGCGAGATGGGCGCCGACCGCGACGAATACCGCGTCGAAGCGTCCGGCATCCCGCTCGGCGGCGAGATCGTCAACCCGGTGCTCGCACGTCAGCTGCACGCCGAGCGCGGCGATCCTGTCGATCTCGGCGTCGAGTACGTCGCGGGGCAGTCGATAGTTCGGGATGCCGTAGCGCATCATTCCGCCCGGCTCGGCGCCGGAGTCGCGGACCTCCACCTGGTGGCCGAGCCGCGTCAGGTGGTAGGCGGCGGACAGCCCGCTGGGCCCGGCCCCGACGACGAGAACGCGCTTGCCCGTCGGTTGCGGTGCCGGCCCGAAGAGCCAACCCCGTTCGCGGGCGGTGTCCCCGAGGAACCGCTCTACAGCGTGGATCGACACCGACGAATCGAGATGTGTGCGGTTGCATACGGATTCGCACGGGTGGTAGCAGACGCGGCCGTGAATCGAGGCGAAGGGGTTGTCGAGGGTGAGCTGACGCCACGCGTCCTCGGCGCGCCCGGCGCGAGCATGCGCGAGCCATGCCTGGATGTTCTCGCCGGCGGGGCACCCGGCGTTGCACGGCGGCCTCAGGTCGACGTAGACCGGGCGGCGATCGCGGACGGGGCCGGCGCGCGGCCTGCCGTGCAGCAAGTCGGGCAGGGCGGTCGCGTCGCCGCGAACAACGGCACCGAAACCGTTGAAATCGCTGCTGGACCGCCCGGCCATCATGGTGCTCACGATATGGCCGGGGTATGCCGCCGCGCTGCCGTCATTAGGCCCCGAAAGTTGGGGACTTCTGACTCTGACCGCGGGGCCGCCCGGGGGCGGAAAGTGGCGAGATGGAGCAATTGACCGCCCTCGATGCCACCTTCCTCGAAGTGGAGGACTCCGACCCACACGTGAGCCTGGCGGTCGGCGGCGTATCGATCATGGAGGGTCCCGCTCCCGCCTTCGACGAGTTCGTCGCCGCCTTCGCCAAACGCGCGCCGACCATCCCGCGGTGCACGCAGATCCTGCGGACGCACCCGCTCGATCTCGGCGCACCCGAGTGGGTGGACGACCCGCACTTCGACATCGCGCGCCACGTGCACCGGCTCGCGCTGCCGCACCCGGGCGGCGACGCCGAGCTGTTCGAGACGATCGCGGCCGTGATGGAGCGCCGGCTCGACCGCGAGCGCCCGCTGTGGGAGTGCTACGTCATCGAGGGGCTGAGCGACGACCGGTGGGCCGTGCTGACCAAGATCCACCACTGCATCGCCGACGGCATCGCGACGACGCAGATGTTGGCCAGGTTCAGCGACGACCGCGACAAACACGGCGAGCCCAACACGTTCGCCACCGAGATCCGCGCCGCCAAGGAGCCCGCGACGCGCGGGCTGGGCCTGCCCAAGTTCAGCTTCAACCCGGTGAGCTGGGTGAGTGGGATCGCGCGAAGCGCGCTCGCCGCGGCGGCGACGGCCGAACAGGTCGCGGTGGGCGCCGCCGAACTGACGGCCAGCCTGTTCAGCCCCACGCCGGGATCCTCGCTGAACGGTCCGGTCACGGCGATGCGCCGCTTCAGTGTCGCCCGGGTCCGCCTGGCCGATCTGCAGGAGGTCGCGACGGCGTTCGGCGTGACCCTCAACGACGTGGCGTTGGCGGCGATCACCGACAGCTACCGCGCGATGCTGATCGATCGTGGCGAACAGCCGGCGCGCAACTCGTTGCGCACGCTCGTTCCGGTCTCGGTCCGCCCCACCAACAACTTCGACATGACCGACAACCAGGTCTCGGCGATGCTGCCGCTGTTGCCGGTCGACGAGGGCGACCCGGTCGAGCAGCTGCGGCTGGTGCACGGCCGGCTTACCCGGGCGAAGGCCAGCGGCCAGCGCGAGGGTGGCACCGCGCTGATCTCAGCGGCCAAGAACGTGCCGTTCGCGTTCTCCGCGTGGGCGATTCGCCTGTTGGCGCGGCTTCCCCAGCGGGCGGTGGTCGCCCTGGCGACGAACGTTCCCGGTCCACGCAAGCGACAGAAACTGATGGGCCGGCGGGTGCTGGAGATCTTTCCGATCCCGCCGATCGCCCTGCAATTGCGCACCGGCATCGCGATGCTCAGCTACGCGGACACGTTCGTCTTCGGCATCACCGCCGACTACGACACCGCGCCCGACATCGAGGCGCTCGCCGCCGGGATCGAGAAGGGCGTCGCGCAGCTGGTGGCCGCCGCCCGCGATTCCGTCAGCCCTTGACGGGTCGATCGTCGGAGCGGCTGACGCGCTGGTGCGCGGTCAGCAGCAGGTGGTCGAATTCCTGCGAGTTGAGCGGCAGGCCGGCGCCCAGGAAGTCTTCGGCGATCTGCTCGGCCAGCAGCCGCAGCTTGACGTTCGTCTCCTGGGACAACCATTTGAGCAGGTTGAACGCGGCGTCGTCGTTGATCCGGTAGACCAGCATCAGCATGCCCTTGGCTTGTTCGATGCTGGCGCGGTTCTCGCGGATCTCCGCCAGCCGCGCGGTGACCAGCTCCTCCTGGGCACGTTCCCGGGACGGCGAGACGTCTACGTAGAACCCGTACGTTCCGATCACGTCGCCGTGATCGTCGAAGAGCTGATCGCCGACGACGACGATGTGGCGCACGTTGCCGGCGGTGTCGATGATCCGGTGGCGGGTGCTGAACGCCTGGCGGGTGTTCAGGATCTGATCGATCGTGGCCGCGACCTGTCCGCGGTCGTCGGGGTGCTTGTGCGCGAGCACCAGCTCGGTGGTCGGCGTGACGCTGCCCGGCTCGTAGCCGTGCATCCGCTGCACCTGGTCGGACCACTCCCAGCGCTGGTCGGTGAAGTGGAACCGGAACCAGCCGACGCGCTGCGGAACGCCGCCCGCCAGCGCCGCTTCGATGTCGGGCGCTTGCCCGTCCAGATGCCATTTCATCGTGGGACCTCGCCTCACTGGGCAAGGGTGGGACGGCGTCGAACGCCGCCCCACCCGCCGGTCGTCAGGCGTCGATCACCTCCCTCTTGGCCGTGTCGTCGTTGATGGCCTTGTGCCCGTTGCCGCGCGCGACGGAAATCTTGCGCGGCTTGGCCTTCTCGGCCACCGGGATGCGCAGGCGCAGGACGCCCTCGGAATAGGACGCGTCGATCCTGTCGGTGTCCAGGTTTTCGCCGAGCACGAGCTGGCGGCTGAACACTCCGCGCGGCCGTTCGGTGGCCAGCATCTCCCGGTTGGGATCGACGCCGGGGCGCTCGGCTCGCACGGTCACGACGTTGCGCTCGATGTCGATGTCGAGCGTGTCGGCGTCGATGCCAGGCAGGTCGAACTCGACGACGAACTGCTCTCCTTCGCGCCAGGCGTCCATCGGCATCACCGCCGGACGGGCGGCCGTGCCCAGCACCTGCTGGGCGAATCGGTCGAGGTCACGGAAGGGGTCGGTACGCATCAGCATGGCGGTCACCTCTCACTCCAATCTGCGGTTCTGAAGTGGCGTATTTCCGTGTCTTTCTATGTCAGAAGACATAGATTTGATATAGCACTGTCGACAGAAGAGCGCAAGTGTGATAAACAGATTTCCTGAGTGAACCACCTGGGGAGATGTCCGATGACCGAGAGCACTGGCGACCCCGGCGCGCCGGCGCCGGATCGCGGGGTGTACGGAATCTCGGTGGCCGCCGAACTTTCCGGGATCCCGGTGCAGTCGCTGCGCCTCTACGAACGGCACGGTCTGTTGAGGCCGGCCCGCAGCGACGGCGGAACCCGGCGCTACAGCGCCGACGACCTGGCCCGGCTGCAGCGGATCAGCGCCCTGGTCGACGCCGGGGTGAACCTCGCCGGCATCGCGCGCATCCTGAGCCTGGAAGACCACAACGCCGAGCTGTCGGCGGTCAACACCGATCTGCGGTCCTCCAACCGCACTCTGCGCAACGCGGCCAGGGGCGCGGGGGGCGAGAGGAACGCGGACTGACCCGCGAAGTCCGTTGGCCACCAACGGTGTTACCGAGCCGTGCGATGATCGGCGGGCCGGCGCCTTCGGGGCGGTTCGTTTCACATGTTTGCACTTCGTTGTTTGGCCCGTAGGCCTCGTTTCATGGCTCGACGCCTTGGATTCGCCACCGCGGCGCCCCGGCCGGAAAGCCCTCGAGGGGGTGATGGGAACTATCTCGCTGATCGGGGTCTACGGCGGGATGGCCGACCCCCTGCCGATGCTCACCCTGTTCGACAAGCAGGTGACCCTGCGGATGGGGCAGGCCAACGTGAAGAGGTGGGTCGACGACATCATGGGACTGCTGACCGACGACGATCCGCTGGGCGTCGACACGTTCGCCACCCACGTGCTGCCGCTCGACGAGGCCCCGCACGCCTACGAGATCTTCCAGAAGAAGCAGGACGGGGCCGTCAAGGTCATGCTGAAGCCCTAAGCACCTTGTAAGACAGGCGATTTCGAACGAGTGTTTGACCCCGGGGCGGGCGGGGTATCAAGTGCGCCATGACCGGCCCCGGACTCCACGCGCCCACACCCACCGGAGAAGTCTGGCCGGGCAGGGCCTACCCGCTCGGCGCGACATACGACGGCGCGGGCACCAACTTCGCGGTGTTCAGCGAGGTGGCCGAGCGCGTCGAGCTGTGCCTGTTCGACGCGGACGGCACCGAGAGCCGGATCGCCCTGCCCGAGGTCGACGGATTCGTCTGGCACGCCTACATCCCCAGCATCGAACCCGGCCAGCGCTACGGCTACCGCGTGCACGGGCCTTACGAGCCGGAGAACGGCCTGCGGTGCAACCCGAACAAGCTGCTGGTGGACCCGTATTCGAAGGCCATCGACGGCAGCTTCGAATGGAACCAGTCCCTGTTCGGTTACAACTTCGGCGACCCGGACAGCCGCAACGACGAGGACTCGGCCCCCAGCATGCCGAAGTCGGTGGTCATCAGCCCCTACTTCGACTGGGGCAACGACCGGCCGCCGGACCACCAGTACGCCGACACCGTCATCTACGAGGCGCACGTCAAGGGCCTCACCCAGACCCATCCCGACATCCCCGAGCAGATCCGCGGAACCTACGCGGCCGTGGCGCACCCCGTGATCATCGACCACCTGAAGAGCATCGGCGTGACCGCGATCGAGTTGATGCCGGTGCATCACTTCGCCAACGACTCGACCCTCATCGACAAGGGCCTGTCAAATTACTGGGGCTACAACACAATCGGGTTCCTCGCGCCCGACTTCAAGTACTCCAGCGCCACGTCCCCGGGCGGCCAGGTGCAGGAGTTCAAGGCGATGGTGCGCGCACTGCACGAGGCCGGCATCGAGGTCATCCTCGACGTGGTCTACAACCACACGGCCGAGGGCAACCACCTTGGTCCGACCCTGTGCATGCGCGGGATCGACAACGCCGCGTACTACCAGCTGGTCGACGACGACAAGCGCTACTACATGGATTACACCGGCACCGGCAACAGCCTCAACGCCGGGCACCCGCACGCGCTGCAGCTGATCATGGACTCGCTGCGCTACTGGGTGACCGAGATGCACGTCGACGGCTTCCGCTTCGACCTGGCCGCGACGCTGGCCCGCGAGTTCTACGACGTCGACCGGCTGGCGACGTTTTTCGAACTGGTGCAACAGGATCCGACGGTCAGCCAGGTCAAGCTCATCGCCGAACCGTGGGACGTCGGGCCGGGCGGCTACCAGGTGGGCAACTTCCCGCCGCAGTGGACCGAGTGGAACGGCAAGTACCGCGACACCGTCCGCGACTTCTGGCGCGGCGAGCCCGCCACGCTCGACGAGTTCGCCTACCGGCTGTCCGGATCGGCCGACCTCTACGAGCACACCTCGCGACGGCCGGTGGCCTCGATCAACTTCGTCACCGCCCACGACGGGTTCACGCTGCGCGACCTGGTGTCCTATAACGAAAAGCACAACGAGGCCAACGGCGAGGACAATAAGGACGGCGAGAGCCACAACCGGTCCTGGAACTGCGGTGTGGAGGGGCCGACCGACGACGCGGACGACCCCGGCGTCAATGCGTTGCGCGCTCGGCAGCAGCGCAACTTCCTGACGACCCTGCTGCTGTCCCAGGGAGTGCCGATGATCTCCCACGGCGACGAGCTCGGCCGTACCCAGGACGGCAACAACAACGGCTACTGCCAGGACAACGAGCTCATTTGGATCGACTGGGCCCACGCCGACGCGGGCCTGCTCGAGTTCACCCGCCTGGTCTCGGAGCTGCGCGCCCAGCACCCGGTGTTCCGCCGGCGCCGGTTCTTCTCCGGCAAGCCGCTGGGCCGGCGCGGCCCGGAGGGGCTGCCCGACATCGCTTGGTTCACGCCCGAGGGCACGGAGATGACCGACGAGGACTGGGGCGCGGGATTTGCCAAGTCCGTCGCGGTCTTCCTCAACGGCCACGGCATCCCCGACAGCGACGCGCGGGGGCAGCGGGTGCTCGACGACTCGTTCCTGTTGTGTTTCAACGCCCACCACGAGCTGATCGAATTCACGCTTCCGCCAAAGGAATTCGGCGCATCCTGGACCCTGGTGGTGTTCACCGGGCCCGAGGAGGAGACGCCCGCCGAGGAGGTGCCCGGCGGGGGCACGCTCGCGGTGGACGCCCACACCGCCGTGGTGCTTCGGGCCCCCGACGGCGACTGACGAGCCCGGACGATTGCTCGGTCACGCATCGGTGACCTTCGCCCCGGGATCTATTACCTTTTCCCCCAGACATGGGTTAGCTGCCCGCTCACAATTTCGGTTGTGCCGCTGCGGGAGAGGAAAAGGCAGCCGACGGACGGGCCGGGACACGAGGCGTGCCTGAATGATGTGGCCTGGTGCCGACGGGGTGCCCTGCTGGTGGGGTTCACCCTCGCCGCCGCGACGTGGGTGGGGTGGGCGACCGGTGTCGACCGGCTGACCCGGGTCGATCCGAGCTGGCCGCAGATGATGCCGTGGACCGCGTTGTGGCTGGCGGCGCTGAGTGCGGCGATCCTGGCACAGTCGGGCCGCCCGTCGCGGGGTCGCGTCTGGGCGGGGCGCGGGTTCGCCCTGGTGGTCGGCGGCCTCGCCGCCATGATCCTTGCGGAGTACGTGGCGGGTGGGTCGTCGGCCCTGGACCAGGTGTGGTTCGGCGACGCCGTGCGCGCGTCGCAACAGACCTGGCCAGGTCGCCCGAGCCCGCAGACGGCGGCATCGGCGCTGCTCCTGGCGGCCGCGGCGGCGCTGATCCGAGCGGATCGGTGGACCCGTGTGGTGTGGCCCGCCTGCATGGCGGCGGGTGCGGCCATCCCGTTGGTCACCGTCGGGGCGTACCTGTTCGGCGCTTTGGCGCTGGTGGGCTACACGCCTTCGACCGGCCAGGCGTTCATGACCGCATTGGCGCTCCTGTTGCTCGCCGCCGCGACGTCGCTGGCGCGCCCCGACCGGTTTCCGGTCGCCTGGCTGCTCGCCCGGCCCGACCGGACGTCATTGCTCAGGCTGGTGGGGATCCTCGCCGGTTTTCCGGTCGTCGTCGCAGTGTCGCGGCCGGTCTTCCTGGGGCTCGGGCTGGGCGAGCACGCGGAGTGGACCTTTTCGGTACTGCTGGGGACCCTCGTCGTCGGGGCGGTGACGTTCTACCTCAGCCAGCGCGAGCAGAAACTGCTGATAGAGAAGGAGCTGGTCAGCAAGGAACGCGCCGACGCCGAGATGCGCTATCGCATCCTCGCGGAGAACGCGGTCGACATCATCGTGCACCTCCGCGAGGGCGAGATCGCGTGGATCTCACCGTCCGTGGAGGCCGCGCTGGGCCGGCCACCGCAAGCCTGGACCGGCTCGGACTTCAACCGCCACATCCATCCGCGGGACCTCGAGCCGGTCATCGCCGCGCTGCGGCGGGTCGCGGCCGGCGAATCGGTCCTGCAACGGTTCCGGGTTCGCTCCGACGACGGCCATTACCACTGGGTCGAGGGCCACGGGAAACCGTACGTCGACGCCGAGGGCAAGACCGACGGTCTGATCGCCGCGGTGCGCATCGTCGACGATCAGGTCGAGGCGGAGCAGCGGCTCGAACGGTTGGCGCGGTTCGACACCCTCACCGGCCTGGTGAACCGGGCGGAGGCCATGGACCGGCTCGCCTCCGCGCTGGAGCAAACGCGACCCGCCGGAACGCACGTCGGGGTGTTGTTCTGCGACGTGGACCATTTCAAGGACATCAACGACACGTGGGGACACGGCATCGGCGACTTCGTGCTCGCAACCCTGGCCGAACGGATTCGAGCGAGCGTTCGCCGCGGGGATACCGTCGGCCGCACGGGCGGCGACGAGATCCTCGTCCTGCTGCCCGGCGTCGGCGGCGTCGACGAGCTTGCCCAGATCGCGGAGAAGATTCGCTGTAGTGCCGCCGAACCCATCCACGTATCCGGCAAGACCTTTTCCGCGACCCTGAGCATCGGCGCCACGCTTGCCCTTCCCGGGGACTCCGAGGACACGATCACGGCCCGCGCGGACGCGGCCATGTACCAGGCCAAGTTGGGGCACCGGAACACCGTCGTAAGCAACTGATCAGCCGAGCTCTCGCCATGCGACTGGCGATATCCGGTAGGTTTTGGCCGACGGCAGCTCGTTACAAGAGAGGGCAAATATGTCAAGGACAGTGGTGGTGGGCGCGTCGAGCGGACTCGGGCGCTGCATCGGCGTCGGCCTGGCGCAGCGCGGCGATCAGGTGGCGCTGCTCGCGCGGCGCCGCGAGCGCATCGAGGCCGCGGCGAAGGAGGCGGGCCCGGGTGCGATCGCCATCGAATGCGACGTCACCGACGAGGGGTCCTGCCGGTCGGCGGTCGCCGGTGTGGCCGCAGCGTTCGGCGGCATCGACAACCTCGTCTACACCCCGGCCATCGGCCCGCTCGCGCGGCTGGTGGACACCGATGCCGACACCTGGCGGCGCGTCTTCGACACCAACGTGATCGGCGCGGCGCTGGTCACGGCGGCCGCCGTGCCGCACCTGACCGAGTCGGCGGGCAAGGTGGTCTACCTCGCCTCCGATGCCGGTACCTTTGGGCCGCCCTGGCCGGGCCTCGGCGCCTACGGCGTCAGCAAGGCGGCCCTCGAGCGGCTCGTCGAGGCGTGGCGGGCCGAACATCCCGACATCGGCTTCACCAACCTGATCGTCGGGGAATGCGGGGGCGGCGAGGGCGACGCGGCCACGGGGATGACCACCGGCTGGGACATGGACCTCGCGATGAAGGCCGCCCCGCTGTGGGCGTCGCGCGGCTGCATGCCCGGCAAGCTGATGCCGGTCGAAGACCTGATCGACGTGGTCCACACGATCCTGCGCACCAACGCGTCGACGTCGATGCCGCTCGTGGTGGCGCGGGGCGCCCCGGCGAACCCGCCGGCGTTCGCGGAGACGACGCAGTCCTAAACCCCCAGCTGTTCGCGCACTTTGTCGACCAGGAATCGCCCGTTGGACACCGGCCGGAACGCGCGCGCCGCGTCGGTGAGGGCGTCGCGGGACTCCGGGGGCAGCTCGATGTCGGCGGCGGCGACGTTGAACTCGAGCTGCTCGAGGCTGGACGCGCCGGGGATGGCCACCACGCCCGGCAGGCTGATCAGCCAGGCCAGCGCCACCTGCGCGGGCTTGGCGCCGACCTGCGCGGCGACATCGCGCAGCGTCTGCAGCAGCGGCTCGATGCGGCGCAGGTTCTCGGTGCCGAAGTAGCGGTTCACCGCGCGGATGCCGCCGGGACGGTTGTCCACGCCGTACTTGCCGCCCAGCAGCCCCTGCTCGAGCGGGCTCCAGGCGATCACGATGCGGTTCTCGCGCTCGGCGAAGGGCACCAGGTCCTCCAGCGCGCCGGCGTGGGCGAGCGAGAAATGCACCTGGTTGCTGATCACCGGCCTCCCGAGCGCGGCGTCGGCCTTCTTCCACCGCGCCAACGAGTAGTTGGAGACGCCGGCCGCGCCGATCTTGCCGTCGTCGAGCAGGTCGCGCATGCCCGGCATGATCACCGAGTCGGGAACCACCGGGTTGGGCTGGTGGATCTGGTAGAGCGGGATGCGCTCGAGCCCCAGCCGCCGCGCGCTCTCGCGCTCGCGCTGCTTGATGACGGCGGGGAACGGCGCCACCGGGAAGACCTTGCTGGCCACCGCGACCTCGGCGCGCTCGTCCCCGAGCGCCTCGCCGAGGATCCGCTCGCTCTTGCCCAGCCCATACACCTCGGCGGTGTCGAACAGCGTCACCCCCAACGCGCGTGCGCGCTGCACGATGTCGCGCGCGGCGCCGGAGGCGTAGCCCTCGCCGTAGCCCCACTCGCGCGACCCGAACTGCCAGGTGCCCAGGCCGATTCGGCTGACCCGCCCGACCCCGTCGACGTCGAGATATTTCATGTTGCCCACCCTAGGAGATCCCTACCCCGGAATCTTGTTCAGCGCCGCGTTGGCGACGCTCGCGGCCGCCTGCCGGGCCCGCGTGCCGTCGGTGGTGCCGCTGCAGGACACGTACAGGTCGACGACGACGTTGGCCTTGGCCGCGACCGCGCGGGTGGAGCGCACCTCGAGGCCTTTGGGCGTCAGGTCCATCGTGGTGACGCCGTTGCCCGCGTCGGCGGGCGCGCTCAGCGAGAACGGGATCGCCCCCGCCTCGGGGATCGTCACGCTTACCGTCGTGCCGCCGCATCGGTGCCACCCGTCCAGCAGCTTCGCCAGCTGCGCCTGCGCGGCCGGCGCGTCGCGAAAGGCCGCGACGGCCTCGATGACCTGGACCGACTTGAGCAGGCTGCGGGTGTCGGAGAATTCCGCCGCGCGGTAGCCGGTGATGGCTTCGACGTTGTAGGCGTCCGGGGTCCCGGGGCCGATGCTGCTCCAGCACTCCGGACGGTCGATGGTTCCCTCCCGGTCGGACCGGGAGGGATGGTCCCACGTCTGGCCGGACTCGAGGTTCTGGTCGTCGGTGATCGTCTTCAGGTCACCCAGGCCGGGCAGGACGGTGGCGACGGTGTCCGGCGCGACCGTGGGGCCCGGCGGCGCCGCCACGGTGGTGGCCGGTGGCGCCCTGCGATTCGGGGCGGACGTGAACGCGGCCACGGTGCCCCACGCGACCAGGGCGAGGACCACAAGGCCGATGAAGGCGTAGGACAGCGCCACCGCGGCGAGCGCACGGTTTCGGCCGAGCTCACCGGTGCGGCGGATCTGCGCCAGCGCCAGATGTCCCAGCACGGCGCCGACGGGCGGGGACGCGAAGGCGAACACCAGCGACTGGGTGGCCATCGCGTTGGTCGGCGGGCGGTACGGCTCGGCGGGCGGCAGCGGCAGGACGGGCTGCACCGGCGGGCCGGCGGGGGGCATGCGACCGAGCGGGTCGTAACTGAGCGGGCCGTACCCGTCGGGATCCTGAGGATTCACGCCAGTGGCCTCCTTAGCCCGGCATCCTGACCCGAATGTAGCCGAGCGGCGGCGCGCCGTCGAAGCGGCAATTCCTCTAAGTCCGTGCTTGAGAAACCCGCGCCCGGGTACGTGCGCACCGCAGGCGGGTACGTCGCCTTCAACCTGCCCAAGGTGGTGACGGGCCTGGGCGCGGTCCTGCTCGTCGGCGTCGCGGCGACGCACGTCTATGCCTTAGCCACTCAAGGGACGCTGGGTCGGCGCGGAGCGCAATCGGCCTGTCCGCGAAGGACTTTCTCAGTGCAAGATCCGGGGAGGGAGGCGCTTCGTCGTCACGGGCGGGGACGCCGTGAAGTTCGGTTGCGCGAGCCGGAATCGATCGATCAGATGCGACAGTGCGCGCAGCTCGGTGCGCAACCGGTCAAACGTGCGCTCACCCGCGTCGTCGGTTCACGCGCTCCTGGGCAGTGGGGACGCGCCGGATGCGCTGTGGTCCTTGGCGACTCGGCGAATGAGCAGGCGGGTCGCCTTCTCCAGCGTTTCTTGCTTGGCCTCGGGTCGGCGGAGGCGTTCGGCGCGACGCACCGCCGCTTCGATTGTCAGCCCCTGCTCGTAACCGCTGACGACGCGCGGGTCCACGTAGGATCCGCGAGCCACCGCCGGGGTGTTGCCGAGTTCCTCGGCGACCTCCTTCATCACGGCGGTCTCGACGCGCTTGACCACCCGCTGTGACACGGGCGGGTCGGCCTCCGCGAACGCGGCCGCCGCCAGTACCGTGCCGTGCCACGTGCGCAGGTCCTTGACCGTGTACTCCTCGCCCACCATCTCCTTGAAGCGGGCATTGAGGTCCTCGGAGCGGATGTCGACCCACCCGGATCCGCTACGGCACACCAGCAGTCGGTCGGTGCGCTGCGGGCGCCGGATCAGGGCGCGCACCGCGCGAACGATCTCGGCATCCTGGATCTCCACCGTGCGCCGCACCCCGCTCTTGGCCGGAAAGTCGAATTCGACCGCGTCGCGGCGCACCGTCACGTGGCTGCACAACAGGGTGGCCAGTCCGTAGGACTCGTGCTCCTCGGCGTACTGCTCACCGCCGGCGCGAAAGTAGCCGCGGTCGAGCAGGCGCAGCGCGACCGCCAGCACGCGCTCGCGCGTCAAGCCGCGCCGCGCCAGGTCTTTCGCGATGCGCGCCCGCCACATCGGCAGCTGCACCGACAGCTCCAGCACGCGGTCGAACTTTTCCTCGGCGCGCTCCTGCTGCCAGGCGGTGTGATAGAGGTACTGGCGCCGCCCGGCCGCGTCGGTGCCGACGGCCTGGATGTGGCCCTTCGGATCGGGCGAAATCCACACCTTCTTCCAGGCGGGCGGGATGACGAGGTCCTTGATGCGCGCCGCGGTGTCCGGATCGGACAGCAGGTTGCCCTCGGGGTCGTAGTACGCGAAGCCCTTGCCCCGGCGCTTGCGTGCGATCCCCGGCTTGCCCGGATCGCTGCGACGCAGCCGCATCGTTGCCTCCAGTCGCATTGGCTGACTGCACAATTACCCGCTCAGTACCCGCCGGCCGGACACGCGAAACGACCCGCCACGGCGTTGTGGCGGGTCGTCTCTGGGCGGGATCAGCCGGCCATGAACTCCTGGTAGGCCGACTCCAGGAACGGCGGCAGGGCCGTGACGTTGCACTGCCGTTCCGTGTCGCCGATCGGTGCCAGGATGCCACGCAGGTCGTAGTACTGCTGCGGGTGCGCGGTGAAGTAGCCGCGCAGGTTCGACGCGGCTTCCGGGCGCGGCTGGCCGTAGGCGGCCGTGACCACCTGGTTGGCGTCCGGGTGAGCGGCCAGGTACTGCTGCGCCGCGCCCTGCGCCGACGACACGGTGGCGTTCACGCCGGCGGGGCTGCAGTCGGGTGCTGCGGCCGCCGACGCGGCGCCGATGACGCCCACGGTCAATCCCCCGAGCAGGAAGCCGGCGCTGATGCCGGCAACTTTCCGGCGCGCGACGATACTGCTGTTTTTCATGATCAGTGTTGTCCTTCGAAATTGATCAATTGATTTCTTTCAGAGAGGCTCCCGATCCTCGAAAACCAAAGTAGCGGAAGCTAAAAATGGTGGGGTTCGCCGGAAATGAGGCACCACGAACCACCCAGGGCTCGTTCGCCTCACCAGCCCCAATTTCGCTATGCGAGCAAACAAATTTGCGCGGCAATGTTGAGAATTCTTAGAGAACGCAGCCGGTTCTTAAGCAATCGTGACGCCGATCGTGACGCAACCGTGACCCGGCGTGGGGCGAAGTGTTCGTTTCGCGGCCAGGACTAACGACTGGTGGGGGAGAGATCGCGCGCCCTCAGCCGCGCCGGGGGAGTGCCGTTCGAGCCATGGGCGATCACAAGAGCGGACCGCAAGAGGCCGTGCGGGGCACCGTTGAAGGGGTCAAGGGCAAGGTCAAGGAGGTCGGCGGGACCGTCACCGGTCGTGACGACCTGGTCGAAGAGGGCCAGGCGCAGCAGGACAAGGCCGACGCCCAACGCGACGCGGGCAAGAAGGAAGCCGAAGCCGAATCGGCGCGCGCCGGCGCGAAGGCCGCCGAAGAGCGCCAGAAGGAAAACCAGTAGGCCGATTCCACTGGGGCCCGGTCCGGCAGTCGGACCGGGCCCGTGTTGTTTCAAACCGGCACGCCGGGTTATTCCTGGCAAGAACCGGCGGGAGGTGAGAGATGGTCTTGCGCGACACGGTGTCGAGCATCATCGCGTTTCTGCGCGCCGGTTACCCGAGCGGCGCGCCGCGCTTCGGCTACGCGCCGGTGCTGGCGCTGTTGCCGCGCCGAATGTGTGACGACGAGGTCATTACGATCGCGACCACCCTCGCTGGGCGCGAGCGCCGGTCGATCGCCGACGCCGACGTCGGGGTGGAGATCCTCGGGGTCACCGACGAGCTGCCCTCACCCGACGACATCGATCGGGTCCACCGGCGGCTCGACAGGATGGGATGGGCCGGCGGGTAAGCCTCGCCGCGTTACGCGTGTTCCAGGTCGACCACCAGCGGCCGGTGATCGGAGATCGGCATCACGTCGGCGCGCACGGCGCCGCCGCGCAGGCCGGGGTCGTCGGTCAGGATGTGGTCGAGCTGGCGGTTGGGGGTTTGCGCGGGAAAGGTTGCGGCCACCGCCAGGGGCCGCATGCCGGACCAGCGGCGCACCGCCTGGGGCGTCATGTTGAGGTCGCCGGTGAGCAGCCGCGGGCCCGGAAAGCCGTGCAGGTCGCTGACCAGCCGGCGCAGCTGGCGGCGATTCCAGCCGGGCACGAAGGACAGATGCGTGTTGGCCACCGTGAGCCCGCCCCACGGCGTGTGCAGCTGCGCGATCACCGCCGCGCGCGGCTCCTCGTCGACGACCATCACCCGGTTCGGTCCGGGCAGATACATGGGAAACCGCATGGGAATCCGCGGCAGCCGCACCACCTGCCAACTGGCCACCGGGAAGCGGGACAGCAGCGCGATCCCGTAGGCCGCCGTGCCGGGTTGTTCGCGGCCGGTGGCCGCCATCCAGGTCGCGCCGGGCGTGCCGGAGATCGCGGCCACGAACCGGTGCTCCACGGCCCCCATGGCTTCGGCCGCGACCGCGGTGAGGTCGGCGCGGTCGGATCGCGGTTGTTCGCAGTCCACCTCCTGCAACCCGAGGATGTCGGGATCCAGGCGGCGCACGCAGTCCCGCAGCCGCGCTGGATCCACCCCGTTTCCGACGGTGCGGCCGTGCAGGATGTTGAAGGTCGCTACGCGCATACCCTTTTCGATACCCACTCCCGGAGTGCGCTCACCAATCGCGGCTGGCCGCCGTTACCGGAACACCACCTCGCCCACCGCGAGCAGCCGTTGCAGCACGAACGGCGGGACGGCCGGCGCCGCCCCGGCCGCGGCCGGCTCGAGCTGGCTGCGAAAACAGTGGGCGGCGAGGCGTTTACGGGCAAGCGCGCGACCGGGCACGCGCACCGACTGGGCGCGGTGCCAGGGCACCGTGGGGTCGGCCGGGCTGGCCCAGTGCCACATCCACACCGGATATTCCAGCAACGCGGCGCCCGTGCGCCGGCACGCCTCGATGGCCGCGCGCCCCACGGCTTCGTGGTCGGGGTGCCCGTCGCCGCGCCAGGTGGCGGCGCACCACGTCCCGGGCGCGGCGGCGTCGAGGATGCCCGCGAGGAGGTCGGCGACTTCGCCCTCGCGCTCGCCCAGCCGCCCGTCGGGCAGCCCCAGCGATACCGGCTTCGGGATCCCCAAAATGCTTGCCGCCCGGCAAAGTTCATACCTGCGGGTGATCTCCCAGCGCGTGCGCTCGCGCGCCGTCGCGCCCGGCCGGGTCGCGCCGCCGTCGGTGACCGAGACCACCTGCACGTCGACGCCCGAGGCGACCAGTTGGGCGCAGGCCGCGCCGAGTCCCAGCGTCTCGTCGTCGGGGTGGGCCGCGACGACGACCAACCCGGGACACGCGCTCAGGTCCAGCGCGGGCAGCGGCTCGGAATCGAGGGCGGCCAGCCACATCGGCACCGGGGTGCCGCCGCGGGTCAGCGGCTTGGCCTCGAATTTGGCGCAATTGCTTGCCCGCAGGGTTTTCATGGCCCGGTTTTCATGATCGTCGCCCGGCGAGGCGCCCGAGCTCGGCCAGGTCCCGCTCGGCGTGGCTCTGCCGGATGTAGATGGTCAGGTCGGCGACGCGCTGGGCGTGCCGCCCGTCCTGACACAGCGGCCCCGGCCCCAGTGCGCGGCCGGTGCGTGTGATGGCCTCGTCGACGGCGTGTTCCACCACCGTGCGGGCGCGCCGGGCCAGCAGCTGTGCGGTGTTGGACCGGTCGAACGGATCGGAGTCGATGTGCGCCGCCGCCGTGGTCAGGATGGCGTCGCCGGCGGCCAGCGCGGCGTCCACGGCCCCGAGGTGCGCCAGTGAGTAGGCGTCCGCCGATTCGCTTGTGGCGCAGCGGTATAACGGCTCGGCAACCCGGCGCGCCCCGCCGAGCCAGCATGCGGCGACGCCGATGGCGCCGTGCCATAGCCCGGACCGCGTCAGATAGTCGTCGGGGTCACCCACGGCGACGGCGTGCGCGTTGGTGAACTGCACCGCCCGGGTGTCGCTGCCGGCCATCCCGACGTTCCACCAGGTGGTCGGCAGCGCCTTGACGGCGGGTTCGGTGACCGGCACCGCGAACAGCCCGCATCGTCCGTCGTCGAGCCGGGCGGTCACCAGCGCGTGGGTGCAGAACCCGGCGCCCGAGCACCACACCTTGGTCCCGTTGAGGATGATCGCGCCGCCGCGGATCCTGGTGGCGATCAGCGCGTCGTCGGACGACTCGGCCGCCCACACGCCCCACAGCTGATCGGAATCGGGTGGCTTGCCGCCCAGCTCGTGCAGGATCGCGACGGCGTCGGCGTGCGCCTCGGCGATCCGCGCCGCCACGATGTCCTCCTCGGCCAGCCGGGCCAGGCGTTGCCACCGTTCGGCGGTTCGCCCGGAGGCGGGCAACGGCAGCTCGAGCCGTCCCGTCTCCAGCCAGTGCTTCACCAACCCCGCCGTCACGCGCAAGCCCCCGCCGCCGAACTACCGCGGAACACTGGGGCTGACATAACACAAGACTTGCCAGTGTGACGGCCGCTTAAACGGGGGACGAACGATGTCACGCGAATTCCGGACAGGTTGCCCGGCCGACGGGCGGGGTATCACCTATGCACGATGACGCACACCCCGACCCCCGCGGATGTGTCCTGCAGCCAACTGCGGGAGGCGTTGCGCGGCGCGGCGTCAGCGCTCAAGGAGAACGGGCCGCGCTTCGCGTTGGCGGGCACGTATGCGTTGTGGGCCTTCGGTGCGCCCGAACCCAGCCACGACGTCGATCTGGTCGTGGCCGAGACCGACGTGGCGAGCGCCGAGGCCACCCTCGCCGGCGCCGGATTCACCGTCGAACACCCCCCGGAGGACTGGCTGTTCAAGGCGCGCACGGGCGATACCGTCGTCGACGTCCTGCACCGAATCAACGGCGAGCGGGTGGAGCCGGCCACGCTGGACTGCGCCGAACAGCGCGACGTGTTGGCTATCGCGATGCCGGTGCTGCCGCCGACCATGGTCGTCATCCAGAAGCTGCGCTCGCTGAACGAACATCACTGCGACTTCGCCAAGCTGCTGCCGCCGGTGCGGGCGGTCCGCGAACGGCTGGACTGGGACCGCATCAGGGAGCGGGCCACCGACAACGATTACGCGGCAGCGTTTCTGGTGCTGGCCGACCGGCTCGGGCTCACCAGCTAGTCGCTTTGAGTGTGGCGGTTTTCGGTGGGCGCTCCGGGCGGGATTCCGGCGAGTTTTCCGCCCAGGGTTCACACGCAAGGCCCACAATTCACACGCAATGTCCGAAGGCCCACGCGCCGCCCGTTAGTGGTTGCGCAGCTTGGCGACCAGCTTGTCCTTGGTCAGGCTCGAATAGCCCGACATGCCAAGCTCTTTGGCCTTCTTCCGCAACTGCGGAACCGTCCAGTCGGCATAGGACCCGGACTTGCCGCCCTTGCGGGCGACCGACGACTTGCCCCGGCTCGCGGCCGCATTGGAGATCCGTGCGGCTTTTTCTTTGGAATCGCCCTTTTTGCGCAGCTCCTGATACATCTTCTCGTTCTTGATCGACGACCGTGGCATCGCTCATCCTCCTGTCTCGGTTATGCCGGCACCGGGTCGGTCTGGCGCTCCCAGCAGCGGTGGCGGGCCAGCGCTGCGGCGAATTCCTCGGCGAATTGGTCGGGGAAGTCGTCGGCGGCCGCGGTCGTGGTCACGACGGAGCGGTCGGTGATTACGTCGGTGGCCGCGTCGCTGTCGGAGGCCAGCCGCGCGTCGATGTTCGCGGCGCGCAGCAGGCGGATGCCCGCGCCGTACGCGCCGATCGGTTTCAGGTGCTTGTAGGCCTCGACCACGAAGTGCACGGCGTAGCCGTCGCCCGACAGCGTGGCCACCGAATCCGGCCCGCACGCCACCACCACCGCGTCGTAGAGGACCGACGCCATCGTCGTGAACGCCCGGTCGACGGGGAGTTCCCCACCGGACCCGCCGCGCAGGGTGCCGCCGGCGACGGGGGCCAGGACCTCGACCATCGCGCCGCGCTGGGCCATCAGCTCCTTGAAGCGTTGCGTTCCAACGACATCCACGCCGTCGGCGGCCAGCACGGCGATCTTGCGCGACTCGATGGTGTCCCCGGCATTGGAAGCGCCGATCTGGGACAGCGCCGGTGACGAGGCCACCTCGCCGTCGACCGCCTCGTCGGGCGGCGCGGGCAGCCCCAGCTTCGCCGCCACCCGGGTGGCCAGCCCGTGGTCGACGCGACCCAGTTGGGCGACCACGGCCGAACGGATGTCGGGCACTTCCACCTTGCCCAGTTCGAAGGTGAACGCGGCGACGATGTGTTCGGCCTCGACCGCCGACATGCTCTTCCAGAACATCCGCGCCTGGCTGTAGTGATTCTCGAAGGACTTGGCGCGCTTACGCATCGCGGCGCCGTCGATGTGCTGGGTGTAGTGGCGGAACACGCCGTCATTCGCCAGCGCGGGGCATCCGCTGCCGAGGGTGTTCTTGTAGTAGCTGGACCGCCCCTGCGGGATGGCGTGCTGGGAGTAGCCGTCCTGCTGGTTGTTGCGGACGTCGGCCACCGGCCGGTTGACCGGCAGCTGCGCAAAGTTGGGGCCGCCCAGGCGGATCAGCTGGGTGTCGAGGTAGGAGAAGTTGCGGAACTGCAGCAGCGGGTCGTTGGTGAAGTCGATCCCCGGCACCACGTTGGCCGTGTGAAATGCCACCTGCTCCGTTTCGGCGAAGAAGTTGTCGGGGTTGCGGTTGAGCACCATCTTGCCCACGGGCCGGACCGGAACCCGTTCCTCGGGAATCAGTTTCGTGGCGTCGAGGAGATCGAAATCGAAGTTGAACTCGTCGGCCTCGGCGATGAGCTGCACCCCGAGTTCCCACTCGGGGTATTGGCCCGCCTCGATGGCCTCCCACAGATCGCGGCGGTTGTAATCGGGGTCCTTGCCGGCGATCTTCTGGCATTCGTCCCAGATCAGTGAGTGCACACCGAGGCGGGGCTTCCAGTGGAACTTCACGAAAGTTCCCTCACCGCCGGCGTTTACCAGCCGGAAGGTGTGCACCCCGAACCCCTGCATCATGCGGTAGCTGCGCGGCAGCGCGCGATCCGACATCAGCCACATGATGGTGTGCAGCGTCTCGGGCTGCAGCGAGACGAAGTCCCACAGCGTGTCGTGCGCGGACGCCGCCTGCGGAATCTCGTTGTGCGGCTCGGGTTTCACCGCGTGGACGAAGTCGGGGAACTTGATGCCGTCCTGGATGAAGAAGACCGGAAAGTTGTTGCCCACCAAGTCGTAATTGCCCTGCTCGGTGTAGAACTTCGTGGCAAAGCCGCGCACGTCGCGCACGGTGTCGGCCGAGCCGCGCGATCCCGCCACCGTGGAGAACCGCACGAACACCGGGGTCCGGGCGCCCGGCGTGGTCAGGAATTTCGCCGCGGTGTATTCGGCCAGCCAGTCGTCATACGGTTCGAAAAACCCGTACGCGCCGGCGCCGCGCGCGTGAACGACGCGCTCCGGAATTCGCTCGTGGTCGAAGTGGGTGATCTTTTCTCGGGCGTGAAAGTCCTCCAGCAGCGTGGGTCCCCGCTCGCCGGCGGTCAGGGAGTCGTCGGTGTGGTCGACTCGGACGCCCTGCTGGGTGGTCAGGTAGCCGGTGTCGCGGCGGACTCGCGACGGATCGAGTGCGCGCTGCTTCGGATCTGATGCGTGGTCGGTTCCCATGGCGTTCGATTACCACCGCTCCTCCGTCGTAAACCGGTGCGACGAAGCATCTACCAACCGCCTGCGCGGTTACGTACCGTGGTGGGGGGTAGTCGAGGGTGGTGATTGACGCGACCAGTGGTGGCGACGAGTTGCACGGAGTGGTCGCGGTCGGCGCCTCGTCCGGGGGAATCGAAGCCCTTTCGCGCCTGGCCGCCGGCCTGTCGGCCGATTTGCCGTACCCGCAGGACCTGGGTGCCCCATCGGGTTACACCTGCCCGGACTGCAACGGCGCGCTGATCTCGATCAGCGAGGGCCACTTCCGCTGCCACGTCGGTCACGCCTGGCTGGCCGACGCCCTGCTGGCCGCGCCCGACCAGGAACTCGAGGGTGCGCTCTGGGTCGCGCTGCGCAGTCTGCGGGAGAAGGCCAAACTGGCCCGGCGATTGGCCGAAAAAGCCGGCCCGGGCCCGCTTTCCCGGCACTGCGGCGCCCTGGCCGACGAAAGCGAACGGGCGCTGGGCGTGCTTGGCGAACGGCGGGCGGCCCACGCTCCTCATCGCGGTGATTCCGGTGGCTGAGCCGCGGTCGACGATCCGTGTCGACGCGGCACCCGAGCACGAAGTGCCGATCCTGGTGATGGATGGGGTGCTGGACAGCTCCACGTACCGGACCGTGCGTGACACCGTGATCAAGGCCGCGCTCGACGAGCCGCCCGCGGTCATCGTCGATGTCGACGGGCTATCCGTCCCGTCCTCCTCGGCCTGGACGGTGTTAACCAGCGCCCGGTGGCACGTCAGCGTCTGGCCGGACGTGCCGATTCTGCTGGTGTGCACGCGGCCTCAGGTGCGCCGGGCGATCGCCGGCGTCGGCGTGACCCGGTACGTTCCGGTGCATCCCAGCCGGCGGGAAGCGCTGGACGCCGTTCGCTGCCAGTCGTTGTGCGTCCGGCGCCGGTCGCGCGCCAAACTTCCCGCCACGAGGATGGGCGTCGGTATGGCCCGCACGATGGTCAACGAGTGGCTCACCCGTTGGGACGCGCGTGAGCTGATTCCGGTCGCGTCGACCGTGGCGACCGTCTTCGTCGAAAACGTCCTCGATCACACGGATAGCGCGCCGGTGCTGATTGTCGAAAGCTATCGGAATACCGTCACCGTCGCCGTGGAGGATCGCAGCGACCGCTTGCCGGGTCGGCACGAAGACCCCGATCGCGGTGCCGAAATCGTGTCCGGCCTCGCCATCGTGTCCGCACTGTGCCGGGCGTGGGGCACCACCCCGACCTCGTCGGGGAAGACGGTGTGGGCGATGGTCGGGCGCGAGAATCTCTTCCATCGCTCCGAGTAATGTTCAAGGTCCTTCAGCGATGCTCTTGTGAATGCGACATTGATGGACAGCACGACCGACGAGGCCTCTCGAGGCCTTGCTGCGCTATATGCGCGGCGCGCGGGGGTTCGATTTCACCGGCTATAAGCGCTCGTCTCTGATGCGGCGCGTCCGGCACCGGATGGATCAAACCGGATCTGTTTCCTTCGAGGAGTACGACGTCCTGGATCGTCGGCAGCACGCTGCTCAGGCCGCCGAGGTGCTGCTGCACGACGACGGCGGCGGAAAATTCCGCCCGCAGGGACGCTGCTCGTCGGACGTCATGCCCCTGGTGTTCACCCGCGGGCGATCCGCTGTGCGCAACATGGGACACCGGACGAAGGGGGCGAAGGTGGCGTTTCGTTTCTGTCGTTCCGGGTAGGACTCTTTGGCCGATGTAGCCCGATTTCCAGGGGAGCCGCCTTGGTGAAGATCGCAATCGTCACGGGTGACGACATCGTCGGCGATGACCCTCAGCAACTTTGCGCCGCTCTTGAGGCCCGGGGGCATCAGGCGACGCCCTATGTCAGAGGCCAGCGCGGCGTCCTCGGCCTCGGCGCGGCCCCCGCCCGCGAAGTGCTGCCGTATGTCGGAGAATGGGCGGCCGCGCTCGAGCGCCTGTGGACCGCGGACCGCCCGGAGGTTGTGCACGCGTACGGCTGGCTGGGCGGATTGGCCGCCCAGCTGGCCGTACGACGGCTGCGGATACCCACGGTGCAGAGCTTCCGGGGCTTGGCGGTGACGTCACGCACCAGCGGTGCCGCCACCCCGCACCATTGGCGTGAACGAGAACGCATCGAGCCGTTGCTGGCGCGCGGTGCGGCGTGGGCGACGGGTGAATGCAGCGCCGACGCCGACGTGCTGGCCCGGTTGCGGCACGGACGGGCTCGAGTCTCCATCCTGTGCGGCGGCGTCGACGTCGAGCGATACGGCCCGGTCGGCCCCGCGGCCGCCCGCCATGCCAGTCGCCGCATTGTTTCTGTGGCGCCGAATCCGTTGTCGAGCAACGGGTTCGACGTCGCCATTCGGGCACTGCCCAAGGTGGTCGGCGCGGAGCTCGTCATCGCCGAGACCGCCGCGAGCGAGCCCGGCCACGACCGGGCGCGGGCCCAGCTGCAACGTTTCGCCGCCGAATCGGGCGTCGCCGACCGGGTCCGCTTCGCGGGCACGGTCGGCGACGATGAAATGCCAGCGCTGCTGCGATCCGCCGACGTGGTTGCGTGCACACCCCGAGTGCCACCGCGGGCGACGCCGGTACTGCAGGCCATGGCCAGCGGGGTGGCCGTCGTCGCGCTGCCGGTCGGTGTCCTGACCGACGCGGTGGTGGACGGCGTCACGGGTCTGGTGGTGTCGCGACGCAGCCCCGCCGCGGTGGCCGCGGCGTTGAGAAGCCTTCTGGCCCAAAGCTTTCAGTGCGACAGCATGGGCGCGGCGGGAAGAAGCCGCGCGGTATCCCGCTTCTCCTGGGACAGGATCGGGCTCGACGCGCTCAACATCTATCGACAACTTGTCACGCAAACTTCGGCTCCCGTCGCACTCGCGGGCCAGGGGGCGTCGGTGAGGCGATCGGCCGCCGGACCGTGACGACCACCGTCGACGGCGCGGCGCCCGGCGCCGTCGGTATAGCGGGCGAACCCGACGAGATCCAGGTCGACCTGCGGCTCGCCGTCGCGCGCGACCCGGCGCCGCCCCAGAGTGCGGCGGCGATCCCGTACCAGCAATTCCGCACCGCCCAGCCCGACGCGATGCGCCGTTACTTTGCCGGCGCGTACAGGCCGGGCTGGCGCGTCGGCGGCCTCACGACCCGATCGGCCGTCACCCATCGGCGTTGCGGGGCGGATTCGCTGACGATCGACGAAGTGCTGATTCACGGGCCGGCCACCTTCGAAATCCCGCCCGCCGATACCGTTCTTGTGATTCAGCCCCGGGCCGGATCGTTGACCGTGACGGGTGGACTGTTCCCGAACGTCGACTGCCCCGTCCTGGTCGCCCACGGCATGTCGTGTGCGATGCAGGTGAACGGCGCGCGTTTCGATGTGGTGACCATCGCGCCCGACGCGTTGCACAAGATCACCATGGACTGGAACGCGCCGCTGTCGCAACGCATCCGGTTCCTCAACTGGCGCCCACGGTCGCGGGCCGCCGTGCGCGCGTGGCATCGGGCACTCGAATACGTGACCGCCGCGCTGGCCGCGCCGGACACCGCCCAGCAGCCGATGATCGTGGCGGCGATGGCACCGCTGCTGGCCGGCGCGCTGCTCGAGTGCTACCCCTCCGACGTGACCGAGCAGGACCCGGCGGGTGACCCGTCGCTGCCCGCAACGCTGAAGGAAGTGTTGGCCTTCATCCACCGGCACGCCGCCGGCGACGTGAGCATCAACGACATCGCCGCGGCCGTGCACCTGACACCCAGGGCGGTCCAATACCTGTTCCGGCGTCATCTCGACACCACTCCCACCGAGTACATGCGTCGCGTCCGGCTGCATCGCGCGCACCAGGATCTGCTCGCCGGTGAGCGTGCCGGCACCACCGTCACCGAAGTCGCCCAGCGTTGGGGCTTCGCGCACACCGGCCGGTTCGCGGTGCTGTATCGGCAGACCTATGGCCAGAGCCCCCACGCCACGCTCAAACAGGCGAGGTAGCGGCGTTTCACCCGCTCAGCCGGTGCATGACTTGGCCCGCGGCGTATCGGCCACTGGCCATGGCGCCGGTGACGGTGGCCGGATTGTTGACGCCGACGGCCTCACCCGCCAGGTAGAGCCGGTCGCCGATCGGCTCGGCCAGCCGGCGCCGGTCGGCCAGGCCGGAACCGGGCGCGTGAAACGAGTACGAACCGAGCGCGTAGGGGTCCACCGTCCAGTTCGACGTTCGCACGTCGACGGCGCCGGCGCCGCCGAACAGCTGGCGCGCGATGGGCAGCGCGCTCGCGATCAGGTCGCCCGGCGCGGCCGACTCCGCCCACCGGCCACGCTCACCGGCGTTGAACGCCAACACGATTGGGCCCGCCTCGCTCGGCAACGTGAACCATTGTGACCAGAGTTGTGACCGCGCGCCCGGCTGGCTGCCGATGTACTGGTAGAAGGCGTTCTCCACGTCCCACGTGCGCCGGGGGAAGCGAAAGTAGCTCTTGGACAGCACGCCGAAGCCCAGCGCCTGCACGGCTTTTCGATGTTCGTCCGGGAGTGGCGGGTCGAAGGCGATCGCGCCGGATTTGAGCACCCCCACGGGAACGGTGACGATCGCGGCGGGACCCTCGAACGATCGGTCGCCGGCCCGCACCACGACGGAGCTGTCGCGGCGCGCGATCGCGGTGACCGGCGTCTTGAGCTGGATCGGCAGACCCTCGGCGAGCAGCCGGGGCAGGGCGTCGTAGCCGTTGGTGATCACGTCCTGGTCGCCATCGGCGTACTCGCCGCGGTCAAAGGTCTTGGCGGACAGTTGATCCACGCCGGCGGCGTACTCGTTCTCGATCTCGGAGGTGAGGTAGAAGGCCAATTGGGCGCGCTCGGAATCGGCGAGTTCGGCGCGGGTCGCCGCGGCGTCGACGGCGGCACCGAGGCTCCCGTCGTCGACGCGGCCGCGCGCCCGTTTCACGAAGGTGCGCCACGTGTGGGGGTCGTAGGCGAGCGGCGGGAGCCGCGGATCGACGGCCAGCTTCGCCCACCCGTAGTAGTCGGTCGTGGCGAGCTGCGCGCGTGCCCGTTGCGCCAGCTCCATCAGCGGGTTGTCGGTCGTGCCATGGATCCACGACGCGCCCATCTCCAGCGGCGCGCCCCAGCCCCGGTCGGTGTACACCCTCCCGCCAATGCGGTCGCGGGCCTCGATGACGCGCACGGGCCATCCCGCGTCGGCCAGGCTGCGGGCGGCGGACAGGCCGGCCATGCCGGCGCCCACGACGAGCACCGCCTTGGTGTCCGGCGCGGGCGGCGGGCCCGAGGCGCAGCCGGCCGCCAGCCCGCCGCCCACGAGGGTGGTCGTGGCCGCGAAGAACTCCCGACGGGACATCGGGTACACGGCAGTCAGCGTCTCACAAGTTGTTGCACGATCGTGCCCGAAATCGCCGCGTGTAATGGGCCGTTTTCACCCGTTCCTCGTTGAGGCGGGGCTACACTTCGCCTACGTCCGGAACTGGCGATGGGGCCGTGTTCGAAGGGGGAACGGCGATGAGTGCCGAGCTGCCACCAAGCCGCACCCTGACCGTGCGAGCGGCCGACGGGACCGCGCTGCACGCCGAGGTGTTCGGCCCGCCCGACGGCTATCCGATTGTGTTCACACACGGGATCACCTGCGCGATCCGCGCCTGGGCCCACCAGATCTCGGACCTGGCCACCGACTACCGGGTCATCGCGTTCGATCATCGCGGCCACGGGCGTAGCGGCGTGCCCCGGCGCGGCGGCTACAGCCTCGAACACCTTGCGGCAGACCTGGATTCGGTGCTCGAGGCAACGTTGGCGCCGCGCGAGCGCGCGGTGCTGGCCGGGCATTCGATGGGCGGCATCGCCATCGCCGCGTGGTCGGCGCACTACCGCGACAAGGTCCGCCGGCGCGCCGACGCCGTCGCGCTGATCAACACCACCACCGGGGACCTGGTGCGAGAGGTGAAGCTGCTGTCGGTGCCGCGCGAGCTCTCTGGGTTATCGGGAGCGCGGGTCCTGGCGGCCCGGGGTCTGATCACCGCGTTCGGCGGGTTTCCCGTGCCGGCCGCGGCGCGGATCCCGAGCCGCTATGTGGTCGCGATGCTGGCGGTCGCCAAGGACGCCGACCCGGGCGCGGCGCGGGTCGTCTACGAGCTGTTCGCGCAGACCTCGCCGGCCGGGCGCGGCGGCTGCGCCAAGATGCTCGTCGACGCGCTGGGGTCGCGGCATCTCGAATTGGACGGGCTGACGGTGCCGACCTTGGTGATCGGCAGCGAGCGCGACCGCCTCACACCGATCGGCCAATCCCGCAGGATCGCGCACACCGCGCCCAACGTCGTCGGCCTGGTCGAGCTGCCCGGCGGCCACTGCTCGATGCTGGAACAGCCGCGCGAGGTAAACCGCCACCTGCGGGCCCTGGTGGAATCGGTGGGCCGGATGACCCACGACGCGCGGGTGCAGCGGATCAGCTCATAGCAGGGCGGCGATCTCGGCGGCCGCCCGCTGCCCGGACCGCACGGCGCCGTCGAGAAACCCGGTCCACTCGTCCGCCGTCTCCGTGCCGGCCCAGTGAATCGGCCCGACCGGCGCACGCAACAACGGGCCGAACCGTGTCCACGAGCCCGGCGGTACCGCCGCAGTGGGGCCACCGGGAGCGAAATCCTCTGCGCCCCAACGCTGGTCGACGTAGTCGAGGGGTTTGAGCGCGTCGTCGCCGAACAGCGACGCGAAGCAACGCAGCGTGTGTTCGCGGCGCTGCTCGCTGGACAGCGAGTCGAAGGCGCGGGCGTCGACGAATCCCATCAGGATGCCCGGGCCGTCGGGGTGCGGGCTGACGTCGAAGGTGATGAACACCGGGCCCGTGTCGGACAGCGCCTGCCCGGAAAACCCGTCGGACCGCCAGAACGGCGTCTCGTAGGCCGCGTACGCCTTGCTGAGTCGGCCCTGCGGCCAGTGCCGGGCGAGTTGCTCGTATTCCGCGGGCAGCGGGGGAGCGAACTCGATCGACGCGCGGTGGGCCGGCGGGATCGCGACGATGACGAACCCGGCCTCGGCCGAGCCGGCGTCGGTCGTGACGGTGACCCCCGCGCCGTGCCGCTCGATGCGCCGCACCGGCGCGCCCAGCACCACGCGCGCGCCGAGCTCGGCGGCCGCGGCCTCGGCGATCTGCTGGGTGCCGCCGGGGAAACGGTCCTGCTGGGCGCCGTTTTCGACGTCGAGCAGCGGGTCCAGGCCGCCGGCCGCGTGCACGTAGCGCGCGGCGTGCAGCATCGACACCTCGTCCGGTTCGCACCCCCACGTCACCCGGGCCACGATGGCCATCAGGTCGTGCGAGGACGCCGACGCGCGCACCGAGCGCAACCACCCGCCCAGCGACATGCCGTCCAGCTCGCGCGCCCGGCGGGCGTCCCAGGGCGCCGCCACCGGGACGCTGCGGGCGATCCGCTCGAATTGCCAACGCAGCCGGCCGATGTCGAGCAGTCCCGTCAGCGACACGCGCGGGATGGTGCCGCGGTAGGGGCGGGCCCAGCCGCGCCAGTGGATCACGTTCTTGCCGTCGTGGTGGGTGGGAGTGGTCGGCACCTCGAGCTCGGCCGCCAGCGCTAGGACGGCGGTTTGGGTCGGGCCGACGAAGGTGCCGCCCAGGTCGGCGGGCAGCCCGGCGACGCTGCCGGTGAACGAGCGGCCGCCCACCCGGTCCCGGCCCTCGAAGACCAGAACATCATGCCCCTGCCGCGTCAGCTCGCGCGCCGCGGACAGCCCGGCAAATCCGGCACCGACCACGACGACGTCGACGACCGGCGGCGGCTTTGTCACGCCGTCTAGTCAACAGCATTTTGACGATTTCGTAGGATAAATTTCCATTGCTGGTCTAAGTACGCGCTCAAGGTGGGCAGATGAAGGTCTTTACGGCGTTGTACGGGCCCACGGACGCGGCCGAACGCGCGCGGGCGCTGCGCGACGCCGGGGCCAGCGGTGTCGCCACCTTCGAGGGGCAGCACGACGTGTTCGCCCCGCTGACGCTGGCGGCCACGGTGGGCGGCCTGGACCTGATGACCAATGTGGCCATCGCGTTTCCGCGCAATCCGATCCACCTGGCGCACCAGGCCAACGATCACCAGCTGCTGAGCGGGGGGCGGTTCTTTCTCGGCCTGGGCACCCAGGTTCGTCCGCAGATCGAGAAGCGATTCGGCGCGCAGTTCGAGCACCCGGTGGCCCGCATGACCGAGTTGATCGCGGCCCTGCGCGCGATCTTCGAGGCCTGGAACACCGGCGGCCGCTTGGACTTTCGCGGCGACTACTACCGGCACACCCTGATGACGCCGACGTTCAGCCCCGGCCCCAATCCCTTCGGTCCGCCGCCGATCTATGTCGGCGCGCTGGGTCCGCGGCTGACCCGCGCCACCGCCGAGCACGCCGACGGCCTGCTGGTGATGCCGTTCGGCTCCAAGCGTTTTCTGCACGAGCACACGATGCCCGCGGTGCGCGACGGCCTGCGCGCGGCCGGCCGGCGGCCCGCGGAGTTCGCCGTCATTCCCGAGATCATCGTCTCTTCGGGCTCAGACGGGGGTCCCGATCACGCGGGCACCCGGCGGCTGCTGGCCTTCTACGGGTCGACCCCGGCGTACCGGCCGGTGCTGGCCGCGCACGGCTGGGAGGACCTGCAGCCCGAACTCAACGCGATGTCCAAGCAGGGCCGCTGGGAGGAGATGGGCGGGCTCGTCGACGACGAGATACTGCACACCATCGCCGCCTGCGGGACGCCGAAGGAGATCGCGGCCCATATCCGGGATCGCGTGGCCGGCGTTTCCGACACCGTGTGCCTGTACCAGCCGGCACCGATCGGCGTGGAGACGCTGGCCGAGATCGTCGACGAGTTGCGCTGACGCTTAGGGCGCGACGGTTAACCAGTCGGAGAAGCCCGACGGGTCGTGGCGGCCCAGCGCGCCGTGCTCGTAGAGCCCCCAGCCCTCCACCGGATCGCCGTCACCGTCGCGGCACACCGCGCGGCCGACGTGGTCGATCACGCCGAAGCCGGACCGCCCGATGATGGCCGGGTCGGTCATGTCGTAAGTCAGTCGCTCGACGAACTTTTCGCCCTTCCACATGCCGTGCAGCCAGTCCGAGTCGCCGCCGTAGCCGCCGCCGACGTGGATGGGGACGGGCAACTTGGACTCGACGTCGAAGTGGACCGGGGTGCCGTCGGGGGCGGTCGCGTCGATGGTCGCGCCGGTCGGGATGCGGGTGCCGGAGCGGTAGTGGATCTTGACGCGGGGCCAGCCGAGCTGTTCGACGCGGCCGTCGCGCCACACCCGCGTGCAGTCGTTGAGCGAGCGGAAGCCGTTGGGCTCCTCCTGGATGATCAGCACGATCGCGAACTCGTCGAACGCCATCGGCACGTAGAGCCACCACATGCCCTCGAACGGCGGGTCGGCGGGCCGGCCCGCCGGTTCGGGCTCGCCGATGGGCCGGATGCCCCAGGACCGGTCGCGGCTGCCGAGCCAGGTCGCGGGGTCGACGGCGATCTCGTCGCCGTCGACGGCGATGCGTCCGCTCCAGCTGCCGAGCTGGGCGAATCGCTGGGCGTCCAGCGTCACCCGGTTGCCCGACCGCATCAGATGCGGCTGCTCCTGGACGACGTCGAACAGGCCCTCCCACGTGAGATCGGCTGCGATGCCCTCGGTTTCGTCGAGGATCAGCCGCAGCTTGCGCAGCGGTTCGATGACCTCGATGCGATAACCGTTGACGTTCTGGTTGAGCCGGTCCTGGTCGATGGCGTCGGACAGGTGCACCGCCGTCTGGGTGTCGCCGCGCCGGACGAGGAAGAACGCGTCCTTGACGCCGAGGTTGGGGTAGTAGCCGATGCCGCTGATCACGAAGATGTTGCCGGTGCGGTCGTGGGCGTTGAAGTAGGAGCGGTCGTAGAAGTTGCGGTCCGAGGAACCCGCCCACGCGATCGGCTGGGGAACCTGATGTACCGGGAACTCGTCGAGCGGGCCAAGCATTAGTTGTCCTCTCCAATCAAACGCCTCATCAATCCAGCGTGGTAGAAAAGCGATTCGACGTCTTCGGGTTTATCGGTCTCGCCGAAGTGCACCCGGCGCGCGCCGGTGCGCATGAACACGCATGCCCACATCACGCCGGAGTAGGCGTAAAACCAGCGCAGGTCGCCCACGTCGATACCGGTGAGTTGCCGGTAGGTGGCGCGGACGTCGTCCTCGCGCATCACGCCGGGCAGTCCCGGCAGGGTCGCCAGGCCGGCGAGTTCTTGAAAGACCATGTGCGCGTAGATCATCCAGGCGATGTCGAGCTCCCGCGGCCCCAGCGTCACCATTTCCCAGTCCAGCACCGCCACCGGCGCGAAGTCGCGGTACAACACGTTGCCCACCCGTGCGTCACCCCAGAGCAGCACGGGCTCGCGGGCGGCGGCCTCCTCCGGCCAGTTGTCCTCCAGCCATGCGAAGCTCCGCTCCAGCAACGGTGATCGGCCGATGTCGGGCACCGCGAAGTCGTACCACCCGCGGACCCAGTTGAAGTGCCGGCGCAGCGCGGTGTCGCCGTCCCCTGCGGCGAGGAACCCAAATACGTTCTGGGCGTCCGGGATTGAGTGCAGCTTGGCGAGCACGCCCACCGTGGCGTCCTGCAGTTCGCGCTGGCGTTCGGGGGGTGCGTCGGCGAACCAGTTGCCGCCGAAGGTGTAGGGCATGACGTCCGGCGGCACCTCGCCGTCGACGTAATCCATGACGAAAAAGGGGGTGCCCAGGACGTCGCCGGTGGGCTCGAGCCAGCGCACCCGCGGGACGGGGACGTCGGTGAGTTCGCCGACCTCGCGGATCACCTCGAATTGGTGGTCGAGCCGATACGTCGGGAAGACCTGCACGTCCTCGGCGGTCGGCGCCACCCGGGCCACCAGCTTCTGCTCGATCGGCTCGCCGTCCTGCTCCCAGCGCGCGGTCAGGATGATGGTTTCCGACGACATGCCGGTCGAGTCGACGCCGCTTTCCACCGTCACCTGGGGCTTCGCGCCGCCGGGTAGCACGGTCGACAGCCACTGCGACATCACCGCGGGCAGCGTGGTGACGTCCCGGCTGGAGCGCTGAAGTCGGTCGACTTGATCCAGCACCGGTTCGTTCGGCATGGGGTGCCTCCATTCTTAGAGACTTCAGTTCTTAGAGACTTCAGTGAGGCAATTACGATACGGTAGGTAGCGTTATGAAAGCAGACCCGTCCTACCTTGACAAGGCCCCGGGCGCCGGGCGGCCCCGGGATCCGCGCATCGACTCGGCCATCCTGTCGGCGACCGCGGAACTGCTTGTGGAGATCGGCTATTCGAACCTCAGCCTGGCCGCGGTGGCCGAACGCGCCGGGACCACCAAATCGGCGCTGTATCGGCGGTGGTCGAGCAAGGCGGAGCTGGTGCACGAGGCCGCGTTCCCGACGGCGCCCACCGCCCTGGAGGCCCCGGCCGGCGACATCGCCGCCGACGTCCGGATGATGATCGAGGCCACCAGGGACGTGTTCACCACGCCGGTGGTGCGCGCGGCGCTGCCCGGCCTGGTGGCCGACATGACCGCCGATCCCGCCCTCAACGCACGGGTGATGTCGCGCTTCGCCGGCGTGTTCACCGCGGTGCGGGTGCGACTGCGCGAGGCCATCGACCGGGGCGAGGCGCACCCCGACGTGGACCCCGACCGGTTGATCGAGTTGATGGGGGGAGCGACCATGCTGCGGATGTTGCTGCGCCCGGAGGAGAAGCTGGACGATACCTGGGTGGAGCAGACGACCGCCATCGTCGTGCACGGGGTGACGGGATGACGGGGCGACTGGCGGGCCGGGCCGCGATCGTCACCGGCGGCAGCCGCGGCCTGGGCCGGGCGATCGCGCTGGCCCTCGCGGGGGAGGGCGCGGCGGTGGCCGTCGCCGGGCGCACCGAACAGGTCTGGGACGACCGCCTGCCCGGGACCATCGGCGACACGGTCGCCGAGGTCGAGGCGGCGGGCGGCCGGGCCGTGCCGATCCGCGCCGACCTGACCGACCGCGACGACGTCGCCCGGCTGGTGGGCGAGGCCCGAGAGGCGTTGGGGCCCATCACGATCCTGGTCAACAACGCGGCCTTCACCGCGCCCGGCCGCCCACCGGTGCCCGGTGCGGAGCCCCGCGCAAAGCCCCCCAAGGCCGCCGATGGTGGCGGCAAGCCCGCCTGGCCGGGGTTCGTCAGCACGCCGCTGCAGGCGTTTCGCCGGCATTTCGACATCGCGGTGTTCGCCGCCTACGAGCTGATGCAGCTGGTGTGTCCCGACATGTTCGACGCGGGCGGCGGCTCGATCATCAACATCACCTCCGTCGCGTCGCGGATGCCCGGTGACGGGCCCTACGCCGACCGCAGCGGCGGGGTCCTGCCCGGTTACGGCGGATCCAAGGCGGCGCTCGAGCACCTCACCCAGTGCGCGGCCTACGATCTGGCCGACCACAACATCGCGGTGAACGCGCTATCGCCGTCGAAACCGATCCTCACGCCTGGCCTGGCCTACTACGCCCGCGAATTCGTGGACACCGCCCCCGCCGACGAATTCGCGCGCGCGGCAGTCGAACTGGCGCTGGTGGACCCGGCCGTGGTCACCGGGCGCACGATCGGTCACCTGAACGTGCTGGACGGCAGCTTCTCCCCATTCACCCTGGGCTAGAGGCGCCGGTTCACTCTTGGCTCTCGTCGGACCCGGGTGGGTCGGGATCGCTGTGGAGCAGTTCGTCGGGGTGGTGGGCGTGGTTGGTCTGTGGGGGGCCGGTGCCGTCGGTCCAGGCGAGGCGCCCGGTGTCGGTGACGGTTGTCTGTTGGTCGCCGCGGCTGGCCGCGGCGTGGTGGGGGCCGCAGGCGAAGAAGAGTTTGTCGGCGTCGGTTTGCCCACCGGCCGCCCAGTCCGGGGCGTGGTGTACCTCGCAGTGGTCGCCCGGCTCGAGGCAGTTGGGGTGGGTGCAGCCGCGGTCGCGGGCGTAGCAGATGAGGCGTTGGTCGGCGGTGGCGACGCGTTTTTGCCGGCCCAGATACAGCGGGCGGCTGGTGTGGTCGTCGAAGACGGCCAAGTAGTGAATCGCTCTGGCGGCCATGCGGATCAGGTCGGCCATGGGCAGCCGGGAGCCGGCGCCGGTGCGCGCGGGCGGTGGCATCGGGATCGCGGGATCGACCACGGCGTGGGCGGCCTGGTTGAGTTCGCCCAGGGTGGTGGTGATCACCACGGTGACGGGGTGTCCGCGGTGGGTGCCGAGCTGGCCGGAGCCGATGGCGGTCTGCATGGCGAGTTTGAGGGCGTCGTGGCCGCGTTGGGCGGGTGAGCGGGTGTCGCGCTCCTCGGTGGGGGTGGCGTCGGGTTGGTGGCGTCCGGGCCGGACCGCGGCCTCGATGGCTTCGAAGTAGGCGCGGGCCTCGGGATCGAGCAGCCCCGACAGGCGTGACATGCCGTCGGGGCCTTGTGGACCCAGCCGCAGCGAGCGGCGCCGCGCGCGGTCTTCGTCGGTGAAATGCCCGTCGGGGTTGAGGTAGTCGGCGATGCGCCGCCCCAGCCGGGTCACCACCCCGGAGTCGAGCTTGGTGGCGTGTTCGACCAGGACGCGTTCGGCTTCGGCCGCGTCGGCCGGTGCCGTGGCGGCGGGCAGCACGTCGAGGGCGTGGCAGATGGCGCGGATGTGGTCCTCGCCCAACGCGCCGGCTTCGACTGCCGCCGCCACCTCGGCCAGCTGTGGGCTCAGCGGGGGCCCGGTTAGCGAGCGCCGCGGCCGAATCCGCGCGGCGAGTTTGAACCGGCGCGTCAGCTCCCCGGGCGTGAGGCGCAGCCGCGCGCACAACCGGCCCCGCACCGCCGGCAGGAACTCGGCGCCGTCGGGGGGCTCGGCGATCTCGCCGAACGCCCGGTACATCAACCCCCGGTTGACCCGCTGCTGGGTCTCGAGCCGCTCGGCCACGTCCACCCGAATGTCGTTGCCGACCAGATCCGAGCTGGTCTCCCGCAACACGTCGTGGGCGGCGTCGATGGCGTCCAGAGCAGCGTTGATCCGCTGTTGTGCCTCCTCTGCGCCGATGAAACCCACGTCGCCAACCTATCGAACAAACGTGCGAATCAGGCCCGCCGACGGCCAATCTGTGGATAAAACCGCAACTGTGGATAAAGGTAGGGCCAATGCTCGAACCTTCACGACGAATCCTCGGTGTTCCGCTGGCGGTTGCCGCGGCCGCGATGTGCCTGACGGCCGCGCCGACGGCGGCCGCCGGCGACGGGGACTGCGCCGTCATCCTGCCGGCGGCCGATCGGCTGGAGAACGTGTTCAACCTGGTTTCGCCGTCCGGGGCGCCCCCTTATCTGGCGGGCCAGATCCGCAACGCCCTGTCTCCCTTGCAGGGCTTACGCAGTCCGGCGGCGCTCGACCTCCGGCTTCGGTCGGACATGCTGGCCTCGCAGATCGACGCCAGTGACCCCTACCGGCCGGCGAGCCCGGAACAACTCGCGAGCGATCTCGCCAAGGCGAGACAGCAGCTGGCCGCCGCCCGCGCCTACTGCGCTCCGTAGGGCTATTGCTGCCCTCGGCGCCAGCGCCTGATGTCAAGGCGCTCGGCGTCCGGCCAGATGGCTTTGGCGGCCGGTGATGCGCAGAAGGCTTCCTCGGCCTGGCGCAGGCTCATGTCGACCGCATGGAGGCCGTCTTCCTGGTGGGCGCGGCAGATGACGGTCATAACCCGGTGGGTGTCCGGGTCCACCTGCTCGGCTTCGATGGTCAGCACCACCACCAGCGTGTAGCCGGCTCCCGTCGGCAGATAGAAGGTCAGGTCTCGGCTGTCCAGCGCCCCACCGTTGGTCACCAGATAGCCGTCGCCGCTGGGATAGAGGGCCTGTCCGACCATCTGGGTGCGTTCGAAATGGTTGCGGTCGCCCGGCGCGCGCCACACCGTGAACCGGGTGTTCGGGCTGCCGTTGAACGGGTGCCGGGCGATCGGGATGATCAGCTCGTCGCGGCCGTCGCCGTCGACATCCTGCAACCCGACTCCGCCCGGGCTCGACGGTTCCAGTAGCTCATCGATCGTTTGCACCACCTCGCCCGACGGGTCGGTCACGACGATCTTCACCGCCGCGGGCCCGGTCAGCTCGGGCGAGCTCCAGTAGGTGACCGCGAAATCCAAAGCGCCGGAATGCATTCGGCAGTCGGTATGCGGCGACGTGGCCGTCGGGCTGATCAGCGCGGCCGTCTGCGGGCACGGCGGCAACGACGTGTCGGCGGACGCGACGGGCCCGACGGCACCCGCGGTGGCCATCGCCGCGACGGCGATCAGCACTGGCAGCCGCTGCACGGGTGCGCGCCTAGCGTCTCGGTGCCGGCTTGACGGGAGCCGGAGCCGGAGCCGGAGCCGCGGGGGGAGGGGGCCCGGCCGGTGGCAGCTGCTCCTCGATCGGCGGGCGGGAGCCGGTCTTGGGGCCTATATCGGAGACCTGCCACGCATTGCCCACCTTGTTCACCGTGACCTGCAGCAGGATGATCGACACCTTCGGCGTCGGGTTTTGCAGATTGCGCGTCGTTTGATGGGCCGACACCACCACCTGATAGACCCCGCCGGGCTGAGGCATGGGGTCGGTGGCCAGCACCTCGCCGGTGGACGTGACCTGCGCCTGCAGCATGATGCTTTTCAGCAGGTCACTGGCGTTGACGTACTTGTCCTTAAGTTGTTGCGACACACCGTCTTCGACCGAGCGGAAGAAGGCGTCTGGTTCTTCGAAGCTGTAGGTCAGCGACTTCAGCGCATACTCCTTGGCCAGCTGCGCCACGGCGTCACGATCGGCCTGCTGTTGGCGTAGCTGCGCGAGCTGGCCCGTCACCTGGTGGTATTTGACGAACCCGAACACCCCGGCGGCGAGCACCGCCGCGACGAGAACGGCTGCGCCCCATTGCTTCCGGCCCATGGACCGCAGCCGCGCCGTTAGCGACGGGCGTGCGGTCTCCTCGGGGGCCACCGCCTCGCCCTCGGTGTCGTCCACTTTTTCGTCTTCGCTGACAGTTGAGTTGGTCACGTCGGTTCTTTCTTTCTTGATCATTGATGCCATTCGGGGACGTTGAGTTGAACCCGCATGCCGCCGGTGTCGTTGAAGGTCGATTCCCAGAAGTCGAGCCAGTGCCCGGCGTCCACCTTGACGTCGTGTAGCGGGGCGAGCGCGGGTTGCAGGACGGTGGTGAAGGTGCTGAGCGGGCCGGCCAGCATGTCGAGGTACTGGCTGATCTTGGCCACCAGGATCCCGGCCGGATCGTCCGGACCGACCACCCCCACGCCACTATGCGAAAGCGTCTCGATCTCGTGGATCATCTTCAGGAACGCCGGCACCGAGCGCGGCAGCAATTTGCCCGTCTCACTGATCACTTCGCCGGCGTTGATGTCGCCCAGGTTGGTGGTCATGGTGGAGACGTTGTTGAACAGGGTGGCCATCAATTGCTTGTCGTCCCGGATCACTTTGGCGGTCAACCCGGCGGTGGTGGCCAGCGAGTCGACGGTGTCGTCGTTGCCGCCGAGCGCCGCGGAGGCGTTGACGATGATCGTGTGCACCTGGTCGAGGTTGAGCGCCGAGACCAAGGCGTTGGCCTTGGTGAGCAAGTCGGCGCCGGTAACCATCGGCGCGACCCGGGCCGCGGGGATCACCGCGCCGTCGGCGAAGTAAGGCGGCGCGATCAGTTTCGGTTTGAAGTCGATGTACTGCTCGCCGGCCGCGGAGAGGTTCTCCACGCTGATCGCGCTGTCGGCGGGCACCGGGTGCGCGCGGTCGAGATCGATCGAGACCGCCAGCCCGGTCGTCGTGGTCTGGATGCCGGTCACCCGGCCGACCTTGATACCGCGCATCGTCACCTCGGAGGTGGGCATCAGGCCGCCGGAAGTGTTGAGCATCAGGGTGAGTCGGGTGACCTGTTTGGTCGGGCTGATGTCGAGTACGCCGATCGACATGTAGGCCGCGCCCAGCAGCGTCATCACCGCCAGGATGATCAACGTCGCGCGGGCGTTGAACTTCATGGCAGCATCCCCATGCTCTGCATCGCCTTCACGGCCGCGTCGGCCTTGTCGGCGGGATCCACGCCCTCACGCCCGGTCGGGGGATGTAGTTCGGAGACAATGTATTTCGGGCCTCCGTTGCGGAACCACCCGAGGAGCTTGTAGTGCAGGAACGCGATCAGCTTGTCGGCGAGCACCGGAATGGTGGTGTCGGCGGTGGCGATGGTTCCGACCATCGGCGTGAGGTAGGACATGATCTGCATGATGTCGCCGACGATCGGTTCGATGACTTGCCCGCCGAGGGTGCCGATGTCTCGGGAGTCCCCGACGACGTTGAGGATGGCCACCGTGATCGCCGATAGCCCTTCGAGTTTCGGCGGGCCCTCGGTGACCAGCCGGTTGAACACCCCGGTGTTGGCCGCCACGTTGGCGGTGATGTTCTCCATGCTGGACAGGATGCCGTCGATGGTGTCCTGGTTGGCCGCCAGGTCGTTGAGCACGCCGGCGACGGTCTGCTGCGTCCGGGTCAGTTCGCCGGGGTCCTTGGGGAACGCCTTGTTGAGGTTGACCACGGTGCTCTGCAACGTGCCGATTGCCCCGCCGGCCACCAGGTTCGACACCGACCGCAGGAGGTCTTCGACGTTGTCGGCCGGCGCGGTGTTGCGCAACGGGATGATGTCGCCGTCGTGCAACAGCGCACCCGACAGATCCCCGGTTCGGCCCTCCGGCGGCACCAGCGCGATGTAGACGTCGCCGAGGGGGGTGGCCTGGCGCAGCTCGGCGCGGGTATTGTCGGGAAGCCTGCTGCCCCCGGCGATATCGACGTATGCGACCGCCATCGTGCCGTCGAGCTGGACGTGGTCGAGCACGCCGATCTGCACCCCGCCGGAGTCCACCTTGGCCCGGGCGGGCAGGTTGAGCACGCTGGAGAACTGGATCTTGATGCGGTAGACGTCGTGCGGGCTATAGGCGCCCGGGACCGGCAGCCGGGTCGGATCCAGCGAACACGCCGCCGCGAAAACGATCGCCAGCAAGGCCGGCAGTACGCGCATCGGTCGTCGGGTCATGACAGCGCGGCCCCCAGGATGAGATTGGTGAGGCCGAGGGTGACCGGATCCGACGCGGTGCCCGACGCGCACGCCGCCGCGGCGCCGGGGACGTTGCGCTGCCGCAGCCCCTCGCAGATGGCGCCGGCTTGCGTCGGCGAAATCGCCACTTGCGGTGGGATATAGGTGACGTTGTGGGTTCCCCACGCCGGTTCGTAGATGTCGCTGATCCAGTGGCTGAACTGCGGCCACGAGTTGATCATCGCGAGGATGGCTGGGGTGTGGCGGTTCAGCATGTCCCGCAGCCAGGTGATGCCCTTGTCCAGTTTTTGGTAGAGCCGTGGCCCCCACCGGTTCAGCGCCTCGACCAAGATGGGCAGCAGGTGCGACATATGGCTCAGGGCCGCACCGAAGTTGTCCGACAGGCCCTCGATCAGCTGGGTGGTGGCCGGCAGCGTCTGGATCACCGAGGCGAAGCTGTTCCAGTTCCTGAGAAACTCGGAGCTGAGGATCTCGGTGTTCTCGAACAGCTGCCGGTAGTCGGCGTCGGCCTTGTAGGGGTCGGCGAGCATGGTGACCAAATTGCCCAGCGTCTCGTTGAGGGCGGGGCCGGTGCCGTCGAGGGAACGGCTGAACGCGCGCACGCTGTCGTTGATGGCCTGAACGCCGGGCGCGCGAGACAGGTCCTGGCCAGGTTGGGGCCCCATGATCGTGTCGGCGAGTTTGCCTATCGCGGAGAAGGTTTCGCTGACGCTGATCGGCGTCCTGGTCGACCTCAGCTTGATGCATCCCGGCCCGGTGAATTTCGGGCCCGACGTGTAGGGCTTGGTCAGCTCGATATGCCGGTCGGTGACAATCGATTGCGAGTAGGTGACCGCGCCGACGTCCGCGGGCAGGTCGAGGTCGGGGGGCACGGTGAAGTCCACCTCGACGTGGTCGGGCTTGTTGACGATCGCGGTCGTCGAGCCGACCTCGATGCCCAGCAGGGCCACCTTGTTGCCGGGGTAAAGCCCTACCGCGTCGGTGAATTCGGCGCACATCGCCCTGGTGGGTTTGGGCATGACGAGCTTGGCGCCGATGACGACGGCCGCCGCGACGGCCGCGACGACGGCCAGCACCGTGGCGATGCCCGCCGGGGAACGCAGCCGCGAGCCGGGCGCCGACATCCTGGCCATGTCAACAGTTCCTCATGATGTTGGGCAGGCACAGATCCTGCCCGGGAACCAGCCGGTTGTGCTTGTCGAAGACGACGCCGTTCCCGCTGAGCATCGGCCCCACGATGCCCAGGGTCTGCCCCAGGCCGTCGAGCGCCTGGCCCCAGCGCTCGGGATGGACGGCCAGCGTGGTGGTGATGTCGTCGAGTCCGTCGACGATCGGCTCGACCTCCCTGCCGTAAAACGCGACTATGCGGTCCATGATGCGGGCCAATTCGCTCAGCAGGCTGAAGAACTCGACGATGTCGACCGACCTCGAGGTGTACGACCTGCCGAGGATGTCGAGCTGCTCGAACAGCGTGATGAGCAGCTTACGTTGCGCGACCGTGGCCCGCAGGCCGTTGTTGGCGAAGTCCAGCCCGCGATGGAAATCGGTGGTGGACTTGCTCAACGAAGCCGTCAACGCGTTGGCCGACCGCAGCAGGTCGCGCACCGCGTCGGGGTATCTGTTCGCCGCGTTGGCCACCTCGGTGAAGGTGTCGTGGATGACTTGGCCGTCGACTTCCTTGATCAGCGGCGTCGCCGCCTGGATTATGTCGTTGACCTCGAAGGGCAACCCCACGCGTTGCGGCGGGATCACGTTGCGGCCCAGCGGTAGCGGGCCCTTCGGGTCGAGCGCCACATAGTGGCCGCCGAGCGGGGTCAGCAGCTTGACGTCCAGGGTGGATTCCGAACCGACCACCACCGAGCGCTCGACGTCGAATTTCATCTCGACGACCGCGCCGTCGAGCCGGACGCCGGTGACCTTCCCGACCGGGATGCCGGCGATGCGAACCTGGTCGCCGGCGCGCACGCCGCCGGAGTTGGGCAGGTGCGCGGTGTAGCCGGTCTGACCGGTCGGATTCAGGTAGGCCATCGCGGTGGCGGCCAATGCCGACACGATGACGACGACGCCGACGATGCCGTGCCGGCGATTGCGGCCGGCGGCCGCATGCTCATCGAGCACGGCGCGCTGTCGTCCGAACAGCTTGTCGCCGAACGCCATTACCGGCACACCACCAGGTTCTGTTGCGCGAAGGACACCTGCCCGATCCCCGGCAGGGTGACTTCGCCGCGCGAGCAGGAGAACGTCGGTGCGGCGGGCTGGTCGTCGGCCAGCCAGTCCCGCATGCCCTGGATCAACGACGGGGCCAGCGACATGCCCGCGATGATCGTCGCGCTCTGCGGCCACATCCGGTTGAACAAGTCGTAGAGCGGGACCGTCGTCCCGTCAAAAATGCGCTCGTTGTATTGCAGGATGTGGGTGGTGTCGCGCAGGACGGGCAGTCCGGTTTCCATCGCCTCGCGGAACTCCTCGGCTTTGGAGCCGAACTTCGTCACCACATCGGTGAGCGTGGCGATGAGGTGAAACAGCTGTTGTGACTTGCCGCCCAGGTCCGCCGAGATCGCACTGAGGTTGCGCAGCACGACGGCGATGACCGCCTGGCGCTTCACCGCCAGCTTGGAAATGACGTCCAGGTCGTGCAGGAACGGGCCGATGCCGTTTTCGTCGCCCTGAATCAGCCGAAGTAGGTTCTCGCCCAGCAGGTTGAACTGGGCGGGGTCGAGGGTTTGGAATATCGGCCGAAACCCGTTGAACAGCTTCGCCACATCGAACGACGGAATCGTCTGCCCCAGGCCAATGGTGTCCCCGGGCCGCAACCGCCGGTCCGGCTTGGCCGGCTGGACGAGCTCCACGTAGCGCTGGCCGAGCAGGGTTTGGTAGCGCACCGCGGCGACGGTGTTGGCGAACACCGGGTGGTCGTCTTGCGCGGTGAAATCCACCTTGGCGGTGCGCCCGTCGAGCCGGATGGTTTGCACCTTGCCGACCTGCACGCCGGAGATGCGAACGTCGTCACCGACGTAGAGCCCCGACACATCGGAGAACGCGGCGGTGTAACGGGAGAGCGCCCCGGTGACCGGGCTGCGCAGGGCGGTCAGCACTATCAGCGTGCACACCACCGCGACCGCGGTGAAAATGGTCAGCCACACAACCGATTTCGTGACGTTCCTCATCGGCTACCCGCCTGCGGCGCGGGCGGCGGGGACGGCTGGGACGGCAGGGCCGGCTGGGCTGGCTGGGACGGCAGGGCCGCGGCCAGCCCCGGCATCGCGTCCAGCGTCACCTCGATCTGCATGCGCACCTTGCCGTCGACGATGGGAAACGCCGCGCTGGTGCGGTCCAGCAGGCCCGAGAGCCGGTCGTAGACCGGCGCCATGCTGCCCTGTAGGTACGAGATCGGCAGCAAGACGTTCATCACCGAGCCCATGAAGGGGGCCAGCCACGGGACGTTCCGCGCGAACATCTGGTCGCTGGTGAAGAGCAGCTTCGCGGTCTGGTCCAGGATGACATTCATCCGTTCGACCCCGTCGGGATGGGCCAGGAATTCCATCCCGTTCAGCAGGTCATACGCCAGCCCGATCAGCGGGATGGAGTCACTGGCCCCGTTGACCACCGAGGCGAACACCGAAAGCGAATGGGAGAACGGCACTTTCTGGGAATCGACGAGCATCTTGACCAGATCGAAGTAGGACCGGGTCACCGGCTCGGTCAGGTCGGCGTGCCGGCGCACCACCTCGATGATGCGGTCGACATCGGGCGAATCCGCGAGCCGGCCGAGCTTCTGGCCCTGGCGCAGCAGTCCGGTGATGGACGCCGACCGAGCGTTGGCGCCGATCAACAGCGTCTGGTTCGGCCTCAACCGGGGGCCGGTGCCGCTGCTGACCAGTTCGACGGCCGCGAGCCCAAAGGTGTTGGACGACATGAAGTTGGCGGTGGTGTCCGACGCGAGGGCCCGCGCCTGTCGCGGCTCCAGCTCCACCGTAATCTTCTGCCTGTTGTATCCGACCGATTGCAGCGTTTTCACCGATCCGATCGTCAGGCCGCGGAACTTCACCTCCGCGCCCGGCGTCAGACCCTCGCCGATCGAATCGGCCACCACGGTCAGCCGGAACGTGTCGGTGTAGCCGCCGTTGCCCAGCTGATACAGAAGTGTGCACGCGATGCCCAGCACCGCCGCGGCGATCACGCCCCGGATCCGCAACGAGCGCGCACTCGGTGCGCGCGCTCCGTGGTCTGGAGATACTCCCATGGGCTACCCCGATATCCGGATGCCGGGGTTGTTGCCCCAGAACAACAGCGTCAGCACCATGTCGGCGGCGACCACGGTCACGATGCTGGCCCGGATGGCCCGCCCCGAGGCCCGCCCGACGCCTTCGGGACCGCCGCTGGCGTAATAGCCCTGATAGCAGTGGATCGCGATGATCAGCGTCACGAAAATCGCGGCCTTGAGCACCGAGAACACCACGTCGGACGGCTGGATGAACGAGTCGAAATAGTGGTAGTAGGTGCCCGACGACTGCCCGTGCAGCACGTTGACCACCGTCGCGCACGACACGTAGCTCAACGCGAGCGTCACCACGTACAGCGGAACGATGGTGATCATCCCGGCGATCACCCGGGTCGTGACCACGAACGGGATCGACTGAATGGCAAGGGCTTCCAGCGCGTCGATCTCCTCCGAGATCCGCATGGCACCGATCTCGGCGGTCATCCGGCACCCGGCCTGGGCCGCGAAGCCGATCCCCGCGATCATCGGCGCCATCTCGCGGGTGTTCGCATAGGCGGAGACGAACCCGGTCAGCGGGCCCATCCCGACCATGTCGAGGGCCCCGTATCCCTCGATCCCCACCGAACCGCCGACCGCCGCGCCCATGAACACCAGCACGCCGATGGTGCCGCCGCCGACGATGAGCGAGCCGTTCCCCCAGATCATGTCGACCAGCAGCACTCCGGTCTGGTGCCGGTAGCGCTTCAGCGTGTGCGGAATCGCGCCGAGCACCTGCGAGCCGAAGGTGACCTGGTGGCCGAGGCGCTGGATCAGCGAGTCGCCCCGCTCGGCGACCCATCGCGACGCCCGCAGCGGCGTGGGTACGTAACGTGCCGGCACCGACATCCGGGCCATCAGCCCACCCTCAGCGGCATGGACATCGACAGTCCCTGGGTGATCAGCAGGTTGAGCACGAACACCGCGACGATGCCGATGACGACGGAGGCGTTGACCGCGTCCGCCACGCCGCGTGCGCCGCCTTTGGCCTCCAGGCCGCGCTGGCAGGCCACCAGGATCACCACCACGCCGAAGAGCCAGGTCTTCAGGACGGCGACCACGACGTCGTTGACGCTGGCGAACGACGCGAAGGACGCGATGTAGCTACCCGGGGTGCCGGACTGGAAGCCCACGTTGATCGCGTAGCCGGCCGCCAGCCCCATAAAGATGATGAAGGAGCACAGCACCGGCGCCACGATCACGATCGCGGCCAGCCGGGGGGTGACCAGCCGCTGCACGGGGTTGATGCCCATCACGCGCAGCGCGTCGACCTCTTCGCGGATGGTGCGTGCGCCGAGATCGGTCGCCACCGCCGAACCGGCCGCGCCGCCCAGCAGCAGCGCGGCCACGACCGGCGCTCCCTGCCGGATCACCCCGAGGCCGCCGGCCGCGCCCGAGACCGACGATGCGCCAACCTGCTGGATGAAGTTGCCCACCTGCACCGCGACGATGACCCCGAACGGGATGGACACCAGCAGCGCGGGTATCGCCGTGACGCTGATGATGAACCAGGCCTGGTTGACGGTGTCCCGCCAGGGGTGGCGCAACTTGATCAAATCGGTGATCAGGTACCTGAAGGACTGGGCGGCCAGCTCGAAGAAGCGGCCCAGCGTCTGCAACGAGGAATCGAGCTGCCTGGCGCTGTACCGAAACGGCTTGCCCAGCACCGCGGCGGTTCGGCCGCGGGTGGGCGCCTCGGCGGCGGCGTGGCGCTCGTCGGGCTCGGTGGGCGCCGAGACGGGACCAGCGACGACGGGACTGGCGACGACGGGACTCGTGACGTCCGCGCCGTTCGTGATGGTGCCCGCGTCGGCGTCGACGCAGGCGACTGGTCCGCCTGCGGTCCCACCCGGTGGTTCAGCCGCTGTCGCGTTGTATACAGCGGTCAACGGCGGGTCCCTCCTTAATCGCTGCCACGGATTCTCAGCCAATCAAAGATTGGGAGCTTGGTCGACGTGCGTTCAATAGTGGCATCGAGTACGGGTGTTCTACCCAGAAGCAGTTGAGTGTGACATACGCCACAATCCGTAGAACTCCGCACCGCGGGCAGCGGCGCTCCTGGCCTGTGGATAGAGCCGCAACTGCGGACCGGCGCGGGACCGGCGCCGCGCCCGGGCGCGGGCGTCGTTCCTGGCGGGATGGCCTCCTGACGTGCCAGTATGAACCAAGACAGAGCCGCAACGCCGTACGCAACCGGTCGGGTGGTGCCCATGCCCGTTATGAAGCCCGGTATCGACAAGCCGACGGGGCGCGTGGTTGCCCTGATCGTCCTCTTGATCCTCGTCGCCGCCGCCCTCCGCGGGTACTTCCCGGCCCAGGGCCATGCGGCGCGTGCCGAGCCGGGCGGCGGCCGGGCGGCTCTGCTTTTCGTCATCGCGGCGCTGAGCGGGACGCTCGCGCTGCTGACGATCGCGGTCATCGCCCGCCTGCGGGATCCGCGGGCCGCGGCACCCAAGCAGGCGGATCTGTCCGACCTGCTCGGCACCGGCAAGGGCCGGCCGAGCTGGCGCGTGCTGCTGATCGGGCTCGTGCTCATCGTGGCCTGGCTGCTGATCGTGACCCTGCTGGTTCACCACCTGATGCCGCACGACGCCAACCCCTCGGCCCCCACCGGAGTCCCCGCCGCGCGGCCGCCGGGGCAGAACAGCGGCTCGGCGACCCAGCGGCATCCGGGCCACGGTTCGGGGGACATGTTCGGCGTCCTGCTCGCCGGCACGATCCCGATGATGCTGGTGATCGTCGCCGGGTCGTTGCTCATGGCGCGCCGGCGGTGGCGCGCCGCCGGCCCGGTCGTCGCGGCCGCCGACCGCCTCGCGCCGCCGGCCCCCGAGCCGCGTTCGGAATCGCTGGCCCGCGCGGCCGAAGTCGGACTCGCCGAGATCGGCGACCTCAACCGCGAACCCCGGGAGGCGATCATCGCCTGCTACGCCGCCATGGAACGCGAACTCGCCCGGGTGCCCGGGGCCGCCCCCCAGGACTTCGATACGCCGACCGAGGTGCTGGTGCGGGCCGTCGAACACCATGCGCTGCACGCCGATAACGCCGAGCGCCTGGTCAACCTGTTCGAAGAGGCGCGTTTCTCCCCGCACGTGATGAACGAGGGGCATCGCGAGGTGGCGGTCAACGTCCTGCGGCTCGTGCTGGCGGAGTTGCGGAGCCCCGTGTGAAAAGGCTTATCGTGCTGGGTGTTTGCCTCGTCGTGGGGATAGAGCTGCTGGCGTTGACACTGCACGGGCGCCGGTTCCTGCTGGCCGCCTCGGGCGTGGCCCTGGCCCTGGTGTTGCTCACCGTTCGTCGCTACGTGGGGCGCGGCAACGAACCCGCGGCCGAGCCGGACTACGACGAGCTGGGGGACTCGTTGCGCCGCTGGCTATCCACCACCGAGACGACGATCCGGCGCTCGGACTCCACGCGGGCGGACTGGGACCGGCACCTGCGCCCCATGCTCGCGCGCCGCTACGAAATGACGACGGGGCACAAGCAATCCAAGGACGCAGGCGCCTATCACGCAAGCGGCCGAATGCTTTTCGGACCGGAACTGTGGGAATGGGTCAATCCCAACAACGTCACCCGCACCGGTGACCGCGAACCCGGGCCGGGCCGCGGGGTGCTCGAAGAGATTCTGCGAAGGTTGGAGCAAATATGACGCTGCCGGTCGCCACCACCACCGCACGCTGCGACGCGGTCCTCGACGAAATCGAACGTGTGGTGGTGGGGAAGCGTTCGGCGCTGACACTCATCCTGACCGCGGTCCTCGCGCGCGGCCACGTGCTCATCGAGGACCTGCCCGGCCTCGGCAAGACGCTGATCGCGCGATCCTTCGCCGCCGCGCTGGGGCTCCGATTCACCCGGGTCCAGTTCACCCCGGACCTGCTGCCCGCCGACCTGCTCGGGTCGACGATCTACGACATGCAGTCCGGCAACTTCGCGTTCCGGTCCGGACCCATCTTCACCAACCTGTTGCTTGCCGACGAGATCAACCGCACGCCGCCGAAGACGCAGGCGGCCCTGCTGGAGGCGATGGCCGAGGGCCAGGTCAGCATCGACGGCGAAACCCACAAGCTGCCAACACCGTTCATCGTGCTGGCGACCGACAATCCGATCGAGTACGAGGGCACGTATCCGTTGCCCGAGGCGCAGCTGGATCGGTTCGCGATCCGGCTGGAACTGCGATACCTCTCGGAGCGGGACGAGACCTCGATGCTGCGCCGCCGCCTCGAACGCGGGTCGGCCGAGCCGACGGTCAACCAGGTGGTGGACGGGCACGATCTGCTCGCGATGCGCGAATCGGTCGAACAGGTGACCGTGCACGAGGACGTGCTGCACTACGTGGTGTCGCTGGCCACCGCGACGCGGCACCACCCGCAGGTCGCGGTCGGCGCCAGCCCCCGCGCCGAACTCGACCTCGTTCAACTCGCGCGCGCCCGGGCGTTGCTGCTCGGCCGCGACTACGTGATCCCCGAGGACGTCAAGGCCCTCGCCGTGGCGGCCGTCGCCCATCGCATCACCCTGCGGCCGGAGATGTGGGTGCGCAAGATCCAGGGCGCCGACGTCGTCGCAGAATTGTTGCGGCGGTTGCCGGTGCCCCGTACGGGCGGCGGGACGGGCTGATCTCCGATGGGCACTGAGGTCGAGTTTCGTTGGCGCGCATCGCCGTTGGCCCGGTCCGTGGCGACCTGTGCCGGGGTCGCGCTGGCCGCCGCCGTGATCGGCGCGCGCTGGCAGCTGCTCGCCTTCGCGGCGCCGCTGCTCGGCGTGCTGTGTTCGGTCAGCTGGCAACCTCCGGTGCCGAAGGTCCGGGTGCACGGAAAGCCCGATTCGCAGCGATGCTTCGAAAACGAGCAGGCGCGGGTCCGCGTGTGGCTGAGCGAAGAGGGCGACACCGCGGCCTCGGCGGTGGAGCTGACGGTGCGGCCCGTCGCGGGCATGCGGCTCGAAGCGCTCGACGCGGAGTCCCGCGACGCGAAAACCGTTGCGGTGACGGCACAGCGCTGGGGCCGCTACCCCGTCCGGGCGCGCGTCGAGGTGCTGGCGCGGGGCGGGTTGCTGACGGGGACGGGCACCGTCGACGCCGCCGACGTCATCGTGTTCCCGCTGACGCCCCCGCAGCCGACGCCGATCCCGCAGATCGAGTTGCTCGACCGGTTGGGCGCCCACCTGACCCGGCATATCGGCCCGGGCGTCGAGTACGCCGACATCCGCCCCTACGTGCCCGGCGACCAGCTGCGGGCGGTGAACTGGCCGGTGAGCGCGCGCCGGCGCCAGCTGCACGTGACGCAGCGATTGACCGACCGCGCCGCCGACGTGGTGGTGCTGATCGACACCTACCGGCAGCCGGCGGGCCCGGCAACCGAGGCCACCGAACGCGTGGTGCGCGGCGCCGCGCAGGTGGTGCAGACCGCCCTGCGGCACGGCGACCGCGCCGGGATCGTCGCCCTCGGCGGCAACCGCCCGCGCTGGCTCGGTGCCGACATCGGACAGCGCCAGTTCTACCGGGTGCTCGACACCGTGCTCGGGGCCGGCGACCGATTCGAAAACACCACCGGCACACTGGCGCCCCGCGCGGCGGTCCCCGTCGGCTCGATCGTCATCGCGTTCTCCACGCTGCTCGACACGGAATTCGCGCTGGCGCTGATCGACCTGCGCAAGCGCGGCCACGTGGTGATCGCCGTCGACATCCTCGACAGCTCGCCCTTCGAGAGCCAGCAGGATCCGCTGATCGATCGGATGTGGGCGCTGCAGCGCTCGGCCATGTATCGCGACATGGCGACCGTCGGCGTGGACATCGTGGCGTGGCGGGGGGACAGCACGCTGGATCAGTCGATGGCCGTCCTGCCCGACCGCCGCCATCGCGTGCGGGGACGGCTGCGGGCATGAAGTGGATCGCCCTGGTCGTCTCAACCATCATCGGCGTTGTGATGGTGGGCTTGGCCGCCGCCGGGTCGCACGGCGTGGCGGTTGCCGCGGGGGCGGCAGCGCTGATCGCGGTGGGCGCCGGGGTGGTTTACCGGCCGGCGGCGACGATCGCCGTGCTGCTGGCGGCGGTCACGATCCTGGCGTCGGACCCCTCGCTCGTCTTCGCCGCCTGGTCCGGACTGTGCGCGGTCGCCTACCTGGTGTGCCGCCACGCGGTCGAGGCGTCCGGCGGCGTCATGTGGAGCTGGCCGACCGTCGTTGCGGCGGTGGGTTTTTCCTGCGTCGGCCTGGTCGCGACGTCGTTCCCGCTGCAGCTGCCGTGGTTGCCGCTCGCCGCGCCGCTGGGGGTCCTGGCGATCTACGTCCTGGCCACCCGCCCGTTCGTGAGCTGACTCAGTGCAGCAGCTGGGCGGCCTGATCGGCCAGGTCGAGCAGCGGCTGCGGGAAGATCCCCAAAAGTATTGTTACCGCGGCGCATACCGCGATCGCGATCTTGCTCAGGATGCCTGGCGTCACGACGTGCGGGGTGTCGTCGGTCGCTTCGGTGAAGAACATCGACACGATGACGCGCACGTAGAAGTACGCGGCGACACCGCTGGCGATGACACCGATGATGACCAGGGGCACCGCGCCGCCCTGGGCGGCGGCCTTGAACACCGCCAGCTTGCTGACGAATCCGCTCGTCAGGGGGATGCCGGCGAAGGCCAACAGGAACATCGAGAACATCACGCCCACAATGGGGGAGCGCTGCCCGAGCCCGGCCCAGTGGGAGATCTTGGCGTCTTCGACGCCGTCGGCGTTGCGGATCAGGCTCACGATGGCGAACGCGCCGACGGTGCTGAAGCTGTAGGCGACCAGATAGAACAGCGTGGCGGACAGCCCCGCGGTGTTGTCGGCGATCACGCCGGTGAGGATGAAGCCGACGTGCGCGACCGAGGAATACGCCAGCATCCGCTTGACGTCGGTCTGGTTCACCGCCGTGACGGTGCCGACGGCCATGGTCAGGATCGCAATCGCCCACAGCACCGGGCGCCACTCGTGGTGCAGCGGCGGCAGCGCGACGTAGACGACGCGCAGCAGCGCGCCGAACGCCGCCACCTTGGTGGCCGCCGCCATGAACCCCGTGATCGGGGTGGGCGCGCCCTGGTAGACGTCGGGGATCCAGGAGTGGAACGGGACCGCGCCCACCTTGAACAGCAGGCCGACCGACAGCAGCGCGACGCCGATCAGCGCCATCGAGCTATCGCCATGGGCGGCAAGGGCATCCCGGATCCCGGGCAGCAGCAGCGTGCCCGTCGCGCCGTAGAGCAGCGCGACGCCGTAGAGGAAGAACGCCGAGGAGAACGCGCCCAGCAGGAAGTACTTCATCGACGCTTCCTGGGACAGCAGGCGGCGATGACGGGCCAGGCCGCACATCAGGTACAGGGGCAGCGACAGGACTTCCAGCGCGACGAACATTGTCAACAGATCGTTGGAGGCGGGGAACACCATCATGCCGCCGACGGACAGCATCACCAGCGGGAAGAGTTCGGTCTGCGCGGCGCCGGCCCGCTCGGCCTCGCGCTCGGGCTCGCTGCCGGGAACCGCGGACGCCTGCGGCGTAAAGGAATCCAGCCCGCCCGACCCGACGGCCTTGGCGCCCACGGCGACCTTGGCTTCCGCCTTGGCCTGTGCCCGTTCGCCGATGAAGATGACCGCGAGCACCGCGACCAGCAGCACGGTGCCCTGCAGGTACAGCGTCGGCCGGTCGATGGCCACCGCGCCCAGCACCGCGGCGCGGCCGGACGACGGAACCGACTCGGCCACTTCGATGTCCGCGAAAAGCGCCGCGAGCAGGCCGCCCAGGGCCAGCGTCATTTGGGTGGCGTAGCGAATCCGCCTGGGTGCGAATGCCTCGACGAGCATGCCGACGACCGCGACGGAAAAGACGATGAGCATCGGGCACAGCAGGAAGTACTCGACGCTTGGGGTGGGCAGGGTCATCGGTGCGGTCCTTCAGCAGTCCGGGGTGGCACACTCGGCGCTGGGTCATGCTGGCCGATGGTGGTCATGGTGTTCTCGACGGCGGGATTGATGATGTCGAGCACCGGCTTGGGATAGACGCCCAGCACGAACAGCAGCGCGAGCAACGGTGCCACGACGACCAATTCGCGCGCCCGCAGGTCGGTGATCCGGTCGTTGCCCTCGGCCACCGGGCCCGTCATCACCCGCTGGTAGAGCCACAGCATGTAGATGGCCGCGAGCACCAGGGCGGTCACCCCGAACGCACCGGCCAGCCAGTACCGGTTGAAAGTGCCCAGCAGGACCAGGAATTCGCTGACGAATGGCGCCAGCCCGGGCAGCGACAGGGTGGCCATGGCCGAAACCAGGAAGGTGCCGGCCAGGATCGGTGCGACCTTCTGGACGCCGCCGTAGTCGGCGATCGCCCGGCTGCCGCGCCGCGTCACCAGGAATCCGGCGATCAGGAACACCGCGGCGGTGGAGATGCCGTGGTTGAGCATGTAGAGCGTCGACCCGCTCTGCCCCTGGCTGGTCATGACGAAGATGCCGGCGATGATGAACCCGAAGTGTGAGATCGACGTGTAGGCGATCAGGCGCATCATGTCGGCCTGGCCGATCGCCACGATCGCGCCGTAGATCACGCCGATGATCGCCAGCGTCACGATCGCCGGACGGAAATACGTTGAGGCGTCGGGGAACAGCTGCAGGCAGTAGCGCAGCATGCCGAAGGTGCCGACCTTGTCCATCACGGCCGTGATCAGCACCGCCGTCGCCGGGGTGGCCTCGACGCAGGCATCGGGCAGCCAGCGGTGCAGCGGCCATAGCGGGGCCTTGATCGCGAAGGCGAACATGAAGCCCAGGAACAGCGCCTTGAACACCGCCGGGTCGGCGCCGTAGCGGCCCGACGCGACGCCCGCCACGATGTCGCGGAAGTCGAACGTGCCCGAGCCGTGCTGCGCCGTGACCACGTACAGCCCGATGACCGCCGCCAGCATGATCAGCCCGCCGAACAGGTTGTACAGCAAGAACTTCACCGCCGCGCGCGACCTGCCGGGACCCGGGCCGAAGCCGCCGATCAGGAAGTACATCGGCACCAGCATGGCCTCGAAGAACACGTAGAACAGCAGCACGTCCAGGGCGACCACCGAGATCAGCACCATCGACTCGATGGCCAGCGTCAGCGCGACGTAGGCATGCACGCCCCGGGTGCCTTTGCCGCCGTCGTTCCAGCCGGCCACCTGCAGCACCGGGATCAGCACCGCGGTCAGCAGCACCAGCACCACCGCGATGCCGTCGACGCCGAGGGAGTAGCCCGCGCCGAACGCCGGTATCCACTGGTGGCTTTCGACGAACTGGTAGGTGGGGCCGCCGGCCTTGAAGCCGACGGTGACCACGATCGCCACGGCCAGCGTCAGCACGCCGACGACCAGGCCGGTCCACTTGGCGAGCTGTCGCAGCCCCGGGGGCAGCAGGATGATCAGCAGGGAGCCCGCCAGCGGCAGCAGCCACAGGACGCTCAGCCACGGCACGTTACTCACCACACCCTCACCGCCAGGATCAGAGCGGCCACCAGCACGGCGCCCGCCAGCATCGACAACGCGTAGTTGCGGGCGAAGCCGGTTTGGAAGCGCCGCAGGCCGTTTGACGTCCGGCTCACCAGTGCCGCCAGGGCGTTGACCGAGCCGTCGACGCCCGCGTTGTCGACTTCGACCAGTGCGTCGGTCAGCTGCGCGCCGGGGCGCATGAACACCTCCTCGTTGAACGCGTCGCCGTAGAGGTCGGCGCGCGCGGCGGTCGTGAGCGCCGACACCCTTACGGGGGCGACCCGCGGGATGGGCGCGGCGGCGTACATGCGGTAGGCCACCGCGATACCGACGGCGACGACGCCCAGCGCGACGACGGTGGTGACCCAGGCGGGCAGGGCGTGCGCCGCCTCTTCGTGCACCCCGACGACGGGCTCGAGCCAGTGCTGCAGGGCGCCGCCCCACCACAACAGGAAGCCCGAGAACACCGAGCCGACGGCCAGCAGGATCATCGGCCACGCCATCACGGCGGGCGCCTCGTGCGGATGGGCGCCAGGGGCCCAACGCTTTTCACCGAAGAACGTCATCAGCATGACCCGGGTCATGTAGAACGCGGTGACGCCGGCGCCCAGCAGCGCGGCCCCGCCCAGCACGTAGCCCCGGGTGTCCCCGGTCGACAGCGCCGCCTCGATGATCTTGTCCTTGGAGAAGAAGCCCGCGAACGGCGGCACGCCGATGATCGCCAGATACCCCAGCCCGAACGTGGCGAACGTGACCGGCAGCGCCTTGCGCAGCCCGCCGTAGCGGCGCATGTCCTGTTCCTCGTGCATCGCGTGGATGATCGACCCCGACCCGAGGAACAGCCCGGCCTTGAAGAAGCCGTGGGTCAGCAGGTGCATGATCGCGAAGGCGTAGCCGGCCGGGCCGAGGCCGGCCGCCAGCACCATGTAGCCGATCTGGCTCATCGTCGAAGCGGCGAGCGCGCGCTTGATGTCGTCCTTGGCGCAGCCGATGAACGCCCCGAACAGCAGGGTGACGGCGCCGACGATGACGACGCCCAGCTGCGCGCCCGGCGAGAGGTTGTAGAGCGGGTTGGACCGCACGATCAGGTACACCCCGGCGGTCACCATGGTGGCGGCGTGGATCAGGGCGGACACCGGCGTCGGGCCCTCCATCGCGTCGCCCAGCCAGGCCTGCAGCGGAACCTGCGCGGACTTGGCGCAGGCGCCCAGCAGCAACAGCAACCCCATCGCGGTCACCGCGCCGCTCGAAGCCGAAGGCGCGCCGGCGAATACCCCGGCGTACGACAGCGTGCCGAAGGTGCCGAACATCAAGAACATTCCCACCGCCAGGCCGGCGTCACCGACCCGGTTCATGACGAAGGCCTTCTTAGCCGCGGTGGCCGCCGACGGCTTGTGGTACCAGAAACCGATGAGCAGGTAGGAGGCCAGGCCGACGCCCTCCCAGCCGACGTAGAGCACCAGGTAGTTGTCGGCGACCACCAGCAGCAGCATCGAGGCCAGGAACAGGTTGAGGTAGCCGAAAAACCTTCGGCGGTCGGGGTCTTCGGCCATGTAGCCGACCGAATAGATGTGGATCAGCGATCCGACGCCGGAGATCAGCAGCACGAAGCACATCGACAACTGGTCGAGCTGCAGCCCGAAGTCCACCTGCAGTTGCCCGACCGGAATCCAGGTGAACAGCTTCTGGTGGATGGTGCGATCGGCCTCGCCGCGGCCGAGCATGTCGGCGAGCAGCGTCGCGCCCACCGCGAACGCCGCCAGCGCGGTGGCGCAGCTCAGCAGGTGGCCCCACGCGTCGGTGAGCCTGCCCCCGAACAACAAGATCGCGGCACCCGCCAACGGCAGCGCCACCAGCAGCCAGGTGTAGTCAGTCATCTCGGCGTTCTTTTAGCCTTTGAGTAGGTTCGCGTCGTCGACCGACGCGGATTTGCGGGCACGGAAAATCGTCATGATGATGGCTAGGCCGACGACGACCTCGCATGCGGCCACCACCATCGTGAAGAAGGCGATCATCTGGCCGTCGAGGTGGCCGTGCATGCGCGCAAACGTGACGAAGGCCAGGTTGACGGCGTTCAGCATCAGCTCGACGCACATGAACATCACGATGGCGTTGCGGCGCAACAGCACGCCCGAGGCCCCGATGGTGAACAGCAGGGCCGAAAGGTACAGGTAGTTGGCCGGATTCACGACGCACCACCTTTCACCGTGGGGCGTGTCTCCCGGACCTCTCCGCCGTCCGCGCCGCGGATCCGCAAGATGGGCGACACCGACAACTCCGAGTACGAGCCGTCGGGCAGCAGCGCGGCGACGTCGACCGCGTTCTGGCGCGCGTAGACGCCCGGATTCGGCAGGGGGGTGGGGCGCCCGCCGGCCCGGAAGCGCTCTTCGGAAAGCTCACGCTGGGTCTTGCGCCGCTCGAAGCGCTCCCGGTGCGCCAGCACCATCGCGCCGACCGCCGCGGTGATCAGCAGGGCGCTGGTCAGCTCGAAGGCCCACAGGTAACGCGAAAAGATCAGCGCCGCCAGGCCTTCCACGTTGCCGTTGGCGTTGGCGGTGGTGAGTCCCACAAAGCCACCGGTCGCCACGTTGCCGATGCCGGCCAGCAGCAGCACGCCGAACCCGACGCCCGTCAACACGGCCGCGACGCGCTGCCCGCGCAGCGTCTCCTTCAGCGATTCCGCGCTGTCCACGCCGATGAGCATCAGGACGAACAGGAACAGCATCATCACCGCGCCGGTATAGACCACGACCTGAACGACGCCGAGAAACAGCGCGTCCTGGATCATGTAGAACACCGCCAGGATGATCATGGTCATCGCCAGGAACATCGCCGAGTACACGGCGTTGACCGCGAGCACCACCCCGAGCGCGCCGATCAGCGCCACCGCACCCAGCACCCAGAACGTGACCGCCTCGCCGGTGGAGGTGCGAACGATGGTCTCGGAGGCGAGCGTTGCGATCATCTTGTGTCCCCGGCGTTCTCGCGCTGGCGTAACCCCTGCGCGGTCACGTTGCCCTGGTAGTAGTCCTTGTCGGTGGCGCCCTCCGCCCGGGGGTGCGGCGGCGCGAGCATGTCCTGCAGCAGCGGCGCGAGCAGCCGGTCCTTCTCGTAGATGAGGTCGGCGCGGTTGTCGTCGGCCATCTCGTAGTCGTTGGTCATCGTCAGCGCCCTGGTCGGGCAGGCCTCGATGCACAGGCCGCAGCCGATGCAGCGCAGATAGTTGATCTGGTAGACCCGGCCGTAGCGTTCGCCCGGCGAGTACCTCAGCTCCTCGGTGTTGTCGGCGCCCTCGACGTAGATGGCGTCGGCTGGGCAGGCCCAAGCGCACAGCTCGCACCCGATGCACTTCTCCAGCCCGTCGGGATACCGGTTGAGTTGGTGGCGCCCGTGGTAGCGCGGCGCGACCGGGCCCGGCTTTTCGGGATACTCCTCGGTGACCCTCTTCTTGAACATCGACCCGAACGTCACGCCGAAACCTGCTACGGCGTCGAAGAATTTAGGCACGTGCTTTCTCCTTGCTCGCGCCGACTTTCTGCGCCGGCAGCGGCGGTGTCGGGAATGCCGGCTCGGCGGCCGCGGTGGCGGGGATCGACTCGCCCTGGCGGCGCAGCTCGCGCTCCATCGCGCGAATCGTCGGCGTGCTGAACGGTTTTCGCAACAGCAGCACCAGCACCACCGCGAAGACCAGGCTGCTGACCACCAGGATCGGCGTCCAATGCGCGTACCCCTGGTTGCGCGCGGTGCGGATCACCGCCGCGATCAACACCCACACCAGCGAGGCCGGGATCAGCAGCTTCCAGCCCAGCGCCATGAACTGGTCGTAGCGCAGCCGGGGCAGGCTGGCCCGCAGCCAGAAGTAGATGAACAGGAAGGTCCACATCTTGGCGGTGAACCAGAGCACCGGCCACCACCCGGTGTTGGCGCCCGCCCACATGTTGAGCGGCCACGGCGCGTGCCAGCCGCCGAAGAACATGGCGGTGGCGAGCGACGAGACCGTCATCATATTGACGTACTCGGCCAGCATGAACATCGCGAACTTCAGCGACGAGTACTCGGTGTGGAATCCAGCGACCAGCTCGCCCTCGGCCTCGGGCAGATCGAATGGCGCCCTGTTGGTTTCACCGACCATCGAGACGAGGTAGATCACGAACGACGGCAACAGCAAAAAGACGTACCAGACCCGGTCCTGCGCGCCGACGATCTGAGAGGTCGACATGGAGCCGGCGTAGAGGAACACCGCGGCGAAGGACAGCCCCATCGCCACCTCGTAGGAGATGACCTGCGCCGTGGAGCGCACCCCGCCGAGCAGCGGGTAGGTGGACCCCGACGCCCAGCCGCCCAGCACGATGCCGTACACCCCGATCGCCGACAGGCCGAGGATGAACAGCACCGCGACCGGAAGATCGGTCAGCTGCAACGGCGTGTGGTGGCCGAACACCGACACCACCGGACCGAACGGGATGAACGCGAACGCGGTGAACGCCGGAATCGTCGAAATGACCGGCGCCGCAAAGTAAACGAACTTGTCGATGCCGCCGGGGGTGATGCTCTCCTTCAGCGCCAGCTTGATTCCGTCGGCGAGGCTCTGCAGCGCGCCCCACGGGCCCGCGCGGTTGGGGCCGGGCCGCAGCTGCATCCAGCCGAGGATCTTGCGTTCCAGCAGGATCGCGACCAGCACGTTCAGCATCAGGAACACGAAGATGGCCAGCGCCTTGCCGAGCACCAACCACCAGGGGTCGTGCCCGAAGGCGGACAAGGGGACGGTCATGTTCCCGCTCCGATCGTGACGATGCTGCCCAGGGTTACGCCCAATTTCCGGTGCACCGCCGAACCCGGCGAGTTCAGCGGAAGCCACACCACCCGGTCGGGCATGTCGGTGATGGCCAGCGGCAGCATGATCGAGCCGCGCGGCGTGCTGACCGTGACGTTGTCACCGTCGGCGGCGCCGATCTCGGCCGCGGTTTCGGCCGACAGCCGGACGACGGGCTTGCGCGCGGTGCCCGCCAAATGCGGTTCGCCGTCCTGCATTCGACCCTCGTCGAGCAGCAGCCGCCATCCGGCCAGCACGGCCTGCCCCTGCTCGGGGGTGGCCGGTTCCGGCGCCGCGACCTGCGGGTCGTCGGCGTGTCCGCCGTCCCAGGTGCCGAGGGCGGCGAGTTCCTCGCGGGCCGACTCGACGGTGCCGGTGTTCAGGTAGATACCCATCTCGTCGGCCAGCGTGTCGAGCACCTTGTGGTCGGACTGGCCGGCCTCGCCGGTGGTGCCGCGCAGCGCGGGCGCGAACGCCCGGTAGCGGCCTTCCCAGTTGACGAAGGCACCGGATTTCTGCGTCGTGGGCGCGACCGGGAACACCACGTCGGCGCGTTGGGTGACCGGGCTGTGCCGCAACTCGAGGCTGACGACGAAGCCGGCGGCGTCCACCGCGGCCAGCACCGCCTCCGGATCGGCGAAGTCGTTGGGTTCGATGCCGCCGATCAGCAGCGCCCCCAGCGACCCGTCGGCGGCGGCGGCAAGGATGCCGTCGGCGTCGCGCCCTGGCGCGGAAGGCAATTCGTCGACGTTCCACGCCGCGGCGACCTGTGCGCGGGCGGAGTCGTCGGCGACCGGGCGGCCGCCCGGCAGCAGCGTGGGGAGCGCGCCCGCTTCCAGCGCGCCGCGCTCGCCGGCGCGGCGCGGCACCCACGCCAGCCGGGCGCCGGTGGCGTCGGCGAGGCGGGCCGCGGCGGATAGCCCGCCTGGCACCGTGGCCAGGCGCTCGCCGACCATGATGACCGCGCCCGGTTTCGAGAGCAGCTCGCCGGCCTCGCCGGTGGTCAGCCCGTCCAGCGCGGCGGCTTCGGCGCCGGGAACGGTCTTGACCAGTCGGCCCGACATCTTCGTCAGCGCCCGGGTGGCGAACGGCGCGATCGCGTACACCGGCAACCGGTGCTTGCGGGCGGCCTTGCGCAACCGCAGGAACACGATGGGCGACTCGTCCTCCGGCTCCAAACCGACCAGCACCACCACGGGCGCCGACTCCAGGTCGGAGTAGCTCACGGTCACCGGCCGGCCCGCGACGCGGGCGGCCAGGAAGTCGGCCTCCTCCGCGGAGTGCGGGCGGGCGCGGAAGTCGATGTCGTTGGTGTCCAGCGTGATTCGGGCGAACTTGCTGTACGCGTAGGCGTCTTCCCAGGTCACCCGGCCACCGACCAGCACGCCGGTGCGCCCGCGGGCGGCCTCGAGTCCCCGGGTCGCCGCCGCGATCGCGTGCGACCACGAAACCGGCTGCAGCGTCCCGTCGGCGTCCCGCAGCAGGGGAGTGGTGATGACGTCCTGCTGGGTCGCGTAGTTGAACGCCCACCGGCCCTTGTCGCAGTTCCACTCCTCGTTGACCTCGGGGTCGTCGCCGGCCAGCCGGCGCAGCACCTTGCCGCGGCGGTGGTCGGTGCGCTGCGCGCAGCCCGAGGCGCAGTGCTCGCAGACGCTCGGGCTGGAGACCAGGTCGAAGGGGCGGGCCCGGAAGCGGTACGCGGTCCCGGTAAGCGCGCCCACCGGGCAGATCTGTACCGCGTTGCCCGAGAAGTACGAGTCGAACGGCTCGTCGGCGTAGATGCCGACCTGCTGCAGGGCGCCGCGCTCCTGCATGTCGATGAAGGGGTCACCGGCGATCTGCTCGGAGAACCGCGTGCAGCGGGCGCACAGGATGCAGCGCTCGCGATCCAGCAGCACCTGCGAGGAGATGTTGATCGGCTTGGCGAACGTGCGCTTGACATCGGCGAAGCGGGAATCGGCCCGCCCGTTGGACATTGCCTGGTTCTGCAGCGGGCATTCGCCGCCCTTGTCGCACATCGGGCAGTCCAGCGGATGGTTGATCAGCAGCAGCTCCATGACGCCGTGCTGGGCCTTGTCCGCGGCCTCGGAGGTCAGCTGGGTGCGCACCACCATGTCGTCGGTGCACACGATGGTGCACGACGCCATCGGCTTGCGTTGTCCCTCGACCTCGACCATGCACTGCCGGCACGCGCCGACCGGGTCGAGCAGCGGGTGGTCACAGAACCGCGGGATCTGGATGCCCATCAGCTCGGCCGCGCGGATCACCAGAGTTCCCTTGGGAACCGAGATCTGGTTGCCGTCGATGGTCAATGTCACCATCTCCGGCTGGCTAACCCCGTCGCCGGTCTGAGGCTTGGCCGCCTGGGTCACTTACCACCTCCGTTGGGCACGAGCATCGAGTCGCGCGGGTCGAACGGGCAGCCGCCCCCCTCGACGTGGGCGACGTATTCGTCGCGGAAGTACTTGATCGACGACATCACCGGGCTGGCGGCGCCATCGCCCAACGCGCAGAACGACTTTCCGAGGATCGCGTCGGAGATGTCGAGCAATTTGTCGAGATCCTCGTGAGTGCCCTTGCCGGTCTCGAGCCGGGTGTAGATCTGGTCCAGCCAGAACGTGCCCTCGCGACACGGGGTGCACTTCCCGCACGACTCGTGCTTGTAGAAGTACGTCCAGCGCTGCACGGCGCGCACCACGCAGGTGGTCTCGTCGAAGATCTCCAGCGCCTTGGTGCCCAGCATCGAGCCGGCGGCACCGACGCCCTCGTAATCCAGTGGCACGTCCAGATGTTCGTCGGTGAGCAGCGGCGTCGACGACCCGCCCGGGGTCCAGAACTTCAGGCGATGCCCGGCGCGGACCCCGCCGGCGTAGTCGAGCAATTCGCGCAGCGTGATGCCGAGCGGGGCCTCGTATTGGCCGGGGCGCGTGACATGCCCGGACAGTGAATACAGCGTGAAGCCAGGCGATTTCTCGCTGCCCATCGATCGGAACCATTCGACGCCGTTGAGAATGATCGGCGGCACACTGGCGATCGTCTCGACGTTGTTGATCACCGTGGGGCAACCGTAAAGCCCGGCCACGGCGGGGAACGGCGGCCGCAGCCGGGGCTGGCCGCGCCGGCCCTCCAGACCCTCCAGCAGCGCGGTTTCCTCGCCGCAGATGTAAGCGCCCGCACCGGCGTGCACCACCAGCTCCAGGTCGTAGCCGGATCCTTCGATGTCGCGGCCCAAATAGCCGGCGGCGTAAGCCTCGGCGACCGCGTTCTGTAGCCGGCGTAGCACCGGCACCACTTCGCCGCGCACGTAGATGAAGGCATGGCTGGCCCGGATCGCGTAGGAGGCGATGATGGCGCCCTCCACCAGCAGGTGGGGCGTCGCCAGCATCAGCGGAATGTCTTTGCACGTACCGGGTTCGGATTCGTCCGCGTTGACCACCAGGTAGTGCGGCTTGGCGGCCGGACCCGAGTCGCCCTGCGGGATGAACGACCACTTCGTCCCGGTCGAGAAGCCGGCGCCGCCGCGACCGCGCAGGCCCGAGTCCTTCACGGCCCCAATCACCGCGTCGGGCTCCATCTTCAGGGCCTTCTTCAGCGCCTGGTATCCGTCGTGGCGCTGGTAGGTCTCCAGCGTGAACGACTTCGGGTCGTCCCAGTAGCGGCTGATGACCGGGGTCAGCGGGGTGGTCATGACTCGCCTCCGGGAGCCTGCGGGGCTTCCATGCCCTTCTCCTTCGCCACCTGCAGCCCGGCCAAAGTGGCCGCACCGGCGCCGCCTTGGCCTTCGTCGGGGCGCTCGTCGGGCAGGCCGGCCAGGATGCGCGAGGTTTCGCGGAACTTGCACAGCGCACCGCGGGTGGGAGGCTTGGGATTTCCGGACCGCAGCGAGTCGACGAGTTCGCGTGCCGACTCCGGGGTCTGGTTGTCGTAGAACTCCCAGTTGACCATCACCACCGGGGCGAAGTCGCACGCCGCGTTGCATTCGATGTGCTGCAACGTGACCGAGCCGTCGTCGGTGGTCTCATCATTTCCAATGCCGAGATGTTCTTTGAGCGCGTCGAATACCGCGTCGCCGCCCATAACCGCACACAGCGTGTTGGTGCAGACGCCGACCAGGTAATCGCCGGTGGGGCCGCGGCGGTACATCGTGTAGAAGCTGCCGACCGCCGACACCTCCGCACCGGTCAATCCAATTTGCTCGCCGCAGAATTCGAGTCCCGCCGGTGTCAGGTAGGAATCCTCGGCTTGGACCAGGTGCAGCAACGGCAGCAGCGCCGAGCGCTTGTTGGGGTAGCGGCCGATGATCTCCTTGGCGTCGACCTCGAGGCGCGCGCGCACCTCGGGCGAATACGACTGCGGCGCACCCTCGGTCACGAACGCGTTGGGTTCCTCGGGCGGCGGTCCGAGCCGGATGAACACCGGCTGACCCTGCGGCCCGGTCATCGGTCCACCCCGCCCATCACCGGGTCGATGCTGGCGACCGCGGCGATCAGGTCCGCGACCATCCCGCCCTCGCACATCGCGGCGACGGACTGCAGGTTGGTGAAGGACGGGTCCCGGTAGTGCACCCGGTATGGCCGGGTGCCGCCGTCGCTGACCATGTGCACGCCGAGCTCGCCGCGGGGCGATTCCACCGCTGTGTAAACCTGGCCGGCCGGAACGCGAATGCCCTCGGTGACGAGCTTGAAGTGGTGGATGAGCGCCTCCATGGAGCTGCCCATGATCTTCGCGATGTGCTCGGGCGAGTTGCCCATGCCGTCCGGGCCGACCTTCAGGTCGGCGGGCCAGGCGATCTTGCGGTTCTCGACCATCGTCGGCCCCGGCCGCAACTTGTCCAGACACTGCTCCACGATCTTGATCGACTCCCACATCTCCTTGACGCGAATGATGTAGCGCCCGTACGCATCACAGCCGTCGTCGGTGATCACGTCGAACTCGTAGTTCTCGTAGCCGCAGTAGGGCTCGCTCTTGCGCAGGTCGTGCGGCAGCCCGGTGGAACGCAGGATCGGCCCGGTGATGCCCAGCGCCATGCAGCCGGTCAGGTCCAGGTAGCCCACGCCCTCGGTGCGCGCCTTCCAGATCGCGTTTTCGTTGAGCAGCTCGCCCATTTCGCGCAGCGGCTGCTTCAGTTCCTTGAGGGCGTCGGCGATCTCGGTTTCCGCGCCCGGCGGCAGATCCTGCGCGACGCCGCCCGGCCGGATGTAGGCGCTGTTCATCCGCAGGCCGGTGATCGATTCGAACAGCTTCAGGACGATCTCGCGGCCCCGGAAGCCGACGAACATCGGGGTCATCGCGCCCAGTTCCATGCCGCCGGTGGCCAACGCGACCAGGTGCGACGAGATGCGGTTGAGCTCCATCATCATCACGCGGATGACGTTGACCCGCTCCGGTATCTCGTCGGTGATGCCGAGCAGCTTCTCCACGCCCAGGCAGTAGGCGGTCTCGTTGAAAAACGGTGACAGGTAGTCCATTCGGGTCACGAAGGTGACGCCCTGGGTCCAGTAGCGGTATTCGAGGTTCTTCTCGATCCCGGTGTGCAGGTAGCCGATTCCGCACCGGGCCTGCGTGACGGTCTCGCCCTCGATCTCGAGGATCAGCCGCAGCACGCCGTGCGTGGACGGGTGCTGCGGGCCCATGTTGACGACGATGCGCTCGCCGGGGTCCGCATTGCGGGCGGCATCGACGATCTGGTCCCAGTCCTGACCGCCGGCGACCAGGACCGTTTCAGCTTGAGTCATTAGTTGTAACCCCTGCGTTCGTCGGGCGGAGGTATCTGCGCGCCCTTGTACTCGACCGGGATGCCGCCCAGCGGATAGTCCTTGCGTTGCGGGTGCCCGTGCCAGTCGTCGGGCATCTCGATCCTGGTGAGCGACGGGTGCCCGTCGAAGATGATCCCGAAGAAGTCGTAGGTCTCGCGCTCGTGCCAGTCGTTGGTCGGGTAGACGCCATACAGCGACGGGATGTGCGGATCACTGTCCGGTGCAGCCACTTCCAGCCGCAGCCGACGGTTGTGGGTGATCGACTGCAGCGGGTAGACGGCGTGCAGCTCGCGTCCCGTTTCGTGCGGGTAGTGCACCCCGTTGACGCCCAGGCACATCTCGAAGCGCAGCTCGGGTTCGTCGCGAAGCCGCTGCGCGACCTGCGGCAGCAGTTCGCGGCGCACGTGCAGAGTCAGCTCGTCGCGGTCGACGACGACCTTCTCGATCGCGTCGTCGAATTCGATGTCGTTGCGGCCCAGCGCTTCCGCCAGCCGGTCGGTGATGGCGTCGAAGTAGCCGCCGTAGGGCCGGGGGCTGCCGCCGGGCAGCGTGATCTCGCGCACCAGCCGTCCGTAGCCGGAGGTGTCGCCGCTGCCGCGTACCCCGAACATGCCGCGGCGAACGTCGATGACTTCTTCGTCGGCGGTGGGGACGGAACCACCCACTTCGCTGGCCGCCACCGTCGGGTCGTGGTCGGGAGAGCTCATCGCAGCAGTCCGCGCATCTCGATGGTGGGCGTGGCGGCCAGCGCGGCCTGCTCGGCCTCGGCGATGGCTTCTTCGCGGTTGACGCCCAGCGGCATTTCCTGAATCTTCTCGTGCAGCTTCAGGATTGCGTGCAGCAGCATCTCGGGGCGGGGCGGGCAGCCCGGCAGGTAGATGTCGACCGGCACGACGTGGTCGACGCCCTGGACGATCGAGTAGTTGTTGAACATCCCGCCCGACGATGCGCACACGCCCATGGCCAGCACCCATTTCGGCTCGCCCATCTGGTCGTAGATCTGGCGCAGCACCGGGGCCATCTTCTGGCTGACCCGCCCGGCCACGATCATCAGGTCGGCCTGCCGGGGCGTCGCCGAGAACCGCTCCATGCCGAAGCGCGCGATGTCGAACCTCGGTCCGGCGGTTGCCATCATCTCGATCGCGCAGCACGCCAGCCCGAACGTCGCCGGCCAGAGCGAGTTCTTGCGCACGTAGCCGGCCACCTTCTCGACGGTGGACAGCAGGATGCCACCGGGCAGCTGTTCTTCCAGGCCCACTTTTACCTCAATCCCATGTCAGGCCGCCGCGGCGCCACACGTAGGCGTAGGCCACGAACACCGTCAGCATGAACACCACCATCTCGACCAACGCGAAGGTTCCCAGCGCGTCGTAGCTAACGGCCCAGGGATACAAGAACACGATTTCGATGTCGAAGACGATAAACAGCATTGCGGTCAGGTAATACTTCACCGGGAATCGCTGCCCGGCCGTCGCGTGCGGGCCGCTCACCGGGGTTTCCGTGGGTTCGATGCCGCATTCGTAGGCCGCCAGTTTCGACTTGTTGTAGCGCTTCGGGCCGGCGATGCTCGCGATCGCGACCGAGCCCACGGCAAAGGCGGCGGCTATCCCGCCGAGCACCAGGATGGGTATGTAGACGTTCAACTCGCTCCAAGATCCGTCGTAATGTGGCCGCCTTCTCAATTGAGCGGGCGGCCAGGCGGTGACCGGGCTGCTGTGACGAACCGGGTCTGTGGCCCGTCACAGTGACTTTCAACATAGCGTCGTTGGCGTCGGCGCACGTGCTCGGGGTGGTGCTATTTGCCCGGTTTTAACGTCCCCGCATCCGGGCGAGTCGCCGCGGGGGTGCTGAGCACCCGCCCACACGGGCTACGTTTCCGTGTCGGCGCAGGTGAGAGGGGTAATCGCTAGTGAGTGGGGGCGCGGAGCAACCCGAGCACCGTGCGGCCCAGCACGATGGGGTCCAGTGGATGCGGCACGGCCGCGTCGGCGCGCGACCAGGTGGCCAGCCACTCGTCGTCGCGGCGGCCGGTGAGCACCACGATCGGCGGGCAGGTTTCGAGTTCGTCCCTGAGCTGTTTCGCGATGCCCATGCCGCCGGTGGGGGTCGCCTCGCCGTCGAGGATGGCCAAGTCGATGCCGCCCTCGTCCATCGTGCGGACCACCATGGGGCCGGTCGCCACCTCGACGTAGGTCAACTCGGGTAGGTCCGGGTGCAGGTGCTTGCCCAATGCGCGCATCACCCGTTCGCGGGTTTCGACGTTGCTGCTGTAGACAAGGATCCGCAGGGCGCTGCTGGAGTCGGGCACGCTCAGATGGTACTGGTGGCGGGCAAACCCTACCGGGTCGCCCGAACGAAGACCGCTTGTGCGGCCGCCGTCGCCGTCCGGCCGATCATGCCGAACCTGTTCCAGCCCAGGTCGAATCGGGAGAGATCGACCTTGGTTTCGCCGGAGACCCGAATTGAGCCGTCGTCCAGCTCGGTGATCGTGACAGGCAGGGGCAGCGGCGCGGTGACGCCTTTGATGGTGAAGCTGGCCCGAAGGTCGGCGGCGCTGCCTTTGGTCGGGTTTACCGCGGTGACGACGACGCTGATCTCACCGAAACGCTCGACGTCGAAGAAGTCGGCCGAGCGCAGGTGCTTGTCGCGACGGCCGATGCCGGTGGACAGCGAGGCGGCGCGGATGTCGAGGCGGCCGAAGATCGCGCCCTTGCCGGTGAGCTGCCCGTCGCCGGTGAACTCGCCGAAGCGGCCCTTGACGTTCAGCAGGCCCCAGAAGTTTCTGACCTTGAAGGTGATGGCCGAGCGATCGGGAACCAGGTTCCACACGCCGGCCAGGTCGGGATCGCTCAGCAGTATTTCCAGAGTCGTCATCGTCCTCCCCCGTGACTCGTGGTGAATCTAGCCGTTAGGCGAGCAACGGCGCGATCTCGGCGGGGTCGAAGTATTCGTCGATCCGATCGATGAGCCCGTCGGCGCCCACCCTGATCACGATGCAGACCCGCATGAAGATCGATTGGCCGGCATGGCCGGTGGCGTGCAGGATGTGCTGCTGAACGAAGCCCGCGACGAGGCCATCGTCGAAGAGCCGCCGGTCGAGGATCTCGTAGTGACGCTCGGTGGTGGCGGTGATGAACCAGTCGATGACCCGCATCGCGCGGGCCTTGTCGTTATCGCGGCGCGCGCCGACTCGCCAGACCGCGATGTCATTGCTCCACAGCCGGTCGACGGCGGCGGCGTCGCCGTTCTCGATCGCCTCGAACAGGCGGTCGGCCACGCCGACGATGGTCTGGGCGGTGGCAGCGGGCATGGGGCCTCCTAGTCCGATTGCTCGTATCCGGGATGGGCGATGGCGAGGCGACGCCGGACCAGGGTGCGCAGGCAGGCGGTGACGTCGTTGGCGCGGCCGTCCAGCTCGCCGGCCCGGATCGCGGCGGCGAGCTCTTCCTCGTCGGCGAATCCCAGGCCGGCCAGCGCCGCGCCCGCTTCCGCATCGCTTTCGTCGAGCAGTTCGCGCTCGACGATGCGCAACGCGTTGGCGGCCACCCTGGCGTGGAAGTTGACCTGCCCGCTGGTGGCCGCCCGGACATCGGTTTCGAGAAACTCGGCCACCGCGGCCACCAGTTCGGCCGCGAGCGGGCGCCCGTACGCGCCGATCACGCGCCCAGCTCCAGCAGGTCGAGCAGGTCCCACTCGGTCTCGCAGACGCGGCGGCCGATCGTCGCCAACTCCACCGAGCGAAACTCGCCGCTCAGGTGCCGCTCCGCCTGGTAGCGGCAGATGACACCCCAGCGCAGCGTGGCCAGCACCAGCCACCAGTGAAACGCCACCCGGTCGACGCTAGTGGCGCCGGCGTCCTCGTAGGCCCGGATGAAGGCCTCGATGCTGCCGAGGCCCCCGGCCGCCAGGCCGGCTGGAGCGCCGAACCGCCAGGCCCGGATGCAGAACCAGGCCAGGTCCTCGTACGCCTCGCCGAGGTGGACCAGCTCCCAGTCGAGGACGGCCGCCAGGTCGGAGCCGTCGACGATGAGGTTTCCCATCCGGTAGTCCCCGTGCACCAGGACGGGGCTCGACGGCCCGGGTTCTCGTGGGCGGTTCGCCTCGAGCCAGCGAAACGCCCACTCGAAGGTGCCGGTGGTGTCGCCCATGGCGTCGAGCCGCTCGCGCCAGTGCGCGAGTTGGTCCTCCTGTGCCAGTCCGGGAATCTTGGCGTCGGCGCGGTGGATGGCGGCCAGCGCCTGCGCGCACTGGTGCAGCAGCCGGGTGCGGCCCGCGTGCCCGTCGCCGGCGTCCAGCTGACGCTGGATGCGCCGGACGATGGTCTCGCCCTTGATTTCGTCGCAGATCAGGAACGGATTGCCCAGTGCGGCAACCGAATCCTCGGCCACCAGGATGTGCGGGACCGGAGCGCCGGCCGCGGCGGCCGCGGCCTGGGCGCGGGCCTCCAGCTCCATGCCGGCGTGCATGTCGTCGGGCGGGCCGGTGCGCAGGATCAGCGAACGGCGCTGCTCGCCCGTGACGGCGTCGAACGCCCACGTGGTGCGGCTGGCGCCGCCGGTCAGCGCCCGCAGGTTCTCGATCGCGGGGGTCGCACCCAGCGCCGGCGCCATAACCCGGGCCAGCTTGGCGGCCAGCTCACCGGTGTCGGTCACTTGTGGCCAAACTTGAACAGCCGCTGCGCCACCCGCCGAATCTGGATCTCCTCGGCGCCCTCGGTGATGCGGTAGCGGCGGTGATGGCGGTAGATGTGCTCGAACTGCTCATGGCGGCTGTAGCCGAGGCCGCCATAGACCTGCATGGCCCGGTCGGCCGCGTCGCAGACCAGCCGGTTGGCGCGGTAGTTGGCCATCGACACCTTGTCGGAGACCTCCATGTGGTGGTTGCGGTCCAGATGCCAGGCCGCGTATTGCACCAGCAGCCGCACCATCTGGGCCTCGGTCTGCAGCTCGGCCAGCGGCCATTGCACGGCTTGGTTGACCGACAGCGGCTTGCCGAAGACCGTGCGCCTGCCGGCGTATTCCGCGGCGCGGTCGATGCAGTATTGGGCGGCGCCCAGGCTGCTCGCCGCCTGCCGGATCCGGTTCTCGTGCAGGAAGGTTTGCGCGACCTCCAGTCCGCGGTCCACCTCGCCGAGCACCCCGTCGGCGGGCACCCGGACGTCGGTCAGCTCGACCTCGCCGTGGTCGGTGGGCATGTTGAACGTCCACCAGTAGTAGGGGACGCGGAATCCGGGCGCATCGGTTGGGACGAGGAACGCGGTGATGCCCAGCGCGGCCCCCGGTTCGCCGGAGGTGCGCGCGAAGATCAGGTCATGCGTCGCCCGGTGCACCCCGGTGTTGAACCGCTTCGAGCCGTTGAGCACCCACCCGTCCCCGTCGCGTGCGGCGCGGGTTTCCAGCCACGTCGCGTCGGAGCCGTGCCGCGGCTCGGTCAGCCCGAACGCCATCGACCGTTCCCCGGTGATCAACGCCTCCGACCAGTCGCGGCGCTGCTCGTCGGTGCCGAAGCGCTCCATCATGATCACCTGCGGGAAGTTCCCGACTATCGACGACTCGTTCTGCAGGTCGTTGTGCAGGCCAAGGCCCTTGTGCGCCAAGTGCTCCCGAATGACGGCCATGTCGAGGTTGGTGCCGTCGCGGCCCCCCAGCGATGCCGGCAGGCCGTAGCGCAGCCAGCCCGCCTTGTCGGCCCGCCTGCGCATCTCGGCGAGCAGGTCCTCCCACTCGCGCGTCGGGATGCCGTCGTTGTCCCAATCGGTGCGGGCATGTTCGCGGCGATGGTCGAAGTACTGGATGTGGTCGCGTTCCAGCGGCTTGATCTCCGACTCGATGAACGCGTCCATCTCGGCGAGCAGTCCCGGAAGATGTTCTGGCAGAGTGAAATCCATGTGAACTCCTTACGTGCCGTAGAGGGTTTTCTTCCAGACCGTGGACAGGGTGGCGATGGCGTCCTGGTCGCTGATCTGAAGGCCCAGGCCGGAGGGGCCGGCGAAGACTGTGGTGAAGTTCTCGAACAGCAGCGCGATCGCGGCCGCCGTGTGTTGGGGGTTGAGCTCGGTTCCGTAGCCCTGCTCCTGCGCGCGGCGCACCGACGCGGCCACGATGTCCATGCCGAAGCGCCGGAATTCGTTCTGCACGCCCGCGAACCGCCGCTGGGTGGCGGCCAACTGCGCCACGGCGATCATGATGCCGATGTTCTGCTTGAACATGTTCCAGTATCCGGTGACCACTGACGTGAAGAACGCGTCGTCATCTGGAGATTCGGGCAGCTCGAGCCGCAGCCCGGGCGGCGCCACCACCTCGTGCAGAAACGACTCCGCCAGCGCGGCCAGCAGGTCTTCCTTGTCGGCGAAATACCGGTAGAACACCGCTGGCGACTTGCCCGCGGCCGACGTGATGTCGGCCAGCGTGGTGCCGTGAAAGCCGCGTTCGGCGAACAGTTTCCGCGCGGCCGCTTCGATGGCCTGCCTGGTCTGGCGGCCCTTTGCGGTCAGCGTTTCGGTCGGCATCAGTTCCGGATCCGGTCACCGGCGCGCAACAGGGCGCTCGGCAGATCATGGCCGACAAGGGATTTGGCGACTCCGGCGGCGGCGATCGCGGCCCGCAGGTCCACGTCGACGCCGACGCCGCTGTCGGTCAGCAGGTAGACGAGGTCCTCGGTGGCGATGTTGCCGGTGGCCCCCGGCGCGAACGGGCAGCCGCCCAGCCCGCCGACCGACGCGTCCAACCGGGTGACCCCGGATTCGACGGCCGCGTAGGCGCTGGCCAGCCCGGTGCCGCGGGTGTTGTGGAAGTGCCCGCCCAGCGGCATGTCGCCGATCACCGGACGCAGTTGGGCGACGAGCGAACTTACCCGGCGCGGGGTGGTGGTGCCGATGGTGTCGGCGATCGAGAATCGGTCGACGCGTTGATCCTTGGCGGCCGCGGCGATCTCGAGCACCCGCTCGGGCGGGGTCGGCCCCTCGAACGGGCAGTCCCACGCGGTGGCGACGATGACCTCGACGGTGACGCCGGCGTCGTGCGCGATGGCGACGATCTCCTCGATCTGTTTGGTGGCCTCGGTGCTGTCGCGCCCGACGTTGGCCTCGCTGAACGCGTCGCTGGCGGCCACCACGTATTCGACCGAGCGCAGCCCCGCGGCGACGGCGCGCCGGGCGCCGTTGGGGCTGGCCACCAGCGCGGAGAACTCGATGTCCGGGTAGTCGTGCAGGTGCGCGGCGAGCTCGGCGGCGTCGGCCATCGACGGCACCTTCGACGGCGACACGAACGCCGTGGCCTCGACCTCCCGCACCCCGGTGGCGGCCACCGCCGCCAGCAGTTCCAGTTTGGCGGCCAACGGGATTGGTTTTTCGATCTGCAGGCCGTCGCGCAGCGACACCTCGCGAAGGTACACGTGCGTCATAGCACCCCCTGCGCCCTCAGCTCGTCGAGCTCGCCGGCGGTCTTGCCGAGCAGCCCGATGTACACGTCGTCGTTGTGTTGGCCCGGGCGGGCGGGGCCGGCGGTGCGGACGCCGCCGGGGGACTCCGAGAGCACCGGGACGACGCCCGGCCCCAGCACGTTGCGGCCGACCCGTTCGTCGTAGTGCTCGACCAGCATGCCGCGCGCCCGCAGCTGCGGGTCGTCGACCACCTCGGCGACGGTGTTGATGGGGCCCGTGATCACGCCGGCGGCGGAAAGGGTTTCGATGATCTCGCCGGGTTGGCGGTCGGCGGCCCACGCGCCGATGATCTCGTCGAGCTCGTCCTGGTTGCGGCCGCGGGCGCCGTGGTTGGCGAAGCGGTCGTCGGTGGCCAGTTCCGGGCGTCCCATCGCCTTGCACAGGCGGGCGAACACGGTGTCCTGGTTGGCGGCGATCACTACCCAGGAGCCGTCGGCGCTGCGGTAGATGTTCGATGGCGCGATGCCCTCCAGCCGGGTGCCCGACGGCCCGCGCACCACGCCACCGACGTCGTAGTCGGGGATCGTGGATTCCTGCACGGCCAAGCAGGATTCGGTCAGCGCGACGTCGACCACCTGTCCGCGCCCGGTGATGGTGCGGCGATACAGCGCGGCCATCGCGCCCTGGGCGCCGAACATGCCGGCCAGGCTGTCGCCGAGGGAGAGCGCCAGCCGGGGCGGCGGGCCGCCCGGAAAGCCGTTGAGGTGCCGCAGCCCGCTGGCGGCCTCGGCCACCGACGCGTAGCCGGCCTTGTGCGCATCGGGCCCGGTCTGGCCGTAGCCGGAAACCCGGACCAGGATGATGCCCGGGTTGCGCTCGGACAGCGCGTCGTAGCCCAGCTCCCATTTCTCCAGCGTGCCCGGGCGGAAGTTCTCCACGACGATGTCGGATTTCGCGACGAGGTCGAGGAACAGCCTGCGGCCGCGGGGCTTGCGCAGGTCGAGCGTGATGGCTCGCTTGTTGCGCGCGTGCACCGTCCAGAACACGTGGTGCCCGTCCAGTTCGGCCTGGCCCCAGGTGCGCAGCGGGTCCGGCGCGCCGGGCGGTTCCACCTTGATGACGTCGGCGCCCATGTCACCGAGCAGCCGCCCGGCGAACGGCCCGGCGATCAGGGTGCCCAGCTCGAGCACCCGGATGCCGTCCAGTGCACCTGTCATTCGGCGCTCGCGAAGTCGTGCCGGACCAGCCAGTCGGTGACGACGTCGACGGCGTGGCGCAACTTGTCCCGTTGGTCGGGGCCCGCGTAATAGTGAGTGGCGCCGGGAATTTCGTGCATCTCCTTGTCCGGGTGCCCGATCGCCTCGTAGAGCCGTCGGGTGTGGCTGGGCGTGCAGGCGTCATCGGCCAGGTTACCGATCACCAGCGCCGGGACCGCGAGATCACGCCCGCAGGCCACCCCGTCGCCGCGGGCGTCGTCGTAACTCCATTGCGACAGCCAGCCGCGCAGCGTGCAGAACCGGGCCAACCCGACCGGGCTCATGTTCACCACCCGAGGGTCGCCCAGGTAGCACGTTCCGGGGGTGCGTTCGTTGGGATCGACGCTCGGGTCGAGCCAGCGCGGGTCGGCCATGGTGCCGTGCACGACGAACCCGAACTCGTCGTCCGGGCGGCCGGAGGCTCTCAATTCGGCCAGCTTGTCCCTGACCCAGGCGGTGATTCGCCGGTTGCGGTCGATCTGCGCCTGCCGGTACCGCGCCAGAAATTCTGAGGTGTAGGGCGGTTGGTTGGGGTTGTCCGGGTCATAGAGGTCCAGCTCGGGATCGCGCTTGGTGGGGTCGGATTCGTCGAGGATCGACGCGTCCAGCCATTCGGTGAGGGTGCCGTGCCGGCTGATGTGCGCGGCGAGCAGCATGACGCCGTCGGCCGCGGGCAGGTCGAGCCGCGTCAGGTCGGGGCCGTCCCCGGACGGGCTCGCCGTGATCGTCGCGTGCTGGGCCTGCTGCTGGTAGAACATCGACAGCGAGCCGCCGCCGCTCCATCCGGCCAGCACCACCTTGGCGTAGCCCAGCCGGTTCTTGGCGTCCCTGATGCACTCGCCGAGGTCCTCGACCACCTTCTCCATCAGCAGCGCCGAATCCGTGCCGCGGAACCGGCTGTTGCAGTAGATGACGTGGTGGCCTGCGCGGGCCAGCGCATTGATCATCGGCAGGTACGCGCCGCCGCCGATGGGATGCATGAACACCAGCACGGTGTCGGACGGCTTGTCCCTGGGCTTGAGCAGATAGCTCTCCAGCACGGTGATCTCCGCCAGCCCGCCGTACACGTCGCGGACCCCGGAATTGTTTTGAAACGCAACGAGATAGGGGATGCGGTCGTATTCGTGTTTCATCAGTGCTGTCCGAGGTCGTGCGCCAGCACCTCGGGCGACGGTGTCAGCCGCCGGCGGGTGTCGACCGCGATGACTTGCCAGTCCACCCGTGAATGCTCCTCGAACTTGCGGCGCGCCCGTTCCCGAGCCTTCTCGGGTGCGCCGTGGTGAACCCCTTGCGGCGCATGGGTGATCAGGCCCGGCGGCATCGGGATACCGTAGAGCGACCCGCCGTGGAAGAAGGCGATTTCGTCGTAGTCGACGTTGCGGTGATACCAGGGCGTGCGCTCGGTGCCGGGCACGCTTTCGGCGGGCTTGGGCAGGAAGTTCATCACGTAGACGCCGGTGGCCTGCATGAACAGATGGACGGTCGGCGGCAGGTGAACGCTGTCCGACGTGACCACGTTGTAGTCGGCAATGTTGAAGGTGAACGCGAAGTTGTCGCCGCGCCAGCCCTCGACGTCGATCGGATTGTGTTGGTAGTACAGCGTTGTCGGGCCGCCCGTGTGGATGAGCCGGACTTCGTACTCGTCGCGTTCGTCGTCGGCGATCGGGGCGGGTTCGGGGATGGTGGCCTGCGACGGGTCGAACGGGAAGTGGCGACCCAGCGCGCCCGGCGGCGGCACCCGGAACTCGTCGCTGGCCTCGATCATCAACAGCGTGGTCTCGCTGTCGGGCGCCTGGCGCCAGGTGCACGCCTTCGGAAGGTAGACCCAGTCGCCCTCCCGGTAGCGCAGCGGCCCGAACTCGGTCTCCAGCAGGCCCGCGCCGCGATGCACGAAGCACAGCAGGTCCCCGTCGACGTGCCGGGTGGAGAACGGCATCGCCTCGTGGCGGCGGCTCAACGAGATTCGGCAGTCGTCGTTGCTGAAGATCAGCAGGGGCCCGCCGCCGGCGTCGGTCGCGTCGCTGGGCTTCAGCTCGCCGGCGAGCACGTCGACGGGGCGCAGCGGGCCGACCGCCCGATAGGCGGTGGGGTCGTGGCGCCGGTACATGTTGGCGGTCCGGCCGGTGAATCCGCCCCGGCCGAGCTCGTCGTCCTTGAGCCCGTCGAGATCGGCATGAAGCCGGCGCGGCGTCTTGCCTTTTCGCAAGTGAACGAAGGATTCCATGGCTGGCTCCCGGGCTCCGGCGATCGGTAGAAAAACTGAAAGTGACATTACTTTTTGTTTTCGCCGCGCACAAGGGCCGAAAGGAGCGACGCTCAATCGCGGACGCGCACCACGACTTTCCCCTTGGCGGTGCGGTTCTCGAGAGAGGCGACCGCCGCGCCCGCCTGCTCCAGCGGGTAGACCTCGGGCGTCGGGGCGGCCAGCCGGCCCGAGCTGAGCAGGGCCTCCAGCCCGGCCCACTGCTCGGCCAGCGCGTCCGGGTGCGTCGCCGTCCACGCTCCCCAGCCCACGCCGACGACGTCAATGTTGTTGAGCAGCAGCCGGTTCACCTTGACGGTCGGGATCTCCCCGCCGGTGAACCCGATGACCAGCAGCCGCCCGCCGGGGGCGAGCGAGCGCAGCGAATCGGTGAACCGGTCACCGCCGACCGGGTCGACCACCACGTCGACGCCGCGGCCGCCGGTGAGCTCCTTGACCGCGTCCTTGAACCCCTCGGCGAGCACCACGTCGGTGGCCCCGGCCGCCGTCGCGACCTCGGCCTTGTCTTCGGTGCTGACGACCGCGATGGTTCGCGACGCCCCGAGCAGCGACGCCAGCCGCAGCGTCGAGGTCCCGATCCCGCCGGCCGCGCCGTGCACCAGCACGGTCTCGCCGGCGGCCAGGCGGCCACGCACGGTCAGCGCGAAGTAAACCGTCAGGTCGTTGAAGAGCAGGCCTGCGCCCGCCTCGAAGCTCACGTTGTCCGGCAGCTTGAACACCCGGTCGGGCTGCACGACGGCCACCTCGGCCATGCCTCCGGACAGCATCGTCAACGCGACGACCCGATCGCCGGCTTTCACATGGGCGCCGTCCGGCGCCGACCTCACCACGCCGGCGATCTCGGCACCGAGCACGAACGGCGGCTCGGGCCGGTACTGATACAGACCGCGGGTCAGCAGCGCGTCGGGGAAGGCCGCGCCGGCGGCGTGCACCTCGACCACCACACCGTCGCCGGAGGGTTCGTCGACCTCCGCCACCTCGATCGCATCCGGACCATCCAGCCGAGTCACCCGTGCCGCCCGCATGGTCGGTCAGCCTAACGCCGACTCAAAACCCGCCGGCGACCCGCACCACCGCCCGGCCGGTGAACGCGCCCGCGCGCAGCTGATCGAGCACGCCGACCACGTCTTTGACGTCGACGTCGCTGGTGAGCGAATCAAGGTGACGCGGCCGCAACGAATCGCCCAGCCGCGCCCACAGCTTGCGGCGCGGGCCGATCGGCAGCAGCACCGAGTCCATCCCGAGCAGCGCGATGCCGCGCAGGATGAACGGCATCACCGTGGTGTGCAACGCGGGACCACCCGTCAGGCCGCTACAGGCCACCGCACCGCCGTAGTCCACGGCGCTCAGCACATCGGCCAGCGTCGCGCCGCCGACGCAATCCACCCCCGCCGCCCAGCGCGCCTTGGCCAGCGGCCGCGGCTTGGCCTCGGGGTCTTCCGGTAGCCGTCCGATAACCTCCGCGGCGCCAAGCCCTTTCAGCAGACCGGCCGCCGTTTCCTTGCCGGTCGAGGCCACCACCCGGTAGCCGGCGGCCGCCAACAGGTCCACGCTGACCGAGCCGACGCCGCCGGAGGCGCCGGTGACGACCACCGACCCGGCGCCGGCTTCGACACCCCAGTCGATCAGCGCCTGCACGCTCATGGCGGCGGTGAAGCCGGCGGTCCCGATCGCGGCGCCCTCATACGGGCTCAGGTTGCCGAGGGCCACCACCTGGTCGGCCGGCAGCCGGGCGTACTCGGCGTAGCCGCCGTGGTGGCCGGTGCCGATCGCATAGCCGTGCGCCAGCACCTTGTCGCCGACGGCGAAGTCGGGGGAGTGCGACTCGACGACCTCGCCGGTCAGGTCGATGCCCGGGACGACCGGGTAGTTGCGCACCACGCCCCCACCGGGCGTCACCGCCAGCGCGTCCTTGAAGTTGATGCTCGAATACTCCACGCGGATCGTCACCTCGCCGGGCGGCAGGTCGGACGCGCTCAGCGTCTCGACCGACGCGGTTATCCGGTCACCGTCTTGGCGCGCCACCAGCGCTTGAAACGTTTCCATACCGACGACGCTAACCGCACCGGATGGAATCCTGTCCACTGCCCGGCCCGGCGTGGACGCTGAGCGTGGACGTCGCGTCCGTCGAGCGTTCGCCGCAACCGCGCTGAACGGCGTCGCTACTTGAGCTGCGCCGACGACAGGCCCAGCAGGCGGCGGGCGACCACCAGCTGCTGAATCTGTTGGGTGCCCTCGAAGATGTCCAGGATCTTGGAGTCGCGCGCCCACTTCTCCAGCAGTGATTGCTCGGAATACCCTGCGGTGCCTGCCAATTCGACGGAGGTGAGGGTGACGTCGCTGGCCATCCGGCCGGCCTTGGCCTTGCTCATCGACGCCTCTTTGGAGTTGGGGATCTTGTTGTCGGCCTGCCACGCCGCCCGCAGCGACAACAGGTAGCTGGCCTCCCAGTCGGCCTCCATCCGCAGGAACTCGGCCGCCGCGGCGCTTTGGGCGTGGGACGGCCGGTCGTAACAGATCTCGACACCCGCCTCGGTGAGGATCTTGCGAATTTCCTCCAGCGCGGCGCGGCCGACCCCGATGGCCATGGCGGCGACGATCGGGCGGGTGTTGTCGAAGGTCTCCATCACCCCCGAAAAGCCCTTGCCGACCTCGATTTCGGGATTGCCCAGCAGGTTGTCCTTGGGAATCCGGACGTTGTCGAACCGGATCGCCGCGGTGTCCGAACCTTTGATGCCGAGCTTGTGTTCGAGGCGTTCGACGGTGACGCCGGGATGGTCGCGCGGCACGATGAAAGACTTGATCGCGGCGCGGCCCTGTGATTTGTCCAGCGTGGCCCACACCACGATGTGGGTGGCGCGCGAGCCCGCCGTGACGAAGATCTTCTCTCCGTTGATGACGTATTCGTCGCCGTCGAGCTTGGCGGTGGTGGACACCGCCGCCGAGTCGGATCCGAAGCCGGGTTCGGTGATGGCCATCGCCGCCCATACCTTGCCCAGTCGTTCCAGCTGTTCGTCGGTGGCGACCGCGGAGATGGCGGCGTTACCCAGCCCCTGGTAGGGGACCGACAGCATCATCGCGACGTCGCCCCAGCAGGCTTCCATGGTCTGCAGCAGCGCGGCCATGTTGGCGCCGTTGTGGTTTCGGTCCCTGTCCTCGTCCTCGTCCCGCAGCGCGTCGGCCCCGGCGAACGCCACCGATTCGGACGCCCCCTCGAAAAGACTGATCAGGGTGTCGAGCTCGACCGGGTAGGCGTGCTCCTTGAGGTCGTACTTGCGTGCGATCGGCCGCATCATCTCGGCGGCGCCCTGGTGGGTCTTGACGATCACCGACTGCAGCTTGCGGGGCAGTTCCAGATTGATTGCCATGATTGGTCTTTCGGCTCGAGTTAGATGACGACCTAGATGACGACTCAGATAACGACAACGCCCTCGGCGACGCCGATGGCCCGCAGGTCGCGGTACCAGCGCTCTACCGGGTGCTCCTTGGTGAAGCCGTGGCCGCCGAGCAGCTGCACGCCGTCCAGACCGATCTGCATGCCCTTGTCGGTGCCGAGCCGCTTGGCCAGCGCCGCCTCCCGGGTAAACGGCAGCCCTTGCTCGGCGCGGGCCGCGCCGCGCCACGTGATGAGCCGCAGCCCGTCCAACTCGATGGCGATGTTGGCACACATGAAGGCCACGGCCTGGCGATGCGCGATCGGCTCGCCAAAGGCCTGGCGTTCCTTGACGTACGGGACGACGTAGTCGAGCACCGCGTGCGAGGTGCCGACCGCGAGCGCCGCCCAACCGAGCCGGGACAGCGCGATCGCCTCGGAGTAGTCCTCGTCGGAAGCCTCGTCTTCGCCCAGCCGGGCGCTCAGCGGCACCGACACGCCGGACAGCTCGACCTGGCCCAGGGCCGCGGCGCGGATTCCCATGCTCGGATCCGCTTTGACGGTAAGGCCTTTGGCGGACGACTCGACGATGAACAGTGCCGGCTTCCCGTTCAGCTGGGCGCCGACGACGAACAGCTCGGCCTCGGCCGCGGCCGGAACCAGCGACTTCACGCCGTCGAGCCGGTAGCCGCTCGGCGTGCGCACCGCGGTGGTCTTCAACCGGGTGGGGTCGAACAGCGGTTGCGGTTCGGCGATCGCCACGCAGGCCTGCGGGACGTTCTCGCCGGCGAACTCGTGAAGGTAGGTGGCCTGCTGGTCGGCGCTGCCCCAATGGGTCAGCGCGGCGGCGACGCCGCCCGGCGCCAGGATCGGCAGCGCCAGGCCCATGTCGCCGTAGGCGAGCGCCTCGGCCGCCAGGACGTTGGTCACGCTGGAGCGGTGCGCGGCGATGCCGTCGAAATCCTCGGGGATGTTGATCGCGGTGATGCCCAGCTCGGCGGCCTTCGCGATCAGATCGGGTGGGTAGGTCGCGGCCTCGTCGGCGTCGTGCGCCGCGGGACGCAGGACTTCCGCGGCGAACTCGTCGAGGGTCTCGACGATCATCCTTTGCTCGTCGTCGGGGGTCAGGTCGAAGTAGTCCTTGCCGCTGGACTTCAGCCGGGCCGGTCCGCCGCGCAGGTTTTGGGCCCGCTTGAACTGGCGGGACGTGGCGGCGGCGGTGGAGAAGATGGTCTTCGTGCCGTAGCGCAGGCCCCGGTTGAGCGGGTCACGCAGGTGGTATTTGTCCAGAAACTCCTGGCCGACCAGCGGGGTGAGCAGCGCCAGGGTGATGTCGATGCCGGTCCGCTTGTGCGGTTGCAGCCCGACGCCGGTCTTGCGGCCGTGCCGCTTGGACCGTGAGCGGTTGTTTTCTGAAGTCTGCTTTGAACCGGAACGGGTGTCGGTCATTTCAGCCTCTGTCGATGGGCGTCGCGGATGGAACTTATCTTACTCCGGAGTAAGATAGAAGCGACCGCGTGTTAACTAATTCACAAAGACTAGGCCCGCAGGCGCGAAAGCACCTGCTCATGCAGCAGACCGTTGGTCGCCACGGCGCTGCCGGCGTGCGGGCCCGCGGTCCCGTCCAGGCCGGTGAACGTCCCGCCCGCCTCGCGCACCAGGATGTCGAGCGCCGCCAGATCCCACACCGACACCTCCGGTTCGGCGGCGATGTCGACCGCTCCCTCGGCGACCAGGCAGTAGGACAGGAAGTCGCCGTAGGCTCGCACCCGCCACACCGCATCCGTCAGCCCGACGAAGCGATCGCGCAGCCCGCGCTGCGCCCACCCCGACAGGCTGGAGAACGACAGGCTGGCCGAATCCAGTTGTCCCACTGAGGAAACCGATAGCGATCGCGGGGGACCGCCGTCGACGGAGGCGAACGCGCCGCGGCCACGCGCCGCCCACCAGCGACGGTGCAGGGCCGGCGCGCTCACGACGCCGACCGACGAAACGCCGTCCTCGAGCAACGCGATCAAACTGGCCCACACCGGCACCCCGCGCACGAAGTTTTTGGTGCCGTCGATCGGATCGATGATCCATTGCCGCCCACTGAAGGTGGCGGTCCCGCCGAACTCCTCGCCGACGATGCTGTCCTGGGGCCGTTCGCGCCCCAGCACGCCGCGCAGTTCGGTTTCGACCGCGCGATCGGCGTCCGTGACCGGCGTCAGATCGGGTTTTGTGTCGATGTGCAGGTCAAGCGCGCCGAACCGCGCGGAGGTCAGCGCGTCGGCGCGGTCGGCCAGCGCGAGCGCCAGCGCCAGATCGTCCTCGGTCATTGGCGCCGCTCCTCTCCCCCGCAAGCGGGTGGTACCCCCACATCACTACGTTCTGCATCGTCGCAGGCGCGGCTCATGGAGCAGTCCTACCATGGCCGGATGTGGGAATACGGTGTGCTGATCCTGCTCGTGGCGGTCCTCGGGGTGGCGCTTGCCCAGCGGTTCGCCCCGCGTGGCCCCCGCGGTGAGCTCGCGAGCGGCACCCTGCTGGTGACCGGCGTCAGCCCGCGGCCGGATGCGGCCGGCGAGCAATACGTCACCGTCGCCGGCGTCATCAACGGACCAACGGTCAACGAGCACGAGGTGTATCAGCGCATGGCGGTCGACGTCGACCACTGGCCGGCCGTGGGCCAGCTGCTCCCGGTCGTGTATTCGCCGAAGAACCCGGACAACTGGAGGTTCGCCCCGGCCCAGCCGCCGGCCGCCTAGCCTCCCGCGGGCGGGCGCGTCATCACGGTGAGCCGGGTTCCGTAGCGCGGCAGGACGCCCGAGGCCCGGGCCAACGTCCCCGCCGGCATCCCGGGAACACCCGGGTAGCCCGAACCGGCCAACTCGTCGGTGCCCGCAAGCGTGGTCAGGCCGGCCGGCTGCAGCGCCGAGATGCTGCTGGTCGACGGCGCGGACCAGCTGGCCGGCACCGACATCGGCCCGATCGCGTTCGCCCGGCCCATGCCCACCGTGATCGCGTTGGGTAATCCGCCGGCCCCCGTCGCGCTGGCCGCACCCTGCAATTGCCCGAGCCCTATCGGCCCGAGCGCGGGCGCGGGCCCGGCCACGCCGGCCAGATACGTCAGGTTGCTTTGGGCGCCGATCAGCGAAACCGGAATGCCCTCGATGTTGGCCAGCGAGCTCGTCGCCGTGTTCGTGGCAAGGATGCCGTCGAGCACGTTAAGGCTGTCTAGGCCGTTGGCGGTGATGGGAATGGGGCTGAGTTTCAGCAGGGCGTTCAGGTTGTCGTAAATCTCATCGCTCCACGCCTGCAGTGTCGAGTACAAATCGGAAAACGGGTTGGCGGCCGCCTGGTTGGCCGCGGCGTTCTGCGCCGCCACGCCGTCGGAATTCGTGTTCTGCTGCGGGGACGCAAACGAGGTCAACCGGGAAGCGGCCGCCGAGCTGACCGCGTAGCCGTTCATCGCGGTTGCGTCCTGGGCCCACATCTCGGCGTAATGGGCCTCGGTGGCGGCGATCGCCGCGGTGTTCTGGCCGAAGAAGTTCGTCGCGATCAGCGCCTGCAGCTGCGCGCGGTTGACCGCTATCAGCGGCGGCGGCACCGTCATGGCAAACGCCTGGTCGAACGCCGCCGCTGCGGCCCTGGCCTGCATGGCCGTCTGCTTGGTCTGCTGGGCGGTCGTGGTCAGCCACTCCACATACGGGGTCGCCGCGGCGGTCATCGCCGCCGACGCCGGGCCGTGCCAGTGCAGGGTGGTCAGGGTCGAGAGCACCGAGCCATAGGTCTCGGCCGTGGTGCCCAATTCGGCGGACAGCGAGTCCCAGCTTCCCGCCGCGGCCATGAGCGACCCGGAACCGGGGCCGCTGTACATCCTCGCGGAATTGATTTCGGGCGGAAAAAAGGCGTAATCCATTGTCAGATCTCCCTTATGGGTGTGCCTGGTGAACCGTGCCGAACCCGAATCGGCACTTTTTCCTCCGCCGTCCCATTGGCGGTGGTCATAAGAATGTAGGCGCGAATCCGCGTTTGTACTGGAGTTTTAGGACGAAAAGGCAAGTGGGTCAGACGATGACGGCCGCCCTATCTTGCCCACAACTGAAAATCGCCAAATTCGTTAATGCCGCCGCGAACTGTCACCCAGGGCGGCTGAAGCCGTCGGCGATGCCCTGCAATATCTCGGGGTGCCGCAGAAACGGGGTGATGATGTCAACCGGCAGGGGGAAAACCACCGTCGAGTTCTGATCCGCTCCCAACTCCAGCAGCGTTTGCAAATAGCGCAACTGCAGTGAAGCCGGGCTCTTCGAAAGGGTCTCGGCGGCTTCGCGCAACTCCTCCGATGCCTGCAGTTCCCCTCGGGCGTTGATCACCTTGGCGCGACGCTCGCGTTCGGCCTCGGCCTCGCGGGCCATCGCCCGTTGCATCGATTCGGGGATCTCGACATCTTTGATCTCCACCACCCGAACCAGGATGCCCCACGCTTCGGTCATTTTCTCGATGATCGTGCGCAGGTCGTTGTTGAGGTCTTCGCGGTGTGCCAGCAGGGTGTCCAGGTCGGCGCGGCCCAGCAACGAGCGCAGCGTCGTTTGCGCTATCTGCGAGGTCGCCACCGCGTAATTCTCCACCGCCAGAATCGCTTTCAGCGGGTCCATCACCTGGAACATGACGACGGCGTTGACCCGGGCTGGCACGTTGTCGCGGGTGATCACCTCCTGGGGCGGGATGGTCAGCGTCACCAGCCGCTGGTCGACCCTGATCATCTTGTCAACCAGCGGAACCAGCAAGTGAAGCCCGGGACGGTAGAGCGGCCGCACATGGCCCATTCGGAACACGACCCCGCGTTCGTACTCGCGCAACACCGTAAGTGACAGCAACGAAAGCACGACCAAGATAGTGACGACGGCGGTGACGACGGCGATCACAAATGCAGTCACGACTCCTTGTCCTCCTTGCCTTCCCAACCGCCCCATCGGGTCGAGTATCGGTCGATCGCGGCGGCCACCTGATCCTCGTACGCAGTGCGGTGCGGCAGGTGTTCCGGCGCGTTGCATGGGGTGCTCCAAAGGTGTTGCGCCAGCGGCAGTCCCAGCAGCCCGACCAGCACCGCCGCGCCCGTCAGCACCAGCGCCTCGCTGATGGAGTGGTTGGTGATCAGCGTCGCGAGCGGCAGCACCACGCCGAATGCGGCCACGCAGCAGGCGATTCCCCGGTGGAATCGCCCCGCATCCGAATGCGGCCACGGATCGACTTCCCGGCTGATCTCGCGGCCGTGATCCGATGTCGTGCAACTCGATTTGACCGGGCAGCTGTTACACACCACCGGCAACGCCCGATAGCGCATCACCCGGTGCCGGGGATCGAACGAGCTCGGCCAGAGCCAGTGATCCTGGGGACACACCCAGGCGTCGTGGTCGGGCCGATAGGTGAATTGACCCGTGCGCCAGCGCGCCGCCCGCACCGAGGCTCGTCGCGCCATCCCGTCAAAGCTCCATCCGACTGCCACCAATGCCAGCGAGTACCCGGCGATCAGCCACACCGATGTGGCCGGCGGAGTCACCGTTCAGTCCTTCGCCACGGAATCGGTGTAGAGCGGGTGCTCTGTCCACTCGCGAACGGCCGAACCGGATCGGAAGTTGCGCAGCGCGGTCCAGGCGATCCAGACGAATGGCAGGACTCCGCCGACGATCATGATGACGTCACCCGGGAGCCGCAGCCATTCGAGCACCGCGTTACCGGGTTTGGTGATGTAGCCGAGCGAGCGCGCCTCGAAGTAGCCGTCGCTGACCGAATGGTAGAGCTGCAGCACACCCAGCGGCAGCAGGGTGACGAACACCATCCACGCCAGGCCGACGTTCATGCTCCAGAACGAAATTCGCGCCCACTTCTCCGGCCACTTGTCCGCCGGGATCACGTAGCGGAACGCGAACATAGCCAGCCCGACGGCGAGCATGCCGTAGACCCCCATCATGGCCGCGTGCGCGTGGTTGGCCGTCAGCGCCGTGCCGATCTGGTAGTAGGACACCACCGGCAGGTTGATCAGGAATCCGAAAACCCCCGCACCCAGGAAGTTCCAGAACCCAACGGCGACAAGGAACATCACCGCCCAGCGATGCGGGAACGGCTTGCTGTCACCCGCCTGCTGGCGCGAACCCAGCTGCAGGAAGGCCCACGCCTCGACGGTCAGGAAGGTCAACGGGATGACCTCGGCGGCCGAGAAGAAGGCGCCCAGCGCCATGTGTTCCACCGGGGTGCCTGAGAAGTACAGGTGGTGCATCGTGCCGATGACGCCACCCGCGGAGTACAGGATGACGTCAAGGAAAATGACGCCCAGCGCGATTCGTTCGCGCACCACGCCCAGCAACACGAACATGTACGCCACCATCACGGTGGTGAACAGCTCGAGGAAGTCCTCCACCCACAGGTGCACCACCCAGAACCGCCAGAATTCCGCGACAGTGTAGTGCGCGCCGCTGCTGGCCAGCAGTCCGACGGCGTAGAACGCCGGGATCGCCAGCCCGGAGAAGAAGAACAACCAGGGCATGTTCATCTTTGACTCGCCCCTGAGCCGGGAGCGCATGCCGCGCCAGATGATCGCGATCCATACGAACAGACCGATGATCAGCAGGATCTGGAACAGTCGCGGCAGGTCGAGATACTCCCACTGCTGGGAGACCAGCGAGCCGTGGGGAATCACCCCGTAGATCGAAAGGGCCTCGCAGATAAGCGAGCCGAACACCACCACCGCGACCGCGCCCAACAGCACGTAGGCCAGCAAGCCCTGGCGGCGCGGCTCCCGACGGGCGATGAACGGCACCAGGAAGATGCCGCCCGCGAGGAACGCCGCCGCGGTCCAGAAGAGCGACAGCTGGACGTGCCACGTGCGCGCGAGGTTGTAGGGCAGCAGGCGCGCCAGGTCCAGGCCGAAGAACGTCGACAGGTCGGCGCGGTAGTGCTCGGCGGCGGCGCCCAACAGCGTCTGAGCCAAGAACAGCACCGACACGATCGCAAAAAACCAGATCGTGGCCCGCTGCGCGGGCGTCAGGCTCACCTCGCCGGGCTGGCGAAACGACAGCGTCGACGCCTCGGCGCTGTGCCAGCCGACCTTCTGGCTCCACCGCCCGTAGACGGCGAACATGATTCCGATGCCGCCCAGCAACGCGATCAGCGACAGCGCCGACCATACGATCACCGGCGCGGTGGGACCGTTGTCGACTCGCGGCTCGGCCGGCCAGTTGTTGGTGTAGCTGTACCTGTGGCCCGGGCGTTCGGCCGCCGCCGCCCACGCCGTCCAGGCATAGAACGCCGTCAGGTCGCGGATCTGCGCCTTATCGGTGATCATCTGGGGCAGCAGCCCGTACTTGGTCGAGTTCTCACCGAAGTAAGCCGCGTAGTGGCTTTGGATGCGGTCGAACGCGGCGACCTGCCGCTCGGTGAACACCAACGTCTTCGTGTCGGGGTTGAACCGGTTGGTCCGGAACTCGGTGACCACGCGATCGCGCGGGTCGGCCACGCCTTGCGCGCGCAGTTGGTCGGCGACGTCATCGGTCGCCATCCGCAGGTACTCGGCGGTGTAGTCGGGCCCCAGGTAGGCGCCGTGTCCCAACACCGACCCGTACTCCATCAGTCCGCGGGCCTGGTATATCTCCTGGCCCCGGGTGATGTCGTCGCCGGTGAAGAGGAGCTGGCCCGATTCGTTGACCACCCGGTCCGGCAGCGGCATCGATGCCGAGTAGGTGCGGTAGGCCAGGATGCCCATCACCAGGAAGCCGAAGATCATCACCAGGGCGACGCCCTGCAGCCAGGCTCTCGAAACCAGGGGTAGCGACGACGGCTGATTCGATTGCGGCGTTGACGACAAATCCTGAGGTGTCATTTCGCGCTGTACCCTTTCGGCGACGGCCGCACCGCCCAGGGTCTCGCTTGCGGCGATGCCACCTAGACATCCAACCGGTTCTCGGCGCGCGGCAACAGTCCCACGCCGTCATCGATAGGGACCAATGGCCCCCATTTGTGAACCGAATGCCCCTGGGTCGCGCCAGTCTTTTCTCAATAGCGTCGAGGGGGACGAATAGGAGACCGCGATGCTTCAGCCAGCCCCGACTGTCGTCGTCGGTGTCGACGGGTCGAAAGCCGCCACCGATGCGGCGCGCTGGGCGGTCGACGAGGCGGTCAGCCGCGACATCCCGCTGCGACTGGTGTACGTGGTCGCCCGCCCGGATTCTCAGCCGCGCTGGGCCCACGACCGCCGACTGGCCGCCGCCCGCGCCGTGTTGCACGACGCCCGTCGGGTGGTCGAGGCGACCGGGGAGCAGGTGAAGATTGAAGCCGAAATCCTTTGGGGCAGCCCACTTGCCAAGCTGATGGAAGAGTCGAGGTCGGCGGCGATGATCTGTGTCGGCTCCATCGGACTCAACCACGCCGCGCATGGGGTCGGCTCCACTTCGGCGAGCCTGGCCGCGTCAGCGCTCTGCCCGGTGGCCGTCGTCCGCCGCCCGGCGGGCGGGCCGGTAACCGCCAAGGTCAGTCGTGTCATCGTGCAGGCGGACAACGCCGTAGCGTTGGGTCACGCCTTCGAGGAAGCGACACTGCGGCAAGCTCCGCTGCTGGCAATCGTGGTGGCCGCGGGGGAGGGCGATGCCGACACGAAACGTTCGGCGGCGGCCCAGCTGAGGCGACGCCTCGCACGCTGGACCCGCGCGTATCCCAAGGTGCGCGTCGAGTTCGCGGTCGTCCGCGGGACCCTCGAGGAATACCTGGCCGCCGATGGCGAGCGGGACCAGTTGTTGGTCACCGACGTGCGCGCCTGTCACGACCTGTGCGGCGCGCACAACCCGGGAACCTCCGTTCTCGCCACGCGTTCGAGCAACCTGTAGGGCGTGCGGGTGGGAAGTCTGTTGGGCTCCGGCCGGACAACGCTGAGGGTGTTTCTGGTCGACGATCACGAGCCGGTGCGGCGCGGCCTGGTCGATTTGCTTTGTGCGGACCCCGAACTCGACTGCGTGGGCGAGGCCGGATCCGTCGCCGAAGCGATGAGCGCGATTCCCGCGATCAGCCCGGACGTCGCGGTGCTCGACGACTGGTTGCCGGACGGCAACGGCGTCGAACTATGCCGCGAACTGTTGTCGTGCATGCTGGATCTGCGCTGCTTGATCCTGACGTCACATACCTCCGACGAGGCGATGCTGAACGCGATCCTGGCCGGCGCCAGCGGCTATGTCGTCAAAGACGTCAAGGGAATGGAATTGGCTTCCGCCATCAAACAAGTGGGCGCCGGACGCTCGCTGCTCGACACCCAGGCCGCGGCGGCACTGATGGCGAGACTGTGGTGGACCATCGAGAACAGCGACGGCGTGTGGGCCTTCAACGACCGGGAACGAACGTTATTGGGATTGCTCGGCGACGGCCTGACCAACCGGCAAATCGCCGACCGGACGTTGCTTGCCGAAGACGTCGTCAAGAACCACGTGTCGCGCCTGCTGGTCAAATTGGGTCTGGCGCGCCAGCCCAATCGCACTTACCGCCAATGGTTTTGAGGCGCCCCGTCAGCCGTGGCTGATTCGTAGCATCTCGGCCACGCTCGGCAGCTTGACGCGCGGACGCCCGTGCGGCTCGCCGGCCGCACGCTCGTGGCGATCGATGACCTCCCAGTGGGCGGACGTCACCACCTTCGGCTGCCGCGACGCCAGCCAATCGGCCAGCGTGCCGGCGTGGTCGGGGGGGAACGCCGCGAGCGCCCCTTGTTGTTCGGAGCCGGCCAGGTCGCTCAGCAGGGTGTCGACGGTGTCCTGGGAGTCCTTCTTGTTGGTACCGATCACACCGGTCGGCCCGCGCTTGATCCACCCGACGACGTATTCGTTGCGGCTGCCATGCACCCGGCCGTCGGTGTTGGGGATCGTGGCGCTGGCGTCGTCGAAAGGCAGCCCCGCCGTGGGCATCCCGCGGTATCCGACGGACCGCACCACCAGCTGGGCCGGCAGTTCCTCGCGCTCGCCGGTGTCCTTGGCCGCCACCCGCCCGCTCTCGTCGCTGACGAGTTCGTTGCGGCCCAGCACGATGCTCTCGACCTTGCCGTCGCCCTTGATCTCGATCGGCGAGGTCAGAAAGCGAAAGACGATGCGACGGTGCCCGGGCCGCGGCGCGCGCGCGGCGTAGTCGCGCAACACCTTGATGTTCTGCTTCGTCGTCTTGCCCGCCGCGGCCGCGTCCTCCTCGCTGATGCCGTCGAATTGCGCCGGGTCGACGATCACGTCGACCCCTTCGAGGTCCGCCAGCTCGCGCAACTCCAGCGTGGTGAACGCGGTCTGCAGCGGCCCGCGCCTGCCGACGACCACCACCTCCTCGACGCCGCACGGGCGCAGCGACTCCAGGGCGTGGTCGGCGATGTCGGTGCGGGCGAGCGCGTCGGGATCGGTCACCAGGATGCGGGCGACGTCGAGCGCCACGTTGCCGTTGCCGATGACCACGGCCCGGGCACCCGACAGATCCGGGGTCGCCTGCTCGAAGTGCGGGTGCGCGTTGTACCAGCCCACGAATTCGACGGCGGCCATGCTGCCCGGCAGATCCTCGCCCGGGATCTTCAACGACCGATCCGACTGCGCCCCGATCGCATAGATCACCGCGTGATAGCGCTCGGCGAGTTCGGCGGCGCTCACGTGCTCACCGACCACCACGTTGCCGAAGAAGCGCAGCCGGGGGTCTTCGGCGGTCTTCTCGAATTGTTTGCTGATCGACTTGATCTTCGGGTGGTCGGGCGCGACGCCGGAGCGGACCAGCCCCCAGGGCGTCGGCAGCATTTCGAGCATGTCGACGGTCACGTCGACGTCCTCCGCCGCGTCGGCCGCCTTGAGCAGGGACGCCGCTGCGAAGAATCCCGACGGCCCGGAGCCGACGATCGCTATGTGGTATGGCCGCATGCTCCAGCCTTCTGGGTCGTGCCGGGCCACGCGCGAAGGGGGCTGAGCGTCGCGGTCCGGGCTGCACGTACTGGTCACCTGATGCTAAACGCTGCGGCCCGGACGACGAGCTGTGCATTCGTCGCCGGTAACGTGGGCGGCTGTGGAACCCGACCGTCAAGCCGATATCGCCGCCCTGGACTCCGCCCTGACCACGGTGGAGCGGGTGCTCGATGTGGAGGGTCTGCGCAGCCGCATCCAGAAGCTGGAGCACGAGGCGTCCGATCCCAAACTGTGGGATGACCAGGCCAACGCGCAGCGGGTGACCAGCCAGTTATCCCACGCCCAGGGGGAACTGCGCCGCATCGAGGAGCTGCGGCAGCGCCTCGACGATCTCCCGGTCATGTACGAGCTGGCGGCCGAGGAGGATGCGGCGGACGCCCTGGCCGAGGCCGACGCCGAACTCAAGGCGCTGCGCGCCGATATAGAGGCCGCCGAGGTGCGCACGCTGCTGTCGGGCGAGTACGACGAGCGCGAGGCGCTGGTCACCATCCGCTCCGGCGCCGGCGGGGTGGACGCGGCCGACTGGGCCGAGATGCTGATGCGGATGTACGTCCGCTGGGCCGAGCAACACAAGTACGGCGTCGAGGTGTTCGACACCTCCTACGCCGAAGAAGCCGGGATCAAGAGCGCGACGTTCGCGGTGCATGCGCCGTACGCCTACGGCACGCTGTCGGTCGAGCAGGGCACGCACCGGCTGGTCCGGATCAGCCCGTTCGACAACCAGAGCCGGCGCCAGACGTCCTTTGCCGAAGTCGAGGTGCTTCCGGTGGTGGAGACCACCGACCACATCGACATCCCCGACGGCGACGTGCGGGTGGACGTCTACCGTTCCAGCGGTCCGGGCGGTCAGTCGGTGAACACCACCGACTCGGCGGTTCGTTTAACACACATCCCAACGGGTATCGTCGTGACTTGCCAGAACGAAAAATCGCAACTGCAGAACAAGATCTCGGCGATGCGAGTGCTTCAGGCAAAGTTGTTGGAGCGCAAGCGATCAGAAGAACGCGCTGAGCTGGACGCGTTGAAGGGTGAGGGCGGCAGCTCCTGGGGTAACCAGATGCGCTCCTACGTACTGCACCCGTATCAGATGGTCAAGGATTTGCGAACCGACTACGAGGTGGGCAATCCGGCCGCCGTCCTGGACGGAGACATCGACGGGTTCCTGGAAGCGGGAATCCGGTGGCGCAACCGAAAAGATGACGACTAATACGACTGTTCTTGCATCGACCGCTTCGCTAAAGGCGCTGGGCTGGCACGACTTCTGGCGCGGCGAAGCCGGGCAATGGATCATCACCCGCGGCCTGCGCATCGTCATGGTGCTGATCGCGGCGGTGCTGATGGCCCGGTTCGTCAACTGGGTGGCGCAACAGGTGACCCGTCAGCTCACCGAGGGCTTCGCCGAGAGCGACGCGCTGGTGCGCTCGGAGACGTCCAAGCACCGTCAGGCGCTGGCGTCGGTGATCTCCTGGGTGTCGGTCGTCATCATCGGCATCTGGGTCATCATGCAGATCGCCGACGTGCTGCAGTTTTCCGTGGGGGGACTGGTCGCGCCCGCCACCGTGGTCGGCGCCGCGCTGGGTTTCGGTGCCCAGCAGTTGGTGCGGGATCTGCTTTCCGGCTTCTTCATCCTGGTGGAGAAGCAGTATGGGTTCGGTGACCTGGTCACCCTGACCGTCGTCTCCGCTACGGAAGCCACCGGCACCGTCGAGAACGTGACATTGCGGGTGACGCGACTGCGTTCGCCGGATGGCGAGGTGCTGACCATTCCCAATGGGCAGATCGTCAAGGTGGTCAACCTGTCCAAGGATTGGGCGCGCGCGGTGGTGGACATCCCGGTGTCGACCAGCGCCGACCTGAACCGGGTCAACGAGGTCTTGCACCAGGAGTGCGACCGCGCGATGGAGAACCCGGTGCTCGGGGAATTGCTGTTGGACCCGCCGACCGTGATGGGCGTGGAAAGCATCGAGGTCGACACCGTCACCCTGCGTGTGGTGGCCCGCACCCTGCCCGGCAAACAGTTCGAGGTCGGGCGGCAGTTGCGTGTCCTGGTCATTCGGGCGCTGGCCCGGGTGGGCATCGTGACCGCGGCGGACGCGACGATAGGCCTGGTTGAGGACGACCCCTCGGTGCCGGCCGCCCAGGCCGCCGAGAAGTCGAACGACGGCAAAGCCGAAGATGCGGTGCAACGGCGGTGAAGTTCACCGTGAGCATCCTCGAGAGGCGCAGCGAGGACAAGCAACGACGGCGCTGGAGCCACCTGTTCGGCGGCCGGATGCGCACGTCCACGCTGGTTTTGATCGTCGCGTTCTTCGCCGTGTGGTGGGTCTACGACACCTACCGTCCGGAAACGGCACCCAAGCCGCCGGCCCCGCAGGTGGTGCCGCCGGGGTTCGTGCCCGACCCGAACTACACCTGGGTGCCACGCAGCCGCGTGCAGCAGCCGCCGGCCACCGTGACGTTCACGCCCACGCCGACGACGACCGTGCCGCCGACCACCACGCCGCCGACCACGACGACGACCACGCCGCCGCCGTTCCAGCTGCCCACGCCGCCGTGTCTGCTGCCGCCGCCGTTCTGCCCGCCCAGTACCAGCCCGACGCCACCGCCGCCGCAGCTGCCCCAGCCGGGGCCGGGTCCGGCGCCGAGTTCCCCGCCACCGGCCGGCTGACTTGGCTCGCCAGCGAAATTCACGGCTACACTGGCGTGCCGTGATGATCACCCTTGACAACGTCAGCAAGAAGTACAAAGCGTCGGCCCGGCCGGCGCTGGACGACATCAACGTCAAGATCGACAAGGGTGAATTCGTCTTCCTGATCGGCCCTTCGGGTTCCGGCAAGTCGACGTTCATGCGGCTGCTGCTGGCCGAGGAGAGCCCGAACACCGGCGACATTCGGGTCTCGAAGTTTCACGTCAACAAGCTCCCGGGACGTCACGTCCCGAAGCTGCGTCAGGTCATCGGCTGCGTGTTTCAGGATTTTCGGCTGCTGCAGCAAAAGACCGTGTACGAAAACGTCGCGTTCGCGCTGGAGGTCATCGGCAAGCGCCGGGAGGCGATCAACCGGACCGTGCCCGAGGTGCTCGAAACGGTCGGCCTGTCCGGCAAGGCCAGCCGGCTGCCCGGCGAGTTGTCGGGTGGCGAGCAGCAACGGGTCGCCATCGCCCGCGCGTTCGTCAACCGCCCGCTGGTGCTGCTGGCCGACGAGCCGACCGGCAACCTCGACCCGGACACCAGTAAGGACATCATGGATTTGTTGGAGCGGATCAACCGCACGGGCACCACGGTCCTGATGGCCACGCACGACCACCACATCGTCGACTCCATGCGGCAGCGGGTCGTCGAGCTGTCGCTGGGCCGGCTCGTTCGCGACGAGCAGCGCGGCATCTACGGGATGGATCGCTAGTGCGCTTCGGCTTCCTGCTCAACGAGGTCCTGACCGGCCTTCGTCGTAACGTCACCATGACTACCGCGATGATCCTGACCACCGCCATTTCGATCGGCCTGTTCGGCGGGGGTCTGCTGGTCGTCCTGTTGGCCGACCACTCGCGGGCCATCTACCTCGACCGGGTCGAGACGCAGGTCTTCCTCACCGAGGACGTATCGGCCAACGACCCGTCCTGTGGCACCAACCCATGCAAGGCGCTGCGCGAGAAGATCGAAGCCCGACAAGACGTCAAATCCGTGCGGTTCCTCAACCGCCAGGACGCCTACGACGACGCCATCCGGAAGTTCCCGCAGTACAAGGACGTTGCCGGAAAGGATTCCTTCCCAGCCTCGTTCATCGTCAAGCTGGATAATCCCGAACAGCACAAGGACTTTGACTCCGCTATGCAGGGGCAGCCCGGGGTGCTATCGGTGCTCAACCAGAAGGACCTGATCGATCGGCTGTTCGCGGTCCTGGACGGCCTGAGCAAGGCCGCGTTCGCCGTCGCCCTGGTGCAGGCCGTCGGCGCGATCCTGTTGATCGCCAACATGGTCCAGGTCGCGGCGTATACGCGCCGCACGGAGATCGGGATCATGCGCCTGGTCGGCGCCAGCCGCTGGTACACCCAATTGCCGTTCCTGGTCGAGGCGATGGTCGCCGCGGCGGTCGGTGTCGCCATCGCGGTCGCGGGGTTAATCCTGGTCCGGGCAACGTTTTTGGACAACGCGCTGAACCAGTTCTACCAAGCCAACCTGATCGCCCGGGTCGACTATGCCGACATCATCTACATTTCCCCGTGGCTGTTTCTGCTCGGCGTGTCGATGGCCGCGTTGACCGCCTACGTGACGTTGCGCCTGTACGTACGGCGGTAGCTGTGGCCAACGACTCCAGCCGGGCCAAGGCGACGGGCGGCAAGCGCGGCAGCAAACAGATCGTGGCGACCAATCGCAAAGCGCGGCACAACTATTCGATCCTCGAGCTTTTCGAGGCAGGCGTGGCTCTGCAGGGCACCGAAGTGAAGAGCTTGCGCGAGGGCCATGCGTCGCTGGCCGACGCGTTCGCAACCGTTGACGACGGTGAAGTCTGGTTGCGTAACTTGCACATTCCGGAGTACGAGCACGGTAGCTGGACCAACCATGATCCGCGTCGCAACCGAAAGTTGTTGTTACATAGGCAACAAATCGACAGACTGGTCGGCAAGATACGGGATGGTAACCTCGCCCTCGTGCCGTTGTCTCTGTATTTCACCGAAGGAAAGGTCAAGGTCGAGCTCGCGCTTGCGCGCGGCAAGCGAGCCTACGACAAGCGTCAGGACGTGGCCCGCCGCGATGCCCAGCGCGAGGTTCATCGCGAACTGGGCCGGCGAGCCAAGGGCATGAGCTGATCGGGGCGGCTTACGCCCAGCTGTCTGCCGTTACGTACGGCGTCAGCGATTTCGTGGGCGGTGTGGCCGCTCGACGGGTAGCGGCGCTGCGGGTGATGCTCGTGGCCTACCCGATCGAGGCGGTATTGCTGGGTCTGCTGGCCGTCGTGGTGGGCGGGCCCATTCAGCCCGGCGCGATCATTTGGGGCGGCCTGTACGGCATCGGGATGGCGTTCGGCATGTGGGCGTTCTTCGCCGCGCTGGGTGCCGGGCCGATATCGGTGGTCTCGCCCTTGGCCGCCGTGCTCAATGCCGCGGTGCCGGTGGCCGTGGGCGTGGCGCTGGGGGAGCGGCCCGGCCAGGCGGCCTCGCTGGGCGTCGTGCTGGCCCTGGTCGCGGTGATGCTGGTCAGCCGCGAGGCCACCGTCGAGGGGGTGACGCCGTATCGGTTCACGCCGAAGGTCGCCTGGCTCACGGTCGTGGCGGGCTCGGCGATGGGGCTGAACCTGGTGTTCCTTCATCAGGCGCCGCACGAGACCAAACTCTGGCCGCTGGTGTTCGCCCGGCTGTCGGCCTCCGCGGTGGTGTTCGCCATGTCCGCGATGAGCAAGAACCTCAAGATGCCGCGCGGCAAGCCGTTCAAGCTGGCCCTGGGCGTGGCCGTATTGGACATCTGCGCGAACGTGACCATGCTGCTGGCGCTGCACACCTGGCTGCTCTCGCTGGCCAGCATCCTGATCTCGCTGTATCCGGCGGCGACGGTCGTGCTGGCGATGGTGGTGCTGCGGGAGCGGGTGAGCCGATGCCAGGGCGTCGGCATGGTGATGGCCATGGGTTCCGTGGCGATGATCGCCGCAAGCTAACGGATCGGCGCGCGGTCGGCCTACTATCCGACCATGGCCGACCGCCCCGTCACACTGCTGGATAAATCCGACGTCCTGTCCGGGCTCTTCGCCGTGTGGGACTCCATCGACGCGCTGCTCGACGGGCTTCCCGAGGACGATTGGCTGGCGCCGACGCCGCTGCCCGGGTGGGACGTCAAGGCCGTGGTGTCGCACATCATCGGCACCGAGTCGTTCCTCGCCGGCATCGCCGCCCCGCCGCCCGACATCGACGTCTCGGCGCTCGACCACGTGCGCAACGACATCGGCGTGATGAACGAGTGCTGGGTGCGCCACCTGCGCGGGGAGTCGGGCGCCGAAGTGCTGACACGGTTCAGGGACATCACCGCCGACCGGCGCAAGGCGCTGACCAGCATGTCGGACGAGGAATGGAACGCCGTGACCGTGACGCCGGTGGGCCCGGAAAGCTACGGCCGGTTCATGCGGGTGCGCGCGTTCGACTGCTGGATGCACGAGCAGGACATCCGGGAGGCGCTGGCGCGGCCGTCGTCCGACGCCGAGCTCGACTCGACAGCGGCGGAACTGTCCCTCGACGAGATCGCGTCCACCATGGGTTACGTGGTGGGCAAGCGCGGCAAGGCGCCCGACGGCTCGCGCATCCTGTTCGAGCTGACCGGCCCGGTGGCCCGCGACATCCGCGTCAACGTCGACGGACGCGCGCAGCTCGTCGACGACTTCGGCGGCCGGGAACCGACGGCGACGATCCGGCTGGACGGCCTGCAGTTCACCAGGCTGTCCGGCGGGCGGCCGATGTGCCCGGCCCGCGCGCAGGACGTCGAGCTCGGCGGCGAGAACGAGGTGGGCGCCAAGATCGTCGAAAACCTCAATTTCGTGATCTAACAGCGCTTTTGGCCGCGCTGCGAATCACACTTCGCGGCGTAGGTGTATCCATGCCGCCTCATTGGGTAGCCGAAAAGGTACAGGCGCGCCTCGCGCCGACACCGAATCGTCAACGCCAGGAGGGCCGATAGCTATGACTGCACCCGACACCACCCGATTGCTCGCGCAGCTGCGCACGCTGCTCGACCTGACCAACACCGAAATCCAAGTCGCGGAAACCCGCGTCGTGCAGGCACGCACCGAGGCCGTGCGCCGCGAGCTCTCGCAGAACGCCGCGAACGGCCGCAAGCGCGCCGAGTCCCTCGAGGCCGCGATCCGCAAGCTGGGGGGCTACCCCGACGTCCTCGGCCCGTTCCTCGGCCGCGCCGCCGCGGCGGTCAAGGCGCTGACCGAGCAGGCGCAACCGTTCGACGAGGCCCTGTTGGGCGACCTTGCGCTCGAGGACCAGCTGCTGGACCGCGCCCGCTATGCCAAGGCGTTGGCCGTCGCCGCCAAGCGCCAGGACGTCGAGAACCTGGCGGAGCGCCTGATCACCGCGCACTCGGCCACCGTGGACTGGCTGACCACCGTGCTGGCCGAAGACGCGCTCGGCGGGCCGGCCGCACTGCGCCGCACCCCGCTGCAGGCAGCCGCCGGCACCGCGGTGAAGCTGGTCAACCTGCCGGCCGCGTGGTCGGCGAGGGGGGTCGATCGGACCGTTGAGGCGCTGCGCTCGGCGGGGCCGGCGTTCAATGACCTGGTCAAGCGGGGTGGCAACGCGGGCGAGATCGCGGCCAAGGCGCTGTCCGCGTCGCAAAGTGCCGCTCTGCGGGCCGCCGAGCGCGTCACCCGCTCCGAGGTTGCCGACGGGGCCGCCGACGCGCTGCACTCGGGTCGCAGCGCCGCCGGTGTTCTGGACGCCAGGGAGCTGCCGATCCGCAAGTACGACGACCTGAACGTCAACGACGCGGTGGCCGCGATCAGGAAGCTGACGGCTCCCGACGACGTTCGCACGATCATCGCCTACGAGGAGGCGCACAAGAACCGGCAGCGCATCGTTTCAGCCGCGCAGACCCACGTCGCATCCATCGCGCAGGATGTCGTGGGCATAAGTAACCGATAGCCAACAGCGCCGCCTAGGCAACCGGGTACCCCCTGCAGTCGTCAGACCAGGGGGTACTCGGCTTGTCGGGAATTAATTGCGTTGCCCGTTGTTGCTAACCGCGTACCATTGATACTCCTGCCGAAAGTCGGCGGGGATGCGAGGGGCTGAACGGCTTCGACTTCGCGCATCGAATCAAGGGAAGCGTGCCGGTGCAGGCAAGAGACCACCGTAAGCGTCGTTGCAACCATATAAGCGCCGATTCACATCAGCGCGACTACGCTCTCGCTGCCTAAGCGACAGCTAGTCCGTCAGACCGGGAACGCCCTCGACCCGGAGCCTGGCGTCAGCTAGAGGGATCCACCGGTGAGTCCGGTCGCGGGACTCATCGGGACATACACAGCGACTGGGATCGTCATCCTGGCTGGTTCGCGTGACCAGGAGATCCGAGTAGAGGCATAGCGAACTGCGCACGGAGAAGCCTTGAGGGAATGCCGTAGGACCCGGGTTCGATTCCCGGCAGCTCCACCAAACGGGCCGCCGCCCAGCGGCCCTTTCGGTTGATCGGATCGAATGAGTGCGAGGGGTGCCCTGCGCGGCAAACGATTGCTTCGACTGATCGCCGTCGCCTCTGTAGCGGGCTTGTCGGCATGTAGTCACCCGAGGACTAAACCCGCAGAGGCGCCGTCGATCACCAGCGAGCCGTTCGGTCAGGTGGGTGGGACCCCGGTGAGTCGCTACACGCTCACCAGCGGGCACGGCATGCGCGTGCGAATCCTGACCTACGGCGGCATCATTCAGTCGATCGAGGTCCCCGATCGCGCCGGACACGTCGGCAATGTGGTGCTGGGCTTTCCGACGCTGGCCGGCTACCTGGACAACACCGGACCCGCCAAGACCTACTTCGGCGCGATCATTGGCCGCTACGGCAACCGGATCGCCAAGGGGGCTTTCTCGTTGAACGGCAACGAGTATCACCTGCCGATCAACAACAACGGCAACAGCCTGCATGGCGGCACTGCGGGCTTCGATACGAAGGTGTGGCAGGCCAGCCAGCACAACGGCGGCGACGGCGTGGGCGTGAAGCTCCAATACGTCAGCCCCGCAGGCGAAATGGGCTATCCCGGGACCCTGACCACCACCGTCACCTACACCGTGAACCGGAAAAACGAACTGCGCGTCGACTACCACGCGACCGTCGATGCGCCGACCGTGATCAATCTGACCAATCACAGCTACTTCAACCTGGCGGGTGAGGAAACGCTCGACGTCTACGAGGAGAAGGTCACCATCGATGCCGACCACTACACGCCGACCGACCCCACGCAGATCCCGACCGGGCAGATCGCCCCGGTGCAGGGCACACCGTTCGACTTCACATCACCCACCGCGATCGGCGCGCACATCACCGCCAATGACCCGCAGCTGTTGCTGGCCCATGGCTACGACCACAACTGGGTGGTCAACCGCGCCAACAACACCGGGCTGGTCCAGGCGGCCAAGGCGGAAGATCCGCGGACCGGGCGCACCCTGACCGTCTCGACGACCGAGCCCGGGGTGCAGTTCTACACGGCCAACTACCTCGCCGGCGCGTTCACGGGCACCAGCGGGCATGCTTACCGGCAGGGGGCGGGATTCACGATGGAGACCCAGCACTACCCGGATTCGCCGAACCACCCGAACTTCCCGACCACGACGCTCAATCCCGGCCAGACCTACGATTCGACAACGGTTTTTGCCTTCGGCACGGAATGAGCGTGGGTGCCGGCGCCCGGTTAGTCCTTTCAAACAGCTACCTGACTCCGCGCGGCGGGCATAAGCTCTGGCTGTTCGGCGATCGCAGAGGGTAATGGGAGCGGCGCGGTGTCCTTTGTTCTTGCGGTGCCAGAGATGATGTCCGCCGCGGCCACGAACGTCGCCTCGATCGGCTCGACGGTGGCGACGGCGGACCAAGGCGTGGCGGCCGCCACCACGCGGGTCTTGGCCGCGGCCCAGGACGAGGTCTCCGAGGCGATCGCCGCCGTGTTCTCCGCCCACGGCCAGGGCTACCAGGCTCTCAGCGCGCAGGCGGCGGCTTACCAGAAATGGTTCGTGCAGGCCTTGTCCGGCGCGTCCGGCGCGTATGCCGCCGCCGAGGCGGCCAACGCATCGCCTCTGGCGCTCTTTGAGCAGGCGTTGCTCGGTGTGCAGCAGGAAATCCAGCAGATCCCCACGGCGCTGGGGAACGGATTCAGCCAGGGATTCGACGCTCTGTTCGCGGACCCACACTCACCGCTCCTAGCGCTGCTTACCGGCGACAATCCGCTAACCGGTGTCATCGGGAGCAACACCCCGCCGCGGTGGTTGCCGGCGCTGCTAGGCGAAACGGTGCAGCAGACCACGTATAACGGGATGCCCGTCGTGCAGATCACGCCGGCCCATCCCAACGGGGACTACGTGGTGGCCATTCACGGCGGCGCGTTCATCTTGCCGCCGTCGATCTTCCATTGGATCGATTACACGGTGATGGCCTACCAGACCGGCGCGACCATCGAGGTGCCGATCTACCCGCTGCTGCAGCAGGGCGGCACCGCCGGCACGGTGGTGCCCAACATTGCCGGCCTGATCTCCTCGGAGATCGGGTTGCATGGGGCCTCGCACGTCAGCGTGATCGGTGACTCCGCGGGCGGCAACCTCGCCCTGGCGTCCGCCGAATACCTGGTGGCCCACGGCCAAGCCGTCCCCGCGTCGATTGTGCTGCTGTCCCCCTGGCTGGACCTGGCGCACGACGGGGGGCAGATCGGCAGGGTGTGGGCGAACAACCTTCCGGTGGCCAACTATGAGGTGAGTCCCCTGTATGGGTCGCTCACCGGGCTCCCGCCGACGTATGTGTACTCGGGCTCGCTCGATTCGCTCTATAGCGAGACGCTCGCCCTCCAGCAGGAGGCGCTGGCCGACCACGCACCGATGGGCTTCGTGCTGGCTCAGGGCCAGGTGCACGACTGGATCCTGCTCACCCCGACCGGCCCCCGATTCTGGGCGCAGATCGACCAGGAACTTGGCCTCGTGCACTGACGCGGGTGATCCGATGATTCTCGCCATCGATTTGGGCAAGACGTCGTGCCGGGCGTCCGTGGGCGGCCGCAGGGCCGAGGGGCCCGGCGCGCCGGGCCTCGCGGAGCCCGGCGGAATGCGGGCCGCGCAGGCGGCGATCCTGGCCGTCGCGCGCGATTTCGGGCCGGTCGACGAGGTGATCGTGGGCGCGGCCGGGGCGCTGGCGGCGCCGGACGCGGCGCGCGCGCTGGGCGAGGCGTTGTTGGCCTCGCTGCGGGCCGAGCGGGTCACGGTGACCAGCGACGGCGTGATGGCGCACGCGGGCGCGCTCGACGGGGAGCCGGGTGTCGTGTTGGTCGCTGGCACCGGGGTCGTGGCGCTCGCCATCGACGCCGACGGCGCGCTGCGTACCGCCGACGGCTGGGGCCCGTGGCTGGGCGACGAGGGTGGCGGCGCGTGGATCGGCGCCGCGGGCCTGCGCGCCGCGCTGCGCGCCCACGACGGCCGCGGCCCGTCCACCGCACTGCTCGACGCGGCCCGCGCCCGATTCGGTGCGCCGAAGACCTGGCCGGCGCAGCTCTGCGACGCCGCGGCGCTGGCGTCGTTCGCGCCCGCCGTCCTCGCCGCGGAAGATGATCCGGTCGCGTCGGCGATCGTCGGCGCCGCCGCCGAGGCGCTCGCCGCGACGGCCCGAGCGGCCGGGGATGGCCCGGTCGCGATGGTCGGCGGCCTGGCGGGGGCGGCGGCGCTACGCAAACGGCTCGACCTGATCCCGGCCGCCGGCGACGCGCTCGACGGCGCGCTGCGGCTCGGCGCGATTCACGAGCCGCACGTGATCCGGGTGCGGTCGGCGGCTCCCCGCCATGGTCTCGACGCGCTCGCCACCGAGGCCTCCCGGCCCGGCCTCGACGACCTCGACTTGAGGCCCATCGGCGAAGTCGTGGCGCTGCTCGTCGCCGCCGAGGGTGAGGCGCACGGCGCGGTCGCGGCGGCGGTTCCGCGGATCGCGGCGGCGGCCGAGGCCATCGTCGCGCGGCTCGAGCGGGGAGGCCGGTTGATCTATGCCGGCGCGGGCACGCCCGGGCGGCTGGGAGTGCTCGACGCGGCCGAGTGCGGACCGACGTTCGGCACCGACCTGGTGCGGGCCGTAATCGCCGGGGGCAGTGCGGCATTGACCGAGGCGATCGACGGCGCGGAGGACGCGTTCGACGCCGCGGATCTCGCCGATCTGACTTTTGCCGACGCGCTCGTCGGGGTCACGGCGTCCGGCCGAACGCCGTACGTGCTCGGGGCGCTCGCGCATGCGCGCGCGGCGGGCGCGCTGACGGTCGCGATCGTCAACAACCCGGGCAGCGAGGCATCCGCCGACATCGTGATCGAGCTGCCGACCGGGCCGGAGATGCTCGCCGGCTCAACACGGCTGACCGCGGGGACGGCGCAGAAGGTGGTCCTCAACGCGCTCTCGACGAGCGTGATGATCGGGCTCGGCAAGGCCTACGGGCCGCGGATGGTCGACGTCCGCGCCACCAACGCCAAGCTGCGCCGCCGCGCCGTGCGGATCGTCCGCGACGCGGCCGGCGTGGACGAAGAGTCCGCGGCCGCCGCGCTCGCCGCCGCGGGCGGTCACGCCAAGACCGCGATTGTGGCGCTGCTGGCCCGCGTCGACGCGGCCGAGGCCGCGGCGCGGCTCGACCGGGCGCGGGGACGCGTGCGTGACGCAGTTATCGGGAGGGCACGATAATGGGCACCGGCCGACACAGGGGAATCACGTGAACGTTGACAGCTCGTTCAACGGCTACGCCTTCGGTAAGCGGAAGGCCATCGCCGTTGGAGTTGCCGTGCTTGCGCTCGTGGCGGGTTGCTCACGCGGCCAGGCGTCGAACACGGCGGTGAGCGACAGTTCGCAGCCGACGCCGTCGCCGGCTGCCGCCGCCGCTCCCGCTCCCGCGCCTGCGCCTGCGCCTGCGCCCATCCCACCAACAATCGCCAAGCCCCCCGAAGCGGCCCCCGCCGCTGACTTCGCCACGGTCTCCAAGCTGATCAACGATGCGATTGCCGCGAACAGGCTGCCGGGTGCCGTCGTCGTGATCGGCCACGCCGGCCGGATCGCCTTCCACCAGGCCTATGGCTCGCGCAAGCTCGCGGGCGAACCCGGGCTGGACGGATCGCCCGCGCCGGCCGAGCCGATGACCGAGGACACGATCTTCGACATGGCGTCCCTGACGAAGATCCTCGCCACCGCGCCGGCCGTCATGCAGCTGTACGAACAGGGCAAGGTTCAGTTCGACGATCCCGTGCAGCAGTACTTGCCTGACTTCAACGAGGCGAACGATCCGCGGCGCACGAAGGTGACCGTTCGCATGTTGCTGACCCACACGTCCGGCGAGACGGGCGACGTCGAACTCAAAGATCCATGGGGACTGGACGGGGCGGACAAAGCGGAAGGCGTTCATCGTGCGCTCACGACGCCGCTGGAGTCCGAGCCCGGCGAGGGTTTCCGCTACTCCGATATCAACTTCATTCTGCTTGGCGCGCTGATCGAGAGACTCACCGGCGAGCCCGAAGACGAATACGTCGCCGAACACGTATTTGCGCCGCTCGGACTGCAAGACACCCGCTATCTCCCGGTCGCAAAGGCCTGCGGTGCACACACCGTGCGGGGAGCCGCGATCGGCTGGGCTCCCACGTCAACGGGGGAGGCGTGTCCCGCGGGCGCGTGGAGCACGGATCTCTTGCCGCGCATCGCGCCGACGGCGCGCGATGAAGAGGGCAGGGCCGATCCGCCCAGGAATCCCGACCTTGACTACCTGCTGCGGGGCACGGTGCAGGACACGACGGCGCGGCGCATGGGTGGGGTGGCCGGGCACGCCGGTGTGTTCTCGACGGCGCACGACATCGGCGTCTTCGCACAGGCGTTGCTCGATCGGCTTGCGGGCCGCCCGAGCGAATTTCCGCTGACCCAAACGACTTTGGAGGCGATGACGGCTCCCCAGCAGCCGGGCCACACGCCTCGGCAACTGCAGGCGGCCAACGACGCTATCCGGGAGGCGGTCGCGACGAGACCGAATGCGACGCGTTCGCTGCTCGCCCCGCACTATCCGGCGATACCGGGGCAAAACCTGCGCGGCTTTGGCTGGGACATCGACACCCCGTTGTCGATGGCGCGCGGCGCGAGTTTTCCGATCGGCAGCTTCGGCCACACCGGCTTCACCGGGACCTCGGTTTGGATAGACCCGCGCTCGGACACCTATGTGGTCCTGCTGACGAACTCGATCCATACGCGGGGCAGCGAGCCGATCTCCGATTTGCGCGGTGAAGTGGCGACGGCGGCGGCACGAGCCCTAGGTCTTTAGCGGGGTCTCTAAACCCGCTCGAAGTGTTGATAGTCGAGGGGCGCCGTCCACTCGCCGCCCCAACGCCAGCCGCGATCGGTGAAGGCGTGCACCGCGGGGTCGCCGATATGCAGGAGCCCCGGGTCGGTGCGGGTGCGGTCCAGGTAAGCCGCGGCGTTGCGTGGTTCGAAATATCCACTGGCGTAGAGGCAGGGGTTGAGACGCGTATTGATATCGATCGCGCGCCCGTAGGCATGCGGCGACCACTCGTCGGTGCCGGGGATGAGTCGGCAATTGAACGCCGACGTGTTGTTGTCCTCCATCGACAACTCGTCGTCCGCGTCCGCGTAGTGGTCGACCGTTTGCATCTTTTCGACGGGATAGCCCAGACGGTAAAGCTGCTCGAAGATCGCGATGACGTCGGGCACCAGGTCCTCGTGCACGATCAACTGGCCGCGGTGGGTCTGGCCGTCGAAGCCGACGAAGTTGACGTCGACCCGTCGCAGCTGTTCCGGCTCGACGGGACAGCCCGGCCGCCAGGTCGCGCCGAGTTCGGCGGCGCTGACCGGCTCCACGATCGCACCGGCGGGTGCCGGCGGTGGACTCGCCGCCGACGACACGGCGGCCGACCATGACGGTGCGGCGGACGGCGACGGCGCGGCCGTGTGCTGTGGCGCGGCAGTGCATTGCACCAGCACGACGCCGGCTGCGAGCACTTCTGCCAGCACTGCACTCGGCCGCTGGAAGGGCATCGTCCCAACGCTACCGCGCCACTTACTCAAACCTCGGTGTCTTGCGCCCATCTGGGCCGGCGTGCTTGTCGGGCATGCGGCGAACGCGCCGCGGCCAGTGAGGCCGCGCTGCCACCGTTGATCGCGGTCAGCGGCGGGGGCTGCCCCTTGCGCAGCGTCGCGATCAGCTCGCGGTACGGGCCGATGAGGTAAACGGTGTCGCCGGCTTGCAAACGGGCATCGCGGCGGGGCCGCAGCCTGATCGGCCCTTCCGGCCGGATGATGGCGATCACGCGGGTTTGGGTGGACATGTGCATCATCGTCAGTCCGTCCAACTCGCTGCCCTCCGCAACGAGCATCCCGCCCACCATGAACGAGCGCTGTCCCACCCAGAACGTCCCCAGCACCTGCAGTCCCATCGCGGCGCCGATGAACCAGGGGGCGGCGAGATCGACGATCGACCGCACATTTTCGAAACCGAAACGCTGATTCACCGCGGTGCCCAGCGCGCGGCCTTGAACGCGCATGACGATGGGCGTCTTGGTATTGGATCCCAGGATCTCCAGCAGGACGATCCCGGTCTCGATGTTCTCCATGTCGTCGCCGGTCACCACCGCCACCCCTCGGGCGCGGTCCACGCGCGCCGACTCCAGCGTCTGGCGCATCGCTGGATCCCCGAAGATCACGGGGACGTCGAGTTCCGCCGCGGTCGGCAGGAAGCGGTTGTTCTCGTCGTTCTCGATGACCAGGACGTCATATCCGGCCGCGGCCAGGTCGCTCACGACACGGATGCCGACGGAGCCCAGACCGATGACGACAACGTGGTCGCGCATTTGCCGGGCCCGCCGGAGTCCGGCCAACTGGACGAAGCGGCGCGACAGCAGCAGGTCCGCTAGGAACGCGACGAGGATGGCCGTGACGATCGCGCCGCTGAACATCAACCCGACAGCGAACAGTCGCAGCCAAACGGGTTGTTGGGTGAAGTTGAATTCGCCATAGCCCACGGTGGTAATCGTCTCGGAGGTGAAGTACAGGGCGTCGATCCACGACATCCGCGGGTTCCGGTAGGTGAAGTGCACCACGGCTGTCGAACCGAGCGTGAGGAATAGCGCGAATGCCAACGAGGGATAAAGCATGGGGTTGATGTCGTCGCGCATGGCGCGTGTGGCATCGATTATGCGCCGCACCCGGGAGTGGCGAGAGCGCGTCGCGGTCGCGGAGGGCACCTTGATCCCACGGGCTTCCAATTCGTCTTTGACGCCGATCATCGAGGTCCAGTCGCCGGCGTAGACGCGCTGATCCCGTCCCGGACACGGCACCACCTCGCCGGGGGCGGGTGACTTCTTGCCGTGGACCACCGCCACCGGCGCCAGGTCGCCGTAGATCTCACGCAGCGTCCCGTCGTGCGGCGCCTCGGCTCCCCAGACGACGAATTCGATACCGGCCGTTTCGAACTGGTGCGCGTTGCGCGACAGCACCGCCTCAACGAGGGATGGCGTCGCAAGTTCGGCGACGTCCAGGATCGCGCCGGGGCCGTTGACCGTCGACACCGCTTCGCGCAGCACATCGTTGGCCAGCCGGGCCACCACGCGGACGTTTGGGCTGTATTGCCTTGCCAGCAAAGCGATTTCGAGATTTATCGCGTCATTGGGCCCGGCGCAGACGACGGCCCGAGCGCGATGTACCCCGGCGCCGAGCAGATCGGCGGCGGTGTTGATCTTGATTATCCGCGCGCCGGCGCCCCGCAGCTCCTCGGCGATCGTTCTCGACAGCGCGTCGTCACCGGCGACGATGATCTCGCGATGCATGATCTCGCGCGCCGGGCGGGAACCGGGTTGCTCCATGCGCCCGTCTATATGGTCGATCTGTGGCCTGAGCCCGGGAACCGATGACATCGTCTTCATGGTTCGGCCTTTCGCTTTTCGTTCCTATGACTATCGGCCACCGGTGCGGGTCATGCCACCGCAGGAGCGCGGATACAGAAAGTCCTGCGGTGCAACAGGTTCGACTCGCGCTCGTCACGTTGACGAAATAGTCGAGGTGTACAAAACGCTGGCGAGGTCCGCCGGGCGCCCCGTCAAAGCGAAGGAGGACGCCGTGTCAGAACACTCGCCCGACGACATCTTCAAACTCGTCAGGGACGAGAACATCGAGTACGTCGACGTCCGCTTCTGCGACCTGCCGGGCACCATGCAGCACTTCACGATTCCGATCTATGTGTTCGACGAGAACGTGTTCGAGGAGGGCCTGGCCTTCGACGGTTCGTCGATTCGCGGGTTCCAATCGATCCATGAGTCCGACATGCTGCTGCTGCCTGATCCGGAAACCGCGACCGTCGACCCGTTCCGCGAAGCCAAGACGCTGAACGTCAACTTCTTCGTGCACGACCCCTTCACGCTCGAGTTGTACTCTCGCGACCCGCGCAACGTCGCCCGCAAGGCCGAGAACTACTTGATCAGCTCCGGCATCGCGGACACCGCCTACTTCGGTCCGGAGGCCGAGTTCTACATCTTCGACTCGGTCAAGTTCGACTCCAACATCAACAGCTCGTTCTACAAGGTGGACGCGACATCCGGGTGGTGGAACACCGGCGAAGAGACCGAGTCCGACGGCAGCCCCAACCGCGGCTACAAGGTCCGCCCCAAGGGGGGCTATTTCCCTGTCGCCCCCACCGACCACTACGTCGACCTGCGCGACAGGATTCTGACGAACCTGACCAACGCCGGCTTCTCTTTGGAGAAGGGCCACCACGAGGTGGGCAGCGGCGGCCAGACGGAGATCAACTACAAGTTCAACACGCTGCTGCACGCGGCCGACGACCTGCAGATGTACAAGTACATCGTCAAGCAAACCGCGTGGCAGGCCGGCAAGACCGTGACGTTCATGCCCAAGCCGCTGTTCGGTGACAACGGCTCCGGCATGCACTGCCACCAGTCGCTGTGGAAGGACGGGGTCCCGCTGATGTACGACGAGGAGGGCTACGCCGGCCTGTCGGATACCGCGCGGCACTACATCGGCGGCCTGCTGTACCACGCTCCTTCCTTGCTCGCGTTCACCAATCCCACCGTCAACTCCTACAAGCGCCTCGTTCCCGGCTATGAGGCCCCCATCAACCTGGTCTACAGCCAGCGCAACCGCTCGGCCTGCGTGCGCATCCCGATCACCGGCAACAACCCGAAGGCCAAGCGGCTGGAGTTCCGTTGCCCCGACTCGTCGGGCAACCCGTACCTGGCGTTCTCGGCCATGCTGATGGCCGGCCTGGACGGCATCAAGAACAAGATCGAGCCGCCACCCCCGATCGACAAGGACCTCTACGAGCTGCCGCCCGAGGAGGCCGCGGAGATCGTGCAGGCCCCCACCCAGCTGTCCACGGTGATCGACCGTCTCGAGGAGGACAGCGAATATCTAACCGAGGGAGGCGTTTTCACGCCCGACCTGATCGAGACGTGGATCAACTACAAGCGCGACTACGAGATCGCGCCGTTCAACCTCCGCGTGACCCCGTACGAGTTCGCGCTGTATTACGACGTGTGAAGCGTGGTCAATTCCCCGCCTCGATGGCCGCGACTTTCGCGGCCGCGTCGGGTCCGCAAAACCGCTGGAGGTCCACCGGGCCTGCGGCCAGCAGGTCGTCAATGCGCCGCTTGAGGTCACCCGACGAGAGATGGGCGTAGAGGTTCGCGCCCGGGCACGAAGTCGCGACCAGGTCGCGATGGCCCGCCAATGTGCTGCTGGCGACGTGGAAGTTCTGGGCGGCCCAGGCGAACGCGAGAGCGGCTGCCTGAAGCTGGGCCTCCGACACGGCCTCTTGATCGAAGTCGCCTTCGCAGAGGACCAGGAAATGGCCCGTCGTGTTGTAGTCGGTCGCGGTGTCGCCCGCGAATTCAGTGCTTCGCAGCTCGTAGACGTTGCCGTTGCGATCTACGCCGACGTGATACGCGATGTCGATCCATCCCTTGTCGTCTTGGTGGTACCGCTGGTCCTGGCGCAAGTGGCTCGGGGCATTACGGTTGTCGCCGAGGACGACCGCCTCGTGGTGCAGCGTCATCCGCGTGATGGTGTGGGGCTTCCCGCCAGCGCGGGCAGGCCGCGCGCCCCATGCGTCTCGGCAGAGCAATTGCGCCGACCTAGCGGTCGGGGCCGCCGAGGCGACGTCCACCCGTGTCGCACCCGCGCCGACCGCGGACGCCAGGCCGACGCCGCCGGCCAGCCGGAGCAGCTGACGGCGGTCCATGGCCGATGCTCCTACTTCGCCGCACCCGGGCAGTACGCAGCGACGGCGGCCTGCGCCAAATGCAGGGCGTCGTCGTTACTGAACCGCTTCGGCCACGGATTGCCCGCGGCTCTGTCCTGATTCTGTGCGGCCAGGATGTTGTTCACCGTGGACTCGAGCGGCTCCGGCCGTGGCGGCAACATCAGGAAGCAGGTGTGGTGTCCGAGCTCCATGAACCGCTGACGGATGGCCTCCTTGCCGCTATCGCCGATGCCGTAACTGTCGAGCGTGGACAGGAATTGAGCGTCCGCCCCATCGGCCGGGGCGTTGGCCGCGCTCGAGGCACTGACCGTCACCGTTGCGGGCCCCGGCGACATCGCCGTTTTGTCTCGCGACAGGTACACGCCCACGGAGATGAGACCCGCCAGGGCGGCCACCGCGAGCGCCGCCCCTCCGATGAGGACCCCAACCGGCGTCTGCCTGGTTTGGCCTCCCGTCATGCCCGGCCTCCTCCGACTCCCGGATGGTCGCCAAGGGCGCGCGCGCTTCGTGGACTACGCCGACCCCTCGCCCGGGCTCCCCAGGCAACCCCAAGTCCAATCAATATCGCACCGTTTGCGCTCCGGAGTTCAACGACACGTCAATGGCCGATGTCGCAGTCTGTCACGGCGGCGGCGGTCCGTACAGTGCGCGCTAGGACGCCGGGCCAAGCAGGTTGGCGTTCTGCGGGCAGTACGCGCGGACGGAGATGCTCACGTAGGTGTCGGCGTCGAGGCCCGGATTGCTCGTCCGAAACGCCCCGACGATCTGCGGCACCGTCATCCCTTGGCGGATGTCGTCGCACACCACCTTGCCGTTGTGGATGGCGGCCTCGGGATTGGCGAACGAGATGCCGTGGTCGTTCAGGTTCTGCACGTACTTGTTGTCCTGATCCGGCGTGGACACGATTGACGATGGTCCCGTCGCCGAGGCCGACGGCGCCGCGGATGTGGTCGAGCTGGAGTTGGGCGCGGCCGGTTGCGGACTCTTGGGGGGCGGGCTGAAGAGCCAGAAGCCCAGGACGATCACCCCGGCCAACCCCAGACCGCCCATCAGTAGCGCGCCGGCCTTACGCCAAGTGGCGCTCCATGATTCGCGCTCGGCCGGCGCTTCGGCCGTGACGTCGTCGTAGTCGCGCGCGGACGTGCGGTCGGCTTCATCCGAAGCCCCGTGATTGGGTACGGCAACCGTCTCGGCGCGGTTGAGCCCGAACGTTTCGTCGGCAGCCGGAGACGGCTCGGCCATGACGGCCATCGTAGCTGGAGAACGTGCTCCCGACGGCCTCCGACGTGGCCGCCCTCGGCCTGACGGCCGCGTTGTGGCCCGCTTCGATCCAAATCGCCGAGGGGTACCCGGCCAAGTGACTAGGCCGCGGTGACCCGTTCGATCGTGCGGGGCGCCACGCCCAGCCCGCGCAGGCAGAACCGCAGCGCGCGTTCGCGAACGACGGCGCGGTCCCAACGATGCGTGGCCCACTGCCGCTGGGTGCCCGCCCACACCACGCCGTGAATCGATTTCGCGGCGGTCGACGGAACGATGTCCTCGAACACGCCGAGTTCGAGGCCGCGCTCGAGCTGCTCGATGAGCGGCTCGAGTATCGCACCGTCTGCGGGCGCGACCATCTCCGGGGAGGAGAACGCCCTCGAATGAGCCTCCAGCGACAGGCGGCGAGCACCGGAGTCGCCGTTCTCGCCGAATGCGAGCTCGAGTCGCCCGTCGACCCAGGCGACCACCGCTTCGACCGGATTGGCGGTAAGCGCCATCCTGCCTCTCAACCGTTGCGTCTCCAGGCGTGCCAGCTCTAGAAAGACCGCCGCGACCAATTGATCCTTCGAGTCGAAGTGGCGGTAGAAGGCGCGGGTGCTCAGCTGAGCGCGCTCCAGCACGGCAGCAACGCTGAGCCCCCGGACGCCGTGATCGTGCATCGACTGGGAGGCGGCGTCCACGATGGCGCACCGCACGTCGGGATCGGGGGCGAGCTTGTTCCGTCGTTGCGTTAACGAGCTGGTCATGAGGGTCAGACGAGGGCGGCCCGGTTATACAGACGTTTCATAGATGCCTAGGTACCCCGCCGATCCGGTCCCGGAAACCTGTCAATGTCAACCGAGTCAAAATTGTTGGTTTCACTCCGCGTCGCCTAACTCGCGGCGGTGACTTGTTCGATCGTCTGGGGCGCCACGCCTAGCCCGCGCAGGCAGAACCGCACCGCGCGGTCGCGGACGTCGTCGCGGTCCCAATGTTTTGTCGCCCACTGCCGCTGCGTGCCGGCCCATACGACGCCGTGAATCGATTTGGCCGCGACGGTCGGGACGATGTCCTTGAACACGCCAAGTTCCAGGCCCCGCTGGAGCTGCTCGACGAGCGGCTCGAGGATGGCGCTATACGCGGGCGTGACCGTCTCGGGCGTGGAGAACGCTTTCGATTGGGCCTCCAGCGACACCTGCCGCAGCTCCGCCCGGATGTCCTCGTCGAACGCGAGGTCGAGCCGCCCGTCGATCCATGCGGCCACCGCCTTGATCGGGTCGGTGGCGTCCGACATCTTGGCCCGCAGCCGCGACACCTCGCTGCGTGTCATCTCAAGAAAGACCGCCGCAACCAACTGGTCCTTCGATTCGAAGTGCCGGTAGAACGCCCGTGTGCTCAGCTGCGCGCGTTCCAGCACCGTGGCGACGCTGAGCCCCCGAACCCCCTGCTCGCGAACCGATTTCGAGGCGGCGTCGACGATCGCGCGGCGCACGTCGGGGTCGGGCTGAAGCTTCCTGCGCCGTGGCATGACCGTGTGACCGGCATATTGCTGCGGACGCGCCCGCGGATCCCCCTGTCCCGTCATAGGTAGTAAAAATAATCTGCTGATCGCCCGTGCACTGCCACTTTCGGGAACCCCGTGTCGGGAGAGTTTGCGTGTGTGTCCGAGAAATGTTGGCCGAGACCATTATTAGACGAATGCACAATTGTTTCGCTCGATATTGAACTTGTGGACTTGTAGCTGGTCTCGGGGATTTTGGCGGGTCTGCGCGCACGTTGTTAACGGCGGTAACTCAATTGCGTTTCACAGGAACAGGTTTGCTGATGTCGGCCAGCGAGCCACAACTTTGTTGTGACCCCCGTTGGAACAAATTATTAACTGAAAACGGCGATTTCAGTGAACTATGGTTCACCGCCGGGCGAACCCTCATACTCGTGGACCGGAGCGATTGGCTCTAGGCTGCGGGCATGGCTATTGACCGGGCTGCGCTCCTCGCGGGCAGCATCCGACTGGCGTCGGGCATCTCGTTCCTTGTCGACCCGCTCGGGGCGAACCGGTTGTGGGGAGATCCCGAGGAGCCGACGCCGACGGCGCGACTGTTGCTGCGTTCCATGGGCTATCGCGATGCGTTGATCGGCGGGCTGCTCGCCACGGCGGCGCTGCGCGGCAAGGGTACCCGCGGCTGGTTCCTGGCCTCCGGCGGTGCCGACGCGGCCGACCTGCTCGGCGGGATGAGCGTGCACGACAAGTTGAAGCCGTCTCAGCGGCTCATCGGGCTCGGGGGCGCCATCGCCGGTATCGGCGTTGGGCTTTGGGGCGCGACTCGACGGGCCCCGGGTGGGGTTAAGGGGGAGCGCACATGCGAATCGGCGTCCTGACTTTCATCACCGACGAAGGGATCGGCCCGGTCGAGTTGGGCCGGGCGCTCGAGGAGCGCGGGTTCGCCTCCCTGTTCCTGGCCGAGCACTCGCACATCCCGGTCGACGCCAAGACGCCGTATCCGATGGGCGGTCCGATTCCCCCGAAGTACTACCGCACGCTGGATCCCTTCGTGGCGTTGACGGCGGCGGCGGTGGCGACCCAGAAACTCGTCGTGGGCACCGGGATCGCGTTGGTCCCGCAGCGAGACCCGATCCTGACGGCCAAGGAGGTGGTCTCGCTTGATCTGGTGTCGGGTGGGCGATTCCGCTTCGGCGTGGGCGTCGGCTGGCTGCGCGAAGAGATCGCCAACCACGGCGTCGATCCGGCGGTGCGCGGCCGCGTGGTCGAGGAACGGCTGCGCGCGATGATCGAGATCTGGACGCAGGAGAAAGCCGAGTTCCACGGCGAATTCGTGGACTTCGATCCGATCTACAGTTGGCCCAAGCCGATGACAAAGCCATATCCGCCGCTGTATCTCGGTGGCGGGCCGGCGGGCTTCAAGCGCATCGCCCGGCTCAACGCCGGCTGGCTCGCGATGGCTCCGTCGGCGCAGGCGCTCTCCGGCCAGCTTGAGGAGCTGCGCGCCATCGCCGACCATGACGTGCCGGTGATCAACACTCACATGGGCACGCACTCGGCGAAGGAACTCGCGGGCTACCTCCAATTGGGGGTCGAGCAGGTTTTGGTGGAGCTGCCCACCGAGCCTCGCGACGAGACGCTTCGCCTGTTGGACGAGCTGCGCGCCGAGTTCGCGCAGCTGGCGTAAACGGTTGACCTAACCGGCCGTTTGCAGCAGTGACAAATGCTTGCGCTCCCGCTCGGTCAGCTCGTTGGACGTGATCGCGCCGAAGGTGGCGGCGTCGCACGCGAACCGGGCCGGCGCGTCGGGCAGCGCGTCCGGGCCGTCGAGCCGGAAACAACTCGGTGCCAGCGGACCGAACAGCAGGGCGCGCCGCAACTGCGGCCAATCATCCGGGTTCGGCTCGACCCTGGCGGCCCGGGCGAACGCCATGGCAACAAGGTTCATCTTCGTCTTCTGGGACGTCCCGCCCGTCGCCCGAGGAGGCCGACCAGCGATCGGCGATCGCGGCTTATCGCTCGCGGCGCGGGGCGGCCTACGAGAACCGCGCTGTCGTGCAATAAGTTCAAGTGCCGCAAAACGTTTGGTACGCCCCGAAATCCTCTGGTGCGGGGCTGGCGTACCGCTCAAGGCCCGGCCGTTCGTCATACGGGGCGGTGACGGCGGCGAGCAGGCGCGTCAGCGGATCGAGATCGCCGGCCGTCGCCGCGGTCAGAGCCTCCTCGACGAGGTGATTGCGCGGAATGTAGACGGGGTTGGTGCGGTCCATCGATTGGGCGTCGGGGCGCAGGGTTCGCCAGCGTGACAGCCAGTCGTCGAAACCGGCGAGATTGATGAAAAGCCCGCGCGCGCTTGCGGATTCACCTCGCGCCGCCCGCCCGAGGTGGCGAAAGAACGACGTGTAGTCGACGTTGCTCTCGTTCAGCAACGCGAGCAACTCGTCGACCAGTGGCCCGAGGACCTCGGCCTCGACGTCGTCGGACAAGCCCAGCTTGGCGCGCATCCCGGCCGACCACACCGCGTCGTAGCTGGGTCGAAAGATTCCGAACGCCTCCTCGGCGAGCGCCACCGCCTCCTCAACGTCGTTGGCGAGCAACGGAATAAGTGACTCCGCGAACCGGGCGAGGTTCCATCCGGCGACGACCGGCTGGTTGCCGTACGCGTAGCGCCCCCAGAAATCGATCGAGCTGAAGACGGTGTCCGGGTCGTAGGCCTCCATGAAGGCGCACGGACCGTAGTCGATGGTTTCGCCCGAGATCGTCATGTTGTCGGTGTTCATCACCCCGTGCACGAAACCGATCAGCATCCACCGGGCGACCAGCGACGCCTGGACGGCGACCACCGCTTCGAACAGGGCCAGGCAGGGCCGCTCGGCCTCCGCCGCGCCGGGGTGGTGGCGCGCGATCGCATGGTCGGCGAGGCGCCGCAGCAGATCGATGTCGCCGGTGGCCGACGCGTATTGGAAGCTGCCCACCCGCAGGTGACTGCTGGCGACGCGGGCGAGCACCGCGCCGGGGAGCACCGTCTCGCGCTGCACCGGCCGTCCGGTCGCGACCACGGCCAGCGATCGCGTCGTGGGGACACCCAGCGCGTGCATCGCCTCGCTGACGATGTACTCGCGCAGCATTGGGCCCACCGCGGCCAGGCCGTCGCCGCCGCGCGCGAACGGCGTCGCGCCGGAACCCTTCAGGTGGATGTCGCGCAGGCGCCCGCCGTCGTCGACGAGCTCGCCCAGCAGCAGGGCGCGCCCGTCGCCCAGCCGCGGGACGTACCCGCCGAACTGGTGGCCCGAGTAGGCCTGGGCCACCGGGGTGGCGCCGCTGGGGACGAGGTTGCCCGCCAGAAACCGCAGCCCGTCGGGACTGCGCAGCCAGCCGTCGTCGATGCCGAGCTCCGCGGCCAGTGGCTCGTTGATCGCGAGCAGCCGCAAGTCGGGGGTCGCTTCGGCCCGCCAGCGGACGGCCATTTCCGGCAGCTGGCGAAAGAACCGGTCCTGCAAAGCAACGGTGGTGCCCGGCGCAACGCTCACTTCACCGAGACTACGGAAAAGCCGTGCGCTATCCGACGGCCTTGCCGATCAGGTCCCGGGCGCGGTCGAGCATCGAGGCGAACGGCCCGACGGCAAAATTCAGCTTCGCCGATTCCACGCCCGGATGCGGGCGCGTGGGCGCGATGGCCTCGGCCGCGCGCACCGCCGAGCCCATCCGCTTGAGGTCGTTGTGGTCGACTTCGCGCTGCAGCACGGGGAACTCCTCGTCCTCCTCGTGCCGGGCGTGGTCGAGCACCGCGTCGCGCAGCTTGGTCAGCTCGTCGACGAACTCCTGTGAGGTGGTATCGAGCTTTTCGATCCGCGACAGCAGCTCCTTGGCGTCGTGCTCTTCTTTCAGCCGGGCGTCGACGATCGCGTCGCCGTCGTTGCCCTCGCGGCGCATCCGCGGATGCACCACCATCTCCTCGGCCGTCTCGTGCACGGCCAGCAATTGACGCAGCTCCACGAACGGCTTCTCACGCGCCTTGGGATCCGACGCGTGCAGCACTTCGTCGAACATGTCCTCGATGAGGTTGTGCTGCGCTTTGAGGAACGCGACAACCTCCTCGGGGGATTGGACAATCATCTCGGCCATCGCCGATACCTCCATTGATAGGGGACTGGGGGTGCGGGCTATGGGCTGTGCACCGCTTTGCCAGACATACCCGACCGCGGGACGCGTAAACGCGCAGACGCGGCCGTCTGCAAAGTACGATCGTTTTGCTGATGGATCAGCAGGACCCGCAACAGCGCATCGCCGAGCTGGAGCTTCAGCTCGCCCAGCAGAAGCGCATCGCGGATCTGGAGCGTCAGCTGGCCGACGCCAGGGCGGCCGCGGGTGCAGTCCAGCCCCCAAGCCCCCATGCGGAGCCGGCCGAGGTCTCCGCCGCGCAGATGGCCGCCATCGACGAGCACGCGCGCCGGCTGGCGCAGGCCCTGCAGGCCGATCGCGGGCAACCCTTCGGGGGACCGGGTGCTACGCCACTGCGGGAGGTCCTTAAACGCGCAATCGTCGATGCGGGCCTGTCGCAGCAGCAGTACAGGGACGCCCTGGACCGCGCGGGCCTGCGCGCGGGCGACGGCATCAAAGTCGGGGGACAGGTCGTTTTCCAGCGTTGCGACCCCTCAGATCCGGCTTTCCTGGCACCGCGCCCGCGGGGAGCCTATGGCGGTCAGGGCTTCGCCGCGCCGCGACGCAAGCTATTCGGGGCCGGGTGGATCGGGCCGATCGTCGCGCTGGTGGGCGGGGGGATCGGCCTCTGCGTCGGCATCGCGGCGGCGGCCACCGCCCTCATCCCTTCCAGCGCGCTGTGGATGAGCCCCATCGTGTGTCGCAGCGGATACGAGATGGCGTACAACACCTCGCACTACAGCTACAAGCCGGGCCAGTCGGGGACCAGCGTCAGCTTCCAGTGTGTCTCCGACGGTGACTCCTACGACGTCAACGACTTCGCGGTCTTTGCGCTGCAGTCGTTGCTGGCCGCGTTCCTGGTGTTCGCCGTCCTGGCGGTGGGTGGCTTGCTCTGGCGGCGCTCGCACAAGCCCGTGTGATCGTCGGTTCGCCCGGCGACTACGGTAAGAAACACGAATTTCACCCAACGGAATGAACATGGCGACAGATCAGATGTATGAACAGGTCGACGACCAGGCGCCGGATCCCGCCGACATCGGCTGGCGCATCGATCCCGTGCTTGCCCGCAGTTGGCTGCTGGTCAATGGCGCGCACGCCGACCGGTTCCAGTCCGCGGCGCATTCCCGCGCCGACATCGTCGTCCTCGACATCGAGGACGCGGTGGCACCCAAGGACAAGCAGGCCGCCCGCGACAACGTGGTGCGCTGGCTCGGCGCCGACAACACCGACTGGGTCCGCATCAACGGTTTCGGCACCCCATGGTGGGCCGACGATCTCGCGGCGCTGGCCGGTACGCCCGTCGGCGGGGTGATGTTGGCGATGGTCGAATCGGTGGACCACGTCACAGAGACCGCCCAACGCTTGCCGAATGTGCCCATTGTGGCGCTGGTCGAGACGGCCCGGGGCCTGGAGCGCATCACCGAGATCGCCGCGGCCAAAGGCACCTTCCGGCTCGCGTTCGGGATCGGCGATTTCCGCCGCGACACCGGCTTCGGGGAGGACCCGAGCACCCTGGCGTACGCCCGCTCGCGCTTCACCATCGCCGCGAAGGCCGCCAACCTACCCAGCGCGATCGATGGGCCGACGATCGGCTCCAACGCGTTGAAACTCATCGAGGCCACGGCCGTTTCCGTCGAATTCGGGATGACCGGCAAGATCTGCCTGACACCGGATCAGTGCGCGGTGGTGAACGAGGGGCTGTCCCCCTCGCAGGACGAAATCTCCTGGGCCAAGGAGTTTTTCGCCGAGTTCGAACGTGACGGGGGAGAGATCCGCAACGGGTCGGACCTGCCGCGGATCGCGAGGGCCACGAAGATCCTCGAGCTGGCCCGCGCGTACGGCATCGAGGTGTCGGAGTTCGACGACGAGGAACGGGTTCACTCGCCCGCGCCGTCGGATACCTATCACTACTAGGCCAGGGAGCGAGTCCGATGAGCGGGACCGTGGACTTTCACTTCGACCCCATGTGCCCGTTCGCCTACCAGACGTCGTTGTGGATCCGCGACGTTCGTGAGCAGCTCGGCCTAACCGTCAATTGGCGCTTCTTCAGCCTCGAGGAGATCAACCGGTCGGAGGGCCAAAAGCACCCGTGGGAGCGGGACTGGTCCTACGGCTGGTCGCTGATGCGGATCGGGGCGCTGCTGCGCCGGACGGACATGGCGTTGCTGGACCGCTGGTACGGCGCCATCGGACGCGAACTGCACACCCTGGGCGGCAAGCCGCACGATCCTGCAGTGGCGCGAAAGCTGCTGGGCGACATCGGGGTTGACGCGGCGGTCTTGGACGAGGCCCTGGCCGACCCCACCACCCACGACGAGATCCGCGAAGACCATCAGCGCGTCGTCGACGCGGGCGGGTTCGGCGTGCCGACCCTGTTTCTGTTGGGGCAGTGCCTGTTTGGGCCCGTGTTGGTGGATCCTCCGACCGGTCCGCCTGCCGTGACGTTGTGGAACGTCGTGGCCGGGATGGCCGAGCTGCCGCACGTCTACGAACTGCAGCGACCCAAGGCGCCGGCCGATCTCGACCTCATCGGCCGAAGCCTTCGCCCGTATCTCGATGGGCGCGACTGGGTCAGCATCAATCGCGGTGAGGTCATTGACCTCGCTGGCCTAAGCGGCGTGTCGAGCCAGGGCGACGCCGATTCGTAGTTCGAGCTCGGTGTATTCGATCGTGGGTGCGCGCGGCGGGGCTGTCGACCGGTAGGTCTTGCCCGTCGGCGTGGTGAATTCGGCTGTGTGCGTGTGATTTTCGTCCATGCTGGTGCGAACCCGCCACCCGGCAGCCTCCTTGGCGTAGTTGCACCGCTCGCAGCAGCCCAGGCCGTTGTCCGCGGTGGTCGGCCCGTCCGCTGCCCACGGCCGCGCGTGGTCGCGCTGCCGGATCGGCGCGTCGCAGTAGGGCGTGCGGCAACGTTGATCGCGCAGCTCGATGAAGGTCGCCAGGCCGCGTGGGAACAGGCGCGCCCGTGACTCCATCGCCACCAGCGCCCCCGAACGCGGATGCGCGTAGAGCCTGCGCAGCGTCGCCCGGGAGCGCCGGTCGGCGAGTGTGCTTGCGACCATCGCCCGGGCGACCGCCGCCGGAATGGGGCCGTAGCCATAGAGGTCGGCCGGCGCGTTGTCACCGCCCAGCAGCGTCGCGTCCGACAGCACCAAGTTGACCGCGATCGGGGTGGGGACCGCCGCGTCGCGTCCGGTGACCCGCTCCACCAGGGTGTCCGCCATGACCTGGCCGCGGGAGCGCCCGTCACAGCGGACGTCCGCCTCGCGCCGCAGCGCCGCGTACACCGAAACTCCCTGGGTCACCGGGAGCAGCGCGGTCACATACGTCATCGTGTCGGGCGCCGGCCGGATGGTGACCGTGCGCTCGTTCTCGGCCTTCGCCGCCCGTTCGACCACGGCGTGCGGGTCGAGTCGGTAGGCGATCGCCTTGGCGGCGGCGGCCACCCGCGCGTCGCCCATGCCGTCGAGGCCGGCCGGGTCGGCGCACAGCTCGGCGTCCAGCGTGCGGCGATCCTCCACGTCCAGACACGCGCTCTCGCGCACGATCAGGGTGGCCCGCCATTCCGACAGCGCGCCGCATTCCAGGGCCGCCAGCGTGTGCGGCATCTCGTGGACCAGGGCCTTGGCGAAGCCCAGGTGCCGGCCGCCCCTGGCCGGGGAATCGCGTCGCGCCAAGGCGATCTCGCTGGCCAGCCCACGGCCGCGCTGGGCGGCAGGCACCCCGGCCTCGGCCTCGTTCGAGCGGCGCAGCGCATCCAGCGCCGCTGCCAACGCGCCTGGCCGGCGGCCGCCGCGGACTTCTCCCGCTCCAACTCGGCAATCCCCTCGATGAGGGCGGCCTCGTCGCCACTGCATTCGAACATACTTTCGATACTAACCGATGCCGCCGACATGGCTACCGTGGTCGGTGTGAGCGCCAAAAGCCGAATCCGTGTGGCGCGCGTGTATGACGACGTCGATCCCGACGACGGCCAGCGCGTGCTGGTCGATCGCATCTGGCCGCGCGGGGTCCGCAAGGACGACCCGCGGGTGGGCATCTGGTGCAAAGACGTCGCGCCGTCGAAGGAGCTGCGCGAGTGGTACCACCATGTCCCCGAACGGTTCGACGAATTCAAGGCGCGCTACACCGAGGAGTTGCATGGCAATGCGGCCCTGGCGGAGCTGCGCAGGCTGGCGAAGCGCGGCGTCGTGACCCTGGTGACCGCCGTCTGCGAGGTGGATGGCAGCCACGCGGCGGTGCTGGCGACGCTTCTGTGAGCCGATAAGTAGGCTGCGCATTTGATATGAGCGAACCCGAAGTGATCCTGCCGCGGGAACTGACCGAAATCGACGACGAGGTGCGTCGCGTGCCGCCGCCGCCCGGTGCCGCCGAGGTTCCCGACCCGTATGCGTTCCGGCTTGCCGACCCGGACGCCGATGCCGAGATGATCTCGGAGTGGATGAACCGGCCCGCCCTCGTCGAATCATGGGAATACGCCTGGCCGCCCCAGCGCTGGCATCGATACCTCAGCGCGCAACTCGACGGAAGCTATTCTCGACCGTTTTTCGCCAGCCAGGATGGGCAAGACCACGCTTACATCGAATTATACCGGGCCGCAAAGGATTCCATTGCCACCCGGTATGAGGCCGACCCCTACGACTTGGGGATACATGCCGCCATCGCCGACGACGAATTCGTGAATCGGGGCATCGCCGGATACATATTGCCCTACTTCGTCGCCAGCGTTCTCAGCCAGGACCCACGGTGTCGCCGGATCATGTTCGATCCCGACTACCGGAACAAGACGGCACGGCGATTTTGTGAGCGCGCCGGTTGCGTGTTCCTGGGCGAGCACGACATGTCGAATCGGCGAATGGCGCTGTACGCGCTGCCCCGCACCCCCGACGACGTACCCAAGCTCCGCGAGGCCTGAGCGCCGGGCTCAAACCTGCGACGCCACCCACTGCCCGAGTACCACCGCGGCGATGCCGAGGGCGACGCTGACGACGATGTTGCCCAGCGCCGTCCACGTCTGCCGTTCCTCGCCGAGGCGATGCGTTTCCAGCATCCAGGTGGAAAAGGTGGTGTAGGCGCCCACGAAGCCGGTCCCCACGACCAGCGCGGCGTCCTTGCTCAGTGCCAGCCCCCCGAGGAATCCCAACAGAAATGCGCCGCTGATGTTGACCGCCAGCGTTCCGAACGGAAACGACCGGGCCACGCGCCGGGCCACCGCGCGGTCGATCACGAACCGCAGCACCGACCCGATGCCGCCGACGAGCGCTACGCCGGACCAGACCAAGACTGTCGTCATCCGCGCACCCGGACCCGACGAACGAAAGCCGTGGCGAGATAGACGGCCACGAACCCCAGCACGATGCTGCTGACGCTGTAGGCGGCGGCCATCGCCCAGTGGCCGTGCTCGATCATCCGCACGGTTTCGACCTGCATCGTCGAGAAAGTCGTTAAGCCGCCACAGAATCCGGTGCCGAGCAGCGGGCGGCGGTAACTCGAGACCGGCAGCCGCTCGAGCAGCCGCGTGGTGAAGTAGCCGACCAGTGCGGCGCCGACGATGTTGACGATGAACGTCGGCCACGGCCACTGTTCGGTGTCGCGGACGAGGACCGTGCTCAGCGCCGCGCGGGCCACGGCGCCGATCGCCCCGCCGACGAAAACCGCGGCCAGCTCGCGATAGTCGGGTCGTGCCACGAATCGCTTCCTTTCCAGCGGATGAACGCTTCGCAGCATAGAGGGACACGCGCCTGGGGCAACGCGCAGAATTGGTAACCATGGCCCACCCGCGCGCCGGTCAGCCGGCCCAGCCCGAAGACCTCGTCGACCTGCCCCACCTGGTCACCTCGTACTACTCGATCGAGCCCGACCCGGACGACGTCGCTCAGCAGGTGGTGTTCGGCACGTCGGGTCACCGCGGGTCGGCGCTCAACGGGGCATTCAACGAGGCGCACATCCTGGCCATCACCCAGGCCATCGTCGAATACCGCGCCGCTCACGGCACCACGGGGCCGTTGTTCATCGGACGCGACACTCACGGCCTCTCGGAGCCGGCGTGGGTCTCCGCGCTGGAGGTGCTGGCCGCCAACGACGTGGTGGCGATGGTCGACAGCCGCGACCGCTACACGCCGACGCCGGCGGTCAGCCACGCCATCCTGACCTACAACCGTGGGCGCACCGAGGGCCTGGCGGACGGGATCGTCGTCACGCCGTCGCACAACCCGCCGCCCGATGGCGGTTTCAAGTACAACCCGCCCAACGGGGGTCCCGCGGACACCGACGCGACCAACGCAATCGCCAAGCGCGCCAACGAGATTCTGCGTGCCAGGGGCGCGGAGGTGAAGCGGGTCCCGCTGGCCCGCGCGCTGGACAGCGTCGAGCGCTACGACTATCTGGGCACCTACGTCGACGACCTGCCCAACGTGGTCGATGTGGCGGCCATCCGGGAGGCCGGGATCCGGATCGGTGCCGACCCGCTCGGCGGCGCCAGCGTGGACTACTGGGGCGAGATCGCCCAGCGGCATGGCCTGGACCTGACCGTCGTCAACCCATTGGTCGACGCGACGTGGCGGTTCATGACGCTCGACCACGATGGCAAGATCCGGATGGACTGCAGCTCGCCGGACGCGATGGCCTCGTTGATCGCCAACCGCGACCACTACCAGATCGCGACGGGCAACGACGCCGACTCCGACCGGCACGGCATCGTCACGCCCGACGAGGGTCTGCTGAACCCGAATCACTATCTGGCGGCGGCCATCGACTACCTCTACACGCACCGGCCCTCGTGGCCGGACGGCATCGCCGTCGGCAAGACGGCGGTCAGTTCGTCGATCATCGACCGCGTGGTCGCCGGCATCGGCCGCAAGCTCGTCGAGGTGCCGGTCGGGTTCAAGTGGTTTGTCGACGGACTCATCGGCGGCACCATCGGTTTCGGCGGCGAGGAGTCCGCGGGGGCGTCGTTCCTGCGGCGCGACGGCTCGGTGTGGACCACCGACAAGGACGGCATCATCCTGGCGCTGCTGGCCTCGGAGGTCCTGGCCGTCACCGGCCTGAGCCCGTCGCAGCGGTATCGGGAGCTGACCGCCGAGTACGGCACCCCGTTCTACGCGCGCGTCGACGCGCCGGCCGACCGGGACCAGAAGGCGCGGCTTTCCAAGCTCTCGCCCGAGCAGGTGACCGCCACCGAATTGGCGGGGGAGCCGATCACCGCGAAACTCACCACCGCTCCCGGCAACGGTGCGCCACTGGGTGGATTGAAGGTGACGACCGCCAACGCGTGGTTTGCTGCGCGGCCGTCGGGCACCGAGGACGTCTACAAGATTTATGCCGAGTCTTTCAACGGACCCGAGCATTTGGTGGAGGTGCAGGAAACCGCGCGCGAGGTAGTTAATAAAGTCATTGGGTGACTTGTTCCCTCCGACTTGCCCGCCCGGGGGGACGCGGCTCTTCTTCTGCGCGGCTTCCGCGCGAAGTTTGGATCCTCAGCTGGGCCAACATCATGGTGGCACTGGGGTACGGCGTCATTTCGCCGGCAATGCCCGCCTTCGCCCGTACTTTCGGGGTCAGCATCGAGGCGGTGACTTTCTTGGTCACCGTCTTCTCGTTGACCCGACTGTGTTTCGCACCGATAAGCGGACTGTTGGCGCAACGGTTGGGTGAACGGCGGATCTACATCGGCGGTTTGCTGATCGTGGGGTTGGCCACCGCCGCTTGCGCGTTCTCCCAGGCGTACTGGCAACTGCTGTTCTTCCGCGCCCTCAGCGGCTTGGGGTCGACGCTGTTTTACGTCGCGGCCTTGGGGCTGATGATCCACATCAGCCCGCCCGACGCGCGTGGGCGAATCGCGGGCATTTTTACCAGTTCGTTCATGATCGGCGCGGTCGGCGGGCCGGCGGTCGGCGCCCTGGTGGCGGGCTGGGGGTTGACGGCTCCCTTCATCGTCTACGGCGCCGCAATGCTGGGGGTGGCCGTGGTGCTGTTCTACGGACTGCGGAACTCGGCGCTGGCCGCGCCGTTGCCGCCGACACGGTCGACGGTGACGATCCGAGAGGCGTTGGGGTTCCGCGCGTATCGGTCGGCGCTGTTGTCCAATTTTGCGATGGGCTGGTCGGCGTTTGGGCTCCGCGTCGCGCTGGTCCCGCTCTTCATTTCCGACGTCATGGGGCGGAGCGTCGGCGTCATCGGCGTGGTGCTCGCGGCGTTCGCGGCCGGCAATGCGGTGGCCGTCATTCCCAGCGGCTATTTATCGGACCGGATGGGTCGGCGCATGTTGTTGATCGTCGGCCTGGCGGCGTCCGGTGCGGCCACCGCCGGGCTGGGCATCGCGACGTCGCTGCCCGCGTTCATGGTCGTGGGGTTTGTGTCCGGCGTGACGACGGGCATCTTCATGTCGCCCATGCAGGCCGCCGTCGCCGACATCCTCGGCAGGGAGGCGCGCGCCGGCACGCCGGTGGCCGCCGTGCAGATGGCGTCGGATCTGGGCGCGATCGTCGGCTCGATAGCGGTCGGCTGGGTCGCCGAGCGGCTGAGCTATGGCTGGGCGTTCGCGATCAGTGGGGTTGTTCTGTTGGTCGCCGCCGTCGCCTGGGTGCCGGCGCCGGAGACGCGGACGGCCCTCGAGCCCGCCTGACCAGCAACTTTGAAGGACGGTAGCGGGTGGTGTAGCTTCGATGGGCACGACTTGGGGCTATGGCGCAGCTGGTAGCGCACCACACTGGCAGTGTGGGGGTCAGGGGTTCGAGTCCCCTTAGCTCCACTCGTTTTACCAGGCAGATTCCCGAATCTCGCCGCTCCGAACGATCCCCTAACGTCGCTCTGACGACAGTTTTGACGACAAATGTGAAACCGGCCAACATCCTGCTCGCGGAACTTGAAGATGATGAGCGACGAATCCTGTTGAGCGACTTCGGTATTGCTCGCGATGTCAAGGACGTCAGCGGTCTTACCGCAACCAACATGACCGTCGGAACGGTGGCCTACGCCGCTCCTGAACAGCTTATGGCTTTGCCGATGGACGGCCGGGCAGACCAATACTCGCTGGTGGCCGCGACCGGCTATCATCTGTTGACAGTTGTGGCCTGGCGGCGACATGGCTTTCGAGGAGGACTCGCGTGTGCACGCCACGGGTGGTCTACTTGACAGCGGGGGATCGAATCCGACACCTATGAGGGGACATCGATGAAGCTTTCCGATCTACTTGCAAAGAGGACGGTTTCTTCGCCTGCGCCAGCTGGACTGTTTCACATAGATGGACTTGTGGAATCACGTCCAGACAGTACCTTCATAGACGTCTATCCAGATCCGCTGGATAGACGGCACTATCTTCGGGTACTAAGAACGGATTTGCACGATGATGTGCACGAGTGGACCGAACGTGAGTTAGCTCAGGCGGGCTTCGTCGGCCAAGAGCGCTACCGCCTCACATTGCCATTCGGAGCTATCGTTGAGACCGTGTCGGTGCAGATGCACCGCATTGGTGAGACCCTTGCGGGTTCCACCTCGGAGCCACGTGAGCCTATAAAGGAGCGCGCGTGCCAATACGCCGCGGGATGTGGTGGCAGCCACAGCTGCTGCACGTGGAGAAACGGTAAGTGCTATTGCGACCATTGTTGCGAAGCATAGTTCCGAGTAGCGCTTGAACACCAGCTGGGTGCAACGCTTCGTTCCGCTGTAGTGCCTATATGGTCCCCACTGAGGGGATGCAGGCGCTCGATGAACTACTCTCAGACCCGTTCAAACCACCGGCTGTTGCATCCACCGCGTGAAACCGCCAGGGATTAACGGCCCAGCCGACGACGTTCGGAGGTGGTGGTCGCCAGGGGTTGACCTGTTCATTTGGCAGTTTCTGTGGTGGCCTTGGGTAGTTTGTTGGGGGCTGCCCAGTGGAGTAAACGACGTGTTCAAGCGTTTTCCGGTCCCAAAAATATGGTAAGGAAGGGCCATAAATGGCATTCGAGTCGACTAAATGTCCCTCCTGCAGTATGCCTGCTCGGGAACTTTGGCGGTGCAAGAACAAAGAATGTGATTATTGGAAAACCTCTGGCTGCCTTGTGGAATTCGTACGCACGTCTGGCAGAGGGATGGTATGCAGGAAGTGTAATACCGGAGGCGCACGGCAAGTTTGGTGGACGGACTAGAGGCCCGAAATGCCCAGACAACCGCGCAAGTCTCCAATTTGGGTACTAGCCATCCGGCGCTGTGGCATATCTGAACGGCTGCAAACTGCAGCCCTCCTTCATAATCCCATTCTCGTGTCCATGTCCCGGTTTTTGTGTCCAGTGTTTGTCCATTGGACACAAAAACTGGGACGCTGGATGATGGCTGGTGAGGGAGAGGGCGTTCCATGCATGTCCCGGTGGCCAGACCGAGATCCACGCGGCGCCACCGTCGCGTGCGGGGCGACATATACCTCCCTCGACCACCCCGAGTGTCTGGCTGTTGTCGCCGGTGGTGGTGCAGAGTATCAGTGAGGTGAAAGGGATTATGCAGCAGTCGATCTGACGTCAGCACACCGTCTCGCGGTGGCCGGCATCTAGTCGACGCGTCCAGCCGCGGTCGTCGAGGTGTTCCAGCAGCGGAATCGCAACGCGGCGTGTGGTGCCGAGCGCCTGCCGGGCCTCGCTGGTGGTGAAGGGTTGCTTTAGCCGAGCCAGCTCGCGCATCGCGAGGGCCGGTGCTGTCGGGAGCAGAACGACGTCGTCGCGCAAGCGCAGCACCCGTCCGGCACGCTCTGCTGCGGCGAGTTCATTGCTACCCAGACCCAGGTTCGCCAGGTCCTGGGCTTCCGGTGCACGGAACGGCTCGGTCCGCAGCCAACCCTCGAGCTGGGCCACCGCGGCTTCGGCGGGCCCAAGGTCGCTCCCGGTGCCGGGCAGCCGGATGTGCCCACTGCCTTGTTCGAGTCCGGTGTCACGGGCGAGCGCGTCGACGAGGGCCTCGTCGGGCAGTGCCAGCAGGTTGCGGACGGCGCCTCGGGACAGACCGGCTGCCAACGGGTTTCGGGCATGCAGTTCATGCAGCGCAGTGCGCAGCCGCTGCTGCCAGGCGTCGTAGGTTCGGACGTGCACCCACCAGCCGCCGATCACCCGGACACTGGCAGGTGGCTCGTTGACGCTGGCTAGCAGGCCCAGTCGATGCAAGTGTCCCTCTTCGACGGCACCGCGGCGGGCCACCTCGATGGCGACGTCGCCCCCTGGATCCATCCGGGCGAGCGCGTCGGTTCGGCGAGCACTGTCGCCGCGTCGCCGCAGCGGCGGCGGCTCGGCGTCGAGCACTTGTGTCCCGCCGAGGACTCGGCGGCTCCCGGGGTGGCACAGCACTAGCCGGTCGCCGAGCACCAGTGGCAGCTGTCGGGCGAGGGTGAGTCGGGCGTGATTCTGATCGAAGGGACGTACCCGGGCTGGCACTGCTGCGGTGCCGACATGCACGGTGAGTTGCTCGGGAGCCTCGGTCAGCGGATCGCCGGTGGTGCGGCGCACATCGAGCGTCTGGGTGGTGGGCCATGCGTCCGGGCTGACCAGCGCGTCACCGCGGGCTACCTCACCGGCGGAGACCCCGCGAAGGTTGAGCGCTACCCGGTTCACGGGCCCGAGGGCTGGGTATGGCGCGCCGCGGCTTTGCAGGCCACGGATCACGACCGTACGAGCAGGCCCCGGGCCGAGCAGCTGTAGCCGCTCGCCACGGGCCAGGGTGCCGGTCGACAGTGTGGCTGTCACCACGGTGCCCGCTCCGGTGATGGTGAAGGAACGATCGACCCACAGCCGCAGCCGACCTGTGGCCGCTGGTGCGGGCACTTGGGCGAGAACGTCGTCGAGGGCGGAGCGCAGCCGGGTCATGCCGGTGCCGTCGACGGCCGACACGACGACGGCCGGCGCGTCGTGCAGGCCGGTTTCGGCCAGCTCCGCGCGTGCTTGTGCGAGTACCTCACCGGTGCGGTCGGGGGCTCGGTCGGCGCGAGTGATGACGATCAGGCCGCGCTGGATGCCGAGGGCCGCGATGGCGTCGCGGTGGTCACTGGATTGGGCCTGCCAACCATCGTCGGCGGCGATGACGAAGCAGACCACCGGTACCGGGCCGAGGCCGGCCAGCGTGTTGCCGAGGAAGCGTTGGTGACCAGGCACATCCACGAATGCCACCTCGTGACCGGACGGCAGCGTGGTCCAGGCGAAGCCCAGGTCGAGGGTCAGCCCGCGGCGGCGCTCTTCCTCCCACCGGTCGGGCTCCATGCCGGTGAGGGCCCGGATGAGGGTGCTCTTGCCGTGGTCGACGTGTCCCGCGGTGGCGACGACGTACACCGTCAGCGGTCTCTGCCGTCCAGGGACGCCAACGTTCTCCGCACCGCGGCGAGTAGTCGATCGTCGTCTGTGTCGGGAACGCAGCGCAGGTCGAGCAGGCAAGCGCCGCCGTGTAGCCGTGGAAGCACCGGGGGGTCACCGGCTCGCAGCAGGGTAGCGCTCGCCTCGGGAAGCCGTACCGCCCAACCCGGCAGTGGCACACCAGGAGCGCCGCCACCGCCGACGCGCCCCTCGTGTGCGACGACAGTTGCGCCCACGGCGGCGGCCAACCGCTCAGTGCGGACCCGCAGCTGGCTGCCATCGGCGTGCAAGGCCTGCATGACCGGCGCGACGCCGCCACAGAGGGTTGCCTCCAGCGCGGCGAGCGTCAGCTTGTCGGCGCGAACGGCGCGGGCCAGCGGATGTCGCGCCATCCGGGCCACCACATCTGATCGTCCGAGGATGACGCCGGCCTGTGGCCCACCGAGCAGCTTGTCTCCGCTCGCTGTGACGATGTCGGCGCCGTCGGCGAGCGAAGTGGCAGCGTCAGGTTCGTCGGGCAGCAGCGGATCGGGTGCGAGCAATCCGCTACCCAGATCCGCAACCAGTGTTACCCCACGGGCCGTGGTCAGCTTCCGCAGCTCGCGCAGTCCGACGGCAGCGGTGAAGCCCTCCACCCGGAAGTTGCTCGGGTGCACCTTGAGCACGCAACCGGTCTGCTCGCCGATGGCGTCGGCGTAGTCCTTCGGGTGAGTGCGGTTGGTGGTCCCGACCTCGCGCAGCCTCACGCCGGTGGAGGCGATCAGGTCGGGCAGCCGAAACCCGGCGCCAATCTCGATCAGCTCGCCCCGGCTTACGACCGCTTCGCGGCCAGCAGCCAGCGCCGTGGTGGCCAGCACCAAAGCGGCGGAACCGTTGTTGACCACGAGGGCGTCTTCGGCTGCAGGGCATGCCGTAAGCAGCGCCGCGCGAGCCGCGGCGCCACGGCGGGAGCGGGTGCCGGTGGCAAGGTCGAACTCCACGTCGACGTACCCGCTGGCAGCAATCAGCGCTTCGACAGCGGCCGCAGACAATGGCGCTCGGCCCAAGTTGGTGTGCACGACAACGCCGGTGGCATTGACCACAGGGCGCAACGTCGTCGCCGTGCGCGCGGCCAGCGACTCCGCTAGGACCGCCTCCACCTCGTCGGGCGCCAGCTCGCGGCGCCGCGCCCGCTCCTGAGCCTCGGTAACGAGCTTGTAAACCACCTGTTCACCTAGGCGGGCGCGCGCGGCACGGACTGTCGGCAACGCCAGCAGCTGATCAGTGCGCGGGATATGTCGGCGCTGATCGACCTGGGGCACGGGTCCTCCTCGGCGCCGAAGGGCTGCTGGCGGAGGCGGACGGGAATCGAACCCGCCAGACCGAGCTGCTCGGCCTCACCGGTTTTGAAGACCGGGGGGACCACCAGGAACCCAAACGCCTCCGAGAGTTAAACCTAGCCAATGCCACGGTCTTAGGCTCTAGAGATGGGTACACGATTACGGCCACGCCAGCGGGTGCAGAGGGGCGTGTGCGGTTGACCGGCTATGCGCACGGCGGCGGCTGCGCCTGCAAGATCCCCCCGGGCGAGCTGGAAGCGGTGGTCCGCGACCTTACCGGACAGTCTGGAGACCATATTTTGGTCGGTCTCGACAGCGGGGATGACGCGGCCGCCGTGCTGATCGGTAACGACTTGGCGGTGCTCTCGACGGCGGACTTCTTCACCCCGGTCGTCGATGACGCCTATGACTGGGGTCGCATCGCCGCTGCCAATGCGCTATCGGACGTCTACGCGATGGGTGGCCGTCCAGTCGTAGCGATCAACCTCGTTGGCTGGCCGCGCGGCGTGCTACCCCTCGAGCTGATGACCGAGGTGCTGCGCGGCGGGCTGGCGGTGGCGCGGGAGGCGGGCTGTCCGGTCACCGGCGGACACAGCATCGACGATCCGGAACCGAAGTACGGTATGGCGGTGACGGGGGTGGCCGATCCCACGCGGCTGCTGCGCAATGACGCCGCCGAGCCGGACCTGCCGCTCACCCTCATTAAGCCCATCGGTGTCGGGCTGTGAACAACCGGCACAAGCAGACAGGCGAGGTGTTCGCGCAAGCCCTGGAAACCATGACCCGGCTCAACCGTGATGCCGCTGCGGCCGCAGTCACCGCAGGCGTACGCGCGGCGACCGACGTTACCGGATTCGGGCTGCTCGGCCATCTGCACAAGATGTGCCGTGCGTCAGAGGTGGGCGCCGTCATCGACTGCGGCGCGGTGCCCGTCGTCGAAGGTGCGCGGGAGCGCTGTGCGACGGCTTCATCTCGGGCGGCACCCGCCGCAACCTCGATTGGGTCCGACCGCACCTGCGTTCCGAGTCCTGCGTCACCGATGTGGAGCTGCTGCTGCTCGCCGATGCCCAGACCTCAGGGGGTCTGCTTGTCGTCGGTGAACTGCCCGGCTATCCGGTCGTAGGGCACACCGTGGCCGGTAACGGCATCGGCTTGCGCTGACCATCAGCCAGCGGAGTGGTCGAGTCGTCGAACTGATTTCCGCCGCGGGTGAAGGTGAAAACCGAATCACAGCAGGTCTTACACAATGCCGTTATGCGAAACTTTTGGCCATGTGCACATCAGTCTGCTCGAGCTCGGCCACGCCGGTCTGAATGAGGGCGCGCACGCGGCAATCGACTCTGTCCTAGGAAGCCGCGTGGCTCGCTGAGTCTCTGGGCTAGTCAGACTTTGGTTTCCTCGAATACCGCACCAGATACCGTCTCTGTTGTGCCGGATGTGCTGGCGCGCGTAGCAGCAGAGGTGAGCCCGATCCGGCTCCGCGTTGCCGGCGTGCTCCTGCGGGTACTGCCATTGAACAATGCCTCGGCGCGGCGAATCCAACTCCGCGCAACAGCACTGCGATAGCCGTCGTCGGGGTACGTGCGCCCACCGACGATATCTTCCACGATTCGAATGTCGGCGGGTCTGAGCTTTACTGTCCAAGGCTAATTGTCAGCCAGACACGATGGGCCCGTGCGATCGCACGGCTCGAAAACGATGGTCAAGTCGACGAGGTTGGTGTTCGTCGAGATTTGCGCTTCTCTTGATCATCGGTAGTCAATAGGTAGCCTTGCCGAGATTGCCCAACCTCTGTTAGCTCGACGCGATCGAAGGTAGCCTCGTACGAAGCATGGCTATTACCGAAAAGAAGCGACGGTGACGATGACGATCCATGTAGACCTGAGCGCAGCCGAGCTGAACCCCGAGGCGGTCGTTCGCTTCGCGGAGGATCACGTGCGCGAGGCGCCGAGCCGGGATGTGCTGATCAAGGTTACCCCTCAGGCATTCGATCTCTTCCGGTCGAAGATGTCGGGCGATCCCGTGCCCGTCAGCCCAACCGAGCGTGAGGAGCTGAACGAGTTCCTTGGTACCTCCTGGATCGAGACTGATTACATATTGCGGGGGACGCACAGCTGCTCCGGGTGTGGGCGGACACTGACGTTCTACGACGTTCTCCAGACGGGACGGAGAGTGCACGGCGACGACCACGTTCGCAAGGTGTTCGCAGGCGGTGAGCGTCATCTGCACATCCAACCGCAAGGGCGGGGGCTCGAGATCACATGCAGCTCATGCGGAACGACAAACACGGTCAGAGCTGGTTACGACGGACCCGACTATTGATGCGAAGGCTAAGCGCCTAGGTCTAGGCGCACGGCGAAGGTATAGCTGTAATAACCATGGCAGCTCTCAGCATTATCAAAATGAGTAGAGACCATCAAAGATGGCCTTTGTCATTGCGTGCGTCGTCGAAAGTTGTGCTGCGAGTGAGCCTGTCTTAGTCGAGATGGGAAATTCGGGGATCTTTAGGCCGCCCGAGCGAGTGGCATCGAGCACGAGCAGCTTATTGAGTTCATCTCTGAGCCATAGGGACATACACATCGCTCTATCGCAGCATGGACACACTGTGACCAGCTTTTATCATTTCAGTCTCGAGCTTTACTTCGAGGTAGCGCTGCAGCTGCGGCAGGTGTGGCAATTCGATCGGGGAAAAGAGGTTGCAGAGTCAATATCTCCCCTTGCGATACCAGACCAAATCCGAGGCTGAGGCGTCGATGTCGGGTTAATCGATCTAAAATCGAATGGAATTGTTCGTAATACGGATTTCTCTGATGGGCTCCGGTTCACCGCATTTACGCGCACAACTTCGGCACGTTCCGAGATGTAGTACAGCCAGCGCATGACGTCGGTAGTTGACTGGTGGCGGACGCTGCTGAAAATGCAGATCACATTGTCACCGTTCCCATCTGACGGACCTCCCCGCTGGCCCCGCGTAGGGTGTAGGGCGGCCGCAGCGAAATCGCCATCATGGCGTCCCTGCGGATGTCGCGGCGCGGTGCGACGTGCGCGCGCACCAAAACCGTTGGCGATTCCGGAGACATGTGCGATCCTAGAAGCGCCGCTCGGTGCCGCCTGCCGAGAGGGGACTAGTTTGAGCTTTGCGAAGTAACAACACAGTGCTTTAGCGAAGGCCATAATGACGAGCCCATCCAAAACGCAATCGTGGCTCTCTTACAGCTGGGCCGTCTTCACTTTCATTCTGCTTGTAATCGGCGGTCTTTTCTACGTCAAGTGGTTTCCGTATTATCACCGTGCCATCACTGCTGAAACGGCGCACTCGATCGGCAAATCGATCCTAACGGGCGGTAGGGCGAACCCACCCGCGCCGTCGCTTGCCGCCGCGTTCGAGTACACGTGGGCGTACGGCAAGGCCATTTGGCAGGCGATGGTGCTGGGCCTGCTGGTCGGCTCCGCGGTTCGGGCCCTATTACCGGTGCATTGGGTCGCGCGCGTGCTGGGTCGGTACGGCTTCGGCAGCGTCGCGGCCGGCGGCATGCTCGGAGTGCCGAGCATGATGTGCACGTGCTGTTCGGCGCCCGTCGTGGCGGGCCTCCGTGCGCGCAACGCGTCGCCCGGCGGCGCGATTGCGTTCTGGCTCAGCAATTCGGTCCTCAATCCGGCGACGCTTGTCTTCATGGGTTTCGTGCTCGGCTGGCAATGGAGCGCGCTGCGGGTCGTACTGGGCGTACCGACGGTGTTTGGCCTCGGCTGGCTCGCGAACCGGCTCCTCTTGCGACAGAATGCACGTGCCGCAGACGACCACCCCGGGCTACTCGCGCAGCCGCAGCCCGAGGAAGGAAACGTGTTCATGCGTTGGCTGCGTATCTTCGCGCGCATGGCACTGCGGCTCTTGCCCGAATACATCGTGCTGGTGCTGCTGCTCGGCGCGACACGCGCGTGGCTGTTTCCACATATCGGGCCTGGCGTTACCAGTAGTATCGGCTCGATCGTCGCGTTTGCGGTGGCAGGGATGTTGTTCGTGATCCCGACCGCGGGCGAAGTGCCGATCATTCAGGCTATGCTCGCGCTCGGCATGGGTGTAGGCCCCGCCGGGGCGCTGCTTATGACGCTACCGCCCGTGAGCGTTCCATCGTTCGCGATGCTCGCAGGCTCTTTTCAGCGGCACCTGCTCATGCTCGTCGGCGCGGTGGTCGTGGTCTTGGGCGTGGTCGGCGGACTAATGACCGTCGGACTCGGGTTTTAGGTTTGCGTTTCTGAGCAATGCGTGCGTAAGTGCTAGTGACAACGATGCCAGCGGAATGTGCGCCGAGCACGGCTAATCCGACGGTCGCGGGTTCAAGCCCCGCCCGCGGCTCGGTCGGCAACTCGTCCGTCAGATGGAGCGTTTCGTCGCCACCATGCCGACGCATCCCGGCAGGCTAGCCGAACTGGACGCCTGAGCGGAGCATCAGACCGCACACAGATCGCATGGCCATTGCCCGCTATGGGCAAAAACCGGCATTGACCAGCACTGACACTAGTATCTCGGCGTGATCGCCGCGTCCGTCACCGATGGAAACCATCCTGCTCCAACAGCTCGTTAGTGCCAGTTCTTTTGGGTTTCGCCCGTAACTTGAATGGACTTCTTCATCATCGGCGGCCATGTACAGGACACCGGCTTCGCCAGCCGCCACGCGCGACCAAACCACACTCTAGGGCTCGCGTCGCGGTCAGCGACATGTCGATCTCGAACCTGTCCTCGTCATTGAGCAAGTCCAGACTTAACGGCTCGTTCGCGACGTACGCGGTTGCATTACCCACCAATGCAAAGAGCGTGTCGAATGGCGACTTTGCCAGGTGACGCGGAGTGCGCTCGTTGACGACAGTTCTGACGACAACCGTGACGACAATTCCTCCTCAAACCACCACCGCTACAGCATGAAAACGCCGATATTGTGCCTGGTCACGCCTGGGACCTGCTCCTGGCAGTGTGGGGGTCAGGGGTTCGAGTCCCCTTAGCTCCACCACAAAACACGCAGATCAGGGGCACTTTTTCGAGTTGCGGACCTCGGCGCTTTGGCACGCGCCCATCGAGGGCGCGAAATAACATCGGGGCAATGCCCCGCTTGCGCTGCCGCCGCCGGCCGAACCCCCGACTGGTCTGCTTATCAGCCCGCGGGGGCAATGTCGATCGGGATGCCGTTAAGCACAGCGGTGCCCGACAGCGGGTCGAGGTGCGTGCCGTCGTTGAGCTGGTTGACGTTGACACCGGGCTGGCTTGCTGCGAGCTGCTGTCCCGTGCCGCCGCGATCGTGTCCCCATCCATGCGGCAGCGAGACCACGCCGCGGCGCATGCCGTCGGTCAGCTCGACCGGAGCAATCAGCTCGCCGCCCGAGCCCTTGATTACCGCAATATCGCTGAGCCCGAGATCGGCGGCGTCGTCAGGGTGGATCTGCAATGTGCACCGGTTGGTGCCGCGCGACAGCGCGGGCACGTTATGCATCCAGCTGTTGTTGGAGCGCAGATGGCGCCGGCCGATCAGCATGAACGGATCGTTTGCACGGCCGACAGATTCGCGCAGCCGCCCCACGTCGGCGATCAACGGCTCGGGCGCGAGTTCGATTCGCCCCGTTGGGGTTCGGAGCACCTCGGGCAGCCGCGGTTGCAACGGACCCAAGTCGACCCCGTGCGGCGCCGCCTCAAGCCGCTCCAGGGTAAGCCCGTCGGGGTTGGCGCCGAACGCGTCGCCGTACGGCCCGAGACGAAGCATCATGTCGAGGCGTCGTTCGTAGCCTGGACCCCGGACGAGCATCGCGGTCAATTCGTCGACCGCTCGGCCGGCGACGGGTGACTCGGGGTCGGCGGTCTCCTTGGTCAACGTCGTCGCAATCACCTGATCGTCAACTAGCGCGACATCGGCGTCCGGTGCCAGGCCGTAGAGAATCAGGGCTATGCGCGACAGGATCTCCGGCTCGTCCGGCCTTGCGTCCAGCGGCAGAGCGGGCTGCGAGTAGCGCACGTTGTTGTGCACCGCGAGGTTGTTGAGCGCGAAGTCGAAGTGGGCGCTTTGCGCCGGCGCAGGCGGCGGCAGGATCACGTCGGCGTGACGGGTGGTCTCGTTGATGTAGGGGTCGATGCTGAGCATGAAATCAACGCTGTCAAGCGCGCGGTCGAGCCGATCGCCGTCGGGCGCGGACAGCACGGGGTTTCCGGCGATCGTGATCATCGCCTTGATCTGGCCTTCACCCGCGGTGTCGATCTCCTCGGCGAGCGCCGCGGCGGGAAACTCGGACAGCACCTCCGGGTGGCCCGAGACGCGGCTGTGCCAACGCCCGATGCGAAACCCTCGGCCCGGCTTGGGCGGGCGGGGCGCGGGCGCCGTCGCGCCGAGGGGGAACATGGCTCCGCCCGGTCGGTCGAGGTTTCCGGTCAGGACGTTGATCACGTCTACCAACCAGCTGGCAACCGTGCCGAATTCCACTGTGGAGGTGCCGATTCGCCCATACACAGCCGCAGTCGGCGCCGCCGCGATCTCGCGGGCCAGCACGCGTATGTCATCGGCGGATATCCCGCAGTGCGAAGCGACGGCTTCCGGTGCGAATTCATCGGCCAGCGCGCGAATTTCGTCGACGCCGTTGACGTGTTGCGCTATTCCGCCGAAATTCGGTTCGACGAGACCCTCTTCGAAAAGCACGTGCACGATGGCGAACAGCAATACGGCATCGGTGCCGGGTCGCGGCGCAAGGTGGCGGTCAGCCAGTTCGGCCGTGCGGGTGCGGGCGGGATCGATGACGACGAGCTTGCCCCCGCGTTTGCGCAACGCCCGCAGTTTACCGGGAAAGTCGGGGGCAGTCGCCAAACTGCCGTTGGACACTAAGGGATTGGCGCCGATGATGACCAGGTAATCGGTGCGGTCGAGATCGGGCACCGTGAACGCGACCGGGCTGCCGAACATGAGGCCGAGCGCGACGTGCTTGGGCATCTGATCGAGCGTGCTTGCGCTGTACACCTGCCTGGTGCCAAGGCCGCGAATTACCAACGGCGCGTACAGGCTTCCCGCGATGGTATGTGCGCTCGGATTACCGAAGTAGACGCCGACGGATGGGCCGCCGTGCTCGCGAACCACCTCACCCAGGCGGTCTGCGACGACCGCGTAGGCCTCATCCCAGGTGGTTTCGGTCAGCACCCCGTCACGCCGGACGAGCGGACCAGACAGTCGGTCGGGATCGTTGTCCAGTTCGGCGAAGCTCGCGCCCTTCGGGCAGATGAAGCCAGCGCTGAACACGTCATCACGGTCGCCGCGAGCGCCCACCACCCGGCCCTCGGAGATCGTGAGCGTCAGGCCGCAGGTGGCCTCGCACAAGGGGCAGATCCGCAGGGCCGTCCGGGTATCAGACATTCACGCATTCTGCCCCGGCGACTTGGCGATTTCCAGTGCAAACGCGTACGCCCCGAGCGACGCACTGGTCTGGTCTTTGTGCGCGGTTCCAGCGGCCAGCCTCGCGCGCGTTGACCTACGCGATCGTGACGCCCTGTAACGACAACCGACCGGCCGCGTCCACGAAGCTGTATCGCACCGCTTGCGCGTCGGAGTCTCGGCCGGCCAGATCCGCGACGAGAAACGACCACGCGTTACCGCGGGGTGATAGACGCTCTGCTGCACGGTATCTCGAGCTGACGCAGCCGTACTCTGCCGCCTAATCGTCGTGACCGGGAGGTCACGCCGGAATCAGCGTGACCGGCAACCGTTCGAGCCGACGAATCACGTTGTTGACTGCCCACTTTGGAGTCCCGTCGACTTCGATGCGCTTGACGCGTTCGAGCATCGCGGAGAGGATGGCGGCGGTCTCCATCCTGGCCAGACCCTGGCCGGCGCAGGCATGCGCGCCGTTGCCGAACCCGATGTGGCGTCCAGCGTCACGGCGGATGTCGAACAACTCAGAGTTCTCCCATTCGCGTTCGTCGCGGTTGGCCGAGGCGTACAGCACCAGTAATCGGGTTCCGGCGGGGATGTTCGTTCCGGCTATCGAGGTATCGCGGGCGGTCTTCCGGGTGAACGCCCGGACCGGCGATTCGTACCGCACCACCTCGTTGATCGCGTTCGGTAGCAATTCTGGTTCCGCTCTGAGGATTTCCCACTGCTCGGGGTGGGTCGCGAATAGGTGGATCGCACTGGAGATGGCGCTGATGGTGGTGTCCAACGACGGTGCGATGTAGTCGATTACTAGCGGCGGCACGTCCTCGAACGACAAATTGCCTTCATCGACGGCAGCCAATAGTTCGTGAGCCATGCTGCCGGGCAGGACGTTTCGGTCACGCACCACAGCACGCGCGAAGCGCAGCATCTGCATGCTGCGCGGGATGGCTCGGATCGCCTGACGGTTGAGCGGTCCGAGGAGGTCGAAGGTCGCTGCGGCCCAAGGGATCAGGTGCTCGCGTTGGTCCTGGGGCCAGCCGACCAGATCCGGGACCACAGCCAGCGGCAGCGCGGTCGCCAGATCGGCGACACCGTCGACCCGGCCCCTGGTGAGCGCGACGTCGACGATGGCGCCCGCCGCGTCTTCCACGGAGGTAGCGACTCCACGCAGCGCCCTGGGCATCAGACGGTGGGCAACGAGCTTGCGACGCCGGTCGTGGTCGGCCCCGTCGCTGTTGAGCGTGGTGCCGCGGGACAACCGGTTGGCGGCAGCGTTGGCGGCGACACCATGTCCGGAGAGGTACGAGTCGTCGGCTCGCAGGGTGGCCTTGCACTCGGCGTAGCGGGGGAGAGCGATCATCCGGCGGCGAGGCAGCCAGACGAGGGGGCCAAGGCGTCGCAGAGTCCGATAGTGCGGGTAAGGGTCGAGGATGGCCGATGTGCTGTAGACGTCAGGCCGGTACGACGGAATGTCGCAAGGTCGGTGCACCACAAGATCGCCTTAATCGTTGAGCTCGATTCCCGCCCGCGTGCATGGACAGGACGAGGGTGCTGCGCTCAACGCACTGTGCGCTTCGACCCTCAGGTGACGAAATCGTCACATACGACCATATCGTCAGTCAAGAGTCGCTGACGAGCGACGACGACGCCCTAGGCTCAGGGATGTAGGCTCCACTGACCAAAATCCCGGGCAAGGACGTCGTTGACGTCGACTTGTTGTCCCCCGACAACTGGACCTGGATTCGACGGCGTACTCACCACGCGTTGGTAGAGAACTGCGGCGGGGTCGATCTGCCCGCGCGACCAGGCCTTGGTCTGCCAGGCCCACCGGTGGCCCGGGGTGCGAGAACTTCCGATCACGCCGTCGGCGGCGGCCCACTGGCATACATCGAGACCGCCGTAGACGCCGGTACGCTGCACTCCCAATACCGAATTGATGCCGCGAAACCACTTGAGTGCCAGGTTGTTCCACGTGTCGTGGTTGATGTCCTCGTCGATGGTAAAGAAGATCGGGGCACTTTGACCGCCGCCCGCCGCGGTATGCAGCTGCCAGGCGGTGCGAGCGTCCGCGACCCCGCCGTCGAACCCGCGCTTGAAGTCCGATGATGCTGTCCCGCCTGGCTTGCCGTATTGGTAGTTGCTGACGATCATCAGCCCAGCTGCTTTCAGTTGGTCGGCGTAGGGCCGGGTGATCGGTTTGGCGCCAAAGGACGAGCCGGGACGCGATAGCGACACGTAGTTGATGACGCCGGAATAGCCGGCGGCTCGGATGTGCTCCGCTGGAATTTGGCTCATGGCGAAGTCGATCAGTTTGGGAGTCGCAGCGGCCGCCGCCGGGGCGGCGGCAGATGCCATGGCCGATGCCGCGGACAATCCTGGCAGCGCGGACATAGCGATGGTGTAGCGCAATACGTCACGCCGGGAAATTGGGCGCGGCCGCCGGAGGTTTAGACACGCCGACAAGTCCATCGCGTGATGTTAACAACGTGACTGGTGTTAAAAGATGGCGTGTTTGAAGTGATATCAAACCGCGTCCGTGTCGTTGACCGGACAGCAGCTAGCATCGCAAGACGTCACGCGGGCACCGCTCAAAAGCCCCGCTTGGCGGCCCGCACCGCCGCGACGACGTCGTCGTCCCCGCTGAAGTCGACGTGAACAGCGTTGCGGCCGAACGCGAAGAGCAACAGTTCTTGCGGTTCGCCAGTCACGGTTACCGGCGAACCGCTACCGACCGCCACCACCGTCCGACCGTCGGGGGTGTTCAGCGTCAGTCGAGCGGGCAGCGCTGCCATTGACTTCGACAACCCGACTCGGCTGACCCAAGGGATGCGCCGCCTCACCGCTGCAGTGGTCCTCGCATTGAGTTCCCTTGGCTTCCAGCCGGTTTGCGCACGGCGGAGGTCCTCGTGATGGACGAACATCTCGTGGATACTTGCCAGCGGGTCGAGCACCTTGAACAGCGAAAGAACCGGCGGGCCGGAGGCAAGCAGCTCGACCAGGTCCTCGTACGTCGTGGAGGCGGCCAACCGGTCTTGCACGCGCGCGGTGTGTGACGCCAGCGGCCCGAACACGAGGCCGGGCAACGCATCAGGGCGGCGTTCGCGCACGACCAGGTGCGCGGCAAGGTCGCGGGTGGTCCAGCCTTCGCACAGGGTGGGAGCATCCGGTCCCGCCGCTCGCATGATTCCGACGATGGCGGAACGTTCGCGCTGGGCTATCGACATCGCCCCACGATAGGCCGAGGGCCTCGTCGATCACAGCGACGCAGAAGTCTCCGAACGTGCCACCGAGGTTCTTATGGGATCTCGTACACGACCATCTTGTCGGCGATGCCGCGCAGGGCAGCCTCCTTCCGAACCGGTCGGATCGACTCCTTCTCCAGGATCGCGGCGACGCCGGGCGCGTCGATCACGGGACCGGTGATGTGGATCTCCTGCGCGGTGGACAGGCTCTGCACCCGCGCCGCGATGTTGACGGTCTGGCCGAAATAGTCCTGCCGCTCGTTCAGCATCACCGCGAGACACGGCCCCTCATGGATGCCGATCTTTACGATCAGGTCGGTCCTGCCGCGCTCGGCATTGAGCTTGTCCATCGCCGCCCGCATCCGCAATGCCGCGGCGAGCGCGTGGTCCGGCTGGACAAAGGTCGCCATCACCGCGTCCCCGATGGTCTTGACCACGGCGCCCTTTTCGGCCGCGATGATTTCCAGGAGCGCATGAAAGTGCGCGCGCACCAAGTCAAAAGCGGCGAGGTCACCGACCCGCTCGTAAAGCGCGGTCGACCCCTTGAGGTCGGTGAACAAAAAGGTCAACGAGGTGATTTTGAGACGCTGATCGATGGTGAGGTTGTCGGCTTTGAACACATCGCGAAACGTCTGATTCGACAGCATCCGCTTGGCGGTGAGGAACGGCCGGCGCTTGGCCAGCACATTGTGGAGCTCGTCGGCGACAAAGACGGTGGGCAGTGTCCGCACGCTGCACCGATTGTCGAGTGCGAGCCGCAACGGGCCTGGCCGCAAGGTGATCGACTCGGTCGGCGGATGGCCTTTGTCGAAGGTCAGCCCGAGCTGCTGACTTTCCTCGGTCGGCTCGCCCTGTACGTCGATGAAGTGTGCGGTATGTGTCACCGGCTCGAAAACGATGATGAATTGCGGCGGAAGCTCCAACGACAGCACAGCCTTTTCGCCGGCGGCCAGCTCCATGGCATCCAACGTCGCTTCGCCGGTCAGCAAAGCAAAAGAATCCTCGCCGAGATCGATGCCCGAACTCCAGAACACCTGCGTGTAGTAGTCCCATAGCGGGAGCGTGTTGGGATCGTGGGCGGCAATCCGCCTGACCTTGGGGCTGACCGTAAACGCCACCTCGACCTGCTCATCGACGGAAGGCTCATAACCGCAGGCGCATAGTCCACAGCGATAGTCGTCATCACGCAGCGATTTCAGCGTGTCATGCGCGTCCAGCACGCCGCTGCAACCGGGACAAAGCACGTTCCAAGTGAGATCGAACAGGCCAAGCCGCGAGGCATGCAGGAAGCCGGAAATCACCTTCTCTTCGTCGAGGCCGGTGCGCTTGGAAAAGTCCAGGGCGTTGATTCGATTGAGCTCATGATCTTCGCCGTCCTCGATCAGCCGCGCGATAGCGTCCGCGACGTCCGGATCGGCGGTTCGCTTCAGGGCCGAAAATTGCGACTGGAGGTCGCTCATGGTTCCAACCTAAACATCAGCGCAACCTGGCGGCTAAAGCTTCGTTGACACACAGGTGCCTGGGCATAAGCCCTTCAACACCAGACGCTTCGAATTTGATCCGATGCGGCCTCGATCAACTCGATTAGGGTTGATTCATGGGTGGCGAGTTCGTCGAGATCCGCATAACGCTTCCCTGGGAATCTCTCCGGTCGACGCCCGAGGCCGTCCGCCCTCGGCTGCTGGACTGGGAGATTGACGCCAAGGGTAGGCACGTCGCCTGGCGTTACCGGATAACCCGGTATGAGCAGGACGGCCAACCGAGGTGGTGGTTGGACGGGACCGGCCAGCACCCGTGGACCAGCGACGACGTCGAGTACCTGAAGGACGTTGCCGAACACCACGCCGGTCGACTCTTGCGCAGACAGCGCTGGCAGCCCAAGAGCATGTACAACGGGCAGGAGCCCCCGCTGTGGCTAGGGGGCCGAGGGGTGTCGTCCTGAGGACTGGGAATCGCGGCCAGCAAGGCGGTAATTCTTTGGGGGCCGGGAGGCGTTGGCTACCAACCTATTTGGTCCGCCGGGACGGGGACTCTTCGGTCAAGGCGGCGCTGAGTCGGCGGGTCGCAGCAGCGAGCTGCGCGCCCATATCGGTGACCGCCGCGCCGCTCATCGGCTCGGCGCTGGGCACCAGGCTGAGCATGAGGGCGATGCGGGATTCGGCCGCAAAGATGGGCGAGTCGATGTGGCTCACCTCGTAAGTGCGCTCCGGGTCCAGGCTGATCGGGAACCACTCCTCCTGATGGATCAGTTCGTCGGTCAGTTCCTGCGCGAGCTGGCTCAGCCGGGTGGAGCGGACCTCGGCGCTGCGCACGATCTGCGCCAGTTCCCGCAGGCGCAGATCGGGCAGGATGTGCAGGCCCACCGCGTAGCCACGCTGCCCGGCGGCGGCGATGGCCCGGCGATAGCGATCTTGCACGTCCTCGGGCAGGATGGCCAGCCAGCGCTCCCGAGCCTCCGGCCCGGCCCAGGCCACGGTCGACGCCCCATACGGCGGCCGGTGCGGGAACTGGGTACCGATGGGCATCGGGTGGCCGCCGCCGCGACGGCTTCGGACCTGATCGACGACGGTGGAGTAGTCGTCGCTCACCGAAAAGGCAACGCAGTGCGCGCCGGTCGCGGCCGACAGCTCGGCCATCGCTGAGCGGGCCAACACCAGGGCCGGGTAGCGGCCCGCCGCCTCTCGGCCGAGGCGGACCAGAGCGGGACCGAGGTGGTAGGTCTTGCGAACCGGGTCGCGCAGGAGCCAGCCGGCCCGGAGCAGCTCGGACAGCATCGAGTGGCAGCTGGCCTTGTGAACGCTCAAGTGCCGCGACACCTCGGCCAACGTCATCCCCGGGCTGCCGTCACCCGCCAACTGCTCGAACAGGTTCACGACCCGTTCGGTCTGCGGGGAAGGGCGCGGAGCCATCGGTCAATGGTCGCATAATGCGACTTCTTGCGGTGGCATGCGCGACCGTGTGACCATGACCACAATGTCTGACCTTCGAGGCAAGACCGCCGTCGTAACCGGGGGAGCCGGGGGCATCGGCCAGGCCATGGGCAGGCGCTTCGGCCGGGAAGGCATGAAGGTCGTGCTGGCCGACGTCCTGCACGAACCGCTGGGCGAGGCGACCCAGGCGCTCGTGGACGAGGGCATCGACGCGGTCGGCGTGGTCACCGACGTCACCGACTATTCCTCCGTCGAGTCGCTGGCCAAGGAGGCGTTGGATCGCTTCGGCGCGGTGCACGTGGTGTGCAACAACGCCGGCACCGGCGGGGTCTCCGAGGGTTACATGTGGGAACACGACCTGGCGGACTGGCGCTGGGGGATCGACGTCAACGTGCTGGGCGTCATCCACGGCATCAAGGCCTTCGTGCCCATCCTGCTCGAGCAGGGCGACGGACACGTGGTCAACACCTGCTCGGGCAACGGCGGGTTCGCGCCGATTGCCCGGGGGGCCATGGGGGGACCGGCCACGGCCGTCTATCCGATGACTAAGGCCGCGGTGCTCTGTCTGACCGAAAGCCTTTACACCCACCTGCAGATGACCGGGACGCGGGTGCGGGCGCACGTCCTTTTCCCCGGCGGCTTCTTGAACACCGGCATCTGGGAATCGTGGCGGCACCGACCGGAGCGCTATGCCGCGACGCAGGAACGCCGCACACCCGACCAGACGCTGGAAAAGGTGGTGGCCCGCTTCGAGGCCGCCGGCGCACATGTCGAGTTCACCCCGCTCGAGACGGTCGCCGACCTCGTCGTGGAAGGGCTTCGGGCGGACCGCTTCTGGATGATGGAGCCGCCCACTCCGGGCGATCAGGTCGTGAGCAAGAAGGCCGCGTCGATCCTCGCCCGCGGCGAGCCCGACTATCTGGTTGACGTGCTGGGCCAGCATGCCGAAAAAACCGAAGGAGGAACACGGTGAGCGCCAACGAAATTCGCTACGGTCCTCGCGCACCCGAGGCGCAAGTCGACCACGAGATCGACGCCACCAAGGCGCCGATCGCCACCGAGGCGATCACCGTCACGTATCTCACCGATCCGGAGATCGTGGCGGCGGTGCTGCCCAAGCCGCTGGAGCCGGCGGCCGAACCGCTGGTGCGTCTTCAGCTTCAGCGGGTGCAGATCGAGGGCAGGCCGCCGTTCGGGTCGGCGGTGTTCTCGGTGACCGCGCGGCACGGCGACCGGGCGGGCGACTACCCGCTCTTCATGCCCCAGTCGACCGAACAGTCGGTCACCGGCGGGCGCGAAACGTTCGGTGAGCCAAAGAAGCTCGCCCACATCGAGGTGCAGCGCGACGGCGATCGCGTCAGCGCCGCCGTTGACCGGCTGGGTTATCAGCTCATCAGGGTGACCGGGCGGATCACCGGCCCGGCGGAGTTGCCGCCCGACCAGGTGAACACCGAGTTCTACTTCAAGTTCCTGCGGGCCCCCGACGGCGGCGGTATCACCGACCCCCACCTGGTCTACGGCGAATACCACCGGCACTACGAGCTGCTGGAAAACATCGACGGCACAGTGGAATTGGGTGAGTCGCCGCTGGACCCGGTTGCCGACATCGTGATTCGCCGGATCACCTCGATCACCTGGTGTCGCCGGCGCACCATCCAGGTGGGCCGGATAGCGGAGCGGGTGCCGCAGGAATGGCTGCTGCCGTACGTGCACCAGCGCTACGACGACGTGGCCCTGCTCGCGGCCCCTAGGCCCGAGCCGGCCCGGGCCTAGCGCCATGGACCGGTACACGGTCATCTCGGCCGACTGCCACGCCGGCGCTGACCTGCTCGACTACCGCGAATATCTCGATCCGCAGTACCGGGACGAATTCGACGGCTGGGCAAAGACATACGTCAACCCGTTCGGCGACCTCACTGAGGCTGACGCCCAGCGCAACTGGAACAGTGCCCGACGAAACTCGGATCTGGATGCCGAAGGTGTCGCGGGGGAGGTCATCTTCCCCAATACCGTGCCGCCGTTCTTTCCGCAGGCAAGTCTGGCCGCCCCCCAGCCGGTGGACGCCCGCGAGCTCGAGCTGCGCTGGGCCGGGCTGCGTGCGCACAATCGTTGGCTTTCCGACTTCTGCTCGTCCTCGCCCGAGCGGCGCGCCGGGGTGGGCCAGATCCTGCTCGGGGACCTCGACGAGGCCGTCGCCGAGATAGCGCAGATCGCCAAGTTGGGCCTGCGCGGCGGCGTGCTGCTGCCCGGAATCCCGCCCGGCGCAGGCATTCCCCAGCTTTACGCCGAGCACTGGGAGCCGCTCTGGGCGGCGTGCGCGGACGCGGGCCTGGTGGTCAACCACCACGGCGGTAACGCCGGACCCAACCCGACGGACGGATGGGGCAGCTCGTTCGCGGTATGGGTTTATGAGACGCATTGGTTCGCGCACCGAGCGCTGTGGCACCTGATCTTCAGCGGCGCACTGGATCGCCATCCGGACCTCACCGTCGTCTTCACCGAGCAGGGCGCCGGATGGATACCGGCAACCCTCGACTCGCTCGATGTGGCGGCGGCCCGTTACGGGAGAGCGAACTCGGCGATCGCCCGATTCGCCGGGCCCACCGCGGGCTCGTTGACGCTGCGGCCCAGCGAATTTTGGGCCCGCCAGTGTTACGTCGGGGCCAGCTTCATGCGGCCCGTCGAGTGCGCCGAGCGTCACCGGATCGGCGTCGAGAAGATCATGTGGGGAAGCGACTACCCGCACCTGGAAGGCACCGCCCCCTACACCCGAGAAGCGTTGCGCCACACCTTCAGCGGTGTCCCGGCTGACGAGGTGGCGGCCATGGTCGGCGGCAATGCGGCCGCCGTCTACGGCTTCGACCTCGACGCCCTCGCGCCCCTCGTCGACCGAATCGGCCCGACCGTGGCCGAGGTTGCCGAGCCGCTGGCGGCCGTGCCCGCCGGCGCCAGCAGCACCGTCTTCGAGCCCGACCCGATTCGTGCCTGGTAAGCGAGAGGACCTCCATGAACGACGCCGCGCCCTATCTGATCATCTCCGCAGACACCCACGCCGAGCTGCCCACTGAGCAGTACCGCGAGTACATCGACCCGGAATACCGGGAGGACTTCGAAACATTCCTCGCCGAGAAAATTGCCGCGGCGGCGCAGGCCAGCGGCTTCATCGACGAGGAATTCGCGCAAGCGTGGTTCGACGAACACGGAGACGGCATCGCGGGTGGCTGGGACGTCGCCCAGCGCGACCGCGAACTCGACGGCGACGGCGTTGCCGGCGAGGTCATCTTTCCCGACGCGGACGCCGTCACCGGTGTCGCCGGGGCTCCGTTCGGTGCGGGCCTGGGGCAGTCTGGCGACCTGGACCCGGGACGTGCGATGGCCGGGGCACGGGCCCACAACCGCTGGCTGGCCGAGCTATGCAGCCACAGCCCCGAGCGGCGGGCCGGCGTCGCCGTCGTGCCGATCCTGGCGGACGTCGACGCGGCGGTGGCCGAGATCGCTCGAGCGGCCGAAGCCGGGTTGCGCGGCGGCATCATGATTCCGGTGCTCTGGGGTGACTATCCGCCCTACCATGACCGGCGTTACGACAAGGTGTGGGCCGCCTGCCAGGACCTGCGGATGCCAGTTCACACCCACGTCGGTCCTGCACCGAGTGAGCAGTACGGCCCACACCTGGGTATCTATACGACCGAGGTGCGCTGGTGGGGAGTCCGGCCGCTGTGGTTCGCGTTGTGGGCCGGCGTGTTCGAGCGCTTCCCGAACCTGCGCTGGGGGGCCACCGAGTGCGGTGCCTACTGGGCTAACGACCTGCTGTGGCTGATGGACACCCGGTTCATGCGTGAGCACTCGGCCAAGAAGATGAGCCGTCTGCTGGAGGGCGATCTGACGATGCCACCCTCGGCGTACTTCGACCGGAACTGCTTCATCGGTGCCACCACGACCGAGCGCCGGGAACTAGCCCGTCGCTACGAGATCGGTGTTCCAAACATGCTGTGGGGCAACGATTATCCTCATCCGGAAGGAACATGGCCGCATACCCGCGACTGGTTGCGGCGCTCGTTCTGGGACATTCCAATAGACGAGACGCGACAAATCCTCGGGCTTACCGCAGCCGAGGTGTACAACTTCGATGTGGGTGCGCTCGCGGACTTGGTCGAGCGCATCGGCCCGACCCCCGAGGACCTGGGACAGGACGATGCGGTGAGCATTCCCAAGTGGGAGGCGGCCCGCCAGGTCGGACGGCACTGGCTGACCGACGCGGAGCCTATCCCCGACCTCGTGGAGAACTGAGGGGTGTCAGCCCGCCGCCGGCGGGCGTGGCATCACTGTCAACCGGGTCCCGTATCGCGGTATGACGCCCGAGGCTCGCGTGGCCGCCGGCATTCCGGGCACGCCGGGTATTCCCGCCCCGACTGCCTCCTCGGTTCCCGGCAGCGTGGTTAAACCGGTGCCCGACAGGGCCGATATGTGGCTGACCGCCGGGGTGGACCAGCTCGCCGGCACAGATAGCGGGCCGATCGATTTGGCGCTGGTAAGCATCGCTGAGACGCCGCCTCCGGTGAATGCCGCCTCAGTCGCGCTGTGTGCTGCACCGCCACTGATCCCGCCCAAGGCGGCGTCCGCTGTGGCCCGTGTTGCCGCCGCGGCAGCGCTCGTTGCACCCTGTGCTCCTGCCCCGGCGGCGCCCGCCAGTTGGTCTGCGTCCGCGGTGCTCTTGCCTACAAAACCGGCAATGTTAAGCGCGGTCGGTAGCTGGAATACCCCACTTGAGGCTAGGAAGCCCCACATTGGAGCGTCGGGCCCATACAAGCCGTCAAACGCGCTGTAGGTGCCCTGGCCAAAATCGCCTTCGACGATTTGCACTAATGGGCACTGCTGGAGGTTCGTCCACAAATTACTGAGTCCTTGCAGCGGGTTGGGTATCGACGCCTTAGCCTGCGCGACCGCATCGGCCTGGGCCGACGCGCCGGCCGGGTTGGTGGCCTGGTTCGGCGGGGTGAACGGCACCAACGTCGCCGCGGCGGTCGAGGCGCTGGAGTAGCCGTACATCGCGGCGGCGTCCTGGGCCCACATCTCGGCGTACTGCGCCTCGGTAGCCGCGATCGCCGCGGTGTTTTGGCCGAAGAAGTTCGTCGCGATCAGCGAAGCCAGTTGGGTGCGGTTGGCCGCGATCACCGGCGGGGGCACGGTCATCGCGAACGCCTGCTCGAAGGCCGCCGCGGCGGCCCTGGCCTGCATGGCCGTCTGTTTCGTCTGCTCGGCGGTCGTGTAGAGCCAACCTATGTAGGGGGTGGCGGTGGCCGTCATCGACTCCGACGCGGGGCCGTGCCAGTTCAAGGTGGTCAGGCCCGAGACCACCGATTGGTAGGTTTCGGCCGCGGTGGTCAACTCGGCGGCCAGGGAATCCCAGCTGCCCGCGGCGGCTAGAAGCGAACCCGACCCCGGGCCGGTGTACATCCGGGCGGAGTTGATCTCCGGGGGTAATATCGCGAAATCCATTGTGTCACATCTCCTTAGCTTGACTTCGGTGGCAAACCCCCCTTCTTGGCGGCGCGGAAATATGCCGTGTTTGCTTTGCAAATGCGCCGGGCGATATCGGACGAATTGGTACCGCGGCCCGGTTTCCGGGCAGTGACGGTTTATTTGGGTCTAGGCGGTCCACGCGAACTGTGCATGTCCAGCCACCTTTGCGGTTTCGGTGACTATCTCTGGTGAACCCTATGAATTTCGACTGAGTAAAGATAGGGCTGAACTGCGAAAAAATAAGATTGCCGATCTTGATTGCCGCGCGCTAGAAGCGGCAATGGTTGGAGTTGATCGGCTATTACCGCCAGCTCGCCGGCAGGTCGATTATGTGGTTCGGGCAAAAGTCCTGGGCGCCCTGTGACATGGCATTCCGCGCGTCCTCGGCCGACATCTTGGCGCGCAGCGTCATGAATGCATATTCGGCTGGCGCATAACCCGATTCGGGGCCGGCCGGATCGTCCATCAGCTGGCAGGCCTGTTTTTCTTTTTCCTGGAAGCTATCGGCGCGGGCGACGCCCGAGCCGAACAGCAACGCCGGGGCAACCAGCCCGCCGGCGGCGATCTTCGTCAGGGTCCTCACCGGTTCATCACCTTCGGTCGCGCTTCCGAGGGCCCAGTGTAAGGCGCGGCGTCGGCAGGAATTCATCGAAGACGGCTCGGCCGTCGCCGTCGTTGACCAGAATGGGCGGGTGCAGGTCGTTCCTGAGGGGCTGGTTTCGGCGGCGGAGGACGTCGGCAAGATCGGTGCCGCGCTCGACGAGGCCAACGCCCTCGCGGCGCTGCGGACGAGCAGCATCCCGCCCGCCGGGGCCGATGAGGTCAGCGCGGCGATCGCGCCGTTGTTCATCAACCAGTCCAGGATCTACCGGGAACTGCTCGCGGCGGGCCAGGCGTTCGAGCAGCGGTTCGTGCAGCTGCTGAGCGAGGCGGGCGTCGCCTACACTGCGACCGAGCAGGCCGCGCTGCAGGCGCTGCGCGACGCGATCGGCGAGCTGGAAGCGCCCCTCGCCCCGTTCGCCACGCTGGCCGAGAACCCGGCGCCGACGAGCATCCCGCCGCTGAACGTGCCGCAGAACAGCTCGGTGGCACTGATCGTCGGCGGCACAACGTTCCCCCTGGCGGACGGCAAGTATGTCAGCTCGATCATGGCCAACTTCCTCGACAACCCCACGTTGTCGCCACTCCTCGGGGCGTCGGGGCAGGCGCTTTACACGCCGGAGCAGTTCTGGCCGTTCACCCCGCAACTGGGAAAACTGACGCTGGGCCAGTCGGTGGCACAGGGCGTGCAGTTGCTCAACACCGCCATCAACACCGAACTCGCGGCGGGCAACAAGGTGGTCGTCTACGGCACCTCACAAAGTTCGCTGATCGCCACCGACGACATCCGCAACCTGATGGCGATGGCCAACCCGCCGGACCCAAGCAAACTGTCGTTCTTCTTGACCGGCGACCCGGGCAACCCCAACGGCGGGTTCTTCGAACGCTTCCCCGGCCTGTACATCCCGTTGTTCGACGTACTGATGAACGGCGCGACGCCGCCCAACTCGCCGTATCCCACCGTGATCTTCAGCAATCAGTACGACATGGTGACCAACTTGCCGCGGTATGTGCTCAACCCGGTCAGCGATCTCAACGCGTTCATGGGGTTCGCGCTCTTCCACGGCACGCACGACTACGTCGACCCGACGCCCGGACAGATCGCCAACGCGATCCAACTGCCGACGTCGCCGGGCTACGCCGGTGAAACCAGGTACTACGAGCTGCTGACGCAGAACCTGCCGCTGGTCGCGCCGCTGCGCTTGGTCCTGCCGCAGCCGTTCGGCAACGCGCTGGCCGACCTGCTGCAGCCGGACCTGCGGGTGATCGTCGACATGGGTTACGGGTCCGGGGAGTACGCCGACATCCCCACTCCCGCGAGCCTGTTCGAACTGCCGAACCCGTTCACGATCGTCCCGGATCTGGTGCACGGCTCGGTCCAGGGCCCGCAGGCGGCGCTGGTGGATCTCGGGTTCCTGCCGCCGTCGATGATGCCCACCGGCTACCCGTTCAATCCGGTGCTCGATCCCGGCCTGAACTTCCCCCTGCCCCAGTCGTCGGTGACCGGCGTCTCGCTGCTCACCGGCTTCGAGGGCCAGCTGATGCGGGCGATGGGTCTGATCCCCGCCTGGGAGAGCTGAGGCGGCCTCGGCCGATTAGGTTTTTGGGCCCGAGTCGCATTACTCTTGCGCGCGGTTCCTCTTCGACTCGGGAAAGCAGCCATGCCCATACAGCCCACTTTGCGGCGGCCAAACCTGATGCGCACCAGCGCTACGCGCCGGGTCGCTCGCCGCCTGCAGTGCCCGACAGTCGGCCAGTGCTTCGACATCGAGGTCAGCCGCGTCACTGACGGATGGATCATCCGGATCCCCGAGATCGGTGGGGTCACCCGCGTGAGCCGACGGGCCGCGGTCGAGCTCGGGGCGCGGAAGTGCATCGCGAACCGCACCGGCATCCCGATCGGGTATGTCGCGGTCTATGTCTCGCGGGAGAGCGGTTAACACCGAATAGCGGTTGCCGTGACCGTGACCACCCGCCGCAGTCCGTTCCGGACCGACCTCCTACAAGGCAAGGTCGCGTTGGTCACCGGCGGCGCCACCGGGCTCGGCCTGGAGGTCGCCCGCGTTCTCGGCAAACACGGGGCCAGCGTCGCGATCTGCAGCCGCAAGGAACCCAATCTCGAAGCGGCGGTTGCGGCGTTGCGGGAAGAGGGCATCGAGGCCTGCTACGGCGTCTGCGACGTCCGTCGGGACGACGAGGTGACGGCCGTCGTCGAGCAGGTGCTGCGAACGTTCGGCCAACTCGACATCGTCGTCAACAACGCCGCCGGAAACTTCCCCGTGCCGATCAGCGACCTCAGCCCAAAGGGATTCAAGGCCGTCGTCGATATCGACCTGCTGGGTACCTTCAACGTGTCGAAGGCCGCTTACGAACTCTGGCTGCGCGAGCACGGCGGCGCGGTGGTGAACATCAGCGCCGCGATCCAGTACCGCGGCATGGCCCTGCAGGCGCACGTCGTTTCGGCCAAGGCCGGCGTCGACGCGTTCAGCCGCGCCTGTGCGATCGAATGGGGCCCCGACGGCGTGCGGGTGAATGTCGTTGCCCCCGGCGCGATGTCGGGAACCGAGGGAGTCAAGAGAATCACCGGCGATGCCCAGCACCGCACCACCCAGAACCCGCTGCGACGCCCCGGTTCCACCACCGAGGTCGCCGAAGCGGTGCTGTTTTTGGCCAGCGATGCGGCGTCCTACGTGACGGGAGCCGTCGTGGTCGTCGACGGCGGCGGTTGGTTGACCGCCAACGGGGTGCCGGATCTGCCCGGCTATCACCGAGACTGATTCACATCTTGACGGTCAGCGGCCAGACGTTCCAGATCTCGTCGCAGTACTCCGTGATGGCGCGATCTGACGAAAACTTGCCGCTGCGCGCGGTATTCAGGATGGACATCTTCGTCCACGACTCGGTGTCCCGCCACGCCGCGCTCACCTGATCCTGGCACCTCAGGTAGGACGCGAAGTCGGCGCACACCAGGAAGGGGTCGTCGTGGCGCAGGTTGTCCACCAGCGGCCGGAACACCTCGGTGTCGCCGTGCGAAAAGGTGCCGCTCGCAATCAGATCCAGCACGGCGCTCAGCTCGTCGTTTCCAGCTTGGGGGCCGTCGATGTAATCGGCGGGCCGGTACCCGTTCGCCTTGACGGCCTCGACCTCCTGCTCGGTCAGGCCGAACAGGAAGAAGTTCTCCGCGCCGACCTCGTCGCGCATCTCGACGTTGGCTCCGTCGAGCGTGCCGATGGTCAGGGCGCCGTTGATCATGAACTTCATGTTCCCGGTGCCGGAGGCTTCCTTGCCCGCGGTGGAGATCTGCTCTGACAGGTCGGCGGCGGGGTAGATCATGTGCGCGTTCTGCACGTTGAAGTTCGGCACGAACGCCACCCTGATGAAGCGGTTCACGTCCGGGTCCGCGTTGACCGTCTCGCCGACGGCGTTGATCAGCTTGATGATCCGCTTGGCCATGAAGTAGCCCGGCGCGGCCTTGCCGCCGAAGATGAAGGCGCGCTGCGGAATCGACAGCCCGGGGTCCTGCTTGAGCCGGTGATACAGCGCGACGATGTGCAGGACGTTGAGGTGCTGGCGTTTGTACTCGTGGATGCGCTTGACCTGGACGTCGAACATCCAGTCCGGGCTCAGCTCGACGCCCGCCACCGAGCGGATGTACTTGGCCAGGCGCGCCTTGTTGGTGCGTTTGATGTCGTGCCATTCCCGGCGGAAGGCCGCGTCGTCGACGAACGGCTCCAGCCCGCGCAGGCGGCTCAGGTCCGTCAGCCAGCCGTCACCGACGGTGCGGTCCAGCAGCTCCCGCAGCCCGGGGTTGGCCAGCGCGAGGAAACGGCGCGGCGTCACGCCGTTCGTCTTGTTGCTGAACCGCTCCGGCCACAACTCGTAAAAGTCCTTGAGCACACTGCTTTTCAGCAGCTCGGAGTGCAGCGCCGCGACTCCGTTGATGGCGTGGCTGCCCACCGTGGCGAGGTGGGCCATCCGGACGTTCTTGCCGCTGTCCTCGCCGATCAGCGACATCCGGCGCAGCCGGTCCTCGTCGCCGGGGAAGCGGGCGCGGACCTCGTCGAGGAATCGGCGGTTGATCTCGTAGATGATCTCGATGTGGCGCGGCAGCGCCTCGGAGAACATGTCCAGCGGCCAGGTCTCCAGCGCCTCGGGCAGCAGGGTGTGGTTGGTGTATCCGAACGTCGCGACCGTGATGTCCCACGCCTCGTCCCAGTCCAGCTGCCGCTCGTCGACCAGCAACCGCATCAGCTCGGCGACCCCGATCGAGGGGTGAGTGTCGTTGAGCTGCAGGGCGAATCGCTGGGGGAGTTCCCGCACGCCGGCGTCGGCGAGATCGTCCATGATGTGCAGGACGTGCTGCAGCGAGCAGGACACGAAGAAGTACTGCTGCAGCAGGCGCAGTTGCTTGCCCGCCTCCGGCTCGTCGTTGGGGTACAACACCTTGGTGACGGTCTCGGACATGACCTCGTCCTCGACCGCGCCGTAGTAGTCGCCGGTGTTGAAGGCATCCAACGCGAACGACTTGACGGCGCGCGCGCTCCACAGCGTCAGCACGTTGCAGGTGTTGACGCCGTAACCCTGAATGGGCGTGTCGTAGGCGACGCCCTTGAGGACGCGCCCGGGCACCCACCGGACGCGATCGTGGCCGGTGTCATCGGTGTAGTGCGCGGCGTAGCCGCCCCACTTGACCAAGTAGTTGACGTCGGGTTTCGGTATTTCCCAAGGGTTTCCGTGGTCCAGCCAGTTGTCGGTCTGCTCGACCTGCCAGCCGTCACGGATCTCCTGATCGAAGATGCCGAATTCGTAGCGGATGCCGTAGCCGATCGCCGGCCGCTCCAGCGTGGCCAGCGAGTCGAGGTAGCACGCCGCGAGCCGGCCCAGGCCGCCGTTGCCCAGTCCGGGTTCCTCCTCGCACGCCAGGACCGTCTCGAGATTCTGTCCCATCGCCGCCAGCGCCGTCTTTGCCGCCAGCTCCATGTTGAGGTTCAGCAGGTTGTTGCCCAGCTGTGGGCCCATCAGGAATTCGGCCGACAGATAGCAGGTCACCTTGCGGCCGAGGTCCAGCGAGGTCTGCGTCGAGGCCACCCGGCGGTCCTGCATGCGGTCGCGCACCGCGAGGGCCAGCGCCCGGTAGTAATGCTCCGGGCGCAGCGCCGCGGCGGGGCGACCGACCGAGTAGCGCAGGTGATCGGTGATTGCCCGTTGCAGCGCCGCGGCTCCCATCCCGGTGCGGGAGTGCTCGGCCAGGTCGGCCCGCGTGGGGCTGGCGGAAAGGCCGTCGGAGGGCGTCTGCTCGACATCGGTCATCGTGGATACCTACTCGCTAGGGATGGGTGGCAGGTGAGTCAGTGTGGCAGCGGTGTTTGCACATCAGGCGCGCAACTGACGTCGCCGAAATGAACGCCAGCCCACGCGCGAGCGACGAGACGGCGTTCCGGGGTTATGCGATGTATCCGCGTGGCAGCACGGAGAAGTCGACGCACGCCGCGGCCAGCATGTCGCCCAGCACGGGATGGACGGGCGCGCGCAGTTCGAGCATCGCACCGGCCGACGGCGCTTTCAGGGTGGCGACGTTCGTGTTGAACAGCAACTGGGCGGCCTCGAATTCGATGTCGCGCCAACCGGTGTGGACTCTCATCAGCGTGAGCACGCCCAGCTGGTCGCCGGTGGGGGACACGATCGGGTGATGCCAGGCGCTGTCGCCCTTGGCCCCGGTGTGCGGCCGGATCGCCGCCAGGACGGTGCCGCCGCCGTCTTCCAACCGTGCCGCGCCGTCGGATGGGACGATCTTTCCCACGGGTGTGTTCTGGTTCGTGACGGTGGTCGTCGCGGCCACCGATAGCCTGAGTTCCTCGCCGGCGGGGCTGGACAGGGTGTAGTCGCTCTTGCCGCCGTTCTTGAATCCGAGCAGGACGCCGACGCCGCCCTTCTGTTGAGCGCGCGCCACTTCGGCGCCGTCGGGGGTGGTGAGCTCAACTCGCAACGCGTTGGACGTCGCCCGAGACACTTTCGCGGCGACGGCCGTCGCGTTTCCGAGGATCGGCATGCGGGAGATCGTAGGCCAGAATCCTCAATCATGGACCAATTGCCGTTGGCCTCGGCCGGGGCGCGCTGGCTGATTGCCGCGGCCGTCCTCGGTTCCGGCATCGCGCTGCTGGACGGCACCGTCGTCAATGTGGCGCTGCCGGCGATCGGGCGCGACCTCGGCGGCGGTTTGACCGGTCAGCAGTGGGTCCTCGACGGCTACCTGCTGACGCTGAGTGCGCTGCTGCTCACCGGCGGCGCCGCGGGCGACCGCTACGGCCGCCGGCGGGTTTTCGTCGCCGGCTGGTCGTGTTCACCGCCGCCTCGGTGGTCTGCGGTCTTTCGCCGACGGCCGGCATCAGCGCCGGTCCCGGGCAGCCGCTCGGTCCCGGGTTCTCGGTGGAGATGTTCATCGCCGCCGCCGCATGCCTGGTGGGCGCCGTCGTCGTGGCATTGACCGTCCGCACCGGCGCGGACTTCGCGCATCAGATGCTGCCCGGCATCAACCGCGCCTGTCAGGACCCGTGCACCAGACGCCGGCCGTAATCGAGCGGCGTTCGTCTCGAAACGTGGGGCGGCGCCCGGTGAATTTCCAATAGATTTCCGGGCATGACGGCGACGACGTGGGATGTCGACGGGCGCAGGGTGTTTGGCGTGGCTGCCGGCAGCGGCGAGCCGGTGCTGCTGCTGCACGGGTATCCGCAGAGCGCCTCCTGCTGGCGCCACCAGATCGCGGCGCTGGCCGACACCCATCACGTCGTGGCACCCGACTGGCCGGGATTCGGCCGGTCCGACCCGCCGTCGACGCCGCCCACGTACGACAACGAGGTCGACCGCCTCGAGCGGCTCGTGGAGCGGCTGGGGTGGCAGCGATTTAACCTGTGCGCCCACGACTACGGCGGCTTCATCGGGCTCGGCTACGCCATTCGCCACCCCGACCGGGTGCAACGGCTCGCGCTGCTGAACACCCGGGCGCATGGGATCTTCCGGCCGTGGTTCTACCGGTTCTCGTCGGCGGAGCACCGGATCGCGACCAACCCCGTGTTGTCCGCGGCCGCGCGACGGCTGCCGTTGGCCGCGATACACCACGTGGCTCTGGCCCGTTACCGAAAACTCGGCTGCTTCGACACCGCGCTGCAAGCCGAATACCTGGGCTGGATGAGGACACCGCAAGGCCGGCGCACGTTTTGGGAATTCTTCGCCCACTACCCGGTTCCCGCCGTCGGCTGGCTGGCGGACGGGCTTGCGACCGTCCGGTGCCCGACCGCGGTGATCTGGGGTGAGCGCGACCCCTACATCCCGTTCGACACGGCGCGCGAACTCGCCGACCGCATTCCCAATGCCAGGCTGGTCCACTTGCCCGGTGCCGACCACTACGTCATGGAGGAGCGCCCCCGCGAGGTGACCGCGGCACTGGTCGGCCTGTTGAATGCCGCTCCCGTCGCTAACCGGTGACGGTCATCTGGTCGTCGCTGCTGGCCCACGACCTGGCGAAGACGTCGATCGGCACCTGCTCGTCGCGGCCCTCCTCGCTGCCGCTGTCGTTGAGGTGCACGATGCCGGCCGCGGTGTCGACGCCGGTGACCACCACGGCGTGGTTGGCTTCCGGCTGGCCGTCCGGGGTCTTGTCCTCGATGGGCTCGCCCCAGATGACTTCGGAGTTGACTCCGACGATCACCTTGCGGCCCTTGACCAGATCCTGCTCCAGCGCCGACATCCCCGTTGCGACACCGCTCTTCGCGGCGCTTTGCTCGTCGGTTGAGGTCGAGTGGATGCCGTAGTGCGCCAGCAGCGCCGGCTCGTCGTCGAACGACGTGCCGCTGCCGGGCTTGCGCTTCTTGGGCTTGGTGTAGATCGGCCCGGAGTGGACGGTGCTCGGGGTGGATTGGGCCAGCTTGACGATGGCCTGCTCGGAGGGCGGCTTGCCGGTCAGCTCACCGACGACATCGGCGACGGCCATCTCCACGCAGTCGTCGTCGTATCCCTGGTAGCGCCAGAACGGGGCGGCGGCCACCGGGTTGCCGTAAAGCGTGCCCTCGCCGCGCGGCGGGTCGGGCGTGGCGTGCGCGGCGCCCACCGCCAGGCCCAGCGCGGTGGCGCCGACCAGCATCGCGACGCCGGCGGCGCGGGCCGCGGTCGCAGTGCGGTTGCCGATCATGCCGTGAATATCCGAGCGGAGCGGCACGGCGTTACTTTGTTGAGGTGCCACGTCCCATGCGCTTCGACGTCAGCGACGTCATCGGCCTACAGGCATGGTTGGCGGCGACCTATTACCCCGCGCCCCGTGGCGCCGACGCCCTGCTCGTCTGCCTGCCGGGCGGCACCTACAGCCGCGAATACTGGGACCTGAAGTTCCCGGGCCGCGGCGGCTACAGCTTCGCCGACTTCGCCACCGGGAACGGCTACGGCGTGGTGACCATCGATCCGCTGGGCACCGGCGAAAGTTCCAAGCCGGCATGCGATTTCGACTTCACCGACATCGCCGCCGCGCTCGCGCGGGCCGTCTCCACGCTGCCAGAGGAAACCGGCGAGCGCGTCCCCACCCTCGCCGTGGCGCATTCGCTGGGCGGGTATCTCGCCATCGTTCAGCAGTCCCTGTTTTCCAGCTACGCGGGGCTGGCGGTCCTCGGCTGCACCAATCAACACGTCGCGCCGCTGAACCTGGATGCCGCCTTCATCGCCCGGGCGGGGACCGCCGAGGGCCGCGCCGAGCTGGCCCGCCAGATCCTCGCCGCCCTTCCCGAGCCCTATGCCGAGGGCCCGCGCGAGTACCTGCAGAGCTGGTTCCACCTGGCCGATGTGCCCGCCGATGTCGTGGCGGCGGACTGCGTCACGGCAAAGTCGGTGGTACCGAGGGTATTCGGCACCGCGATGATCCCCGGCGTGGTCGCCGAGCACGCCGCACAGATCGACGTTCCGGTGCTCGTCGGCTTCGGGGTCGTCGACGTCTCACCGGACCCCCGCACGGAGGCCGGCCTGTATCGCCGCAGCCCCGCCCTCACGACCGTCGTGCTGCCCGACAGCGCGCACTGCCACAACATGGCGTCCAGCCGGCAGCGGCTGTGGAGGCGCGTGCTCGATTGGGCGGCGACCGTAACCTCGGGGGCATGACGAAAACTCTCGACCAGTATTCGCCCGCCGTGCTGAGCCTCTTCCGTCTCGTGTACGGCTTGCTCTTCGCCGCGTGTGGCTCGAATATCGTGTTCGCCTGGCCCGTCCATCCGACGTATGCGGTCGCGGCCGGAACCTGGCCCGGTTGGTACGCCGGTGTGATCGAGGTTGTCACCGGGCTTCTGATCGCGGCCGGATTGTTCACCCGCGCCGCGGCTTTCATCGCCTCGGGGCAAATGGCGGTCGCTTATTTCTGGATGCATCAACCCAAAGCGCTCTGGCCCGTGGGGGATCCACCGGCGGGCAACGGTGGACTTTTGGCGATCCTGTTCTGCTTCGCTTTCTTCCTGCTCGTCTTCCTGGGCGGTGGGACGTATTCGATCGACGCACGCGCCGGGCGGCCTACGTTTCGCAGTGCCGGTGCGGTTCCGGGTCAAAGCACGTGACGGTTCCGTACGGGCAGCGGGGCAGATAGATGCCGCCGCCCTTGCGCCAGCCCTTCCTGACCAGCTTTCTGGCCAGGTAGCGCGACGCCGTCAGCGCCTTGGCTTTCTCGGGCGCGGGGTAGAGGCGGGGGTTGTCGTAGGCGTCGTAGATGTCTTCGGCGAGCGCGTCGATGAGTTCGATGACCTCCCGGGGTGTGGCCATGCCACATCAGGTTCCCCTTTGGATGACCAGGGAATCTTGTCACCGACAGGTTCTCCGATCCGGCCCGTGCTTCCGCTCGACCCGGTGATAATGGCATTCTCTGTATTGGAGAAGCCATTTCCATACCTGGCGGGACTGGAGGACATTCGAATGGGCGCAGACCGACGATGCGACGGAATGGTCGCGCTCGTCACGGGAAGCAGCCGCGGCCTGGGCAAGGCGATCGCCGCGCGACTCGCCGCGCACGGCGCCACCGTGGCGCTCACCGCCCGCACGATGGAACCCGACGCCAAATACCAGGGATCGCTGAGCCAGACCCGCGACGAGATCGCGACCGCCGGTGGCCGCGCCATCGCGGTCCCGGCGGACCTTTCCCAATCGGACGAGCGCGAACGGCTTTTCGCGGAGGTGGTGAGCGCCGTCGGCGCCCCGGACATCCTGGTCAATAATGCCGCCGTCACGTTCCTGCGGCCGCTCGACGGGTTCCCCGAGCGGCGCGCCCGGCTGATGATCGAGATGCATGTGCTCGGCCCGTTGCATCTGAGCCAGTTGGCGATCCCGGCGATGCGGGAGCGCGGGCGGGGCTGGATCCTGAACCTGACGTCGGTGGGCGGCGACCTGCCGCCGGGACCGCCGTTCTCCGAATTCGACCGGACCGCGGGGTTCGGCGTCTACGGAACGGCCAAGGCCGCGCTCAACCGGCTCACCAAAAGCCTTGCCGCCGAACTGTACGACGACGGCATCGCCGTCAACGCCGCCGCCCCGTCCAACCCGGTCGCAACCCCCGGGGCCGGCACCCTGGACCTGGCCAAGACCGACACCGAGGACATCGAACTGATCACCGAGACCGCCCTGCGGCTGTGCACCGGAGATCCCAAGTCCATGACCGGGCGCATCGCGCACACCCAGCCCTTCCTGGCCGAAGTCGGCTGGTCGAAGCCGGCCGGCTGAGTGACCGAGCTCGACCTGGACGAGCTGCGGACGCGGCTCGCGGCGGCGGGTGTTGCCGACGTCGCGCCGCTCGCCGGCGGCGCGTCCAGCCTCACGTTCTCCGGTGTGCGCGGCGGGCGGGCGGTGGTGATCAAGGTTGCGCCGCCCGGTGTGGAGCCGGTCGCGCACCGCGACGTGCTGCGGCAGGCGCGCGTCATGAAAGCGCTTGCGGGGAGCGGGGTTCCGGTTCCCGAGGTGTTGTGGGAGGACGCGGGCGGCCCGCCGCTCTTCGTGATGTCGCGGGTCGAAGGCGACTGCGTGGAGCCCCTTTTCGACGGTTGCCCGCCGGTCGCCGAGCTGGCCGGGCGCTACCGCAACGCCTCCCGCGTCATGGCCGCCCTGCACCGGTTGGCACCGGCCGACCTCGGCCTGGGCGATGAACCGCTGATGGAACCGGTCGCGGAGGTGCGGCGCTGGTCCGACACGCTGCGGACCGTCGACGCGGCGCTGGTGCCCGGCTGGCCGGGGGTGCGGGACGCGTTGCTGGCCTGCGCCCCGGCGGCCATGGGCCCCAGCGTGGTCCACGGTGACTTCCGGCTGGGCAACCTGTTGGCCGCCGGGGCCCGAATCAATGCGGTGATCGACTGGGAGATCTGGGCGATCGGTGACCCGCGGATCGACGTGGGCTGGTTCCTGATCATCTGTGACCCGGACACCTACCGGCGCGGCGGATCGTCCGGCATCGCGCCCCCGACCGGCGAGCTCGCCGACATCTATCAACACGAATTGGGTTGCCACGTCAACGACCTGGGCTGGTTCACCGCCTTGGCATGCTTCAAGTCGGCGGCGACCTGGTCGCTGATCGTCAAGCACAACCGCCGAAGGCGTTCCCCGCGAACCGAATTGGAAGCGATGACGGCGAGTCTGCCGAGATTGCTGGAACGCGCCCGGTCACTGCTGGACTAGCAGCGGCTCAGCGGCACCGCGCATACAAATTTTGGCAAACCATCCCGACCCGATCCGAACGCTTTGACGGGCCGACCTCGTCGCGCGGCGACGCGTACAGGTCGGGCGTCTCCGTGACTATTCGGTCGATCAGGCCGGGTCCCGGCGTGAAGGGGTCCACCGGGTCCGCGTTTGCGGTGCCGGCGCCGACCGCGAGCGCCACGGCCGTCATCCCACCGGCCAGCAGGCCCAGGGCGAACGGGTGACGTTTCATAGCAGACGATCGTAGCGCTCCGGAGCAGGAAATGGTCGCCCTCAGCAATACGGCCCGAAGTCGCATTTCAATCACGAATGCAAAACAACTGCGACGGTTCGGCCAGCAAATACCGCGAGGTGAATTCGGCACTGCCTACGGTGTCGTGCGTGAGGCCCATCGCCGTGGTCGTCCGCCGCGCCGCGGCTGTCGCGGTCTGCCTTGTCACGCTCGTGACGAGCGCGGCCCAGGCCGGCGCCGACCCCGAAGTCGACCCGGCCGCCGCCACGACGCCGCCGGCCGACGGACTGGTCCCGTCGAACCCGCCAGCAACCCTCCAAACCCCCGACGGCTGGACCCTGGGCCTCGGCGCGAAGGACGAGTCGCAGGTTCCGGTGGCGCCGTTGACAACCGCCGCGTCGTCCCGCGAATACCTGTCGAGCGGAATCTTCGTCGGCTCGCTGATCGGGCCGGAACAGCCGCGGGGCGAGCTCGAGGTGGGCTACGAGATCGGCTGTGGCATCGACATGAGCACCTCCAACGGCGTCACGATGGCGGGTAGCGCGGGCGTCACGCCGTCGCTCGGGGCCACGGCCCTGATCCCCGGTGTGACGGCGGGCATTCTGCCGTTGATCTCCACGCCGATTAACGGTGTGCTCAGCGTCGGTCTCAAGCCCGGCCTGGTGATCGTGGTGCCGGTGATCAAGAAGGAGTTCAAGGGCGCGAGTCCGTGGGTGATGATCAGCAACTTCCACGTCAAGATCGACGGGTGCGTGGGCCAGTCGTTCATCCGCTCGTATGCGACGCTGACGCGGATCACCGACCAGTCCGACGTGATTTTGTCCTACGTCGGCACCACCAAAGCCGTCTAGGGCCGATGGTGGCGACCCGCTTCGCCCGGCTCCGCCGGGCTAGCGATCGCCACGCCGCGGGGGATGCCCGCAAGCTTGTCGGCGAACTTCGCCTCGGCGGCCGCGCGCAACCGGAGCAGGTGCTCGGAGGGGAAGAGGTCGGGCGCCGGCGGGCGGTCCTTGAGTAACAGGCGGGCCAGCGTCACCTTGTGCACTTCGGTGGGGCCGTCGGCAAGGCCGAGCACGAACGACTCGACCAGGTACCGCACGAAGGGCATCTCGTGCGTGGTGCCCAGCGATCCGTGCAGCTGAAGCGCCCGCGACGACACGTCGTGCAACACCTTCTGCATCATCGCCTTGACCGCCGAGATGTCCGCCCGCACCGCCTTGTAATCGTTGAGTTGGTCGATCTTCCAAGCGGTTTGGAGGGTCAGCAGCCGGAAGGCCTCGATTTCCATCCACGAGTCGGCGACCATCTCCTGGACCAGTTGCTTGTTGGCCAGCACCTCGCCCTGGGTGTAGCGCGACACCGCGCGCTCACAGATCATCTCAAAGATGCGGCGGACCAGGCCCACCGTGCGCATGGCGTGATGAATTCGCCCGCCGCCCAGGCGGGTTTGTGCGACGACGAACGCCCCGCCGCGCGGGCCCAGCATGTGATCCGCGGGCACGCGCACGTTTTCATAACGGACGTACCCTTCGCGCCCGCCGCCCATCGGCTGATACCCGAGCCCGACGTCGCGCATCACATGGATGCCCGGGGTGTCGCCGGGCACGACGAACATCGAGTAGCGCTGGTACGGCGGCGCGTCGGGGTCGGTCATCGCCATCACGATGAGGAACGACGCCATCGACGCAAACGACGAAAACCACTTCTCCCCGTTGATGATCCAGTGGTCACCGTCGGGCACCGCGGTGGTGCGGAACACCTTGGGGTCCGCGCCGCCCTGCGGCTCCGTCATCGAGAAGCACGACACGATGCGGTTGTCCAGCAGCGGCTCGAGGTAGCGCGCTTTGAGTTCGGGGGTGCCGTAGTGCGCCAGGATCTCGCTGTTGCCCGAGTCGGGCGCCTGCGAGCCGAACACGATCGGCGCGCATTCCGAACGACCCAGAATCTCGTTCAGCAGCGCCAGTTTCACCTGACCGTAGCCCGGCCCGCCCAGGTGCGGACCGAGGTGGGTGGCCCAGAGCCCGCGCTCCTTCACGACCTCCTGTAGCGGCGGGATCAGCGCCTGGCGCACCGGGTCGTTCAGGTCATGAGACTCGTTGACGATCAGGTCGATCGGTTCGCACTCGCTGCGCACGAACTCCTCGACCCAGTTCAGCTGCTCGGCCCACTGCGGGTCGGTGGAGAAGTCCCACGACATCCGTCGTCCTTCCTTGGTTCGGTCACCCGGACCACTTCTTTCGGCGTTCGGCCGCTTCCTCGGTCGCGTGCGAGAGCACCTGGTTGCGGTTCTCCAGCTCCAGGGCCGACGACAGGCTCGCCGCGTCGGTATTCACCTGCAGCGCACGCTTTGTCAGCTGCACGCCGAGCGGGGCCAGGCCGGCGATCAGCTCTGCCAACTCCGTCGCGCGCTCGAGCAACCTGTCGGGTTCGACGATCTCGCTGACCAGCCCGCGCCGATCGGCCTCGGCGGCCGAGACCGTGCGCCCGGTGAGCATCCAGTCGGCCGCGACGCTGGTGCCGACGATGCGGGGGAGGTGGTAGCTCATGCCCATCTCGGCGCCGGACAGCCCGAGCAGGATGGCGGCGTTGCCGAACGAGGCGTCGGCCGAACAGATTCGGATGTCGGCGGCCAGGCACAGCGCGAACCCCGCGCCGACGCAGGGGCCGTTGACGGCGGCGATGACGGGCTGCGCGAGGTTGCGCACGCCCTCGGCGAGCGCGGCCATGCCCTCCTGGAAGCGCATCCGGTCCAGTGCGGGGGCGCTCGCCTCGGGCATATTGGGCCCGAAGTCGCGCATGTCGATCCCGGCGCAAAAGCCGCGACCGGCGCCCGTGAGGACAAACGCACGCACCGACCGGTCGCTCGCCAAATCACCCAGCGCCGCGGCCAATTCGGATTGCATGGCCTCGTTGATCGCGTTCAGCCGTTCCGGGCGGTTCAGCCGCACGACGACGACGCCGTCGGCCGGCCGGTCGAGTTCGAGCGTGTGTGGCACCCACCGATCGTAAAGCGTCTCTCGGCTCAGGAGAATAATCTTCTCCAAAAACGCGAAGCTATTCTCTGGCCCGAACGGGCCATATCTGGCGCTTACGGACCGACGGCGGTGGCCGGCCGGGGCTGATACTGGCTCGCATGCACATCACCGTCGACTACGACCTGTGTGAGGGACACGGGCAGTGCCTACTGGGGGCTCCCGATGTTTTCGACATTCCCGACGGCGCCGAACAAGTGGTGGTACTCCAGCCGGACCCGCCCGAAGCGGACCGCGAACGGGTGATTCGGGCAGCCGCGATGTGCCCGGCCCAAGCGATCCGGATCCTTAACTGATCCGGCCCGTTTCCGCAACGTCGTCGAGCAACCGGTAGCGCCCGGCCAATGCGGCGGCGGCAACGCGGTTGCTGACACCGAGTTTGTGCAGCAGCGTCGCCACCATGCGTTTGGCGGTGCGCTCGGACACCAGCATCCGGTCGGCGATGTCGCCGGTTTCCATGCCGGTAGCGAGAAGGGTCCACAGTTGGAGGTCCTGGGCGCTGAGGTTGTCGAGCAGCTCGGGCGGCGGCTTGCGGATGTTGCTCAGCAGCGCATCGAGCAGCGCGCCGTCGATGACCCGCAGGCCCTCCGCGATCGTCCATAGCGGCCCCGCCAGCGCCTCGGGCCGCGCGGTTTTGGGTAGAAAGCCGTCGGCGCCGGCCCGCAACGCCTCCTCGGCCAACGCCAGGTCGTCGGTCCCCGACAGCGCGAGGATCCGGGTCGTTGGCCGGCGTGCCTTGATGTGGCGGATGGCGGCCACCCCGCCCAGGGGCGGCATTGACAGGTCGATGATCGCGACATCGGCGTCACAGCGGGCCGCCAGGTCGGCGGCCTCTTCCACGTATGTCGTCTGGCCGCCGACCGTGAACAGTTCGCCCCATTCGCGGGTGAGCAGCAGGGCCAGGCCCTGCGCGAACAGCTCATGGTCGTCCACGATCACCACGACATACGGCGTGCGAGTCATTGCCGCGATGCTAGCCCCAACTCTATGGTCAGCCGGGTGAGACCGCTCGATCAGCTCAGAACCACGGTGGACTTCGACGGCGAGGACTACGGGCTGGCCCGCACCGTCGTCGCGGTGCGGGTCGCCGTGGTCATATCAATCGGCGTGCTGCTGGCGATCGGACCCCAGTGGCTCCGTCAGCACACCGCGGCCACCGTGGCGGTGTTGGGCGCCGCGATCGTCTACGCGGGCGTCGTGATGGCCTATCCGCAGCTGGAGGTCCGGCGCACCCGGTATTCGTGGCTGGTCACCGGCTTCGACTCGGCGTTTACGCTTGCGCTCATCGCCTTGAGCGGCGGCGTGTACAGCCCGGTGGTCCCGGTGTTGGCGCTGGCGGTGATCGCCTCGGCGGCGCGGCTGTCGTTCGGCGAAACCCTGCTGGTCGCGGTGCTTTTGGGCGCCGCCTACATCCCCGTGGCGCTGACGTCGTCGCCGAGGCTTCCGGTGACCGCGGCTCCGGGACTACAGGCGGGCTGGTCGGCGGTGTTTCTGATCTTCGTCGCGATCATCACCGCGGGGCTGTCCGCGCTCGCCGAACGCGAACACCGCTCCCGGCTGCATGCGCTGGTCGAGGCCGAGGCCGAGCACGCCGCCGCCGAGGAGGAACGCGACCTGCGGGCGCGCCTGCTGCGCTCCTACCAGTCGCAGCAGGATGGATTGCAGGTGCTGGTGCACGAATTCCGCACCCCTGTGACGTCCTTGGAGGCGCTGACCGAGGCGCTGACTTCAACGCAACCAATGTCGGATGTCGACCGGGACACAAGTCTGCAGCTGGTGGCCCGGCACGTGCGCCACCTGGCCGACATGCTCGACGCCCTGTCCGACGTCGCGCTGAGCCGCAGGCCGACGTTCTCGGCGGGCCGGGTTCGCCGCGTCGACGTGGCCGATCTCATCGTTGCCGCCGCCGACGCTGTAGGGCTCGCGGCACCGCGGTTGCGGCTGAGCGTCAGCGGCGACGTCGACGCCGTGGCCGTGAACGCTCAGGGGCTGCGCCGAGTGCTGACCAACCTGCTGGAGAACGCCTCGCGGCACGGCCGACGTGAGCCGGTCGACGTCACGTGCTCGCGGGAAGGTGACGAGTTGGTCTTCACGGTGGCGGACCGGGGGCCGGGTGTCCCGCCCGAAAGCTTCGGCGAGCTGACCACCAAGTACGTCAGCGTCGGCGGCCAACGTGGCACTACCGGGCTCGGCTTGTGGATCGTGCAGCAGATCGCCGAAGCGATGGGCGGCCGGGTCAACTTCGGCGCGCGCGACGGCGGCGGACTGGTCGCCACCTTCCGCGCACCCATCGCCTGATCGCCGGTTCCACCCGTTGGCCCGTACAGGCCAGTGATTGGCACTCGGGGCTGTGCCGCGTCGGCGCCGCGCTCGTCAGCATGGCCACATGACCGCACCCACAACGGCCCCCACCCATAAGGACATCGATCTGAGCGCCCGCGCGTTCTGGGCGAAACCCCCGGAAGAGCGGGACGCCGCGTTCGCCGTCCTGCGCGCGGAGAACCCCGTGCCGTGGAGCCGCCCGGCGGAGTCGGATCTGCTGCCCCCCGAGCTCAATACCAAGGGCTTCTGGTCGCTGACCAAGCAAGAGGACATCCGGATGGCCAGCCGCCACCCTGAGATCTTCTCGTCGGCGCAAGGCATCACGATGGAGGACTTCGCCCCCGAAGCCGTCGAGATCGCACAGTCGTTCATCGCGATGGACGCCCCCCGGCACACCCAGCTGCGCGGCATCACCACGGAGGCGTTCAAGCCCAAGAACGTGCGCCGGCTGGAAGGCTGGATCCGCGGTCACGCCCACGACCTCGTCAGCGAGATGGCCCGCCTCGGCGAGGGCGACTTCGTCCAGCTCGTGTCCGTCAAGCTGCCCGGCCGCATCTTCGGCAGCTTCTTCGGGCTGCCCGAAGGCGAACTGCGGGACAAGGCAGTGACCGCCGCCCAGCGGCTCGTCGGATGGACAGACCCGAACATCCGCGGCGAGCAGAGCGAACTCGAACTGTTCATGGGCGCCGTGATGGACCTGCACGAGGTGGCGACGGTGCTGATCCCCCAGCGGCGGGCCAACCCCGGTGATGACCTGATGACCTGGATGGTGCAGGCCGAGTTCGACGGCAAGAAGATGACCGACGACGAGCTGAAGGCGTTCTTCGTGTTGATGGGCGTCGCGTCCAACGACACCACGCGGCACGCCTCGGCCCATGCCATCGCCGCACTTTCGAAGTTCGAAGACCAGCGCGCGCTGCTCGTCGAGGACGTCGAGGGTCGCGTCGGCACCGCCGTCGAGGAGGTCTTGCGCTGGGGATCGCCGCTGCTGCACATGCGCCGCACCGCCACCCAGGACATCACCGTGCGGGGCTCGGACATCAAGGCCGGCGACAAGGTCGTGCTGTGGTACTACTCGGGCAACCGGGACGAGGACGTCTTCGAGGATCCGCATTCGTTCAACATCCTGCGAAACCCGAACCCGCATATTGCCTTCGGTGGGGGTGGTCCGCACTTCTGCCTGGGCGCTGCGCTGGCCCGCACCATGCTCAAGGCGTTGCTGACCGAGGTCTATACGCGCATCCCGGACATCTCGGCGCCGGAGCCCAACTACGCCCTGGCCAATTTCATCAATGGTGTCAACAGCCTGCCGGCGACCTGGACACCCGAGAAGCCTTGATCGCGAGGAGTTTCGATGAAAACGAAAGCGGCGGTGCTCTGGGGGCTGCACCACAAGTGGGAAGTCGAAGAGGTCGACCTTGACGGGCCGAAGGAGAACGAGGTCCTGGTCAAGATGGCGGCCGCTGGGCTGTGCCACTCCGATGACCACCTGATCACGGGCGACATGCCGATGCAGCTACCGGTGGTCGGTGGCCATGAGGGCGCGGGTGTCGTCGTCGAAGTCGGCCCGGGCGTCACCGAAGTCGCCCAGGGCGACTCGGTGGTGCTGAGTTTCATCCCGGCCTGCGGTCGCTGCGAACCGTGTTCGCGCGGCATGAGCAACCTGTGCGTGCTCGGGGCCGCCATCATCGCCGGACCGCAACTCGACGGCACCTTCCGGTTCCATGCGAAAGGCCAAGACCTGGGCCAAATGTGCGTGCTGGGAACGTTCTCCGAATACACCGTGGTGCCGCTGGCCTCGGTGATCAAGGTGGATCGGTCCACCGCGTTGGACACCGCCGCCCTGGTCGGGTGCGGGGTCACCACCGGCTACGGCAGCATGGTGCGCACCGGCGAAGCGCGTGACGGCGACACCGTGGTGGTCATGGGTGTGGGCGGCATCGGCATGAACGCGGTGCAGGGCGCTCGGATCGCCGGCGCCCGCGTCATCGTTGCGCTCGATCCCGTGGAGTACAAAAGGAGCCGCTCCCTCGAGTTCGGCGCCACCCACACCGCGGCGACCATCGACGAGGCCCAAGCCCTGATCACCGACCTCACGCGCGGACAGCTGGCCGACGTCTGCGTGGTCAGCACCGATTCGGCCGAGGGTAGCTATGTGGCGCAGGCCCTGAGCCTGGTCGGCAAGCGCGGCAGGGTGGTGATGACCGCGATTCCGCACCCGACCGACACGTCTGTCGATCTGTCGCTGTTCGATTTGACCCTGTACGAAAAGCAGGTTCGTGGATCGCTTTTCGGCTCGTCCAATCCCCGTCGGGACATTCCCCGCATGCTCGATTTGTATGGCGCCGGGCAGCTGAAGCTCGACGAACTCGTCACGCGCGAGTACACGCTCGAGGAGATCAACGCGGGCTACGCCGACATGCACGCCGGGGTGAACCTCCGCGGGCTGATCCGGTTTTGAGCCGCCTCGATGATCAGTCTCATCACCATCGCCGCCATCTATGCGGCCCCGTTGGGCATTCCCGCGGGGGTCAGCGTCGTGCATCACGCCGCCGGCCGATTCAGGAGCTTCACCCGACGGCGCCGACGGGTCCGATGAAAGCGAGGGCGAGATGACCGAAATTCCGCACTATCCGATGTACATTGACGGCCGTTGGCGGGACACCTTACGCAAGTTGGAGGTGCGTGATCCCGCGACCGATAAGTTGGTCGCGACCGTCGCGCACGGCGATGTCACCGTGGCCGACGAGGCGGTCACAGCGGCCAAGGCGGCACATGCTTCCGGTACCTGGCGCCTGACACCCGCGGCGGAGCGCGCTCGAATCCTGGACGCGATCGCTGACAACCTCGCCGCACGGTTCGACGAGTTGACCGCCCTGCAGGTGCGTGAAAACGGTGCAACGGTGCGGTCCGCGGGTGCCTTTCTTCTGGGCTACTCGATCGCCCACCTGAAATACTTCGCCTCGTTGGCGCGGTCGTATGCGTTCGAGGAGACCGGGCCCTTGATGGAAGCGCCCACGCTGGCGGCCGGCGTGCTTCGCCGGGAGCCGGTGGGGGTGTGCGCCGGAATAGTGCCGTGGAACTTTCCCTTGCTGCTGGCGGTGTGGAAGCTGGGCCCCGCTTTGGCCGCCGGCAACACGATCGTGCTGAAACCCGACGATCAGACCCCGCTAACGCTGCTCGAATTGGCCAGGGCGGCAGACGAAGTCGGGCTGCCGGCGGGTGTGCTGAACGTTGTCACGGGACCCGGCCCGGTCGTCGGCGCCCGGCTCGCCGAACACCCCGATGTTCGCAAGGTGGCCTTCACAGGCTCAACCGAGGTCGGTAAGACGGTGATGCGCGCCGCCGCCGGCAACGTGAAGAAGGTCACCCTCGAGTTAGGCGGCAAGGGCGCCAACATCGTCTGCGACGACGCCGATCTGGACCTCGCGGTCGACGGCACGTTGTTCGGATTCCTGCTGATGGGTGGCCAGGCCTGCGAGTCTGGAACGCGGCTGTTGCTACATGAATCAATTCACGACGAGTTCGTGCGACGGCTGGTCACGCGCGCGTCCACGCTTGTCGTGGGTAATCCGATGGACCCGACCACGGACATTGGCCCGCTGATATCCGCCGAACAGAAGGCGCGAGTGGAAAAGTACATCGCGCTCGGCCAAGAGGCCGGATGCAAGGTCGCGTTCCAGGGCGCGGTGCCTGCCGAAGCCGAACTCGCGGATGGCCATTGGGTCGCGCCGACCATTCTGAGCGACGCGACAAACGACATGCGGGTGGCGCGCGAGGAGATCTTCGGGCCGGTGCTGGTGGTGATCAAGTACGCCGACGACGCGGAGGCGGTCGCCATCGCCAACGACAGCGAGTACGGATTGTCCGCGGGCGTGTGGAGCACGGACAATGAACGCGCGCTGGGTATCGCCCGCCAGTTGGAATCGGGCACGGTGTGGATCAACGACTGGCACATGGTCAATGCGATGTTCCCCTTCGGCGGTATGAAGCAAAGCGGTTTGGGGCGCGAGCTCGGGCCCCACGCGCTCGACGAGTACACCGAACAGAAGTTCGTGCATATGGATTTGACGAACGACCGTGCCAAGCGGGTCTATGCCGTTGTGGTGGCGGCCGCGGAAACGGCCTGATCGGTGTATCCGGGCACCCATGCGGAGAAAGGGCCTGATCGCCCAGCCGTCGTCCTCGCCGAGACCGGGAATGTGTTGACCTACCGGCAACTCGACGACAACTCCGCAGCGCTGGCGCGGGTGCTGCACGACGCCGGGCTCCGCCGTGGCGATGTCGTCGCCCTGCTGTCCGACAACGCCGCCCAGGTCTTCGAGGTGTATTGGGCGACGCAACGATCGGGCCTCTACATCACGGCCGTCAATCACCATCTGACAGCACAGGAGGCCGCGTACATCGTGCGCGACTCTGGGGCGCGCGCCCTGATTGCCTCGGCTGCGCTGGCCGACCTGGCGGCCCAAGTCGCCGCGCAGGCCGACAACCCCGGACTGCGGTTGGCTTTCGCCGGCGATGTGCCCGGTTACGCCTCTTACGAAACCGCCCTCGCCGAGGCCGGTCCCCGCTTGGACGGCGAACCATCCGGCGCCGTCATGCTGTACTCCTCTGGCACAACGGGATTCCCCAAGGGCGTCAAGCCCCCGCTACCGGACCGGCGAGTCGACGAACCGGGGGATCCGATCGTGGCGATGGCCAGCCATTTTTACGGTATCCAAGCCACCGACGTATACCTCTCTCCGGCGCCCGTCTACCACGCCGCGCCCCTGCGCTGGTGCGGCATGGTGCAGGCACTCGGTGGGACGGTGGTACTGGCGAAGAAGTTCGACGCCGAGGCCACCCTGCGCTACATCGAGCGGTACGGGGTCACCGTCGCGCAGCTGGTTCCCACCATGTTCGTGCGCCTGCTCACACTCGGCGAGACCACCCGCCGCCGCTATGACCTGTCGAGTCTGCGGATGCTCATGCATTCGGCCGCGCCCTGCCCCATCGACGTCAAACGGGCGATGATCGAGTGGCTCGGCCCAGTCCTTTACGAGTTCTACGGCTCCACCGAGGCGCACGGCCTTACGTTCATCGATTCTCGGCAATGGCTCACCCACCCCGGGTCGGTCGGCCGAAGCGTGCTCGGCGTGTTGCACATCTGCGACGACAACGGTGGCGAGCTGCCCGCGGGTGCGGTCGGCACGGTGTACTTCGAACGCGATCATTTGCCCTTCGAATACCACAACGACGCCGAAAAGACGGCCGCAGCCTGCCACCCGAAACATCCGTTCTGGACGACCGTCGGCGACCTCGGCTATGTCGACGATGAGGGCTTCCTGTACCTGACCGACCGAAAGTCCTTCATGATCATCTCCGGCGGGGTCAACATCTACCCACAGGAGGTAGAGAATGCCCTCGCCTTGCACCCCGCGGTGTTCGATGTCGCCGTCATCGGCGTACCGCATCCCGAGATGGGCGAGGAAGTGAAAGCGCTCGTCCAGCTCGCGCCCGGTGTGCGCGGATCGGATTCCCTCGCAAAAGGACTCATCGACTACGTCCGCGATCGGATCGCGCACTACAAGGCGCCCCGGACGGTCGACTTCGTCGACGACCTACCCCGAACCCCGACCGGCAAGCTCGTCAAAAGCAAGCTGCGGCAAAAGGTTACGGTCCCAGGTTAGTTCCCGTAGTCAGCGGTTCCCATTTCGCGATCTCGGCCGCACGGGCATCGGCGACGTAGCGGTAGAGGCCCAGGGCGTCCGGCCCGAGGAGCAGGAATCCGGGCGGCTCGCTCGACTCGACCGCCGCGATGATCGCGGTGGCCGCCTTGCCGGGGTCGCCGGCCTGGTTGCCGTGCATCGTGTCGTTCTCCTTGCGGCGCTGCCCCGCGGTGCCCGCGTAGTCGTCGATGACGGTGGCCGTCTGCGCGAGCGAGCGGCCGGCGAAGTCGGTGCGGAACGCGCCGGGCTCCACGACCGTCACCGAGATGCCCAGCGGCGCCAGCTCACCGCGCAGGGCCCCGCTCATCCCCTCGATGGCGGCCTTGGCGGCCGCGTAGTACCCGGATCCCACCGGGGTGACGGTTGCGCCGATCGAGGAGATGTTCACGATCGCGCCGCTGCGGCGTGCGCGCATCCCCGGCAGGACGGCCTTGATCATCGCGACGCTGCCGAAGAAGTGCGTCTCGAACAACTCGCGCACCTCCGCGTCGTCGCCTTCCTCCACCGCGGCGCGATAGCCGTAGCCGGCGTTGTTGACCAGAACGTCCACACCGCCGAACCGCTCGTCGGCCTGCCGCACCGCGGCGGCGACCTGCGCGGGGTCGGTGACGTCGAGCGCGACGGCGAGCACCCGCTCCGTCGGGCCCAGGTCGGATACCTTCGCGATGTCACGCGCGGTGACGACGGCGTTGTGCCCGGCCGCGATGACGGCCTCGGCGAGGGCGCGGCCGAGCCCGGTCGAGCAGCCGGTGATGAGCCAGGTGGACATGGCGTGTCTCCTTCCGGTCGGGCGCGGCTCAGTCCATCAAAGCGCGTCCCAAGATCTGCGGGTCCGGCTCGCCCACGACCTGATGGTCCTTGTCGTCGTAGTCGAAGGGCGTCCAGATCTATCTTTGCCATAGTGCGGGTATTCCCGGCGCGGCATCGACCCATGAAGAAACAAGCGCGCGATTTGGAGTTGCTTGGGCGGCGGGCTCTACGCCGCCGCCATCAGGGTCGCAGGCCTTGTGGCCGGACCCCGACGGTGCCCTAATAGTCATCAAGGGTCAGTGTTCAGCGCTGACTGCCACCAGCGAAGGGACGAAGTGATGAGGACGCTGGAAGGCGTTCTGGCCGGGCACCCGTTCTTCGGCGGGATCGAACCGCGCTATTTGGAATTGGCGGTCGGGTGCGCGGCCAACGTGCGCTTCGCCGCAGGTGAGTTGATCTTCCGGCAGGGCAGCCCGGCTGATCATTTCTATCTCATTCGCAGCGGCAGGATCGCGCTCGAAACCCATCTTCCGGGTCGCGGCCCTGTGACGGTGCAGACTCTCGGAGACGGGGAGATCCTCGGCTGGTCATGGCTGGTGCCGCCGTACAATTCGCGGTTCGATGCGCGCGCGGCGGAGCCGACGCGAGCGATCGTCTTCGACGGCAAGTGCCTGCGGCGGAAGTGCGAGGAGGATCACGAACTCGGTTACGAGTTGCAGAAGCGGGTTATCGCGATTCTCGGCGAGCATCTCGACGCGACCCGGTTCCGGCTCTTGGACATTTACGCCGACGCCATCGAATGATCACGCGCCCGGAGCGGCGCAGCGCTCCAGCCGGAAGGTGCGCTCGAAGCCGGCCGGCCGCGTCGTCAGCGTCACCTCCACCGCGCCGCTGGGGGCGACGACGTAGCGCTCCTCGACATCCGGGCCCTCGCTCCACCGCCCGACCGGCTGGCGCCCGAGGTCGTCGCGGTCGCGCAGGGCCGGGTCGAACGGGAAGAGCACCGGGTCATACGGCGTGACGTCGCCGTCGGGCCGCCCGTTGACCAGGCGGCTGCACTCCACGAACCGGAAGTGGCCGATGTTGTGCGCCGCCCGGTAGGTCCGCCGGATCACCAGCGGGGTGCGCCCGTCGGCCGGAAGCGACGCGTCCTTGGGCACGATCGGATCGAAGACCACGTCGGTTCCGGCCTGCGCCTCCCGGAAGACCCCGAAGTGCCGCGAAAAGCGTTCGGACAGCGCGAAACCCGCTTCCTTGTCCAGGAAGACCGCCAGGCCGATGGCCGTCGCCGCGAAGGGGTGCGGGGAGCGTTTCACCCGCTTCTCGCCGAAGGCCGTGCGCAGCATCCGGGCGACCAGCGGGAAGCCCCCGGCCCCGCCCACCACGTAGATGCCCGCCACCTCCGACCAGGCCACGTCCTTGCCGCCCCGCGCGGGATCGTGGAGGACCCGGTGCAGCAGTTCGGTCGTCTGGTCGACGAGCGGCGCACACACCGAGTAGACGTCGTCGATGCCGCAGGAGAACGGGGGCCGGTCGACCGGGTCGATTCCGGTGAGGTCCACCAGGAAGCGGCGCGTCTGCGGCCCGACCGCTTCCTTGCGGGCGGCGCACTCGTCCTTGAGCAGCTCGCGCGTGGCGGGATCCACCCCGCGCAGGTTCAGCCGGTCGAGGACCAGGTCGACGATCGCCTCGTCGAAGTCGTCACCGCCGAGGCGCTGGATGCCCTCGCTGACCACGACCTCGTTCTCGTGCCCGGTCATCCGCAGCAGCGACGCGTCGAAGGTGCCGCCGCCGAGGTCGTAGATGAGGACATGCTCGCGCTTGGCGGTGATGGTGGAGCGGTACCGGTGCGCGTACTCGAGGCTGGCGGCCGACGGCTCGTTCAGCAGCGCGACGACGTGGAAACCCGCCGCGACGAAGGCGTCCAGGGTCAGCAGGCGCTGGGCGCTGGAGGCGTTGGCGGGCACACTGATCGCGGCCTCGACGGTCTCGCCGGGTGCGAGGGTGGCGTTCGAACGGGTTTGCAGGTCGGTCTTCAGCTGCGCCAGAAAACCGGTGAGCAGGTCGGCCAGCCGGTGGTCACGGCCGGCCAGGGTCACCTCGGTCTGCGGGCCGGCGTCGTTGAGGAGGCGTTTGAACGATCGCAGCACCGACCAGCCAGGCTCGTGGCGCGCGGCGGCGGCGTCGACCCCGAACCGCAACCGCCCGTCGGTGTTGGCGGCGATGAGCGAAGGCCACGCGTCCAGGCCGTCGAACGAGATGACCGGATAGTTTCCCCGGTCGACGGCCGCAACGACGGTGTGAGTGGTGCCGAAGTCGATGCCGACTCTCATCGCGCAATTTTAGGACTGCGCCACGCTTTCCGGCACCATCCTTTCCCGGCGTGGGCGGTCAATCCTCGAAATGGCGGTTGTAGTCGGCGCGCTCGAGCCGCCATTGCAGGCTGTAGGTGCCCTTCGCGATCATCACCATCACGACCGCGGACGCGAGAGTGACGACGACGTTCATAGTCTTTCCATTTCGCGAGACATCAGGGCGCTCTCGAGGAACCCGTAATGCTTCGGGTAGTGCCTTCGCGGCGGGCCGGCGCTGTCGCGGCGTGCGCCCAGAGCTGCCGCGGTGCTGAAAACCACCTGCTGGGTGCTGATCAGAACCTCGGTGGATGTCACCTCCACGGGCGGAGCAGCCGAGGGCTGTTGACTGATGGGCTCGTCGAGTCCCGTTGGTGATACCAACATCGTCCACCTTCTTTCCGATGCGGCGCCTTGACCGGGCGGGTCTTTGGCGTTACCACCGTAAGGTCGGCGATCGCTCCGTGGCATGCGTAGTCGACTACCTCAACCGCGCGCGGCGCGCGCGGGCCGCCGATGTCCAAATGCGGGCTTCGAAATAGCTGCCACCGGTCGCATCTTCCGATGACTTTGGCCCCTAGGCGGCCACGTCCGTCGCAGAGACGATGTCTCCACCTGCGATTTTGTTCGGTGAGGAGGCGGCGTGATCGAGATGCTCGAGGGTTTCCCCGACGACGTCGCCGCGTTTGCTTTCCACGGGCACGTGACCAAGGCGGATTACGACGGTGTTCTCATACCCGGCTTCGAAGACAAGCTGACTCGGCACGACAGGGTGGGGATCTATCTCGAGATCGCGCCCGACTTTGCCAGTTTCGGTCCGGGAGCCGTCTGGGCGGATTCCAAGTTCGGTATCGGCCACTACTTCGACTGGGATCGCTGCGCGATCGTCAGCGATGTGGAATGGGTCAAGCAGATGGCCAAATTCAGTGAGCTTTTCGGATTTCTTTGGCCCGGGAGGTACCGCACGTTTGACGAGGCGAAAGCCGATGATGCGCGCCAATGGATCGTGCAACCCCACGGCAAGCGCGTTGGCGAATGAAACCTCACGACGCGTGGCTGCCGATACTGACCGTCGTTGTCATGGGTCAATCCCTCGGCGGCACACCAATTGCGAAGGCGGACAACAAGCGACTCAACGACGGCGTTGTCGCCAACGTCTACACCGTCCAACACAATGCCGGTTGCACCAATGATGTGAAAATCAACCCACAGCTGCAACTGGCGGCGCAATGGCACACCGATGACGTACTCGGCGACCGCTCTCTGGACGGCGACATCGGCTCCGATGGTTCGACTCCACAGCAGCGGGCAAACGCGGCCGGCTATGAAGGCGGTGTCGCCGAGACCGTCGCGATCAACCCTGCGATGGCCATCAACAACGTCGAGGTCATCAATCAGTGGTACTACAACCCCGCCTACTTGGCGATCATGCGGAACTGCGCCTACACGCAGATGGGCGTGTGGTCGCAGAACAGCCTTGACCGCAGCGTGGTCGTTGCCATGTACGGGGCGCCAGCCGGTCGGGCGTCGAGATGAACGGTTGGATTCTGATTACACTCTTCGAAAGCCCGGACGTGTTATCAGGTGATGAATGCCGTTCTGAAAAAACGAATTTCGTATTTGCTCGCCGATCACATTATGAGCGCGGGAGGTCAAGGCCCTGATGTCTTATGACGCGGCCGTCAAGCCCCTCCGCTCCATAGGTGAATTCTTCGCCATGTCATTGGACACCTTCGTGGCGATGTTCAAGCTGCCCTTCCCGTGGCGTGAGTTTCTGTTGCAGACCTGGTTTGTGGCGCGAGTATCCGTGATTCCGACGTTGTTGCTCGCGATTCCTTTCACCGTGCTCGTCGTGTTCACCATGAATATTCTCCTGGTCGAGTTCGGCGCCGCGGACTTCTCCGGCACTGGGGCGGCGACGGCCTCGGTCACCCAGATCGGGCCGGTGGTCACGGTCCTCGTCGTCGCCGGCACGGGAGCGACAGCGATGTGTGCCGACCTCGGCTCCCGCGCCATCCACGACGAACTCGATGCGTTGCGGGTTCTCGGTGTCGACCCCGTTCGTCGGCTTGCTGCGCCAAGGGTGCTGGCGGCCACCGTCGTTGCGGTGTCATTGGTGTCGCTGGTGACGCTGGTCGGTCTGGCCGGCTCATTCGTCTTTTCGGTGTTCGTCCAGCACGTGACGCCCGGCGCTTTTGCGGCCAGCCTGACGCTGCTGACCCGCCTGCCCGATCTGATGCTGGGTCTGGTCAAGGGCGCACTGTTCGGTATGGCGGCCGCCCTTATCGCCTGCTACAAAGGCATCTCGGTCCGCCGGGGCCCGCAAGGTGTCGGCAATGCCGTCAACGAAACCGTCGTCTACTCGTTCATCGCCCTGTTCGTGATCAACATCATCGCGACGGCCGTCTTCTATACCGGGCCCCAATGACTAGCGCGGTGGATCGGCGATTCGCGTGGTTGGCGCGCGCGGCGAGCGGCGTTGCCGGCAGCTGGAATCACGTTGGCACGCAAGTGGCCTTCTACGCGAAGACCTTGTCCGAGATGCGGACCGCATTCGGTCGCTACGGCAAGGAAATCCTCCGGCTGATCGCCCAAATGAGCCTGGGTACCGGCGCGCTGGCGGTGATCGGGGGCACGGTGGTGATCGTCGGCTTTCTCACCTTGTCGACCGGCGCGGTCATCGCTGTGCAGGGCTATAACCAGCTGTCCGGCATCGGCGTTGAGGCGATGACCGGCTTTATCTCCGCCTACGTCAACGTGCGCATCATCTCACCGGCGGTGGCCGGCGTCGGCCTGGCCGCCACCATCGGCGCGGGAGCAACCGCGCAACTGGGTGCGATGCGGATCGCCGACGAGATCGACGCGCTCGAAGTGATGGCCGTGCGGTCTGTCGCCTACCTGGTCTCCACCCGCGTCGTGGCGGGCGTGGTGGTGGTAATTCCGCTCTACTGCGTGGCCGTGGTATGCGCTTTTCAGGCCGCCCGATTCGGCACGACGGGGATTTACGGCCAGTCCACCGGCGTCTACGACCACTACTTCCACACCTTCCTCAACTCGACGGATTTGCTGTGGTCGTTTGTCACCGTGATTACCGCAGCGGTCGCCATCATGCTGGTGCACACCTACTACGGCTACCACGCCAGGGGAGGGCCCGCCGGGGTGGGCGAGGCGGTCGGCCACTCGGTGCGGACCTCCCTCATCGTGTTGACGCTCATAGTGCTGGCGATCTCGCTTTCCGTGCACGGCCAGTCCGGACACTTCAACCTCTCGGGATAGCCCGGTAGGGATAACGATGTCGGAATCACGCTCGCAGGGAATGCATCCCGCATGGTGGACGCTCATTTTGGTGGTCGCGATCGGTGGAATCGTCGCCCTGACAGCCGGGTTGTTCAGCGGCTCGTTCAAGTCGTATGTCTCGGTGACGCTGATCTCTGACCGGGCGGGCCTGGTGATGGACCACGGCAGCAAGGTCAAGATGCGCGGCGTGCAGGTGGGCCGCGTCAGCGAGATCAGCTCCACGAAAGATCAGGTGCGCCTCGAGCTGGAGATTTTCCCGGATGAAGTCAGATACATCCCGGCAAACGTGCGGGCCCGCATCCGCGCCACGACGTTGTTCAGCGCCAAATATGTCGACCTGGTCTATCCGAGCGATCCCAGCCGCAAGCCCCTGGCCGCCGGGAGTGTGATCAAGGCCGAGAGTGTCGGCACCGAGGTCAACAACATGTTCGCCAACCTGGTCAAGATCTTGGATCAGATTGACCCGGCGAAGCTTAACGGTGTGCTGTCCGCTCTCGCCGAAGGCCTGCGCGGCCGGGGCGCCATCATCGGGCAGAGCATCACCGACGCCGACCAGGTGCTGCGCGAGGTCAATCCGCGCACCGAGACCATCCGGGCGGACGCGCGGGCCGCCAAGGGGTTCACCGATACTTACGGCGCTGCCGCGCAAGACATCCTGAAGGTACTCGACTCCTCGGCCGTCACCAGTGCGACCATCACCGACGATTCACAGGCGTTGGACGCGTTGCTCGCCGAGATCATCGGCCTCTCCCGCAGCGGTATCCGGCTCATCGGCCCGAACAAGGACAACCTCATCAAGGCCGCCAGCCTGCTCGACCCGACGACCAGTCTGCTGATGAAGTACAACCCCGGGCTGACCTGCATGCTGGTCGGCGCCAAGACCGCGCTCGATACCGGCTATCTCGACGCAACCGGCGGCGCCAACGGGTACTCGCTGATCATCGACAGCACCCCGCTGTTCGGCGCCGACCAGTACCGCTACCCGCAGAACCTGCCCGTCGTCGGGGCCAAGGGCGGACCCGGCGGCAAACCGGGCTGCGGATCGCTGCCCGACGTCGCAGCGAACTGGCCACTGCGCCAACTGATTACGAACACCGGCTGGGGAACCGGGCTGGATCTGCGGCCCAACCCAGGGATCGCCTTCCCGGGCTACGCGAACTACCTTCCGGTCACCCGGGGGATACCCGAACCGCCCAGCATCAGGTATCCAGGCGGCCCGGCGCCGGGACCCATCCCGTACCCCGGCGCACCGCCCTACGGTGCCCCGCAGTACGCACCGGACGGAAGCCCGCTCTACCCGGGGCTGCCGCCTGCCCCGCCGCCGGGCGCGCCACGCGAATCAGGCCCTCCGCCACCGGGGTCCGAGCCGTTCGTCGTCCCCGCACCCGCACAACTGCAACCAACGCCGACCCCACCGCTCCCCAACCAGGCGACACCGTCGCCCTGATTTCAACCGCCGACACAGGAGAAACCAGGATGAGAGAAAACCTGCGGGGCGCCATCTGGCGCCTGGCCACCTTCATGGTGGTGTGCGGGCTGGGTCTCTTTGCGATGTTGGCGATATTCGCGCAGCTGCGGTTCGGGGAGGAAACGGGGTACGCGGCGCTGTTTCGCAACGTGTCGGGGCTAGAGAACGGCAACTTCGTTCGCATAGCGGGGGTCGAAGTCGGCCGCGTCCGGAAGATCTCAATTCAGGACGACGGCACCGCACTCGTCGAATTCAGCGTGGACACCTCGGTGGTCTTGACAGAGGGCAGCAAGGCGGTGATCCGCTACCAAAACCTGATCGGCGGACGCTATCTGGCGCTCGAGGAAGGCGCCGGTAGCACCAGACAACTGCGAGCCGGTGGCACCATTCCGCTGGGCCGAACGGCGCCGGCATTGGATTTGGACGCGCTCATCGGCGGCTTCCGTCCGTTGTTCCACGCGCTGAATCCCGACCAGATCAATTCGTTGTCGAGTGAGCTGCTCAAGGCGTTCCAGGGCGAGGGCGCAACGATCAGCTCGTTGCTGGTGAAGACCGCCGCCCTGACCAACACGCTCGCGGATCGGGACCGGCTGATCGGACAGGTCGTGGTCAATCTGAATACAGTTCTCGGCTCACTCGGTGACCAAAGCACGCAGTTCGCAAAGACCGTCGATTCATTGTCCCGATTGCTGGCGACCCTGGGTGAGCGCAGGCAGGATATCAGCACCGGGATCGCCTACGCCAACGCTGCAGCCGGTTCGGTCGCAGACCTTCTCGCGCAGGGGCGCGCCCCGCTGGCAAAGATCGTTAAAGAATCGGACCGGATAGCGGGTCTGATATTGGCCGATCACGACTACTTCGACAACCTGCTCAATACCCTGCCCGACGCCTATCAGATGCTCAACCGGCAGGGCCTCTACGGCGACTTCTTCAGCTTCTATTTGTGCGAGCTGCTCTTCAAGGTGAACGGCAAAGGCGGCCAACCGGTTTACGTCAAGGTGATTGGCCAGCCCTCGGGGAGGTGCACGCCGCGATGAAGTACTTTTCGGAACGCAACCCGGTCACCGTCGGCGCGGTCGGCGTTGTGGTGGTCGCCGGACTGGTGGCGGCCTCGCTCACGTACACCAAGCTGCCGTTCTTCGACAACGGCCGGGACTATTCGGCATATTTCGCCGAGGCCGGCGGGCTGTTAACCGGTACCGCGGTGCAAGTTTCGGGCTTCAAAGCCGGCAAGGTCAATAGCATCTCGTTGGACGGACCCCGGGTGCTGGTCGAATTCGAGGTCGATAAACACATCCGGCTCGGCGACCGCACCGAGGCGGCGATCAAGACCAAGAGCCTGCTGGGCGCCAAGATCCTCGAGGTCACACCGCGCGGCGACGGCAGGTTGTCCCGGCCGATCCCGCTCGAACGCACGACCGCGCCCTACCAATTGCCCGATGCGCTCGGCGATCTCGCCACCACCATCAGCGGGCTGGACACCAACAGGCTGTCCGAATCGCTCAACGTGTTAGCCGGCACCTTTTCCGATACCCCGGACGACCTGAGAATCGCGATGGCCGGGGTGGCACGATTCGCGAAAACGCTGAACGACCGCGATGCGCAACTGCGAAATCTTCTGGCTAACGCCAACAAAGCAACCACCGTGCTGTCGGAGCGCACCGACCAAATAGTCCGCCTGCTCGCCGACAGCAACACGCTGCTCGCCCAGCTGGAAAGCCAAAGCCGTGCCCTGGACCAGATTTCGGGCAACATCTCCGCGATGAGCCGGCAGCTCAAAGGATTCATCGCCGACAATCGGCAGACTCTTAAGCCGGCACTGGACAAACTCAACGAGGTCATGGCGATCGTCGACAACCGCAAAGAGCGGGTGCAGTTGGCGATCAAGAAGTTCAAGACCTATGCGCTGTCTCTGGGCGAGTCGATGTCCTCGGGTCCATGGTTCAACTTCTACATCGCTAACCTGATCCCCGGGCAGTTCATTCAGCCGTTCGTCGATGCCGCATTCAAGGATCTGGGGCTGGACCCCAACGTGCTGCTGCCGTCGCAGCTCACCGATCCGCAGGTAGGCCAGCCGGGCACACCCGCCCTGCCCGTGCCCTTCCCACGCACCGGTCAGGGCGGCGAGCCGAGGCTGAACCTTCCCGACGCTATCACCGGAAACCCGGGTGATCCCCGTTATCCATACCGCGAGCCGCCGCCTGCGCCGCCCCCCGGCGGACCGCCGCCCGGACCGCCGCCGCTGCCCCCCGGCGAACCGACGCCACCGCCCAAGGCAGGCCAATGATGAACCGCGCCAACGCTCGTATCGGTGTAGCCGCCCTCCTGGTGCTCACCTTCATCTCGGGCCTCGCGGTCGCGTGGCACTCGTCCGCGACGGCACGCAGAACGACGATCGTCGGCTACTTCACGAACAGCAACGGCATCTTCGTCGGCGACGAAGTGCGCATCCTCGGAGTAGCTGTCGGGAAGATCGACAGGATCGAGCCGCAACCCCAGCGGGTGAAGATCACCTTCTGGTACGACAGCAAGTATCAAGTGCCCGCCGATGCCAAGGCCGTGATCCTGTCACCGTCCTTGGTGACCTCGCGGGCCATTCAGCTGACACCGGCCTACACCGGTGGACCGCAGATGCAAAACGACACCGTAATTCCGTTGCAGCGCACCGCCGTTCCGGTGGAATGGGATGACCTGCGCAAGGACCTCGAGAAACTCACCCAGATGCTGCAGCCAACCCAGCCCGGCGGTCTCAGTGCGCTGGGTTCGCTGGTGAACACCGCCGCGAACAACCTGCGCGGCCAGGGAGCGACCATCAGGGACACCCTGATCAAGCTCTCACAGGCGGTTTCGGCTCTCGGCGATCACAGCAACGACGCATTTAGCGCCGTGAAGAACCTGTCAGTCCTGGTTTCTGCACTGCAAAGCAGCTCCGACCTCATGCGGCAGCTCAACCAGAACCTGGCCTCGGTGACCGGGGTGCTCGCCAACGAGCCGGACGAGGTCGGCAGCGCCGTCGCGGCCCTCAACGAGGTGGTCGGCGACGTCGCGGCCTTCGTGGCCGACAACCGCGAAGCGTTGGGTACGACGTCGGACAAGCTGACGTCGTTATCCACGGCGCTGACAAACAGTCTCGACGACATCAAGCAGGCGCTGCACATCGCACCGACCGAGCTGCAGAACTTCATGAACATCTATCAGCCCGCCCAGGGCACATTGAGTGGTGCACCGGCGTTCAACAACTTCGCCAACCCGGTCTCGTTCCTCTGCGGGGCGATTCAGGCGGCGTCGCGCCTGGGCTGGGACCAATCGGCGAAGTTGTGCGTGCAGTATCTCGCGCCGATCATGAAGAACCGTCAGTACAACTTCCCGCCGCTGGGAGAGAACCTGATCGTTGGTGCCGCGGCACGGCCCAACGAGGTTACCTACAGCGAAGACTGGATGCGGCCCGATTACGTTCCACCGCAACCTAATGAGGTTCACGCGAGCGACCCCGCGGACGGCCTGCGCGGGTTGCTGCTGCCCGACGGGGGTGGCTCATGATGGCCAGATCGCGGCGGGTTTACCGCGGCACGGCTGGTGTGTTACTGGCGCTGGCCGTGGCCGGGCTGGCCGGCTGCGGCTGGCGGGGCCTCAACTCGGTCGCCCTGCCGGGCACCGCGGGCCGAGGCCCGGGCGCGTTCACGATCCAGGCCCAGATGCCCGACGTCGGCACCCTCGAGCAGAACTCCCGTGTACAAGTAGGGGACGTTACGGTCGGTAACGTCACCCGGATCGAGCGCCAGGGCTGGCATGCCCTGCTGACGATCAGGCTCAACGGCGACGTCGACCTGCCGGCCAATGCGGCGGCAACGATCGGCCAAACCAGCCTGCTTGGTTCGCTGCATATCGAGCTGGCCCCACCTACCGGCGTGCCACCGCGGGGGAAGCTGAGAGAGGGATCGCTGATCCCGCTGGCCTCGGCGGGCAGTTACCCGTCGACCGAGCAGACGCTCGCCGCGATCTCGTTGCTGCTCAATGGTGGTGGTATCGGCCAGATTCAGGACATCACTGAGTCGCTGAGCACGGCATTGGCCGGGCGTGCCGATGACCTGCGGAGCCTGATCGAGCAGCTGGACATCTTCACCGGCCGCGTCAGCGACCAGACCGGTGACATCATCGCTGCGACCGAGAGCCTGAACAATCTGGTCGGCCAGTTCGCCGACCAGACCCCCGTGGTGGACCGGGCGTTGCAGACCGTCCCCGATGCGCTTGCCACGCTCAAGGACGAGCGGCAGCAGCTGGTGGATGCGCTCGATCAGTTCGGCAAGTTCAGCGCGCTGGCGGCCGACTCCACGAATCAGACGAAGGAGGCCTTGGTCAAGGAACTGAAGGATCTGGCGCCGGTGCTGGAGTCGCTCGCCGATGCCGGTCCAGCCCTGACTCGCGCACTGGGCTTGCTTCCCACTTACCCGTTTCCCAAGGACACCATCAGCAAATGGGCACGCGGCGATTATGCCAATCTGACGGCCATAATCGATTTGACACTGAGCCGGCTCGATGCCTCCTTCTTCACCGGCACCCGCTGGGAAGGCAACCTGACCGAGCTGGAGCTGCAGTGGGGACGCACGATCGGACAAATGCCGAGCCCCTACACGTCCGGCAATCCGCTTGTTGCGCCTTATCATTGGGACCAGGGGCGTTGACATGCCACCCTTGACGCGACGAATCCTCATCCAACTGGCCATCTTTGGGATTGTCGCGCTGGTGGGTGGCTCGGTCATGGTGTTCGGCTACATTCAGCTGCCCGCCATGTTCGGGATCGGGCGCTACCGGGTCACCGTTGAGCTGCCGCAGGCCGCTGGTCTTTATGTCAGTGGGAACGTGACCTATCGCGGAACCGAGATCGGCCGGGTGGAGAGAGTGAGCCTCACCAAAGACGGTGTTGCGGCTGTCCTTTCGCTGAAGTCCGGTATCGACGTTCCATCGGATGTCGAGGCCCAGGTGCACAGCCAGTCGGCGGTGGGTGAGCAGTACGTCACGTTGCTTCCGCGCAGAGACTCGCCGCCGCTCAAAGATGGAGATGTGATTCCACTCGATCGAGTCTCGGTGCCTCCGGATCTCGATACGCTGTTGGATGCGGTGAACAGGGGAATGGAGTCGATCCCGCGCGAGAACCTCAAGACGGCGGTCGACGAGGCGTATACCGGTTTCGGTGGGCTGGGGCCGGAAATTTCGCGGCTCGTGGTGGGTAGCACCTCACTGTCCACCGACGCCCGCAAGAATCTGGGCGCACTGCTTACCTTGATAGACCAGTCCAAGCCGGTGCTGGACAGCCAGGCCGACTCGCGTGATGCGGTGCAGGCGTGGGCCGGTCACCTCGCCGACATCACCCAAGGTCTGAAGACGAACAACTCCGCCGTCGGCGGAGTGCTGCAGCGGGGAGGCGCCGCCGCTCGGGAAGTCCGTCAACTGTTCGATCGGGTGAACCCGGCGGTGCCGGTCTTGCTCGCCAACCTGATCAGCGTCGGGCAGGTCGCGGTGACCTATCACCCCGGCCTCGAGCAACTGTTGGTGTTGCTGCCCCAGGCGGTGGCCACCCTCCAGGCGATCGGTGTGCCGAACCGGAACACCAAGCAGGGATACAAGGGCGTCTTCTTGAGCTTCAACCTGCGCCTCAACCTACCGCCGCCGTGCGCTACCGGCTTCTTGCCGCCCCAACAGCGACGGGTGCCTTCCTGGGAGGACTACCCGGATCGACCCGAAGGCGACTTGTACTGCCGCGTGCCCCAGGATTCGCCACAAAACGTCCGCGGCGTCCGCAACATGCCGTGCGTCGGCCAGCCCGGCAAGCGCGCCCCGACGGTCCAGATGTGCGAGAGCGACGAAAATTACGTCCCTCTCAACGACGGCTACAACTGGAAAGGCGACCCGAACGCCACGCTGTCGGGTCAGCCCGTCCCGCAACTGCCGCCTGGCGCGCCGGCCCCGGCACCTCCACCCGCTGCCGCGCCGCTTCCGATACCGGGTGCGGAATATGACCCCGCGACCGGGACTTACCTCGGCCCCGACGGGCACCTCTACACACAATCCGACCTGGCCGCCAATGGCGGGAAGGAGCGCACATGGCGGTCGATGCTGTTGCCCCCGAATTGAGCGAGTCGACCGGCGAGGCTGACGACACCGCCAAGGACGACGCGCCCCCACCGGATGCCGCCCTGTCGGTTGGCTGGGATTACGCGCCTACCAAGCGCGGTCGACGGGCGCCGGCTGATATCGGGGTTCGACCCGTTCTAAACATGTTGAGCACCTGAGGATTTCGCGGCGGGGATCGGGACCGCGTCCCATTGTCGCTGCACGTCCCGCTCCGCGGGGGTGGGAATCAGCCCGGCGGGCGCGAACCTTTCCGACGGCACCGGTTCGTCCTCGGTCAACGGCCGTCCGCCGCCGCGAATCGCCCTGAGCGAGACCGCGATTCCGGCGGCGAACACGATGACGACGACCAACGCGAAGGCGACGGACAGGGTGCCCTGAATCCAGGTGTTCCTGATGACCTCGTCGAGCTGGCGGGCGTTCTTCGCCGCACCGAACGCGGTCTTGCCGGCGTGTTTCGCCGCCAGGTACTGGGAGTGCTGTGTCCAGTAGCCGACCGCGGGATCGCCGGAGAAGATCTTCTGCCAGGACGCGGTCAGCGTGACGGTCAGGTCCCACAGCAGCGGAACTCCGGGAATCCAGGCCCACCTCAGCAGGCCCTTCTTGATGACGACCACGGTGACGACGGTCAGCGCGATCCCCGCCAGCAGCTGGTTGGCGATCCCGAACAGCGGGAAAAGGGTGTTGATGCCGCCCAGCGGGTCGGTCACGCCCATCAGCAGGGTGCCGCCCCACGCGGCGACGACGACCAGGCTGCAGAGCCAGACCCCGGGGCGCCAGCTCGGGTTGCGCAGTTTGGCCAGCGGTCCGCCGAAGTTGCTCAGCGCGTCGGACAGCATGAAACGGTTGACCCGGGTCCCCGCGTCGACGGTGGTCAGGATGAACAGCGCCTCGAACATGATCGCGAAGTGATACCAGAACGCCTTGAGGCCGGTGCCGCCGAACACTCGCTGCAGCACCTCGGACATGCCGAACGCGAGCGTGGGCGCCCCGCCGGTGCGCGACACGATGGTCTTCTCGCCGACGCTGCCGGCGGCCTGGGCGATCTGGTCGGCGGTGGCCGGCGCGCCCGGCAGGCCGAGCTTGTTGACGTACTGCGCGGCGGTGGCCGCGGTGCCGCCGGTCTGCGCGGCCGGCGCGTTGAGGGCGAAATACAAGTGCTGGTTGAGGATCGACGCGGTGATCAGCGCCATGACGGCGACGAACGACTCGGTGATCATGCCGCCGTAGCCGATCACCCGCATCTGACCTTCCTTCTCCAGCAGCTTCGGCGTCGTCCCGGACGAGATCAGCGAGTGAAACCCGGACAGCGCGCCGCACGCGATGGTGATGAACAGGAAGGGGAAGAGCGAGCCGGCGAACACCGGGCCGTTACCCCGCGTGGCGAACTGCGAGATCGCGGGGGCCTGCATCTCCGGCCGGGCGATGAGGATGCCGACGGCGATCAGCCCGACGGCGCCGACCTTCATGAACGTCGACAGGTAGTCGCGGGGCGCGAGCAGCAACCAGACCGGCAGCACCGACGCGGCGAGGCCGTAGCCGATCAGGCACCAGCACAGGGTCACCGGAGACAGGGTGAACCAGGCTGCGCCCCAAGGAGTCTCGGCGACCCAGTTGCCGGACACCACGGCGAGCATCAGGAGCGCGAACCCGATCAGCGACACTTCGGACACCCGCCCGGGACGCAGGAACCGCAGGTAGGCGCCCATGAACAGGGCGATGGGAATGGTCATGGCGATGGAGAAGACGCCCCATGGGCTTTCGGCCAGCGCCTTCACCACGATCATCGCCAGCACCGCGATCAGGATCACCATGATGACGAGGACACCGGCGAGCGCGGCGACCCCGCCCACCGCGCCCAGCTCGTCGCGGGCCATCTGGCCCAGGGAGCGGCCGCGGCGCCGGGTGGAGATCCACAGCACCAGGTAGTCCTGCACGCAGCCGCCGAACACCGCGCCGAGGACGATCCAGATCGCCCCGGGCAGGTAGCCCATCTGGGTGGCCAGCACCGGCCCCACCAGGGGTCCCGCCCCGGCGATGGCGGCGAAGTGATGGCCGAACAGCACGCGCCGGTCGGTCGGCACGTAGTCGGTGCCGTCGTCGAGAACCTCGGCGGGACTGGCGTGGTCGTCGCGCGGGCGGACGATCTTCATCTCGATCAGCCGCGCGTAGAACCGGTAGCCGATGATGTACGTGCAGCTCGCGGCGATCACGAACCAGACGGCGTTGACCGTCTCGCCGCGGGCGGACGCGATGATCGCCCACGCGACGGCGCCGATCACGGCGATGACGGCGAAGACGACCTTGTGCCGGGTGGTGATGGGGGAGCGGTCGATGATCGCGACCGGCGGGAGGTGCTCGTGGGTGCGGATGAAGCTGACGCCTTTGTCGTGCTCTTTGACTGCCACGGCGAAAAACCCTACGCGCGCAAAATGGACAACGCGCGTTTTAATACAGCGCCCGCACCGCGTCGATGGTGTCCGCCTCGGCCGGGCCCTTGTCGTCGCGGTAGCGCACCACCCGGGCGAACCGCAGCGCCAGCCCACCCGGGTAGCGCGACGACTTCTGCACCCCGTCCAGGGCGATCTCGACCACCTGCTCGGGGCGCAGCTGCACGACATAGGAGTCGGTGCCGGTTATCGCGAGCTCGCTGAACCGGGCGGTCTGCCAGTCCAACATTGCGTCGGTCATCCCTTTGAAAGTCTTTCCCACCATGACGAATTCGCCGGTGGCCGGGTCGCGGGCGCCCAGGTGGATGTTGGAGAGTTTGCCGCGCCGGCGCCCGGAACCCCACTCCACGGCGAGCACCACCAGGTCCAGCGTGTGCACCGGCTTCACCTTGAGCCAGCCCGCGCCGCGCCGGCCCGCGAGGTAGGCCACGCCGGGCGCCTTGGCCATCACACCCTCGTGGCCGGCGGCCAGCGTGGCGGCCAGGAAGCCGGCGGCCGCCGCGGGATCCGACGTCGTCAACCGGTCGACCCGCTGCGCGGGCGGCACCAGCGCGTCCAGGGCGGCCAGCCGGTCGGTGGTCGGCGCGTCCAGCAGGTCGACGCCGTCGCGGTGCAGGACGTCGAAGAAGAACACCGAGAGTGGCTGCGCCGCACGGGCTTTAGCCACGTCGACGGACCGGCCGAACCGCGAGGCCGTGACCTGGAAGCGGTGCGGTGAGTTGTCCGGCCGCAGCGCGATCGCCTCGGCGTCGGCGATCAGGTCGGTCACCGGGAGTGCCAGCGTCGCCTCGACGACCTCGGGGAGCCGCGCCGTGACGTCGTCGAGACTGCGGGTGTACACCGTGACATCGTCGCCGGCCCGGTGAATCTGCACGCGCGCGCCGTCCAGCTTCGCCTCGAAAATCGTTGTGCCGTCGTGGCGCTCGATCGCGTCGGCCACGCCGGTCGCGGTCTGGGCCAGCATCGGGCTGACCGGGCGGCCCACCCGCAGGGTGAACGCGTCCAGGGCCGCGGCTTGGCCGGACAGGGCGGCGGCCGCGACGGCCGGCAGATCGCCGCCCAGCATCGCGGCGCGCTGCACCGACGCGAGAGGGATTCCGGCGGCCCTGGCGACGGCGTCGGCCATGATCCCGGCCAGCGCCCCCTGGCGCAGCTCGCCACCGAGCAGCCGCACCAGGAAGGCCTGCTCGGTTTCGGTCGCCGCGGCGAACAACGCGCGCAGGAGGTCGGCGCGCCGCGCCTGCGACCCCTTGCCCGACACCGCCCCGATCTCGGTGAAGGCGGCGTCGACGCCGGGGACCGTCAGCACCGGTTCGGCCGCCGGCGGCGGCCGGGAGCGCAGCGACGCCCAGCCGACGCCGATCTGGCGCTGACGCAGCTCACCGGACAGCCACGAGACGATGGTCGCCACCGCCTGCGGGTCGGTGGCGGCGCGGCGCAGCAGTTCGGCGATGTGGGCGACCTTGGTCAGCCGCGACGACGTCCCGCCGACATTAAGCGAGGTGCTTGCGACGTCGAGAAGGAGCACGCAACCGAGCTTGGCATGGCTCTTGAACAAGGCGGGGTCAACCCCGCCGGGCCGACACGCTAGCGTGCCTAGGAAACGTTACAAATTTGATGGATTCTGACAAGCCTGAAAAGGAGGCCCGGATGGAGATCAACGGGAAGAAGGTCGTCGTCATCGGCGGCGCGTCGGGGATGGGCCGCGCCAGCGCCGAACTGCTGCACGAGCGTGGCGCGGACGTCGCCATCCTCGACCGCGAGGGCTCCGACGGCAAGACCGTCGCCGAGGCCGTCGGCGGTTCGTTCTACCCGGTCGACGTCACCGACTTCGTCGGCACCGAGGAGACGCTGCAGACCGCGGTCGACGAGCTCGGCGGCCTGCACGTCATCATCACCACCGCCGGCGGCGGCATCGCCAAGCGGACGATGACCAAGTCCGGCCCGCACGACCTGGAGTCCTTCCAGTCCGTCATCGACCTCAACCTCATCGCCACCTTCAACATCAGCCGGCTGGCGGCCGCCCACATGGCCAAGAACGAACCCGAGGACGAAGAGCGCGGCGTCATCATCAACACGGCGTCGATCGCGGCGTTCGAGGGCCAGATCGGGCAGGTCGCCTACACCGCCGCCAAGGCGGGTATCGCGGGCATGTGCCTGACCATGGCGCGAGACCTGGGCTCGCTGGGGATCCGGGTGCTGGCGATCGCGCCGAGCCTCTTCGCCACCGGGCTGACCCAGGGCATCCCGGACGAATTCGCGGCCGCGCTCACCAAGGACGCGGCCTTCCCCAAGCGCCTGGGCCGGCCCATCGAGTACGCCAAGCTCGCGGCGGCCATCGTGGACAACCCGATGCTCAACGGCCAGTGCCTGCGGCTGGACGCCGGGCAGCGCTTCGCGCCGAAGTAGCGACCCCGGCGCGGGGCCGCCCCGGGGAATAAGTACACTCTTTAGGCAGCCGCCCCGCTCCCCCTCGGAGCGGGGCAGGCAGTCAGCCCGGTAGCGAGGAGGCCCCTCATGGGTATCGCCCTGACCGACGACCATCGCGAACTCGCCGAGGTGGCCCGCGCGTTTTTGACCGCGCAGAAGGCGCGCTGGGCGGCCCGCTCCCTGCTCGATGCGGCCGACGAATCCCGGCCCCCGTTCTGGCACGACCTGGTGGAGCTCGGCTGGCTCGGGTTGCACGTCGACGAGGAACACGGCGGCTCGGGCTATGGGCTGCCCGAGCTCGTCGTGGTCGTCGAGGAGCTCGGCCGCGCGGTGGCGCCGGGGCCGTTCGTGCCGACCGTGATCGCCTCGGCGGTGCTCGCGAAAGACGGCACCCCAGAGCAGAAGTCGCGGCTGCTGCCCGGGCTGATCGACGGCACCGTCACCGCGGGGATCGGCCTGGACGGCGAGGTGCGGGTCAGCGACGGCGTGGCGGACGGCGACGCCGGAATCGTGCTGGGTGCCGGGCTCGCCGAGCTGCTGGTCGTCGCCGCCGGTGACGACGTGCTGCTGCTGGACCGGACCCGCGACGGCGTGTCGGTGGAGGTGCCGGAGAACCTCGACCCCACCCGGCGCTCCGGGCGCGTGCGCCTGAGCGGCGTGTGCGTCACCGCCGACGACATCGTGGCGGGCGCGCGGCTGTCGGCGCTGGCCCGGGCCCGGACGCTGCTCGCGGCGGAGGCCGTCGGCGGATCGTCGGACTGCGTCGAGGCCGCCGTCGCCTATGCCAAGGTGCGCCAGCAGTTCGGCCGGACCATCGCGACCTTCCAGGCGGTCAAGCATCACTGCGCGAACATGCTGGTGGCCGCCGAGTCGGCGACCGCCGCGGTGTGGGACGCCTCGCGCGCTGCGGAAGAGGACTCCTCAGAGGACGAAGCCCAGTTCCGCCTTGCCGCCGCGGTGGCCGGCGCGCTGGCCTTCCCGGCGTATGCGCGCAACGCCGAACTGAACATTCAGGTGCACGGGGGCATCGGCTTCACCTGGGAGCACGACGCGCACCTGCACCTGCGCCGGGCGCTGGTGACCACGGCGCTGTTCGGCGGGGACGCGCCGGCCGCCGATGCGTTCGAGCGCACCGCGGCCGGCGCCGTGCGGGAGAACAGCCTGGACCTGCCGCCCGAGGCCGAGCAGCTGCGCACCCGGATCCACGCCGACGCCGCCGAGATCGCGGCTTTGGACAAGCAGGCGCAGCGCGACAGGCTGATCGAGACGGGCTACGTGATGCCGCACTGGCCCAAGCCGTGGGGGCGCGGCGCCGACGCGGTGGAGCAGCTGGTGATCGAGGAGGAGTTCCGCGCCGCGGGCATCAAGCGGCCGGACTACGGGATCACAAGCTGGGTGATCCTGACCCTGATTCAGCACGGGACGCCTTGGCAGATCGAACGATTCGTGGAGAAGGCGCTGCGCAAGGACGAGGTCTGGTGCCAGCTGTTCTCCGAGCCGGACGCGGGATCGGACGCGGCGTCCATCAAGACCCGCGCCACCCGGGTCGACGGCGGCTGGAAGATCAACGGGCAGAAGGTGTGGACCAGCGGCGCGCACTACTGCGCGCGGGGCCTGGCCACCGTGCGCACCGACCCGGACGCGCCCAAGCACGCCGGCATCACCACGGTGATCGTCGACATGAACGCCCCGGAAGTCGAGGTGCGGCCGTTGCGGCAGATCACCGGCGGCTCGGATTTCAACGAGGTGTTCTTCAACGACCTGTTCGTCCCCGACGAGGACGTCGTCGGCGCGCCCAACACCGGATGGACCGTCGCCCGGGCCACGCTCGGCAACGAACGCGTGAGCATCGGCGGCAGTGGGTCGTTCTACGAGGGCCTGGGCCAGATGCTGATCGATCTGGCCAAGCAGCGGCCGGATCAGTTGGCGGGGGCCAAGATTCGCGTGGGCAACTACCTGGCCGACGATCACGCGCTGCGGCTGTTGAACCTGCGCCGCGTCGCGCGCAGCGTCGAGGGGGCGGGCCCGGGCCCGGAGGGCAACGTCACCAAGCTGAAGCTGGCTGAGCACATGGTCGAGGGCGCCGCGATCTCGGCCGCTCTGCTGGGTCCCGAGGTCGCGCTGGCCGACGGGCCGGGCGCCCTGGCGGCCCGCATGATCATGGGCGCGCGCGGCATGTCGATCGCCGGCGGCACCTCGGAGGTGACCCGCAATCAGATCGCCGAGCGGATCCTGGGCATGCCGCGCGACCCGCTGATCAACTAGCTGGGTTCTGTCGCCGAGCAGACGCAGAATCGCACTGAGCGCGCCGAATTCATGCGATTCTGCGTCTGCTCGCGCTTATGGGGCCGGCGCGAATTGCGGCGCTCCGCCGCTGCCCTTCTCGGGCTGGACGGCGACGGGCATCCCGCACGTCACCGAATCCGGTTCGCAGCCAACGATGTTGGCGGCCAGCCGCAGCCCGCTCTGTTCGGCAAGCTCGACGATCGCGATCACGTAGGGCGTCGGGATCTCCGGGTTATACGGGTGGTGGTTCACCGTGTAGGTGAACACCGTGCCGCGCCCCGAAACCGGCCGCGCCACCAGCGGTCCGCCGCAATCCCGGCATGCGCCGGCCGCCGGGTGGACCCAGCGCGCGCACGCGTCGCAGTGTTCGATGAGCAACTCGCCTGACACGGCCAATACAGTACACTCTATTCGTTCGGCGTGGGCGGCAGGTTGGTTGGACGGATGGTGCACATGACCTACTTCGAAAAAGACGCGATCATTTCCGGGCTCGGCATCTCGCGAATCGGCCGTCGCACCGGGATCCCGGGCCTGGAGCTGACCATGGAGGCGGTGCGCGCCGCCATCGCGGATGCCGGCCTCGCGCCGGCCGACGTCGACGGGATCGCCACCCTCGGCGACACGCCGGCCGCCGACGTCAACGCCGAACTGCGGATCGAGGCGGCCGACTGCGGGGCCGGCTTCGGCACCGGCGGCCTGCTGAGCCCGGTGATGTCGGCCTGCCGGGCGGTCGCCGAACGGCGCGCACGCCACGTCGTGGTCTACCGGACGATACAAATGCTCGGCGGGACGGTCCCGGTCAAGCGGGAGGAAAACGCGCCCGCGCCCGCGCTGGCGCGGATGTTCGAGACGCCCGAAGGCGCACCGAAGCCGGCCGTCGGCGCGATGGACGACGTCAACGACCTGGTTGCCGCCCACGCCTATTCCGCCGCGAACTGGCTGGCGCTGAACTGCCGCCGCCACATGGAGCTGTACGGAACCACCAAGGAACAGCTGGGCTGGCTGGCGCTCAACGGCAGACGCAACGCCGCGCTGAATCCCCTTGCGGTATACCGCGAACCGATGACCATGGCCGACTACCTGGGGGCGCGACCGGTGTCGACGCCGTTCGGCCTGCTGGACTGCGACGTTCCCATCGACGGCTCGATCGCGGTGGTGGTGTCGAACGCGGAGTACGCCCGCGACTGCCCGCACCGCGCCGTGGCGGTGGAGGCGATCGGCGGATCCGACGGCGCCGGCGGCTGGTTCCACCGCGACGACTACCCGAAGATGGCGATGTCCGACGCGACCGCGCAGATGTGGTCGCGCACCCAGTTGACGCCCGCCGACCTGGAGCTGGCCGAGTTGTACGACGGCTTCACGTTTCTCACCCTCGCCTGGCTGGAGGCGCTGGGGGTATGCGGCGACGGCGAGGCCGGGCCGTTCGTCGAGGGCGGAGCGCGGATCGCCCGCGACGGCCAACTGCCGCTGAACACCTACGGCGGCCAGCTGTCGGCGGGGCGCATGCACGGCTACTGGGCTTTGCACGAAGGGTGCCTGCAGCTGCGCGGCGAAGCGGGGGAGCGCCAGGTGTCGAAACGCCCCGAGGTCGGCGTGGTTTCCGTGGGCGGTGGACCCGTCGCCGGATGCATGTTGCTCACTTGTTGAGATAGCTCGTGGCACAGCGCGATTGGAGCCCCGCGGACAAACTCGCCGCGCAGATTGCCCGCCAAATCGAGGCGGACATAGTCCGCCGCGGCTGGACCGTCGGCGAATCGCTGGGCTCCGAACACGCCCTGCAACAGCGGTACGGCGTGAGTCGATCAGTGCTGCGGGAGGCCGTTCGCCTGGTCGAACACCACCAGGTCGCCCGGATGCGCCGCGGACCGGGCGGCGGGCTGCTGATCTGCCGGCCGGATGCCGGCCCCGCCACCCGCGCCGTGGTGATCTACCTCGAGTACCTCGGCATCACGCTGGTCGACCTGCTCAACGCGCGTCTGGTGCTCGAGCCGCTGGCCGCCTCCCTTGCGGCGGAGCGCATCGACGAAGCCGGCATCGACCGGCTACGCGCGGTGTTGCGGGCGGAGGAGCAGTGGCGGCCGGGCCTTCCGGCGCCGCGCGACGAGTTCCACATCGCGCTGGCGGAGCAATCGAAAAGCCCGGTCCTGCAATTGTTCATCGACATCCTGATGCGGCTCACCACGCGATACGCCCTGCAGTCGCAGGCCGGCTCGGCGACCGAGGCCATCGAGGCCGTCGAGCACATGAACAGGGACCACTCCCGACTCGTCGCGGCCGTCACCGCCGGCGACGCGGCGCGGGCCAAGACGCTTTCCGAACGACACGTCGAAGCGGTGACCGCCTGGCTGCAGCGGCATTACCCCGGCGAGGGGACCCGGGCGCGGGGGGTGCGCCGGCTGCGGGCCGTCGACGGTGACGCGCCGCACGGCAAGCTCGCCGAGATGCTGGCCGCCACCATCGGCGACGAGATCGCGGCCGACGGCTGGCAAGTCGGCTCGGTATTCGGAACGGAGACCGCCCTGCTGGAGCGCTACCGCGTCAGCCGCGCGGTGTTCCGGGAAGCGGTGCGGCTGCTCGAATATCACTCGGTGGCGCGGATGCGCCGCGGGCCCGGCGGCGGATTGATCGTCACCGAACCGCACGCCCAGGCCAGCATCGACACCATCGCGCTGTACCTGCAATACCGCGGGCCGACGCGGGAAGACCTGCGCTGCGTGCGCGATGCCATCGAGATCGACAACGTCGCCAGGATCGTCAAGCGGCGCAGCGAGTCCGAGGTGGCGGCGTTTTTGGCAACCCGACCGGGCCCCCACGCCGGCGACGTGCGGAAGGCGGTCGCCGAGGAGGTCCGGTTCCACCTCGGATTGGCGCAACTGGCCGGCAACGCGCTGCTGGACCTGTTCCTGCGCATCATCATCGAGTTGTTTCGCCGGCACTGGACCAGTACCGCGCCGACGGAGCCGTCCTGGACCGACGTCGACGCCGTCGAGCACGCTCATCTGCGGATTCTGCAGGCGATCGAAGACGGCGACGACAGCCTCGCCCGCTACCGCATCCGTCGGCACCTGGACGCCGCCGCCTCCTGGTGGCTATAGCCGCCCGGCTGTGACGCGGTCGTCGGCATACCGAACGGCCTTCTGGGGTACTGAAATGGGAAGTGACGTACGGCCGGTCCGGCAGGGGGTTGGCACTTGTGATCGAAAGCGAGCGCGCAAGGGTGACGGGGGGCGTGGGGGGAACGCAAGCCGCTCAATCGGGTTTCGTTCATTCCGGGCTGCTTTACCGTTCGCAAGGGGAGTACCGGGACTTTGTGGTTCGCTTCATCGTCGACGGGTTGACGCTGGACGAGGCCGTTTTGGTGGCGGTGCCCGGCGACAAGCTGGACGCGCTGAGCGAGGCGTTGCCCGGACCCGACGGCGGCTTCGCCGCGGAACTGCGGATGGTCGACATCGCCGAGATCGGCCGAAACCCGAGCCGATTCATGGCCATGGAGGGTTCCTTCATCGACGAGCACCGGGGTCGGCGGGTGCGAATCGTGAGCGAGCTGGCCTGGCCGGAACGCACCGACGAGGAAATCGTCGCCTGCTCCGAACACGAGGCGCTGGTCAACTCGGCCCTCGAGGGATACCCGGCGACCGGGTTGTGCCTGTACGACGCGAGCGTGCTGGGAGACGAAGTGCTGGCGGACGCCCGTGCGACGCACCCCTTACTGTGGAGCCACGGCGCGCTGCAGCGCAGCGCCGAATACGCGCCCGACGACGTCCTGGATCGGTGCAACCAACCGCTCGCCGCCAAGGCGGGCGCCGTCACGTACATGGTCAGGAAGTCGGCGGACCTGCGGCCCGCCCGCTCGTTCGCCGTCAACTACGCCGGCTGGGTGGGGATGTCGCCGGACGGCATCGAGGACTTGCAACTGATCGCCACGGAGCTGGCCAGCAACAGCCTGATGTACACCGACGGGGCCTGCCGCCTGGCCTTCTGGCGCGAGGACGAGCATCTGGTCTGCGAGGCGCGCGACACCGGACGGCTGGGCGACCCGCTGGTGGGGCGCCTGGATCCCGGCCCGAGCGGCCCGGCCAGTCGCGGGCTGTATCTGGTCAACGCCATATCGGACCTGGTCCGCACGCACACCACGCCCACCGGGACGACGATCCAGGCCTATCTGCGGGTCGACGCGTCGTCCGGGCCGAACGGATAGGAAGCATTTGTGCGGCAAGGCTTTAGCCCGCCGTGCGAAATGGATTTGCAATTGTGTGCCGGAGGCGTCTAGTGTCGGCGCTCGTGCGTCTTCATCAGCGTGCCGTAGTAGCCAGCACCCGCAGCGGGGTCTGATCCCAGACCGACCCCCCGCTGTGGGTCGGAAGCTACTACCGTCGGTCGCTCCTGCTGATCAGAGAAGACCGAAACCGTGGCTCTTACCAAATCTCTCGCCCCCTCCGGCGCCCACTTCGGCGCAGCCTTGCCGCGCGGGCTGCGCGAGGAGGCCGACGCGATGTCGTGGGAGGCGTTCGTCGCCACCTACGGTCGCACCGTCGGCCCGCTGCGATTGGGGCACTGGGCCTGCACCGACGCCGAGCGACCCGCGGGGCGGCTCGGCCCGCAGGCCCGCAATTTTCGGGCGATGATCGCCGTCGGCGACCACATCAGCGCGTCCACCGCCGCCGCCAGCGGTCCGATCGCCGCCCTCACCGAGATGCTGCACCAGCGCGGGATCACGGTGGAGATGCTGCGGTTTCACCAGATCCGCTGCGGCGCGGACACGGCCACGTTTATCCGCGGCAGCGACGGGATTCGCGCCGAGTGGGCGATGGGCCTCTCGGAGGATCCGACCCAGTCGGCGCTGCGCGCGGTGATCGCGTGCGCCAACCGGCTGCTGGCCTGACTGTGCCGAGCAGACGCAGAATCGCACGTTTGCGGCGTGCGCAGTGCGATTCTGCGTCTGGTGGCGGGGCAGAACGGACTAGAGCGGGCGCAGCACGATCGGCATGCCGTCCTTGGGCACCGGCATGCCGCCGTAGTCCCACTCGGCCTGGTATCCCGGGCGGGGCAGCTCGAGCCGGTAGCGGCGCAGCAGGCGGTGCAGGATCGACTTGATCTCCAACTGCCCGAACACCATTCCGATGCACTTGTGCGCGCCGCCGCCGAACGGAGTCCACCCATAGCGGTGCCGCTTGTGCTCGCTGCGCGGCTCGGTGAACCGGTCCGGGTCGAACTTCAGCGGGTCCGTCCACAGTTCCGGCAGCCGGTGGTTCATCCCGGGATACGCGATGACGTTGGTGCCCTTGGGGATGTAGTAGCCCAGCAGGTCGGTGTCGCGCACGGTCTGACGCATGGCCCACTGCACCGGAGTCACCAGCCGAATCGATTCGTTCATCACCAGGTCCAGCGACTCGAGCTTCTCCAGGGAGTCGATGTCGAGCGGCCCGTCGCCGATCAGGCGGTCCGACTCGTCGCGGCAGCGCTCCTGCCATTCCGGGTGGGCGGCCAGCTGGTAGACCATCGTCGTGGCGGTCGACGTCGACGTGTCGTGCGCGGCCATCATCAGGAAGATCATGTGGTTGACGATGTCCTCGTCGGAGAACTTGTTGCCGTCCTCGTCCTCGGTCTGGCACAACACGGACAGCAGGTCGTTGCCGTCCTTGCCGCGCTGTTCCTTGACGCGCTCGCGGAAGTAGTTCTCCAGCAGTTCGCGCGCCTTCAGGCCGCGCCACCAGGTGAACGGCGGGACACCGGTGCGGATGATCGCGTTCCCGGCGCGGGTGGTGACCGTGAATGCCCTGTTCACCTTGGTCACCAGCTCGCGGTCGGTGCCCGGCTCGTGCCCCATGAACACCATCGAGGCGATGTCGAGCGTCAGCTCCTTCATCGCCGGGTAGAGCAGGAAGCGCGCGTCGTTGACAACCCAGTCGTCGGCGACCGTCTGGGTTATCACCTTGTCCATCTGCTCGACGTAGGAGACCAGCCGGGACCGGACGAACGCCTCCTGCATGATCCGCCGGTGAAACATGTGCTCTTCGAAGTCGAGCAGCATCAGCCCGCGGTGGAAGAACGGGCCGATCACCGGCACCCAGCCCTGCTGCGAGTAGTCCTTGTTGCGGTTGGAGTAGATGACCTGCGCCGCGTCCGGGCCCAGCGCCGCGACGCCCGGCAGCACCGGCGAGTCACCGAAGACGACCGGGCCCTTGGTCTGATACAGGAACATCAGATAGTCCGGTCCGCCGCGCAACATCTCGATGATGTGCCCGAGGACCGGCAGGCCCGCGTCGCCGAGCACCGGCTTGAGCCCGCTGTCCGGCGGCGGATCGGCGAGCTTGTGCTCCGGGAATTGGGTGTTCAGCAGCCTGCGTTCGACGAGGCCCATGCCCGGGAAGTTGTTGAACGACGGGGTCAACCGGCGCCGCGCCTGATCGAGCAGGTAGTGCGGGGTGCTGACAGTGGCGGCCATAGACGCTCCTTTGCGGGCCCGGGGCGGGTGACAGCGGTCACTGATTCATAACCTTCGGGAAAAACTTGACGGCTGTCAAGTTTGCTTTTGCCGCGGCGTGGTGCAAGGTCGATGACGTGAGCACCCACGCCGACGCGGACCCGGGCGAACCGGCCATTCGCCGGCGCGGCGACAAGCACCGGCAGGCGATCATGCAGGCGGTGCGCGACCTGCTCGAGGAGAAGCCGTTCGCGGAACTGTCCGTCAGCACCATCAGCCTGCGCGCCGGGGTGGCCCGATCCGGCTTCTACTTCTACTTCGACTCCAAGTACGCGGTGCTCGCCCAGATCATGGCCGAGGCCGCCGAGGAACTCGAAGAGCTCACCCAATACTTCGCGCCCCGCCAGCCCGGCGAGTCGCCGGAGCAGTTCGCCAAGCGGATGGTCCGCAGCGCCGCCGTGGTCTACGCGCACAACGACCCGGTGATGGCGGCCTGTAACTTGGCCCGCCACACCGACATTCAGATTCGCGAGCTTCTCGAGCGGCAGTTCGAGGGCGTGCTGGGCCAGATCACCGCGATCGTCGAGGCGGAGATCAAGGCGGGGACCGCCAACCCGATCAGCGACGACGTCCCGGCGCTGGTGCGCACCCTGGCCGGCACCACCTCCCTGACGCTGAGCGGCGACCCGCTGCTCGCCGGACGCCAGGGTCACCAGGACGACATGGAGCGACGGGTGCGGGTGCTCGAGCAGCTGTGGCTCAATTCGCTCTGGGGTGGCGGCCCGAAGTAACGCGGTAGGGTCACGGCCATGGGGCTGCGGACGACGGGGCGGTATTTCGCGGGGAAGCGGTGCCTGGTCACCGGCGCGGCCAGCGGGATCGGGCGCGCGACCGCGCTGCGGTTGGCCGTGCAGGGCGCCGAACTCTATCTGACCGACCGCAATTCGGACGGCCTGGAATCGACCGTGGCCGACGCCCGGGCGCTGGGCGCTGAAGTGCCCGTGCACCGCACGCTCGACATCGCCGACTACGACCAGGTGGCGGCGTTCGCCGCCGACATCCACGCCGGGCATTCGCCCATGGACGTCGTGCTGAACATCGCCGGCGTGTCGGCGTGGGGCACGGTCGACCGACTGACCCACGAGCAGTGGCGCAAGATGATCGCGATCAACCTGATGGGTCCGATCCACGTCATCGAGGCGTTCGTTCCCCCGATGCTGGCGGCCGGCCGGGGCGGGCATGTGGTCAACGTGTCGTCGGCCGCGGGGCTGGTGGCCCTGCCGTGGCACGCGGCCTACAGCGCGAGCAAGTTCGGCTTGCGCGGCCTGTCCGAGGTGTTGCGTTTCGACCTGGCGCGACACCACATCGGGGTGTCGGTCGTGGTGCCGGGCGCGGTGAAGACCCCGTTGGTCGACACGGTCGAGATCGCCGGAGTCGACCGCGAGGACCCCCGGGTCGCCCGCTGGGTGGACCGCTTCAGCGGTCACGCGGTGTCGCCGGAAAGGGCCGCCGAGAAGATCCTGGCCGGGGTCGCGAAGAACCGCTACCTGATCTACACGTCGCCGGACATCCGTGCGCTGTACGCGTTCAAGCGGCTGGCCTGGTGGCCCTACAGCGTGGCGATGCGTCAGGTGAACGTGATCTTCACGCGCGCACTGCGTCCCGCCCCGGCGCCGCTAGTGTCCTGAGTCATTAATTACGGTCCAGCTGTTAT